>JAAVCJ010000016.1 GCA_014802385.1 Bacteroides sp.
AGCGAAAAACGGGACTCGAACCCGCGACCCCAACCTTGGCAAGGTTGTGCTCTACCAACTGAGCTATTTTCGCATTATTTAAATGATCTCGTTTTTCTCATTTGCACTGCAAAGGTACGCACTTTTTTTGAATCTGCAAGCGTTTCGACAAGTTTTTTTTGAATAAAATTTCACTTTGTTGGCTATTGTTTTGTCGTACAGCTGTTTAATAATGTAATTTTTTTTTGACCTGTTTTGGGCTGTCGGGCGGCGCTACATCGGGTCGACGTCATAGTACAGCGCCACGCCGCGCAGGGTGGGGTCTTGGTACAGGTCGTCGTAGAGTTTTTTCAGCAGGGTCTTGACGTGCTTCATCGAGGCGTCGACCTCGACTTTGAGCATAATCTTGCGTATGTACCAGTTGTTGATGCGCTCGATGGCGGGTCGCTCGGGGCCGTAGACGCGGTTGCCGAATATCATTCGGAGGCGGTCGGTGTAGGCCGTGGCTACGCGCTGTATGGTGGCCTTGTCGCGGTGTTTGAGGTACACATATATAATACGCGAGAAGGGTGGGTAGAAGTATTGGCGGCGCTGCGCGAGCTCGTAGTCATAGAACCCGAGGTAGTCGTTCGCGGTCAGGTAGCCGAAGATGGGGTGCTCGGGCATCGAGGTCTGTATGATGACGTGTCCCTCGGTGTCCTCGCGGCGCCCGGCGCGGCCTGCCACCTGCTGCAGGGTGTTGAAGGCGCGTTCGCCGGCTCTGAAGTCGGGAAAGTTGATGAGCGAGTCGGCGTTGAGCACGGCCACTATCGACACGTTGCCGAAGTCGAGGCCCTTGGTGACCATCTGGGTGCCTACGAGAATGCGCGACTTCTGACTCGAGAAGTCGTTTATTATATTAAGGTATGACAACTTGTTGCGGGTTGAGTCGAGGTCGAGTCGGGCTATCGCATGTCCCGGGAACAGTGCGGCAACCTCCTCCTCGACGCGCTCGGTGCCGTAGCCCAGGGTCTCGATGGCCGGCTCGTGACACTGCGGNCACGTGCGNGGCAGCGCGGTCATGCTGCCACAGTAGTGGCANACNAGCTGGTTGATGTCGCGGTGGTAGGTCAGCGGCACGTCACATCGCGAGCAGNGCGGCGTCCANGCACACTGTCGGCACCGGGCCAGGGGCGAAAATCCGCGNCGGGGCTGGAACAGTATGGCCTGGTGACCCTGCTCNAGCGCCTCGCGGGTAGCCGCGACGGTGTCGAGGGCGAACGTGCCCGATGTGCGTTTGGCGGCACGCTGACGCTTCATGTCGGTAATCGTGACCGTGGGCAGCGGNGCGCTGCCATATCGNTCGGTCAGCGACACGAGGCCAAACTTGCCCGTAGTGGCCTTATAGTAGGTCTCGATCGACGGTGTGGCCGAGCCNAGCAGTNTCTTGGCGCCGTGCATCGAGGCGAGCACTATGGCGGCGTCGCGCGCGTTGTAGCGTGGTGCGGGGTCAAACTGCTTGTAGCTCTGCTCGTGCTCCTCGTCGATGATTACGAGCCCCAGCGAGGCGAACGGCAGGAAGATTGANGACCTGGCACCGATGACGACGCAGGGCGACGTGGTGTCGAGCAGGCGGCGCCAGATGTCGACACGCTCGTTGTCTGAGAACTTCGAGTGGTAGACAATGACGCTGTCGCCGAACACCGCCTGCAGGCGCCGTGTGAGCTGGGTGGTGAGTGCTATCTCGGGCACCAGGAACAGCGCCTGGCGGCCGCGCCTCATGACGTCGGCTATGAGGTGCTGGTAGACCTCGGTCTTGCCCGACGACGTGACACCGTGCAGCAGCGTGATGTCATGCTCGAGCCACGANCGGTGTATGCTGTCGAGAGCCTCGGCCTGCGGGGCCGACAACCGCGGCAGGGCGATGGTGGGCGCNCCGTCATAGGCNAAGCGGTTAATCTCCTTTTTGAACACCGTGGCAATCTCCTTGTCGACNAGCGCCTTGAGNACCGCCGGCGTGCAGTCGGCACGCTCGAGCAGTGTGGCGCGCGGTATCTCGCCGAACGTGCGGCTATCGGGCTTCTGAGTCATCTCGATCAGCGCCAGNAGCAGTGTCTCCTGCTTGCGGGCACCCTTGACACGCTCAAATGCCGNCGGCATCTCGTCNCGTGTGAATGTNGGGCNGACATACAGCTCGCGCTTGGGGCGGTAGCGCTCGATGAGCTTTTCAGACACGATAACGACGCCGCGCTCAATCAGCGCGTTGACGGTCGAGTGCAGNTTCTTCAGCCCTGTCTTTGACGCTATGGCGGCAATGTTCAGCNCNCCCTCGTGGTCGAGCGTCTGGTACACNATGGCCTCGCGCTCAGACAGTCGGGTAGTGTCGTCGAGCTCAAAGTCGGGNTTNATCTCGACAAATGTCTCGCTCTCGAGCTTCAGNCCGGCCGGAATGGCGGCCTTGAACACCTCGCCCTCGGCACACAGGTAGTAGTCGGCAATCCACTCCCACAGTTTGAGCTGGGGGTGNCGCACGACAGGCTTGGTGTCGATGGCATACGATATGTCTTTGATGTCAAACCCCTCGGGAGCNGACGGCACCAGNGCCACGACGATGCCGGTATAGAACTTCTTCGAGCCGAACGGTACGATGACCCTGTGGCCNGGACGCACGGCGTCGGCCAGGTGNGGCGGAATGCGGTATGTGAACGTCGCATTGAGGGGTAACGGAACAAGAACCTGTGCAAATTTATCCATCATACGTACAAAGATAGTAAAATATTTGAATGGTTGAATTAGAATGATTAAATTTGCATCATATATNAACCCAATNAACTAAATAATTCAACCCACTTTAAATCGAAGTTATGGAAGCTAAGATTAAGAAAGAATTCAANGACAGATTCGGCATCGANGGNACAATGTACGCATCGGCCGGACGTATTAACCTCATAGGCGANCACACCGACTACAACGGCGGCTTCGTGTTCCCNGGAGCCATCGACAAGGTCATCATGGCCGAGATAGCACCCAACGGCACNGANACCGTNCGCGTATATTCTATAGATATTAAGGAGTATGCCGAGTTTGGCCTGAACGAGGAGGACGCTCCCTCGCAGTCATGGGCACGTTACATCTTNGGCGTGTGCCGCGAGATACTCAAGCGTGGNGGCAAGGTCAAAGGCTTTGANGCCGTGTTTGCCGGCAATGTACCCTTAGGCGCCGGCCTGTCATCGTCGGCCGCTCTCGAGAGCTGCTTCGCCTTCGCCCTCAACGACATGTTCAACGACAACAGCATCGACAAGTTCGAGCTTGCCAAGATAGGTCAGTCGACCGAGCACAACTACTGTGGCGTCAACTGCGGCATCATGGACCAGTTCGCATCGGTGTTCGGCAAGAAGGGCAACCTNATGCGCCTCGACTGCCGCTCGCTCGAGCACGAATACTTCCCCTTCAACCCCGAGGGCTANAAACTCGTGCTCATTGACTCGCGCGTTAAACACGAGCTCAAAGACTCGCCCTACAACAAGCGCCGCCAGTCGTGCGAGCGNGTTGCCGCCCGTCTGGGCATCGACACCCTGCGCGACGCCACAATGGNCGACCTCGACAAGATCAAGAGCGACATCACTGCCGANGANTACATGCGTGCCCGCTACGTCATCGGCGAGAAAGACCGNGTGCTCGCCGTGTGTGACGCTCTCGTCAAGGGCGACTACGAGACNGTAGGCCAGAAGATGTACGAGACCCACGAGGGCCTGTCTAAGGACTACGAGGTATCGTGCGAGGANCTCGACTACCTNAACGANATCGCCAAGGANTGTGGTGTCACCGGCTCGCGCATCATGGGCGGCGGCTTCGGCGGCTGCACCATCAACCTTGTCAAGGACGAGCTCTACGACAAGTTCATCACCACNGCCAAGACTAAGTTTAACGAGAAATATGGTCACCAGCCCGTTGTCATCGACGTTGTCATCTCGGACGGTGCCCGCAAGTGTGAGTAAACGATATGAAAATCGAGACCAGGAGAGTGGCGTCGCCCAAGGGTGACATCACTCTCTATACCATAACCAACGCCACCGGCGCGTCAGTGACCCTGTCGTCGCTCGGAGCCGGCATCGTCAGCNTCATAGTGCCCGACCGCGACGGCAAGCTNGCCGACGTGGTGCTCGGATATGCCGACCCCGCCGACTATCTCGCCGACGGCCCCTGTGCCGGCAAGGTACCGGGCCGATTTGCCAACCGCATAGCCAACGGNACNTTCGAGCTCGACGGTCAGACCTATAACCTCGCCATCAACAACGGCCCCAACGCCCTGCACGGCGGCCCCGAGGGCTTCCAGAACCAACTGTGGGACTCGGCCACCGAGGGCGAGTCGACAGTCGTGTTCACCCTCTTCAGTCCCGACGGCTACGAGGGCTATCCCGGCAATCTCAACGTCAAGGCNACCTACACCTGGAGCGATGACAACACCTTGAGCCTAACGCTCGAGGCCGAGACCGACGCCCCCACCGTCATCAACCTCACCAANCANGTGTACTTCAACCTCGCCGGACACGGCACCGGCTCGATGACAGGCCACAANCTGTGGCTCAACGCNTCGCGCTACCTGCCNACCGACGAGACCGCCATACCCACCGGCGAGCTNGCCCCCGTCAAGGACACCCCGATGGACTTCACCGAGCTCAAGCCCGTAGGACGTCACATGTACGCCCCCTTTGAGGCNCTCAAGATAGGCAAGGGCTACGACCACTGCTGGGTCATTGACGGCTACGAGAAAGGCCGTCTGCAACACGTGGCCACGCTCGCCGACGACAAGTCGGGCCGCTCGGTCATGGTGTCGAGCACCCAGCCCGGCATACAGGTCTATGGCGGCAACTGGCTCGAGGGCTGCCCCGCAGGCAAGGACGGCGCCGTCTATCACGACTATGCCGCCATAGCGCTCGAGTGCCAGAACTTCCCCGACTCTCCCAACAAGCCCGGATTCCCCTCTCCTGTTCTCCGCCCGGGTCAACAGTACAAGGAAACCATCACATTTACCTTTAAATAGTAACAACAAACAAAAATGAAACCCACATTATTTGTATTAGCAGCCGGCATGGGCAGCCGTTATGGCGGCCTCAAGCAGCTCGACCCACTGGGCCCCAACGGAGAGACCATCATGGACTACTCTATCTATGANGCCATCAAGAGCGGCTTCGGCAAAGTAGTATTCGTAATCCGNAAAGACTTCGAGCAGGACTTCCGCGANAAAATCCTGTCAAAATATGAAGGCCACATACCCGTCGAGGTAGTGTTCCAGGCCACCGACAAGCTCCCCGAGGGCTACACCTGCCCCGCCGACCGCACCAAACCATGGGGTACCAANCACGCNGTGCTCATGGGNAAGGACGTCATCAACGAGCCCTTTGCCGTCATCAACGCCGACGACTTCTATGGCCGTGACGCCTTCGAGGTTATCGCCAAAGAGCTTCAGCGTCCCCGCGACAAGAAGGGCGACTACTGCATGGTAGGCTTCCGCGTAGGCAACACCATGACCGAGAACGGCTCNGTAGCACGCGGCGTATGCTCGACCAAGGACGGCCTGCTCACCTCGGTNGTAGAGCGCACNGCCATCAGCTACGACAAAGACCACAACATCGTGTTCACCGACGAGAACGGCGTCGAGCAGACCCTCGAGCCCACCACACCCGTGTCGATGAACCTGTGGGGCTTCACACCCGACTACTTCGACTACAGCGAGCGCGAGTTCAAGAAGTTCCTTGACAAGGACATCAACACCCCCAAGGCCGAGTTCTTCATTCCCCTGTGCATTGACACNCTCATCAACAGCGGCGAGGCCACAGTCAAAGTGCTCGACACNACCAGCAAGTGGTTTGGCGTCACCTATGCNGCCGACCGCGACGGCGTGGTAGCCAAGTTTGCCGAGCTCCACAAGGACGGCACCTATCCCGAGAAGCTTTTCTGATAGCTTATNCAACCAACANTGANAACCNACGCCGGGGCGACCTCAACCAGTCACCCCGGCGTTNCNTTTTTATATTAACNTGTGTCTCAAAATCAACAAATGTTGAAAAATCACGCCGATTAGTGAATTTTATGAATTTAAATTGCTCATAAACTGATTAAATTACTACATTTGTGCCTGAATATCTTAGATTNTCACAAATGTTCCGTCTCAGACACATCATATTATTGCTATCGGTNNTCGGNNTCGCCGTCACCTGTCAGGCACGCAAGAAAGATTACCCGCGAGCNGACGTCAAGGTGAGCTANAACTATCACCACCTCTCNCAGCGCCGCGACGGCGAGGTATTCGGTCGTGACCACAGNTATACGTTGCTCGCCAATNCCCGNGAGTCAAAATACTACAATTACAACAACGAGTATCTCGATTCGCTCGACTCGACACCTCAGGGCCGNCGGTTAAGCAGTCAGCTCATGACCATAGGTCTCGATAAGTGGGCCGAGAGCGGCGATGACTCGGCCATACCGCGCTACAAGGGCTACCTGTATGTCTTTAAGTCGTTNGCCGACAGGGTGACGACCGTCTATGATGCTTACGGACTGATGGAGCGGGGCCGCTATACCGAGCCGTTTGATGAAATCGAATGGACAGTGGGTGACTCGACCAAAANCATTCTCGGCTACGAGTGCATCATGGCCGAGACCNACTANCACGGNCGACANTGGACNGCNTGGTTNACNCCNGAGATTCCGNTATCNGACGGCCCGTGGAAGCTNTGCGGACTGNCCGGCCTTATACTCGAGGCCACCGAGACGNCNGGNCAGCACAGTTTCACTGCCACNGGCATNGAGAATTGCGACACNGTCATGTANCCTNTATATCAGCCCNACAAGTACGACAAAATGNGCCGCATCGAGATGCTCAAAGCCTANGCTGCCTACCGCAAGGGTGCCGATGCCTATTCGNGTGCCATGATAATGAATACCCCCGACGGNAGCAAAATCGACATGCCNGCCGCCACCNCNTCCCGAGCNNNCACTACTCGANATCGACTTCCTCGAAACCGACTACCATTGATGCGGTTATAGATATTTAACATAAATGGAGGTGAAAATTCATTAACTCTCAACATTTGTTGAGAGTTATGTTCAGTGAATAGTGTACNTTTACGCCGAATATTCAGAATTCATGTTGATGAAACGCTTTGTTGCATATATAATGATGTGCTTGTTTGTTGCGGTCGCGGCCGTGGCACAGGTCGATGTGACCGGNGTGGTGGTCGACGGNGAGAGCGGCGATGNGCTCAACGGCGCGTCGGTCATNNTCAAGGGTGCCGACGGCAAAATCAAGAAGTTCGCCACGACAAAGGGTAGGGGNGAGTTCNCNATGTCGTTNNCGTCAGTNGNCGNNTGCCGCCTNGAGGTGTCGATGATGAGCTATGCCAGNCAGTCNCTNCCGCTTGACAGCGTGTCGTTCCCGTTGACCGTCAGGCTCGANCCGGGTACCACGCTNCTCAAGGAGGTGACCGTCAAGGCCGACCGCATACGCGAACAGGGNGACACGATAACCTACAACGTCGGTACTTTCGCTCAGGAACAGGATCGCACGATNGGCGACGTGCTCAAACGCATGCCCGGTATCAATGTCGAGAAGTCGGGCAAGATTCAGTATCAGGGCGAGGACATCAACAAGTTTTACATCGAGGGCTCAGACCTGCTTGGCGGCAANTATGGCNTCGCNACCAACGGCATCAGCCACGACGATGTCGGCGCCGTCGAGGTGATGGAAAATCANCAGCCCATGCAGGTTCTGTCGGGCATATCGTTCTCCGANAANGCCGCCATCAATCTGAAACTCAAGAACAAGGCCAAAGCCACNTGGTCGTTTCACGGCGATGCCGGNGGCGGTTGGTCATGNCAGCCNGNCGGGGCNGTGTGGGACGGCGAGCTGTTCGCTATGGCCGTGATGCCCGGNTTCCAGAACATCACTACCCTGAAGACCAACAACACGGGCAATGACCTGTNGGCTCAGACCACCGACTTNTTNGCCTCGCGCCGCGGCACCTCATTGCGCCGATATGTCGGTGTGTCGCTNCCCGACGTGCCTGCACTCAGCGAGAAGCGCACGCTGTTCAACCGTTCGGCTATGGTCTCGACCAACAGCCTGTGGAAACTCAAAAACGGTGAGTTCAAGACACAGGTCGACTACTCGTTCAACCACGTGACGGCCGACGCCACCAANGTCACCACCTACTTCCTGCCCGACGGCGACCGAGTCGTTACCGAGAACCGCAGCGGCCGTGACCGNTCGCATGCGCTGTCAGGGCGGTTTATCTACGAATTGAATCAAAAGACNGCGTTCGTCAACAACACGTTGAAAACCAACATCGACTGGGACGACGTGAGCCTCGGTGTCACCGGCTCGCTGCCCAACACTCAGTCGGCATCGCTGCCCGACTACCACGTCGCAAACGACTTCAAGCTAATCAAACGTTTCAACGGNAACCACCTCGTCACGTTCACGAGCACCAACGAGTGGGAGTCACTGCCCCAGACGCTGTCGGTGACACTTGCCGANNNNTTCATGNGCCAGCNCGTCAGCGACCACGCCTTCTACACCCACGAGAGCGCCGCCTATGCCTTTGCGTTCAAGGGCNTNACCGTCAGNCTCGAGGGNGGTCTNAANGNCTACCTGCGCTCGCTCGANACCGNGCTGCCCGAGTTGCCCGAGGCGATACCGGGTGTGACTACCAATGTGGTGAACACCAACTCGTTTACCGTCTATGCCACCCCCAAGCTCGAGTATTGGATGCGACGGGTCAACATTACCCTCAATCTGCCTGTCAGTTTNGCACGCTACACGTTCGACAAGGCTATCGCCAACCACAGCGAGGGCTACTTCTCGCCGTCACTGAGCTTTAACTGGAAACCAAACAACNGNTTCTCGGCCAACTTGCGCGGATCGACAGGCCGTTCGCCTATGGATCTGAGCCTGATACATCCCGCACTCGTGATGACAAGCTATCGGTCGTTCAGCTGCGGAGTCGACGAGTTTTACAACACGACATCGCGCAGNCTCTCGGCCAACCTGTCGTATAAGCACACCCGTCGCGGACTCTTCGCCAACGCTCTCGCCCTGCACTCATGGACTCACTCGCCGTTCACGATGGCACAGCAACTTTATGGCGATTATGTGGTCAATTCCTACGCCTCTGCCCGTAGTGACGGCCGCACNCTCATGACCCAAGGCAACATCGGCAAGACACTCGACTTCATGCGCGGCAGTGTCAACGTCAACGGTTCGTTCAACCGCCACGAGTCACATCTGNTGTCCGAGAATCAGGCCGTTAATTCGGTAGGNACGTCGTGGTCGGTCGGNGCACGCATCAACGGCACGCCGCTGCNCTGGNTCAGTTTCGACTACCGTGTCGACTACGGGGCGAGCCGTCTGGCCATGAACGACACCCGCGCCTCATGGCTCGGCCGCATGGAGAATGAATTGCTGCTCAACTTCATNCCCCACAAGCGCTGGGAGTGGCGCGTCGTCGGCGAGCACTACCGTGACGAGCTCACAGCCGGCAGCTACAAGGACGTGCTGCTGCTCGACACCAAGGTCGTCTACAAACTCTCCAAGCGTCTGGAACTCTCGGCGACGCTCAACAACATATTCGACAAGCGTACATACAGTTACATCACCTATAATCAACTNAATTCGTTCGAGAGNCGCCGACTGCTGCGCGGCCGCGAGTTATTAATCTCAATATCACTAAGAAAATGAAGAAAATTGCAATCCTCCTGNTCATGTGCATGGTNGTGCTTTTGGTTGCAGCGCANNCCAAGGCNGANATCNNCGTCAGCTATGACTGTGTTTATCCCAACAAAATGGGAAAATCGGTCACATCNAAGCGGTCGTTGCTTGTATCGCCCGTCGAGGCTAAGTTTTTCAACGACATCAGCCTCTGGGTCGACTCACTGAAATCTACCCCCGAGGGTAAGGCTCAGTACATGGAGATTCTCAAAAAGACTTGCATGACTGTTGAGCCCGACGGCACGATGTCNTGGGATCTCACNAANGGCCCTGNTAAAAAGGTNTANACATACGTTTTNACCNNNCTTGCCGANGAGACGGTCACCACTTACGGCAAGTTTGGCGAAGACCTCGGATATTATACCGAGCCTTTGGGCGAAATGGAGTGGAGCATAGTTGAAGACTCTACCGCAACGATCCTCGGNTATGAGTGCATGATGGCCGAGACCGACTATCACGGNCGTCACTGGCGGGCATGGTTCACGCTCGACATTCCGATGCCGTTCGGCCCGTGGAAACTGCGCTCACTNCCCGGCCTTATTCTCCGGGCCGAGGCCGANGGCGGCTTCGCGTTCACNGCGACNGGGCTCGAGGAGACCGACCGACTGATGACNCCNATGTATATGNTCGNGGACTACANTAANGTCGACCGCAAAAAGGCACTTGAGAATGCCGAATATTACGCTAACAATTATGNCAACATAATGAATGCCCAGGGTCAGCAAGTGGTAACCTATGCGGTTGACGACGACGGCAACAAAATCGAGGTGCCCAAGTATGACGGCCTCAAACACAGTATCGAACCCGACTACAAAATGAAATGAAACGTATACTCACATATCTTGCGTGTGGCATCGTGGCGATAGCTGCTGCCGCCCAATCCAAGGCCGATATNGCCGTCAGNTANGACGCNCANACNCCGAGNATGCGCGACGGTAAGACCGACGTGAAAAATCAGTACATACTGCTGGCCAACGCTGTNGNGTCTAAATTCTATTCACCCATGACCGAGTATATCGACTCGCTCAATTCCACGCCCAATGGTAAAGCCCGATTNCAGGAGATGACCACGGCAGCCTACCTTGGCGGAAATCTGGACGACTTACCGCGTCGTGACGGTAAATACTATGTCATGACTTCGCTTGCCGACAATACTGTCACNTATTATGACGTGGTGGGACTCGACAAGTATTTNTANNNCGAGACTCCCGANGAGTGGAACTGGGAAATAGGCCCCGATACCAAGACCATTCTCGGCTATGAATGTGTCCTGGCCGAGACCGACTATCACGGCCGCCGGTGGACGGTGTGGTTCACACCCGAGATACCCTTACAGGCCGGCCCCTGGAAGCTCGGCGGACTGCCCGGCTTGATACTTGAGGCCACGGCCGACGATGGTCAGTACCGCTTTGAGGCTACAGGTATCCAATCGACCGAAAAGTCTATCACTCCCATCTATCTCGCCGATGACTACGAGAAGACAACGCGCAAGGAACTGCTCACCGAGCAGCGCACGTTCCTTGACAACACGCTCAGTCGCCTGAATACACAGCTGGGGGGTATCTCGATATCCAAGGTTGAGGACGAGGACGGTAATGAAATATCCGATTCGCTGTTTGCCACACGCGATACGGTCGACTTTATCGAGACCGACTATTAATATTTGTTAACGTAAGTCGTTGCATGCAACTTTTCACATCAAGGGCCGTCATATAATCGCAATTTTCACGTTATATCGGTATGATACGACATTTTATCCAATATATTGTATTTGTGGGCAGCCTTGTCGCGTTGACGGGGTGTAACGGCGACATTTTTGCCGAGCGCGTCGACGTCAATGACGACCCGATAGTTTATGTGCGCGGTGACGGCGGCGAGTGGTCGAGTCCCATCTTGACCCGAGGCCTAAAACGGATATATATCAATTTCAAATATGACGATAAACAGTATGTCACCTACTACGGCGCCAACGGTACTGTCGACGAGAACAGCCCGGCTTCTGAACTGAAAGGTATCGTGTACGAGAATCCTGCACGTTATTATGACATCGGCTTCCTGGGCGACATGGTCTACTTCACGAGCAACTATAACGCTCTCGATGCCTTCGATGTCAGCCTCAATCTCGAGTATGACAGCGGCCGGATTACCCGCATACGCTTCTTTGTCGAGGCTGGCGAGCGACTTGAATATGGAGGCTCGTTTATGAGTGGGACTTCGACCGATGATAACGTCCAGACGTTGGCCCACCGCTCGACTTTCAACAACAACGGCCCCATCGCCCAAAAGTTTGTGATCAATCCCTACATGTCGCTTAACGGTGTCATTGATATCATGACTCAGGAGCCCTGGACATCGGGACTTAAAGTCGATTTGTCACTGCCGGTTTATACTGGCACATGGTGGTCGTGGGAGAATTTTACAGATGTTGTGTTGAACGAGCGAATGCAGCCTCTGCCCTTGGACTATGGCAACGGGACATTTACGGTCGACGTGCCGGCCAACACCAAGGCCATCGTTGATTATGCTGTTAATATCTCACGCACTACCGTCGATGGTATATTGCTGTTCAACAACAAGGTATCCGACCGTCAGATTACTGTCGACTATACAGCTGTATCTTACTATCCCACGTCCTATGTTTACAATGTAACCTTAGAAGACCTATGAATAAGATATTTGTCACCATATTGGCGCTCCTGTTCGCCACAGCCGGTGTGATGGCGTCCGATTCGATACCCCAGGGCTTCTCGAGGCCGCTCGGGTGGCGCGTTGGAGCCGACATTTCGGCCGGTTGGGTGCCCGGCACCAACGGTTTTGTCCGTGGCGAGAATCCGCTCGACAAGCGTATCGGTTCGTATATGTCGGCCAATGTGCGTGCCGACTTCAGCTTCGACCCCTCGACGCGTCAGGGTATGCTCTATCGCGGTCTTTACCAAGGCATAGGCTTGGGAGTCAATTCGTTTTTTGCCGGCGACCTGCTCGGCACCCCTGTGTCGGCCTACGTCTACCAGGGTGCTCCGATAGTGCGGTTCAACAGCCGCCTGTGGCTCGGCTATGAGTGGCAGTTCGGTGCCGCAATGGGCTGGAAGCACAACGCTGACGAGTCAATCAACAACAATTCGCCGGTCAGCACATCGGTCACAGCCCACATGGGCCTTGACGTGAAGTTGCACTATCAGCTGGCCGAGAGTTGGACAATGTCGCTCGCTGTCGGCGCACGCCACTTTTCCAACGGCAATACTTCGTGGCCCAATCCGGGCGTCAACGCTATCGTTGCGTCAGTGGGTCTGGCCTATACTATCAATCCGTTCGCTATCGGCGACGGTCACCCGGCCGACGCTGCTCTTGCTGCCGAGGCCGACCGCCACGAGTGGTTCTACGACATTATGGTCTATGGCGCGTGGCGCAAGCGTGTTGTCCGCGTCGGTGACTACGACCCGCAGCTGTGTCCCGGCCGTTTCGGTGTCCTGGGCCTGCAATTCTCGCCCATGTATCGCCTCAACCGTTGGGTGTCGGTAGGCCCTGCGCTCGACATGCAGTGGGACGAGAGTGCCGGTCTGGCGCCATACTGGATTGAGGGTACGTCGGGCAGTTTCATAAAGTTTTTTCGGCCGCCGTTCGGCCGTCAGCTCAGTGCCGGCTTATCGGCCCATGCTGAGCTTACGATGCCCATCTTCTCGGTCAACGCCGGCCTCGGCTATGACTTCGTGACACCGCGCGGCGACAAGCGCTTCTACCAGTCACTGACGCTCAAGACATTCGTCAGCCGCAACGTGTATATCAACACCGGCTACCGTCTCGGCGATTTCAAAGACCCTCAGAACCTCATGCTCGGCATCGGCGTACGTCTCTAATCGGTTATGCGCGGCTTCTTCTACATAGTAATCCTGCTGGTGGTCACAGGTTGTAGCCTGTCGACCCCGGGGCGTCATGAACTCGACAGGGCCCGGACGCTAATGTCGACCGACCCCTCGGCAGCTCTCTCAACGCTCAACCAGATCGACGTTTCAACACTCGGCGACTCGGCCGACGTGGCCCGTTGGGCGCTGCTCTACTCCGAGGCTCTTGTGGCCAACAAAATCACTGCTCCGACCGACACGATTGTCGACATCGCCATCGACTATTACAGCCGTCACAGCCGTCCCGACGAGTTGCGCCATGCCTCGCGGCTCAAAGCGTTGCTCAGGCAGGAAGGCGACAGCGATGCCCTCGCCACCGCGCTCTATCTGCAAAAGGAGAAGGAGTTCTTCCTCTACCGCGAGCGCGCGCGTCACCGTCTCTATCTGGCAGCCTTTATTATAATATGTGTTGTGGCCGTGTCGGTCATCGCGTGGATGCGCCAGCGCATGAAGTTTCAGATAGCCAAGAACGATGCGCTCATGGCCGAGGCGTCGGGCCTCAGATGTGAGATTGACTCGACCCGCGGCGATCTCACGCGCCTTGAAACCAAGCTGCACGGTATACTCGAGAACCGTTTCGCCCTCATCGACTCACTGTGTCAGACCTACTATGAGTCGCAGGGCACCAAGACCGAGCGCAAGGCCGTTGTCGACAAGGTGCGCAGCGAGATTGAAGCTGTGCGTGCCGACTCGCTCACGGTCATGGAGCGTGCCGTCAACGACTGTCGCGACAATATGCTCGCCAAGGTGCTTGCTGCCTGTCCGACCATTAAAGATGACGATTACCGCCTGTTGGTCTATCTCGCCGCAGGCCTGTCGACCCGCACTCTCTGTCTGCTGCTCGGCGAGTCGGTCGATGTGGTTTACAAACGTAAGTCGCGTTTGAAATCACGGCTCCGCGACACCGTCGCGCCCGTTTGCCCCGAAATCATGGGCGTCTTTTAATGTAGGTCAGACTTTTTTGCCGAGTGCTTGTATAATCTATTGTAAAACAATGTGTTGTAATGTTGCGTGTCAGGCCGGTTTTTTGGTCTGAAACACTCTTGGTGAGTAATTTTGCATCAAAAAGTTACTCACATGAACGCAAAATTACTTATCATCGTTTTGGTGGCCATGCTTGCCTGTGCGGTTGCATCGGCTCAGACCACCGAGTCCACCGACTCGCTCACACGCCAGTTACAGGAAGTCATCGTCACCTCACGTCAGCCTGCCACCCGCCTTGTCGGCACGACGCTCGTCTCGACCATCGCGGGCTCGCCTCTCGCCGACATCGGCAATGCGCTCGATGTGCTGGCCCAGCTTCCCATGATACAGGTACGTGACAATGCTGTCAGTGTTACAGGCAAGAGCGACATCGAGATCTTCATCGACGGCCGCCCGTTGCGCGACGATATCGAGCTGCAACAGCTCCTGTCGTCCAACATACGCCGAGTCGAGTTGCTCATGGCCCCCGGAGCAGCCTATGACAGCACCACAGGCGCCGTACTGCGCATCACCACCCGTCGTGACTTTGCCCCCGGCCTCTCGGTTACCGATCAGCTCAATCTTCAGCGCCGCCGTCGTTGGTCGGTGATGGACTATCTGTCGCTCGGTTACCACACCGGCGGTTGGGAGTTTTTTGCCGACGGCACCGTCAACCACGACAACCGTCTCGCCAAGGGTTCGACAACCAATACCCTCGTGTATGACGGCCGTGAGACAGTCGTGGGGGGCCGTCAGCGCAATGCCTATCCTACCACTGTCGGTGTCGTCAAGGTCGGTTTCAACTACGCCGCCGGCTCACAGTCGCTCGGCGCCTACTACCGCTACAATCCCGAGCACGGCGATTTCACCAACACAGGCAGTGAGTGGCTTGACAGCGAGCCTGCGCTCGACCGATTGATTGACAAATCGATACGCTCTCGCGGTCATCTCCTGTCGGCCTACTATGACGACACGTTTGCCGAACGCTATCACCTGCACTTTGATGGCGACTACAGGCAGTCGGCCGCACGCAACGCTGTCGTGACATCATATCCCGGCACGCCGGCTCCCGATGTCATGTCGACCGACCGCCGCACGTCCTCACTATGGGCAGGCAAACTCTATCTCGATTTCCCCTTGTGGCAGGGTGATTTCACCGTCGGCACACAGGACAGCTACACGCACACATCGCTCGACTACCGCATGCTCAATGATAGGGTAGGAGAGTACATTCCCTCGTCGCTCAGTGATGCGCGTCAGACGTCGGCGGCGCTTTTNGCCACCTGGGCACGCATGTTCGGNCGCTTCAACNTGTCGGTCGGTGCCCGTTACGAGTATGTCGACTATGATTTCAAGGTCGACGGCCGTCGCGACGACGATATCAGCCGCCGCGACCANCTGCTNACGCCCGACCTNACNNTNGGCTACACCTTCAGNNNNGACGCNCAGCTCAGTCTGAGCTACAAAATGTCAACCGTCAAGCCGCCTTACTCACAGCTCACGGGGGCGCTCAACTANGTCGGCCNGCACGAGATCGAGGGNGGNAATGCGGCGCTGCGTGACGAGCGNATGCACGACGTTCAGCTATTCGGCTTTTGGAACGGCTTCATTCTTCAGGCCGACTACGTGCGCAGCCTCGACACCTATGCCTATGTCAAACAACTTTATCCNGCCCGCGACCTTCAGTTGCTCATGCACCCCGTCAATATCGACGTCTCGGCCCTCAGCGTTTACCTGGTGTGGAACAAGTCCGTNCGCCGCTGGACGCCCAACGTCACCGTCGGNGTCTANCGCCAGTGGCTCNCGCTCGACAACTGCCGGCACGANNGNCCNATNTTCTCNTANTACTTCGACAACACNTTCNCNCTGCCNCNCGGNTGGATGGTCACGGCCAANNTCAGCGGCCGCACGTGCGGTGATATGCACACCAACCGCTTCGGCGCGACATGGTTCACGATGGACGCCTCAGTTGGCCGCACATTCTTTAATAAATCGCTGAATGTCAAGCTATCGGCNACNGATATATTCAATACNNCCAACAANNANTGGACTATGGACACCTATGGTATCCACGTTGACAAGCGTCAGAGCTATGACCAACGAGGCGTCGCGCTGACAATTATCTATAAATTCCACCCGCGCAAGAGCCGCTACAAAGGCACTGCTGCTGCCGANTCCGAGNTGAACCGTCTGTAGGCCCCGTTCCCCAAATTGGGAACGGGTCTAAATCTCAGTCGGTGACNTTCGATTTCAGCCACGCTATCTCGCGNGCCCACTCGTCGGGGTTGGGGGTCTCNAGTATCAGCGGAATGTTGTCCATGCGCTTGTCGGCCATCAGTCGGGCGAAGAANTCGGATCCGATTGTGCCCTGGCCGATGAGCTCGTGGCGGTCGACACGGCTGCCGAGGCCCTTTTTCGAGTCGTTCAGGTGCATTCCCGACAGGTATTTGAAGCCTATTACCTCGTCAAAGTGCTTCCANGCCGCCTCATAGCCNTCGGCGCTCGCCAGGTCATATCCGGCNGCGAATGTGTGGCATGTGTCGATACACACGCCCACGCGCTCCTTGTCGTGTACCTTGTCTATGATNGCCGCTATCTGCTCGAACGTGCAACCTAAGTTCGACCCCTGNCCGGCTGTGTTCTCAATCACGGCCTTGACNCCGCTGGTCTTGTCGAGCACNATGTTGATCGAGTCGGCTATCAACGCCAGGCAGTCGTCTATGGCAATGGTGTTGAGGTGTGAGCCGGGGTGGAAGTTCAGCATCGTCAGGCCCAGCTGGCTGCAACGCTCAAACTCGTCAAGAAACGCCGTGCGCGACATCTCGAGCTTGGCNGGGTCGGGCGCGCCGAGGTTTATCAGATAGCTGTCGTGGGGCAGTATCTGGGCCGGTGTGTAGCCATATTTGGCACAGTTCTCCTTAAATCGCTCGGCCTCGGCGGGCTTGATGGCCGGCGACGACCACCTCGACGGGCTGCGTGTGAACAGTGCGAACGATGTTGCCTCNATCTCNTGGGCGCGTATGGGCGCGTTACCTACGCCGCCCTCTACCGATACGTGTGCTCCTATATATNTCATATCTTTCGGTTGTTTTTTAGAGTTAATGAANCAAAGTTATAAAGAATATCCGCAATATTAAAACATAAATTACTTAACTTTGCCGCTGACAAACAAACTGACTGTATGGAAAAACGTATATACGGACTCATAGGCATGCCGCTCGGACACTCGTTCTCGAGCAGCTTCTTCAACGACAAGTTTCAACGCGAGGGCATCGATGCCGAGTACCGCAACTTCGAGCTNCCCGACATCGGCGACCTCATGGAGCTCATCGCCGAGCTGCCCGACCTNGCCGGTCTCAACGTCACGNTACCCTACAAACAGGCCGTCATACCTTATATGGACTACATGTCTGACACCGCTGCCGGTGTNGGTGCNGTCAACGTCATTCGCTTCGAACGCCCCGCCGACGGCAGCGACGAGCCGCGTCTCGGTGGCTACAANACCGATGTCATCGGCTTCACCGAGTCACTGCGACCGCTCCTCACCACGGCCNACACCCGCGCCCTCGTCCTCGGTTCGGGNGGTGCCTCCAAGGCTGTCATGTACGCNCTCGGTCAGCTTGGCATCGAGGCTGTCATCGTGTCGCGCCGTCCCTCCGACGGTCANCTCTCCTATGCCGACCTCACCCCCGCCGTCATGGACTCACACAAGCTCATAGTCAACACCACGCCCGTCGGCATGTACCCCCATGTCGACGAGTGCCCTGANATTCCATACGACCTGNTTGACGCCGACAGCCTCTGTTTCGACCTCGTCTACAACCCCTCCGAGACGCTGTTCATGACCAAGGCCGCCNCCCGTGGCGCCCGCGTCAGCAACGGCCTTCAAATGCTTCATNTGCAGGCTCTCGCCGCGTGGANGATATGGAATGAATAGTCCCCTGTTGCCTGTCACCGCAGGGCTGGCCGCCGGNATCGTCGNCTCGCGCTANATGCCCCACGACACGGTGTGGTATGCCGTNATACTCATTGTGTGCCTTGCCTTGGCGGCACGTCTTGCCCGTCAGCGACTTGCGGCTGTGATGCTGTTNGGNGTCCTCACGGGTGTCGCTGTCGAGCGTGTTGANGGCGCGTTGAGCCCCTCGGCCACCGTTCCGGCNCCCGGCACGCAATTCACCGCCTGTGCGGTNGTCACCGACNTGTTTGACGGCCCCCTCTCCACGCGNCTCATCGTGCAGCTCGACCCTCCCTANGGCGGCAACTGCTACCTGACCGTGCCNCACGGTGGCACNGACCTNCGNGTCGGCGACGAGGTNGCCTTCACGGCGCGCTTGTTGCCCCTCGCGNGCCCCCGCGACGTCGATGGNGACATCGACATGTCCGACTTCTACTACCGCCGTTANATCACCTCCCGGGCCATCGTCACCGACGGCTCCATNGCCCTGCAAGGTCAGCGCGACGGCCTTACATGGCGCTTTGCCCGCTACCGCGAGCACCTCATCGACCTTGTCATGACTGNTTGTGCNTCNGGCGTCGTGCATCGCGAATTGATTGTGGCTCTCCTTCTCGGCGACACCTCGATGCTCGACAGCGACACGCGCCCCGACTTCNNCCNTGCCGGTGTGGCCCACNTCCTCGCCCTCAGCGGTATGCACGTCGCCGTCATCGCCATGCTGCTTGCCGTCCTGTTCTGGCCGCTCGCGTGGTTCGGCNCCCGCCGNGGCCGCNGGCTCGCCGTTATCGCCGTCCTGTGGCTNTATGCCCTGCTCACGGGCATGTCGCCCTCGGTAGTCCGCGCTGTCGTCATGTACTCGGCCNTCCTCGTCGCCCGNATGGTCGGCCGACCCGGCTCCTCGGCCAACGCCCTTGCGCTCGCCGCCCTCCTCATCATCTTGGTCTCTCCGCGCCGGCTTTTCGCGCCCGGCTTTCAGCTNTCTTTCCTCGCCGTGGCCGCCCTCGTCACCATTCCGCCGTNGCTNCCNCGGGTCGACATTCACAGTCGCCCCCTGNNCTGGCTCTATTANTATATAGTATATACGCTCGCGGCNACCTGCGGCACCATGCTGTTGGTCGCCTACCGCTTCCACATTCTCCCTCTCGGCTTCCTCGTCACCAATCTGNCGTTCGCCTTTCTNNTGCCGCCGTTCATGGTAGGTGGCATCGTGTGGCTCGCTNTCACGGCCCTCGGGCTGCACTCAGGGCNACTCGACAGCTGTCTCGACGGCCTTGCCGACCTGATGTACGGCATCGCTCATNANGCCGCGTCGCTGCCCNATACGGCCGTCGACGGCATCTATTTCCCCCTGTGGGCACTCATCGCCGGCTACCTCGGCATCATACTTCTGCTCGTTGCCTGCCGCCGCCGNCCNCGNTGGCCGTGGCTGTCGGGTGGGGTGGTCGGGCTGCTGTTGCTCGCCTTGTCGGGGTGGCTTGACCGCCCGNCGGCCNATCTGCTCTTTATCGCACGCAGCTCGTCATCGACCGACATCGTCTACACCCNCGGTGGCCGTGCCCACATCATCACCTCGGCCCGCCCCCACGAGTTGCCCGAACGCATCGAGGCTGTCACCACGCGCTATGCCGACTTCCTCGGTCGCCGCGGCATCTCGGCCGTNGTTACCGACAACGCCTCCTCGCCNTCAGGCAACCGTGCGCTCGCGTTCGGCCCTCACNGCGTTGCCGTGGTCAATTCGGCNGNCATGCCGTGCGACACCGCCGCGCGATACGACTACCTCGTTGTCTGNCGNGGTTTCACGGGCGATGTCGTCGGTCTCTCACGATCCCTNCGCGCCGACACGGTGTTGCTCGGCACCGACATCAACGGTCGCCGCCGTCACCGCTACGAGCGCGAGCTCNCCGCTGCCGGTCAGCCCGTACGCTCGCTCGAAAATTCCTACGGCCTTGTTCTTGTCGACAAATAGCCTATTTACAGCTTGTTAGCTCAATNNGGNTAAAAAAGTGACCAATAAATTGAGCGAGATGGAATAAAATTCGTACCTTTGCAGTGTCAAAACGCCANCGGCTGTTGCGACAAGAATGATTATATTCTTACAAACCAATATATTAAGAGTTACATGTTACCTCCGTTCAAAATCTTTTCAGGAACACGCTCCCGCTACATGGCCGAGGAGATTTGCAAAGACCTGGGAGTTCCCCTTGGGAATATGAACATTCAACGCTTTGCCGACGGCGAGTTTGAAGTTTCTTTCGAAGAGTCAATCCGCGGTTGCGAAGTTTACATCGTCCAGTCGACATTCCCCAACAGCGACAACCTCATGGAGCTTCTGCTCATGATCGATGCTGCCAAACGTGCGTCGGCCAAGTCTATCATCGCTGTGATGCCCTACTTCGGTTGGGCCCGTCAGGACCGCAAGGACAAACCCCGTGTTTCAATTGCCGCCAAGCTCGTTGCCGACCTGCTCACCGCTGCNGGTGTCAACCGCATCATCTGCATGGACNTGCACGCCGACCAGATTCAGGGCTTCTTCGACGTTCCCGTNGATCACCTCTACGCTTCGTCGGTATTCATTCCCTACATTCAGTCGCTCAACCTCGAGGACATGGTCATCGCTACCCCCGACGTCGGTGGNGCCAANCGTGCNAACAACTACGCCAAATATCTCAACGTGCCCCTCGTGCTTTGTCACAAACAGCGCGCCAAGGCCAACGTTGTAGCTACCATGACCGTTATNGGTGACGTNAAAGGCAAGAACGTTATCCTCGTCGACGACATGGTCGATACCGCCGGTACCATCACCAAGGCTGCCGACCTCATGCTCAAAGAGGGTGCCAAATCAGTACGTGCTCTCGCNTCTCACGCCATCATGAGCGACCCCGCTACCGAGCGTGTCGANAACTGCGGTCTCACCGAGATGATCTTCACCAACTCAATCCCCTTCAACAAGGATTGCAAGAAAGCCACCATACTGAGCGTTGCCCGTCTCTTTGCCGACACNATTCGTCGNGTACACGAGAANCAGTCAATCTCGTCTCAGTACCTCATCAAGTAAAAACTTTTTCATAAACTTTTGCATAGACAACGGGCACCCCTATAGGCAGGGGTGCCCGTTGCTCTTTAATTAGGCTGTCACGCCTGGTTTTTTACCTCATTTAGCTTACTTTCCTGTCTACTTTTTCGGGTCATGTGATGCGACATTGCGATGTTATATACTGTTGTTACACAGCAGTATATGTAATTTATCTCTCTTATAAGTACCTACTTTACTGTTTACATGCCGCATCTTTTGCACGATTGTGAGCTTAACTTTGTGAAAGTTTCAACAACACATTATTAATAACATTAACCTTAAGTTTATGAAAAAAAACTACTTCAAAGTTGCTGCCGCCGGCATGCTGGTCTTCCTCATGGTAGCTTGCGGTCTTAGATTTACCGACATCACATTCAGCAGTCACAGCATCGAGCAGTTCTCTAATCTTACCATCGACATGAAGCTCGAACGTAATGGTGACTATCAGAACAACGACAACCTTTACCTTTACCTCGGTGCACGCGTACCCGCCGATTGGAGCGCTGTAGAGATGACCGCTACCGATGTAAATGCCATCGCTGGCCCTGGTGAGCCTATTGAATTTGAAAATTCAGAGTTCTATGCCGCTCTTCTTGAGCTCTCTTATCCTAAAGACGGCTACAAGTGGGTTGCTTTCCAGGCAAAAGAGATAACCGCTAACTTGAGCGGTGAGCCTCTCAATGCAACCATTACGCTTAAAGCAGGCGTATCAATGGGTGACTATGTTATCGACCTGATGGGCGGTGCTTCAAAAAGCACTCCCGCCGAGCTCTACTCTAACGGTACTATCAACTACGACCTCGCTTTTAACAACTGGGGTAATAATAACGATGGCTTAAAGACAATCAACGGCAAAAAGTACGTATCATGTCAGGAGTATCTGTTCAATGCCTCGACACTTAGCAAGGCCGAGATTGATGCCCGCGCCGAGTCTCTTGACTATATCGACGTTCTTTGCCCCACCGACGGCGTTCGCTATCCCATTACTCCCAGCGACGTTGTTAACTATCCAAACAAACCTAATGAAGACGCTGCCCCTGACCCCGACTTCGACCGCACTGTAAAAGTAACAGCGGCTGCCGGTATTGACGAGGTTTACGAGTCAAGCCTCATCGACGTTAAGGCTGTCAACGGTGGTGTTGAGGTTACAGCCAACGGTGGCGTTGCTACGGTCTACGACCTCGCAGGTTGCATTCTCGCTACCGAGTATGTCAATGGCACTGCAACCATCGCTACTCGTCCCGGTGTATGCATCGTACGCGTCATCGAGGGCAACCGCACACTCGTAAACAAAGTGATTGTAAAATAAAGGTTAATAACCTATTCTATCAACGGGCACAACCACGATGGTTGTGCCCGTTTTTTATAGATTTCTTTACTTTATTACCTACTTTTGGACTCCAATTTTTGCGGCATCATGATGCCATATACTGTTGTATCACAACAGTATATGATTCCTTCTATCGTCTAATATACCTACTTTATGTTTTACATGGCGGCATCATGGGCTAATTGTGTGCTTAACTTTGTATAAAATCAAAACAACTACTCACATTTTAATCCTTAAGTTTATGAAAAAAAATTACTTTAAAATCGCAGCCTCCGGCCTCCTCGTCTTCCTCATGGTTGCCTGCGGCCTCCAGTTTTCCGAAATCACATTCAGCAGCCATGACATCTACCCCGGAGATTACCTCACCGTCGATATGACCCTTACGCGTGTTCCGGGTGACGATGGATATGGAGATAATAAAAACATTTTTGTGTATTTTGGTGCGCGCGTACCTGAAGACTGGAATGCAGTATCATTAAAGGTTAATGATAGAAATGCAGTTTTGGGCCAAAAGCCGGAAGAAACCTATGTAAATTCTGAATTTTATGCAGCATTACTTCAGCTTTGTTATCCTAAGGAAGGGTTTAAGTGGGTTGCGTTTCAGTCACCTGATACCGTAAAGGAATTAAATGCAGAGCCTCTAAAAGCTACTCTTGTTGTAAAATCGGCTGAGTCTACGGGAACATATAAATTAGACTTCGCAGGCGGTTCTTCTACTATTGCTCCGGCCGAACTCTACAAAGATGGTAAAATTAATTATAGTTTAGTATTTAACAATAAGAAATCCGTAGAAATCGAGGGAGAAGGGACATATAACTGTGTAACTTTTCAACAGTATCTTATGAACGTTGCCACGCTTACTCAAGAGGAGATAGATGGACGTGTGAAGGCTTTAGATGATATTAAAGTAAATGACTTGCCAATATCACCTGTAGACGTGCCTAATCGCTTTGCAGCCGATAAAGACGATGACGATTTTGACCTTTCAGTTAATGTCGCTACAACCAATACTGGCATTGACGAGGTGTATGAGTCAAGCCTCATCGACACTAAGGCCGTGAATGGCGGTATCGAGGTTGTTGCCAACGGCGCAACAGCTACCGTATATGACATGGCCGGCTGCATCATCGCTACCGAATTTGTTAACGGCAACGTTACCATCGCCGCACGTCCCGGCGCATATATTGTGCGCGTCATCGAGGGCAACCGCTCACTCGTAAACAAAGTGATTGTAAAATAATACCCAATTCCTCCTCACAACACAACGACGGGCACAACCTACACGGCTGTGCCCGCCTTTTTTATATAACGGGAAAACATAATTGTATTATTTCCTGTTATTATTTTGACTATATAAGAAAATGTATTATTTTTGTAAATGAAAAATATCCTGTCGTGACTGAACGGCTACGTGATAAGTGCGTAGCTCACAAGTGTAGGTTACGCAGGACTATTTTTTTGCCCTTTTTGTTCTTGTCAGATTTCTCACGTGATGTTTGGGCTTAAAGCTCCAGTGTCTATAAATCTGAAACCATCATGTTATATATTTGCGTAAAAGTTTAACACCCGTCTGGAAGTAGGGGCGCTCGTAGTCGGTAGGGCGCATAACTGTGCCGTCAAATATCACTATGTCGATGTCAATGGCTACCACGTCCTGGCGGCGATCGCGGCCAAGCTTGAGCTCTATCGCTTTGAATCGGGAGCGCAGGGTGTCGTGGTCAAGGTTGGTTTCAATCTCGGCGACGATGTTTAGGTAGGGTCGCCACGGCGTATTGTCTATCGGGTCATCGTATGCTCCCGACGACTTCACGATTGTCACACCAAGCAGTTCGAGGGCCTGATTGAGTTTCAGTTCCTTGTCGGCACTGTTGCTGCCGAGCGAAATGATGGCGTGGTGTGACATTACTGATTAGCGGTTTTTAAGCGTTAGTGATATGCGCTTACGGTCAAGGTCGACATCGAGCACGGTCACGGTGACATGTTGGCCCAGCTTGACGGCTTCGCCTGGGTGAGAGATGTAGCGGTCGCTCATCTGCGACAGGTGTATCAGTCCGCTGTGATGTATGCCCAGGTCGACGAACGCGCCGAACGCCGTGATATTGTTGACGATGCCGGGGAGCTTCATGCCGGGACGCAGGTCGGTGATGTCGTTGATGGTGTCGTCAAACTGCATGTTGGCGGCCTCGCCTCGCGGGTCGCGGCCGGGGCGGTCGAGCTCGCTCATGATGTCGTGCAGTGTCGGCAGTCCCACCTGGTCGCTCACATAGCGGTTAAGGTCGATGGCACGGCGCTTCTCGGCCGACTTGATTAGCTCGGCCACGCTACAGCCGGCATCTTTGGCCATGCGGCTTACGAGCTGATAGCGCTCGGGGTGTACGGCAGTGTTGTCGAGCGGATTGGTGGCCGTGGGAATGCGCAAGAAGCCTGCCGCCTGGGTGTAAGCCTTGTTGCCCAGTCGGGGCACGTTGAGCAGCTGTGAGCGCGAGGTGAACTCGCCGTTGGCACTTCGGTACTCGACTATCGCCTCGGCGAGCTTGGGCCCGATGCCCGACACGTAGGCCAGCAGTTGGGGCGAGGCTGTGTTTAGATTTACACCGACGGCGTTGACACAGCACGTGACAGTGTTGTCGAGCGACGCTTTAAGGGCACCCTGGTCGACGTCGTGCTGATACTGTCCCACGCCTATCGCCTTGGGGTCGATCTTGACGAGCTCGGCCATAGGGTCGACCAGGCGGCGTGCTATCGATACGGCGCCACGCACGGTGACGTCCTCGTCGGGAAATTCGTGTCGTGCCAGTTCTGATGCCGAGTAGACGGACGCACCGGCCTCGTTGACAATGTGGACGGCCGGTGCGGCTCCGTTCCACTTGATGCCGGCCAGAAAACGCTCGGTCTCTCTCGAGGCTGTACCGTTGCCTACGGCTATCGCCTCGATGCCGTAGCGCCTCACCAGGTCGGTGACGCGGCGGCCTGCACCGTCAATGTCCGAGCGCGGCGGGGTAGGGTATATGACGTCGTGGTGCAGCAGATTGCCGTTCGCGTCGAGGCACACCACCTTACACCCGGTGCGAAATCCCGGGTCGATGCCCATGACGCGCTTGTGGCCTAACGGGGCTGCCATGAGCAGCTGACGCATGTTGTCGGCGAACACTTCGATTGCCGCCTTGTCGGCACGTTCCTTGGCCTCGGCGGCTGTCTCGTTCTCGATCGACGGCTTGATGAGTCGCTTGTAGCTGTCGGCTACGGCCGCGCTGACCGTGTCGACGGCCTGGTCGCTGACGTTGGTGGTGAAAATGCGGTCAAGACGGTCTATGGCCGCGTCGGTGTCGATGTTGAGCGACACTTTCAGCACTCCTTCGGCCTCGGCTCGTCTGATGGCCAGGTATCGGTGAGACGGACACCGGCGCAGTGGCCCCGCATAGCTGTGATAGTCGGTGTAGCGCGTGTCGTCGGCATGATCTTTGGCTACCTTGGCCTCTATGACGGCATTGCGTTCGAACAGCTGACGTACCGTGCGACGGGCGTTGGCGCTCTCGCTCACCCACTCGGCTATGATGTCGCGTGCGCCGGCGAGTGCGGCCTCGGTGTCGGGCACCTTGTCGTTGACATATCGGCGCGCCAAGTCGTCGGGACGCTGGCGCATACCGCGGCTCATTATCATACGTGCCAACGGCTCCAGTCCGTTCTCACGTGCCACGGTGGCACGTGTGCGACGCTTCGGCTTGTAGGGCATATATATATCCTCGAGTGCCGACATTGTGGTTGTCTCGTCGATGCGTCGGGCGAGCTCGTCGGTGAGCTTGCCGGCCTCGCTGATGGTGGCGCGGACGGTCTCCTTGCGGCGCTCCAGTTCGTCGTACTGTTTGCCGAGCTGTTCGATGTTGAATATCTGCACCTCGTCGAGCGAGCCGGTGGCCTCCTTGCGGTAGCGGCTGATGAACGGAATGGTGGCTCCCTCGTCGAGCAGTTTGAGTGTCGCGTCGACGGCTCGGGCGGTGAGTCCGAGGCTATCGGCAATGTATGAGGTCTTGTTCATTGGTCTAAGTGGTCAGGAAGAGTGTGTGTGGCGTGTCAGTCGGCACGTCTGATGGTGATGAGCGTTATCTCGGGAGTGGCACCCAGGCGCATGGGCATGCCTACCGTTCCCGAGCCGCGGTTCACATACAGGTGGCGCCCGAGGCTATCGGTGTACAGTCCCCATGGAGTGCGGTACAACCACGATGCCGGTGTGTGGCCGCCCAGCTGTATCTGCATGGCGTGGGTGTGGCCCGACAGCGTGAGCGCAATGTCGGCGTCAGGCCTGTCGGCCACCTCGTCGAGCCAGTGGTTGGGGTCGTGCGACAGCAGTATCTTGCTGCGTCCGTCATTCAGTGCGGCAGGGTAGGCGCGTGTCAGTGAGCCAAAAGTCTGGTACGGTGGCTTGCTGATATTCTCGACACCTATTACCGCGATTGTATCATTTCCGCGGCCTATTGCCACATTCTCGTCAAGCAGCAGGCGGTGCCCCGTCTTGTGGTGCAGGTTGATGAGCGCCGAGTGGTCGGCTTCGCGTGCTGTCTCGTCAGGCCAGCGGCCGTAGGTGCTGTAGTCGTGGTTGCCGAGTATGACATAAACGCCCTCGGGGGCCTCGAGACGTCCGAATGTCTCGACAAACGGCGTGAACTCGTCAGACTGGCGGTTGACAATGTCGCCCGTGAACACAATCATGTCGGGGCGCAGGCTGTTGACCCTATCGACAAGCCGAGACATGAATGTGGTGTCGCTNCCCCATGTGCCCACGTGCAGGTCGCTTATCTGGGCTACTGTCATGCCGTCAAACGCNTTGGGCCAGTCGCGGCACTCGACGGTGACATGAGACACGGCTATGCGGTTGCGGTTGATGAGNGCTCCCCACCACATGCTGCCGAACATCAAGGCTGACAGCGCGAGGCCTGTGGCCGACAGCCACCTCAGGCGCGATCGCTTGAACAGCCTGGGCAGTGAGGCGACAATGTCAGTCAGCACCCACACGATTTTGGGTAGCAGCAGGGTCAGGAAACCGAATATCAGCCACATCAGCACTATCAGGTTGGCCGACTGTAGCCTTGACATGACGATGGNAGCAATGATGGCNGCATACTGCAATGCTGTGGCCGCTGTGTAGATNGCTTTGGCCGANCGCGNACGCNNNCNNANNCGCGCGTAAATATAAAGGTCGGCCAAGAGGCTGACNAGTATACCCACGATTGCAGTTAACATTTGAAATCGCATAGCGAGCTATGGCTGTTTCTTATTCGGCCTATCNGTCAGTCAATGCCGCGGGCCTTCAGATAGTTGCGCAAGGGGTTGGCATACATCTGCTGTATCATGTCCTTCATCCACAGGCGCTCGTCGGCCGACACGTCGGTGAGTTCAACCTTGTCGAGCTGACCGTCGATGTACTTGTCAAAGGCTGCTACGTCCTCGGCCGTGTAGCGGTCGCCGAAACGCGATGTCTGCTCCACGCGGTCGTAAGCGATGTAGTTGCCNGGGAAAATGTGGTAGTTGCTGTGTATCAGACGGTCTATGATGCCGGCNACGGCGTGCACGCAGGTCTGGCGGTCGGCCGTCGGGTCGATGTCACCCATCAGGTCNTTGATGCACTGTGTGGCGGTGAACACCACGCGGCCCTTGTAGCCTAAAATGCCGGTCTCCATGCTGAACAGGTCGTCGCGCTCGCTCTTGTGGAAGTTGGGGTCGCGGTGNTTCTGCAGGTANTCGGTGGCTTTGAGGAAGTCGCACGGNTCATACTCGTACGATATTGATATCGGGGTGATATTNAGCTCCTTGATTGACTCTACNGGGGNGCNTTCNCNGCCNANNGTGAGCATCTTNATAAGGCTCTCCTGGGTCATGTCGTTCGAGTCNTTGGCGCGGCCCTCACGCTGNGCAATCCACGTCGACTCGTGTTTGACCTGTATGCAGTAGTGCATGTAGCTCGATAGCTGTCGTGCAGCCTCGAGAGCCTGTGTCAGACGCAGNTTNCGCTTCACGATAAAGCTNTTGTTGAGCTTGACGAGGTTCTCGATCCAGCTGTATATCAGAAGATTGTTNCCAAGCGCGATTTCACACGTGTGTTGNCCTGTNCGTACGAGGCANAGGTTCAGGAACGACGCGTCGAGAACGATGTCGCGGTGGTTCGAAATGTACGTGCGTGAGGTCTCGACGTCCAGTTTGTCAAATCCTACGTCCTTNACGCCGCGGGTGGTCTTCATCGCGAGCATCTCGAGGAACGGCAGCATCACTTTGCGCTGGAAATCGTGTTTGGTGGTGACTTTCAGAAGCTCCTGNGCGAAGGNCGGGTAGTCGACGTCGGGCANNACNTACCTGACTGCGTGCTCAAAGCCGGGTTCCTGTACAAGCTCTTTCATCTTGTGTTCAAACTCGTGGTCTTCGTACGGGGCTATATCTTTAAAATCTTCCGGATTCATGTTTTGATAATAACTGTTGTTTGGTCAATACGCCACAAAATTAATNAAAATATCCATAGCGACCAAAGCCATTAAGNATAATTATACAATCACCCTGAGTTGCCAGAAGGCGACGGCCGAGGCGGCGGCGACGTTGAGCGAGTCNACTCCGTGGGCCATAGGTATGCGGGCNGTNTAGTCGGCCTTGGCTATGACGTGGTNGGCCAGTCCGTCGCCCTCGGTTCCCAAGATGATGGCCAGGCGGGGCTCGGCACACANCTGCGGGTCGTCAATNGATACNGATTTNTCGGTNAGTGCCATNGCGACGGTTTTGAAGCCNTANTCNCCCANCGAGCTGATTGGCTCGNTGAGCCANGTCCAGGGCACCTGAAATATGGTACCCATGGANACNCGCACGGCACGTCGGTTGAGCGGGTCGCACGACGTGGGGGTNAGCAGTATGGCGTCGATGCCCAGCGCGGCNGCCGAGCGGAATATCGCACCGATGTTGGTCGTGTCGACGACGCTGTCAATGACGGCTANGCGTCGGGCATTNCCCACNAGCTCGGCTACCGNCGGGGTGGGGCGNCGNCGCATGGCGCACAGNACTCCGCGCGTGAGGGTGTAGCCCGTGAGCTGCTGAAGCAGTTCGCGCGAGCCGGTGTAGACGGGCAGCTCGGGAAAGCGCTCAGTGACAAACGCAGCGTCGCCTGTAATGTGGCGTTCCTCGCACAGCATCGANAGGGGCTCGTAGCCGGCCTCGATGGCCACCTTGATTACCTTGGGGCTCTCGGCTATGAAGATGCCGTTGTCGGGGTCAAGGCGGTTGCGCAGCTGTGCCTCNGTCAGCGATGCGTATGGCGCCACACGCGGGTCGTTAAGGTCGGTGATGATATAAGGGGTCATGGTTCACTTGTTGTTCATTGCCAGTTGGGCCAGGCGCCACTGGGCGCGAGCNCTGACGAGGTTGTGGTCGGGGTAATTGATGCGGAANTAGGTGTCGCCGTTGAGATAGTCTGACAGGAAGCGGACGGCCTGCATGTAGGCGAAGCGGAANTGGCCGTGGGGNAGCAGGCTGCGCTCGGTGTCGGTCAGGAACGCGCCTGCGGTCGACAGGTAGCCGCGTGTGAATGCCTCGACAACGGNCTGGTTGATGCTGATGCGGNCNAGNTCGGGCTCGTCCTCGGGTGNTGTGTTNCCGGCCGTGCGCAGGAAGTCNCCATAGTCGCTCAATATGCTGCCCGGCATCACGGTATCGAGGTCGATGACACACAGCACGTCGCCCTCGCGGTCAAACAGCATNTTGCTCACCTTNGTGTCGCAGTGACATACTCTCACGGGCAGACGGCCNTCGCGCTGCAGGCGCTCGACCGTGCAGGCAAGCTCACGCTGACTCATTATCTCGTCGACNAGGTCACGCACTCNCTCGAGACGTCCNACAGGGTCNTTGGCGATCGCCTCGTCAAGCTGNCCGAGGCGAAACTCCATGTTGTGGAAGTCTTTGATGGTCTCGACGGGCAGTGGTTTCATGTCGGCAAGCATCGANTGGAAGTCACCGAATGCGCGTCCGGCGGCCTCGGCACTCTCGGGTGTNACGGTCTCGCAGGTGACGCTGTCGGCGATGTAGTCCATCAGACGCCAGTATTCAGTGGTANCCTCGTTGTTAATTGCAACGTAGGTCTTGCCGTCGGTAATGTTGGGCACAAAACGCAGGCANCGGCGGTCTATNCCCTCGACNCCGCGTTCGGCCAGTTTGTGGCGCAGGTGNGCTGTCACGCGNTCAATGTTNTCCTGTAGCGCGTCAACGTCGGGAAACACGTTGGTGTTGATGTGCTGAAGCACATAGCGTTTGCCNTCGGGGGTGGTTACTAAGTATGTGCTGTTTATCAGTCCGTTGCCAAGCGGNTTNAGCTCGCTCGCGGCGTCCAGCCCGTAGGCGCTNAGTATGTAGTCTTTTTGGGTCATGGTAATCGGCAAAAATGTAAGCGGATGATTTGCTCTCGTAGTGGGTGCAAACCATCCGCTTGATAGTTATATTTCAGAAATTCTGATTAGGCTTTGGTATAGAAGGCGAGNTCCTCGGGCTTGAANGTNGCGATGAACGAGCTGTGCTTGTTNACCTCNGCCTCGGCCATGTTGGCATATACCAGNGNNCTCTTGGTGAGCGACTCGCTGTTGTANCGGGTNGCGTCGGTAGCGAGCAGGTAAGCCATNACGATGTTACCGGCCATCTCGACAAGGCGACGTGCCATGAAGTCGGTGTAGGCGGGATCGTTGACTGCCTGTACGGCGTCGATAGCTGCCTGATATTTCTCTACCATAGCTGCAAGACGGGTCTTGACGCCGGCGAGTTGCTCGCTGAACTCCATGCCTGCATAGATGTCCATCAGAGCCTTGTAGGTGCCGGTGGTGACGTGGCGAATGGCTGCCACTACCTGCAGCTGGGTGGTACCCTCATAGATTGAGGTGATACGAGCGTCACGGTATACGCGCTCACAGGCGTAGTCCTTCATGAAGCCCGAACCGCCGTGAATCTGAATGCAGTCGTAGGCGTTCTGGTTACAGTATTCTGAGCTGAGACCCTTGGCGAGGGGAGTGCATGCGTCGGCATACTTGCGGTACACCTTGAGCTCGGCTTTCTCCTCGGGAGTGAGTTTGCGCTCTTTCTCGATATCCTCGTAGGCTTTGTACAGGTCGACATAGCGTGATGTCTCGTACAACAGACAGCGTGAAGCGTCGAGCTTGGCTTTCATGACTGAGAGCATCTCGTAAACGGCGGGGAACTCGATGATGGGCTTGCCGAACTGCTGACGTTCGCGGGCATACTGCAGAGCCTCGCGATAGGCAATCTCGCTCACGCCAACCGACTGGGCGGCGATGCCGAGACGGGCGCCGTTCATCAGAGCCATCACATACTTGATGAGACCCATGCGGCGTGAACCGCAAAGCTCGGCCTTAGCGTTCTTGTAAACGAGCTCACATGTGGGTGAACCCTTGATACCCATCTTGTTCTCGATACGACGAACGGTCACACCGCCATCGCGCTTGTCATAGATGAACATCGAGAGACCGCGGCCGTCCTTGGTGCCGTCCTCTGAACGGGCTAGCACGAGGTGAATGTCGCTGTCACCGTTGGTGATGAAACGCTTAACGCCGTTAAGACGCCATGTGCCGTCGGGCTGCTCGGTCGCTTTGAGCATAACCGACTGGAGGTCTGAACCTGCGTCGGGCTCGGTGAGGTCCATTGACATGGTCTCACCCTGACACACGCGGGTGATATATTTCTGCTTCTGCTCCTCGCTGCCGAACTCATAGATAGTCTCGGCACAGTCCTGCAGACCCCACAGGTTCTCGAAACCTGTATCGGCACGGCTCACGATGTCGGCGGCCATGATGTAGGGGGTGATGGGGAAGTTGAGACCACCCAGACGGCGGGGCATCGACATGCCCATGAGGCCGGCCTTGCGGCACAGGTCGAGGTTCTCGACGGTACCGTCGGCATAGTGTGCGTGGCCGTCCGAGCACGATGCGCCCTGATGGTCAACGCTCTCGGCATTCTCGGCAATCTTGCCACCGCAGATGTCACCTACGATTTCGAGTACCTTGTCGTAGTTGTCCATAGCGTCGGCAAAGTCGACGGGAGCATAATCAAATTTTTCTGCGTCGCTGTAGTTGCGCTCTTTCAGAGCTACAATCTTCTCCATCAACGGATGTGAGAGATGTGCACGCAGGTCGGGATTATCAGTATAAAAATTAGCCATAGCTTTTGTGTAATTATCTTTTGGGGGTAGCCTTACTTGGAGTTCTTTTTGTAGTATTTAATGAGCTTGGGCACGATATCCTCCATGTTGCCGGTGATGACATAGTCGGCAATGGTGTTGATGGGTGCGTTGGGATCATTATTGATTGATATGATAATCGAACTGTCCTGCATGCCGGCGATGTGCTGAATCTGACCCGAAATACCACAGGCGATATAGAGTTTGGGGCGTACGGTAACACCGGTCTGACCGATCTGACGCTCATGCTCGATGAAGCCGGCGTCAACAGCTGCACGTGATGCGCCTACCTCACCGCCGAGAGTCTTGGCAAGGTCAAACAGCAGGTCGAAATTCTCTTTCGAGCCTACGCCATAACCACCGGCTACGATGATGGGTGAGTTCTTGATGTTGACTTTCGATTTCTGAATCTGACGGTCGATAATCTCAACAACAAAGTCGGTGTCGTCGACATAGTCCTTGGCATCAAGATTGATTACCTGACCCTGATGTTTGGGGTCGTAAACCTCTTTCTTCATTACACCCTCGCGTACGGTAGCCATCTGGGGACGGCAGTCGGGGTTGACGATGGTGGCAACGATGTTGCCGCCGAATGCGGGACGAATCTGATACAGCAGGTCGGTGTACTCTTTGCCGGTCTTGGGGTCTTTGTGCGGGCCGATCTCGAGCGAGGTACAGTCGGCTGTCAGACCGCTGTGCAGGCACGACGAAACGCGGGGGCCGAGGTCACGACCGATGCAGGTAGCACCCATCAGGCAAATCTGGGGCTTGATCTCCTTGAACAGGTTGATGAGCACCGCTGCGTGAGGGTTAGATGTATAGGGATAGAGGCGCTTGTCCTCGACTTTGTAAAGAGTGTCTACACCGTAGGGGAAGATTTGCTCCTCGACGCCGTCAAGCTTGTCACCGATAACGATGGCCTGAAGTTCGACACCGAGTTTTGAAGCGAGTTGACGGCCCTTGGTCAGCAGCTCAAGGCTAACATCGGCAATCTTACCGTCTTCAAACTCGCAGTATACTATTAAATTATTCTGTGACATGAATGTTTGATTTTACAGTTGGAAGAATATAGTGCGATTAACCGATGGTGTGGTTGGCGATGAGGTCGATGATGAGCTTCTCGATCTGTTCGTCGTTGTTCTCGAGCTGGAGGCTCTCTTTGGCGGTGAAAACGACGTTCTCGATGGCCTTAACCTTTGTGGGCGAGCCGGGAAGACCGATCTGCTCGGGGTCAGCCTCTACGAATGCTGCGCTCCACTCGTCGATGTTGAGATAGGGACGTGCATCGATAAATGCTTTCTGGTCGTCGGTCAGGTGAGCCTTCTCGCTGGTCGATACAGCGCGTTTGTATTTCATCAGACGCTGAGCGTTGCGGGGACGGCAGTCGGGAGCCGAGCCGTTGACAGTAACAACGCAGGGCAGCGGAGCCTTGACGGTCTCGACACCGTTCTCAAGACGACGCTTAACAATGATTTTGCCGTCTTCGATACCGAGAATATCCTCGGCGTATGTTACCTGAGGCAGGTGGAGCTTTTCAGCGATCTGAGGGCCTACCTGGGCGGTGTCGCCGTCGATAGCCTGGCGTCCGCCAAGAATGATGTCATAGTTGCCAAATTTCTTGACAGCCTGAGCCAGTGAGTAAGATGTGGCGAGGGTGTCAGCACCACCGAGTACACGGTCGGTAAGTACGATGCCGCCGTCAGCACCGCGGAACATAGCCTCGCGGATAACCTCGGCTGCACGGGGCAGACCCATGGTAAGGATTGTTACGGTTGACCCGGGGTTGGCGTCTTTGAGGCGCAGTGCCTGCTCGAGCGCGTTGAGATCCTCGGGGTTGAAGATGGCCGGCAGAGCTGCGCGGTTGATGGTTCCATCTTCTTTCATTGCATCTTTACCCACGTTACGGGTGTCAGGCACCTGCTTTGCGAGCACAATGATGTTTAGACTCATAATTATCTATTTTAATTAATATATAATGTGCAATTTAAGTGCAGAACATAATTTTGTGCAAAAATACTATTTTTTTTGTGATATTCATTATTTTTTGCGTGTTAATATTTATTTGACATGATAACGTTTTGATTATTAGTTGTTAGCACATCGCTGCCGCGATACCCTATTTGGCGGTTGACAGGCACATTGTCGAATTGCAGGCAATGTTCATGGCACAAATGGCCAATAATTATGCAGTCTGATATGCTGTAAAATGATGTTTTAACCTTATCTTTGTAGCCTGAAATTGTACATAATATAAAAAGTAATGATTTTGACAAGCTCTATAACCCAGTTGGGAAGCTATTTCATGTTCATGAAACGCGTGTTCGGACTGCCCGACCGCTGGCGCATATATCTGAAGCGCACCGTTATGGAAATATCCAAACTCGGCGTTGACTCGATACCCCTGGTGGTGATCGTATCGCTGTTCATCGGCGCGGTAATCACCATACAGATGCAGCTCAACATCGCCTCACCGCTCATTCCGGCCTACTCGGTGGGCCTTGCCACGCGTGACATCGTGCTGCTCGAGTTCTCCAACTCAATACTGTGTCTCATATTGGCCGGTAAAGTCGGATCAAACATAGCGTCCGAAATAGGCACCATGAGGGTGACCGAGCAGATTGACGCCCTCGACATCATGGGTATCAACTCGAGCAACTACCTCGTACTGCCCAAGATAACCGCCTTCGTACTCTTCATGCCCGTACTCGTGCTGCTTTGCATCGGCACATCGTTCATGGGTGGCTATCTGGTAGCATCGGTCACCGACCTCATCAGCGTGACCAAATATGTGTACGGCCTGCAGGCATTCTTTCAGGAATGGTACGTGTGGTACTCGCTCATCAAGTCACTCGTGTTCGCATTCATCATCTCGAGCGTAGCATCATTCTTCGGCTACTACGTCAAGGGTGGTGCGCTCGAAGTGGGCAAGGCAAGCACCAATGCGGTGGTATCGAGCAGTATCCTCATACTGTTGTTTGATGTCATACTAACTAAACTGTTGTTGCAATGATTGAAGTTAAGAATATAACCAAGAGTTTTGACGGCAAAACCATACTGCACGACATCAGTGCGACATTCTATAGCGGCAAGACCAATCTTATCATCGGCCAGAGCGGATCGGGCAAAACCGTCCTCATGAAGTCGATAGTCGGTCTAATTCGTCCCGAACAAGGCGAAATACTGTACGACGGCCGCGATTACCTCAAGATGGACGGCAATCAGATCAAAGCCATACGCAAGGAGATAGGCATGCTGTTCCAGGGCTCGGCACTCTTCGACTCAGAGACCGTACTCGGCAACGTGATGTTCCCACTCGTAATGTTCTCGGGTATGAGCCAGGAGGAACAGCTCGAGCGAGCCCACTTCTGCCTCAGTCGCGTCAACCTTGTAGGCGCTGAAAACAAGTACCCCTCCGAGATATCGGGCGGTATGCAGAAACGTGTCGCCATCGCCCGAGCCATTGCCCTCAAGCCCCGCTACCTGTTCTGTGACGAACCCAACTCGGGACTCGACCCCAAGACATCAATCGTCATCGACGAACTGCTCAGCGACATCACCCACGAGTATGACATGACTACCATCATCAACACCCACGACATGAACTCAGTGCTTGGTATCGGCGAGAACATCGTCTTCATTGACCACGGACACAAAGCATGGGTTGGCGACAAAGGCCGCATATTCAAGACCACCAACGAAGCCCTCAACGACTTCGTGTTCGCAACCCGATTGTTCCAGGAAGTCAAAGAGTACATTGTACACCACGGCGAGGCCGACGAACAAAAATAATCGAACATAATATAACGAGCCGGGGACGTGTCAGTTGACACGTCCCCGGCTCGCGTTTTTGTAGGGTGGGGTAGTGGAGGGCTTAACGCTTCGATACCCGCCATTCACGGTATAGAATAACCGGCAGGGTGCGTATGATATCGAAGCAGCGCCTGAACTGCTTCTTAGGCTCCTGTGACAGTCTGTGGACAAACTCAAGGTGGTGGCGCACCATCCATTGGGGCGCACGCTTAGTGTCGGTGCCGCTGAAGAACTTGAACGCAGCACCTACAGCAATCATCACACCGTGACTTAGATGTGGCTTCAGCAGCGACATGAAATACTCCTGCTTGGGCGCACCGAGAGCCACCCATACGATGTCGGCTCCATCGGCCTCAATCATGTCGGCAATACCCTTGTAGTCAAAATCCTCGACCTTACAGAACGGTAGCTCCACAAACTGCATGCCGGCCACATCGGGATTGACCTTAAGCAGCTGAGTCCTCAGGCCATTGAGAATCTGATTGTTCGTACCCAGGAAAATCATGCGGTGACGACGCCGTGATATCACGTCGATAAATATTTCGCTACCACTATACTGCTGATATCGCGTGTTATAGATCCACTTGACATAGAGCGGCACATAGCTGCTGTCGCAGATAGCAAACATACCACCGTTTACCACATCGAGATACTCCCTATTGCGGTTAGCCGTATTCAGAATCACGCCATCAGCCACACAAATGTAATCAGACCCGTTCCTACCCAGCCGCTCATCGATCGATCTGTGCACCTGCTCGCGGTCAAACTCATAATTGATATTGAAATACTTCTGCATGAAACAAATTTATTTAATGGCCACCTGCATATTGCCTCATTTGGTCGGAAGATGCAGGCATTGAAATGTGTACTTTTTTATAATTGCAAATCTATATACCAGGCGTAGTTGATTGCCGAGAAACTTGTAATCAGGGGGTGACCTTATCCACAGTTGTTTATAATATTATGGTTGATTAACTTATGAAATAAATTTATTTGAATGTCAGGAATTCCGTTTTCCTACAAAAACTGCGCAATATTTCGAAAGAAATTGTATTACGGGTATAAGACATATCGCCGTAATTATAGCCGACACTAATCCAATCCAGGGATCATGCACACCAGTTAAGCGAAATGATATTCTCCCGACAGGAATAAGAATCCAAAGATGAGCACCGAGAATAATTAGAGAGTTTTTACCGTAAAATCTCAGAATATCCATGTATTTTTTTCCATCGAAAAACGAAAAGAATGTCATAAAACATATTATGAATACGATATATTTAAATGGCGTAATCACTCGCTCTAAAAGTTCAACTTCAAGGCTTTCAATTCCTATACATAGTATTACGGTCACCGCTGTCAAAATAAATATTTTTACCTTGCGTGATGTACTATTTAAATATTTGATTAACGGTTTTCCCATAAGATAACCAAATGCAAAATACCCAAACCATGCTACAGCATTGTTTATCATCAATGGGGTAGGAATTGAATAAATTTCTTCAAAGAATACTATAGATAAAAATGCTAAAATTCCGATTATATATTTTGAGAATCTAAAAACTATAAAAGAAAAAGTCTGGATCCAAAACAATGTCAATAAGAACCACAGGGGGACATTTAGAGATAGATAATCTTGCCGTGCAGTTATAACCGTAAAATCCAAAATTCTATGCCAATCAAAACTATCAAGTGTTCTTGTATCCCAAATATCTAAAAGATATCTGCATAGAACTGATAATAAATAGAAGAATATAAATGGAATGATAATCATCCACACTCTTTTTGAAAAGAAAGTTTTGGCATCAAGTATTTTAAAAAATATTCCACTCGCAAAGAAAAATATAGGATTTCGATAACCGCCAAATTCAGGATGATCTGTATGTATCCAAATAATCCATAAAATAGTTATCCCTTTCAATAGGTCCACATAATCTACTCTATGCTTTCTTGAAGAATCAGCGCGATTAGATGTTTTGGTGCTTGACTGTGAGTGAATAGAATCATTAGATTTTAAATGGGGGGTGGTAATGATTTTATTCATAGCTGTTTATATTCTTAAAGAGTTCGTTCCAGCTATTTGCAATAACTGAGGTTGAATACTTATTAATGAGTTTTTGATGGGCAAGAGCTCCCAGTGAATTTATTTTATCTGGGTCGTTCCATAAACCGACAACGGCCCTTTCAAGAGCACCGGTATCGTTGGGTTTGAATAGCAGGCCTATTTTATCATAACCTTTACCAATAATCTCGGTAAAACCGCCATGGTCGGGTGCAATCATAGGCTTGTTATATCGTGCGGCCTCTAATATGGCCATAGGAAATCCTTCATAGCATCTTGACGCCATCATAAAAAATTTCGCGTTGATATTGAACTGCTCAAAGTCATATCCGCTTAGATGTCCCATCAATTCGACATTGTCAGGCAAATTTTCGATAAGCTCCTTGTCGCGTACGGCTCCGGCAAGCTTGAATGGTATTTCGGGGTGTCTGCGGGCAACTTCAATTATCATATCAACACCTTTCTCGCGGCTTATTCGTCCGCTGAAAGCTACATAGTTACCCGGACTCGTCTCAACTGTTTCAGAAACGTCCATTGAATTGGGAATCACTAATATTTTTTCCTTAGGGTATCCTGCTTCAATCAGCTTGTTACGTTGAAAGTCAGTGATGCAAGCAAAAACATCAACGCAATCAATATAGTGGTGCCTAAGACGAGCCACCGCATTACGGGCCGCGTAGCCAATAGACTTCAGTGCTGAATGTTCGCAGTTATATTTTATGCAGCCCCATTCATTTCCTTTCTCAAGACAATGCTCACAGGGTCGACCGTCACGCATGAATAACCCCGTCGGACATATCAATCGGAAGTTGTGAATCGTCATCACAACCGGCACACCGGCCTTTTTACATTCCCTTAAAGCGGCTGGCGAGATGAAAGGGTAGAGATTATGCACATTGACTACATCGGGTTTTTCGCGCTCAATTGCTTCACGCATTGCGCGTACTCCCGACGGGCAATAAATGCCCGACACAAAACCTTTGATTTTACCGCTAATCGACTCTCTTGCACCGGCAGTCGTCATTCTTAATTGAGCCACCTTATGCCCCATTTCGGCGAGCATACCTGCCATCTTATCAACCACAGCCTCCTCACCCGAGTACTTGCCGTAGTCATTATGTACCAACAGAATCTTCATTTTTTTGATACGTAACACGTCCTTATGGATGAGTTTAGACATTTAATAATTTTCTAATTTTACTGTATAACCTCAGATGTAAACTATGGTAGCGCCTACAAGCATTGATGATTCTATTGTCGGGAGTAATGTTATCTGGCAAATGCAAAGTGGTGCTATTTACAGATAGATCAACTTTAAATCGAGAGTATTTTTGGTTACAGTTGGTTGCGTCAAGACCATATCCCTCATTTGCAACAAGTGAGTTAAACGGGTGTACTGAGTATTTATTTTGTTTATGTTGACTATAGCAGAATCGTATTGCCCAAGATCTGTTTCTTCCCTCCATGTACCCTTTGAGCATCCCATACATATCGCTCCCCCCCTGGTTGAATGCTTTTTTAAGTTCAGGCCTTTTCTTCAGTTCTTCCCAATCACGCACTTCCCAATCAACTGAGTTCCACCTATCTCGCCACGTGGCCCAGCCCCACGACGATGCTCTGTTGCTTAGATATACGTCACCTTGATAATCTATCGGGCATTTGATCTTCAATCCATAGCCGCATATAGAAAATATATTGTTATTATGTTCATATTTATCAAGAGCGGCGTCCATATAGTTTAGGAATCCGGGCATCAACACCAAATCATCTTCCAGTACTATTGCCTTATCATATTTCTTTAAGACTTGTGTCACACCGTTAATAATTGATGGCCCTAATCCATTGTTTTTATCTGATTTATATACATTATCGCTAAAACTTTGTGCTATTGAATATACCTCATTGATTTTAGGTTTGTCATTACAGTTGCGGGGCCCGTCAATATATATATACGTCTCTCTATTTTCAAAACCTACATTATTCTTTAATGATTGTATTAGTCGGCTTAAGGAATCGGGACGATTAAATGCAAATATTACTATTGGAGCTTTATTCATATTCAAAACGGCTTAAATTTTTGAGGTAAACAATTTATAATAATAAATGCATAAAGTTTGTAGTTAAATGGATTGAATTTTAGTCCCTTCACTGCTTCTGAAATCGATCTTGACCGCATATTGAGTCTCATATAAATTGATGAGCGCATTTTATGCCAAAGAGATAAATACTGTTTAATAAATGGAGGATTAAATTCCTTTGCTAACTTCATGAGCTCCTGACCTACAATATCATTTTCAGCAGGAATACGCTTAGGACGTTCAGCAATGTCATATCCTTCAACATTAAATATTGCTACAGGTTTGCTGCAATATGCTATATTATATCTTGCTGCTAGACGTGCCCATGTAAGCAAGTCCTCCCCAGATTTAATCCCTAATGGGAACCCGCCTATTGATAAGAACGCATCTTTACTTGCCATTATTGATATTGAGCATATAGGAGGATTGGAACAAGCAGCTACTTCAAAATAGTTTGTAAGTATGCCCCTGTCTCCAGGGAAGGGCAACTTATTGATTTGAGTATAACTCTCGCGACCATTATGGTCACGGAATTTATAATTAACAGCAAATACTTTACATGTTGGGAATTGCAGTGTTAGTTCTATCTGTGTTTTAAGATAATTAGGCAACCATTCATCATCAGCGTCCATTAGCGCGATATATTCTCCGCGAGCCTCTTGTATACCACGATTACGTGCTGACGATACGCCTCCGTTTGGTTGGTTAATAAGCCTTATTCGAGGATCTGAATAATTTCGAACTACGTCGACACTATTGTCTGTTGATCCATCATTTACAATGACAATTTCATAGTCTTGAAAAGTCTGGTTTAAAATACTCTTTAGAGTTTTGCCAACTTGCGCTTCTTTATTATATAAAGGGATAACTACCGATATCATTCGTCTAATCGTTTGTTTAATGCAAGTGTCATACCATAAAATCCAAATGGCATTGATAATGTAGCCATAGAATAATTCACGCAATTATCGGAGTACATGGTGGCAAATACACCAAGAACTGATGCACCGGCGGTGATAGCAAATATTTTTATACGATTATCATCAGAGCTCCAATATATTTTAAAGCAGTGAATGAATATTGATATACCAATTGCAAGGTATATGTATAAACCAATAAGCCCGTTGTCACATTTTATCTGCACAAAATCGCTATGCGGTACTTTTAAACCTCCGAATATAGTGTGATTATACATATAATTTTGTAAGGCTCCTGTTCCTGATCCTGCAATTTTATGGTCAACATAGAGCTTGTGCTCCAGAAATTCCCACATTACGGCTCGGGCATTTGTATTAACATTATCCATAGAGAGTTCACCTTCCTTAAAATTCTCAATTGATGCGTTAGTTGTTTCCTCCGTGAACATTTTCTCTTTTAACGATGGTATGGTGAATACAGCAATAACTCCTGCTGCAAGAACACCTGCTATAACTGGCAATGATTTTGCTCTCCAACGTATTATCGAAAACGCTATAATAGCAATGCCTGACCCCATTATCGAAGTACGCAGTACCCAAATGAAACATGGTAACAAGAATAATATGGTATATATTAAGTTCTTTTTTTTCTGATTGGTAAAGAAAAATAATGCAATAGAGAGTGTCATTATTGAGATAAAATGAATAGCTTGTGCTGTACCAAACCATAATACACCCGGTATTAACAGGTAACTGAAAGGTATAAATTTGACAATTACAACAAGCGTCGCAACCCATCGTGCAGTTATGGCAGCCTTGAAGGCAACAAGAAAATTATCAACGGCTGCAGAGGCAAACAAGCAGAATATTAATGGGTATGTGTATTTTAACACAACCCTTATTCCATAACTGGGAGATTGACTATACAGGCAGCCTATTACAAGCCAAACTAAGTATATAATATATAGCTTTAAAGGGAAGGACCATATCGGCTTATGGTCAACATATGAGAGCCCGATATAACACAGTATCATAATAAATAGCAAACGCACTGCCATTAGGTCAATTGGCAGTGGCACTGAGAATGCTAACAAACCGGTTGAAAATGTCAGAACCCAAAACATCTCAGGCCCAGTTAACAGTAGGTCATCGTTTTTGTCAAATGGGCTACGAACAATGCGCCCGTTCGATTTTAGAAATTTGTAACCGTACCAGGTAATTATTATAAAGTATATGATGTTTAAATATACCATAGATTTGTATTGAATATCTGCAATATATAGTCTTTATTCGCTGATAATTTAGTTTTAGCCTATCAAGAATTTTCCTATTTTTGTTTTAAGAAGTAGCCACGTCAGTCCTAAAGACAATGCAAATGAGCTTAAGAACAATGCTAACGGGAATAATATCGGATATTCTATTGCAAGAATATCAAGACCCAATACGCTTACTGCTGTAGTACTTATTAAAAACGGTTGCAGCCAATAATGTAAGACATAAATGCCATATGCATGTTTATTTAACCAATTAAAACTCTTAATATGTCTGCCTTTGTTCCAATTATGGATCAATGTATAGTTAATCCAATACCAAAAGAGAACTACAATGGACAGGTAGCCTAAATTTGCAATATAGGAATTTACGTTAAAAAGATTAGTTTCGTTGTTTTGATTAATTTTTATCCAGCAACCAATTACATAAAATCCAAAAAGAATTAAGGTGTAGATTACCCTGTGTTTATCTATTACACCATAAACTGAATCTCTATTCAAATATATTTGATACCCGAAATAGAACCAGAAGTACCATATTAAAAAGTTTTGTAGTCCAAATAGATGAAACTTAATACCTAATCCAGTATGAAGAATAAAAAACACTATCAATAAAGTCGATTTCCACCAAGAATCCTTACTAAAAGGCAAGAATGATTGTGCTCGAGTAAAAATAAAACACCAGAAAAGCATTGCAATGAACCATAAATGACTGTATTCCCAGCTATAATATGGTTCCCATATGAAATTATTTATTGAGAGCATAAATATTGTTGCAAAAACAAAGAATGGTATTATCAGGCGCTTGAACTTATTTGTTAATAGATCATTAACAGTAGCATATTTCCCACGATCATTTTCGAGGTGTGAAAACAGATAGCCACTTATAGTAATGAATAAGGGCATTCTGAATTTTAGAATAAAAACATGGAGATTATAATACATATCATTATACATATCAGCCGATTTAGGAAGATGTCCCGGAGTCATCATCATATAATAAGCATGAAATGCAACTACCATTACAATTGCCAATGACCGAATAATAACAACGTCGTTGAGCCTTTCGCTCTTTGAAAAGAATTTTTGCTTGTCCAGTTGTTCTTGCATTATGATACCTATAATAAAATCTATTTAGAATACGTTTGAGATCTTACTTTTAAGTTGCAATAAACCTGTTTTATTCCCGTGCATCATCACATAGTTGCGTATAAATCTCTTATTTGGCCATAATATTTTTCTGAAGAAAATTCCCTACTGCGCTGAAACGAATTATATGATTTATCAGCGATAGTTTTAATATCAGAGGCATCTAATATTTTATCAGCAATATCTTTTAGATCATCTGGTTTATGTAGATAGCCACACTCTGTGGTAACTACCTCGGGCAGCCCCCCAGTATTTGCGACGACAGGTACACAGCCGCGGGCCATACCTTCGATTGCAGTGAGCCCGAACCCCTCCGACCGCGATGGCATCAGAAGCACATCTATTTGGTCATAGTAGCCTTGTAGCGTTGACTGAGGTTGTCGACCGACGAATTTAATCAGATCATTCAGATCCGATTCCCGGGCTTGTTGCTCCATTGTCGAGCGAAGAGAGCCATCACCGACCACCAATAATCGAATGTTACTATTGCATTGATAAGCCTTTTCAAAAGCTGGAATAACCAAATCCATACCCTTGATCAATTCCAACCTGCTTACCACACCGATAGTGATAATATCCCGATTAAACTGTCGGGGAGTGGTTCTTATTGAAATGTATTCAGGCAAACAATTGTATATAGTAAAATGTCTTTTTAAATACCCGTCAAACAATGAGCTATTGCCAAAATAACCATTTTCGGCTCGTAAAGTTATACACTGGAAAGCTGTAAGAACATTTCGAGTCAGGAATTTGATTATTCTGAGACCATTTTTTGAGTATATATCAGCGTTAGTGTGAGTAGTTGCTAAAATCCTTCTGGCACCAAGCATTTTGAGAATAATGACAGGTAGGGCACCAGGATTCATGTATTGCACATGAGCCACCTCAATATGTTCCGGCTTCACAATTTGTCTCAGTCCATTCCAAAGGAACTTGATCGTATTCTTTACACCGATCGGTCGCCTACCCTCAGCCGATAACAACCTGACATCTGCGCCCGCATCGATATACCGCCTTACCATGTCATCATTATGTTCGAAATAGCATACAATTATCGGGCTGTGACCGGCCTTGACCAAAGCCTCAACCAAACTTAGTGTCTGGATCTCAGTTCCACCGGTCAACAAACAAGGAATGCAAACCAATACTTTCATATTATAATATGTGCTATTAAATATAAATAGGGAATAATATTTAAGAAAGACCTATTTAAGCAATTTATTATATAACTCTATTGTAGCTTTTGCAGCTCTTCCCCACGTGTACTTGGCGGCATGTTCAATTCCTTTGTTTGATAGAGAATTTAAATCTATTGAATTAGATTCAATCTTTGATATAATGTCTATTAGGGAGTCATGGATTGGTTCATCGACATAAATGGCCGCATCACCACCAACTTCCGGTAGACTACTATTATTTGCTGCAACAACAGGGCATCCGCACGCCATGGCCTCAAGTATAGGCAATCCAAATCCTTCATAAGAGGAAGGGGTAAATGATGCCGTAGCACAGTTATATAACTTTCTCAAGTCATCATTTGAAACATTATGTAAGAAATGTATTCTTTGTTGCAATTTTACATCAAATTTTGAAATATATTCTTTCAATTCAGATGGCGGATTATTCCATACTAACACGAGATCGTTCAATGTCTCGTTATTATCGCGAATGTATGTCAGGTATGCCTTTACTAATACGTCCGTTCGTTTTCGTTCTGCATTACAAGATACGCTTAAGAAGTAAGGCTTTCGTATGTCATATTGAATCTCTAAGTAGCTTTTAGAAATATTGCAATCGTCCTCAATATAAAAATTTGTGTGATCTATACCCCAAGGAATAACTGTTATTTTTGCAGGATTAATCCCCATGGTTTCAATGATGTCCTTTTTAGAGTATTCTGAACAGGTTATTATATGTCGACACCTTTTTGCAAATTCGGGTACTTCTTTTCGCATTGCTAAATGATTAAATTGAGTTTCATTAATTTTCATAAAGAACGCGTCATGAATAGTCACAATACAATTTTTCGGATTTGCAACATACTCAAAATTATGAGTTATATGCATTAAATCATATCGTGTGAACAATTCCCTGATATGAAAAACTGCTGATAGTTTATTAAAGAACTTGGTATTTCTAAGATACACATGAAATGATTTGAACTTTGTATTTAGATTCTTTCCACCAATACCTTTTAAATTTTGAGAATATAAGGCAATATCCATCGGAATATCGGGAACACTATTCATGGATTGAATCAACTCTAATGTCGTTCTGCCGATACCCGAAAGATGCTGATTGGGCAGAAAATGTCCAACTACAGGATTGGCGTCTATAAGTATTCTTTTCATATTAAAACTTATTGGATCAGTGGTTTGATACCGCACAAACGAGGAACAAATTTCTTTAATAAGTATATAGTCGGAAGCATTAGAGTACATGTGATTATGAATTGGAACATAGGAGGTATATTACAACCACATCTGCTCGTAAATGTTAAATAATAGAGATGTACTCCAAGAATAATTAAGCTATATCTCCCGTAATATTCTAATATTTTGTTTGAGTTTATTGATTTTGCTAAAAATATTATTCCATATGATCCCAATATAGCCATTAAGATTATTTGTATAAAATTACCTTCAAGTGAGTTTCCTCTATAAAATACATATGGTTTAGATATATACCATAAACCAAAACTTAAGAATAATAAGCTGATTGATAGCGCGATATTTGAATGGGGGGGGGTAGATGTTTTAGTACTGCCTGTTATTATATTACGAGTCAATAATCCAAGTGTAAAATATGATGTTGATGTTACGGCTGAACATATAAATAAAATATTAGGTACGTTTAATTTATACATTAAGTAGCCTATACTAAAAGACATCAATACGATAATCCATTTATTCAATGATTTTATTTGATATATAAAATAACAGATTACCTGAATCTCAAACAAGCATAATAAAAACCACGTTGTAGTTGGTACTGATGAGTTGATATAACTGTCCATTATTGAAATACGATGATTATAACTCAACGCTATATCATATAGTACTTTGGGTAATTCAAAGAAAACGTATGGAATCAGTAGCATATTAACTTTCTTTTTCAGAAACTGCTTAAATGGCAAATCATATTTAAAGAAGCAGCCTGACAATATAAAGAATAGCGGCATTTCAAAACTGACCATCCAATCTATATGAAATCGACTGTGTAATGCTATAACAAGCAATATTCCAATCCCCTTAGCAATATCTATGTAGTTATACCTTTGTTGCATAACTAAATGGTTTTGATATAATTATTATAAAGTTATATTATCGAATAAATCTCTTGATAAATAATTCTAGTCCACTTTTTGTTAATATCAAGCCTGAACATAGTATTATTGAAAAAATTAATTCTATAATAATTGCCTTAACTATAAAATGTATAACCGAATTATGAATCGTTAGACTAATATGATTAATCAACCATACTGTCATTACCCATGCACAGATACCAACTATAATATCCTTTAGATATAACCTAATAAAATTTATGATTGAAACATGAAGGCCTCTACAAAAAAGAAAGTACGGTTTCCAGCAACAAATTACAATTATCAGACTAAAAAGAACTCCGGTAAGTATTCCGTTTAGTCCATAATAATAGCCAAGCAATATAGACAATCCTATATTTAAAGTTGCCTCAATAATTGGTGAGCCAACATCTGAAAATAATCCGAATGCTGATATAAATGAGTCTACAGCATATCGAAAAATACCTATATACAGTATTGCAGTCATCAATGCAAGTGTGCTTGACGGAAGTAAATATTCTTCTCCAATCCATAATTGTATGAATAGAGGTGTTAAATAATATACACCAAAGCACACAATCATACTTATGGCGAATCTAAGACTAAACATTTCTTTAAACACAGTCTGTATTTTCGACCGATTGCCTTCTGCGACTAAGTTCCCAATCCCGGCATCTACGCTATTGAATAGTGCAGATATCAATAATGATACCCCTGTAATAATCATCATATAGTTGCCATAATATGCAACAAGAGTTAAATTAGCATACGCATAAATAATCAACGTACTACTTTGAGTAAGTACAAAACCTCCAATTTTATGAAAAAATAACTGTTTGATTTTTGTTGAGAAATCAGGATATTTTAATTTGAGATCCTTGTATGTATGTCCTGAGTGTTTTAGGAATGGGAATGTCTTTTTAGTCATTAGATGTAACGACCACGAGCCAATAAGCGAAAATACAATAAGTACAATTAACCACCAAATAAATGGATGTTCGAGTTGAGATACAACATATATTTGTGCTAAATATCTAAGTACCGTTATACTTTGATAGCTATACTGTACTTTATAGTTTTGCTGATTTGCTGTAAGTACAATTTGCCGGTAATTGACAAAATATCCAAGTAGAGATGAAAATAGAAATGCTCCGAAAGAAGCATAGGCGTACCATAGAGGAAGATCTATCTTTTTGAAGAATACGGGAAAAAATGGCAGTATTACTATCGAACATATTATAATAATACTTGCAATTCTTTTATAGAGTATTCCTTGGAGAGTGACAATCTCATTAATTGAATCTATGTCATTTTCGCGCAAAGGTTTGTATAAAAAATAGCCAACGGCACTGCCTATTCCAAGTTCTGCGAGGTTCAAAAATTGCAGTATACTTTGAGCCGTTGTATTGAGACCCAAAATTTCTGCTCCGAGATAGTCAAGAAATATTTTTCTCGAAATGAAACTTACAACAAGATTGACAAAATAGAATGATAATGATACAAAACTATTTTTGATCGATTTTGCTGTTCTGGAATTAGCCATGAGCAGTACAATCTATTATAACTTATGGTAATTTGGTTAATATTATTGTCAGATATAAATATGATGTAAATTTACTTTTTATTCTCGTTGTTGTAGTTGTAACCGTAAGAGTATCCGTAGCCGTATCCGTAGCGGTAGGCGTGACCGTATCCGTAGCGGCCCTGTGCGGTGCGTGTGCCGTTGAGAATGAATGCCATATTGCGGTATTTCCTGTCCTCGTACAGGCGGTCGAGGTCGGCGAGCATCGAGCGCTCGAGCAGTCCGGCGCGCACGATGAAGAACGTGCGGTCGGCATACTGGTTGATGATCTGGGCGTCGGCCACTACCTCGATGGGAGGACAGTCAAGTATGATATAGTCATAGTGCTGCCTGAGGTCGCTGATAAGGCGGGCGAAGCGCGGTGATTCGAGCAGTTCGGTGGGGTTGGGCGGAATAGGGCCGATAGGAAGTATGCTGAGGTTCTCACACGCCTGACTCTGCACTATCAGTGACTGCAGGTTGGTCTCGCCTCCGCTGAGGTAGTTCGACAGACCGAGTTTGGGTGAGCCGGCATACTCCGATGCCGAACCGTGTCTCATGTCACCGTCAATCACCAGCACCTTCCTGCCTTTGAGCGCTATCGACATGGCCAGGTTCACCGAGATGAACGATTTACCCGAGCCGGGGTTGAACGATGTGAGCGCTATCACCTTGGCACCCTCGGTACCGCTGCACATGAACTCCACGTTGGTGCGCAGTACGCGGAAGGCCTC
>JAAVCJ010000017.1 GCA_014802385.1 Bacteroides sp.
AAATGAAAAATGGAGCAAATCGCTCTTTGACTAGCAAATTGCTACTTGCTCCATTTGTTAAAATTTTCCCCGGACAGCTGTGCGAATTTTCGCGTCCGCCGGTGCTTAGCATAACATCGTCGCTCCGCGACACATACGATGTGGTACGCCATACCCCAGGTTCGCGCTATCGCGCATCACCTGGGGTTAACGATTACCTTGTACCTCCGGCACTCAACGCTCACGGCATACCTCGCTGACTGTTGGGCATTTTTGCGGCGGACGCGATAAATCGACGTCTCTACATTTGCACCACGGAACCACGGAGTGGTGTGGTTCCGAGTGACGATGTCGTAGATAGTACAAATAGTCGTAACATGCAGATATGCAGTAGGGACGCGAATTTTCGCGTCCGCCGGTGCTTTGCATTATCTCGTGGTTCCGGCGAGGGTCAGCGAGCGGTGTACATGTCGTCGTAGTAGTGCTGGTAGTCGCCCGAGGTGACGTTGTCGAGCCACTCCTGGTTGTCCAGATACCAGCGCACGGTTTTCTCGATGCCCTCCTCAAATTGTAATGAGGGCTCCCAGCCGAGTTCGCTCTGGAGCTTGCGCGAGTCGATGGCATAGCGCATGTCGTGACCGAGACGGTCGGTTACGTAGGTGATGAGTCGTTCGGAGTGACCGGCCGGATTGCCTAACAGACGGTCGACCGTGCTGATTATTACACGAATCAGGTCAATGTTCTTCCACTCGTTAAAGCCACCTATATTATAGGTCTCGGCCACGTTGCCTTTGTGGAATATCAGGTCGATGGCGCGGGCGTGGTCTTCGACAAACAGCCAGTCGCGCACGTTCTCGCCCTTGCCATATACGGGGAGTGGCTTGTTGTGACGTATGTTGTTGATGAACAGCGGTATCAGTTTTTCGGGGAACTGGTACGGGCCATAGTTGTTCGAGCAGTTGGTGACCAGGGTAGGCATGCCGTACGTATCGTGATAGGCACGGACGAAGTGGTCGCTCGAGGCCTTGGAGGCCGAGTAGGGCGAGTGGGGGTTGTATTTGGTCGTTTCGACAAAAAATTCGGTGCCATAGGCCATGTCGTCGGCACTCGATGCCTTGGTGGTGAACGGCGCGGCAACTCCCTCGGGGTGGGTCAGCTCGAGAGCTCCATACACCTCGTCGGTCGAGATATGATAGAACAGCTTGCCGTCATACTTTTCGGGCAGCGACTCCCAGTATTCCTTGGCAGCCTGTAGCAACGCGAGTGTACCCATCACGTTAGTACGGGCAAACGTGAACGGGTCTTTGATCGAGCGGTCGACATGGCTCTCGGCGGCGAGGTGTATGATGCCGTCTATCTTGTATTGACTGATGATGCGGCGCATATCGTCGAGGTCGGCTATGTCGGCACGCACAAAGGTGTAGTTGCCACTGTTCTCCACGTCTTTGAGATTGGCGAGGTTGCCGGCGTAGGTGAGCTTGTCGAGATTGACAATCTGATAGTCGTGGTATTTGTTGACAAACAGTCTTACGACATGCGACCCGATGAATCCGGCGCCGCCCGTTATGAGTATGTTACGCTTCATGAGGTTGCTGCTTAGAATAGATTATATGGTCATTTTCCCGGACGTATTTTATGCCACGAACTTTAACGATAGTGCTCCGTTCGTTGCATATTAACGAGTTTTCTCCACAATCGGGTGATTTCATGAGTATGGTGTCAGCACCGACAACACAACATGGCGGTATGCTGACATTCTTGTACAGCTTGCAGTTGTTAGCAATCCATGTATCATGACCTATCGTTATCGGGCCATAACCTTGGGGCTGTCGGCCGTCTGAGTATGTTGCGATGTGAAAGTCGGTATCACAAATAAATGTGTTCCAGCCCAGTGTAACCCGGTCGGCAATGTCAACGCGATTGTAGCAAACGAGTTTCAATGAGCATGTAGAGATTAAATCACTGCCTATTGTCAGTATGCCATTCTCGCCTACCGAGATAGCCGAGTCGTTACCTATCAATGCTTTGCCTTTAAATATTATGGTGCCTTTGTTGTCGAATGCTATGCCGCTGTTCGGATATATACTGACACCGTTGTTGCCGAGCCTAATCATACATCGCCTTACATCACCTTCAATGATGATTTTGCCCGACGTTTTAAAAAACCGAGGCTTATAGAATACGATCGGTAGTTTAATGGCCTGCTTGAATGGTAGTGTTTTGAAATTGAACCATATAGTATAAGGCAGGGAGCGCAGAATCCAACTCTTCTTTTTAATTGTTGAGAATATTTTCATTGCCGGTGAGGGTTTTGATACAGGTGTGGAGCGAGTCGACCCAGTAGGGGACGGCAATGCCGAATGTCGATTTGAACCGGGTCTTGTCGAGTACCGAGTAGGCCGGACGCTCGACGGGCGAGGGGAACTCGTCGCTGTGACAGGGCTTGATGTCACAGTTGTTATGACCGGCAATGGCGGCTATAGTCTTGGTGAAATCATACCATGAGCAGACGCCCTCGTTCGAGTAGTGATAGATGCCTTCATGGCCCGGGTACAGGCGGTTGTCGATAATGGTGACTATGGCGCGGGCAAGGTCGTGGGCATTGGTTGGGGTGCCGCACTGGTCGAATACAACTTTCAGTTCGGGTTTGTCGGCCGTCTGTGTAAGCATGGTCTTGACAAAGTTACGGCCATACTCGCTGTACAGCCATGCTGTACGTAGTATGATGTAGCTGCAACCGCTCTCGATGATGGCCTGCTCGCCGTGCAGTTTGGTGCGGCCGTATGCACCGGTCGGATTGGGTGTCTGCGACTCGGTGCATGGGGTGTTGTTGAGGTTACCTCCAAAGACGTAGTCGGTCGAAATCTGGATAAGCAGCGCGTCATATCGTGCGGCTGCCCGGGCCAGATAGCCCACGGCGGTGGCGTTGATAAGTTCGGCCACCTCCTCCTGCTGCTCGGCGCGGTTCACGTCGGTGTAGGCGGCGCAGTTGACGATGACGTCGATGTTGTTGCACTTGACCATCAGATCAACGGCCTCGGGGTCGGTGATGTCAAAGTCGTCGACGCCGGTAAATATATATTCGTTTTGTGAGCCGGCGGCGGCTTGGGCTATGCAGCGGCCAAGCTGTCCGTTTCCGCCTGTTACAAGTATTCTCATTGTGGTGCAGATGCTTAGAATGGTGAGTCAAAGTCGGCCAGACGAGGGTAGCGACGGTCTTTGTCGCTGAGTGTCGCCGTGGCGAGGTCAGTGAGCCAGTCGATGCCAAGCTCGGGGTCGTCGAGAGCTATGCCGCCCTCGGCCTCGGGGTGGTAGAACTCGTCACATTTGTATTGAAAGACGGCTGTGTCACTCAGAACGGCAAATCCGTGGGCCAGTCCCTTGGGTATGAACAGCTGGCGGTGGTTGTCGGCCGACAGCTCGACAGCGACATGGCGTCCGTAGGTAGGCGACTCGCGGCGCAGGTCAACGGCCACGTCGAGCACAGCGCCCTTGATGCATCGCACGAGCTTGGATTGGGTGTAGGGCGGCCGCTGAAAGTGCAGGCCGCGTATGACTCCGCGGGTCGACATCGACTCGTTGTCCTGAACGAAGTCGACGGGAGCAATGTTGGCGTCAAAGTCGCGCTTGGAATAGCTCTCGAAAAAGTATCCGCGGGCGTCGTTGAACACACGCGGCTCGATGATGACCACTCCGGGTATCGGGGTCTCGGTTATATTCATTTCGGTTGAGTGTTACAGTTGGGGTGTATCGTCGGTAGCGAGCTTCATAAGATACCGGCCATACTGATTTTTGAGCATCGGGAGGGCCAGTTCCATGACTTTTTCGCGTGTAATCCAGCCCTGGGTATAGGCAATGCCTTCAAGGCAAGCTATCTTCAGACCTTGACGCTTCTCGAGCACTTCGACATATATCGAAGCCTCGGCCAGCGAGTCGTGAGTGCCCGTGTCGAGCCACGCAAACCCGCGGGGCAGGGTGAGCACACTAAGTTCATCGGCTCGCAGAAATTCCTGATTGACAGTGGTTATCTCAAGCTCGCCGCGAGCCGACGGCTTGATGCGGGTGGCGATGTCGACCACCTTGTTGGGGTAGAAGTACAGGCCCACGACGGCATAGTTTGACTTGGGNNGCTCGGGCTTCTCNTCGATCGAGAGGCAGCGGCCGTCGCGGTCAAACTCGACGACACCATAGCGNTCNGGGTCGTTGACTCGATAGCCGAAGACGGTGGCGCGGCGCTGTNGGGTGACGTTCTGCACCGACTGCATGAGCACGTTTTCAAACTCGGGGCCGTGGAAGATGTTNTCGCCGAGTATGAGGCAGACGTCATCGTCNCCAATAAATTCGCGGCCTATGATGAAGGCCTGAGCGAGTCCGTCGGGCGACGGTTGCTCGGCGTATGTGAATTTGACACCCAGGTCGCTGCCGTCGCCAAGCAGTCGTTCAAACGCCGGGAGATCCTGAGGGGTGGATATGATGAGAATCTCGCGTATGCCGGCGAGCATGAGGGTNGATATGGGGTAGTACACCATCGGTTTGTCATAGATGGGAAGCAGTTGTTTGGACACTCCCTTAGTGATGGGGTACAGGCGTGTGCCCGAGCCGCCGGCGAGTACGATTCCTTTCATGTTGTACAGGTTTTTATTTAGCTACAAATATAATTATAATATTGGTAACTGACAACACCGGCTTGCCGTTGTAAAAAGAGCGACGACAGCCGGGCCTTTGTGTGGTGGTAGGGGCCGTGACTGTCGTCGNTNNNTTNGTAACTGTGTGCACAGTTACGNTTCAGCTTATATGTCAGGTTTGTGTGTTTTGTTTAGTTCTGTGCGGGAGCGGGACGCTGACCGGGACGGTGTCCACGGCGCATGTTGTCGCGAGCGGGCATCTGCTTGCCGTCGGTGGGACGGTTGGCTTTNGCTTTCTCNATGTTAGCCTGGTACTGNTTGTACTGNTCGGGGGTGAGAATGCTCTGAATNTTCTCATTGCGCTGTTTCATAGACTCTTCGCTGTAGGCTTTGTCGCGGTTCTGCTGGTCNTGACGCATNGCNTTGAGAGCGTCTTTCTGCTCCTGGGTGAGTTCNATACCCTCGAATGGGTTAACGCGGCCGTGNCGGCGACNGTTGTCNCCTTTCATCTTTTTGCCGTCTTTTTTGTCACNCTTTTTCTTGCAGTCCTTGCCGTCTTTCTTNTTGCAGCAGGTCTGTTCGGTCTGNTTGTTGTCACCGGTAGTCACNGGGGTCTGAGCTGAGATTGCCATGCAGGTACCGATGAGTGCGATGGCTACNGCCATAAATTTCTTTTTCATAATCATTATTGTTTNAGTTGTTTTTGAAGCTTTGTTTTCGTTTTACATTTACTTTGACCGGTGATAATCANAAACGTTTAATCGCGTTNCNATTAATAAATGTTAATTCACGAAAAAAGGGNCAGGGCTTCGTTACAAAGCCTTGACCCTTNATAATGGGGTAGGGGGAGGGAGTAAATACANTGCTGTGATTTACATTTCCTCGACGCCGGCGAGCTGGGGATCGATGAGGATACGGCCNCAGTATTCGCAGACGATGATTTTCTTGCGCATCTTGATTTCGAGCTGCTTCTGTGGGGGAATGCGGTTGAAGCAACCGCCNCAGGCATTACGCTGAATGTAAACGACACCGAGGCCGTTGCGGGCNCTCTTGCGAATNCGTTTGAAGGCAGCNAGCGTACGGGCGTCGATGCTGGGCTCGAGNCTCTTGGCNTGTTCGCGCAGACGCTCCTCGTCCTGACGTGTCTCTGATACGATCTCGTTGAGCTCGGCTTTCTTGTCGGCGAGTATGTGCTCGCGGTCGCTGAGCTCCTCTTTGGTTGCCTGAATCTTACCGCTGATGGTGTCGATGGCGCGGTTGAACTCGTTGATGTGACGCTCGCTGAGCTGAATTTCAAGCGACTGGAACTCAGACTCCTTGTTCAGGAGNTCAAACTCACGGTTGTTGCGTACGTTGTCGAGCTGCTCTTTGTAGCGGGCGATTTTCTCNCGTGACTCGGCTATCTTGGCGTTCTCGGCGGCGAGTTTCTTGCGCAGTTCCTCGGTCTCGCGAGTGTAGTTTTCGATACGGGTGCGAAGTCCCTCGATGTGGTCTTCGAGGTCTTTCACCTCGAGGGGGAGTTCGCCTCGGATAGTTTTGATGCGGTCAATTTCTGACAGTGTTGTCTGGAGTGCGTAGAGGGCTTTGAGGCGCTCTTCGACTGACAGGTTCTCGGTCTTGTTCTTATCAGTTGACATATCGATGCTTAGAGGTATTTTATTGGATTTTGTTCAACTTGGGAGTAATAGACTGCAAAGTTAGGAAATTTTTTTGTAATCGCGTGATAAAAAATCTCTTTTGAGCAGTTCTCGCTTTCAAAATGCCCTATGTCGACGAGCAGAAGGCTGTCAGCATAGTCGAGGAAGCAGTTAAATTTGGTGTCGCTGGTGACGAAGGCGTCNGCTCCGATGGCTGTAGCGCGGTCGAGCAGAAACGCCCCTGCACCGCCACACAGNGCNATGCGGCTTATCAGACGNCCGGGCGTNAGNGCTTCGGGGTCGGAGCAACGTGCTACGGGNCTGCCGAATGTGGTCTTGACCAACTCGACAAACTCGAGNGGGGTGAGCGGCGACGGCAGTGTGCCNGTGACGCCACAGCCTACGGTGCCGAGGGTGGCGTCGGCGGGACGCTCCTCGAGGGTGGTGACGTCGGTGAGGCCGAGCATNCGCGCCATGACGTGCGATATGCCGCCGGGGGCGTTGTCGACCGCTGTGTGGCACGAGTAGACGGTGATGTCGTTCTTGATGGCGGCTACCAGCGACTGCTGTACACGACCGCGGGCGTCGATGCTCTTGATGGCACGGAACAGCAGGGGGTGGTGTGAGATTACCAGATTGCAGCCGCGCTCAATGGCCTCGGCTATGATGGCCGGGGTGACGTCGACACACAGTATGACGCCGGTGCACGCCGCCTGTGGATTACCACACTGCAGGCCGGTGTTGTCATAGCTCTCTTGCAGGCGGCGCGGGGCCGCCTGCTCGATTGCCTGTATTATGTCGCGGTTGGTGATTTGCATTGTATCTGTAATGGTGTGGACGGTTTATTTCTCGGGCTCGGGTGCTATCTCGAGTTGCAGCTCGTCGAGCTGTTTCTGGTCGAGGGGTGCGGGAGCATCGAGCATGACGTCGCGGCCACTATTGTTCTTGGGGAAGGCGATGCAGTCGCGTATGCTGTCGAGACCGGCAAAGAGCGATACCCAGCGGTCAAGACCGTAGGCGAGACCACCGTGAGGGGGCGCACCATACTTGAAGGCGTTCATCAGGAAGCCGAACTGCTCGCGGGCGCGTTCGGGGGTGAAGCCGAGTATCTCGAACATCTTGGCCTGCAGGGCGCTGTCGTGGATACGGATTGAGCCACCGCCTACCTCGACGCCGTTGATGACCATGTCGTAGGCATCGGCGCGTACGGCTGCGGGGTCGGTGTCGAGCATGGGAATATCTTCTTTCTTGGGGTGGGTGAAGGGGTGGTGCATGGCCATGAGTCGCTGCTCCTCGTCGCTCCACTCAAACATCGGGAAGTCGACTACCCACAGGCAGGCGAATGTGTTCTTGTCGCGGAGACCAAGCTGGTTGCCCATCTCGAGACGCAGCTCACACAGCTGTTTGCGGGTCTTCATGGCGTCGTCGCCGCTGAGTATGAGTATGAGGTCGCCGGGCTCGGCACCGAATGCCTTCTTCATTTCCTGAAGAACTTCCTGGCTATAGAATTTGTCGACGCTTGATTTCACGTTGCCGTCGGCCTCGACGCGGGCATAGACCATGCCTTTGGCGCCGATCTGGGGACGCTTGACGTACTCGGTGAGCTGGTCGAGCTGTTTGCGTGTATAGGTTGCCGCACCCTTGGCGCAGATACCGCCGATGTAGGCTGCGTTGTCGAACACGCTGAAGCCGTGACCTTTCATGATGTCCATGAGCTCGACAAACTGCATACCGAAGCGCAGGTCGGGCTTGTCACTGCCATAGAGGCGCATGGCGTCGTCCCACGACATGCGTTTGAACGGACGTTCGAGCTCAACGCCGCGCAGTTCTTTGAACAGGTGCACGGCCATGCCTTCGAACAGTTCGAGTATGTCCTCCTGGTCGACGTAGCTCATCTCACAGTCAATCTGAGTGAACTCGGGCTGGCGGTCGGCGCGAAGGTCTTCGTCGCGGAAACATTTGACAATCTGGAAATAACGATCCATGCCCGACACCATCAGGAGCTGTTTGAGCGTCTGGGGCGACTGGGGCAGTGCATAGAACTGACCGGGGTTCATGCGCGAGGGTACGACAAAGTCGCGTGCACCCTCGGGGGTAGAGCCTACGAGCATCGGGGTCTCGATCTCGAGGAAGCCCTTTGAGTCGAGATAGCGACGTGTCTCCATCGTCATGCGGTGGCGCAGTTCGAGGTTACGGCGCACGGCGGGACGGCGCAGGTCGAGGTAGCGGTACTTCATACGTATGTCGTCGCCACCGTCGGTGTCGTCTTCGATGGTGAAGGGGGGCAGCTCGCTGGTGTTGAGAATGTTGAGCTCGTCGGCGATGATCTCGATGTCGCCGGTGGGGTTCTTGGGGTTCTTGCTCGTGCGCTCGGCAACCTGACCGGTAACCTGAATGACGTATTCACGACCGAGTTTATTGGCTTTTTCCTGAAGCTCGGGGTTGGTCTCGACATTGAAAACGACCTGAGTGATGCCGTAGCGGTCACGCATGTCTACGAATGTCATGCCGCCCATTTTACGGGTGCGCTGTACCCAGCCGGCGAGTGTGACGCGACGACCGGCATCGGCGAGGCGGAGTTCTCCGCATGTGTTGGTTCTATACATCGATATATTGTTTTTTGATAATTATCTATACTGACCTACAAAGGTAGCGAAAATGGCTGAATAATCACAACTCTAAAGCTTGTATTTTAGGGGGTCAAACAGATGTCTCNTTGAGATATTGCCGCAATATTGGAATTAAGGTCGGAATATCGTTNTGAATGACGTCCCAAAGAACTTCTTCGCTNATTGAGAAATAGCCGTGTACGAGAATATGTCGCATGCCCTCAATCTGACGCCAGGGTATGTCAGTGTGATCGGCTTTAAATTCTTTTGTTATCATGTAGGCGGCTTCTCCTATGATTTCGACCATCTTCGATAGTCCGTAAAATAGCACCCGGTCGTCTCNGACTGAGTCAATCGTATGTTTCGTCTTCTCGATTTCGAGCATTGTGGCCATTTCCAGCATGTGCTGCAGGCGTCCATTATCTTTAAGTGAGTCTCTCATAAATCAGGATTTTATCACGGTCGACACTTTCGCGGGCGAAGTCTTTGAGTCCTTTATTCTCGACGAGATCGACTTTGCGTCCCAGTAGGTCGGATAAGTCCATTAAAATGCCTCCCATTGTGAGTAGTGATACTCGACCGTTTGAGTTGTCATAATCGACGAGAATGTCGATGTCGCTGTCTTGTGTATCTTCGCCACGAGAGCATGAGCCAAACAGCCATGCACGCAGTATGGGCTGTTTGCCCAAGAACTCCCTTATGGTGGGAAGTANCTGTTGAATGTGGTTGCTTATCATAAGTCTCTCCTATNTCTTNTATCTTTGTGGTCGATTAGTGNATTGNCGTTTGTGCAAATATACGAAATTTTTTGAGCGATTGTAGCGGTNGGCATAAAAAACGCGGTCGCCATGCATCACGCACAGCGACCGGGGATTGGGGAAATTGTTGATGTCCCATGATGGGACTGATAAGGGGCTTGATTATTCAGCTACAACNTCGAAGGGTATNTCAACTGANACTTCCTTGTGGAGTTTGAGAGTAGCTGTGTACTGGCCGAGCTCTTTAACGGGCTGTTTCAGTACGATGACTTTGCGGTCAACGGTGTGACCTGCTTTCTCNAGTGCCTCGGCGATCTGGATATTGTTAACCGAGCCGAAGATGGTGCCGGTTGANCTTGCCTTAGCACCGATGGTGAGAGCTACGCCCTCGAGTGAAGCTGCGAGAGCCTCNGCATCNGCTTTGATTTTGGCGAGCTTGTGAGCGCGCTGACGCTGATTCTCGGCGAGAACCTTGAGAGCAGACTCAGAAGCGATGATAGCTTTACCGGTGGGTATGAGGAAGTTGCGGCCGTAGCCGTCTTTTACTTCAACAACGTCGTCCTTGTATCCAAGGCCATGAACGTCTTCTTTCAAAATAATTTTCATAACTTGTATTCCTTGGATTAGGGTTTATTTCATGAGGTCGGTTACGTAGGGCAGGAGAGCGAGGTGACGGGCACGCTTAACGGCCTGAGCCACGCGACGCTGGAATTTGAGTGAAGTACCGGTGATGCGACGGGGAAGAATCTTACCCTGCTCGTTGAGGAACTTCTTGAGGAACTCGGGATCCTTGTAATCGATATACTTGATACCGCTACGCTTGAAGCGGCAGTATTTTTTCTTTTTAACGTCAACCGACAGGGGTGTGAGATAACGTATTTCTGATTGTGCCTGTGCCATTTCTTAGTCCTCCTTTACTTCTTCTTTGGGTGAGTTAGCTTTAGCGGCCTTGAGGCTGCGGCGCTTGGCTGCATACTCGGCTGCGTACTTGTCGTTGCGGAATACGAGGAAGCGAAGAACGCGCTCGTCACGACGGAATGCTGTCTCAAGTTTCTTAACGAGGGTAGGATCGCCGTCAAACTCTACGAGGTTGTAGAATCCGGTCGATTTCTTNTGGATGGGATAGGCGAGCTTGCGCAGACCCCACATCTCTTCGTTCACGATGGTAGCACCNGCCTCGGTGAGTACCTTCTCGAACTTTTCTACCGCTTCCTTCATCTGAGCATCAGACAAAACGGGAGTTAAAATGAAAACGGTTTCGTAATGATTCATTGTGTTTTGATTAGTTAATTGGTTAAATCGAGCGCAAAGGTAGTAAATTTTTTTGTTCGTACCAAATTTTTTGCGGCTGTTTGCTNATAATTAATGTGTAGTTTGTGTGCGTGGTGTGAAAAAAGTTGATTGAGTGTTGTAAATTTGCATGGTTTGGGCTTGCAGGCGTTGTATCTTTGCATTAGAAAAACACAAATCATTATTCTAACATTATGAAAATCATATTAGAGATACACGTTGTTGCCGATATGGCATCGCGTTCGCCCGAGGAGGTCATGTCAATTCTGAATCANTGTAAGGAGCTCGCCATGCTCGATAATGATGCTATCGAGAAGTATGAGGTTGCCCCCGANGCTCCCAAGCCGCTGGTTGAAATCGTTGAAAATATGAAGAAGCGTGCCGTTGCTGCACGCCGCCGTAAGGAGAATAAGCTGAAGTTGTTCCACGCTGCNGTGGTCGAGGATATTATCGAGCACCAGGCGCGGACAAGGAAATCGGTGCATATACCGCAGTTCTTCTATGACGCGCTTGAGTTGCTGGCTACCCGCACGGTGGTGAAGAGNCGCCGTCAGGTNGAGGCNGTGTTTGACCTGTTCAGGCTACTNGCCNATCGATTCCATGACCCTGAGTTTATTGCCATTGCCAAAGAAAATGGTGTTGACCTGGAGCGTATATTTCAAAAGAAATTAGCAAATGGCCCCGATGCCGAGTATGAAAGTGATGGGGCCGCTGTGCAAAATGAGTAAGCGAGGGGACGGTGGCCTGTGTGTGACCTTCCGTCGCCCTCGCTAACAAAAATTTTATCGTTGATTTGCCCGTGTATCGGGGCTGTATCAGCAGTATTTGGCGAAGTTGGTGTTGCGCATGTCGCCTGAGTCGGCAAACTCGGTGTGGAACGCAAACGCGGCAGCGAGTGTGTGGGGTGTCTGACCGCCTTTGGCCATTTTGAGGTAGTCCCACAGGAGTTCTTTGTACATGGGGTTGGCGCAGTTCTCGATNATTGTCTCGGCACGCTGCAGNGGGTCTTTGCCACGCAGGTCGGCNATGCCCTGGTCGGTGATGAGGATATCGACTGAGTGCTCGCTGTGGTCGGCGTGTGATACCATCGGAACGATGTTGCTGATGAGNCCGCCTTTGGTGACNGACGGACAGCTGAATATCGAGATGTATGCGTTGCGGGTGAAGTCGCCCGAACCACCAATGCCGTTCATCATGCGGGTGCCGAGTACGTGNGTCGAGTTGACGCCGCCGAATATGTCAGCCTCGAGAGCTGTGTTCATGGCGATGACGCCGAGTCGGCGTATAACCTCGGGNTTGTTTGAAATCTCGGCGGGGCGCATGAGAATCTTGTCGTGGAAGAAGTCGATGTCGGCAAACAGCTGTTTCTCGGTAGCGTCGCTGAAGGTCATCGAGCATGTGCTGGCAAATGTGCACTTGCCTTTCTTCATGAGTTCGAGAACGGCGTCCTGGATAACCTCGGTGTACATCATGAACGGGGGTATCTCGTCGCTCTCACCCAGGTCATAGAGGACGGCATTGGCAACGTTGCCTACGCCGCTCTGCAGGGGCAGGAATTCTTTGGGTATGCGGCCCGAACGATATTCGCTCACGAGGAAGCGTACGACGTTTGAACCGATCTGCTTGCTGACTTCATCGGGCTCGGTGAAGGGCTTGACACCGTCGAGCGAGTCGGTGTGAATGATGCCGACAATCTTCTTGGGGTCGACTTTGAGCAGGGGTGAGCCTATGCGGTCGTTGGCATGGAAGATGGGTATCTCGCGGCGATAGGGAGGATCGGCGGGAAGATAGATGTCGTGCATGCCGCGCAACGACGAGGGAAGTGCAGCGTTAATCTCGATGAAGATTTTGTCGGCCATGTGGGCATAGGTGGGTATGTTGCCTGCACCACAGCCAAGCAGTATCTCGCCCTTGTCGTTGACATCGACGGCCTCGATGACTGCATAGTCAACCTTGCCGTAGAAACCGTAACGTGCTTCCTGAGCCATCTCTGAGAGGTGACGGTCAAAGTAGTGGGCATCGTGGGCATTGATGCGCTTGCGCAGATCGGGAGTATTCTGGTAGGGGGCACGCATGTTGATTGCGTTGTTGCGGGAGAGTACACCATCGACATGGTCGCTGGTAGACGCGCCGGTGAAAATGTTGACTTTATAGGGACGGCCGGCTTCGTGCTCGGCTGCTGCTTTGGCACCTACTGCTTCAAATATTGCTTTGGGGTTGCCGGGGGCGGTAAATCCCGACAAACCAAGGGTGTCGCCGTTATTAATCATTGCGGCGGCTTCTTCGGGAGTGATTTGTTTGAATGGCATTATCGATTATTGTTGGTGGTTATGCGCGTTTTTAGTAATTTTGTGCAAAAATAATAAATACTTAGTTTATAGGCAATTTTTTATGCAGATAATTACAAATGACGACTTATCGCGCAAGCTGTTTATCGAGACATACGGCTGTCAGATGAACGTGGCCGATAGTGAAGTCGTAGCTTCGATACTCGGAATGGCGGGCTATGAGATGACCGATAAGGTCGAGGACGCCGATGCCATACTGCTCAATACGTGTTCAATTCGAGACAATGCCGAGCAGAAGATTGTTTCGCGTCTCAACTACCTGGCGTCGCTGCGCCGTAAGCGTCGTGACCACCGCCTGATAGTGGGCGTCATAGGCTGTATGGCCGAGCGCGTGCGCGATTCGCTCATCAATGACCACGGTGTGGACGTAGTGGCGGGCCCTGATGCCTACCTGTCGCTTCCTGAGCTGTTTGCAGCGGCCGAGTCGGGCCATAAGGCTATCAATGTCGACCTTAGTACGACCGAGACCTATCGCGATGTGATACCGAGTCGCATCACGGGTAACCGTGTCAGTGGGTTCATCAGTATCATGCGCGGCTGCAACAATTTCTGTTCATACTGCATCGTGCCTTACACTCGCGGCAGGGAGCGTAGCCGATCGGTCGACAGCATACTGAACGAGCTGGCCGACCTGAGGTCGCGCGGCTTCAAGGAGGTGACTCTGCTGGGTCAGAATGTCAACTCGTACAACTACACCGACGAGGTTACCGGTGAGGTCTACAACTTTGCACGGCTGCTCGCGACGGTAGCCAAGGCTGCACCCGACATGCGTGTGCGTTTCACTACGTCACACCCCAAGGATATGAGCGACGAGACTATTGACGTGATTGCTGCACATTATAATATATGTAAACACATACACCTGCCGGTGCAAAGTGGCTCGAACAAGGTGCTCAAGAATATGAACCGCAAGTACACGCGCGAGTGGTATCTCGACCGCATTGCTGCCATCAGACGTGCGATACCTGACTGTGGTATCTCGACCGATATGTTCACAGGCTTCCATGACGAGAGCGAGGAGGACTTCCAGGAGACGCTGTCGCTGATGCGTGAGGTGGGTTTTGACTCGTCGTTTATGTTCAAATACTCCGAGCGCCCCGGTACTCTCGCATCGAAGCAGATGCCCGACAATGTGCCCGAGGACGTGAAAATCGACCGTCTGAACCGCATGATAGCATTACAGAACGAGCTGTCGGCCGAGAGCAACCGCCGTGACGTGGGCCGCGAGTTTGAAGTGCTGGTCGAGGGTGTGTCGAAGCGCAGCACCGACCAGTGGATGGGCCGTACGTCGCAGAACAAGGCGGCTGTATTTCCGCGCGGTGACTTCAAGGTAGGCGACCTGGTGAAGGTGCGCGTCGTTGACTCGTCGTCGGCTACATTGATATGTGAACTCGCCGACTGAAAGTTCACATAATATAAATACATGTAAGATACCGTGTCAGTTTTTATTGGCACGGTATCTTATTTTTAATGTTCGGTTTTAACTTTTGGTGACTAAGATTGTTATAAAAGTACAAATCGATGAATACTATGGATAGCATGTATGATATATTACTGACTTTGCCGTTGTTTAATGGTGCGAGTCGCGAGAAGCTGTCGGAGATTGCCGGCAGTACCAAGTTACATTTTCTTAAATATACGCCCGGCGAGAAGATTGTAACCGCCGGCGAGAGCTGCACCCACATCAAGTTTGTAATTTCGGGTAGCGTCAGGTCGACGGTGTCAAATGTTGGTGAGCGATTTTCGGTATCTCAGACGCTGGCCGCCCCTGATGTCATATCGCCTGAGTTTCTGTTCGGGCGCTCGACGTTATATCCGTGTGATGTGGTGGCTGTCGACACGGCCGGCATATTGCAGATTGCCAAGACTGATTATCTGAACATTCTGAGCAGTGACCGGGTGTTTCTGCTCAACTATCTGAACAAGCTGTCTATGTTTGCCCAGAAGGGTATTGACGGCATACTGTCGTTCACCCAGGGTAGTCTTGACGAGAGATTTGCCTACTGGATTATAGCGCTGACACAGCGGTCGGGCCGCGATATCACTCTCACGTGCAAGCAGCGTGACCTGAACGCACTGTTCGGGGTGCAGCGGTCATCGTTCATAGCGATGCTCGACGGACTGAAGGAGCGAGGCGTGATTGACTACCGCCCCGGTATTATCAACATTCTTGACCGCGGAGCTCTTGAAGGTATGCTCAGCGCGCGAGGTTGAGGTTGAGCGACAGTCCGTAGGATGTGTTGGTGGTGGGGTAGGACGTGGTCGATACCAACGGGGTGTTGACCTGATGGTCGAAGTAGGCCGCTATGGTCAGTGCGCGTGACAGTACGTAGCTGGCCTGGAAATTGATTGACAATGTACGTGTGCCCGAGGTCGCCTGTGTGTAGGCGGTCTCGAGTCGTCGTATCAGTGCCTGGGTGTTGGACAACGAGAAGTCGGCGTTGATGGTGAGGTCGTTGCTGACGTTAGAGCCCGAGCCGCGCATCTTGAGTATGGTGTTGAAGCCCACTATCTTGTAGCCGGCGCCGATAGTGATACCCGATGTGGTGGCCTCGACAACCTGTCCGGCACTCGAGTTGAGGGTGAGGGTGCGCTGGTCGCGATACTCGGCGTTGAACGAGAGGTCGTTTTTTAGGGTGACGCTGGCGCCGATGAGGGGTGCGAAGCGTTCGGTGATGGCGACCGATGATATGTTGAAGGGCGACGATGGTATGGGACGGCCGGTGAGCTCGTCGATGGTGAAGCCCTGGTTGGTGCCGTCGGCCGACAGCCAGTTGAGATAAGACGAGTAGCTGCCGACAGAGTAGGTACACTGGTAGGCATGGCTCAGTGTAATGGTCTTGATCTTACCTTTGAGGCGCGGGAGGGCCTGCAAGCCGTCGTAGGTGATGCGCCAGTTGGGCAGCACCGAACTGAATGACGGGAACGGGTCGAGCGTGACGTTGTTGGGGTTGGAGCCGCTGTAGGCTGCCAGGAAGGCGGGTATCAGAACGTCGCTGGATGTGGGGCTGGTTGTGCCAACGGTCGGGTCGAAGGGGAGTCCGGCATAGGGTGAGCCGTCAAGGAAGCCGGTCGTCGGGTAGTTGAGGCCCATGTAGCTGTGCTCGACGCGGGCGGCCACGATGGGAATGTTGTTAAGGAAGTCGTCAAAGGCCTTGGATGCGTAGCCCGATGCGGCCGACGATGAGCGCAGGGCTGAGGCGATGGCGCAGTGGGTGCGGGTATATGAGCCTGAGCGGCTGACGGGCATGTCGGCATACATGAACTGAATCTGACGCGAGCGGTTGTCGGTACGGTTCATGGTTAGCTGTATCTTGAGGCCGCGTATGGGCTCGAGGTTGAACTCGAGGTTGAGTTCGTTGGTGGTTGAGAGCAGGGCGGGCGAAGTCTGACCGTCGTCAGTAATGAGCCAGCCGTGCTCTTTGGCGCGATAGATGTAGTCTTCGCCGGTGAATCCGAATGCGAAGTCCAGGCCGGGCGACATGGGGCCGTATGAGTTGCTTTGGCCGAAGATGTTGCCGATGTCGTTGCGGAACAGNGGCAGTGACAGGCCGTTTGAGCGTTTCCAGCGTACNGAGGCGTTGCGNGGNGACATGACCAGACGNGTGGTGTAGGCGGCNATCTCTTTGAACAGCGGGCGATCGACNTTNAGNANCTCGGTGATGGTGAACTTNAGGTTGTCGCTACCACGTGTGAGCACCTCGATATTGTTGTTGTCAACAACACGGGTCTTGACAGCGACCGNCTTACCGTCGGTGTCGGTGGCACGCACCTGAACACGCTGGGTGCGCAGATTATGTTTAATCATGACGGTGGTGTCGGGCTGCAACTTGAATGTGCGCTCAAATTTCTTTGGCTTCTTGGCCTGTGTGCTGGAGCGGGTNGTGGCTGCGAACCGCTTATTGATGTCNTTGATGTANGGTATCTTGTTGTAGAGCGACTCNAAGTTGATGCGGCCGTCGGCACTCCATGTGGCCTGGTTGGAGATGCTGTTGCCCATGGCGATGCCGTCGATTGTGGCGCCGCGNTCCCAGCGGTAGGTGGCGTTNTANGATGCCGACGCGGTGAGGAAGTCGAGCANGGGTATGCGGTTGAAGGGGGCTTTGTAGCTGGCTACGAAGCTCTGGTTATAGGCCCACGGGGTGCCGAGGCTCAGAATGCTCGACCAGACGGTGTCGCGCCACTCCTTGTACTTGTCGGGGAACAGGCGACGGTTGACGGCACCTGTGGTCTCCTCGATGCGGGCNGAGGTGTTGGAGTTGAATGTGAGCGACAGTGAGCGTGTGACGTTCCATGACAGGTTGAGCTGGCGATCCCACAGGAAGTTTTTGCTGACCGAGACGGGCAGCTGGAACATCTGGTCGGTCTCCGAGCGCGTCTGCTGCTCGTAGTAGTAGCGCGACATGGTGGTGAGGAACGAGATGTTGTCGGGTGCCCAGCGCAGCTCCCAGTCTTTGAAGAANTTGAGGTTCTTGTTCTTGCTCTTGATGAANGNGAANGGCTTGGCNCCCTTGATGTAGGGCGAGTANCTGTACTGGAGCGAGCCNCGGTAGTCGTTGGTGTTCTCATACTCGGTCGTGGGGTCGTGTTTGGACTGGCGCGAGAACGAGAAGTTGATGGTGAAGTTNGCGGGGTCCCANGGCATGGGGTTCTTGCTCTGAATGTCAAATTTCAGGGCCGAGAGGCTGAAGTTCTCGATGCTTGAGTGTTCGACTGCATAGCGGTTGATGGAGTCGCGCTCGGCGGGNGTGGCCGAGTCGAGNGCGTCCTTGAGCAGTACGTCCTGGTCGAGCGGGTTGTAGCGTGGTGTGGTGGTCTCTTTGGTGACCGAGTAGAACACGGGGGCACGCAGCTTGACCGACTCGGGGAGCAGTCGGCCCATGTCGCCCTGAACGGCAAAGTTGTACTGCTTGTAGTCGTCGAGGCGACGCTCGTTGAGCGACTGGTCGACGCCACCAAATCCGGCTGTCTCGATGTGGGTGCCGAAGTTGAGGGTGGCTATNTCGCTCATGGCGAGGTTGGCGTTGACCTTGGTGGCCCAGCCGCCGTTCTCGTTGAAGTCGGTTACCTTGAGCTCGTTGACCCAGACGGTGCCGGCTTTGGTGACNGACGAGTTGTTGCGTATGCCNACGAGAATNACACGGACGTCGCTGAGCGACGGGTTGCCCATGACGGCGATGCGGTTGCGCTCGTTGTCGGGGTCGCGGCCGGTATAGAGGGTGGTGAANGANACGCCCGAGCCCTCGTCGTTGCGGGCGCGGTTACGTTCTTTCTTGAGNTTGACGAGCTGTTGCAGTTTCAAGTCCATGAAGTTGTGCTCGGGCCATACGGTCTGACGGTCGGTGGGGTTGTCGTAGTAGTGGCCGGGCGGGGTGAGCTCNAGGGGTATCTCGTACTCGTAGTAGTTGTTCTTGACGTCGGTGCCGAGTCGCACGAACATCGATAGTTCGCCGCTACGCAGGTTGGTCGAGTTGTCGATCAAGGCCTCGGCGTGGACGTGCATCTGGAGACGGTTGTAGTTGCGCAGGTCGAGCATGGTGTTGCGGTACACGCCGCGNCCGTCGCCGGCCTGNAGNCCGCGCACGGTCATTGACATCGACTGCTCGTTGAGCTGTACAATCTGAGACTGTCCGGGGTCNGAGATACGGGTNACGCCNGGGGGCAGGACGTAGTTGACGGGCTCGCGGCTGGCGTTCTCCTCGATGTTGACTACCGAGATGTCGAGCTCGCCCTCGGCGGGAGCATCGCCGCGCTGGTTGAGGTTGAAGTCGTAGGTGCGCCACTCGCCGCGCACGAGTTCGAGGGTGGCGAAGCGCAGGTGGGTGACCTCTTTGAAGCCGGTCATGAAAATGCGGGCAAAACGTATGGTCGAGAAGTCGCTGATCGAGCCGACGACTTTCTCAAAGTCGGCCAGAGGTATCTTGAACTGATACCACTCGACCTCGGCCTTGGTGCCGTCGCGCAGGGCTACCATCGACACCTGTTTGTCGGTGATGTAGTTGCGGCCCACGACCATGTCCTGGGGGCGTATCGAGACGTGATACTGGAAGTAGCGCTCATACTCGTTGAGGGTGTTGTCCTGGTTGATGTCCTCGACGTCGGGGACGCTGCGCGAGCTCTGGTACAGAGGGTCGGGTGCGTCTTCGGGCGACAGCGAGTTGCCCTCGACGCCGTTGTAGCGCTTGTATCGCTCGAGTATCGAGAGGCGCTCCTCGTCGTAGTCGTAGCCGCGGAAGAAGTGGTAGTTGTCGCCGGCGGGGTCGTTGAACGGCGAGAATTTGTCTTCCTGCATTCGTGATACGGTGGCGGCAGGGAGTCGCTGGGTGAGCTCGTTGAGGTAGTTGCGGTAGCTGTTGAAGGTGTATTCGTCGTCGTTGCGCAGTCCGTCGAGGCCGACGTCCTGTACGGGGCGTGACGTGCGGTTGTTGTCGAACGAGTAGGTGAGTGATGCCTGGCGTGACACGCGGCCCCAGACGGTCGAGTCCATGAACTCGTAGTTGCCGTCAAAGGGTACGCCGTTCTCATAGCTCTTGAGTCCGTCCTTGAGTATGTCTTCAGATATCTCGCCGAAGTTGAAGTATAGGTCGCCTCCCTCGGTGTTGGGGTTCTCGGGGTCAAGGAAGGGGCTCATGAGCCAGAACTGGATATACTCGATGTTGCTTTGCTCGAAGTTGGTGTTCTCCATCTTGCGCATGATGCCGCCCCAACGTTTCTCGGGCTGAGTGAGGTTGCCGTCGCTGTCGATGTTGGTGGCATCGAGGTTGTATGGGCCTCGCTCGGTGGGGTAGAACGAGAGGTTGAGGGTCTGAATGATGTTTGACTCGCCATAGCTGAGTTCGCGGCCGGGGAATATCTCGTAGGTCTGCACCTCGCGGACGTAGGGGTTTGAGAGCTGTTTGAGGTCGGAGCGTATGTAGCCGGGGCACAACGACGAGTTGCGCTGGGTGAACATGCGGTCGATGTAGTACCAGTTGAGCAGGGCGCGGTTCTTGCCGTACGAGGTGTTGTTGGAGAGGGCGGCCTCGGGGAAGAGCGCGTCGGGCGATGGGTCGTAGGGTGTCGAGGCGAGAAACCACGAGTAGGGCGAGCGCAGGTCGATGCGTATCTGGGACGACTCGAAGTCGTCGATGTATGAGCTGCCCTTGGTCGAGCCCGACTTCTGGCTGTGGGGTACGAGCTGGGCAAACTCGGCGGTGACATTGAAGCGCGATGGCTGTGTGGCGTTGATGGTGGGCACCTTGTTGAGCAAGTTGGTGAGCCACATGAAGTCGGTGTTGTAGCTCAGGTTGAAACCGAGCATGGTGTTGTTGACGGTCTCGTCGCCTATGTTGACTTTTTCGAGCAGTGCTTTCTCGCTGAAGTGCAGTACAGTAGCACCGATGTTGAAGTTCTTGTTGAAAGCATATTGCAGGTCGAGACCCAACAGGGTCTTGCGTTGCATCGAGAAGAGTGACTGGTTCTCGAGGGTGACGCTGATGTTCTGGCCCGAGTCGATGATGCTCTGGTTGGTGATTGTTACTATGCCCATAGCGTAGTCGACGGTATAGTCGCTGTTCTCGGTGAGGCGTACACCGCCGGCTGTGACTACAACCGAGCCTCGGGGCACGTTCATGGCGTTGAGGCGTATCTGAGATCCGCCTGACGACTGGTATTCGCCCACAAGCGAGAATTTGTTCTTGTCGGCAAACTGGCGTGCGACAACCTGGGTCGAGTCGTACAGCTCGCGGTAGACGTATCGCTCGGCGAGCACCGGGTCGTTGATTTTAGAGGCGAGGTGGGCGCCGAACGGCTCGGCCACGGGGAATATAATCTTGCCGTTTGAAGACAGGACGGTGTAGCCCTCGATGTAATCAAAGAATCCGTCAGGGTTCGACTCTTCATTGCTGTCTATGCGGTCAAGGTTCATGACCTGTAGCAGCGGCATGTTATTGAGGCCGGGCACGGGGAGGTAGTTGATCTCGATGCCGGTGGTGTCGCTGAGGTACTTGACGTTGAGTTTGAATTTGGCTTTCTGCACCTGATAGGCGCCGAGCGAATAGACGTTTTTCATCATCAGTCGCCACATGGGCAGGCGGGGCGAGATGGTGGTGCCGCGCAGCATCTTGACGTAGAGCGACTGGTCGGTGGTGGTGATGTCGGTCGAGAACTCACCCACCTGGTAGACACGGCCGTTGAGTGTGTACTCGAAGGCCACGGCAAGCACCTCGTCGCTCGACAGGGCGCTCTTGAGCGAAATGTATCCGAGGGTGGAGTTGAGTGTGTACTCACTCTCGCTGAGCAAGCGGGCGCTCTCGACCTTCTCGAAGTCGCGTCCGCCCTCGACGCCGAAGGCCCGCAGCGGTTCGAGCGCCTGGGTGACGGTGTTGATGTTACGGGCACCGGGATAGTCGGTCTTGATGACGCTGAGCAGGTCGTTGCTCTGGTTGGTGGGGAAGGGGTAGGCCGGGTTGCCCTGCCAGTTCTCGGACGCGAGGTTGGCCGACTCGCCCAAGTCCATGAATGCCACTATGTTGCGAGACTGATTGTAGTTGTTGCTCTTGTTGGTCACCCACACCTCGATGCGTGTAATCTTGATGCCCGACGAGACGAATGGCAGGCGCGATGCAAAGCGGTCGTAGTTCTCGTAGAAATATTGTGAGAGGAAGAAGTGGCGGTTGGCGTCGTAGTTGTCGACGGTAATAGAGAACGGAGTCATCTGGGCACCGCCCTTGGTGTTGACGGTCTTTGACTCGGAGTTTTGCTGTGACACGAGGGCTGTGGCTGTGAGTTTGCCGAACTGCAGCTTGGACTTGATACCGAACAGGGCCGTGCTGCCTCGTATGAGCGACGAACCTGTTGTCAATGACACGTTACCGGCCTCGATGTTCTTCACGATGTCGTCCTCCTTGCCCTCGTAGGCGAGTTTAAGGTTCTTTGAATCAAAGTCGAAGGTGGCGTCGGTGTTGTAAGTCATATTGAACTTCATACGGTCGCCGACCGAGGCGTTGATGGTGGCCTGGATTTTCTGCTCGAAGTCAAAGTAGGTCTTGCGGCGGGCGCTGAGTGCGAGCGATGGGTTGTCGGTCTTATTACTCTTGATGCCCATTTTAATCTGCACCGAGCCTCGGGTCTTGAGCTGTACGCCGCCGGGGCCGAAAATCTTTTCGAGCGGGCCGATGGCAAATTGCATGTCGAGGGGATTGAAGGGGTTCTTCTCGTTGCCGGCGAATGCCTCGCTGTTGCGCTGCTGGTAATACTGCTGCATGAGGCGCTTGAACTGCATGTTGTTGTACTGCTTCTCGGACAGCATGAGCGGCGTGGCGATGTCGTAGTCGCCGACACGGGTGCGGACGACGTACATCTTGGTCTCGGGGTCATAGTCGACAATGGTGCGGACGTTTGAGGGGGTGTCGAGGTCTGAGCCTATCTCGTTGGCCAGCAGCTGTTCGTAGGTCTGAGGAACGGCATTGCCCGAAGCAAACGGCAGCATGATCGAGTCGGCGGCAGCGGCCATTGACGGGGGTGCCATGACCGGGTTGTAGGGGGCTGTGAGCGTCGATGATGACGGGGTCTGAGCTGCCGATTGAAACGCAACAACCACCATCGCCACGATGGTGACGATAATGGTTGTGAATGATGTGGTATATTTTGATAATATATTGGTTCTCATCGGTCAACGCCAGGTGCTAATACCTCGTTGGGGCGGCTCGACGGTCGGGTTGTTACATCATGGTGAGGGCGCGTTTGATAGCGGCCTCGACGGTGATGGAGCTGTTGGCATCGAACAGTTTTTTCAGCACTTTCTGTGACTGCTGCCTCTGGAAGCCCAACATGACCAGTGCGGCCAGAGCCTCGTCGAACACGTCGTTATTGACACTTGGCTGTATAGATAACGTCAATTCATCGACTTTTATTTTATCCTTGAGGTCAACAATTATGCGTTGTGCTGTCTTGGCTCCGACGCCCTTGACGGCTTTGAGACGTGCGGGGTCGCCCGACGCTATCACTTGTTCGAGTTCGGGAGTGGCTATCGACGACAGTATCATGCGGGCTGTGTTGGCTCCGACACCCGAAACGCCGATGAGCAGGCGGAACATGGCGCGTTCGCGTTCGTCGTTAAAACCGAACAGCACCCAGGCGTCCTCGCGTATTGCTTCGTGTACGAGCAGTCGAGTCTCGGCTACGCCCTCGAGGGCGCTGAAAGTGGCGAGGGTGATGTTGAGCAGGTAGGCAACGCCGCCGGCAGTCTCGATGACGGCGGTAGCGGGTGTCAGTTCGGTGACTTTTCCTCTTATGTATTCAATCATGATGGCAATCTTTGGTTGTGCAAAGATACGAAATATATTGAACAGGTTCTATAAAAAAAGAGTCGGGCTTCCTGTTGAGGAAAGCCCGACGTAGTCCTGCCGGCGTGTCCGGTGTGTTAGTCACGGTGTCGCGTTTGATTAATGTGGCACCCGGCACCCGATTAGATTACGGAACACGCAGTCATTATAGGGGTTTCTATGAGTTCTTTAATTAATGTGTGCGCAGGATTTTGTTGGCGATGTGTTTGCGAACCGGTTATTTGTTGTAATCGGCCAGCACTTCCTGGAGTTTCTGGCGTGCGAAGAAGATGCGGCTCTTAACGGTGCCGAGGGGGAGATTCATCTTCTCGGCAATCTCGCTGTACTTGTAGCCGGCAACGTGCATCGAGAAGGGAATGCGGTAGTCGTCGCTGAACGAGTTGATAGCTGAGGTGATGTCGTTGACGGCGATTGAACCCTCGGGGGTGTCGATGCCTGAATCCTGGGGGAGATTGAGGTGGTAGAGATCCTCGGTCTGGTCGATAATTGTTGCCGAGCGGACAACCTTGCGGTAGTTGTTGATGAAGATGTTGCGCATGATGGTGAATACCCAACCCTTGAAGTTGACATTGTCAACATATTTTTCCTCGTTGTCGAGGGCTTTGAGGGTGGTGTCCTGAAGCAAATCGTAAGCATCGTCACGATTGTTGGTCAACATGTAGGCAAAGTTGAGAAGATTGCTCTGGAGGCTGAGAAGCTTGGTCTGGAAATTTTTAGAACTCATAGTAGAAACTTTTTAATGGTTTATAATTGGTTTGTGTTACGTTTACGTTGCAAAGTTACAACAAGTTTTGATATTACAAAAACATTTCAAAGAAATTTTGCGTAAAAATTGTATATAATTTGATTTAAGGTATATAATATGCTAAAATACAACGATTTAAAATTGTGGATTTTTTTGGGTTCGACTCGAGGATTTATGTAAAAATTTGTAATATGATGTTACAAAGCCGATATTTAGTGTTACGCTGCTGTGATTTTGTGTTAGTCTTGTAACATGTAAATGTAACAACACTTGTTGTTTTGTAATAAAAATGTATCGGGGTAAACAATATTGTTGCCAGTGATGTTATAATGACAAGTTTCAACTATACGACATAATTTTATTACATTGCTTAAACACAATTAATCTCTAACTATTATGAATAACACACATATAAATAACCGTTCTACAGTAACAACTCTCAGTGATGCAGTGTCAACTACCGAGGTCAAGGAGACCGTGATGGAAATGTGGCGAGAGTCGTTTAAGGTCGATGAGCAGTGGCTGAAGATGTACTTTGACCGCGTGTATCGCGATGAAGACGTCCTGACAATGACTGCCGGTGACGATGACGATGTCATTGCGAGCTCGTTACTGTTGCAACGATATACACTTTACTTTCACTCGATGCCTGTGCCTATGGGTTATGTGTCGGGTGCGACAACCCGCAGGGAGTACCGCGACCGCGGCTACATGAGAGAACTGATGAACCGTGCGCTGGAGTTTGCCTATGACCGAGGCGATGCTGTGGTAGCACTTATTCCTGAAAACAGGCGTTTGTTTTTCTACTATGACCGTCTCGGTTTCTCGACCGTGTTCTATGTCGACGAGGAGCGTTATACCGACATTCATCGTTTTGAGTACACAGGTCGTTACACAGCCGTTAATCCCGCAGACAGCCACGAGGTGTTCTCGGCCTTTGACCGCATGATGCGCCGTCGTGACAATGTGGTGGTGCATACATACGCCGACTTGCAGAATATATTGCTCGACGTGACAATGGACGGTGGTCATACCATCGTGCTGAGAAATGATAATAACGGCGAGATAGAGGCTATCGCAATGGTGGTTCCGAAAGATGAACGCATAGTTGTGCGCGAACTGTTAGCTGATAATGTCGATGCACGCAATGCCGCCCTCGAACATGCCCGACAGTTGTTCCCCGGTAAGCCTGTGACGGTGGTCGCTCCGCCCGACGAGCACAATATTCCAATTCACTCGCGCGGAATGGCACGACTGGTTAATGCGCGCAAGCTGCTGGCAGCATACGCGGCCCGCTATCCCAAACTGAGCATGAGCATCAAGCTGTATGACCCGATTTTACCCAACAACTCACACATATATATAATAGATGGCGGAGAAGTAGTGCAGAATGATGGTTTCGGCGGAAAAATTGATCTTGATGTCTCGCCCGAGACGCTGTTGTCGATACTGTGCAGCGATGCTCCGATAGGTGACATCTTCGGAATGCCTACCGCACGTCCCTACATCTCGCTCATGCTTGACTGATGGTGATGAGAGTTGGTGTCGGTTCGAGCGACACCAGCAGCCCGGTGTCGAGTTTGTCGGCCGGTAAGAGATAGTCGGCGAGCGTGGCGGCTACACAGTCGGGTGAGGTGAGCTCGGCTGCCCGGCGCAACAGCCGGCAGGGCGGCAGGGTCGACAGCAGAACGACCCGTGAATAAAACACTGTTGAATGAATTTCATTGACAAAGGGCTCGTGCACCAGGCACGGGCCCTTATATTGTATTACCTGTCGCGGCAGGGTGGTATCGGCGCATATAAGCCGTCCGGCAAGCAGTGAGCGGCAGGTGGTGTGTGGTAGCCGAGAGGAGGTCATAGCTTGTCGTCGGTGTCGATGTCGAGGCCGCGGTTAAACGATGTGCCGTGGCGGCGTATCGTGCGCAGTGTCTCGTGGCTGCGTGTACGTATGAGTGATATGCTGTCGACATAGATGTGTTCGCCTGGCTGGGGATCGAACTTGATGAAGCCGTAGACCGAGTTGGCTGTACGGGTGGAGTCGAGCGATATGTTGATGCGCGACCAGCCCTCGGACTTGGTATTGCCGGTGACGTAGGTTGTACCGCCGTCGGCATATTCGACACCGATGAAGCTGTTGACGGGCGACCGCTGGTTGAGCAGTTTGAAGCCGAGTTCATAGCGGTCGGACGATGTCCAGTTGTCGTCCTTTGGCAGGTTGAAGGTGAGGTAACGTGCCGGGGTCGAGTAGGTGATGTGGTAGAAGGGTGAGCCGGGCCACACTTGGGCCGAGTCGCCGGCGACAACCATGAGCGAGCGTCCGTCGGGGTCGTCGGGTATCAGGGCATAGCGTGCCTCGAGAATCTCAACGGCACGGTCACATACCTTGATGTAGTCCTCGATGTGACGGCCATACCACACGATGGAGCTGTCGAAGTCGGCCTGTGTGATGCGGTGAGCGTCGAGTACCGATTGCTTGACAATCTTCTTGGTCGAGTCGTCGTTGTAGATTGTTGGGTTGAAGTCGATAACGGCCTCACCGGTGTAGACATCGGCCATGAGTGACGCCATCTTCTCAGACGACAGTACGCCGTCGGGCGTGCCCGAGCAGCCCGCGGCTATCAGTAGCGCGAAGGCGGCAGGGAGGGTGTGCATGGGGCGTAGTCGGCGGTTCATCACGTGGAGTGGGGACGAGGGTTAGTTTTCTTTAGACTCGGGTGTGACATCGTTGGCCGACAGTGAGTTGCGATAGAACAGCAGCAGGGCGATGATGCCTACCGAGATGGCTGCATCGGCGATGTTGAAGACGGGCTGGAAGAACTCGAAGCGTTCGCCGCCTATGCAGGGGAGCCACTCGGGCCAGTACCAGCGGCACAGGGGGAAGTAGAGCATGTCGACAACGCGGCCGTGCAGGAATGTGCCGTAGCCACCGTCGGGAGGCAGCAGCGTGGCTACCTGTGGCGGGGCGGGGTTGTTGAATATCAAGCCGTAAAAGGCACAGTCGATGATGTTGCCTATGGCGCCGGCCGTTATGAGGGCGAGGCAGACCATGTAGCCTGTTTTGACGCCGGGGCGTTTGCTGAGTTTGCACATGTAGACTATGAGCAGTGCTGTGAGCACGACCCTGAAGAGGGTGAGCATGAGCTTGCTGCCAAGTTCCCAGCCAAATGCCATTCCATTGTTCTCGATGAAATGGATTTTGAACCATGATGTGACTTCATAACTCTCGCCGAGATAGAAGTGGGTCTTGACCCATATCTTAACGGCCTGGTCGATGATGATAACGGCCAGGATAACTATTAGTGCGATATGTCCGCGAGACAGTTTCATTTTTTCATATTCTTGCCGTCGATACTTAGAGTGGCGTGGGGGACGGCGCGCAGCCTCTCTTTGGGAATGAGCTTGCCCGTTTCGCGACAGATGCCGTAGGTCTTGTTCTCGATGCGTATCAAGGCTGCCTGCAGTTTCTTGATGAAGTCGAGCTGGCGCTGGGCCATGCGCGATGCTTCTTCTTTGCCAAGTGTGTATGCGCCTTCTTCGAGCACCTTGAAGGTGGTGGCGGTGTCGGCAGTGTCGTTGCCTTCACTGTTGTTCCACTCCTCACACAGTGTGTCATACTCGTGCTGTGCTTTCTCGAGTTTGGCAAGAATGAGCTGGCGGAACTCCTCGAGCTCCTCGTCGCTGTATCGCGGGCGGGTGTTATTGCTGTTTTCCATGATATTAAGTGTTAAATCTGTATTTAGTTATAAGATGTAAGGTAGTCGGTAATCAAGTGGGTGATTACCAACTACCTATATGGGTGTCTTATTTATTTAAGGTAATGTTGAGGGTGACGATGTTACCGTCGATGTCGAGTGTCTCGTCGTCGGCCACGGTGTCGAGGGGCGCGACATTGATGGCGTTGGCGAGTACCTGGCCTGCGATGTAGTCGCTGTGCAGGCGCAGGGCGTCGTCGACGAGCTCGTTGGGAGCGATGGTGACGGTGATGCGGTCGGTGATGTTATAGTCGCGGCTCTTGCGTATGTTCTGGATACGGTTGATGAGCTCGCGGGCCATACCCTCGGCACGCAACTCGGGTGTGACGGTGACGTCGAGTGCCACGGTGACGTTGCCCTCGTTGGTAACGAGCCAGCCGGGAATGTCCTCAGACACGATGGTCACCTCGTCGAGTGCTATGTCGACAGGGTTGCCGTCGATGGTGAGCGTGGCTGTGCCGTTGCTCTCGAGAGCGATGATGTCCTGCTGTGACATGGCGTTGATGGCGGCGGCCACCTGTTTCATGAGCTTGCCAAACTTGGCTCCGAGTTTCTTGAAGTCGGGCTTGATTTTCTTGACAAGCACGCCGGCGTCGGGCTCGACAAACTCGAGGGTCTTGACGTTGACCTCGGTGAGTATGAGCTGGCTCATAGACTGTATGTCGGCGCGCTGGGCGGCGTTGACGGGGGGTATCATGATGGCCTGGAGGGGCTGACGTACCTTCTGGTTGGCCTTGCGGCGCAGGGCGAGTACCATTGATGTGATGGTCTGGGCGAGCTGCATGCGGCGCTCGAGGTCGGCGTCGATGAGGGCGTTGTCGGCCTCGGGGAACGACTCCAGGTGAACCGATGCCTTGGTCGAGTGGCCGGTGGTGCCGGCGAGGTCGGCATACAGGCGGTGGGCATAGAAGGGGGCGAAGGGTGCCATGAGGCGTGCCACGGTCTCGAGGCAGGTGTAAAGTGTCTGGTAGGCGGCGAGCTTGTCCTCGTCCATATCGCTGCCCCAGAAGCGTTTGCGGTTGAGACGGACGTACCAGTTCGAGAGGTGTTCGTCGACAAACGTGGCGATGGCGCGGGCGGCGCGTGTGGGCTCGAAGTCCTCGAGAGCGTTGTTGACCTCGGCCACGAGTGTGTTGAGCTGTGAGAGAATCCAGCGGTCAATCTCGGGACGCTGTGCCACGGGAATGACGGGCTCGCTGCCGTCAAAGCCGTCGACGTTGGCGTAGCGGGCGAAGAATGAATAGGTGTTGAACAGCGTGGCGAAGAGTTTGCGTGCTGTCTCGCGAACGCCGGCCTTGTCAAACTTGAGGTTGTCCCAGGGCTGTGAATTTGATATCATGTACCAGCGTACGGGGTCGGCGCCAAACTCGTCGAGTGTCTCGAAGGGGTTGACGGCGTTGCCGAGGCGCTTGGACATCTTGTTGCCGTCCTTGTCGAGAACGAGACCGTTGGAGATGACGGCGCGGTAGGCAACCGAATCAAATATCATGCCTGCGATGGCATGGAGTGTGAAGAACCAGCCTCGTGTCTGGTCAACACCCTCGGCGATGAAGTCGGCGGGGAAGAGCGTGCCGTTGTCGATGCCGTCCTTGTTCTCGAATGGGTAGTGCTGCTGGGCGTAAGGCATCGAGCCAGAGTCGAACCAAACGTCGATGAGGTCGGTCTCGCGGCGCATGGGGCGGCCGTCGGCAGCGGTGAGTATGATGTCGTCGACATAGGGGCGGTGCAGATCGATCTTCTCGTAGTTGGCCTTATCGTAGTCGCCGGGTGTGAAGCCGCGGTCACGATAGGGGTTGGAAGTCATGTTGCCGGCCTTGACCGAGCGTTCAATCTCGTTGTAGAGTTGCTCTACGCTCTCAATGCATATTTCTTCGGTGCCGTCCTCGGTGCGCCAGATGGGCAGAGGGGTGCCCCAATAGCGGCTGCGCGAGAGGTTCCAGTCCTGAAGGTTCTCGAGCCACTTACCGAAACGGCCCGAACCGGTCGAGGCGGGTTTCCACTTGATGGTGTCGTTGAGCTGCATGAGGCGCTCGCGCACGGCGGTTGTCTTGATGAACCAGCTGTCGAGCGGGTAGTAGAGGACGGGTTTGTCGGTGCGCCAGCAGTGGGGGTAGTTGTGGACGTGCTTCTCGATTTTGAATGCGAGTCCGGCCTGTTTCATCTCGATGCAGATGACGATGTTGAGGTCTTCGGCCTTAGTGGCTGCTTCCTCGTCATACTTGCCGTTGACGTTATATTTGGGATCGTAAGCGTTCTTGACATAGTCGCCGGCGTGGTGCTCGTAGAGGGTGGTGTCGACACAGCGTACGACAAACTCGGGGTCGCACTCGTCGAGGGTATAGTATTTGCCGGTGAGGTCGACCATGGGGCGAGTCTCGCCGCGCAGGTTGATCATGAACAGCGAGGGAATGCCGGCAGCCTTGGCTACGCGGGCGTCGTCGGCACCGAATGTGGGTGCGATGTGTACTATACCTGTACCGTCGTCGGTGGTGACGTAGTCGCCTGTGATGACGCGGAATGCAAGTTCGGATAGCTCGACGAACTGATCCTTGCCGACGTTGAATACGCGGTCGGGGTTGGCGGCGGCGTAGTCGCTGACAAAACCGGGGGCTGTGTCGCCGAGTTTCTCGGTGGGTTTAACCCAGGGCATGAGCTGGGTGTAGCGCATACCCTCGAGGTCGCTACCCTTGTATGATCCTACCACACGGTAGGGTACAATCTTGTCGCCGGGGTTGAACGAGTCGATGTCGGCCTCGGCGCCTTCGGGCTTGAAGTAGGCGGCGACGCGCTCGTGGGCCATGACGAGGGTGAGTTTCTCTGCTGTATAGGGGTTGTAGGTGCGCACGATGTCATAGTCTATGCGGGGGCCTACACAAAGGGCGGTATTGCTGGGCAGTGTCCAGGGGGTTGTAGTCCATGCGATGAAGCAGGGTGTGCCCCAGCCTTGCATCTCGGGCTTGGTGTCGATGGCCTTGAAGATGGCGGTGACGGTGGTGTCCTTGACGTCGCGGTAGCAGCCGGGCTGGTTGAGCTCGTGGGTACTGAGGCCGGTGCCTGCGGCAGGCGAGTAGGGCTGAATGGTGTAGCCTTTGTAGAGGTAGCCTTTCTTGTAGAGCTGGTTTAGGAGCCACCACACGCTCTCGATGTAGCGGTTGTCGTAGGTGATGTAGGGATCGTGCATGTCGACCCAGTAGCCCATCTGGCGTGTGAGGGTCTCCCACTCGCGGGTGTATTTCATTACCTCGCGACGGCAGGCGGCGTTATATTCATCGACCGAGATTTTGTGGCCGATATCTTCTTTGGTTATGCCGAGGTTCTTTTCGACACCGAGCTCTACGGGAAGACCGTGAGTGTCCCAGCCTGCTTTGCGCTTGACCTGGAAGCCCTTCATGGTCTTGAAGCGGCACACGATGTCCTTGATGGTACGAGCCATGACGTGGTGTATGCCGGGCATGCCGTTGGCCGAGGGCGGGCCCTCGAAGAAAACAAATGAAGGCGCGCCTTCGCGCTCTTTTATGCTTTGTTCAAAGAGCGAGGTGCCGGTCCACTCGTCGAGCACCTCCCGGTTGACGGCCGACAGGTCAAGTGACTGATGGCCGGGAAATTGTTTCTTCATATCGTGAAAATCGTTTATATTCAAATGATTGCATGTCTGGCGGCACGTCGTGACAGTTGTACCGCGTATCGGGGTACAAATATACAAAAATTTTTTTATAAATCTATACTCTAAAAGAGTAGTGCGATGTGGTATATGACGAACGCGACAATCCAGGCGAGGGTGGTGTTGTAGATGACCGAGAACGCTCCGTAACGCCATGAACCTGTCTCGCGCGAGATGGCGGTGACGGTGGCGATGCAGGGGCAGTAGAGGAGTATAAACACCATGAAGCTGAGAGCCCTGGCTGCATCGAAGTCACCTGACGACTCGAGACGGGCGCTGAGCGCGGCATCGTTGATTTCCTCGTCGCCTGTGTAGAGGACTCCGAGGGTTGAGACGACAATCTCTTTGGCCGGCAGGCCGGCGACGGCGGCGATGGTCGACCTCCACTCGAAACCGAGAGGTTCCATGATGGGTGTGAGGCCTCGGCCTATCATCTCGAGATAGGAGGGTGTCGAGAGTGTGTCGTCGATGGTTTCGGTGCTGTTGGGGGCTTGTTTTTCGGCTGTGACGTCGGTGTTGTGGACGGGAAAGTAGTTGAGTGCCCAGATGACGATGCTGCCAACGAGTATTATACCGCCCATTTTCTTCAGATATTCTTTGCCTTTGGCCCACATGTGGCGCACGGTGCTCTTCATGGTGGGTATGCGGTAGGGTGGTAGCTCCATGACAAATGGGGTCTCGTCTTTCTTGAATTTGAAGCGCCTGAGCAACTTGGCGGTGAGTATGGCCATGAGAATGCCCAGCAGATAGAGGCCGAGGAAAGCCGCGGCAGCACAGTCGGGGAAGAACATGCCCACGAGCAGGACGTAGATGGGTAGTCGGGCCGAGCACGACATGAAGGGGTTGATCAGTACGGTGATGATGCGGCTTGAGCGGCTCTCGATGGCGCGTGAGGCCATGATGGCCGGAACGTTGCAGCCGAAGCCCATCATTAGGGGTATGAATGACTTGCCGTGAAGGCCGATGCGGTGCATCAGGCGATCCATGATGAAGGCTGCGCGGGCCATGTAGCCCGAGTCTTCCATGAACGAGATGAAGAAATATAATATAAGGATATTGGGCAGAAAGACGATGACGCCGCCGACGCCACCTATGATGCCGTCGACGATGAGGCTCTTGAGCGGGCCCGGCGACATGCAGGTGCTGACGAGGTTGCCGAGCCAGTCGACTGCCATCTCAATCCAGTTCTGGGGGTATTGACCGAGTGCGAATGTAGTCCAGAACATCAGCAGCATGATGGCTATAAAAATGGGGAAGCCGAAGAGTTTGTTGGTGACGAGTGTATCGATAATCTGGGTCGAACTGATGCGTGTGGCCTCGCTGCGATCCATTGTCTCGGCNAGAGCACCGGCTATGAAACCGTATTTCTCGTTGGCAANGAGCGATGATATGTCTTCGCCGTGAATCTGCTCGATGCGTGCGGNGAGTTTGTCGCGTGTNTCGATTATGTGGCGNGCCCCTTTGAGGGTGTTGACCATCGACTCGACCTCACTGTCACGCTCCAGGAGCTTGATGGCAAGGTAGCGGGGTGCGAATTGCAGTATCTTGCGGTCGTCGCGCTTTATTTCGTCCTTGATGGTGTTAANGGCGGCNTCGACGTCGGTGCCGAGCGACACNTGGACGTGGCGTACGTGTGGATTGGTGCCCTCGTAGACTTGTATGATGGTGTCGAACAGGGNGNGAATACCCTGGCCGGTGCGAGCGGTGGTGGGCACGATGGGCACACCTATCATGGCGCCGAGNCTTTCATAGTCGAGTTTGTCGCCGTTGCGTTGCAGCTCGTCGTACATATTGAGAGCTATGACCATGGGGTGGTCCATGTCTATAAGCTCGGTGGTGAGATANAGATTGCGCTCGAGATTGCTGGCATCGACGACGTTGAGNATGANNTCGGGGTGCTGGTCTTTGAGGTATCGGCGCACGTAAAGTTCCTCGGGCGAATAGGCCGACAGCGAGTAGGTNCCGGGTAGGTCGACGAGGTTGAAACGGTAGCCGCCATATTCGAAGTGGCCCGTCTTGGCATCGACGGTGACGCCGCTGTAGTTGCCGACGTGCTCGCTGGCACCGGCGGCGATGTTGAACAGTGACGTTTTGCCGCAGTTGGGATTGCCTATCAGGGCNACATTGATGGTGTGCGAGTGTCCGCGNTAGCCGCTGACGGTGTCGGGGTCGATGTCACANTCGCATGGCACGGTAGGCTGNGATGCTGTGCTGTGCGGCNGACTGATCGTCNNCCNNGGTGNTATTGTCNATGGCTATGACGTCGATNAGGTCGGCCTCGCTGCGTCTGAGCGANACCTCGTAGCCCATCAGACGGTATTTGACAGGGTCGCGCAGTGGCGCGGTGAGTATGGCTGTGACCTTGCGGCCTCGCACGAAACCCATCTCCATGACGCGTTTGCGGAATGCGCCGTGGCCGTGTATCTTGACAATGACGGCTTCTTCGCCTGATTTNAGTTCGGATAGTTGCATCGGTATCGAGCTCTAATTTCTTATTGGGCTACAAAGTTCGGTATTATTATCAAGTATGGCAATACTCACTTTATAGTATATGGTATCAGGGCTCGTAGTAGCATCGTATGGAGCCTATCGAGAGATTACCGAGCAGCATCAGTGGTATGCGGTTGCTGTCAGTCGATATCCAGGCAAAGATATCGTCACTGCTTTTCTTGCCGTTATCGCCTGTAAAACTGAAGGATATGTAGTAGCAATCGTGAGTTTCTCCAGCTACTTCGACTGAGCGTTTTCCTTTATAGACAATTTTAAGGATCTCTTTTTTCTGGCCCGAGAATATGTTGGTGGTGACACTGTCNCCNACTTTCATNGANGGATAGTCNATGTGNCGCATGTAGTAGAANGAGCTGAGCATGTCNAGNGTTACGCCCGTGCCGACGATACTGACGGTGCTGTGTACGGTCTCGGTGCTTTTCTTTTTCAGGCGCCAACGCTGACAGTCGCCGGTGACCGATGCTGATGTGCGGTCATAGGTTATGATGTCTCGTTTGAAGTCGCCTCCCTCGCGCGCGATCTTCTCGTAGTAGACGGGTTCAAGCTTATCGGCCATTATGGTGCCCATGAGCGTGTCGCGTACNGTGAAGAAGCGGTCGGCCCAGGTGGCTGAACGGCCTATGAGGGTCGACTTGAAGTACCCGTCGCTGAAGTCGTGAGTCGATAGGGTGACTGTACCTGCCTGTTTATTGATGAGTCCCCATTTGTACATGACGCGATATTTGAGNGTCTCGACGGCGGGTTTGTAGCCGGGTGCTGTCTGGGCTGCNGCCGCGAGANCTGTAAATAAAAAGGCGATGAATAGCAGTCGTTTCATAATGGGGCTNGGTGATGAAAGTGTTAAATAAAAGGTAATATGTCGCGTGATGACTGCTCGATGCGTTTGTTGCGCCAACACTTGCGACACACGGCGATGTAGCGTTCGTCGCCNCCAATCTCGACCTGTGCTCCCTCGACGACAAAGTCGCCGTTGGCGTCGATGCGGGCGTTGACGATGGTCTTGTGGCCACATGTACAGGTCGACTTGACCTCGTCGATTGTATCGGCTATCTCGAACAGTCTCCTTGAACCTTCAAACAATCGAGACTGGAAATCGGTTCGCAGACCGTAGCATATTACGTTGCAGCCGAAGTCATCGACGACGCGTGAGAGCTGGTCGACCTGTTCNGCGGTCAGGAACTGGGCCTCGTCGATGAGAAACCAGTCGACCATCTTGCCGGTGTGCTCGAACAGGTTCTTGGCATAGGTGTAGAGGTCGGTGTCGTGGTATATCCAGTCACACTCGCGCTCGATGCCGATGCGCGATTTGATGACGTTCTTGCTGTCGCGGGTATCGACGACGGGTTTCAGGCACTTGTAGTGCATGCCGCGTTCTTCAAAGTTGTAGGCGGTGGTGAGCAGCATGGCGGTCTTGGCCGAACCCATGGTGCCGTATCGGAAGTAGAGTTTGCCTATGCGGTTCATAGTTTNACAGGGGTATTGAGTATGTTTTGTAGGGTNGNGCGGACGTCGCTCCACTTGTAGTAAGGGTAGTTGTCGGTGGGGGTGTNGCCGAGGGCTATNTCGCTCTCGTTGAGTAGGAATTTGACGATTATGTCGCCGTCTGACGGGCGTCGGTAGAGGCGCATCTGTATGTTTGAGGCCATGGGCGAGACGCGGTAGTCGGCATAGGTGAGGTAGAGTCGCGAGGGGTCGGTCTCGCGTCCCGATGCGGTGGCGAAGCCGAGCAGGCCGGCGAGCGGAATGAGGGTGCTGTCGTGGCCAAATCGCAGTGTGGCACCGTGTCGGCCTTGGGCAATGGCGGTGTCGGCGTTNTCAATGATGTTGGCGAGCAGCGACTTNGCGCTCTCGAGGAATACACCTTCATTGATGGGGTTGCACGAGTTNCGGGTATAGAACTCGTAGTTGAANACNTGCCACAGGTCAAAGAGCTCGTCGGGGGTGAAGATGTCGAGNANGTTNGAGTCNCATTCCATGTTGGGCAGGTCAATGGCTATCCAATAGAGGCCCCACATGAGGTCGGAGGGCGACATGAAATCGGTNGCCTTGGNGGGGTNGACGAANAGCTCGGANATGAGNCGGTCGGGGNGGGTCTGTGACTGTTTGAAGTCNCGCAGGGTCGANTGCCACGANGCGCCGGCGTCGTTGAANGCNTGTGCGGCAGGGTTGTTGTAGCTCATGTAGTACATGTGGCGTTCGCCCGACTCGAGAGGTATNTCAAGGCCGGGGTTGAACTCCTTGAGCCGCTCGACGAANGAGAACATGGAGTGGGCNCACCTCATGCGTACGGTCGAGGTGGCNGTNACNTCGGCACCGTCGCTGAAGGCCGGGGCACACTCGTCGAGCAGNCGNGAGGCNATGGCNCGGTGCTGGCGGTAGCCGAGNGGCGACAGTTCGCCGGCACGTCCGCGTGCCTCNTCGGTGGCGGCGGCTACTATATCATAGACTTCGAGTCCGCGNGGNGTGAGCTGTCCTGNCTGACGGGCGCGGTCGAGGGCGTTGTACACGTTGGTNTAGTCGGTCTCGTTGATGAGNTAGCGTGAGCCGTGACGACCGTAGTGNCTGACGTAGAACGCTTCGTAACCGTCGGGNACGGGAGTGAGCTGCCACAGNGTGTCNGGATATGGGGCATAGACGCCGGCACACTTGATCGGGTCGGCAAGCATGGTCTCGCGTGTTGTCTGACCGNNTGAGGNCAGTGTGGCTGTCAAGGCTAATACTACTGCNGTGTATAAAGGTCGTGTAAGCATGATTCTCTAAGAAAAATAATGTCGCGTGGCTCGTTGATTGGTTGAAATGTATGGCCGTCCCCACTATAGTTGGTCGGGGACAGCCATACACATTATATTATATATAGGTTGGCAANGTGGTGGTGTATTACATCACGCCTTTNTCGCGCAGTTTGCACTGCCATGCCCATGCCGAGCGCATGGTGTCGTCGAGGTCGGTCATGGCTGTCCANCCCAGCACCTGATTTGCGCGTGCAGGATTGGCCCACACNTTCTCGATGTCGCCGGCGCGACGGCCTACNATCTTGTGGGGTACCTTAACGCCGGTCGAGCGCTCGAAAGCGGCAATGAGCTCGAGCACTGAAACGCCGCGGCCTGTNCCAAGGTTGAATATCTCGATTTTCTCGTCGCTCTTGTCCTGAAGCATGCGCTCTACGGCGATAACGTGGGCCTTGGCAAGGTCAACGACATCGATGTAGTCGCGTATGCACGAACCGTCGGGAGTGTCATAGTCGTCACCGAACACGCTGAGTTCGGCACGTATGCCCATAGCGGCCTGTGTGAGATAGGGTACGAGGTTCTGGGGNACACCGTTGGGNAGCTCGCCAATNATTGCCGACGGGTGGGCGCCTACGGGGTTGAAGTAGCGCAGAATGATGCTCTTGAATGGAGCGCCGGCGTTGATGACGTCAGTGATAATCTCTTCTGAAATCTGCTTGGTGTTGCCGTAGGGCGAGGTGGCCTTCTTGATGGGCGACTGCTCGGTGACGGGATTGACGTCGGGTTCGCCATAGACGGTGCATGATGACGAGAACACGATGCCCTTGACACCGTTGGGGCCCATGAGGTCGAGCAGGTTCATCAAGGTGTTGAGGTTATTGCGATAGTAGAGCACAGGTTTCTGCATCGACTCACCTACAGCCTTGCTGGCGGCGAAGTTGATTATACCCTTGATGTCGGGATATTTGGCGAAGAGAGCCTTGAGTGCCTCAAGGTCGGTGCAGTCAGCCTCGACAAAGTCGGGACGAATGCCTGTGATGGCCTCGATGCCGTCAAGCACCGAGCTGTCGCTGTTCGACAGGTTATCAATGATGACTACGGGATAGCCGGCCTGCTGAAGTTCGACAACGGTGTGTGAACCTATGTATCCGGTACCGCCGGTGACAAGAATACGTTCTTTTTTCATTGCTTTTGGTGTAAAGTGTTGTAAGGATTATGGTGTATTTTAGAATGGTATTTGCCGACTGTCGGTCGACTCTACAAAATTACAAAACCTTTTTTCAATTAGAAAATTTACGGTCAAAATCTTTCGACAGGTCTTTGTATGTGTTTTTTATTAAAATTCTAATTCTCAATCAGATATTTTTTTATAGCTTTGCCGTTGGTTTGATAACTCAATAATGACGCATTATGAATCGTTTACATCTGATAATTATAGCAGCATTAGCCCTTTGCATATCGTGTCAAGGGAAACGCACGGCGTCGTCGGCCCATGAAGGCGTGCAGGATTCTATTGTAGCGACCGGCGTGAAAAATCCGTTTGGGTTTCTTGAAAAACTGGGCATAGATTATGAGTCGCTTATTGCAAATGGCGATACATTGCCGACCCCGTCTGACAGCAGCGATTGTCTCCTGACCACAAAAGAGCAGGGGGCGCTACTCAAAGGTGTTATAAGCTCGGACTTCGATATTTCAAAAGATACATTGGTCTACCTTGTAGCAGTCAGACAAATAAATGATAATGTGATATTATGCCAATATAATCATAGGCGATATTTTGAGGATGTGTATATTGCAACTTATAATACTGATGGAGTGCTGATTGATGTATTGTTTGCCGGAGATCATTGGGATGATTGTTGTTTAGGGTGCTATTTGCCTGATTCTAAAGTACTATCAATAATTAATCATAGTCAAATATATTTTATTGGAGATCATGAATTTACACTAACTCGTGAATCTAAGGAATCAGAGTATGATATTAACAGTGGTCGAGACACCATAACCTATTATAGAGCAATTTCGTTGACCTATAATATCGAATATGACGGCAAAATTAAAATGACCATGCCTGAAGCCGAGGTGTACGAAGAGGGTGAGATCAGGGTATGGTTTAGTTTAGAGTATAAGGAAGAATTTGATTTGATGGATGATATATACACACTCAATCTTTACCCGTATTCTGATGAAAAGGCACTTGAACGATGGAATAATATTGGAAAAAAGGCAGATGGAGCACCTTCTGAATTAGTCGAATACTATTTTTTCATATATGTATTCAAGCCTCAGCCTCAAAAGGTTTTGAAGTGGCTTTATGATAATCGCGATGATGAATCTATTACATTGCCAATGCATCTTAAATTTGAATATACCCAGGATCCGCAATCACGTGAAATCATAGATAACGCCATCATCCAAATTGATGACAAGGCAATGCGCGCATACTTCAAGGCGCTGACCACCGAATGGTCAAAAGAGATAGAACACTGATGTAGCCTATGTTTTTAGAATTTTGAGAGGACTGACATCTCGCAGCGGCGGCAGTCGAAGTGGAGTGTATAGTCAAAACTGGCTCCGCGCAGGGTGAGCGGTTCTTTGAGTTGTTTTCCGCGCTGCGTCTTGAGGCAGTAGCCGAGTTCGCGCCTGATGCAGTAGCGGGTCAGCATCACGCGACGCTGTCGTCCGTCGGCTTTTTGGCACTCGATGGCCGGCTCGATGACGGTAGCGCCGGCGCGGCGGTAGAAGTCGGCCGACAGGTGGTTGGCTACGTTGTCGGTGTAGTCGAGAGTGTTTCGGTCGAGGTGTGGTCTGACGGCCGACGGTCGCCTCAACTGTGGCATGGCGCGCAGTTTGAGTGAGCGGTCGAGTGCATCGGTGGCTTGTCGGCGCAGTGTGGTGAGCAGTGACAGTGGTATGAAGCTGCCGGCGTCGACACGGTCGTCGAGTCGCGCGAGGTCAAAATGAGTGTCACCGAGCTTGGCGAGAGTGCGCTGTCTCACGTCGGCCTGTGGCGAACGAGCTGCCTGTAATCCGCCGTCAGGCACGTCAATAGCTGCTGTAGCCGTGATGCGTGGTTCGTTGGTGAGCGATATATCCAGCGCGAGTCGGCGGCCATCGTCAATGGTGCGGAGTGTCATGTCGACGTCAATAACGCGGCGTGCGGTGGTGCGGGCCATCATAGTTTCGCGCTGTATATCGTGGTTGCGGTACAGGCGCGTGCCAGGGTGAATGTCGACAGGCGCAGCGAGCTGAATGCGTTTGCCGTCGGCTTCGACGCGGTTCACACGGAAACCCTGCAACTTGCCTGCGGCGTCAAAGTATGTCAGGCCGTCACCGTTGGCGAGTTGTACGGTAGTGTCTACTATTAGGGTACGGCCCATCGATTTTCTGACCTTGCCTATGGGCTGCCCGGCACTCTTTGGGGTGTTGATCGACGCCATCGGGGAGGTGGGACGGCGGTGGTGAAGGAAGTAATCGGTGTAACCGCGGTTGAACGAGTCGGCCAGGTCGGCACTGAATGTGCGGGTCACACGTCCGCGACCACGACGTCTCAGCAGTCCGTCACCGCGCTCGGCTATGATGCGGTCGAGGCGGTCGCTGTAGGCGCTCACCACGGTCTTGACATAGTCGGCATCTTTGAGTCGGCCTTCGATCTTGAACGAGTCGATGCCGGCGTCAATCATTTCGCCGAGCGACTCGATGCGGTTCATGTCGCGCAGTGACAGCAAGTGCTTATCGGTCACAACTGCGCGGCCGTCGCCGTCGATGAGCGTGTAGGGAAGTCGGCACATCTGGGCACACTCGCCACGGTTGGCACTGCGGCCGGTTATGATATGACTGGCCTGACAGTTGCCGCTGTAGCTAACGCACAGTGCTCCGTGAACGAACGCCTCGAGAGGTACTGTGGTTGCATGGCGTATCGACTTTATCTCGTCGATGGTGAGCTCGCGGGCGAGTACCAACTGGCTCATACCGGCATCTTGCAGAAATCGGGCACGCTCGGGTGTGCGTATGTCACACTGGGTGCTTGCGTGGAGTGCGATGGGTGGTAAATCCATTTCGAGTAGCGCCATGTCCTGAACAATAAGGGCATCGACGCCGGCGCGATATAGCTCACCGACAAGGATTTTTACCTCGTCAATCTCGTTGTCATATACAATGGTGTTGAGTGTAACGTAGACGTTAACGCCGAATGGTCGTGCATACTCGACAACGCGCTTTATGTCGTCGATGCTGTTGCCTGCGGCGTGGCGGGCACCGTGGTGTGACGCCCCGATATAGACGGCATCGGCACCGTGGTCAATAGCTGCCATCGCAATCTCGGCATTCCTTGCCGGCGCGAGCAACTCAATAATTCTTGTACCTTTCTTCTCCATAGACTACAAAATTACAAATTAATTCACAAAGCGCAATGCACCCCTCTGCCCCGTATTGTATGGGCAGCGATTTACAGCATTTGGTGCTACGATGTGTTTCTGCCTGTTAGCTGCGGGCGTGAAAATTCACGCCCCTACAACTAATCTATTGATACACAGTAGGGACGTCGATTCATCGCTATCCTTTACCCACAAATCCAACACCCATATTTTTTATCGGTAGCATAAGTTGTTGATTTATAGAATGTGGAATTTTGAATAAAGTATGAAGAGCGCGATTGATTCAAGTTTGAGGGCCGCTCTTCATACCATACTAGCGAAATCACCCACTGAGAGCTGTAAGCTCCTAAATGCTAAAACTCGGAAAATGAGCGGGTAACCGCTGCAACGTCTTTCGGATATTTGTGGGTAAAGGATAGTCGATTCATCGCGTCCGCCGCGACACGTGGTATTATATTGTACATCGTGCATGATGCATTGTGAATTATAGAACTATAAGGGTGGTGGTGCGTCCTGAGTTGATGCCGAGGCGGCGTGCTGACCACCAGTCGGCGGGGTTGCAGTGTGAGCATGGAACTGAGCCGGCGTCGATATTTACCGCGGGGAGGCCGGCACGTATGAGGTCAAGGGCGATGGCGTGACGTAGGTCGATGTGGGGGCGGCGCCAATCGGGCCGTGTGAGCACGATGTCGTGGCCGTGGCCGAACTCACGGTCAAACTGTTCGGCTACTTCGTTGCCTACCTCGAAGCAGTCGGGGCATATTGACGGACCCATGACTACCTTTACATTATTATATGTAGCACCGTGGGCGAGCATAATGTCGAGTGTGTGACGCACGATGTGTCCCACGGTACCGCGCCAACCCGAGTGGACGGCCGCGATGATGCCTGACGTGCTGTCGGCCATCAGCACTGGAACGCAGTCGGCGGTGTTGATGGCGAGTGCGACACCGGGAAGTGATGTTACCAGGGCGTCGACACCTTCGGGGTCAGGTGCGTTGGCCGAGTCGATGTATGCGACGAGGTTGGTGTGCTGCTGTCGGGGCATGACGATGTGGCTGTCGTGTGTCGCTGCCGACAGGATATGACGACACGCGGCGACCCGTGAGGGGTCACCGTGTGTATAGTAGCAGGCGTTGAAGCCGCCATATGGGTCGTCGGGTCGGGTTGTGTCGCGCAGTGTCGAGAATGCAGTGACACCGTCGCCGAGGGTGTTGTATTCGAGACGTCGGGGTTGATTACTTTTCGGGCTCTTCATCTTCGGGCTCAATATCCTCGTCCCACTCATACTCGTCCTCGTCGAGCATCTTGCTGCCGTAGTCTTCGCCAAAGTCCTCGAGCTCCTCGTCGTCTTCGGGCATAGCGGGCACGTTTTCGAATATGAATTCGTCTTCCTCACGCACGCGGTGATGTCCGTCGAGCGGGCGGTGGGTGATGGGCGTCGGGCCTTCGATACGGTTGTTCTCGTCGTTGATGGCACCCCAAAGCATGTCTTTCAGCTCGGTGAGGCCCTGGCCTGTGACAGCCGAAATGAAGACGTGAGGAATGTCGTCGGGCAGCGTACGGGCCATCTCCTCCATCAGTTCGTCGTCGAGCATGTCGCTTTTTGAAATGGCGAGCAGACGAGGTTTGTCCATGAGCTGTGGATTGAACTGTTCAAGCTCGTTAAGCAATATCTTGTACTCGGCGGTGATGTCGTCGGCATCGGCCGGCACCATGAACAACAGCACGGCGTTGCGTTCGATGTGACGCAGGAAGCGCAGGCCGAGGCCCTTGCCCTCGCTGGCTCCCTCGATTATACCGGGAATGTCGGCCATGACAAACGAGCGGTTGTCACGGTAAGAAACAATGCCGAGCTGGGGCTCCATCGTGGTAAAGGGATAGTCGGCAATCTTGGGCCGTGCAGCCGAGAGGGCTGACAGCAGGGTAGACTTGCCGGCATTGGGGAATCCTACGAGGCCGACGTCTGCCAACAGTTTGAGCTCAAGAATGATACTGCGCTCGATGGCCGGTTCGCCGGGTTGGGCATATCGTGGGGTGCGGTTGGTTGCTGACTTGAAGTGCCAGTTGCCAAGGCCGCCACGACCGCCGCGCAGGAGTTTTACCTCCTGGCCGTCGTCGGTGACTTCACACAGGAATTCACCTGTCTCGGCATCAAATACCACTGTACCACACGGCACGTCGACGATGATATCCTCACCGTCCTTGCCGAAGCTGCGGCCTCCCGAGCCACTCTGGCCGTTGCCGGCAAACAGGTGTCGGCGATAGCGCAGGGGCAGGAGTGTCCACATGTTGCGGTCGCCTCTCAGTATGATGTGACCGCCGCGACCGCCGTCGCCGCCGTCGGGGCCGCCTTTGGGTACGTATTTGGCTCGATAGAAATGGCGTGAGCCGGCGCCACCTTTGCCCGAGCGGCAAAGTATCTTGACATAGTCGATAAAGTTAGTTTCGGGCATACTCGAATTTTTGGTTATGATTTCTTTTGTTTAAAATAGAACACGTCATGCCTGTGAAAAGTTGCGCAGGTGGCGCATTAGTTCCTCGGCCTGACGGAAGTCGGCAGGTGTACCTACATCAATCCATGTGCCGTTAATAGGATAGTAGGTGACTGTGTCGCCACGTTCGATTGCCTTCTCGACGAGGTCGGTGGCGTCGATGTGCTCGCCTGAGACGAACGCGTCCAATAATCGGTTGCTAATCATGTATATGCCGGCGTTGGCATAGTATGAGTAGGTCGGCTTCTCCTCGATGGCGGTAACGCGGTCGGTGGCTGTATCGGTGCAAAGTATAGCGTAGGGCACTGACACTGTGTAGGGTAGTACGGCTATGGTTATGTCGGCACGACGGCTCAGGTGAGTGAGGTACATCTCCTCGAACGAGATGGTGGTGAGCAGGTCGCTGTTCATCACGAGGGTTGTGCCGTCGGGGTTGGGGCGGGCTATGAGTGCCAGTGAGCCGATGGTGCCGAGCGGTNGGTCTTCGGTCACGCACTTGACGTTGATACCGGCCACAGGGGTGGCGAAGTGCTCGTGCAGTTTNTCNGCNAGGTAGCGNGTGGTGACAGTGATGTCAGAAATGCCGGCGCGGGCGAGAGCCTCGATGTTGTAGTCGATGATGGCTTTGCCGTCGATGGTAAGAAGCGGTTTGGGTGTACTGTCGGTGAGAGGGCGCAGGCGTTCGCCACGACCGCCGGCCATGAGTACGGCGCTGACNGGCAGCAGGCTGCGGCCACCCGAGAGATCGAGNAGACGTGCTATCGAACCGTCACTGTTGAGNAGCGGCAGGAGTTTGATACCGGNGCGTCGCAGTTCACGCAGGGCGTCGACATCGACCTNGTCGGCAGGCATNGATTTGAACCGGCGGTGCATNACGCTCTCNACGCGTGTGTCAAGGGTTGCGCCGGCCAACAGGGCACGNCGCACATCGCCGTCGGTCAGTGTGCCGGTCAGCACTCCGCCGTCGTCGGTAATCATCAAGGTCATTATGCCGCCCGACAGGCTGTTGAGGCGGTCGAGCGCTTCTATCAGTGTCGCGCGGTGTGAGAGTATGTGCTTGTCATTCATGGCTCATGTTGCGTATCATCGTCTCGGCTATCAGCCAGTCAATCGGGGTNTCAAGGTCGACACTGCGTTCGCGCGGCATGATATAGGGCACGCGTCGGGGGAAAGCTCCGAGGGGCATGCGCCTGATTGAGTCGGGGTTAATAACATATATGGCACCGTTGTATACCCATGCCGGGGGAGCGTCCTGACGGCGNGTNAGNAGTCCGTCGCCCTTTGANACGTGCAGTGTACCNTCGGTGGGGTCAACTTCAAAGCAGTCGTAGTAGGGATTGCAGGGGGCTTGGGTCACACTGACCACCATATCGGTATCGGGCGTGTANAGGTCAAGAGCGGCTGTGATGTCGGCGCCGGTNCGCATTGGCGATGTAGGCTGAAGCAGCACAACAACGTCATAGTCGACGCCGAGGCTGTCGGCNATCTCCATNGCGTGCAANATCACCTCGCGCGANCCNGCTGTATCGGTAGCCAGTTNGGCCGGTCGCATGAAGCGAACAGCAAGTCCGGTCGAGCTGGTAACGGTGTCGGCAATGGCATTGTCGTCGGTGCTGACCAATATATGGCTGTCGGGAGCTCCGGCTTCGCGGGCAGCCTCGATGCTGTAGGCTATGAGGGGTTTACCGCACAATAGCTTCATGTTCTTGTGAGGTATGCCACGGCTGCCACCGCGTGCGGGAATGACGTAGAGCGGCTTCATGGCTGGTCGTAGAATTGCTTGTTGCGCAGCGACTCNAGCGGTGTCGTGGCGATGGCCTTGACGATGCGGCTCAGAGTGTCGTTGCGGTAATATGGGTTGACGGTGGCTTTGGCCTTCTCCTGCCAGCGTTCGCTCAGNGCGAGTGCCAGCGCGCGTGCTATCTCGTTGCTATTGGCGGCACAGTGNATCACCGAGTCGGCCGCGAGTCGGCCGGCCTGGCGGTCGCCGATGTCGACGGTAGGAACNTTCATTGACGGAACCTCTACGATACCGCTCGATGAGTTGCCTACCACGGCAAGCACGTAGCGCAGGGCCGACAGGTAGCGTANCTTGCCAAGCGAAGGCACGACATGCACCCGCGAGGGGTAGCGTGCGGCATACTCGTTTATCATGTCAATGATAATGGCACCGCGGGCGTCGTTGTTGGGGTAGGTGAATAGTATGCGGCAGTCGCGTGCGGCCGAGTCGAGGGCCTTGAGCAGTTGCTCGATGTGTACNCGGGTGTCGGTAGGATCCATCGTGGCGGGGTGCATGGTCACGAGCAGTGTNTTGTCGCCNATCTCAAATCCGAGCGANGCTTCGAGNTCGGNAAGCGACATCAATGGCTCGTTCATGGCGTTATAGACGCCTATGGCGCCGGTGGTGATGACTCGGGCGGGATTTTCGCCCATGCTGATGACGCGTGCACGATATTCTTCGGTCGACGTCAGGTGCAGTGCCGACATCTTGGTGATNGCGTGGCGTATGGCGTCGTCGATGGCACCNCGGGTTATCTCGCCGCCTGCTATGTGTACAACGGGAATACGCATCACCGTGGCGACNGACGCGACGGCCAGCATCTCGTAGCGGTCGCCGAGAATCACNATCATGTCGGGCGCGAGACGCTCGAANGCNTCGNCCATACCGAGGCCACACAGNGACATNGCNCGNGCNCGGTCNGCCTCGCTGTCGCCCAACGGTTGGATTGGCACGCGTTCGTCAACGGTGAAGCCGTCGGCCACAATCTCGTTGACGGTCATGCCGTAGCGTGGGTCAAGGTGCATATTGGTGGCGACAATCTGCAACTTGATGTCGGGACGTGACGACAGTTCGCGCGCAATAGGGCTGAGTAGGCCCCACTCGGCGCGTGTGCCGGTCACGATACATATTTTGCGTTGTTGATCCATTGCAATCAATGATAATTGTTAACGTGCGAGATGTCCTTTAATCAGGCGGTCAAGAATTTCATATTCAATCAAAAAACCGTCGTGACCGAAGTCTGATTCTATTTCGTGATACTCGCAGTCGGGTATGTATTCTACCAGCTCGCGGTGGTCGGACGGAGGGAACAGTATGTCACCCTTGATGGCAATAACCATCGTGCGGGCCTTAATTGAGGATAGTGCTGACTCGAGGCCGCCACGGTTCCAACCCACGTCGTGGGCGTCGACGGCCTGTGACAGCCTGTGGTATGAGTATGCGTTGAAACGATTGCACAGTTTGTCTCCCTGATGGCGCTGGTAGCTGTGTACTCGGCGTTTGAGCGGGTAGCCGTCTGGGCGTGCGTTATCGGTATCGGCCTGTGTGAGGTCGTATGCTCGGCCACCGCGGTAACTGAGTAGCGCGATACTGCGGGCAGCTGCCATTCCGGCCATACCGGCATCGGGGCAGCGTTCGCCGTATGTGGCATCGGCCTCAAGACACATGCGCTGTGACTCGTTGAAAGCTGCGGCCCACGGGCGTGAGACGGGAGTGGTAGCAATGAGCACGAGCCTGCGTGCAAAATCGGGTTGCATCACAGCCCACTCCATACACTGGAATCCGCCGAGCGAGCTGCCTATGAGCAACTCGACGTGTTCAATGCCTAGGTGGCGTGCCAAAAGCATGTGGACACGTACCATGTCGCGCACCGTGATGGTCGGAAAATCATTATAATATGGTTCGCCGGTCACAGGATTGACCGACAGCGGGCCTGTCGTGCCGTAGTGTGAGCCCAGGACGTTGGCACACACTATGAAGTAACGCTCGGGGTCGAGAAAGCGGCCTGACTCGACGGTGTGAGGCCACCAGTCGGCAACGTCGCTGTTGGCTGTCAGTGCGTGGCACACCCAGATTGCGTTGGAACGCTGTGGGTTAAGCTTGCCAAACGTGTGATAGGCAATGCTCAGGGCGGGCAACGTGACTCCACTTTCGGTGACAAACGGCTCGCGTATTTCAAGCACTGAGGCAGCAGTTTCCATAATTCTCAACGTGATTACTGAATATTACCACAAAGGTAATAAAAAGAATGCAACCAGCCAACGCCACCCGGACAATCGGTTCCCGGCTACTACATGTGCAGGAGGTCGCGGTAGATGTCGAGGGCGGCAGTTATGTCGCTGGGGGTGATGATTACGCCCCAGCGCACGTCGCCCGGAGCGGTGATGAGCGTGAAGGCTATGCGGTCGGGGCTATCGTTCTTCTTATCGTGTGACATGTATTGGAGCAGGGTGGGGTAGTCGTCACATGTCATAGGCAGGGTGCCATAGTTGTTTCCTATCCACGATGCTGTCTTATATAACCAGCTTGATTCGAGTTCGGCTTTCATGTGAGACAAGATGAGAGCCACGAGGAGTCCGTGTGCAACGGCATAGCCGTGAGGTATGGGACGGTTTTGAGCCATGGCGAACGACTCGAACGCATGACCGGCGGTGTGTCCGAGATTGAGAGCACGGCGTATACCCTGCTCGGTGGGGTCTTGTGTTACAATGTCGCGCTTGACTTTCACGCTTCGTTCGAGCAATGTCAGCATTCGCGCGGTATCTATTTGCATGATATCGGTGCTCATCAGGTCGTTGCACTCGTCGGCCGATGTCAGAAATCCATGTTTCAGCATTTCGGCATAACCCGATTTGAGTTCCTCGACAGGCAATGTGTTGAAAAAACAGGTCGAAATAATTACGGCATCGGCTTCGCGAAACAATCCTATCTCGTTCTTAAGCCCATTGAAATTGAACCCCGTTTTGCCACCAACCGATGCATCGACGGCAGCAAGGAGTGTAGTTGGAACGTTGATAAATTTCAGTCCGCGTTTGAACGTCGCTGCTGCAAAGGCGCCCAGGTCGGTAACCATGCCTCCGCCAATGTTGACGACGAGACTCGAACGCGTAGCTCCATTGTCGCTCAATTGTTTCCACACGTGGGCGACAGTTTCAATGTTTTTGTTAGTGTCACCGGCACTGATGGTGATAATTTTGGCGTCAGCGAGATATTTGCAATCACTCGTGAGGGGTGGCAACACAAGATGGGCCGTGTTTTCGTCGGCAATCACAAACACACGCCCCGCGGTGTGAGCGTTAATGAGCCTGTCAAGTTGAGTGGCAACGTCGTTGGTGAAAATCAGTTGCTGTGACATCTGCTATATATTTAATGAATGGAGCAAATACGGTCAATTATCTGGTCAAGAGCCTGCATCGACGGAAGCACAAGGTCGGCACCGGCATCTGAGAGAGCGCTGGCCGGAATAGGGCCGGTGGTGAGCGCGATAGTGAATGCACCTGATGCTACGGCGCTCTCGACACCGATGGGCGCATTCTCGATGGCGATAGATTCCCATGGCTGTGTACCGGCAAGTGCCATGCCTTTGAGATAAGGCTCGGGGTGTGGTTTGCCATGAGTAACATTGCGGGCTGTCACCCTGTGGGCCTCGTCAAATGCACCGGGATACTCACCTTCCAATCGGTCGAGTACCGACGGTTGTCCCGACCCGGTAACAAGCACGGTGGTCACATTGTTTTTAAGCAATTTTTCCACCATAGATTGAGCGCCGGGCATCGGACTCACGCGAGGACACTCGTTGAAGTATAACGTCTTGAGGTGGTACAACTCTTTTATACGGTCATCGCTCGGTGTGGTTCCCCACTGTCGTTGCCACAGCTGTGTTATGGTCGACGCGCCTGTCATGCCCTCATAGAGATAGAACTCGTCGCGTGTACATTCGACACCCAGTTCGGTCATGAGTCTGTACCATGCGGCGGTGTGATTGGTCATAGAGTCATACAATGTACCGTCCATGTCGATGAGGGCGGCCTTGACCGACAGTGAGTCATATCGGGTGCGTTNCTTCCAGTGTTCGATGGCTTGAGCTATTTTTTCCATAAAAAACGTCGTTTGGGTTCGGTTGTCTCGACGGGCTGTGTCGTGATGGAGTCGGGTGGCAGNAAGCCTTCCTGNCTCATCAATACCGAGTCGGCTGCCGANATGTTATCTTCGGCAACGGTATCGATTGTGANTTTGCCACGCGTNTNGATGCCCATATTATTGCTGTTCATGGCGCCGCGTTTGAACAAATCTTCAATCTGGGTGAGTAGATTTACGCGGGTCGAGTCGGCAATTTGGTANGTGGCAGCCTCGCCGGGCTTGATTTTAGCACCTCCGAGTTTTATCTTGGGGTCGTCGAGATTACCTGTNATGTTNATNCCGAATTTGAACGGCAGAGGTGACTTGAGTACNGACACGTGGTAATCCAGGTTCATGTCGAGGTCGTTGCGTCCCATCACACCGAGTTTGTACCGGTCAATGTCGAATATGAACGGATAGATNCTCACAGTGTTGTCGTCGACNGCNATCTCGACCTCCATGTGGTCAATCATGTTGCGTTTNTTGTTNTTGAACACGAGCCACTTGGCCANCATCTTGAATGTGTCGGCATCTAACANCACCAGNCTGTCNCCNTCNAGCTTCAATGCNCCCTTGAACGACGGCATGTCAATGTTCATCGTNGGCGTGATTGATGTTGATGCCGCGAGGTCGGCATTGATTATGCCGGCNAAGCCCTGCAGGGCNGGCAGCAGCGAGTCGACGGCCGGTATCATNGACAGNACNCGGTCAATGTAGAAGCGGTTGAGCTTCATGCCCATGCCGAACTGCATGTGGGNNGTGTCAGGGGCCCANTACAANGCCGATAGCGACGCCGAACCNATGTCGGTCGATGCGCGCAGGTCGTGGAGATTGACNGCACAGTTGTTGACGAGTACGCTACCGCTGAATTTCTCCATTATCAGATCGGCATATTTTATTGAGTCGGCAACGACTGTCAGGTCGGCGTCAATATTGCGGGGTATTAGTACCGGTCGAGTGATGGTGGTGTCGGTCGAGACATTGTTGTTGCTGTAATAGGCATCTTCGTCATAGTCGGGATCAGGGCCGGCATAGCCTGAGGGCTCGTAAAATGTGGTGTTGGCGAGCTGAGTTATGTCNATGAANGGTGCCNCGACATTGCACCTTATCTTNAGTTTAGAGCGATTGTTTTGACNTGTCAAGGCCCGCTCTATATTGGTTACCTCGCCCTTGATGTCGAGGCGGGTGTTACCNATGTTGTACTGCAGANTGTTAAGGCGCACGGTATCGGTGTTGAAATACAGGTCAATGTCGGCGGCACGTTGTCTGAGCGGAAATTGGCGGGTGAATATGAACGCTCGGTTTGAGGTCAGATGTCCGTTTATGTCCCAGCGCTTTATCAANGTCTTGAAATCGTTGCTTACATTCCAGTCTATTGACTGACTTGTGGCGACNGAATCACGATTTGACATATTGNGGCGTCGACGGTTGTTGCGTGTGCGTACTTTCGTGCTGTCGGTCTTGGCCGGTATTAGATGGGCGTNGAACTGTATGTTNGGCTGACTNANNGCTATNGACATGTCGGGCATACGTGTTCCGATACGCCGGGCNGTCAGGTCAAAGTGCAATTGAGGTGCACGTTTATCACCATTAAAACGNGTCAATGATGCGTGTGCCTGCATGTCGCGCAGTCTGACGGTCATCGAATCGTCGGTTTGGTCAAGCATGATNCTGCGCAGGCTTATCAGTCCACCGAACGGATTGATTGCNGCTGTATCGGTTGATGTNCTGCGGTTCAAAGTGCCGAGTGCGGCAGTGAGATCGGTGCCGCGAACTATGAGTCCCGGAACTTCGAGCGACAAGGTGTCGATGNTGATTGATGCTGTGAGCATCGAGTCAATGCGTTGCTGNTTTCCTTCGATAGTACGGTCNGTNCCAAATTTCAGTACGGCNACCTCGGTGTGACCCANNAGNAGNGAATCGTNTGACAGNATATCAAAATCGGTAAGGCGCACCTCGCCGTCCATGTGTATTTTGTGAAATCCTTTGTCCGTCATGTCTTTCAGACGCATCTTGAGATCGGTGTCGGCCGACAGGCGTCCGCTGATGCTGACAGGCAGTTTGTTTCGCAANGATTTGGGCAGATGTCCAAGTTTCAGNGCCATTGCCAGATGTGAGTCGATTGCCGGATTGTCNATNGGGCCGTCGACTGTGCCGNGTGCGTTNATCTCCATTGCTCGGCCGTCAACAATCAGGCGCTCGATGCTGAGGTGCATGTTGTCAGGATTTTCGCCATCNACTGNNGCTGAGGCTNTCANAGTCGCNCGGTTGAGGTGNAGATCGTTCCAATATAAGTGGCAGTCNGGAATGTCNACGCTGGCCGCTATAGACGGCATANTCAGTGAGTCGGCAACAGTGTAGGGCGATGTAAGTCTGAANGCCGTGTTAACGGTCATGTCNGTATCTATGCCGTCAAGCTGTCGGCGCATAGGCTCGGGCAGATGGTTGATGACATCGTTGACATTNAGCGACTTAATCTCTACATTGAGCTGTTTNATGACAATTCGGTCGGTCGCATCGACGTCGGCACTTATCAATGACGATATCTCGTTAAGGNTTANGTTTATATCCTGTAATCGAACGGCGGCCGGGCGCGACGGACTCCANTCNATGCGTCCGTCAAGGCCTATGGTNAGAGGCGTGAGATTGTACTCATCGAGTATCGGNGAGACAGCGTCGCCGNTAATGTTTATGCGGTAGGCTGCGGTCTGCAATTCGGTGAGCGATGTGCCGGCTATATTNACCGACAANTACAGCGAGTCGGGTATCGAACGATAGGTTATGGGGCCGGCATCAACCAGNCTGAAACTATTGAGNGTTATATCGGGCAGCGATGTCGAAGTCGAGTCGGACNGCACGTCGTCGCTACCGCCAAATATGTCATAGTTAGCAATGTTGCCGGGTGCAACAACGATATTGGCACGNGGNCGTTCGATGAGAAGGTCTGAAAGCTCGATGCGCTGNCGTGCAAGCGCTNNGACGTTNATNGCACCGTGTAATTTTNCGACGCTTAACAATGTGTCGGCNTTNGCCGGAATCAACGCGTNGTCAATACTGTCGACCGAATTAAGNCGGTTGCTTATGATTAACAATGAGTCNACNTCAAGTTCGAAGTGCGGGAATGNACTCCAGAANGTCAATTCTATGCGCGATANCTCGAGTCGGCCGTCGATGCGCGANGTGACTTCGCGCTCAACNAGCGGCGTCAGTTTCTCGGGAGTCAGATACCAAAGCACTGCNGTCACNGNGAGCAGTAACAGNACTATAATGGTCAGCAGTGACCAACCGATAATCTTGAACAGTCGTTTCATCAGTCAATAGGTTCCGGTTCATAAACAGGTCGGGTGGTGATGTGGAAGCATGANTGTTTGCGTTCATGNTTCACATAGCAACGACCTTTGTCGCGCAGGTCGAGCAACACCTCGGCGAGCAGCATCTTCANGTCNTCGACCGTGCGTGGTACCGAGTCGCTGTCACATATAAAGTTGGAGTAGCTGATGTCGAATGTGGTGCCGTACAGGTGGGCCGAGCCGCCAATAGCATTNCCGTTGCGNCGTCTGAGTCGTTTAACGCTCGGATTNGTGCGCAGTATGCTTGTCACCTTGATGCGGTAATCACCGCCTCCGCGCGACTGGAGCGAGTCNCTGAACGAACGNCCTATGTCNCGTAGCAGCCACTCAGCCTCGGGAACGAGGTANGGTAACGAGTGGGTGAGGTTGTCGATATAGTAGTCGGGACACGAGGTCACNTGTACGACGGGGCGTTTCAGATTCCACGCATCGAGCTCGGTGTCAATCGGGTCAATNCCNAGNTGTGTGGCCGCGTCAATGTGCAGATAGTTGCTGTCGTTGAATACNCGNCCGTGTCTTATGGTACGGTCNACGTCGAGGCGTATGCCTCCGGGCGGCATACTGTCGAGTTTCTGCTCCCACGGGTTGATGACCGGTGTGAGATTGAGAATGTCACACACNGCCAAACTGTCGGCGGTGTACTTTTCGGGCGAAATCGCCGGACGTGGCGGTGCGTTGATTATGCGCACCATTCCAATGANGATACCTATACCTATGACAATACACAGGCAGTAGAGTGNGCAGAAGCGTATGAAAACCGTGCGACGTTTCATCGAGTCAGTTCGTCAAACAGGTTGTTACAGGCGTTTTCAAGTAAATCGAGCACGAGNTCAAATCCCTCGGCACCTTCATAATATGGGTCAGGAACGTGATCGTATCGTGTTGCCATGCTGAAGAANGTTGCCATCGGTACTATTTTAGACATAGCCTCGGGTGATGGTGCGAGTTCACGCAGGTCGCTGATGTTGCTCGAGTCCATGCCGATTATGAGGTCAAAACGCTCAAAGTCGTCGACCGACACCTGACGGGCGTGATGGGTNAGCTCATAGCCGCGTCGACGTGCATGTATGCGCATGCGTTGGTCGGGTAGTTGTCCGACGTGCCAATTACCCATNCCGGCCGAGTCAATAACCCAGTCGTTGATGTTGCCACGCTGNGACACTACCTGTCTGAAAAGCTCCTCGGCAGCCGGCGAACGGCATATATTGCCGAGGCACACAAAGAGTATTTTTAAGTTCCCTTTGTTCTTCAAAGAATTGATGAGTTCTATTGTTTTATGGTTTATGTTGTGGTTTACCATTTTTAATCTTTGTTTGAGTCGGTCGAAATCCTTAATTTATAAATGCAAAGTTAGTGAAATAATTCGTATATTTGCGCCCAAATAATTAAATCCACGATTGCCTATGTAGCATAGTCAGATAAAAGACATATAAAATAAAAAGCGTTAGCTTTATTCAATGTTTCGGAAAATCGCCAATTAGAAGAAACAACCATTGAGTAAAAGTTGATGCCTGCGGTATATCCGTGGGCTTTTACTCGTATATGGTTGTAAGGTGTTTGGCGATACCTCCGAAACATAGACGAAGCAAAAAGTCCACGTTTTTTATTGTCTGAACATCAGCATCGGACTTAACTCAGTTAACACCAATTATAAATAGTAAATACGTTTCAACAATGAATATATTCCGTAATTTAGCCAAAGTAGGTTTGCTGACCACCTTTGTTGCGAGTGTGTCATTTGCATCCAGTGCCGAAGATAAGTGGCAGGGTATAGCAAGCTTTGATGTAGCAAATATTAATGTTAAAGGAAATACTCCATCTTTCTCTATTGGTCTGGGTGCATATCAGAAGGTTCATCCTAATGTAATGGCCGGATTTGGAGCTCAGATTACCGAAAGCTGGAAATTCAAAGGTAATCCGTCCTTCCCGATTTTCGTAGGACTGCATGCTGAGAAATTCGAAGAAAAGATGTCACCTGTGTTAGACTTTACGACTGGCATTTGCTTAAATACAAGTGAGATTGATTACAGCAGTTACTTCATTAATCCAATGGTCGGAGTGCGTTTTGGTCGCTATGGGATTGGAGTGGGTTATTTAGGCTCAATTGCTATGGCTGAAGGGGCTCAATGGGAAAGCTACATTAATATCAGGCTTGCATATTACTTTGGTTATCACAAGACCAAGATGTCAGAGTCGATCAAGAATAATACAAATTTCGGAATGGAGTTGTCAGCCGATATTCCGCTTAATTCAGGCGAGTCGATAAGAGGTACATTCGGTGAGGGTATCAATTTTTACCTGTTATACTCGGTAAATGATAATTTTGAATTAGGCCCAATGGTAGGTGCTCATTATCTCACTACTGAACTTAAGGATTATTGGTCGGACTATGAATGGGAAGGCGATCATGGCAGCCTTTGGGCTCCTGTTGCTTTACGAGGAAAGTACAATTTCCGCCAAATTGCTATCGGCGGAAAATTTTATCCGTGGGCACGTCTTGATATTGGTGGGTCANTATCGATAGGNGATGAACTTAAGAGTGGATTNTACTATTCTCCCGCAGTTGGTTTGAGTCTTGATGTGAGAGGTGGTAAGTCTTCGATTGATTTGGGTCTCTCATATACAGGTTTATCAACCGGTCTTGAAGATGATTGGACCTCACAAAAGANANNCNGACTTNACNACACACATGNTNAGTATANCNTTNGGTTATACNTTCTAACTTATAAAAAANCGAAGAGGTTGNANCGNTGNANNCTCTTCGNTTTTTTNATGTTGTCATGCAGCTATGCAGTGTCATAGTTCAATTTTATTTTTGGCGCGGCGACCGCGCTGAGTGAAACGTTTCTTGAATTTGTTGGCGATACGGGCCCATGCTCTCANTTTGCTCCATANCGGCGATGCNGTGCCGCCTATGTCTGATGCCATCGGGTCGGTGAACGACTCGACATTGACCTGATCACCAAACTGCTCGGGGTATATAAGAATGAGGTTNTTGTTGCTGAAATAGCTTTGCAGGAAGTCGGGCAGGTCTTTCATCCAGTTGGANTATGACACNGAGTTGGCACGTGACATGATGACNACAAAGAGGTCGTCGTCAAGAATTTTGTTTGACAGCAGTATGAAATCGTCGGGCGATTGTATGTCGCGGTATTCGTGGCGNGTGTCNATGTGTGCNCGGTGTATGACGCTNCGTATTAGCGGGGCGACTGCGGGGTCACAGCAGAATATCACCCGGCAACCCAGTTCACGGCTCAGTCGGCCTATGGCTCTCACCCAGCGCCCGAAGCCGGTCTCATACTCGGCTTTGGCCGGCACCCACACCACAATGCGTGTNACGGTGTTGTAAGGTATGTAGCAGCGCGATATGACAAGCATACGGTTGGTCTGGCGCTGAAGTTGTTCGAGCTTGGAGCCAAGAAAGCTGTCGATGACATTGGTCTTGCGGTGCATACCGAGTACCACACTGTCAATGTCACGTTCCTCGATAGTGTTGACCAGGCCGGTNACGGCNTTCAGATCATAGCGTTCAATCGGTGTGAGAATGCTNTCNGTGGCGGCAGCTGTNTTTTGGGCNATCTCGAGNGAGTTGCGGCCTACCGCTTTAGATGCNGCGCTGTTATCACCACGTACATGTACAGCATACAGCGTGTCATTAATACGTGAGCCGTTGCTGCGCATAAGCAGTGCCAGTTCAACGAGNGATGAGGCTGTGACGGGGTTTGCGACCGATATNAGACGGTTTTCGGTGCGTTTGTTTCGCTCGCTCGTCGACGGGTCAACGTCACCGTCCTGCAACATTGCTATCTTGATTTGTGTGGCGGCCTGGGCGGTAACGATGGGNGCGAGCGCGCACGTGACAAGAATGACGAGGATTGTGCCGTTAAGAATGGTTTCGTCCATCAGGCGCTGNCCATCAGGGCCCGTCATGTTATAACCTATCGTCACGACAGCGAGTGCCACGGCNGTGTGGGCCGTGGTGAGTCCGAACATCATGCGTCGGCTCGATGCCGGCATTTTGAAAATGAGCTGGGCNAGCCATGCCGGTANCCATTTTCCNATCAGCGCGACGGCCAGCATCACGGCGGCTATACCCAGTGTCGACGACTGGGCTACGACCTTGATNTTAATCATCATNCCGACACCAATCAGGAAATAAGGTATGAACAAAGCGTTGCCTACAAACTCGATGCGGTTCATCAATGGCGACGTNGGGGGCACGTAGCGGTTGAGCACAAGNCCGGCGAAGAATGCACCGAGAACCTCCTCCATACCNATNAGTTTTGAAACCCACGCCGACAGGAAGACGAGTGCGAGTACNAACACAAACTGTGTCACCTTGTCGCCATATCGCTTGAAAAAGAACCGTGTNAGCCTCGGGTANATATATAGCACCGCGAGGCAGTAGACGGNGAGNCGTCCGAGTAGCCAGAGCAGTTCGAGCGGGTCAAGATTGCCGACNTTGTGCACATTGATGGCTCCGGCAAGNGTGAGCAGTGATGCGATGACGGCTACAATCGTGGCTACGATGGATATAAGCACCGCAGGGCTCTTGGTGACACCATAACGTGCTGCCACCGGGTAACCTATCAGTGTGTGTGAGGCATACATGGAGGCAAGCAGAATTGATGTCAGCCAGCCGATGTGCAACACGTAGACGCTGGCAAGCACACCTATAATCATAGGTATGANGAAGGTGAGTGCACCGAACAGCAGTCCGCGTCTGAGATTGAGTTTCAAGTGGTACATGTCAATCTCCAGACCGGCCAGAAACATGAGGTATAGCAGACCTACCTGTCCGAAGATGCTGAAACTGCTGTCGCGGTCGAGTATATTGAACCCGAACGGTCCGACCACGATGCCGGCAACAATCATGCCGATGATGTGTGGTATTTTTAACCTGTTAAGCAACACCGGCGCGAGCAATATGATGACCAGCACGATAAAGAATATCGTGACAGGATTGGTCACCATCGGGTGACTCGTCAATGCCAGTATGCAGTTCAGCAGGTTCAAACTACAGTCGGTCGATTAGTTTTTTAGTTCTTAATGTTTCCAGCCGTTGGCAATCAGATACTGAGCTATCTGCACGGCATTTAGGGCTGCGCCTTTCTTGATCTGGTCTCCGACAATCCACATGCTCAGGCCACACTCGTTGGTGAGATCGCGGCGCAGACGTCCAACGTAGACAGGGTCTTTATCGGCCACATCGAGCGGCATGGGGTAGCGTTTCTGAGCCGGCTCGTCAATCAAAACTATTCCGTCAGCTTTGGCAAGAGCCTCGCGGGCAGCCTCGACCGTGATGGGCTCGGCTGTCTCAATCCATACAGCCTCGCTGTGTGCTCGCATCACGGGTACACGCACGCAGGTAGCGCTGACCTCGAGCGTGGGTGCATGCATTATTTTCTTGGTCTCGCGGTTCATTTTCATCTCCTCCTTGGTGTAGTCGTTGTCGGTGAAGACGTCGATGTGGGGTATGACGTTGTAGGCGAGCTGGTAGGCGAATTTATTGACTGTCGGCTCGTCGCCGCGTGTAATCTGGGCATGCTGTTCGACGAGTTCGGCCATCGCCGCCGCGCCGGCACCGCTTGCGGCCTGATAGGTGGCTACATGTACACGCTTTATGGGTGAGATGTCGTTGATGGGTTTAAGCGCCACGACCATCTGTATTGTGGTGCAGTTGGGGTTGGCTATGATGTTGCGGGGGGCATTGAATGCGTCGGCACCGTTGACCTCGGGTACTACCAATGGAACATCTTCGTCCATTCGGAATGCACTTGAGTTGTCAATCATCAGCGCTCCGTGGCGGGTGATAGTGTCGGCAAACTCGACCGAAGTTGAACCGCCGGCCGATACGAATGCTATATCTATATCCTTGAAGTCATCGTTGTGTTTCAGTTCCTTGACAATGTATTCCTTGCCACGGAATATGTATGATGAACCGGCCGAACGGCTTGATCCGAAAAGTGTCAGATTGTCAATAGGAAAATTCTGCTCGTCGAGAACACGTAGAAATTCCTGACCTACAGCACCGCTGGCTCCGACAATTGCAATATTCATTTTGTAGTCTTTAGTGAATGATGGTTTGAACTATAATTGCCATTAAATCAGTAGACTAAAGGGCGCAAATCGACCTGTTTCAACCGATTGTGGCTTTCAATCGGCAAAGATACAAAAAAATATTGATAGATTGGACTTTCGGTCACCGGCTATTGATGTTGAACAGTCGTTCAATCACGCCGTTTGCCTTCATCTCGGCTGTAGGGAGGCAATGCAGCCGCGGCGAGTCGATGAGTGCGATGCGGTCACATAGGGCAAATGCGATGTCAAGCTCGTGGGTAGAAAACAGTATGCACTTTTTCTGACTATGTGCCAGCCGGGCAAGCAGCCTGCATAGTTCATAACGGTTGGGCAGGTCGAGAAACGAGGTAGGCTCGTCAAGTATAAGAACCGGTGTCGACTGGGCGAGCGCACGTGCTATCATGATGCGCTGACATTCGCCGTCACTCATTTTGTCAAGTGTNCGGTCGGCATAATCGGCCATACCTACCTCATTGAGCGCTTGGTCGACTATCGNATTGTCGTCGGCGCNCAAATTNCCAATCCAGTTGGTGTATGGAGCCCGTCCCATAGCCACTACGTCACGGCATCTCATGTTGGGAATACGTGTGCGGCTTGTTGATACAAAGGCTATGTTACGCGATAATTGTGCCGGCGACATCTCCNTGATATTNATTNCGTTGATGAGTATTGCGCCTTTGTATGACTTGTTGAGGCCGGCGATGGCNCGCAGCATTGTCGACTTNCCGGCNCCGTTGCGTCCGAGCAGTGCTGTGAGCTCACCGTCGTTTATACGGGCGTTGGCGTCGACGAGCAGTTCGCGGCGNTCAAATCCTATCGAGAAGTCNTTAAGCTCTATCATAGTGAATTGTTGCGTAATACGACCCATATAACCACAGGGATACCCAATAGGGCGGTGATGGCATTGATGGGTAGGGTGAACAACTTGCTGACTATGTCACAGCCAAGCAATACCACGGCTCCGNCGAGTATTGTACCGGGTACAAGCACCCTGTGGTCGCTNTTGCCGAATATNAGGCGNGTGACGTGTGGTATGGCAAGGCCAATGAAGCCAATGGGGCCGCAGAAGGCGGTGACGGTGCCGGCCAGAAGTGTGGTAGATGCAAATATGAGCAGTCGNGANCGCTTGATGTCAACGCCCATGGTTATGGCGTACTCCTCGCCGAACAGCAGTAAGTTCAGCGGCTTGATGGTCAGTACGGCGAGTATCANACCCANTATGACTGCCGGGATAAGNAGCCACAGTTGGTGNNGGGTAACATCGCCGAGCGAGCCCATAGTCCATATAATGAANGCTTTGAGCGACTCGTCTTTGCTCAGATACTGAAGAATCTGNACNACGGCCGATACNCCTGACGACATCATCATGCCGAGAATAAGTATTACCATGATNTCTTTGATGCNGTGGCCTACAATGCCGATTATAGTGAGCATCAGTGCNGCTCCTATCCATGCCGCACCGGCNATGCCGAGGTTTGACATCGACATGCTGNTTCCAAGAAATGGTGCACCGAGCATAAACAGCGCCACGCCTAAACTTGCACCCGAACTGATGCCGAGGACGTAGGGGCCTGCGAGNGGATTGCGGAACAGGGTCTGCATCTGGAGTCCGCTGACCGAGAGGGCNGCTCCGGCNAATAGNGCNACGAGNGCTTTGATAAGNCGTATNTTGATGACTATGCGCGCCGTCGTGGGCGGACANTCTCCGCCTGTAAGCGCGTTCCANACGTGTCTGATAGGTATAGATGTACTGCCAACCGANAGNTCTACGGCAAAAAGNAGTGCCATCACTGCCGTCANCACTATGAATAGTATGTATGGCCGTGCTCGCATCTATTTGTCAGATAGTTTTTTATAGTAAACAAAATCTTCATTTACGAGCTCGGGGTGAAATATTTTCANGAGGTCGCGTAGCACGAGGTCGGGCGTNATGATTGCNGTCTCGTAGAATTTATTGCCACCGTTAGGTGTGGTCTGGCGTGTATTGTTGTACACATAGCCGTTTNTNAAACAGCGNGTATCGGTGAACTTGGGGCAGGCTGCCGCGAGTTCCNGCANGGTGTTGTATGTGCCNGTATCNAGCCACATGTCGGCCTGTGATGCGAGCAGATATGCNTCCTCGANNTCNANGGCTCCCGANGCGTTGCCGGTGTNCNTTTTATANATANAATCNCCGCCGGCATCGTTGATGAGNTGCACTACATAGCTNGATGTCGATGGCATGTACCACGTGTCGCNGTANGGNGTGTTGAGCATNACCGANGGNGCGTCAATGACTTCGTCGGCANCACGTTCTTTAANNCTCATGTAACGGCTTTCAATNGAGTCGAACAGCTCGACTGCTTTCTCGCGTTGGCCGGTCACCTCGCCGAGCGCCACGACCCATTCCGATTTTCCAAGAGGTGAGTTCTCGACATAGTCGCCTATGTACATGTAGGGTATATTCANTTCTNTCAGNCGGNNCTCCATAGGGCTGGCNNTGTANAANCCATACAGCATCACNAGGTCGGGATTGANCGANAGCAGNNTCTCATAGTCGATGCTGNTNTCATANCCAANGTCGNCNATCGNNTCGCGGTGNNCTGTTGATNTAGTCGTTCGATATNTAGTCNATGCNCGANACNCCNGCNATGCGGTCGACGGCATCGAGGGCGTCGAGCATGGCGATATATGANCCCGACATCACAACAATGCGTTCGGGNGTGTGGTCGATAACCTGTCCGTTAAAGCCATCGGGAGCTTTNTCGCCGTCACGTGCGATGAACAGCGATGCCGACACGCTGTCGGCTCCNTGCCANGGATTGATNGCNGTAATGATGCTGCTTGAGCCTTCGGGGGCCGAGACAATGCTGAAGCCCGAGGCATGACGCGGAGTGTAGACCTCGACATTGTATGCCGAGATGTCGGAGTGGCCGCCGTGGCTGCACGATGCCGTGAGCAGTCCNAGTGTCAGTATTGTTGTAATTAANGGTATGGNTTTCATTAATAGTCGTGATTTTTCTTTGATTTCTTGAATTTGGGTGTNATTCCAATNAAAAATTCAAAATTGATGCCGGGCATAGGTCGNGACAGCACCGACAGGTAGTCTTCGTTGAACAAGTTGTTGACAGCGAGTTTCAGTTGCACGTCGGCCGGCCTGAACGACAACCCTTTTTCAAGCGATATGTTGCTCATGAAGTAGGGCGGCAGGTGGCCGCTGAGTGTATAATCGTTGCTCGACATCGTGTAACGCTCGGAGTAGTAAGCCCATTTGTAAAGAAAGCTCCATGTGTTCCACGACAGTCGGCCGGTAACTGATGCTGAGTTGCGGGGNACATAAGGCAGTTGTTTGCCTACCGATTGGTCGGCCGGTGACATTTTCTCTCCCTCGTTGACCGACGGTGTCCATGAGTAAGAACCGTTGAGATCAATCAGCCATNNNTCGGCNGGTTTNATTGCCNNGTTGGCGTTGATCTCTATGCCATAGGCATGAACNTTCTTGACATTGCGCGGTGAGAAGAAGCCCTTGGTGGTAGGCAGCCATATTATCCANTCATTGATGTACGAATCAAACCATGACGCGCTGCCTCCGAGNGTGAACACACCATCTCGCCCGGTATCGAAGCTCACCCCGGCGTCATAGCTGAAACCATGCTCGTTTTTAAGGTCGGGATTGCCGCCNGGCAGAAAATACAGGTCGTTGAGGGTAGGGANGCGGTGGTTGCGCGAGATTGANGCCTTGACCATAACGTTACCTACAGGCGATAGTATGCCATCTATAAAAAAGGCCGGAATGACAGGNGCCCANCGGTCACCGTACATATCCTGNCGAAGCACCACCGACATGCCAAGACGGTCAATCGGCTGCCACTTGGCCGATGCCGAGCCTGAAAGTTCAATGCGGCTCATNTCNTAGCCCACAATAGCNTTCTNGCCGTCCTGCATTATGACGTTTTTGTCTTCGCTCCTTACAAAGTGCTGGTGNGCTGANANATTGGCTGTGAAATACCACTTACGATTAGGAACATACTCGCCNTCNGCCTGNCCGTAGACGGTNTTGACACGGCTGCGAGAGCGCGTCATCGACGACCAGTTGCCGGTGGTTATCTCACGGCGGTAGTCGTAGGCTACCCATGAGTGTATGTANCCGGCCTTGACNCCGGTTTTCCAGTTTGAGCGATTATGATCCCATGTCATTACCGANCGGAANGTCTGTTCTCGCTGTCGGTTTTCAAACTTATGCTCGTTGCCATAGTCNGTTGTGAGCATCGGGAGCTCGCGATTTGAGTTTATGTACCATGCATTGAGCGAAAATCGGTCGCNGCGCAGGGTATTGTAATAGACCTCCTGGAGTATGTGCATGTCTTTGAACGCACCCGACTTGTTGCGTTCGGTCGGGTGGTACTGTCCGATGATGTTTTTATTNTCGTCGTATATGTTGACTTTCTTGTCGTGGTTAATGTACTTGTAGTCNTTGGGCGACGACGAGTAAACAAATCGGGTNGATGACTGCCAGTGGTCGCTGCCGTAGGTNACGCGTGCAAATTCATCGAATGTGCTGAACGANCCGATACCNTGCACATACTGGGCGTTCAGGCCTTCGGGTACATCGGGNAGGGTGCCGAGCTTGACAAGTCCACCGAGTCCGCCGCCGGTCTCGTTGACCGANGATGTGCCGTGCAGCAGTGATGCCTGGTCGATGAAGTAGGACGGAATNGTCGAGAAATCGGTCATGCCGAGCATCGGATTGTTGATGCGCATTCCGTTCCATGTTACCTGTGTGTGGCTTGGCGATGTACCNCGAAATGCGACGGTTGACAGTGTCGCNCGNCCATAACTCTTGACAAATACCGACGAGTTGTAAGTCAGNACATCGGCCATCGACAAGGCAATATTCTCTTTGAGTGTGAGGGAATCAAACGCNGTNTTCTGNACTCCAATCTCTTTCATAGGTCGGCGTGCAATCACCTGTACTTCTTTCAACTCGTGTACGCGTGACNGTGCAACGGTACTGATGGNGCTGATACACAATGCGCCAAGAACGATGCACAATCTATTAACTATATTAGTAGTGTCTTTTNCCATNAGTTATTAGGCATTGTGCATTGTTAAAGTTTCCAGCAGAATGAGCCGGGGGTAATGCCGACATAAAATTCATCGATAAAATCACCGGCGGGGCTGTAGCGGTAAATCATGCCCTGTTGCTGATAGTCGATNGCATCAGCAACATACACTTCGCCGTTCTCTGGGTCAACGGTCAGACCGTAATAACGAGTGTCGCGTTGTTCGAGAAACGGTTGCACAGGCAGCTGTGATGCCGTTACATTCATGCTCCACACGTCATTATTGAGCCAATACAGTCGGTCGCCGGCACCGTTGGTCTGCAGTTCGCTCGGNGTGTCGCCGAATTCGAGCCTGAATACCTTTTCGATGGTGAATGACTNGGCGTCGATGCGGTACAGTGCCGGCGCTTCATACCCTAATGGCGAACCNTCAAAGCCNCCATCGGTCAGAGTCCATAATTTGTTGTTTTTGTCAAGTACGACCGATGTAGGTTGTACNCCTACAGTCAGTCGGTCGACNACACGGTCGGTCTCGGTGTCGATTTTTATGATTGAATTGTTGTAGCTCCAGCAGTTGCAATAGACATACTTGCCATANCCTACCATCTGTTCGGTCGAGCCTGTGCCCTGTTGCATGTCGGGTACATCAATTACGCCTGTAATTTCATAGCGNGTCGGGTCGACAATGAATATGCGGTTATCCCACAGCTGGGTGACGTAAGCTTTNTGGTCGTCTACAAAATAGATGTAGCGTGGCGATGTGAGGTCTTCGATGCGTCCTACTTCCTTGAACGTGTTGATGTCGATGGCAAAAATGACATGTGAGTTGTTAACTACAATCCAGCCCCTGTCGCCGTGTATTGTCATAGACTGAGCGACGTCACCGAGCTTCATGCCGTTAGCACGGTAGAACACCTCGTTGAGNGTCTCGTCGGTATCGGGNTTGTAGTATGATAGTGTCGCATTACCATACTGGAAGTTGCCNTCGTTGGTGATGAACAGTCCGTGNCCNCTGACATCGAATGTCTCGTCGTCGTTACCNTAGTCCCACTCCATACACCCGCCGAGTGCGAGCGCCATGCAAGNNATTATTAGAGTGGAATTTAANANTTTNAGTATATTCATGTTNCTATTTACCTGTAGCCCCGCAGGTTGCCNTNTAGTTATTTTCGAGTGTGAAAAGGNAGGTTTTCTGACTCGTTCCCAGCCTATCGCGCCTTCTCACCCTTNTANCGTNGGGCAATGGCNTAGTGCGATGGTATTGACAGGAACTTACAGCAGCGGGTACTGTCANGGATTTTCACCATGTTCCCTGCATGACATCACCGTGGTGTTATCATGACGTCCTTTTCAGGCCCAAAGATACAAATATTTAAGCTTATTCACCCAACAAATGTCGACGAAAATTGCATGAAAGACTTGGTTTGTGTACCTTTGCTGTGAGTAAAATTAAATCTAAAACCCAAATGAATCCAACTTTATCGCCGGTGCATGAACAGCGAATGACCAATTACCGCTGGGTTATATGCGCCATGTTATTCTTTGCGCTTGTTGTCAATTATCTTGACCGTCAGGTATTATCACTCACATGGAAAAACTTTATTGCTCCCGAGTTTCATTGGACTGATGCCGACTATGGCTTTCTGACCGGTGTATTCTCAATAGTCTATGCGGTGGCCATGCTGCTTGCCGGTAAGCTCATTGACAAACTCGGTACCCGGGCTGGCTATGTGACGGCTATTGTTGTATGGTCAACAGGTGCATGTCTGCACTGTGTGTGCGGCATATTAACGTGTGGCATCGTGACGGGCGACTGGATCTGGTCGTTTGCAGGTTCGCGCGAACACATAAATCAGGTTATGCTAACGACACCTGCATTGGCCATGTCGGTCACGACGGTCAGTGTGTGGCTCTTTCTGGTGGCACGCATCGTGCTGTCGCTTGGCGAGGGTGGAAATTTTCCATGCTCCATCAAGGCCGTGGCTGAGTATTTCCCGAAGAAAGATCGCGGCTTTGCTACCGGTGTTTTCAACTCAGGTTCGCAGATTGGTGCGCTGCTTGCTCCGTTCACGATCCCTACAATTGCCCGACTGTATGGCTGGGAAATGGCGTTCTTCATCATCGGTGTGCTCGGCTATGTGTGGATGGGTGTATGGTTGCTTGTTTACCACTCGCCGCGTGATAATAAGTATGTCAATAAGGCCGAGCTCGCTTACATCGAGCAGGACAACACCGAGGATGCCGAGCTCAAGCACGAGTCGCTGAAAGAGGAAATTACCGAAAATCAAACGGCAAGTGTCGGTATTCTCAAACCGTTCGTTTTCCGTCAGACATGGGCTGTAATCGTTGGCCGCTTCTTGCCCGACTCGGTGTGGTGGTTCCTGCTGTTCTGGGCTCCGGCGTTTGTCGACGAGGTTTACGGCTATTCGTCGTCCAGCACCGAGGGTATGCTGGCAATCTTTACGATATATTTTATATCGATGTTCTCATTAGCCGGAAGTTACTTGCCTACCTATTTCATAAATCGCAATAAGGTTAACCCGTACTCGGGGCGTATGAAGGCAATGTTTATTTTCGCATTGTTCCCGCTGTTAGGATTTGGTGTCATGCCGCTTGGCCGCCTGTCAATGTGGTATCCCGTTATTATTATAGGTATAATGGCGGCCGCTCACCAGAGCTGGAGCGCCAATGTCTATAATGTGGTCAGTGACATGTTCCCCAAATCGGTGGTTGCGACAGTGACCGGCGCTGCCGGACTGGCCAGCGGACTGGGTAGTTTTACCTCCAACTACGGTGCCGGCTGTCTATTCACCTATGCCGGCGAGACCGGTATGCAGTTCCTTGGCTTCGAGGGCAAGCAGGCCGGATACATGATTGTATTTATGTTGGCCGGTGTGGCTTACATGATAAGCTGGGTAATAATGAAGGTACTTGTACCGCGCTATAAACTTGTGAAATTATAATCTCTTAATATGAAACCGTTCATACATCAGGATTTTCTGCTGTCAACCGAGACCGCTCGTATGCTATATCATGAGCACGCGTCAAAGTTGCCAATCATTGACTATCACTGTCACCTGTCGCCGGCCATGATTGCCGCCGACCATCGTTTTGCCGATATTACCGAGCTTTGGCTGTCGGGCGACCACTACAAGTGGCGTGCCATGCGTGCCAACGGCGTGGCTGAACGATATATTACCGGTGATGCTTCGCCGCGCGAGAAGTTCAGGAAGTGGGCCGAGACGGTGCCTTATACCATGCGCAATCCACTCTATCACTGGACGGCGATGGAACTGAAGACGGCGTTCGGTATCGACACTCCGCTCACCCCCGAGACTGCCGACGAGATTTTTGACGAGTGCAACCGTCAGCTCGCTCTCCCCGACATGACTGCCCGCGGGCTTATGAAAAAGTACAATGTCGAGGTTGTGTGTACTACCGACGACCCTATCGACACGCTCGAGTATCATCGTCAGATAGCCGAGTCGGGCTTTGAAGTCAAGGTGTTCCCGGCATGGCGTCCCGACAAGGCGATGGCCGGTGCCGCACCTGTCGTATATAACGAATATATCTCNAANCTCAGTGCTGCGGCCGGTATTGAGATTGTCGATTATCTCACGCTCATTGATGCGTTGCAGAAGCGTCACGACTATTTNGCTCAGAANGGTTGCTCGGTGGCCGATCACGGTTTGAGCCGNGTGCCTTGGGCTCCGTGTGACGTCGAAATGGCCAATGAACTGTTNCTCANNCTNCTCTCGGGCACNGNTCTCGACGCTCATGAGACCGAGATGTTCAACACACGCCTNTTGATTGACCTNTGCCGCATGAACGCNCGNGCNGGCTGGGTNCAGCAATTTCACTTCGGCCCCATGCGCAATGTCAACACGCGTGCATTTGCTACGCTGGGCCCTGACACCGGCTTCGATACAATCAGCGACTGGAAGGCGGCCGAGGCTATNGCGTCAATTCTCAACGAACTCGATNCNGACAANNNGCTCGCCAANACNATACTNTANAATATNAATCCGGCCGACAATACCTGGGTGGCTGCAATGACNGCCAATTNTCAGGACGGANTCACGCCGGGCAAAATCCAGATGGGNGCNGCCTGGTGGTTCAACGATCANCTNTCGGGTATGCGTGCCCAGATGGACGCNCTGTCGGTTCAGGGACTGNTGAGCCGTTTCGTCGGTATGCTCACCGACTCGCGTTCGTTTGTNTCGTACACNCGTCACGACTACTTCCGTCGTCTGCTGNGCGACATGCTCGGACATGATGTAGAAGCCGGTCTGATACCNCAGTCNCAGATNGNNCGCGTNATCGNNATGGTNNGNGACATCTGTTACAATAATGCTCGAAATTATTTTAAATTTTAAATCCTNTTATATATGATGGAAAAAACATGGCGTTGGTTCGGCCCCAACGACAAGATTACACTCGATATGTTGCGCCAGATTGGCGTCGAAGGTATCGTTACCTCTCTACATCACTTGCCCGCCGGAGTCGAGTGGACCGATGAGGAAGTGAACAAGATGAAAGACTATATCGAGTCACACGGTCTGCGCTGGTCGGTAGTCGAGAGTCTGCCCGTGAGCGAGTCGATCAAGTATGCCGGCCCTGACCGCGATGAGTTGATTGAGCGCTACAAACGTTCGCTGGCTGCGCTCGGCCGTGCCGGTGTGCGTACGATATGCTATAACTTCATGCCGGTGCTCGACTGGGCGCGCACCGACCTTGATTACCCTAACGGCGATGGCACGTCTAACCTCTACTTCAACCGTGGCGAGTTTGCCTACTTTGACATATACATTCTCAAGCGCGAAGGCGCACGCGACGATTACGATGCGGCCACGCTCGAGCGTGCCGACAAACTGCGCGAGACAATGACACCCGAAGGCGAGCAACGCCTGGTCGAGAATATCATCGTCAAGACCCAGGGATTTGTCGGCGGTAATATCTCGGAAGATGACGACTCGCCTGTACAGAAGTTCCGCGACTTGCTTGCACTCTACAAGGGTGTCGATGAGGCCACGCTGCGCGAGAACATGCGCTATTTCCTCTCGGCCATCATGGACGTGTGCGACGAGTATGACATCAACATGTGTGTTCACCCCGACGATCCTCCCTTCCCCGTACTCGGACTGCCGCGCATCATCACCTGTGCCGACGACGTCGAGTGGCTGTACAAAGCAGTCGACAACAAGCACAACGGCCTGACATTTTGCGCCGGTTCGCTCAGCGCCGGTGCCCACAACGATGTGCCCGAGATGGCACGCCGCTTTGCTCATCGCACATGGTTCGTACACCTGCGCAGCTGTGAAGTGCTGCCCAACGGTGACTTCAAGGAGGCTCCACATCTCGGCGGTCGAGCCGACATTATATCGCTCATTCGCACATTTGAACGCATCAATCCCGGGTTGCCGATGCGCGTAGACCATGCACCGTTGATGCTCGGTGATGAGAAGATGGGCTATAATGCCGGCTACTCGTTCCATGGCCGTATGCTTGCTCTCGGTCAGGTTGGCGGCGTGATGGCTACCGTAGAGCGTGAAATACAGGAAGAAAAACAAAAATAAACAGTTATGAAAAATCAGTTATTCTCGGTCGACGGTAAGGTCGTTGTCATCACCGGCGGAACAGGTGTGTTAGGAGCTTGTATAGCCCGTTATCTCGCTAACGAGGGTGCCAAGGTTGTAATATTGGGACGTCGTGCCGACGAGGGAAATGCCATAGTTGATGATATCAAGGCTGCCGGTAATGAGGCTATGTTTCTTACGACCAATGTGCTTGATGCTGCTGTCCTGGAGCAGAACTGCAAGGATATTCTTGCAGCTTACGGTCGCATTGACGCACTGTTGAATGCGGCCGGAGGTAATATGTCGGGTGCCACCATTCAGCCCACAGGCAACTTTTTCGATATAGATATCAACCAGTTTGACACCGTGCTAAAGCTCAATTTGAGCGGAACCGTACTTCCGACCCAGGTGTTTCTGAAACCGATGGTCGAGGCAGGTAGCGGTGTTATTGTCAATTTCTCGTCAATGGCTGCCTTCCGTCCCCTCACACGCGTTATGGGCTATGCAGCCGCCAAGGCCGGTATCAGCAATTTCACAGCCTTTATGGCTAACGAGGTTGCCAAGAAATTCACTCCCAATATCCGTGTGAACGCCATCGCTCCGGGCTTCTTCCTCACCAACCAGAACCGCGCACTGCTCACCAATCCCGATGGTTCGCTAACCGAGCGTGGGGCCGACGTTATACGTCAGACACCGTTCGGACGTTTTGGCAAGCCCGAGGAGCTGTGTGGCACAATCCAGTACCTTATCAGTGACGCATCGTCGTTTGTCACCGGCACAGTAGCCGTGGTCGACGGTGGCTTCAACGTCTTCGCCATGTAACACTACCACCACTATAGAAACGGGCCGGGCCATACTATCGTGGCTCAGCCCGTTTCGATTTGCTATTTGGGCTGTTAATTAGTAAGTCATGTATCATTTAACATATACTATAACTTATCGGTGATATCGTTGAAATGTTAAATTTTTAAGCAAATTTGCTTGATTTTCCGTTTGTTAATAAGTGTTAAGTTAAATAAAGTTAACTACCAAGTATTTGAGAAGTAGGTTGATACGGCTATATCTGGGCTCTTAGTCTATTTGGTAGAGAGTTTTGTTAACATTTACAAACATTTCTCATCGTATAATATATATAGCATTAATTTTTTTTGAACATGAATATTGCTATACTCGGGACTCTTAATCCCACTATCACTTATCACGATTGGGTAATAATTTTCAGACGTTATTTCAGGAAAACCAAAGTAACGGAAATCAACATTACCGATGGCGAAACACTTTTGAACTCTTATGTCAGAAGTTATGCCGATAATCTCTCTATACCTGTTTCGGTGTACAAAATCAATGGCGCTCATGATGATGCAGTTGCGAAAAAGAAAAGAAACATTGCACTCGTTGACGATGCCGACTTGGTTGTAGCTTTTACCAATAATGATACAGCTGAGATAAGTAACAACGAAACTGTATCAAAATTGCGGAGTCAAGGTAAGCCGGTCTTTATATTGAATACTGATAAATTGAAAATTTCTCAATCACGAATTGTCATTAGAGATATGAAGAATGATTACAGAGAGGTATCACGCGAAGAACTTATTACAGTTGAGGAAGAACTTGCTCTTGTTAAGCAAATAAGGCTATCCCCTGAGGACTGTGAAGCGGCCAAAGAAAAGTTGATTTTTGTAAATCGCTGATTTGTTCGTATGGTTGCCGAGCAATACGCATCAGAACGATATTCGGTAGAAGAACTAATGCTCGAAGGAAACAAGGGATTGTTAAGGGCAGTAGACAAATTCGACGAAACCAAAGGGTTTAAATTCATTAGCTACGCAATATGGTGGGTTAAAGAATATATTAGACAGTACATAAACAATTAATAATTAATTACAACTATGACAAAGGAAGAAATCGCAAGCAAACTTGCCCTATATGCGGAGCAGGAAATGAAAGTAAAGTTAGAGCAGACCAAGTGGCGTAATACAGAATCTTCTTGGTCTAAAAGTTTCGCCTCGACAAAAGGTGATGAACTTCAAATTTTATCGAACATTTTTGGGTTGGATGTAACGAAAGAGCTGGAGCGCCTTTTTAAGTCGGCAACGAATGGAGACGGAGATGAACGTTCTAAAATATTGACTCTGCATTCTTCATCGCTACTGGCATTTTTATGCTTTTGCAATGTTAGAGAGCATTCCATAAAAATAGACGATACCGAGTATAACGAGATCATGTTTGAAGTGAAAAACGACGTAATAGCCGCGTCTCTTGGAAAGCCATCAAACATTGATATACTGTTATTGGGTGAAAATCGGACTAAACTATTATACCTTGAATCAAAGTTTACCGAGTATTTAAAAGGTGATAGAGTAGATCTTTCGCCTAAAAGATATGAGCAATTCTATACAATATTGTCTGACAATATTGAGCTGCCATTTAAGGCGTCCATTCTTCAAATTACGCATAAACCTGATAAACGACATGCTAAATCATATACCACTGATGAATATTGTTTGAATAATGGGGAGTCTACAAATGAGTATTTGGATGGTATCAAGCAGGCATTTAGTCATCTGCTTGGAATTGTGACGGGCCCTGCGAAAACTCAAGCACCGGGTAACGAAATATACAATTTAGACCTCCTTGAAAATGCGAAAGAAATTAAGTTTGCATCTATTGTTTTCGATTGTGACCAAGCAAAATATGACGATTATAGCAAATTATACGCATCGGTGTTTAAGAATAAGGAAGAAATAAAAAATGCAATTAAAGAGGTGCTTCATGATCGTAATGTTTATCACGATAATATAATTGATAAGTTGACGATAGTTCCTGAACTAAAGTCTTATCAAGAGGTTTTCGCGACTCATCCGTTGCCAAAAAAAGTAAGAGATTTCTATTCATGTGTAAACGAAAGTGACATAAAATTCTAAGTACTTGGCTCGGTAGATCTTATTTAAGAAACTTTAATCGTATTGTAAAATTTACCGTTCGTCTTGGGCTTGAATCCAAGTTGCCGAGAAGCGGATCGGATAAAAGCTACGGGCCGAGTCACATGATCGTGACTCGGCCCGTTTCTATATATAAAAGACCTATTGGATTATTTAAGTGCTTTGGTGAGTTGGTCGGCAATCTGGGTCATGCCGTGTTGGTTGGGGTGACCGGCTGTTTTGTCGATATCTTTCAGCTCTACGTAACGTATGCCGTAGTGGTTGCAAGCCTCTTTGATCGAGTTTGTTACTTCGTCTTTGAGACCGTTATTGATGAGATATACAATCTCGGCGTTGATATAGCGGTTGCTCATGTGGTCGAGCATATAGGTGAGTGCCGGATTGAACGATTTGAGGTCTTCGGGTGTCCAGTTCTCGTAGATGAGGTCGCCGAGGGGTACGTTTGCCCACGAGTCGTTGGTTGCACCGAAGATGAGAATGAGGTCGGGGCTGCCGAGATTGTCCATGCGGCTTACGAACGATATGTTGGTGTAGTCGGCTCCGTCATAGCCGGTGTAGCATACGGTCGAACCTGAATATGAGTTGTTCTTCTCGAGTTTGTAACCGTTGTTTTTGATAAACTGATGCCACCATGTCTGCTTGACGTCATTGACATCGGTAGTCTCTACGCGAGGCTGAGCAAAGTACCATGTCCAGTTGCTTGAGGGTTCGATGTACCCTTCGTAGGTAGAGTATGAGTCTCCGAGAATTGAAACTGATTTGCGTGACTGGGCAAATGCAGCCACTGATGCAATCATGAACAGTGAGAGTATGAATTTACGATACATGTGATGAATATTAGGTGTGGTTATTTAATATTTGTAATTTCACAAATTAGGTCGTTTTATATATAAGACGATTTACTCTCTCAAAGGATTAAAGAGAAATGTAAATAAAAATCCAACACTAACCTGCGATGGATAGTGTTGGATTAGTTATCTATTTGATTATAAAATATCTATAGGGTATTGAGCACTTTCGTTATAGTCTTAATTATTTTCTTCGATTGTTGACTTGTCAAATTTTTTGATATATGCTTCGTACTCTTTCTTTGACTCTTCAAACATTTCGGCCACATTGAGCTCATGTCCCTGGCTCTTTAGCTCGTCGGCAAGTTTATTATTAGCCTCAAGGTTCTCAACCAAGAGGTCATAATATGTGAGAGGAATGTCGTTCTGAATAAAGTAATCTTTATCGACCGTCAGTTCAAAATGGTTGTCTTTGACGACAGTCTTGAAGTAGATGATATGCTCAATCTTCCTTTTGAGTGCTAATTGTTCAGGTGATGCGATGGTGTCGGGTACGGCTGTTACTAATTCGTTGAGCGGAACCGGCTCAAAAACTTTCTCAGCTTTCTCAACCTGATTATTATTCTGACACGCGCTGCTACTAACTGCAACCAGGCTTATTACCACGCCGGCGAGTATACTTTGAATTCGGCTTTGTAACATTTTCATGATATTGATAAATTAATGATAATTTTTGCAAGTTTAAAAAAAAACTATCAATTAGCAAATTTTTTAATCAAAATAAGAAATTTAGGCGAGCTTTATGGAAGAATAGACCAACTATATGGGTGGGAAACATATACTATATTACAATATTAAAAAGAAAAAAAGCGATACCTGTTGGAGGGTATCGCTTTTGAGTATTGGTTGATTGATGTTATCTTAGATGTTAAGATCTTTCATGACAGCCTTGATTTTCTCTTCAGCAGCGGCATTGCATGCGTCATAATCCTCTTTCTTGGCCAGGGTACCCTTAACTTCGATGTAGAACTTGATTTTGGGCTCTGTACCTGAGGGGCGAACTGAAACTTTGGTGCCGTCCTCGGTGAAGTACTGGAGAACGTTTGAGGTGGTGGGCATGTCAAGTTTCTCGATGCTGCCGTCAGCAACATTGGTCTTGGTGAGCGCATCATAGTCCTTGATGGTGGTGATGGGCGAGCCGCCGAGGGTCTTGGGCGGGTTGGCACGGAAGTCGCGCATCATCTTCTGAATCTCTTCGGCGCCGCTCTTACCTGTGCGTACTACCGAGATGCCTTTCTCCATCGAGAAGCCATATTTCATGTAGATGTCCTGAAGCATTGCCATGAAATCGAGTCCGTTCTCCTTGGCCCACGCTGCTGCCTCGGCCATGAGTGAGATGGCTGAAACGGCGTCTTTGTCGCGAGCGAATGTCTCGGCCAGGAAACCGTAGCTCTCTTCGCCGCCACCAAGATAGCGGGCAGTCTCCTCGTGGTCACGAATGACGGCTGCAATCCATTTGAAGCCTGTGTAGCAGTCGAACATGGTGATGTTGTTGGCATCGGCGATGGCCTTGATGGTCTCGGTTGTCACGATGGTTTTGACGATGTACTCTTTGCCTGTGAGACGGCCGAGCTCGGCGTTGCGGGTCATCAGGTAGTAGAGCAGAATCATTACAATCTGGTTGCCGTTGATGAGCACATACTCACCGTTGGCGTCGCGCATAACGCAACCTATGCGGTCGGCGTCGGGGTCTGATGCCATGACGAGGTCGGCACCGACTTCCTTAGCCTTGGCGATGGCCATTGCCATGGCCGGCGGATTCTCGGGGTTGGGTGACTCTACGGTGGGGAAGTTGCCGCTGGTTACGTCCTGTTCGGGAACGTGAATGATGTTGGTGAAGCCATAGTTGGCGAGCGACTCGGGAATCAAGTGTACGCCTGTACCGTGGATAGGAGTGTAGACTATCTTCAGGTCGCTATGCTTCTTGATGATGTCGGGGCTGAGTGATAGGCCCTTGATGGCGGCGAGGAATGCGTCGTCAATCTCGCGTCCGATGATGTGGATACGCGATTTGTCGCCGTTGAATTTAATCTCGTTGGCACCCTTGATTTTGTTTACATTATTGATGATGTTGACATCGTGGGGTGCGATAATCTGAGCGCCGTCGGCCCAGTATGCCTTGTAACCGTTGTACTCCTTAGGGTTGTGAGATGCAGTGATGTTGACACCGCTCTGGCAACCGAGGTGGCGTATGGCGAACGAGAGCTCGGGGGTGGGGCGGAAGCTGTCGAACAGGTAAACAGTGATACCGTTGGCCGAGAATACGTCGGCGACAACCTCGGCAAAGCGACGTGAGTTGTTGCGCACGTCGTGACCCACGGCAACCTTGATTTCGGGCAGGTCGGCAAATGCTTCCTTGAGGTAGTTTGCGAGGCCCTGAGTAGCGGCGCCCACGGTGTATATGTTCATACGATTGCTGCCTGCGCCCATGATACCGCGCAGACCGCCGGTACCAAATTCCAGGTCTTTATAGAACGACTCAATGAGATCGGTCTTGTCCTCGGCTTCAAGCATGCGCTTAACCTCGGCTTTGGTCTCGTCGTCATAACCGTCGCCAAGCCATGTCTGTGCCTTGGCGGTCACTTGCTGTAAAAGTTGTTCGTTGTCCATAAAAGTGTGGTATTGAGTTTTGTGATCGTAAAGTCGATTAACAAAATTAAGTTAAAGACAAAGATAATATATCATTTGTACTAATACAACCTTATACCTCGAATATTTGTTGAGCAACTTAAATTTTTTTTAGGATTAGGTCAACGTTGTACAGTAGTTCAGAGAAGTTTTATGGCTTCAAGCAGATTTACAAACTCGTTGGCCGACGTGGGACTCTCGGGGATGTTACCATAGTTGGAATGTGTGCCCTCTTTCATGCTGCCTATAACCCAGTAATTATTTAATGACCGCTCGAGGGTATAGATTATATAGTGACCGTCTTTGGGCACGAAAGCCACGTAGAGGCAGAGTGGCATTTCGGTAGGTCCGGGAAACTTCCACACATAAATTGTACTGTCGCCGATGGTTACGGGTGTTACCGTGATATCACTGTCGGCAAACGGTGATTTGAACTCGTTGTAGTTCGGATAGATGGAGTTTAGAGTCTCAGGTGTTGACAGTACTTCCGCGCCGGTCTCAACAGTGGTCATTCCGGCGATACCGGGCAGATAGTTGAAGAAGTAGGTATAAGGCTTCATTTCATCAAATTCTTTGTTTATATATGTTATCATCTTGCGGGCTATTTCATGGGTATCGTTATCGTAGATGGGATTATCGGCAATGGAGGTGTACAGTTCGAGTGCTTTTTCTTCGTTACCTAAGAGTATGTGATTATATGCAATGTTCAAGGCTGTAAGGGCATCGCCGGGACATGTTTCATCAGCTCTTGTAAAATAATGGAGTGCCCCGTCAAAGTCTTGGCGATAGACACATATTCCACCGATCACATTCAGTGTAAAGCAATCGTTAGGGTACAGTTCGATAATATGTCGTGCAAGAGAGTCGGCTATGGATAGATTTTCGTCAGATTGAGTTTCTAATGTCATACGCAGGTAGTCGTAAGCTCCATTGTGCACAGCTTCGGCTACGGAGTCTCCTAATGACACACGATCAGTCCAAGTCCAGGCATAGTTGGTCTCGACTGAACGGTCTAACACTGCGTGAACAATGTCGGCCACCTCTGTCCAATGTTCTCTCATCGACTCGGCCTTAGCCTTTCCCCATCTCATGTCAAGACGGTCGGGCCATTGCACTATCGCGCTGTCAATGACATTAATGGCGGCATTGTATATGCTATCATTCCATTGGGTATGTTGGCCTATGCCACCAACAGTATGACCAAGAGAATCGTTGAGAGCCAAATACTCTCCGGTCATTTCAGATTCAGCTCCTAACATTAGAATTGTGAATCGTGAATTATTGAAGAGAAGGTTGAATTTGGCTATCATAACCTCTGCATCACCCGGTGACTCAGCTTCCCACAGTGTCAGTACACTGTCGGCTGCATTAAATTTCTCAGCTGCAAGCAGTTCGTTGAATTGCGTGCGGTAGTCGGTTGCGGCGGCTAAGAGTGTGCACGCTGTCAGTACGGTGGTAAGCAATAAATTCCTCATAGTTGACATGGATTGATGATTTAAAATAATTTTATGCGGCTAATATACGAATATTTATAAATTAAGCCTAAACATTCATTAAGAAATGTTCAGGCTTAAAGTATAAAAAGTTATTTTCTATAATCGTGGTCAGAATGAGCGGTCACAAGTTGTTGAATTGCCGGCGGCATCGGTCACGGTGAGTGTCACTTTGTGGCGCGTAGCTTTGGGTAACCTGGTGTGATCAAGGCGATAGCTGAGTGTGCCTGTCTTGCCGTCGAGTTCAAACATCACCCAGCGGCCGTCAATCTCTCCGCGATAGGTCTCGATACCCGACAGCTTGTCGCTGATTTTGAAGGTGACCTTGCCGCTTGTGCGCCACTTTTCGGGGGTGACGGGAGTCACAACGGGCGCGACGGTGTCGGCGACGACAGTGTATGTGCCGAAACGGTTGATGCGCGCTGTCATGTAACCACCGAGGTTGTAGTCGGCTGCAACGGCTGAGGGCGATTTGCCATCGATTCGCACGAGGGTATATTTTTGCTTGTCGACTTTGTCGTCGGTGACGAGCGGTATGACGATGTCAAACTCCTTGGCTACGGGAACATGTTTGTCGCCTATAATGTAGCGGCGCGAGTAGTCGCCCTGACGCGGAGCCAGGTCGGTGATGCTGAGCACGCAGTCGCCGTAAAGTGTACCCGGGCTGAGTGTGGCCGATGCACCCGCATCGTTGATGAGGGTGTATTCGCGATCCCACATCACCAGTTCGCCGTCACCCTCGGCTGCAGGTATGTCGCCACGTACACCTTTGATGGTGAACGGGACAACGGTGACGTTGCCGTGGTCGTCGCGCAGAACGAATTTGAGTTTGTATTCGCGCTCGGTGTCAATGTCGATTGTGCCGTCACCGCGTGCCGTCACCATGTCGCTGAGAGGCTGTGATTCGGGTACAAGGGTTGTCATATACCACGAGTTNGAATCGACGACGTCGCCATACTCGACGAGGGTNTTNACCGCGCGTGTACGNTCAAAGTCNGAGTGGTCGACGACGCGGTGATAGATGGTGTCACCGTCACACATCAGTGTNAGGTATTTTACTCCATATATATTTGTAGTNCCTGTCATGCGGTCGTAGGCTTTGATGGCNGGNGCNACACGTCCCCAGGCTGTGAATGACTTGTTGAGGTCGGGCTTGACGTGGAAGGCGGGNTTGGCGACACCGTTGACGATGCCGTCGTGGGGGTAGAGGGCGATGCCACGCACCTCGGGGGCNACGTCGTCCTTGAGATGNCGACGGTAGTAGGGCATCGGGTCNAGTGCATATTCGGTAACAGCGTCGCGGACGTCCATGTGCAGGTGAGGGCCNCCCGANGAGCCTGCGTTNCCGCTGTGGGCTATCAGTTCGCCGCGTTTTACCTCGATTTCGCCGGGNGCAAATTCGGTATCAATGNGGAAGCTCTCGGCAGCATANTGGCGGTCGCGTACAGGCGTGTCNATTTTTTTGACAAATGACTCCAGGTGGCCATAGACGGTTACAAGCCCGAGGTCGGGGTGGGTGACATAGATGGCTCGACCAAANCCCCACGGCGAGACAACGACGCGGCTCACGTAACCGTCGGCNGCGCAGTAGATGGGCAGGCCTGTGCGNCCCTGGGTCTTGAAGTCGACNCCCGAGTGGAAGTGGTTGGTGCGNAGCTCGCCGAAGTTGCCGCTGAGTGTCAACGGTATGTCAAGNGGNANTCTCAGATTAGCCTCGGCTGGTGATTTGGGTTGGCTATTTGCCAACAAAGCCGTGACTGCAAATGATGCAGCCACGGCACGTAATATCTTACTCATTTATTGTGGTAGATGTATTTTTTTTAGTTCTGAGCAGTGAAACTGCCGCTTGCGATCTGCTGGTATGCCCAAGCNCCGGCCTGTGAAGCCTCTACGGTTACCATGCCGCCGTCGGGGGTGATCATCTTNACGTGGGTGTCATCGACGAANGTCATCAACGGATATTTGCTTTCGCCGTTAATCACACTCCATGTCTGCGTGTCTTTGTCNAAGTCGAAGCGTACAATCTGACCGTCTTCCTCGCGGGTGATGGTGTAGCCGTTTGAGTCGCTCTCGACGAGGTAGCGTCCATCTTGACCGTCAACTACCTTGCTGTTGCTTGCCACAGGGTTGTCACCGCTCCAGAACTCGATGCTGTTGAGCACAAGGACATCGGCAATGGCCGAAACTTCATAAACGGGAACAATCCACAACGCAAAGAATACCAGTTCGTTGACAACCTTATTGTCAATAGTGTTGTTCCATGCNAGTANCTTGTGGGTGAGTGCGAACGGACCGATACATGATGTGCAAACGGTTGATGCNGCNAGTGTAANTACGAGCGCAACGCTCATGTAAGTCTTTTTCATAATCGTNGTTATAAGCAGTTTATGATGAATATGAATTTTTTGAGTTAAAACGTGTTTTTTTATATAACGTCAGGATTTGATATATTGTTTTGCCNGGGTGTAAAAAGCTATGACCTGATTGACATAAGTCGTTGTCTGACGGCCTCTGAAGTAACCGAATTTGCACACCGGGTCGTTGTAATANTCGGGGTGAGATTTGAGCAGCAGNCACTCGGCGACGTTNCCGTCCCACACCTCGGGGTTGTAGCCCAGTTTGCGTGCGAGTGCGATGGCATCGTANATGTGAGCCAGTCCGGCNTTGTAGGCCGCGAGNACAAATTTGATGCGCTCGGTATCGTCGGGCACGAGTTTTGACANAGACTTGTTAAGGTCTTTGAGAATGAGCGTCGATGTCTCGACACAATTGTCGACCGACGTNATTTTGTCGGCNGTCGATCCGTATGCCCTNGCNGTCGATGGCATAATCTGCATTATGCCCTTNGCTCCGGCCCATGAGGTGCGTGTCGAGTCAAACTGNCTCTCGACATATCCCTGAGAGGCCAGCANTCGCCAGTCGTAGCCTATTGAAGCGGCATGAGTCTTGAATATGTGGTCGAACGGNGATATTTTGCCTTTAGTGAAGTCGATGTCGGCGGTCGACGGTGAGTTTTTGCTCAACTCAAAGTATCGTCTAAGCAGCTGCCGTCNGGTGTCACGNGGCTTGTCGTCGCTGATCCATGAGTCAATGCTGTCGGCAAGCCATCGGTTGTCGGGACTCACACCCCAAGCCGAGNGTTGCGGAAAACTCAATGCGAGCGACACGTCAAGGTTGGGGTAATACGTGCGGTTGAGGCGNGCGATGTCGCTGTCAATGACCGTGAGCGGTATNGTGCCGTCCGACACCATCTCGATGAGNTCCTCGGTTATGAGGGTGTCGCGNTCNATGGCGTGTATGTTGATGCCGCCACCGAGCTCGTCGTTGAGGTTGTGCATGCGGAAGTAGTAGCGTGACNCTTTCTCGACATACACATCGTGNCCNGGCAGACTGGTGACGTCATTGATCAGCTCGACNCCTGCTCGACGTGGCTGTACGAGTACCTGATAGGTCTCGCTCACGGGGCCACATGCCGCTATNCGGTCTTTGTATTCGCCGGTGACAGGTACNGGGTAGGCTATGAGGTCGACCAACCCCGAGTCGAGCATCTCGATCATGCGTTGCAGGCCGGGAGCGACTTTCAACTCCAGCTCCATGCCCTTGTCCNGTGCGAGACGTTTCACGAGCGAGTAGTCTACGCCCATAGGTTCCTCCTTATATATAAAGTAGGAGGTGGGGCTGTATAGTGTCGCCACCCGCAGCGTGTCGGGCATCGTGCCGCTGTGCAGATGTGACTGCGTACCGCTCCCGTGGCCCGAACATGCAACAGTCAGAGCAGATGCCATGATTGCCAATAGCNTGACTNCGACATTCCGGGTCATCATGTAGCGATTACATTGTGCGGGCCTATCAATAGGTGAATGTGCCCTTGTCAGACTTGATGGTCACTTTGGGTGCATCGGCAGCCTCGACACGGCCCACGATGCGGGCGTCTATACCGAAGCTCTCGGCTATCTCTATTACCTGTTGAGCTTTGTCGGCGGGGAGATAGATTTCCATGCGGTGACCCATGTTGAATACCTTGTACATCTCGGCCCAGTCGGTGCCGCTCTCGCGCTGAATCATTTCGAACAGCGGGGGTACAGGGAACATGTTGTCCTTGATGACGTGTAGCTTGTCGATGAAGTGCAGAATCTTGGTCTGTGCGCCGCCCGAGCAGTGAATCATGCCGTGAATGTCGGCGTGCATNCGGTCAAGCAGTTGCTTGATGACGGGTGCATAGGTGCGGGTGGGCGAGAGGACAAGTTTGCCGGCGTTGACGGGAACNCCTGCCACCTCGTCGGTCAGNGCTACCGANCCTGAGTAAANCAGTTCGGTCGGAACGGCCGAGTCATAGCTCTCGGGGTANTTCTCAGCCAGATATTTGGCGAATACGTCGTGGCGGGCCGAGGTGAGGCCATTGCTNCCCATGCCGCCGTTATACTCGGTCTCGTAGGCTGCTTTACCATAAGATGCGAGGCCTACAATGACATCGCCGGCCTGNATATTGGCGTTGTTGATGACACGGTCACGACGCATGCGGCATGTCACGGTGCTGTCGACAATGATGGTACGAACGAGGTCGCCTACGTCGGCAGTCTCACCGCCGGTGCTGTAGATGCTGATGCCGGCCTCGCGCAACTCGGCCAGGAGCTCCTCGGTGCCATTTATAATAGCAGCGATTACCTCGCCGGGAATGAGGTGCTTGTTGCGGCCTATGGTCGACGACACGAGAATGTTGTCAGTGGCACCGACACANAGCAGGTCGTCGATATTCATTATCAGTGCGTCCTGTGCGATGCCTTTCCATACCGACAGGTCGCCGGTTTCGCGCCAGTAGATGTAGGCAAGCGATGACTTGGTGCCGGCACCGTCAGCGTGCATTATGTTGCACCATTCGGGGTCNCCACCCAGTATGTCGGGTATGATTTTGCAGAATGCGCGGGGGTAAAGACCTTTATCGACATTCTTGATTGCGTTGTGTACATCTTCTTTAGTGGCCGAAACTCCACGTAAGTCGTAGCGCTGTTGTGACATGTAGTATGTATTGTTAGATTGAAATTATTGACATATAATGTTGATGAGCAGCACGAGCAGTGTGGCCGGGGCCACGAGCAGCAGTGAGTCGATGCGGTCGAGAATACCGCCGTGACCGGGCAACAGGTTACCCGAATCCTTGATGCCGAGCGTGCGCTTGATTTGTGACTCGACGAGGTCGCCCCAGGTTGACATTNTCGAAACAACCGCACCCATGATGCCGAGGCTCGTGAGCGAGAAGNCGGNGAGGCTGCCGTCGGTGAATATCAGTCGGGCGACGATGCCGGCTGCGATGGCAAACACGAAGCCGCCGAAGAAACCCTCCCATGACTTTTTGGGCGAGATACGCTCAAAAAGCTTGTGACGCCCTATGAGTGAACCGACACAAAAAGCGCCGGTGTCGTTAAGCCATATCATGACAAACATTAGTGTTACNATAGCNGGGTTCAGGGTATAGGCTATGAACATCGATGCCAGTGGCCAAACNACGTATATCTGTGACATGAACGAGTGGGCGGTCTGAACAAGCGGGTTGCTGTTTTTGATGTAGAGCGGCACTATCATGCGGGCAATGAGNCACGCAATGTAGGCTATGCCGATGATGGCTGCTGTCGTTATTTGAGTGCTGTTNTCAAAGACATAGATAGCCACCGATGGCATACATGCCGTCAGCANGTCGAGCAGATTGAGCCCGCGGCTTAGGTCATGCCTGTCGCTTATGGTGTTNAACTCGTTGACTGCGAGTAATGTAAACAGCAGTGTCAGCGCCAGCANCCATGCGTTGCCTAACAGCAGNGCGGCGATAATTATACCGATATATATGAGCCCGGTGAACGAGCGNACAATAACATTCTTCATGTATCGTGATGTTATGAGTTGTGTTTGGACGTGCAAATTTACCTAAATTTTAGCTACGGACTAAATTTTTTTAAAAAAATTGGTGTATTTTTGTACATCAGAACCAATCAACATCATACATTAATGACACAGTTAGAACAAGATATAGCGAATGCCGTCGAGGTGCTGAAACGTGGAGGAGTGATATTGTATCCTACCGACACCGTNTGGGGACTCGGNTGTGATGCCACCCGCTCGGAAGCCGTGAAACGTATCTATGATATAAAGCAGCGTGCCGACAGTAAGGCCATGATAGTGTTGCTGTCGCGTGTCGACGACCTCTGGCGATATGTCGATGTGGTTCCCGANGTGGCACCCGAGCTCATTGAGGCTTCGGTGCGTCCGCTGACTATTGTCTATGACCATGGCATCAATATGGCGCCNGAGCTGCTTGCAGCCGACGGCAGCGTCGGTGTNCGCATTACCGGCGAACGAGTGTCNGCNGGACTGTGTCGCGCATTGAGGCGTCCGCTGGTCTCGACATCGGCAAACATCAGTGGCCGTCCGACTCCGGCTATATTCAAGGAGATTGACCGCGAGATAATCGANGCGGTCGACTATGTGATGATGTCAAGGCGCGACGACGAGATGCGNTCCCGTCCGTCCCAAGTAATAAAACTCAGTGATAGCGGAGTGGTCAGTATATTGCGTAAATGACGGTTGAGCAGCAACATAGACTGTGGTTCCTGTCGTCCGATTTTATCGCGACGATGTTGGCNTGGTGTGTCTTCAATGTAGTGAGATTTAACACGCTCGAGGTTTCACAGGAAGTTGAGAGTGTNCTNATTTATCTCAAATATCCCACGGTNATANTGGGCCAGGTGCTCACGCCGTTGCTAATGATGAGNCTGTACTGGCTGTCNGGCTTNTATAACCGCACNCAGACCAAATCGCGCATCGAGGTTGTCAACTCTACGCTCGGTTCGGTAATGTTTGGTGTGATAATAATCTACTTTATCGCTATAATTGACGANCCGCTCCCCGACCGTTACAGCAATTATATCCTGTTGCTTATACTGGCGGCGTTGTTTACNGGCAGCCTGCTTGTCGGCCGACTGTTTATTACCAGATTGATTCTCAAACGACTTTCGCGCGGAATNGAGACCATCAAGACTGTCATCATAGGCGATGAGCGCGATGTGCGTGAGTGNATCAACCGTCTTGAACATGTATATCGNGCCAATGGNCATGAAGTGGTAGGTGTGNTTCTTGANGATAATCCCGATNGAGGTATTGACGGTTGTACGATGNTGTCGTGGGCAACGCTGACCGACGATTGCAAGCGTCTGGCGCCCGACAAGATTATATTGGCCATAAGTGGTGACGATGTGAACCGCATTGTAGCGGTCACACGCCGACTGTATAGCCTTGATATCCCGGTACAGTTACCTGCCTGGAAAGCNGTCTCGGGTATTACTCGCATAAGGGTTAAAAACGTGGCCGGTGAACCCCTCGCCGATATTTCGACAGTGAATATAACCGAAAGTTACCGTAACATTAAGCGAGTGACCGACGTTGTGGCCGCGGCCATCGGNCTTGTNCTGGTTGCCCCCGTGATGGCTGTGATAGCCTGTATGATTAAGNCAGACTCTCCCGGGCCNGTGTTTTACTCGCAGACGAGGGTAGGGTATCGTCGGCGNCGTTTCACCATATATAAGTTCCGCACCATGACGGTCGATGCCGAGAAGTCNGGCCCAATGCTGTCGACTGTGAGTGATGACCGAATTACACGATTGGGGCACACGCTGCGNAAATATCGNCTCGACGAGTTGCCNCAGTTGTGGAATGTGCTCAAGGGNGATATGTCGATNATAGGTCCAAGGCCCGAGCGTGAATANTTTCTTGACATTATAGCCGGCCGNGCTCCTCAGGTNGCGATGTGTCATCAGCTGCGCCCCGGACTGACCTCACTTGGTATGGTGAAATATGGCTATGCGTCAAACGTCGATCAGATGATTGAACGCCTGGCCTACGATATGATTTATTTGGAAAATGTGTCATTGCCGGTCGATTTGAAAATTNTGGCCTTTACAGTCCGCACGGTAATGACAGGAAAAGGAATATAGCCATGAATAAGCTATTGAAAANATTTACCGTAAGGTTTCACGACTATGGATACNGATTCATGTTGTGGCGCGAGCGTCATATCGATGAGAAAACCTTTGTCATCATATTGGCCCTTATCGTCGGTGTGCTTTGCGGCTTTGCGGCACTATTGCTGAAGTTTTTGATACATCTTATAAGTACATCNCTGACNCATGGCGCACACATCACTCAAGGCAACTATATATATTTGATTTACCCGGTAGTAGGCATTGTGCTCGCCGGTTGGTATGTGCGNTACGTGGTGCGTGACAACATCTCGCATGGTGTCACACGTGTGCTGTATGCAATCTCGCAGAACAAGAGTCGACTAAAACCTCATAACATGTACACGTCGGTCTTTGCCAGTTCCATCACCATCGGTTTNGGNGGTTCGGTCGGAGCNGAGGGCCCTATCGTGTTCACNGGTGCTGCAATCGGCTCAAATCTGGGTCAGGCCTTCAGGCTGTCACCGCGTATTCTTATGATNTTAGTCGGTTGTGGTGCCGCTGCAGGTATCGCNGGCATNTTCAAGGCTCCGATTGCNGGTATGTTGTTCACNCTCGAGGTGCTGATGCTCGATCTGACGACCGTGTCGGTTATGCCGCTGCTCATAGCGTCAATATCGGCGGCGACTGTGGCATATATATTCACTGGCAATGACCTTGAGTTCTTCTTTGTGCAGAGCGAGCAATTCCCGCCATCGCGNATTCCGTACGCCATTNTTCTGGGTGTGTTCTGTGGCATGGTGTCGCTCTACTTCACNCGGGTTATGAACATGATGGAGGGCTTTTTCAANCACAAACTCAACACTCANCTCAAGAAAACAGCTGTNGGCGGTGCTATTCTCGCAGCGTTGGTGTTTCTGTTTCCGCCGCTGTATGGTGAGGGCTATGGCTCGATNAACGACCTGCTTGAAGGTGATCCGTCATCGATTGTNGACGGTAGTATTTTCTACCACGATGGTGACAGTGTGTGGTTTATCATACTCTTTATCGCACTTATAATATTACTCAAAGGCTTTGCGACCTCGGCAACCAATGGCGGCGGAGGTGTGGGTGGNACGTTTGCGCCATCGCTGTATGTGGGCTGTATGAGTGGTTTCTTCTTTGCGTTTCTCCTTAATAATATGTTCGGCCTTGACNTGTCGATCAAGAACTTCGCCTTGATGGGTATGGCTGCGGTTATGAGTGGCGTGATGCATGCGCCGCNCATGGGCATCTTCCTCACGGCCGAGATGACCGGCGGCTATGANCTCTTTCTGCCGTTGCTCATCGTGTCGGCTATATCCTACGGCACAATCAGGCTTTTCGAACCATACAGCATATACACGCGCCGTCTTGCTCAGAAGGGCGAACTGCTGACCCACCACAAAGACAAGACCGTGTTGACGTTGCTTAAAATCAACAGTGTCATCGAGACCGATTTCAAGACCGTGAAACCAGAGATGGATCTGCGTGAGATGGTAAAAGTGATTTCTGAGTCAAACCGTAATCTCTTTCCCGTTGTAGGCGAACGAGGCGAGCTGTTAGGTATAGTGTTGCTTGATGATATACGTAACATCATGTTTCGTCCCGACCTTTATCGTCGCATGTTTGTGCGACGCTTCATGAGTATGCCGCCCGATAAAATTCAGGTAGATGAGCCTATGGATCGGGTGATGAAAAAATTTGACGATACGGGTGCGTGGAACCTCCCCGTGATAGATGCCGACGGTCGCTATGTCGGGTTTGTTTCCAAATCTAAAATTTTCAACTCCTACCGCCGCGTATTGCGCCACTATAGCGAGGATTGATGTCTTAGAGGATTGGGGCAAAAAGACGCATGAACGACTCGAGCGCCTTTTGGTAGATGGGGCGGTGGCGCCATTCGTTGCTTGTTACGCGATGTGATTGTTCTTGGTCGTGCAGGAAACTTTCGCGTAGGCGCGCGTTGAATTCGTGGGAATAGATGAACATGTTGCTCTCGAAGTTGTGCTCGATGCTGCGGAAGTCGAAGTTGGTGGAGCCGACGGTTGAGATTTCATCGTCAATAAGCATCGATTTGGCATGTAGCATGCCGGGCTCGTATAGGTAGATTTTGATACCGGCCTGCAGGCACTCCAAAATGTAGGAATAAGAGGCCCAGCGAAGCATGTCCGAGTCACTGCGGCGCGGAATCATCAGTCTGACATCTACGCGCGACAGTGCAGCGGTCTGAAGTGCTTTGAGCAGTGCGTCGGTCGGTAGAAAGTAGGGCGTCTGAATGAAAATGCACTTTTTGGCCTGAGATATGGCTTTAAGCATCATTAGCGATATGTTGCTCCATTGTCCTGTCGGGCCTGATGTCATGAGTTGCATACCGCGGGCCTGGGTCGGGGTGTGTTGTTCGCCATCGGGTGGCAGAAGAGGGGCACTGTTGCTGAACTCCTCGTCAATGAGCGGCTGGCCCATGAAGTTCCAGTCGACGGCAAATGAGTATTGCAGCGAGCGTACTGCCGGGCCTGTGACGCGCAGGTGCAGGTCGCGCCATTCGTTAAATTTGCCACCGTCTACATAGCGGTCGGCAATGTTCATGCCACCGATGTAGCCGACGGTGCCGTCTATGATGCACAGCTTGCGGTGGTTGCGCCAGTTTATGCGCGAGCCGAGTCCCGGAAAAGTAACCTTGAAGAACGGGTACACCTGTACACCCTCGGCTTGCATTGATTTGAAAAAGCTGTTCTTGACTTTGAACGAACCTACATGGTCATAAATGACACGAACGGTGACACCGGCGCGGGCGCGTTCAATGAGCGCGTCTTTGAGTCGATGGCCTGTCTCGTCGTCATTTATTATATAATATTGTATATTAATATAGTCACGAGCCTGTCTGATGTCGTTAATCAGAGCGTCCATCTTGTCGCGGCCGTTGTTGTAGAGTGTCGCATAGTTGTTACGGTAGTACATGGCTCCCGAAAGGGAGTGGGCCAGCCTAATCAGATTTTTGGCTGAGTCGCCGTGTGGAAGTCGGGCGAAGTCTATCTTGCGGGCACTCTCGCGTCGGCGCAGCCTGCGGCGGTTGCGTCGCGATATGATGCGCTTGTTCTTTATGTTGCGGCCGAAGACTACATACAACAATAGTCCAAGCGCCGGTAGTGCCAAAAGCACGGTGACCCAGGCGAGTGACTTTACCGGGTTGCGGTTTTCTGAAACGATAACACCCACTATACTGATGATAGTCACCGCGTAGGCCACGGTGAGAAACCAGTACACCCATGTAAGATTGATATATTGCGAGAGAAAGTCGATCACGATGCTTGTCAGGTAGTTGAATTGTTGGCGTTGTGGCGCTAAAATTACAAAAAATATTCGGCCTAATTGTCAACTATTTGCAAAAAAATAACTACCTTTGCGCGATAAAATGTTTGATTGCCATGTTTGTAAATGGCAATTGATTGAAAAACAGATTTTTAATAAATTATGATTAAGATTACATTTCCTGACGGTGGCGTCAAGGAGTTTGAAAATGGAGTTACTCCGCTTGCAGTTGCCGAGAGTCTCAGTCCGCGCTTGGCCCGCGAGGTACTTGTTGCTGAAGTGAATGGCGAGGCATGGGATCTTACACGTCCCATCGACAGCGATGCCACACTGAAACTGTTTAAGTGGGAAGATGCCGAGGGCAAGCACGCCTTTTGGCACAGCTCGGCTCACCTGCTTGCCGAGGCTCTTCAAGAATTATATCCCGGTGTCAAGTTTGGCATCGGCCCTGCTATTGAGAACGGTTTCTACTACGACATCGACCCCGGAGAGCACCAGCTCACCGCTGCCGATTTCGCTAAAATCGAGGCTAAGATGCTCGAGTTGGCTCAGCGCCACGAGACCATCACACGTCGCGACATCAGCAAAGAAGATGCCCTCAAGGCATTCGGCGAACGTGGCGAGGAATACAAATGTGAGCTCATCAGCGAGCTTGAGGACGGCCACATCACTACCTATACACAGGGTGACTTTACCGACCTGTGCCGCGGCCCGCACCTTCCCGACACCTCGGCTATCAAGGCTGTCAAGATAACATCGCTTGCCGGTGCTTACTGGCGTGGTGACGAAAAGCGCAATCAGCTTGTTCGTGTATATGGTATCACATTCCCCAAGAAAAAGATGCTCGACGAGTATCTTGTTCTTATGGAGGAGGCCAAGAAACGCGACCACCGCAAACTCGGCAAGGAGATGGAGCTCTTCGCTTTCTCGGCCAATGTCGGTGCCGGTCTGCCCCTGTGGTTGCCCAAGGGTGCTGCTCTCCGCGACCGTCTCGAGCAGTTCCTGCGCAAGATTCAGAAAAAATACGGTTACCTGCAGGTAATCACCCCCCATATCGGTAACAAGAACCTCTATGTTACCTCGGGTCACTATGCCAAGTATGGTAAGGACTCGTTCCAGCCTATTCATACACCCGAGGAGGGTGAGGAGTATCTGCTCAAACCGATGAACTGTCCTCATCACTGCGAGATATTCCGTGCTTATCCCCGCTCATATCGCGACCTCCCCATGCGTTTGGCCGAGTTTGGTACTGTTTATCGTTATGAGCAGAGTGGTGAGCTTCATGGTCTGACCCGTGTGCGCGGCTTTACGCAGGACGATGCCCATATCTTCTGTGCCCCCGATCAGATCAAAGATGAGTTCCTGAAAGTAATGGACATCATCTTCTACATCTTCAACGCACTGAAGTTTGATAACTTCGAGGCTCAGATTTCGCTCCGCGACCCCAATAATAAGGAGAAATATATCGGTACTGACGAGAATTGGCATCTTGCCGAGCAGGCTATCATTGAGGCTTGTGCCGAGAAGGGCCTGAAAGCCCGCACCGAACTCGGTGAGGCTGCATTCTACGGCCCCAAACTCGACTTCATGGTTAAAGATGCCATCGGTCGTCGCTGGCAGCTCGGTACCATTCAGGTCGACTATAACCTGCCAGAGCGTTTCCAGCTCGAGTACACAGGTGCCGACAACCAGAAGCATCGCCCTGTGATGATTCACCGTGCGCCCTTCGGTTCGATGGAACGCTTCGTGGCTGTGCTGCTTGAGCACACTGCCGGTAAGTTCCCCCTGTGGCTCGCGCCCCAGCAGGCTGTTATCCTTCCCATCAGTGAGAAATTCAACGATTATGCCCGTGAGGTTGCCCGTCAGCTCGAAGAGGCCGACGTGCGTGTCGAGATTGACGACCGTAACGAGAAAATCGGTAAGAAAATCCGCGACAACGAGCTCAAACGTGTACCCTACATGCTTATTGTTGGTGAAAAAGAGGCTCAGGAAGGTGAAGTTTCTGTAAGAAAACAGGGCGAAGGTGATAAAGGTTCGATGAAAATTGCTACCTTTGCAGCCGAGTTGAACAATGAGGTCAACCAAATGATTAATCAATAATACCCCTTGATGGAGAAAAAACAAAACTTTACCCCCGGCGCCCAGCGCCCCAACAATGCTGCCGGACAGCGTCCCGCGGGAGCCGGCGCCCCTCAGCGACCCGCTAACTCCGGTATGGGACCACGCCGTGGACCTCAGCCCCCATCTAAGGAGAAAGATCCGCACAACATCAACGAGCGCATTCGCGCCCGTGAAGTGCGCCTCGTAGGCGACAATGTCGAGAACGGAATCTACTCCATTCACGACGCTATGAAGCTCGCCGACGAGCTTGAGCTTGACCTCGTTGAGATTTCGCCCAACGCTGCACCCCCCGTCTGCAAGATACTCGACTATCAGAAGTTCCTGTATCAGCAGAAGAAGAAGCAGAAAGAGCAGAAAGCCAAACAGGCCAAGGTTACTGTCAAGGAGATTAGATTCGGCCCCCAGACCGACGATCATGACTATAACTTCAAGCTCAAACACGCCATCGGATTCCTGCAGGAAGGCGCCAAGGTCAAGGCCTATGTGTTCTTCAAGGGCCGTTCAATCCTCTTCAAAGAGCAGGGCGAGGTGCTGTTGCTTCGTTTCGCTCAGGACATTGAGGACTATGGTAAGGTAGAGCAGATGCCCGTGCTTGAAGGCAAGCGCATGATCATGATGCTCTCACCCAAGAAAAAATAAAAAAAACTGATTTGTGTCGCGAGTCGGCACACAAGCAGATTACTCGAATTAATAATTACAAAACAAACAAAAAATGCCGAAGATTAAAACTAATTCCGGTGCCAAAAAGAGGTTCGCCCTTACCGGATCAGGAAAAATCAAGAGAAAACATGCGTTCAAGAGCCACATCTTGACCAAGAAGACTAAAAAGCAGAAACGTAACCTCACTCACTTCTCGACGGTTGCGCGCGTAGACGAGGCCAATGTCAAGGCATTGCTTGGCATCAAATAATCTCAACCGGGATTCACGCTGCTTTAAATAAGTTTTCTCGATTTTAATTCGTGATTTTATTACATTTTATTAACCGAGTGTTCAGCTAAAAAGAGTTACCTCACACTAGGTACCGCTAACACTCAAAAAAAGTAACAAAAATGCCAAGATCAGTCAATCATGTAGCTTCAAGAGCTCGCCGTAAGAAAATTCTGAAACTTACCCGTGGTTACTACGGATGCCGTCGCAACGTCTGGACCGTAGCTAAGAACACCTGGGAAAAAGGTCTTACCTATGCTTATCGTGACCGCAAGGACAAGAAAGCTAACTTCCGCGCATTGTGGATCCAGCGTATCAACGCTGCCGCACGTCAGGAGGATCTCTCTTACTCAAAGCTCATGGGCCTTATCCACAAAGCCGGCATTCAGATCAACCGTAAGGTTCTTGCCGACTTGGCCCTCAACAACCCCGCCGCTTTCAAGGCTGTTGTTGAAAAAGTAAAGAACGCGTAAGCGATTACTACTACACAAAACGAACAGCGACTCTTCCGTCACATGACGGTAGGGTCGCTTTCATTGTTTTATAATGCAACAATGCTGATACATGAGCCGATGAAAAATGATATGCCGGCTTGCTGTATACACTCTGACTCGAAATGTATGTTCGATAACACAGTATATCCAATACACAATGTTAATACAGTAAACACCAATATTATTGTAATGCCACATTTGTGGCCGGGAATGATGTGGGTGCGTTTGATCTCCTTGTTTGTCATGACCAATAAGTAGTGCTCCGTGGCGGCCGGTGAGGAGGCGTTTGTGCGGTAATGAAAAGTGGGCTGCCAACCCTGCTCTCTTGTGGGTATCGCCAAACACCCGGATGTACGCACGGATTGGCAGCCCATATTATATATGAGCTGTCACCGCGCCTCGTACATCTGTTTGTTAAATTGGCGATTTTACAAGAGATGAGGCACTTTTCTTATTTCAATATCTGTGTCATTATTGACGCTGCAAAGATACGAACATTTCCTGTAAATTTGCTATATTTGTGTTGCAAAGCAAAATGATAATCGATTATTATGAAGAATGTGACAATTGAGACTGCTCGGCTTGTGCTTAGACCGTGGCGTGAAGATGACACTGAGGCACTGTATAAGTATGCGAGCGATGAGGCTGTCGGGCCGGCTGCGGGCTGGCCTCGGCATACGTCGGTCGAAAACAGTCTTGAAGTTATAAAGAATGTTTTTTCGGCTCCTGAGACGTATGCTGTGATATTAAAATCGACTGGTGAACCCGTTGGTTGCTGTGGCGTAATGTTAGCAAATACGTCACCTTCAACAGCTAATGGTAACGCAGAGGCTGAAATAGGTTATTGGATAGGTCGTGTATATTGGGGGCAAGGCTTGATTCCCGAAGCTGTTGAAGCGTTGTTGGCCCGATGTTTCGGAGAGTTGAAACTTGATGCAGTGTGGTGTGGTTACTATGATGGTAATGTTAAGTCAAAACGCGTGTGTGAGAAATGTGGCTTTGTGTATCACCACACCAATCAAGATGTTGTGTCACCGCTTGGTGACGTTCGTACGGAGCATTTTCACCTGTTGACCAAGGATAATTACAAACGTAACGTGGCTGAATAAATAGGAACTAAATTTTGTGTGAATTTGTTTCTTTATTTACGTGCTTAGTAGTAAATTTGCAGGTTAGAACAACTGTAAAATGAAATTTGAACTTACATCAAAATATAAACCTACGGGCGACCAGCCTCAGGCTATAAATCAGCTTGTAAAAGGTCTTGACGAGGGACTGCCGGCCCAGACGTTGCTCGGTGTGACCGGCTCGGGCAAGACTTTTACAATGGCCAATGTTATAGCTCGCGTCAATCGTCCTACTCTGATACTTAGCCACAACAAGACGCTTGCAGCCCAGCTGTATAGCGAGTTTAAGAATTTTTTTTCGAACAATTCGGTACAATACTTTGTGTCCTATTACGATTACTACCAGCCCGAGGCCTATATACCGTCGGTCGACAAGTATATCGAAAAAGACCTGATGATTAATGATGAGATCGATCGTCTCAGACTTCAGGCAACCCATGCATTGTTGTCTGGTCGACGCGATGTTATTGTGGTAAGTTCGGTATCATGTTTATACGGTATTGGTAATCCTGAAGATTTTCACAACAACGTCACCGAGGTGAGGGTAGGGCAGAAGATTGCCCGCAACGCTTTCCTACGCCAGTTGTCAAATGCCATGTACAGCCGCAATGAGCTCGACTGCCCGCGGGGCACGTTCAAGGTCAAGGGCGACACTGTCGATGTTCATCTGGCATACGAGGACTCGGTAGTGAGAGTTTCTTTTTGGGGTGACGAAATATGTGAGATATACCTAATCGACGACATGACGGGTGTTAGGCAACCTCAGGAAATGTTCAATATTTATCCGGCCAACATCTTTGTGACGTCGCCCGAGCGCACTGCCGGTGCTATCGCCGAGATTCAGCTCGACCTTGGACAGCAGGTCGAGTTCTTCAACAAGGAGGCTTATCCCGACCGCGCCTCGCGCCTCTATGAGCGCGTCACCTATGACGTCGAAATGATGAAAGAGGTTGGGCACTGTCCCGGCATCGAAAACTACAGCCGCTATTTTGACGGCCGTCAGCCCGGTATGCGCCCGTTCTGCCTGCTCGATTACTTCCCCGATGATTTTCTGACTATTGTCGACGAGAGTCATGTGACGTTGCCTCAGGTTCGTGCCATGTTCGGCGGCGACCAGGCTCGTAAGCTCAATTTGGTAGAGTATGGATTCAGGTTGCCGGCTGCGATGGACAACCGTCCCTTGAAGTTCGAAGAATTTGAGTCGCTGACCCGTCAGATGATATATGTGAGCGCCACTCCTGCCGACTATGAATTGCAGCGTAGCGAGGGAGTTGTCGTCGAGCAGCTCATACGTCCTACCGGCCTGCTTGATCCCGAGATTGAAGTGCGAGGTTCGATGAATCAGGTCGATGACTTGCTTGAGGAAATCCGCATCTGCCGTGAGCGCGACGAGCGTGTACTGGTCACCACGCTCACCAAGCGCATGGCCGAGGAACTTAACGACTATCTACAGCGCATGGATATCAAGACGGCTTACATACACAGCGACGTCGATACGCTTGAGCGCATACGCATTCTTGACGACCTGCGTGCCGGCACATATGACGTGCTCATCGGTGTCAACCTGCTGCGCGAGGGCCTCGACTTGCCCGAAGTTTCGCTCGTAGCCATACTGGACGCTGATAAGGAAGGCTTCCTGAGGTCGCACCGGTCGCTGACCCAGACTGTGGGCCGTGCGGCACGTAATCTTAATGGTCGCGTTATAATGTATGCCGACAAGATTACCGACAGTATGCGTCAGACAATCGATGAGACTGAGCGTCGCCGAGCCATACAGATGAAATATAATTCTGATCACGGTATCATACCGCAGGCAATCATTAAGGCACGCACGCCGATTATTACAGTCGATGGAGATGCAGCGCCTGCTATGACGGCGTCAACAGGTCGCTCGACAGGTCGTGCCGGCGAACGTCCGCGTACCAAGTCGACAGGGTATGCCTATGCCGAGAGTGTCGACATGCCGTCGGTCGATGTTGCTGCCGATCCGGTCATTCCCTACATGACGCGCGAAGAACTTGAACGTAGCATCGCCAAGCAACGTGACGCTATGGTCAAAGCNGCNAAAAACATGGANTTCCTGGAGGCTGCACGTCTGCGTGATGAGATATTGAAGANTGAGGAGTATCTAAAACAAAAGTTNGATGTCAAAGACTGAACAACATATAGCTACCGTGGGTAATCCCTACGACCCGTCGCGATGGCTGCCGACGTCGGTAAAAGAGATGCAGGCGCGAGGTTGGGACGGTGTNGATGTGGTGCTGTTTACCGGCGACGCTTACGTTGACCACCCNTCGTTCGGTGCNGCGGTGCTTGGCCGTGTGCTTGAGGCTCATGGCTACAAGGTCGCAATCGTGCCACAGCCCAATTGGCGCGATGATTTGCGCGACTTCANGAAATTCGGCCGTCCGAGACTGTTTTTCGGCGTTTCGGCCGGAGCGATGGACTCAATGGTCAANCACTATACCGCTGCACGTCGTCGTCGCAGCGACGATGCTTATACCCCCGATGCGCGTCATGGCATGCGGCCCGACTATCCGACGATAGTTTACAGCAAAATACTCAAGGAGTTATTTCCCGATGTGCCTGTCATAGCCGGCGGTATAGAGGCTTCGATGAGGCGNCTGTCTCATTATGACTATTGGGAAGATCGTCTTCGCCCGTCGTTGCTTGCCGACACCGCTGCCGACCTAATAATATATGGTATGGGCGATAAATCTATTGTCGAGGTNGCCGACCGTCTTGACCGTGGCGAGACNGTCGAGCAGCTNGCNCAGTTNCCTCAGATGGTGTCGCGAGTACCGCTNGACCGGGTNCCCGAGGCCGATGCCGACAACATCATTNTGAANTCATTTGCAGCCTGTCAGCGTGATAAAGCGTGTCAGGCGGCCAACTTCAAGCATATTGAGCAACAAAGCAACCGTTATCATGGTGCTACACTTTGGCAACCGCATGACAAGTGGGCTGTGCGTGTCACTCCGATGTATCCGCCCATGACGACGGNCGAGATTGACGCATCGTTCGANNNGCCATATACCCGAATGCCTCANCCGCGATACAAAGGCAAGCGCATTCCTGCCTACGATATGATCAAATTCTCGNTCAACATGCACCGNGGGTGTTTCGGTGGCTGTGCATTCTGCACAATATCGGCTCATCANGGCAAGTTCATNGCNTCGCGNAGCGAGCAATCAATCATGCNCGAGGTCGAATCGCTTACCCGTATGCCCGACTTCAAGGGATACATCAGTGATCTCGGCGGCCCGTCGGCTAACATGTATGGCATGGGTGGTNGCGACAAAACCAAGTGTGAGCGTTGCCTGCGTCCGTCATGTCTGCACCCTGCAGTTTGCCCCAATCTCGATACCGACCACTCGCGCTTATTGAANCTATACAGGCGGGTCGATTCAGTGCCGGGCGTTAAAAANTCGTTTATCGGTAGCGGTGTGCGNTATGACCTGTCGATGCACACNAACGGCAGTAGNGCTCATGACCGTGCCAACATGGAGTATAACCGCGANCTCATAGCCCGTCACGTGTCGGGTCGACTGAAAGTTGCCCCCGAGCACACCGAGGACGAGGTGCTGATGCTGATGCGTAAACCTTCGTTCAACCTCTTNCANGANTTCAAGAAGATATTTGANAATGTGAANCGNACCGAGGGGCTCAACCAGCAGCTGATACCTTATTTTATTTCGAGNCACCCNGGGTGTCGTGAGGTAGANATGGCCGAGCTTGCNGTCAAGACGCGCGATATGAATATGCACCTTGAGCAAGTACAGGATTTTACNCCGACCCCTATGACNCTTGCTACCGAGATATACTACACAGGTATTCACCCTTACACCGGNNCCAAGGTCTTTACGGCNACNACTCCCGAGCTAAAACAGGCTCAGCGACAGTATTTCTTCTGGTACGATCCCGCTTATCGCGACGGCATCACAAGGTCGTTGAAGCGTCTGCATCGCACCGATTTGCAAGCACGCCTNTTTCCNGGNGGNGGCAATTACCGTACATGGGCGCGCCCGACTCCGGCATTCAAGAACGCTAANAAANACAATAACTTATCACATAAACGTAAAAAATGAACCTTTTTAAAGCAACTCTAACAAGTATGTCAGCAGCNNTGATCACACTTAGCGGGTGTGGTTCGTCGGCCACACAGGGCGACGATGCTAACATCATTGACCGTCACGATGTCGAGATTACCGACGGTTTGTTTACAATCGAGGCTCTCGAAGCGTTAGGTCGTGTCAGCAATCCTGTANTATCGCCCGANNGNACAAAGGTGCTCTACTCGGTAAGCTANGAAAGCGTCGAGCAGAACAAGAGCAATGCCGACCTGTATGTAGTCAACATCGACGGTACCGATGCNCGNCGTCTCACACGNACGGCCGGTAGCGAGAGCTCGGCCGTATGGATTGACGGNGGTAACAAAATTGCCTATATTGCCAATAAAGANGGNAAACCCCAGCTGTGGGTCATGAATGCCGACGGTAGCGGCGCATCAGTGGCTTCTAACCTTGAAAACGGTGTGGCCGGCTTCCTGTTTTCGCCCGATGAGGCTAATCTGCTTCTTATCTCAACAGTCAAATATGGACGCACTGCACAAGACGTGTATCCCGACCTGCCCAAGGCCAACGCCCGTATTATTGACGACCTGATGTACAAACACTGGGACGAGTGGGTAGTCGAGATTCCTCACCCTTTCCTCGCCAAGTGGAACGGCAAGTCGGTGACCGACGCTGTCGATGTGATGGCCGATGAGCCTTTTGAGAGTCCCATGAAACCTTTCGGTGGTGTCGAGTCGTTCGCTTGGGCGCCCGATAGCAAGTCGTTTGTGTATGTATCACGCAAGAAAACCGGTCTCGAGTATGCAATCTCGACCGACTCTAACCTGTATCTCTACACGCTTGCCGACGGCAAAACCGTGTGTCTCACCGAGGGCATGATGGGTTATGACACTGCGCCCGCATTCAGCCCCGACGGCTCTAAACTCGCGTGGTTGAGCATGGAGCACGATGGCTATGAGAGCGACAAGAACCGCATCTTTACCCTTGATATTGCGACAGGTGTCAAGGTCGACCTGACTGCTGACTGGGACTACACTGCCGATCAGATCGCATGGCGTCCCGATGGTAAATCAATCTACTTCATCGCTGCCAAAGACGGTGTAACGCCCATATTCTCGATCGATGTCGAGAGCCACGAAGTTAAGGTCATAGCTGATGGACAATATGACTATGCAGCACTTGTTCCTGCCGGTAACGACTGCCTCGTAACCCTGCGTCACTCTATGATTGAGCCTAATGAGGTTTATGCCGTTAACACTGCCGACGGTAACGTTGCCCAAATCACCAACGTCAATACCGAGCTGCTTGCTAAGATTGACATGCCCCGTGTAGAGTTGCGTCTGGTTCCCACAACCGACGGCAAACTCATGGCCACATGGGTAGTCTATCCTCCCAAGTTTGACCCCAACCGTCAGTACCCTGCAATTCTGTACTGTCAGGGTGGCCCCCAGCAGGCTGTCAGCCAGTTCTGGAGCTATCGCTGGAATTTTGCTCTTATGGCATCAAACGGTTATGTGGTAATCGCGCCCAACCGCCGCGGTCTGCCCGGATTTGGCACAGAGTGGAATGCCCAGATTTCAAAAGACTATCCCGGTCAGAACATGCGCGACTATCTCAGCGCTGTCGATTACATGAAACAGGAGCCCTTTATCGACTCGGCTCACATCGGTGCTGTCGGTGCCAGCTATGGCGGCTTCTCAGTTTACTGGCTTGCAGGCAACCACGACGGCCGCTTTGCTGCTCTTATTGCCCATGCCGGCATCTTCAACATGGAGGCCCAGTATCTCGAGACCGAGGAAATGTGGTTTGCTAACTGGGATATGGGTGGCGCGCCCTGGGATAAGGACAACGCGGCAGCACAGCGCACATTCGCAATGTCACCCCACAAGTTCGTTGACCGTTGGACGGCACCTATCCTCGTGACTCACGGCGAGTACGACTTCCGTATATTGTCGTCGCAGGGCGAGATGGCTTTCAATGCCGCCCGTCTGCGAGGTGTGCCTGCCGAGATGGTAATCTTCCCCGAGGAGAACCACTGGATTCTCAAACCCCAGAATGCTGTCCTGTGGCAGCGTGTATTCTTCCGTTGGCTTGACCGCTGGCTCAAACCGGCTGCCGATGAAGAAGCACCCGCCGAGGTTCAGAATTGAAAACTAATCGCACATGTCACGAACGAAGCTCAAAAAGGAATTGTCGGCCATGACGGCGCCTCAACTCGTTGAGGTGATACTCGACGCATATAGCGCTCGCAACGAGATACGCGATTACTTCGAGTATTTCCTTGAGCCCGACCCTGACAAGTTGTACGAGAAATATCGCCTCGTGATNGACAAGGAGTTNCAACGCGTCAAACGCAACATGCTCAAGGCGCGCACTTCTAANATCAATGCNGCCATCAAGACNTTCGATTCGTTCTCGCCAGGNACTGACTATGCAATCAAGTTGCGGCAGNATGCTNTCGATTGTCTGANGTCGGCTACATGGAGTCACTATTTCTCGGCCTCGCACATGAATCTTGCCGGGCGCCTCACAACCGAGTTGTTGCGTCTCGCCGATGTGTCAGAGACATTTACTGAAGTGTATGNCCGTCTNACTGCGATGGTAGACACGTCGGGACGCTGTGTGGCTCGNGAGTTTCGTGATGTNGTGCTTGATGCGATTGANAAATATGAATCAACCAATATAATTTCAAAAAAATAANCATTATGTTAAACAAAGAAATCGAAGCNGCTTTCAATGCNCAGATCAATGCCGAGTTCTGGTCGGCTTATCTTTATCTCTCNATGTCAATGCACTTCGCCCATGAGGGTTATGCNGGTATNGCCAANTGGTTTGCNGTACAGTTCAAAGANGAGCAGGATCATGCAACCATCATGATGAACTACGTTAATTCGCGTGGTGGTAAAGTTGTTCTTGAGCCTATTGCAGCCGTTGANACTGAGTGGAATGCTCCTATTGATGCGTTCGCNCACACTCTCGCTCACGAAGGCAAGGTGACCGAGATGATCAACAANCTCTATGCCCTCGCTACAGCTAAGAACGACTACGCAACACAGTCTATGCTCAAATGGTTTATCGATGAGCAGGTTGAGGAAGAGGACACCGCCAACGAGTATATCAATGCNCTAAAGAAGATTGGTGACAACGGCTACGGNCTCTATATGTTCGACAAAGAGCTTGCATCACGCACATATAGCGTNCCNTCACCNCTTGCAACCAAGGCTTAANAATCGNTGTAATTAAATATCCCGTTTACAACAAGAGGTCGCAACATGNTNTATGCCGCGTTGCGACCTCTTTTGTGTNCCCANACCGATGATTTAANAATTATTAACGGGGGNNGGTNGAATAAAGCNTCTTTTCGATANCTTTGCGGAGTATATTTAAATTTTATTATGAATAATTTGAAAACATNGTGATTTAGTATGGAAATATATACCGAATATCCGAATATTTTGATTACCTTTGCNTAGCAATAGCACGCGGTGAAGCCTTGTCAACTGGTTGATAGGCTCCTTACCGTGTATCTTTAAGTATTATATTGTAAACTAATAGACTGAATTAATGCAATTTTCGGCCAATCAAATAGCTAATTTNGTAAATGGAACTGTTGAGGGTGACGGCAANGCCACNGTGTCGACCTTTGCCAAAATTGAAGAAGGCNTNGAGGGNGCAATATCATTCCTNGCCAATCCCAAATATGCTCCATANATATACACAACCGACTCGTCGATAGTGCTTGTAAGCAATGACTTTGTTGCNGAGAAGCCTATCAAGGCAACGCTGATACGTGTGGCCGATCCCTATGCCACTGTTGCCATGTTGCTTGATATGGTGTCAAAAATGCAGGCTCACAAACCCGTAGGCATCGAGCAGCCATGCTTCATAGCTCCNGATGTCGAGGTGCCCGAAGANGCCTACATCGGTGCGTTTTCTTATGTNGGCNCNGGTGCGAAACTCGGNAAGGGNGTGGCTATCTATCCCCAGACCTACGTGGGCGCCGGCGCTCAGATTGGCGACGATACCATTCTCTATCCAGGTGTGAAAGTGTANCACGGTTGTAAGATTGGCAATCGTTGNATTATCCACTCAGGNGCCGTTATCGGAGCTGACGGTTTTGGTTTCGCTCCCAACAACGGTCACTATGANAANATACCCCAGCTCGGTATCGTCGAGATTGCCGATGATGTCGAGATCGGTGCCAACACTNCAGTCGACCGCGCTACGATGGGCGCTACACGCGTCAACCGNGGAGTCAAACTCGACAATCTCATACAGGTGGCTCACAACTGTGAGATAGATCACGACACGGTGATGGCATCGCAGTGTGGCGTNGCCGGTTCGACCAAGATTGGNGCTAACTGTATGATTGGCGGNCAGGTCGGATTTGCCGGTCATATAACAGTCGGTGATGGCGTACAGATTGGCGCCCAGACCGGTGTAGCCGGTTCGGTTCGTGCCGGNATGCGTGTTATGGGNTCGCCTGCCATTGATGCACGCGAATGGACACGTCAGGTAGTCTATGTCAAGAACCTCGCCAAGCTCTACAGCCGTGTCGAGAGTCTTGAGAAAAAATCAGAATAAATATAAAAACACAATATAGCAATGAAACAATTGACATTGAATGGTGACTTTACTGTCTCAGGTAAAGGACTTCATTCGGGTAAGGAAATAACCGCAACATTTCGTCCCGCACCCGCCAATCACGGNTACAAGTTCAAACGTGTCGACCTTGAGGGTGAGCCNGTNATNGACGCTCTCGCCGAGAATGTAGTCGAGACNACACGTGGCACCGTGATAGGTCACGGCGACATTAAAATCAGTACAATCGAACATGCCATGTCGGCTCTTTATGCCGCNGGTATCGACAATGTGCTCATTGACATCAATGGCCCCGANATGCCCATTCTCGATGGCAGCGCTNTCGAGTANTGTGAGAAGATTGCCGCTACAGGTGTAGTTGAACAGGACGCCGAAAAGGAATTTTATATCGTCAAGCAGAAAATCGAGGTNCGCGANGACAGCACCGGTTCATCGATCATCGTGCTTCCCGACGATGAGTTCTCGATCGATGTCAAGGTAGGTTTCGCTTCACCCGTGCTTGCCAACCAGTTTGCTACACTTGAGGATATCAAGGACTTCCCCGAGCAGATTAGTGCCGCACGCACTTTTGTTTTCGTGCGTGAGATTGAGCCCCTGCTCAAAGCCAACCTCATCAAGGGTGGTGACCTCCAGAATGCAATCGTAATATATGACAGCCCCATGGAGCAGTCTGAAATTGACCACATCGCTGACATGATGAACGCACCTCATGTCAAGGTTGAGGAGTTCGGCTTCATCAACGAGCGTCCGCTCACAAGCGAGAACGAGCCTGCACGTCACAAACTCATGGACGTACTCGGAGACCTTGCTCTTGCAGGTCGTCCTATCAAGGGCCGTGTCATCGCTACACGTCCCGGACACTCGCTCAATACCGCTCTTGCCAAGAAAATTCGCAAGGATATCAAGCGTCAGGATCTCCAGGCTCCCGTCTACAATCCCTCGCTTCCCCCCATTATGGATATCAACCGCATCAGAGAGTTGCTTCCCCACCGCTATCCGTTCTCGATGGTCGACAAAATCATTGATAAGGGTGACAGCTATATCGTAGGTGTGAAGAATGTCACCATCGACGAGCCTTTCTTCATGGGTCACTTCCCCCAGGAACCCGTGATGCCAGGCGTCCTTCAGATCGAGGCAATGGCTCAGACCGGCGGTCTGCTCGTTCTCGACAGCGTCGAGAATCCCGAGTGCTACTCGACCTACTTCATGAAGATTGACAACGTTAAATTCCGTCAGAAGGTCGTTCCCGGCGACACCCTCATATTCCACGTTTCGTTCATGACCCCCATGCGTCGCGGTTGTGCTATGATGAAGGGTTATGCCTTCGTTGGTGAGAAGATTGTCACTGAATGTGAGTTCATGGCCCAGATTGTTAAAAACAAGTAAGCGATAAATTTTTAGAATCGGGTATGGTAGTTTTCTCTCGGCTTCTCAATATCCCCTATACATTATAATATATAGAATAATGATTCATCAGTTAGCAGTAGTGCATCCCGAGGCCAAGATTGGCGCAAATGTTGAGATTGGCCCGTTCTCAGTAATTGAGCGCGATGTCGAAATCGGCGACGGTACTATAATAATGAACAATGTAACCATTCTTAACGGTGCACGCATCGGTAAGAACTGCCGCATTCACCCCGGAGCCGTCGTTGCCGGCGTGCCTCAGGATTTGAAGTTCAAGGGTGAAGAAACTCTTGCTATTATCGGAGATAACACCACACTGCGCGAGTGTGTGACCGTCAATCGTGGCACCGCCTCGAAGGGGCGCACTGTGGTAGGCGACAACTGTCTCATCATGGCCTACTGTCATGTTGCACACGATTGCAAGATCGGTAACTATGTCATCATTTCCAACGCCACACAGGTGGCCGGCGAGGTGGTTGTTGACGACCTGGCTGTCATCGGTGGCGGTACACTGATCCATCAGTTCACCCACATCGGCCCGCACGTTATGATTCAGGGTGGTTCTAAAATCAACAAGGATATACCTCCGTTTGTAAAGGCAGCGCGCGATCCTATCGCCTACACTGGTATAAACGTTGTTGGTCTGCGCCGTCGCAACTTCTCGAATGAGGATATTAACGCCATTCAGGAGATATACCGTATTCTCTACCTCTCACAGCTCAATGTCAGCGACGCTATCGAGCAGATTGAGGCCGAGATACCCCAGAGCGAGATGCGCGACCAGATACTTGAATTTGTTAAGGCATCAAAACGAGGCATTTTGAGAGGTTACGAGTGGTGCTGATAGGCCCGCAATATCTAAAAAATGTTAAGTTTGGGCTAAAACCATAACTTTTTTGATTAGACGCTGCAACTATTTGAGACTTGCAGCGTCTAATTTGCATCAAGAATATATCACTAATTATAATTTTCAACAATGAAAAAAATGTTTGTAAAGGTTATCATGGCCGTTGCTGCCATGATGATGCTTGGATCGACAGCTTCGGCTCAGATGCCGTTGCCTATCGACAAGGACGTACGCATAGGCAAGCTTCCCAACGGACTTACCTATTACATTCGTCACAACGAGACCCCCAAGGGTCAGGCCGATTTCTACATAGCCCAGAAAGTGGGTTCGGCACTTGAAGAAGACAGTCAGCGTGGTCTTGCCCACTTCCTTGAGCACATGTGTTTCAATGGTACTGAGAGTTTCCCCGGCAATTCACTTATCGACTGGCTTGAGAGCGTCGGTGTAAAATTTGGCTATAACCTCAATGCCTATACCAGCATCGACGAGACTGTGTATAACATCTCAAATGTTCCCACAGCCCGCGAGAGCGTACAGGATTCGTGTCTGCTTATTCTCCATGACTGGGCTGACGCACTTCTGCTCGATACTGACGAGATTAACAAGGAGCGCGGTGTTATCCACCAGGAGTGGCGTCGTACCAATGTCGGCCAGCAGCGCATTCTTGAGAACCTGCTCCCCGTTATGTATCCCGGCTCAAAATATGGCTACCGTCTGCCTATCGGTACAATGGAGGTTGTCGATAACTTTGACCCCCAGGTACTGCGCGATTACTACGAGGCATGGTATCGTCCCGATCAGCAGGGTATCATCGTTGTAGGTGACATCGACGTTGACCGCATCGAGAACAAGATTAAAGAGATGTTCTCGCCCATCAAGATGCCCGAGAATGCCAAGGAACGTGTATATATTGAGGTTCCCGACACCCCCGGTACAATCTATGCTATCGGCAAGGACAAGGAACAGGTGGTTTCGATTGCCGAGATGATGTTCAAGACCGATGCATTCCCCGACGATATGAAGGGTGATGCCTCATACCTCGCTGTCGACTACATCACCGATATGATTTCGGCAATGCTTAACAATCGTCTCGACGATATGCAGTCTGACCCCAACACTCCGTTTGCACAGGCAGGTACATATTATGGCAACTATCTCATTTCAAAAACCAAAGACGCACTCACTATCGTTGCCGTAGGTAAAGACAACGACGTGCTTCCCGCCTTTGAGTCGGTTTATCGCGAGCTCCTTCGCGCACTTCGTGGCGGTTTCACCATCAGCGAGTATGACCGTGCACGCAGCGAGTATCTCTCACGTCTTGAGAAAGCATACAACGAGCGCGACAACCGTCAGAGCGAGGCCTATGTCAAAGAGTATGTACGCCACTTCATCGACAACGATCCCATACCAGGCATCGAGACCGAGTATCAGATTATGAACATGCTTGCCAATAATATTCCCGTTGAGGCCATTAATCAGGCACTTGGTCAGCTCGTTACCAACGACAACCGTGTGTTCCTGGCAATGGTTCCCGACGCTGAGGGTGTAAAAGTGCCCACCGAGCAGGACGTTGCGGCTCTCATAGCCAAAGTTGATGCCGAGGATATTGAGGCATTTGTTGACGATGTGAAGAGCGAGCCTCTTATCGAGAAACTCCCCGCTCCCGGCAAAATTGTTGCCGAGAAGCACCTCGACCAGTGGGATGCTATCGAGCTCACACTCTCAAATGGTGTGAAAGTGATCGTAAANCCCACCACATTCAAGTCTGATGAGATCTTGTTNAAGGCAACAGCTCTNGGCGGTACATCTAATGTACCCCAGACCAACGCCAACGANCTTATCTTTATGGACTATGCCCTCCGCACTCGCGGTCTTGGTTCTTACACCAGCAAAGACCTCGACAAATATCTCGCAGGNAAGCAGACNCACGTATCACTCGATCTGTCTGACTATGTCCGTAACGTGAACGGTAGCAGCACGGTCAAGGATCTTCCCACTATGATGGAACTCCTGTACATGACNTTTACTAACCTCACCATCGATGAGGCTGAGTATGAGGCCCTGCAGAAGATGCTTACCGGTGTTCTCAGCAACCAGGAAAAAGATCCCCAGTTCATCTTCCAGCGCGACNTGCTCAAGACTCTTTACAACGCTCCCAGCCGTCAGGTTATCACTTCTGANATTTTGAACGCTGCCAAGCGTGAGGCTATCGTTGAGATTGCACACAANGCTGTNGCCAATGCNGCCGATTATACCTTCACATTTGTAGGTAACATCGANATGGAGACNTTCAAGCCTCTCATCGAGCAGTACATCGCTACTCTTCCCGCCAATGCTGCTACAGCNACTAAGGCTATTACTCTCAACCCCGAGCTCCAGATGAACCTCGGTACTAAGACCGACAGCTANTCGACAGCNATGGAGACACCCCANACNTGGGTTGCNATCGTTGCTACTGCCGATGTACCTTATGACTCAAAGCAGGCTAAGGTNGCTTCTATTGCCGGTCAGATCATGAGCAANCGTCTGCTCGACACTGTTCGTGAGGAGATGGGTGCNGTTTATTCAATCGGNGCGTCTGGTAGCCTTGGCCGCGTAAGCACGCCTAATGCTACAATGCAGACTGCATTCCCCATGAAGCCTGANCTCAAGGCTGAGGTGCTTGAATTCATCGCCAACGAGTTCAAGGCAATGGAGTCGAACATTACTGCCGAAGAAGTTGCAAAGGTTGTAGAGTTNATGGTTAAGAACGCCAACGAGGATAAGGAACTCAATGCTCCCTGGCTCGGTGCNATCAGCGANAGTCTCCTGAATGGTGTCGATACATTTAACGGCAATGTTGAGGTTCTCAACTCAATCACTCCCGCCGACGTTCAGAACTTCATGAAGGCTCTTAACGCATCAGGCAACTACCGCGTAGTCATGCTTGAGCCTGCCGAGTAATATCACAGTCCGATAAAANTTATAAAACTGCCGCCGTGCTTCCTNGCAGATGCACGGCGGCAGCATTTTATTATGCCNNGNTGACCTACCGATAGCACGAAGGCCTCGATTAACAAAATCGAGGCCTTCGGTGTATTCGTNTATGTACTGTTGCTTAGAAGGGGAGATCGTCGTTCGGGTCGGCCGACGGAGTGAATGTCGACGGAGNCTGTGCGGCAGCGAAAGGATCGGTGGCGGGAGCAGCTGCAGGTGCAGGAGCGGNAGCNCCCTGAGCCTTCTCGGCTTTCCAACCGCGAATGCTTGTGAACCAACGGCCGTTGTACTCGTGGCTGTCNATGTCGAAGCTGAGTTTNACCTCCTCGCCTACCGACAGGGGGTACTGGTCGGCACGCTCGCCCATGAAGTCNAATGCAATCTTTGTNGGGTAGTTATCTAATGTCTCAAGCACGTATGAGCGCTTTTTCCATGCATTGCCCGCTTTCGACACACCGCTTACTTCGGGTAACGCAACGATGATTTTTCCTGTTACTTCCATTTTATATTCTATTATTTGTGATATGCAATTAGTCTACAAATTTAAGAATTGATACTTGAATACCCAAATTTTTGACTCGCAATTCTGAAATTTTTGGTTTAATTGATTTATCTGCTTAACTTTGTGTAGTTTTTAGAAATAGTTGCTAAATATTNGCTATGATAGATAAAGGAGATTGGTGGACGTCGCCCACCGAGGCCGATAACGGCCAGCTTATAATGGTGACAGGTCGCCGTGATATTGATACGTTCAGACGCAATCCGCGTTTCAACATACGCGTTGAGGTAACATGGCGTTATCAGTCCGACAGTACNGGCATGCCCGACGAGGCTACATCTAAGCTGATGGAGGACGTACAGGACGCCATGCAGGCCGAGTTTATCAAAGACCCTGTAGCCGTNCTCACCGGCATATATACCGGTGCAGGTGAGCGCAACTGGGTGTTCTACACGTTAAGCACTCACATCTTTGGTCGCAAGATTAATGAGTGTCTCGCTCCGTTCGACCTGTTGCCAATCACGATCTATACCGAGAACGANCCCGACTGGGCCGAGTATGACGAGATGAAAGCCGCGTCCGAGATAAATCCCGAATAATAGGCAATTTTTCCCGTTTATGTGTGCATGTTTTCTGATAATTTGTTAACTTTGGGGCTATGAACGAGGAAGCTTTAAGCCAGTTATATCTCAAGGATACAGCATTTCAGAATTTGATGCAGAAGCGCATTTTCAATGTGCTNCTTATCGCGTCGCCATANGACGCCTTCATGATGGAAGAAGATGGCCGTGTCGAAGAACAGCTATACTTTGAATACGTCGCTCTCAATCTTAGCTCTCCGCCACGTGTTACCCGTGTGTCGCANATCAGCGAAGCCCTTGAGACACTGCGCGTAAAGCACTTCGACTTGATTATAGCAATGCCCGGTAGTGATATCTCGGAGACGTTCACCGGCGCACGCGACATCAAGAAACTGTATCCCGACGTTCCTATNGTTGTTCTGACACCGTTCTCAAAAGAGGTGTCTCGACGTNTGGCTCATGAAGATTTCTCGGCAATTGACTATGTGTTCAGCTGGCTGGGCAATGTCGACCTGCTNCTCGCCATCATCAAGCTGCTCGAGGATAAAATGAATGCCGACAGNGATGTGCTCGATGTCGGAGTGCAGGCCATAATGGTGGTTGANGATTCGGTGAGATTNTACTCATCGGTTTTACCTCACATATACAAATTCCTACTNAAGCAGTCGATGGAGTTCTCGACCGAGGCTTTGAACGAACACGAGCGTATGTTGCGTATGCGTGGNCGTCCCAAAGTNCTGCTTGCCCGCGACTATGAAGAGGCTGTGGCGCTATACGAAAAGTATGGCCGCAACATGCTCGGTGTCATCACCGATGTCTCGTTTAAACGAGATGGTGTGAAAGACCCCGAAGCCGGTTTGCAACTTGCNGCCTATCTTAACAGCCGTGACCCATATCTGCCTATNATCGTTGAGTCGACCGAACAGGCCAATGGCCCCAAGGTTGTCAACATGGGCAATGTCTTTATAGACAAAAACTCAAAGAAATTGCCACTCGACTTGGGTAAGGCGATTATGGACAACTTCGGTTTCGGCGACTTTGTCGTGCGTGACTCGGTAACAGGGCGCGAGATAGGGCGTCTGAGGTCGTTGAAAGATATGCAGAANTCGATNTTCGATATTCCGGCCGAGTCGCTCTTTTACCACACGTCACACAACGATATTTCGCGTTGGCTTTACTCTCGTGCCATGTTCCCCATCGCCGAGATTATCAAAATGCACCGCTCGGTGTCAATTGATGAGATGCCCGCCACNCGCCAGCTCATATTTGACCTTATNGTCAAATATCGCAAGATGAAGAACCGTGGNGTCGTAGCCATATTCCAGAAAGATCGTTTCGACCACTACAGCAACTTTGCCCGTATAGGTCANGGCTCGTTAGGCGGCAAAGGNCGTGGCCTGGCGTTCATTGATTCGATTATCAAGAANAATCCCGTTTGTGACAACTTCGAGGGTGTCACGATNTCGATACCGCGCACGGTNGTACTGTGCACNGACATNTTTGACGAGTTCATGTCGACCAACGACTTGTATCCGCTGGCGCTCAGCGACGCTCCCGACGATGTCATTCTTGAAGCCTTTCAGCAGGCCAAGTTACCATCTAATCTGCTCGAGGATTTCATCGCTTTGTTCGAAGTCGTCGACAAGCCCCTCGCAGTGAGGTCGTCNAGTCTGCTTGAGGATTCTCACTACCAGCCTTTTGCCGGAATATATTCTACGTATATGATACCCAAGGTGGCCGATCGCGAAGTNATGCTCAAGCAGCTNACAAAGGCCATAAAGGGTGTCTACGCATCGGTATTCTANGCCGACAGCAAGGCNTACATGACAGCCACCAGCAATGTTATCGACCAAGAGAAGATGGCGGTAATAATTCANGAGGTGGTCGGNAACGAGTACGACGGCTANTACTTCCCGTCATTTGCCGGTGTTGGCCGCTCGCTCAANTATTATCCTCTTGGCGAGGAGCAGCCCCAGGACGGTGTGGCCGAGATAGCGGTAGGCCTCGGCAAGTATATCGTTGACGGCGGTNTGAGCCTGCGTTTCAGTCCGCGTCACCCCGACAAGGTGCTTCAGACATCTACACTCGACCTGGCCCTACGTGANACTCAGACACGTTTGTATGCGCTTGATANGAATACGGTCGTGACCGACCTGAAGGTCGACGACGGCTTCAACATAGTCAAGAAACGTGTGCAGGACTTTGCCAACACGCCGGCGNTGCGCTACATGGTCTCGACATTTGATGTGAACGACCAGGTTATACGNGATACCGACAAGGGNGCAGGCCGCAAGGTCGTTACCTTTGCCAACATATTGAGCCACGGCGCGTTCCCCATGGCTCGTGCCATAGACTTCATGCTCGTAAACGGTCAGCGCGAAATGCAACGGCCAGTCGAGATTGAGTTTGCCGGTGTNATCAATCCCGATCAAAACGGTGATATTAAGGGTAATATATACTGGTTGCAGATACGNCCCATCATTGANCGCAAGGACTTGGTCGATGACACAATATTGAATATTGCCGATGANGAGCTTATATTAAAGAGTAATACAGCGCTCGGTCATGGCAATATCGACAATGTCGACCGCATAGTATATGTCAAGCCCGAGAACTTCTCGTCGATGAACAATTCGCGCATAGCACGCGAAATCGAGAGNCTCAATCGCAGACTCGTAGCCGAGGGCATCAACTATATCCTCGTGGGGCCCGGCCGCTGGGGTTCGAGCGACACAGCACTCGGTATCCCGGTTAAGTGGCCCGATATATCAGGCGCGAAGGTCATTGTCGAGTCNTCGCTCAACAACTATCGCATTGAGCCCAGNCAGGGCACACACTTCTTCCAGAATCTGACATCGTTCGGTGTGGGCTANTTCACNGTAAATCCATGCTCACACGACGGTATATATGATATAGATTACCTCAATTCTCTCCCGGCCGACTACGAGACCGACTTTATCAGGGTCGTCAAGTTCGACGCTCCGTTATCAATCGGCATCAATGGCCGCAAGGGTGTAGGTGTGGTAAAGAAACCATGAGAATTAAACACATCAGTAACCGAGTATAAACGAAATTAACGACACAATGGCGATATTTAGAAAACTCAAACAGGCTTTTGGTTTCTCAGGGTCTGAATATGATGACGAGGACGACGCTTATGGCGTCGATGCTTCCNTGCAGTCACGTGACCGNCGTGATAACCATGCTTCAGCGACCGCCCCTGCACAGGGTTCGGCCGACGATATTGCCGTTGTCGATGACGTGGCACCCCAAGAGNTGCCNGCNGAGCAGATTGACGCTATATTTACCACTGTCGTAGCCGAGTTCAACAAGGCGTTGCCNGCGTTTGTAGCCGAGGGCGCTAACACCGACTCCCAGCGTCGCTATCTCTATGACGCGCTGTCTGACGACACCAAGGCATTCTTGCAGCGAGTTCAGTCAACAGCCGTCGAGCATTGCAACCGTCGTTGGGAGCGTGAACGTGTGTCGCTCAATACACGTGTAGCCGAGCTCCAGGAGCGTCAGCGCTCGCTCGAGGCGACCGAGTCTGACAAATCGAAACAACTGCTCAGTGCCGANCGTCAGAAAAGGGCNCTCAACGAACGCATTCACGACCTTGAGTCGCAGATTGCCACACTCGAGGCCGAAAAAGATCAGTACGAACTCGAGACCCGCAGCCTTGTCAATAAACTGCGTGTCAGCAATATGGTTAATGAGGGTATGGAGATCCCCGACGTGTCGACCTATGAGGATCGCATATCGGCTCTCCAGGCTGACATTGAACGTCTGAACGGCGAGAAAGACTCGTTGACGGCTGCTGCCGCTGAGTCGGCTGCCGAGGCTGAGGCAAAGGTTAAACAACTCACCGATACTAATGCCGAGCTTCAGAAACAGGTCGAGGCGCTGAATATGAAGGTTGAGATGACCGACGTGATGCTCAATGACCTCAACAATCGCGCTTCGGCTGCCTCAAAAGAGTCTGAGTCCCAGACTGCCGAGCTTGAGTCGATGCGCCAGAAACTCAAGGACGCTATACAGCGAGCCGACAATGCCGAACTCGAACTCGATGATGCGCGAGCCAACCTTGAAATCGCAGCCTCGATACAAACTGAGGTTGAGCGCATACAGGAGGCTATCGCAGCCAAAAATAACCAGATAAACGAGCTCAACGATACATTACGTCGTCGTGACGACCGCATCAACGCTCTCGAGGCCGAGGAGAAATCCCTGCGCCGCACCATCGAAGCCAACCTGATGAATCAAGCCGAGAGCGAGAAGGCCTTGCGTGCCGAGATAGATCAGCTGCAAAAGCAACTTGCCACGGCCGGAACAGGGTCGCGTCAGCGTGCAAAGCGCAAAGCATCGACTCCGCGCATATCGGCCATCGACGAGGAACTCGACAACACCGATTGGCTCGTGGCAACCCCTCCCGAGGGTAAGAATGCACGCACGTCGGGTGTTTCTGATTCGGAGTTTGGCTATCAGGAGCCCACCCGTAAGTCACCGCCCGAAAATTCGGCTCANATGTCGCTTTGGTAATAAAATAAGATTTTCAATTTGACCCTATACACTACCGCGGCTACTCAACCATGTCGCGTTAAACCTATAACTTGATTTACAATGAACAATGTAATAAAGACAGCGTTAGCCACACTGGTCGTGATGTCGGCTACCGNATCACCTCTNTCGGCACGCCGCGCCACCGTTGATGTTGACGATGTGGCCAAGTATGTCTATCCGGCCAACATCGTTAAGGGCGCAGGCTCATTCACATATATGCCCGACGGACTTACCTATCTGATGCTTACCGACAACGGTACATGTGTCAGAAGCTACGACACTGCTACCGGCAAGGAGACCGGCGTCGTGCTCGATCTCNGTGATACNCGAGAAACNAAAATACCCTCGATCGAGGGATTTTCACTCAGCCCCGACGGCTCGATGATGCTCGTGTGGCGCGAGTCACAGAGTGTTTANCGCCGCTCGTTCACCGCGTCTTANTATGTGTTCAATGTCAAGCGCAACATTCTCGTACCCTTGTCGACCGATCACCCCCGTCAGATGNCACCGCTTTTTTCGCCTAANAACCGAATGGTGGCGTTTGTAAGCGACAATAACATATATCTCAAGAAGCTCGACTACAACAGTGAGGTTGCCGTCACTACCGATGGCGAACGCAATCAGGTGATCAACGGTGTGCCTGACTGGACTTATGAGGAGGAATTCTCGACCAACTGCTCTATGACCTGGGCCCCCGAGAGCGACATGCTGTGTTACATTAAATACAACGAAACCGATGTNCCCCTCTACAGCTTCCCGCTCTATGAGGGCGCATGCAATCCTATCGACGACTACCAGCTCTATCCGGGCAGCTACAGCTATAAATATCCTGTGGCCGGTTGNACCAACTCACAGGCAACAATCCACAGCTATGATATAGACACCCGCAAGACCAAACCCGTGACAATTTCTGCTCCCGGCATTGAGTATATACCACGNATATCCTANGCACCCAATGGTCAGATGCTTGTCACNACGCTCAACCGCGAGCANAATCGCATGGAAATCTATTCGGCCAANCCNCGCTCAACAGTTGTCAAGTCNANCCTTGTCGAGGANAATTCAACGTGGATTGANCCTNCCACATACGAGAAAATGAAGATTGAAGACCAGTCGTTTGTGATNATTTCGACACGTTCGGGTTATGCTCACCTGTACCGTTTCTCGTTCACCGGCCAGCTCATGTCGACAATGACACGCGGCGAGTGGGACGTTACCGACTACTATGGCACCGATCGTCTCGGTCGCATATACTATCAGTCTACTCGCAACGGAGCTATCAACCGCACGGTGACACGTGTCGATGCCAAAGGTATTGAGACNACAATAGGTGAGGCCGAGGGNACAACCGCCATCGCGTTCTCGCCGGCAATGAATTATTATACCCTGTCATATAGTAGCGCCACAAGTGTGCCGGTATATAAGTTATATGANGTAAAGAACAAAGAACTGCGCACACTTCAGGACAACAGCGCCGTGGCTGCGCGCTATGCGTCGGCACCGCGACGTGAGTTCATGACCGTCACCAGCGGCAGCTATCAGCTCAATGCCTACATGGTCAAGCCGTCCGACTTCTCGAGCTCGCGCAAATACCCGGTTATAATGTGGCTGTACAACGGCCCCGGATCGCAGGAGGTATTGAACCGCTGGAGTGTGGACTGGCAGCAGGCTGCAGCCGATAAAGGTTTCATTGTGTTCTGTGTCGACGGTCGTGGTACAGGTGGACGTGGCCGTGCATTCCAGGACGTCGTGTACAAAAATCTTGGTCACTTCGAGACCATTGACCAGGTCAATGCTGCCCGTTATCTCACCTCATTACCCTATGTCGATGCCGACCGTATCGGTGTCGCCGGTTGGAGCTATGGTGGCTATGAGACTTTGATGTGTGCACAGGCCGACAATACTCCATTTGCCGCGGCTGTGGCTGTCGCTCCTGTCACCGACTGGAGGTACTATGACACCGTCTATGCCGAGCGTTATATGAACACTCCCCAGGCTAATATCGAAGGTTATATCGAGTCTGCCCCCGTCACCCACACATCTAAATTGGGTTGTGATTTGTTATTGATGTCGGGTACTGCCGATGACAATGTTCACATGAGCAACACCATCGAGTATGTATCACACTTGCAGATGAATGGCAAATTGTGCGATATGTTGTTGTTCCCCAATATGAACCACTCGATTAACGGTTGTAACTCGCGCGCACTCGTCTACACCAATATGTTGAAGTTCTTTATGAACATGTAATAATTAACACGACGATATGACCAGAAAAGGTAACGAAATATCAACTTATATAATGGCAACGTGGCGACACTGGACCGTCTCGGTGGGTTTGGTGTGTGTGCTTATTTTGCTGTCACCATGGTTGTCGCGCCTCTTTTTCCCCTATATGACGTTAGGCATCAGCGCTCTTTTGGGTCTGATGATCTATAATCGTCGCAACCGTGTCAACCAGGGTCTCGCCGTCCCGTATATAGTGTGTGTAACACTTTTGCTTGAGGGGTTGCTGCTCATGGGCTTCAATCTGACAGTGCGTATCACCGATATTTACGAACTAGCCGGTAAACCCGTCAATGACGACCTGCCGTTTATAGTGCAGCTTACGCTGTCGCCTGTGATGGCTATTGTGTCGGGTGTCTTTATGCTGCGCAGGCTCGGACGTGGTCGATTTTTCAGAACACGCTTCGGTAGTAGCGATGTCAGCCTGATACAGCGCATGGTGTGGCAAGAGTCACGTTACCAGACTCGCATGCTGTTCATTATCAACGTTGTGATGTCGGTTGTCGAGTGGTATTACACTTATTTCAGTTTCACATCGGTGAGCATCAATCGCCCTGACATGTTCTTCTTTGTATGGCTGCCGGTCATTGTCTTTGTCCTGTCTGTCATATATCTTGGTTTCAGATGCTTCTCGTTGTGGGCGTTTTATATTCAGAACGATCCCGTCAATATGGTCAGTCCTCACCGTTCGACTATTGTGCGCTTCCTTATCGTCGCCAATGACAGCCTATATGTCAAGACTCTGCAACTCGATGTCAAGCAGGGTATGGAGCCATATATTGATACCCCCGTGCGACTGCGCATACACTTTAGCAACCATGTGAGTGAAAGTGAGGCCAAGGACTTGTTTGAACGCTATACGGGTATTTCGTCAGACTGTATCTCAAAGTTCAAATACCTCTTTATGGGTATAGGTCACGGCTCGGACAGCAATATTGTTCACTTCCTGTGTGTGCTCAATAATGCTGATGCTGTTGCCGGGTCGCGTATCGACGGTGGCAAGTGGATGTCTCTTTACGAGCTGCGCCACCTTAATCTTGACCACCGTCTGTCGACCGAAATGTCATCTGAACTGGTGCACATATATACTGTGGCAATGGCATGGAAGAGCTACGACTATGACGGCAACCGCCGATACCCCATTAAACACTATTCTCCCACTTACCGTTTGTGTGACATTCATAAATGGGACGTGGACTATGACGACGAAAGATGGCTCAAGATCGCGCGTCTCAATGCCGATAGTCCGTTCTTTAAACTGCGCCGCTTCTTCGCGCGCATCACTTCTCCGTCGGTACAATGAACAAGGCTCGGCTTATAGTCATTACAGGCCCTACGGCATCGGGCAAGACGCGCCGTGCCGTTGACGTCGCACGCAGTGTCGGCGGCGAAATTGTCAGTGCCGACTCGCGTCAGCTGTATCGCGGCATGGATCTTGGCACTGGCAAGGATATTGATGAGTATGGTGAGATTCCTTACCACATGATCGATATAGCGCCTGCCGGTGCTCGCCTCAATCTCTATACGTTCCTGCGCGATGCCAATGCCGCTATCGACGACATAGCCGGGCGAGGCAAGATGCCGATACTGTGTGGCGGCACCGGAATGTATGTCGAGGCAGTTGTCAATGGGCTGGCATTGCCTGAGGTGCCCGAGAACCCTGAACTCAGACAGTCATTGGCCGGTCGCACACTTGCCCAGTTGACCGAGATTCTCTCGTCGATGAAGCAACTGCACAATGTCACCGATGTTGACTCGTGTAAGAGGGCGATACGAGCAATCGAGATTGCCACATATTATAAGGAACACCCTGAGGCTGCAGTTGCCTGCAAGCCGCGCCCGCGTCCCGACACATTGATTATTGGAGTGAACATAGACCGTGACTCGCGTCGCGAGCGCATCACACGTCGTCTTAAGGAACGTCTTGACAACGGCATGATTGATGAGGTCAAAGGTCTCATAGACTCGGGTGTCAGCCCCGACGACCTTATTTACTATGGCCTGGAGTATAAGTATCTGACACTGCACGTTACAGGCCGGCTGTCGCGCGACGAGATGTTTACGGGCCTTGAGACTGCTATTCATCAGTTCGCCAAGCGTCAGATGACGTGGTTCAGAGGTATGGAGCGCCGCGGACTGCATATAAACTGGATTGACTGGAATATCGGTACCGACGAGTTTGTAGACCGTGTGAAAGAGCTTGCGGGCCTATGAAGACACTGTCAGCTATCCTTGCATTGATTTTGTCGTCGGGCCTTGTCGCGATGGCCGAGACACGTGTCACGCGACAGTGGATTGACAACCAAATCGTTGACAATGACACGCTGACTTGCAATGTTGAGGCCGGAACCACGCGACTTCTTGTCGAGACGCGTGCAGCGATGCACGGTGTCAAGGAGTCGAAAGGTACAAGCCGTCAGGTATGGGGTGTTGAGTTCGTGATGGTTGATGGCACCCGTCAGATGGTGACAGTGGGGTGGGGTAATTCTATGTACGGCGACTTCACCGACGAGCGATATTTGTCAGTGTCGGGATTAGGTGCCGATTCTCCAGTGAAGTTTACACGCAATGTGAATACCCATGACGGCCCCAATACGTTGATAGTCGATGTCGAGGACGGCACTTTGGGCAAGGTATTCGTTGGAGATGATCTTTTGAATTATGCCGGCACNGTGCAGTTGAACTCGCCGNTTGCTNAGGTTAAGCTGTTCTCACGCGGAAAGCTCGAAATCATGAGCATGTGTGTTGAATNTGGCATACCCGTCGACCTNAATTCGGGCCTTGACGATGNNGCTATAGCTGAGGCATCACGGCCCGGACANGAGGNTCCGCTCGGCCTGTGGCATTATTTTGACCGNGACAATGANGCNTCGTATGCACAGCCGGGNGGCGACTATGATTTGTTGGTAGCGCGAGATCCGGNCGACGATGGTCGTTTTTTGATTATATATATTNCCGGANCGCGCGTTAATGCCGGTNAGTGGCNCACAGGCATGATAAAAGGAGTGCTCACACCGACTCNATTCAAAGGTCGGTATGAGCTAAAATGGTATGACGCGGGCATGGAGCNCGTCGACGATGAGTGTCACGCGTCAGTCGAGAACNATATACTCACTGTACATTTCCCCCTGCATCATTCCCAACTCAGATACAGTCGTTGAANNGTCNGTATTATCGGGTGTGACGGTGCCTCTATCANTGGAGTAAGTCACNGAGTAGTCGAGTAGAGCGACTTTGTANTCAAACTTGTCNCGAGTCACCGAGTAGACTTGACGCGTGAGCGACAAATCCTGAAGATAGGCATACATGGCCGGTGGCAACTGGTCGAACAGGAACATCTCGGGCAGAGTGTTGCCATAACCATTGACCGATGTCCATGAGTAGTCCCTGTCGAACGTAATGGCGACGCTGTTGTGCAATTTNACGTGATAACCGTCTTCGGTGTGGTTACACTCGCTCACATTCTGCAGNGGGAAATACTCGTGTAGAAAGCTNGCNACAGGGNNCGGNACGTCGGCCCAGTCATTTGACTCACATGCAGTCGTGCCCAATATGACTGACAGGAAGATAANAAATCGGGTGATATGTTTCTTCATAGTGTGCTATGTTACTAAATAAATATTATACTTTAGTAACAATTGACACGCTACAAAGTTTGTGGCATNANGACCTTATTTCAGATATATCTCTGATAAGCGACGCTCGAGTTCACTGCCGTGGAAGTCGTTAATCCAGGCGTTGAGCNTGTCACACAGTGTGCTGTCGCTGCGNCCCACAAGCCACGACTGGAATTGATTGAACGANATTTCGACCGACGAGTCGAGNCGGGGATAGTCTTTCTTTACAATTTCGGCCAGGCGTTTGTTTACGACNGCATTGGGTAACTCGCCAATGGCAACCATGATGATAAGCTGCTCGGCTCCGTATTCGCTGCTTTCGTCAATGTATATGGTGTCACCGAGCTCGCGTGTGAGGTGTTGCAAACGCGTTTTGAAAGGGGTGTGGCACGGTACNTGAATAGTGTCGCCGAGTAGTGCGAACTGCGTGGGGTAACGCAGNCNGNCGGCACTGTCGGCCAGCTGTACAAGCACCTGTCNNTCTATCAGCACGGGCTGTGTTGTCAGGAAACGTTCCCTTATAATACTGTTTACAGGTATGTCGCCTATCACGACGTCATAACGGCCGGCATCGAGCTTGTCGAGAGTGCTTTCGAGGTGGGTGAAGGCATCGATTTTGAGCGGACGGTCGTGACGACGGGCGAGTTCGCGCACCATGTCGTAGTAGTAGCCTGANAGCGTGTCGGCACGGGTAGAGAGCCCGAGTGGTGATATCTCGATGGCAACATTGAGTGTGTCGCCGGTGGCGCGACTGTCGCTTACGTGCCATGTGGCGCCCGAGCAGTTGNGCAGCAATANCATCACNGCACCTACGCCTAACAGCAANAGCAGGTACAGTGTCAGCGCTCCACGTTTCANCTCAAGCGGTTTCATAATCAGTTNGTGAAATCAACCGACAATCCCATNTGGAAACGNCGGGGATTGAGTGGGTAATGAGGCATCGAGAAGTAGTTGTCGCCTGTGAGGCCCTGGTTGACGTGTGACATCATGATGAAAAAGCGCGTCTTGCTGAGTTTGAAGTTGAAGTACAGGTTGACAAACGGATAGTTGCCACACTCNACCTCGCGCTGGTTGTAGAATGCCATCGTGGCCGGCTGATAACCAACAGCTTTGTACTTAGTGTAGTAGTCGCANTCGACGCCCATCTGGACAAACAAGGTAGCGACCTTGAACTTGACNTACAGGTTGGNGTAGACTGCGAGCGACGGCAGGGGGATAACCTCGTCGTTTGATGTGGTCTGATATGTTATGCGGTTCTCCCAGTTGAGTGCACGGTAGCGGAAGTTCTGATGCAGACGAGCCGTGAACACCTGGACGTTACCACCGAACTGTGTCGGCAGACAATTTTCGTTGAAGTANATGTGATTTTGCACGTTCTCAATGCCGGCGGTCACAAAAGTGTTNGTGNGGGGNATATTTAGCATACCGCCGACACTNTATCGGCGTGTNTTTGAGAAGTCATTATGCCAGATGAAGTGATTGCTGACGTAATTCTCCATCAAATANTCNGGCGACGTGTTGTAAAANGCTCCGTAAGCACTGACGGTCACNGTGTCGCCCAGCAGTTTGAGACGGGTGTCAGCNTTGCCGTGTACTTTGACTTCGCCAATGGCACGGCCTACAAGGCCGAACTCGGCTGTGGCCCGGTAATTGAGCAACGAACCTTGCTGTCTGATGAGCTGGGCGCCTGCCCACAAGTAATTCTCCTTGGCTTTAGGNNNCAGTTTGGACGCGAGCGGGTAGGGGTCGATGCCCTCGGGAAGCTCGGCATTGATGGCAAGACTGTCGGGCGTCTGGGTGTAAGAGCGNATCTCGTGAGTCAGAAAGGCCGAAAGTCCGGCTTTNGCATATTTGTTGAANCCTTCGAGCAGCGATATGGCGACGGTGTTGCGCAANTGCCAGTAGCGTGTNTTGTCGTAGGTTTCNCCNCGCGACAGGTAGGTGTGCTNCCAAAATGAAGCGTCATCGGCTGCCGATGTATTGATAAATTCGTGACTGTTCTGGTTGTATTTAAGAGTCCACGTGAATGCAGTGACGGGAATGTATTCGNGNGACACAATCGAGTCTTCATAGTCCTCGTGGTAATNCTCTTTCCANAAACCGATTTTGTATTTGTGGTTCAGCCACAANTCTCCNCCCTTGACACGGTTGTGTGCCGCGGTNAGATTGGTTGGAATTGTCTTGGTNTCGACGCTTGTCGTTCCACCCTGCACCTCNGCCGGGTCGGTGATGTAGCGNTCGTCTTCGATACCGCCATTCTCCTTGTTGACGCTGTTGTAGTGGTTGTAGTAACCCTGGAACTCATATCGGTCGCCGATGTAAGAGCCTGAAAATCCCCANACGAAGTTTTTGGCNGCCTGATAGTTGTAGCTGCCCTTTGAGTAAAGGTANTCGAGCTTGGCGCCAATTTGTGCACGCTCGTTNATATTGCCNGAAAANTCACCACGCAGACGGTCTTGGGTNGTCTCACGGCTGCCGCCGGTGGCGTATGACAGCAGGGTCATGGGTATGCGNGTGTTGTAGAAACGCATCGTCTTNTCGCTCGGAATCCANGNGCTGATNGCATCGCGGAAGAAGAANGGGCTCNTTGGCTCNCGGTCCATGAAAATCAGGTTGTAACCTTCGGCTCCGAAGTTGCCCGTGCAAGCCCATGCGTCACTCACTTCGCTCGGGACAAACTCCTGGGCGTAATTGGNATAGAGAGTGTCGACCGTAGCCTCTACGCGTGTGCCGAGAGGTTCGATCACACGCCAGGCGCTNGACTGCTGTACGATGGTCGAGTCGGCCATTGCACCGTGAGCTGTCGACACAGCCGCGGTGCCCAATATAATAGATAATATGTGTCTAAAACTTGTCATATCAAGCAACAAAGATAGTGAATAATCNCGTAAAACAGGTTGACAGAAACACAAATATTGGCCACGGGACACAAAAAAGAGAAGGAACTCCATGANGGACGCTCCTCCTCTCGCGTTTCAACTATTTATTTATGAGAGCCTTAATACATAGTATCACTACCTTGCATTAAGGACGAGGGATGTAATTTAATTACACTACTATAACACGCAAGCCCACATTATAGATGAAGCCTATACGCTAAAAGAGTTTAAATAATACGCGCGTGATTGTTAAATCACCGGGAATGAAGCGGGTTTTGATTAATTTTGTGTGAAAAATGAACTCCAACCAGTATGAAAGACTTTGCTGCGATAGATTTTGAGACGGCTAATGGGCAACGATGCAGTGTGTGCAGTGTCGGTGTCGTGATTGTGAGAAACGGTGAGATTGTCGATCGATTTTACAGTCTTATAAAACCAACCCCCAATTATTACAACTATTTCACCACACAGNTNCACGGCNTGACNCGNCGCGATACCGACGGGCAGCCCACNTTTCCCGAGGTATGGAGTAAGGTCGCTGACAAAATCAAGGGCCTGCCGCTTGTGGCACACAACCGACCGTTTGACGAGGGGTGTCTCAAAGCTGTATTTGAAGAATATGGTATGGANTATCCCGGCTATCAGTTCTATTGTACGCTTGCGGCCTCACGTNGGCGNCTGAGGTTGCCGTGTCANAAANTGCACGTTGTNGCGGCGGCATGTGGCTATGATCTTGAAAATCACCACCACGCNCTGGCCGATGCCGAGGCTTGNGCNGCGATAGCATTGAANATTTTAGAGCCGTGATATAAGGCCATCGGCGAGAGTNGCCTCATTGGNGTCACACANTGAGCGCACGNCTTCNATGACGTCGTCGGGGCGGCGGTTGGTGAGGGATATCAGCTTGTTNATTGNAATNGGCGACTCCATCTGCAATATGAAGCGTACGGCGTCAAGCGTCGATTGCTCNTGTCGGGCATTGTCGCGAAGCCTTGCACGGCANTAATCACACTTACCGCAGTCATCGGTGGGAGTCTCGCCAAAGTAACGTAGCAATCGGTTGACGCGGCAGCCGTCGTTGCCGAATGCAAANGATGCCATNGCGTCGAGTCGNCGTTTCATGCCATCNCGTCGGGTNTCGTAGACGCTTATCGGTATGGTGACGTGGCGAGTGTCGACACGTGATGCCGTGACAAGCATCATGGGGTTNTTGGTTCGAGGCACGTAGTGTATGACGTGCATGCGTGCCAGTTGCAACAGTGACTCATANGTGGCTTGCTCGGNGAGCGATGACCTTGATGCGATGACGCTTTCTGAAATGTATTCGTAGTCGGCAAATAGGCCGGTGTAGCTGCGCAAAAGTGTNCGCAGCACTTTGTCGGCGTCGGTTGACAGGNGCAGGTTGTAAAGCTCGTCGCGTGTCATGACAACCATAACGCGCGAACGCGAGTTGTAGTCCTCGATGTAGTCGAGGTAGCCCGAGTTGGACAACAGCGACANTGCTGATCTGGCCTGGGTGGGCTGGAGCTTGTATCGCTCACAAAATAGCTTGAAATTGAACTCGTGCAGGGTCTCGTAGCCATCACCGACAGCTATGTTCAGAAATACACAGGCCTTGGTGTAGATGTCGCGTATGTAGTCGCGGGGCGGGAATGCGTCTGAGAGCCGACGTGTCATGACTGCGCGGTCGACTTTGGACACAAGCAGTACGGCAAACGATTCGTTGCCATCGCGACCGGCGCGTCCTGCCTCCTGATAGTATTCCTCGAGCGATGGCGGAACGTCGTGATGTATGACGAGGCGAACGTCAGGCTTGTCGATTCCCATGCCGAAGGCGTTGGTTGCGACAATGACACGCGTCGTGCCGTTCTTCCAATTGTTCTGGCGCTCGGTTTTTTGTTCGGGAGTGAGACCTGCGTGGTAGCCCTCGGCATTGATGCCTGCAGCTGAGAGCACGCGCGCCAGCTCGAGTGTACGTCGTCGCGAGCGCACGTAGACGATTGCTGTACCGGGAACTTTCGATATTATTTCAATCATCTTGGCCTCCTTGTTCTCGGTGTAGCGTACGAGATAGGAAATGTTGTTGCGCGAGAAACTGAGTCTGAAGATGTTGTCGCGTGAGGCGAATTTCAGTCTGTCGGTTATGTCGGTGACTACCTCAGGTGTAGCCGAGGCGGTAAGGGCAAGTACGGGCGCTTGGGGTTTGACTTGTCTGATGCGCTCGATGTTGAGGTAGCTGGGGCGGAAGTCATAGCCCCACTGCGATATGCAGTGAGCTTCATCGACAACTATTAGCGAGATGTCGAGATTGCGCACAAGGGTGATAAAACGGTCGCTCTGTAGCTTCTCGGGCGAGACGTACAGCAGTTTGACAGCCCCGCCCTCGATGTGGTTCATCGCAACGTTGTTCTCGCGGTGGGTGAGCCCCGAGTGAAGCGCAATCGCTTTGATGCCGCGAGCTCGCAGGTTGTCAACCTGGTCTTTCATCAGCGAAATGAGGGGCGTCACGACAAGTGTGATGCCCGGCAACATGAGTGCCGGCACCTGAAATGTGATAGACTTACCACCTCCGGTTGGCATCAGGCCGAGNGTGTCACGACCCGACATGACCGAGTCGATAATCTCTTCCTGNCATTGACGGAAGGTGTCATANCNCCAGTGCTGACTGAGTACCCTGCGTGCCTCGCTGCTCATTTCACGCTCTCGTCTACGTGTATGTCTTTGATGAGAAGTTGTATTGAGTTGGGCGTGGCGGCGTGCTTGTTCTCCTCGATGGTGTAGCAGATATCGAATGGCTTNCCCGACGATATGTGGTCAAAATACTTGGCCATATTNAAGGCGATGCCGTTGAGCACTTTGCCCGAGGTGTTGTCGACAAGTTCGAGCTTGATGTGTTCGAGCTGCTTGCCTACGAGTTTGCTCGTGCCGAANTCCATGACGGCGCGTGTGCAGAACNCNGGCTTGGTGTTGCCGGGGCCGAACGGATTAAAACGNTTGAGCAGGGTGATGAACTCGTTTGATATGTCGGCAAAGGTGATGNACGCATCAATCTCGGTTAGAGGTGTGAGCTGCTCGGGAGTGATGTTGTCGGCTATGAATTTCTCAAATCGGCGGGTGAACTCAGGTATGTGCTCCTCTTTCATCGACAATCCTACGGCATAGGTGTGGCCACCGAAGTTCTCAAGCAGGTCGCGGCATGAGTCNACGGCGCTGTAAATGTCGAAGCCTTGCACCGAGCGGGCCGAGCCGGTGGCGAGCCCGTTGGAGTAGGTGAGCACGACNGATGGCTTGTAGTAGAGCTCGGTGAGGCGAGATGCCACGATGCCGATGATGCCCTTGTGCCAGTCTTTGTTGTAAATTACAATCGATTTACGNGCCTTGAACTGGTCGCTNCGNGCATCGAGAATGGCGTTGGCCTCGGTGGTGATGCGCTTGTCGAGCTCCTTACGGTCCTTGTTGTACTGGTCGATGTTGCGGGCACGTTCCAATGCGTCGGCTGTGTCGCGTGANACNAANAGGTCGACNGCTTCTTTNCCGCTCTGCATGCGTCCCGANGCNTTGATGCGCGGGCCNATCTTGAAGATGACGTCGCTGATGGTGATTTCGCGNCCAAGCAANTGNCAAGTCTTGATGATGGCGCGCAGGCCTGTGTTNGGATTGGAGTTGAGGCGCTTCANTCCGTGATAGGCCATGATGCGGTTCTCGTCGGTCATAGGCACGATGTCNGCGGCNATTGANACGGCGACGAGGTCGAGCATACCATACAGGTCGCTTTGGTCGAGTCCGTTGCTCTGGGCGAATGCCTGCATCAGTTTGAAGCCGACACCACAGCCCGACAGGTCGGGGCATGGATAGGTGCAGCCGTCAAGCTTGGGATTGAGCACTGCGGCGGCAGGCGGCAAGGCGTCGTCAGGAACGTGGTGGTCGCAGATGATGAAGTCGATGCCGAGTTGCTTGGCATAGGCTATCTCGTCGATGGCCTTTATTCCGCAGTCAAGTATAATGACAAGTCCCACCCCTTGAGCTGCAAACTCGTCGATGGTGTGACGTGAAATGCCATACCCGTCCTCATATCGAGTGGGTATGTAGTAATCAATGTTGGAGTAAAAAATCTGCAGGTATTTGTAGACCAGNGCNACGGCTGTGGTGCCATCGACGTCATAGTCGCCGTATACCATGATTTTCTCCTTTGACCCCATGGCTCGGTTGAGCCTGTCAACAGCTTTGTCCATTTCGGGCATAAGGAACGGGTCGTGGAGGTCACGCAGTGAGGGACGGAAGAATTTCTCGGCTTCCTCGACCGTCGTGATGCCACGCTGTACCAGCAGCTCGCTAATCGGAGGTACGGACGCATATCGCTGAGCGAGCGCGGCCTCCAATTTCTTTTGTTCGGTTGTAAGGGGTAAGTAATTCCATTTACTTATCATTTATGTTATTTTTTTATTATCAAGTCTCGGTGAGATACCTGTATTTCAAAGTTGAGCGATGTCTCGTCACGGNCATCACGTCGGCTCGGAGGCAGCGTTGCCGCTACGNGGGTCGTGCAGTAATAACGGGCGGCAGGCCGGTATCTCAAAGCTGTGCCACACCTATGTGCCCTACAATAATCGTCGGCATNTCGCAGTCGCGAGAGCCTATTGAGGCACATAAATACATTTTTTGCAAATATAACCAAAAAAAATTATAGTCACCCTCTGTGGGCGACTATAATTTATATGTCGAAGTATTAAAAAAGTTAAACGCCGGCGGGNTCCTGNGGCAACGGTGAGTTGCTTGTCACNTGTATGTCCATNTGAGGGAACGGGAACGATATGCCCGATGCCTTGGGTAACTCGGTATATATGCGCTCGTTGAGGTCATAATATACACCCCAGTAGTCGGGTGTTTTGACCCAGGCGCGTGCCGATAGGTTGACGCTGCTGTCGGCGAGCTCNTTGACAACCACCTTGGGCGAGTAATCGATGGTCGGCATCAGACCTGCGAGGGCNCTGTTGCGNGATGTTCTCCACCGTTCGAGGGCGTCCTGAACTTTGCGTTTGTTGTGGAAGAGTCGATAGAAAAATCCGGGCTTGCGNGGCATGACCTCGGCGACGGTTTTTTCAACATCATTATTGGTGTCGATTAACGCTGCGTCAACTCCGGGTGCGCTGCGGTCAATCTCTTTGCCCTGCATGACGCGNGGGTCNGACGCGAAGATGTCGAGCAGGGCCTTACGCGCGGCCTCGACACTGTCGCCGTATGATATGGCTACCGTCCACGATACGCGTCGGTAGTCGCGGCGCGACCNGTTGTTGATGCTTGATGNCGACAATCCGCCGTTGGGTATAANGATAGCCTTGTTGTCNGGNGTCGATATGAGNGTGTGGAATATCTGAATCTCGCTGACTGTTCCGGCATAGCCCTGTGCCTCGATGTAATCGCCAACCTTGTAGGGTTTGAGCAGCAGTATCAGCACACCGCCGGCGAAGTTCTGGAGAGTGCCACTGAGTGCCATACCGATAGCGACACCGGCCGAGGCGAACAGCGCCAGGAATGAGCTTGTCTCGATGCCCAGGATACCGATAACGGTGACTATCAGAATGAAATATAGAATTATTCTGACCGTTGACAGTACGAAGGTGGTGAGCGACGGGTCTACACGTCGCCTGAGCATAATCGAGCCTATGAAGCGGTAAAGCCTGGTTATGATGAATTTACCCACATAGAACACCAAAATGGCTATAGCCAGATTGATAGCAAACTTTACGCTGCTGCTGACGAGCTGATTGAGCAACTCGTCGATTGACATGGTCGATAGACTGTGTATTTCTTCGTGTACCGATGGAATATCAAGTTGCTGACCTTCGGCAGCCGGTGTGGCGAGTGGGGTATCTTCTAACATAACGTGGCGTTGATGAATTTATTAATTGAAACGTTTGCTGACGACGTCGTTCCACCAAGACAATTCGCGATAACCTTTAGTGTCGAGATTGGGGTCGTCGTTACTTTCTACTATAAACGTTGAGAGGCCGCAATGGTTCAGCAACAGGACGTCATTCCACAGCTTGGGGGTGGCGGCAGCATAAACGACTGCGCGTTCAATCGAGTTTGTGACAAGATTCTGATAGTCGGCGTTGTCTCCGGCCAGGGCAAGGGCATAGTGCTTCAGGTCGTAATATGACCAACCGTAGCGGTTATGGTCAGATGTAGTCTGATAGGCTTGAGGCTTATAATCGGCAGGGAGGCCGTCGGTGTTGCAATAGACTGTGGTGAGTGTCTGTGCAAGCGGTTCGAGTGCTGAGGTGTCGATAACCGACATCGTGCATGTACGAGAGCTGCCTGTGAGGCTGTTGTAGTAATTGAATGTCTCGGTCGCGGCGCCCACAAGATCTGACTGCTCGGGCATCAGATGTCTGAGCGTGAGGTCATATGGCATGCCGTTAGCCGGAAGTTCGGTTGCTGAACCGATGATGTAGTCGGCCACATCGCGAAGTTCGTAGGCTACCTCGACACCGGCCATNAAACAGCAGTCGAANTATANCCAGTCGAGATTTTTACCACGAAGTGCACGTGCCATCGATGTGGTATTCATCCAATATGAAACTTTGTTGACTGANTCGCCGCCATAGCTGAGTGTNGACAATGTGTTGTCATCGTCGATTCCGTCCTGCAAGTAGCCTGTGCCGTGCCCCCACATAATNAGACCGTATCGGCGTGCCGGCGCTANGCGTTTTGTATCGTCAATTACCTGCGACAGGCGGGCGACGCTCACCGACATTGTTTCGTCGTCATATTGAGCGAGAATGTCTCGCTCTCCATTNTCTCCGATTTCANANAGNATGGGGTCACCGTCGTTATTGTCGAGGTATANGAGCAATCGCGAGTTGCCGAGGTGTCCTTGTGCGACNGCCGTATTTATCTCGGCAAGATCTTTGGTCGAATAACTTGACAGGTTGTTNTGGGCAACCATGTACACGAGCACTGTTCGTGGTGTCGATTGGTCGTCGGGCGGAGTGGGCTGTACGGGCTCGTCTTCGCCGCCACAAGCTGTCGCGAGCACGGCAATGAGCCCGANGAGCAGTGTCGCCANNCCATNTCGTAAGAGTTGTATTCTAATATTCATTNGTGTGTGATTTTGTGTATAATCGGTTTAATTACTTAAAAGCCGCTCACGGTGATGTCGCAAGCGGTTTTTAAGTATGATAATGCCGGGCCGGTCTCTCGGTATAGGGTATCGACCGGCGTTGCATTTAAGGTTTCTTTTCGTAGTAAGGAATGTCGACCAGTTTGATATCAAACTGCAGTGCGCTATAGGGCGGGATTGAGCCGCTTCCTGATGTACCGTATCCCTGCTGATAGGGAATCACGACGCGGGCGCTGTCGCCGACACGCATGTTCTGGAGTGCGATTCCCCAACCGTCAATTACNTTGCCGAGTGTAGTGTTGAACAGGCTGTCGACATTGTTGTATGACGAGTCAAAAGCGACATCGTTGTAGAGGCGACCTTTGTACTTGACGCTGACCGTGCTCGTGTAGAGTGGGGTNAGGTTNCNCTCGGTGAGCGAGCGGTCGTTGAAGTAGTGCATATATACNTAGGCCGACTTGTTCCAGCTGGGATACACGCGTGTGTAGAANGCCTGACCGTTCTCGTCNANTAACATACCTTGCTGCTGAAGCCANTCGTTGTTGGCATCGCGCCATTCGGCATAGTCCTTCCAGTTGTCGTCATCGTGACAGCCTGTGAAAATTGACATTGCNGCGATGANCGAAGGAATCAGTAAAAGAATTTTTTTCATCAATCAGGGTTAGATGTGATATAATGTGAAATTTTTAAATCGTTGATGTGCGCGGTATCAGAACTCGACCCTCGGGGCNCGGCTNGCACCTTCTTCGGCAGCAAACATCTCACGGGTGCTGAATCCGAACATNCCGGCAAAGATGTTGTTGGGGAAACGGCGCACGTTGACGTTGTATGACCGGACGCTCTCGTTGTAACGTGTACGNTCGGTGGCGATGCGGTTTTCGGTGCCGGCAAGCTCGTCCTGGAGCGACATGAAGTTTTCGTTGGCCTTCAGGTCGGGATATGCTTCATGAACGGCGTTGACATAGAGNCCGAGGGCGCTNTGCAGGCGCTGCTGGGCTTGTGTGTAGGCGTTCATGGCCTGGGGGCTGTATGANGCGCTGTCNCCGTTAAGGCGNTTNACTGCTTCAAGGGCTGAGCCAAGGCCTGCNCGGGCGTCNGTAACGGCCTCGAGTGTTGTCGACTCGTGNGTAGCGTAGCCCTTGACACTCGCAACGAGGTTGGGTATGAGNTCGGCTCGGCGCTGATACTGGTTNTCGACATTNCCCCANGCNTTGTCNACGTCTTCTTGCTGTGTAACGAGACTGTTGTANGTACCACANGCAGTGCAACCACCGCCGAGGAGCATGATGACGAGAATGCCGCCNATNANTGCCCACGTTATTGTTTTTGACGCTTTTGTGCTCATATAGTTAATGTTTTACGATATAACGTACAAAGATAGCCTAAAATTAATATTCAGGCTATCTTTTAAATATTATTAACCACCTAAAGGTAGGTGTAAACTTATCCGAGACGGCGCAGGAGTGAGTTGATGCTTACCTCGTCGTGAATGAGCTTGTGAAGATCNGCNATGTTCACGCGCTCCTGTTCCATCGAGTCGCGGCGACGCAGGGTGACGGTGTTGTCCTCGAGNGTCTGGTGGTCGACGGTGATNCAGAANGGTGTNCCTATGGCGTCCTGACGGCGGTAGCGCTTGCCGATAGAGTCTTTCTCGTCGTAGTGGGTCGAGAAGTCAAACTTGAGGTCGTTGACAATCTCGCGAGCCTTGTCGGGCAGACCGTCNTTGCGAACGAGNGGCATGACAGCNCACTTGACGGGTGCAAGGGGNGCGGGAAGGTGAAGCACNACGCGAGTCTCGCCGTTGGGCAGNGCCTGCTCTTCGTATGACGAGCANAGAACCGACAGGAACATGCGGTCAACACCGATTGAAGTCTCGATGACGTAGGGGGTGTAGCTCTCATTGAGCTCGGGATCGAAGTATTTGATGTTCTTGCCCGAGAACTTCTCGTGCTGTGAAAGGTCGAANTTGGTGCGTGAGTGAATGCCCTCGACCTCTTTGAAACCGAACGGCATCTTAAACTCGATGTCGGTAGCGGCGTTGGCATAGTGAGCNAGCTTCTCGTGGTCGTGGTAGCGGTATTTCTCGTCGCCGAGGCCAAGTGCCTTGTGCCATTTCAGGCGAGTCTCTTTCCANTTNTGGAACCACTGTAACTCCTCGCCGGGNCGAACGAAGAACTGCATCTCCATCTGCTCGAACTCGCGCATNCGGAAGATGAACTGACGGGCNACAATCTCNTTGCGGAATGCCTTACCGATCTGAGCGATACCGAAGGGAATGCGCATGCGGCCGGTCTTCTGNACGTTGAGGTAGTTNACNAAGATGCCCTGTGCGGTCTCGGGACGCAGGTAAACGGTCATCGAGCCGTCGGCAGTAGAACCCATCTCGGTCTTGAACATGAGGTTGAACTGACGCACGTCGGTCCAGTTCTTGGTNCCGCTGATGGGGTCGACAATCTCACAGTCNATGATAATCTGACGCAGTTCCTCGAGGTTGTTGTCGTTCATAGCCTGAGAGAANCGCTCGTGNAGGGCGTCGCGTTTGGCTTTGTATTCGGCAACACGGGGGTTGGTGGTGCGATAGAGGTCNGCATCNAATGNCTCNCCAAATCGTTTGGCNGCCTTGGCTACTTCTTTCTCGATTTTCTCGTCGATNTTGGCAATCTCCTCCTCGATAAGGACGTCGGCGCGGTAACGCTTCTTTGAGTCACGGTTGTCGATGAGGGGGTCATTGAAAGCGTCAACGTGGCCCGATGCTTTCCAGATGGTGGGGTGCATGAAGATGGCCGAGTCAATGCCGACAATGTTCTCATGGAGCAGTGTCATGGCGTCCCACCAGTAGCGTTTGATATTGTTTTTGAGCTCTACGCCGTTCTGGCCGTAGTCGTAAACGGCTGAGAGACCGTCATATATTTCACTTGATTGAAAGACGAAACCGTATTCCTTGGCGTGTGAAACGATTTTTTTAAAGACATCTTCTTGTTGTGCCATTGTTGTATAAGGGTTATGATTTTAAGAATTTGCTATATTTGAGCCACAAAGATAATCATTTTGCCGTAAAGGTGCAAGCGACGTTGTGTNGCNGTGTTATCGTGAGTCTGTGTCTTTGAACAGGCCCTCGAGGTCGGTGTAGATGGCNTCGGTGGCGCCGAGNTGNGATTTGACATAGTCGCCGGCCGTNATCGATGCTTTTAGTCGTATCGACTCGTCGAGCATTCTGTCCATGACGCGGTCAAACTCATCGCGGTTGTTGATACTGAATGCTCCGCCTAACGACACCAGGTCAACTGCCTCTTTGAATTTTGAGTATTTGGGGCCGAATATGACGGGTAGGTTGTAGACAGCCGCCTCGTTGATGTTGTGAATGCCGACGCCAAATCCACCGCCNACGATNGCTACGTCACAGTANCGGTACATGGCGGCCAGTTTGCCGAAGCAGTCGACTATAAGTACCTGGGGAGTATTGTCGCCGTTGAACGTCGAGTAGCTNGNGGCGCCGTTTTCGCANCGCTGTTTCAGATTCTTGATGCGTTCGTCGTCAAACTCGTGAGGTGCNATNATGAGTTTCACCTCGGGGTGACGGTTGAACCACGGCATGTAGACGTCNTCGTCGAGNGGCCANCTGCTNCCNGCAATGACACACAGNGANCCCGATGTGGCGAATGACTCAATGTCGNGCATCGGCGTGGTCGTGTTCATGATGTCGGTGACGCGGTCAAAGCGGGTNTCGCCAACTACACGGGTGTTCGTGACACCAATTNCCTCNAACAGTTGNCGGGAGTTGTCGTCCTGAAGGTACAGGGTGTCNAANCANCCNAGCATGCGGCGGAATGTNCCNCCCCACGGTTTGAAGAATANCTGGTCGGGNCGGAATATNGCNGATATAATATATGTNGGNATATGACGCTTGGCGAGCTGTGTGAGATAGTTGCCCCAGAACTCGTANTTGACNAANANGGCTACCGAGGGNTTGAGNATATCGAGAAAACGTNTGACCCTTGACGGCGTGTCGAACGGCAGGTAGCAGACNGCNTCGACNATNNGNTAGTTNTTGCGAACCTCGTAGCCTGAGGGTGAGAAGAANGTCANGACAATCTTGCGGCCCGGATATTCGCGCTTGATGCGCTCAATAAGCGGGCGACCCTGNTCNAACTCTCCAAGTGATGCGGCATGAATCCACACGGGGCGGTCGGTCGGTTTTATTTTGTTGGCGAGATAGCTCATTGTCTCGCTCTGACCGCGACGCATCTTCTTCAGTTTCGCGGATTTCAGTGCACCTAAGGCCGATANCCCGCTCATGAGGTGCATTGCTGTGTTATAAATCAGATTCATAAGCCGAATGCCGGTTTCAGTTTCGGAGATTTTGCGCTGAGTTTCTTAAANGCGCTGTCGATGTAGACACGCAGTATGAGCCGCTGGTANAATGTGAAGTTGCCGTCGGCCAGNTTGAAGTCGAGCGATGCCTGCAGGTTCATGAAGCNGTTGTTNATGATNGTGCCGTAGAATGTCGATTTGTTGTACCACTTGCTGCGGTAGTAGGGCTCGCCCTGGTCGAGCAGCGGCCCGAAGTCGCTGTAGTAGGGGAACAGTGTCTTGCCGACGTATGTAGTGTTGCGCCATGCAAACCACTTGTATTTCAGTGCGATGTCGANCCATGCACCGGTCGGCGTTTCCCAGCCTTTGTCGGTAGCGCGATTGCGGGTGATTGAGCTGAGNGCTCCGACACGCACCGCAAGGCTGTCGAGCGATGTGCGGTGAGTGAAGTCGAGGCCGACATANGGGTTGACTATGAAGTTGTCGACTATGTGTTGGTCGTCAGACGGGTGATAGGTCATAGCGAAGTGGTTCATCATGGCGAGGCCACCGGCGAGGAATATNCGCTCGGGGCGTTGCCACTCGCCTTGGGCTATGATGTTGAATGCTTCGCGGCGTGTCTCCGACTGCATCGAACGCCAGTCAATGAGGGCTTCGAAGAATCCGTCGCGACCCTCATANGTGGCCATCGCACCGCGCACGTTGCGCTGNGTGTACTTTATCGAGTCGTTCCAGATGTAGTTGGGCAACTCGCGGTGCAACAGCGTGCGTGGGAACATGCCCATCGCCATGCTCCAGCCGCGGGTTCCTTTATAGCGGTAATACAGGGTGGGGGAGACNCGTTGTCCGTACCACTCNCAGCCTATAGGTTGNGTCCANACAACNCCGCCCATGAGNCTGTGCTGTCCGTCCATCAGCGANATGCCAATCTCGGGAGCCAGCTGTGTATGAAAGAANGTCTTGGTATCGATCATCTTGTTGTCGCCCTCNCGGTTGTCNAAGACGGTGTTGAAGTCGATGTCCCACTCAAGACGCTGGGCGATACTGTTAAACCCTCCTATTGCTGCCAACAGGAGGGTCAATACTATTGAGGTACGTTTCATGCCTGGGGTACTTCGATGTTCTTGATGCCGGTCTCGATACGTTTGATAGTTTCGGCAGGGTCCATCAGCTCAGTGATGTCGAACATGTGTGGGCCTTTGCATTCGCCCACGACGGTGAGACGGAATGCGTTCATGACGTTGCCCAGGTGATAGCCCTTGTCGGCAATCCAGCCAAGCACTACTGGCTCGGCTTCGGCCGATTTCCATGACGGCATACCCTTGAGCACTTCGATAAGTTCGCCCATGATGCGGGGCATATCCTCACTCCAGCGTTTCTTGACTGCCTTGGGCTCATACTCGGGGGGAGCGGTGAAGAAGAAGCCTGCCTGATCCCACAGGTCGCTGACAAAGTTGATGCGGCTCTTGACCATGCCCACGGCGCGGGCTATGTACTCGTCGCTGAAGTCGGCGGGATTGACGCCATGCTTCTCGAGCACCGGCTTGAACATCTGAGCGAGTGTCATGTCGTCAATCTCCTGGAGATACTGGTGGTTGAACCATTTGCCTTTTTCGTAGGCGAATTTTGCACCGGCTTTAGAACAGTGGTCGAACGAGAATTTGTCGATAAGCTGCTGCATTGACATTATCTCGGTGTCGTCGCCGGGGTTCCAGCCGAGCAGGGCCAGGAAGTTGACAACTGCCTCGGGCAGATAGCCGTTCTCGCGGTAGCCGCTCGATATTGCGCCGCTCTTGGGGTCGTGCCACTCGAGGGGGAACACCGGGAATCCCAGACGGTCGCCGTCGCGCTTTGATAGTTTGCCCTTGCCGTCGGGTTTGAGCAGCAGTGGCAGGTGTACGAACTGGGGCATAGTGTCGGTCCAGCCGAATGCCTCGTAGAGCAGTACGTGCAGGGGGGCCGATGGGAGCCACTCCTCACCGCGTATCACGTGTGACACCTCCATGAGGTGGTCGTCGACAATGTTGGCAAGGTGGTAAGTGGGCAGGTCGTCGGCGCTCTTGTAGAGCACTTTGTCGTCGAGCACGCTCGAGTTGATGACAACCTTGCCGCGCACGAGGTCGTTGACCTCGACGTCGCGTCCGGGCTCGATGAGGAAGCGTACTACATATTTTTCGCCGCTGTCAATGAGGCGTTTAACCTCGTCGGCGGGCATAGTCAGTGAGTTGCGCATCGACATGCGGGTCGTGGCGTCATACTGCCAGTTAGGCTTTGAAGCGCGTGCGGCCTCGAGCTCCTCGGGGGTGTCGAACGCTATGTAGGCTTTGCCGGCATCAAGCAGCTGCTTGACATACTGGCGGTATATGTCGCGGCGTTCGCTCTGGCGGTATGGGCCGTGGGGACCACCGTGGCCTACGCCCTCGTCAATACCTATGCCGAGCCATTTGAGCGACTCTATGATGTAGTCCTCGGCTCCGGGTACGAAACGCTGCGAGTCGGTATCCTCGATACGCAGAATCATAACGCCGCCGTTGCGACGGGCAAAGAGGTAGTTGTACAGGGCAGTGCGCACACCGCCGATATGTAAGGGACCCGTGGGTGACGGGGCAAAACGAACTCTGACTTGTCTTTCCATAAAAATTTCTGTAATTTTAATTGGTCTGCAAAGTTACGCAATTTTTTACACTGTACTGTGATTATTTACCAATTTTTATGCCCGAGATATATCATAGCAATTTAATGTGCGATATAACGTCACTACTCCTATTATATATATGTATATTTATATAAGCTGATCATGAAATCAGTGTGGAAAATTGACAAAAAATGCAAAATCGCTTATTAAGCGATTTTGCATTACGTGACAAAGTTAGTCATTTTATCTGAAATTCAGCACATTCGGGGTGTTAAAATTACGGGGAATTTTATCAAAAAGATCAATTTTGTCAATATTTTTGACAAAATAGCATTTTATCATACCGCTAAATAGCTAATAATCAGTAGTATATAAAAATGCAAAATCGCTTAATAAGCGATTTTAATAAAATCGAGTGTAAAGAACTGATGATTAGCACATTGTCGACATATAGATTATTGCATAAGCCGGTCGGACTG
>JAAVCJ010000018.1:0-6914 GCA_014802385.1 Bacteroides sp.
AGTCGCTGTCGTACAGAATCCGTACAAAATGGTGCATAAAAACGCCTAACACTGACAGTTATCAGCATTAGGCGTTCTCGAATGTATTAAGTTTTATCGCTCAGTAACAGTCAATTACTGTCAATATAAACCATTGATAATCAACTAATTACTTGCCGATGCAGAAGCGGGTGAAGATGGTGGCGAGGAGGTCGTCGGTGGTGATGGCGCCGGTGATGGTTGAGAGGTGGTGTATGGTTTCGCGTATGTCTTGGGCAATGAGGTCGCCGCTTAGGTTGGTGGCGAGACCTGTGCGCACGCGGTCAATGGCTTCGGCAGCCTGGCCGAGGGCCTGGGCATGGCGGGCATTGGTCACCAACAGGTCGCTCTCGGCTTGCTCAGCGTCTATCAGGCCTGTGAGGGTGTCGCTCAATGCCTCAATCGTGGCGGCCTGCCGGGTACTGATGGGCACAACCGTGGACTGTGGATAGTCGGCCTTGAGCCGGGCTGAGAGGGCGGTCACGTCAGACTCGGGGGCGATGTCAGTCTTGTTGAGGGCCAATATGACGGCGGCGTCTGTATTTAGTGACAGCGTGTCGGCGAGATTATCGAGAGCTTGCCGGGGCGACGTGGCATCAATCATGTAGATGATGACGTGGGCGCGACGGGCGGCGTTGATGCTACGCTCGATGCCTATGCGTTCAATGCTGTCGTCGGTGGTGCGCAGTCCGGCTGTGTCCTGGAATCGGAACTGGTAGTCGCCTATCTCGACAAGGTCGTCGACTACGTCGCGTGTGGTGCCGTGAATGTCGCTCACGATGGCACGGTCGTCGTGGGTCAGGGCATTGAGCAGCGATGATTTTCCGGCATTTGTCGGGCCGACAATGGCAACCGGAATACCCTCTTTGATGGCCGAACCCGACGCAAACGAATCGCGCAGACGGACGAGCGAGGCATGCAGGCTGTCGGCCGTGTCGCGCAGCTGTTGGCGCGAGGCAAACTCGACCTCTTCCTCACCAAAATCGAGCTCGAGCTCTATGAGCGACGCCAGATCGATGAGCTGCGAGCGCATGTCGGCCAGGTAGCGCGAATAGTGGCCGCGCATCTGGGTGGCGGCGGCACGGTGGGCGGCTCGCGAGTTGGCCGCAATCATGTCGGCAACACCCTCGGCCTCGGCCAGGTCGAGTCGTCCCGAGGCAAATGCACGGCGGGTATATTCACCCGGTTCGGCCAGACGACAGCCTGCCTTGCACAGCGTGGCAATCAGTTCGCGCTGAATCCACCGCGAACCGTGTACCGACAGCTCGACAACGTCCTCGCCCGTGAACGAGCGCGGTGAGCGGAAGATGGTGGCGACGGCCTGGTCGAGCATCGCCCCGTCGGTGCCCGTTATGGTGCCCAGATGGGCCGTGTGACTGTCGGCCTTGGCGAGCGACTTGCCACGCCACAGGCTGTCGACAATAGCGATGGCTTCGGGGCCGCTCACGCGGGCCACCGCAATGCCGCCAACGCCGGCGGGGGTAGATATTGCGCAGATAGTATCAGTTGTCATCGTGTACGGCTCCATTGGTTGAAATTAGCTTGTGATTCGACATAGTCTTCAATATCATCGGGCAGGGCGCTGAAGAAGTCGTGCCCCGTCACAGCCTCGACCGAGTCGACCGACACGGCACACTGCTGCATACCCCCCTTGACGGCCCCGTTAGGCATCAGGAAACCGATGGCCGTCGGTGGTGTCGTGTAGGGCGACAGTATCACCTTGAAAAATCGTGACGGCACCGCCACGTGGTTTGATCCGATGCGAATCTCGATCGGGTCGGTGAGCACCGGCCCCGATATGATTATGACGGCGCTGTCCTTGAGCGCACGCTGGCGGCACTTATCTTCGAGCTTGCTCCACGACCCGCGGTTGAGCACATTGGCCTGAGGNGCGATGTTGGCCATGCTGAACGACTCGTTCATGGCCTGCGGNTTCCACTTCATGTCGGCCGCCGGCGCCATGTGACCGCGGTCATAGCCCGTGTTNCGGTAGTCGTCGGGCGACGCACAGCCNCGCACATCGCGGTCGGTATAGAACTTGTTGGAGCGCGGCTCCTCNCCCTGCACCTCGTCGGCCGTCAGTTCGTAAGCCACCCAGTTGGGCACGTGCAGCTCGGGNTTGAACGATATGGTCATGCCCGTATAGCGCACCATCTCGGACGCGAGCGCCGGATTAGTCACCACACGTTCAAGGTCGGACGCATCGACCGATGCCGACTGCACCGTCTGACGNCCATTCTCGCCCACACAACGTGACGGCATGAGCATGCCGGCCACAAAAATCACNCCACAGGCCACGATGAGCCAGACAGCGCGGTCAACCTGTTTCTTCTGACGCCGGCGGCTTGTGCCGGCAGTGTATCGTTTCTTAGTCATAGTCTTATTATTGGCCATTGATAATGTTTNAGTTCCCTGACGAGCTCAGCNTCACGGCCGCCACAATAGCGGTCACACAAGGCGTGAAATCNCGGNCCGTGNTTCATTTCGGTCAGATGGGCCAGCTCGTGGCATATCACATAGTCGCNCAGCCGCTGAGGCANAAAGACCAGNACGGCCGACAGCGAGATAGTCTTGTCGCGGCGACANGTNCCCAGCGTGCGATGACCGCGGGCTATGCTCCACCCACGGGGTTCCAGGCCACGCTCGGCCGCNAGCTCGCGGGCACGCGGCAACAGCAGCGAGGGTGCCACACGGCGAGCCACCACACACATCAGACGGCTTATCACCGTNGCGAGNCCGTCGTCGTCAAAGTCCATACCCTCGGCCACCGANATGGTCGGGGCATACAGGTCGCGTCCCGTCAGAGTCACCTTGCCCGGCTTGAGCGACTGGGTGGCTATCCTGACCGTGAAGCCGTCGAACTCCAGCANNTGCCCGTCGTGAAATCTCAGCCGCGGGCGCATAGCNGNGATGCGGTCGNCCATCGACGCCAGCGCCTCGACAGCCTCGCCGACNGGAGTCAGCGGGGGNACTACCACATGCAGTTTACCGCCACGCCAGCGAGCCGTCACACGGCGNGACAGCCTGTTGACAGTNAAACATGCCGTGACACCNGCCGGGCGTTCGAGTTGCAGCTCGAGCCCCGTTACGACCACANCGGCCGCGTCCCGAAAGCCTGACAGCCCGAACCNCCTCATCATCATACACCCCACTTGAGCTTGTTGCGCAGCGTGTCGATAAAGCTGTGACCGCGGCGCTGAATGATGCGCGTGACAAACGGCGCCAGCCCAACGACAATCGTGCTNTCGGCATCACGCACAACCGAGTTGCCGTCGAGACTNACCAGATANGACTTGGCACGGCANGTCGTGTGCACCGTCATGCGGTTGGAATCGCTCACCACCANCGGACGCATGGTCAGCGAGTGGGCGGCAATCGGNGAGATAATCCACACCCCNGCCGTAGGCTCGACGATGGGGCCGCCNACCGACAGATTGTAGCCCGTGCTGCCCGTGGGAGTCGANATGATGATGCCGTCNGCCTGATAGCGCGCGGCNGCNGCCGAGCCTATGGTCACGTCAGCCTTTATCATCGACGCGTCCTCGGCCTTGAGCACGGCCACCTCNTTGAGCGCATAGGGGTAGTCGCACAGCTTGTTGCCGTCGGCATCGGTCACNGACAGCAGCGTGCGGTTCCAGACATCGTATGCACCCGTCAGCAGCTCGTCGACAAGCGTTTCGATCTCGTTGATATTGTACGACGCCAGGTAGCCCAGATGGCCGGTATTGACGCCCGCNATCGGTATCTCGCGGTCGCCGACCCAGCGAGCCGTGCGCAGCAACGTGCCGTCACCGCCCAGACTCACCGCCACATCGGCCTCAAAAGGCTCGTCGCCTATGACACGCGACACGGGCAGNTTGCCNGGCACCTCAGAGCGCAGGTGGCGGTAGAGCTTGGAGTGCATTATCACCGTGACGCCGCGCTCGTCGAGCAGAGCGAGCAGGCGTGCTATGCGTGTCAGATACTCGCCTTGGCGGCGGCTGCCATAGATTGCGATTGTCATAGCTGAAAGAGTGTATGTGGGTGGAAAAAGTTTAAATTGTCAAATCAGAGGTCGAGCAGATAGAGCANCTCGGCGGCNCGGGCGCGGGCATCTGANTCGTCGACCGACGCAGCGGTGCCGACAGCCTCGAGTACCTCATAACCGTACCNACCCAGCGAGCGCACGACCGAGTCGGGNCTCGANGCNTCAGTGCGCAGGGCCACCACAAGATTGCCNGACGGAGTGCGGGCCGATGTCACACTGAGGTTAACCAGGTGAGAATCACAATCCTCAACTGCCCGTGCGATGGTGGCGGCGCTATACTCGTCGGGGCGTACACCCAGCAGTATCTCAGACCCCTCNNGGCGNTGAGGATAGAGCATAGCGAGCGCGTCGTGACCCGAAGCCGAATCGAGCGACCCAAGTGTTTCAATTAAATTGTGATTCAAANTCAAAATATATTTCAGTATTTACTTTTTAATTCCTACTTTTGCACTACAAAGTTACAAAATTAGAGCTTGTTCCACAAATAAAACATAAAACACGAGTCGCAGGCTCACAACAAACTATTGTAACCGACCCAAAAACCTCAAAGAAATGTCAACAAATCTAAGCGTAAATATCAATAAAATAGCGACACTGCGCAATGCGCGCGGCGAGAANGTACCCGACGTCGTCAAGGTGGCCAAGGACTGTGAGCGCATGGGCGCCAACGGCATCACCGTACACCCNCGCCCCGACGANCGCCACATACGCCGNGCCGACGTCTACGACCTGCGCCCGGTGGTGCGCACCGAGTTCAACATCGAGGGCTACCCCGCACCCGAGTTCATGCAACTGGTGCTCNACGTCAAGCCCGAACAGGTGACNCTGGTGCCNGANGCCCCCGATGCCGTCACCTCGAGCGCCGGCTGGAACGTGACTGACAACGCNGACTTCCTNCGCGACATCGTGANCCGNCTGAAGCAGGCCGGCATACGCGCATCAATCTTCGTCGACCCTGACGCCNGCCAAATCGAGGCNGCNGCCGCCGTCGGCGCCGACCGTGTCGAGCTGTACACCAAACCCTACGCCGACCTGTTCCCCTCCAGCCCCGAGAAGGCCGTCGCCCCCTACGTCGAAGCCTCACGNGTAGCCCACAGCCTGGGCCTCGGTGTCAANGCCGGCCACGACCTCAGCCTCATCAACCTCGAGTTTTTCCACGCCCGCGTGCCCTATCTCGACGAGGTGTCCATAGGCCACGCGCTGGTGTGTGACGCNCTCTATCTCGGACTGGCCGAGACCATCAAGCGCTACAAAGAGTGCCTGAGAGTGTGCTGACAACCCTACCCCACCCAACTAACCCCCTACCCCAATGATACAAATTGACAACATCACCGACTCGATAGCAGCCACAGCATCACAGGCAGCCCCTGTGCCGGCTCCCGAACTCAGCGTCTGGAACCTGTGTCTGCAGGGCGGCTGGCTCATGATACCGCTCGCCGTGCTCTCGCTCGTGAGCATNTACATACTGGTGGAGCGAGCCATCGCCATACACCGCGCCTCGGCCGAGGACGCCTCGTTCATGCAGCGCATACGCGACTACATACACTCGGGNAACTTTGACAGCGCACGCAACCTGTGCCGCTCGACCGACACCCCGTATGCCCGCCTCATCGAGAAAGGCATCAGCCGCATAGGCCGCCCCATGAACGANGTGATGACAGCCATCGAGAACACCGGCAACATCGAGGTCTCACGCCTCGAGCGCGGCCTGCCNTGGCTCGCCACNACAGCCGCCGGCGCCCCGATGCTCGGCTTCCTGGGNACCGTGATAGGCATGGTGCAGGCCTTCTTCCAGATAGCCTCGGCCGGCAACTCGGCCGGCATATCNCAGTTTGCCGACGGCATCTACACCGCCCTGGTCACCACCGTGGCNGGCCTTATAGTNGGTGTCATAGCGCTGTTTGCCTACAACTACCTCGTGGCCCGCATAAACCGCGTCATGACAGGCCTCGAAGCCAAGACAATGGAGTTCATGGACCTGCTTAACGAGCCCGCGTGATGGCACTGAAACGCACAAACACGATGATGGCAACCTTCTCGATGGCGTCGATGACCGACGTCATCTTCCTGCTGCTCATCTTCTTCATGGTCACATCGACCTTCGTGTTCCCGACGGCTCTCGACGTCAACCTGCCCCAGAGCACGCGCCAGACGGCCATCAAGCCGGCNGTGCGCCTGTACATAGACAACACGCTCACCCTGTACGTAGCCACCGGCGACGACAACCCGGCTCCGCTCGACCCCGACGCCCTGACAACATGGCTCAAGACCCGNGCCGCCGACGCACCGGCCGACACCCAGCTGTCGGTAGCCCTCTANGCCGACGAGACGGTGCCCTACGGCAACATCGTCGACGTGCTCAACGCCGGCGCCGAGACCGGCATACGCATCGTGCTCGCCACGACCCCCGTGCCTACATCNTCGGTGAGNAAGNACCTCAAATAACCCCCTACCNCCACGACACAGTGCACACCNNCAGGCAACATANCAGCATAAACCGCGACAACCGTGACCGCGCCCTGGCGGCCACCGCCACCGTCACGTTTCATGCCGTGCTGCTCATNGTGTGCCTCACCGCCATGCTGCNCACCCCGAGCGANCAGACNGTCAGAATTGACCNCGAACCCGAGAGCGAGATAACGTTCGAGGAGGTTGTCGACCTCGTGGCCGGCGGCTCATACACCGAGCCTCAACCCGTGCCCGAACCCGTGGTCGAGCCNCAGCTGTCACAGGGAGCCTCACACGAGGCAGCACCGGCACCTGCACCCGACCCCGAGGTCATCAAACAGCAGCGTCGCGACGAGATAGCCCGCCGGGTGAAGTTCGCCACCANCAACGTCAGCGAGACCGAGGGCGACGGCGGTACAGC
>JAAVCJ010000018.1:6919-293214 GCA_014802385.1 Bacteroides sp.
CCACCGTGTCACCNACACGCGACGTCAACGCCGAGATAATAGGCCTCGACGGCTTCTCGAGCGANGGCTTCCCGACNCCCGGCACCTTCAGCGCCACCGGCACCATAGCCATCAGCGTCACGGTCGACGCATCGGGCCGCATACGATGNCCGCCGAGTTTCAGCCCACACGCAGCAACGGCGCCATCAAGAACGACCGCCAGGCCGTCGCAGCCTGCCGCCAGGCAGCCATGAAGTCGCGCTTCTCGGCCCGACCCGGCACCACGACGGGCGGCACAGGCACCATATACTATCACTTCAAGAAACAATAACATTAACCCCTATAATCAAAACCATCATCATGACACCGTTTAAATTCACCCCCTACCTTAAAAGCGTAATATGGGGCGGCGAACGCATCGCAGCTCTCAAAAACATAGAAACCGACCTCACCGACATAGGCGAGAGCTGGGAGATATCGGGCGTACCCGGTAACGAGACCTCGGTATCGGAAGGCCCCGACAAAGGCCTCACCCTGTCACAGCTCATCGACAAGTATGGCGCACGCCTGGTGGGCGCCGACGTGTTTGCGCGTTACGGCAACGAGTTCCCGCTGCTCGTCAAGATTATCGACGCCCGCCGCGACCTCTCGGTACAGGTACACCCCGACGACAAGCTCGCCAACGAGCGCCACGGCTGTGCCGGCAAGACCGAGATGTGGTACATACTCGCCACCGAGCCCGATGCCAAGATATATGCAGGCCTGTCAAAGCAGCTTGACCCCGAGACCTACCGCCGTGACGTTGAGAACAAGACCATCATGAACGACATCACCGCCCACGACTCACACCCCGGCGACGTGTTCTTCCTGCCCGCCGGCCGTGTACACGCCATCGGAGCCGGTAACCTGCTGCTTGAGATACAGCAGACGAGCGACATCACCTACCGCATCTATGACTACGACCGTCGCGACGCCAACGGCAATCCGCGCCAGCTGCACACCGAGCTCGCCGCCGACGCCATCGACTATACACTCTATCCCGACTACAAGTCGGTAGCCACCCCGCTCGCCGAGGGCATGTCACAGCTGGCCAAGTGTGCCTACTTTGACGTGCGCCTGCTCACAGTGCCCCAGCCCGTCAACGTTGACTATGCCGACGGCAGCTTCGTGATCGTAACCTGCACCGAGGGCAACATCGAGGTTGACTGTGACAACAGCGTCACCATGCTGCAACCCGGCGAGACCATTCTCGTGCCCGCCGAGCGTGCCGCCCTCACCATCGCCGGCAACGGTAAGGCTGTGACCGCCCACATCGACGCCAACAAATAAGCNGAGGCCCGATGTTTTCACGCCAGACATACANTGACCGACGCCGGCAGCTGAAAGAGACTGTCGGGTCGGGCATTCTGCTATTCCTGGGCAATCAGGACGCGCCGTGCAACTTTGCCGACAACGGCTACCGTTTCCGCCAGGACTCGACGTTCATGTACTACTTCGACCAGCCCTACGCGGGTCTGAACGCCATCATCGACATCGACAATGACCGTGAGATAATATTCGGCGACGAACTCACCATCGACTACATCGTGTGGATGGGCAACCAGCCCACCATTCACGAGAAGGCCGCTGCCGTGGGTGTCACCGAGACAATGCCGTCGGCCGCCCTGCGCGAGTATCTGGACAAGGCACGCTCACAGGGCCGCACCATACACTACCTGCCGCCCTACCGCAACCGTCACCGCCTTGACCTGCTCGACCTGCTCGACATCAAGCCCGGTGCCGAACAACCNTCGGTCGAGTTCATCAAGGCCGTCGTCGACATGCGCAATCACAAGACGCCCGACGAGGTAGCCCTCATAGAGAAAGCGTGCGACGTCACGTCGGACATGCACCTCGAGGCTATGCGCATCGTGCGTCCCGGCATGAAAGAATATGAAGTGCTCGCCGCCGTCGAGGCTATCGCCATGGCCAACGACTGCTACACGTCGTTCCCCACCATCGCCACCATCAACGGCCAGACGCTGCACAACTTCATACACTCCCACACCATCAAGCCCGGCGACATGTTCCTGCTCGATGCCGGTGCCGAACTGGCCGACAGCTACTACTGTGGCGACATGTCATCGACCATTCCGGCCGACAAGCGTTTCACCGCTCGCCAGAAGGCTATCTACGACATACAGGTGGCCGCCCACCAGGCATCGGTCGACGCNCTGAAACCCGGCATAAGGTTTGAGGACGTGTATGACCTGTCGGCCCGCACCACTGTCGAGGGCCTCAAGGCGCTCGGACTGATGAAGGGCGACCCGTATGAGGCTGTNGCCGCCGGTGCTCACGCGCTGTTCTACCCCACAGGCCTTGGCCACATGATGGGTATGGACGACCACGACATGGAAAATCTGGGCGAGGTGTGGGTAGGCTATGGAGGCAAACCCAAGAGCACNCAGTTCGGCCGCAAGTCGCTGAGACTGGCACGCGAGCTCGANCCCGGATTTGTNCTCACCATCGAGCCGGGCGTCTACTTCATTCCCGAGCTGATAGACCTGTGGAGCTCGCAGGGNCTGCACAAGGANTTCATCAACTATGANGAGGTGAACCGCTGGCGCGATGCGGGCGGTGTGCGCAACGAGGAGAACTACCTCATCACCCCCGATGGCAAACGCCGTNTGGGCAAACGCATTCCGCTGACTACNGACGAGGTCGAAGCGATGAGATAGCATCAATGCACTATANAATTCCCCGGGGTGAGNGCCTGCTGAAAGGTTACTTGGCCCGGGGATTTTTTTACCCTACATAACAGGGNCGTGACAGGTCGTAATGGGGGTTGATATAGAGGTCAGACAACTCGTCGGGGAAGCGGTCGAGCAGCGTGCGCTTGATGCCGTAGGAGCGCATACGGGCCGTNATGCGCTGCTCAAACCTCACGATATAGGCAAAATTGGACACAAGGTAACGATAGTAGACCGAGAGCCTGCGCGGGTCGGGATAGGTCTCGGCGATAGCCATGCGCAGGTCGTANCAGAAACGTTTGGCCGCCTGCATCAGGTCGTCGTGGGTGTGTGANGGAGAGATGACGTCGATGACACGGTTGGCATTGGCCTGTTCCTGCTTGAGCTGAAGCTGTTTGCGCAGATAGTAACGCTCGCGGCGACGNCGCGAACGCTCGGCGCGCTTCTTAACGTCGGCGACNATGTCGTGNAGCACNGCAGGGTCGTCGGCCTTGGGATAATAGCACTCCAGCTGGGCGTCGTCGAGGGTCGAGAGCTTCTTGCAGGCCGAGAGCACGCGGGCCATATTCTCGGGCGACTCGGCCAAGAGGCTGTCAAGTTGTTTTTCGGATAAGATGATTTTCATAGCANAGGGTNTTGATTGTTTGCAAAGATACAACANGACGGGAGCAAAACCGCGCAAATTTACCACACCGACCACCGGTTTCACCGTTAAGAGATAGGGGGTATAGAGTTAAAAACCTATAAAAATCACAATATTTGTATTAATAAACAATGAGCNNGTGAACTATTCGGCACTTTAATTATAAATTTGTAGGCTGAATAAACAAAATCTTGTAACTTTGCAGTTTGTTAGAGGTACCATCGACCGGCGCCTCGACGACCGACTAAAACNTTACAACAATCTTAAAAATCGACATGTTAAATAGAATAGGATTATACTTGGTAGCAGCCACACTGTTGGGCACCACTGTTGCCTGTAACGACGACGCCGACGGTTATGACGCATCGGNCGACTATGCCAGCACTCAGGTGACGGCATTCTCGCTTCAGGCTAACTCAAAGATACTCAACAATCTCGACTCGGTATTTTTCTCGATCGACCTCAATTCGGGCCGCATATTCAACGCCGACTCACTGCCCTATGGCACAAAGGTTGACCGCCTGTTGGTGAACATATCGACCGANGCCTGCTCGACTGTCGAACTGCACTANCCGCGCACGGGCAAAAGCGACTCGATTGTCGACTACCTGACCAATCCTAACGACTCNATTGACTTCTCTCTGGGTGCCGTCAANCTACACCTGGTGTCGTATGACAAGGTGGCGACCCGAGACTATTATATTAATGTCAACGTCCACAACGTGGTGGCCGACTCGCTGACNTGGAACCTTGACAATCCGGCCAANCTGCCGTCGTCACTGTCAAACGTCAAGGTGGCACGCACCGTGATGTTCAACGACAAGGTGTACACATTCACNACCAACGGTCTTGCGACAGCATCGCTCAACATAGCCGACGAGCCTCTGNCCCCCTCGACCCCCGTGTCGTTCACATTCCCNTTCCAGCCTCAGTTAGCAACNCTTACGGNCACTGANTCAAGCCTGTACATACTCGACCAGAACGGCAACATGTACACCTCGACCGACGGTCTGAACTGGACATCGTGCAACACGGTGTGGCGCTCGATCACAGCCCCCTATGGTGACATACTGCTGGGCATAGCCAACGTCAACGGCAAACTCACCCACGTCACCTACCCCGCCGGCCCGACATCGGACGTCGAGCCCGGTTTCCCGCTGAGCGGCAACAGCGCGTCGATACGCTACGTGACACAGTGGAGCCCCAAGGCTCAGATTATCACAGTAGGCGGTCGCGCATCGGACGGCAAGACCACCCCGACCGCATGGGCATACGACGGCACCGCGTGGGCATGTATAGCCGACAACACGCCGATGAATGCCGAGGGCATATCGGTGTTCCCATACTACTGCTGCAAGACCGACACAAACACCTGGGTTGCAAGCACCAAATCGGTGCTCGTGGCTATGGGCGGACTGAAGTCGGACAACAGCCTGTCGCGCGAGGTCTACATAAGCTATGACCTGGGCTTCAACTGGGCCGAGGCGCCGCAGACCATGCAGCTGCCGGCCGCAATACCGTCGCTCTACAACGCCAACGTCATCATAGGCACGACGGTCACCAACGAGTCGCGCGCCGTGCGCCCCATCACCGAGTGGGACACCCCCTACATCTATGTTTACGGCGGCATTGACTCGCGCATGGCACTGAACACCAACGTGTATCGCGGCGCCATCAACAGGCTCAAATTCAAGCCACTGCAGTAACCCATCACACTCAAGACACTGACACCCGATGAAATCGATAAGCTCACTCACACTGACTGTCATTGTCAGCCTCGTGGCTCTCTTGGCCCCGTCACGCACGGTGGCCCAGGAAGAGAGCTACCGGTTTGACATAGGCGCGGGGCTGGGCATGAGCGGATACATCGGCGATCTGAACAACTCAAACCCGTTCAAGAGCCCGGGGCTGGCGGCCGACCTGTCGTTCCGCTACCGTTTTGACACGCGCTGGGCGCTGGTCACCAATCTGGGCTACGCCGGCTTGTCGGCCGACTCGGGCCAACTGGGCTCGGCGCTGCCGGGCGACATCGAGTACAGCTTCAAGTCGACGGTGATTGACCTGAGCGAGCGCGCCGAGGTCAACTTCTTTGCCTTCGGACAGGGCGAGAGCTACAAGAAACTGCGCCGCTGGACGCCCTACATGTCGGTAGGCGTTGGCGTGCTCATGGCGAGTTGTGAGGGCTCGAGCCACGTAGCCTTCACGATACCGATGTCGCTGGGTGTCAAGTACAAACTGAAAGAACGCGTCAACATAGGCCTTGAATTCACGATGACCAAGGCGTTCGGCGACCACATAGACGGCGAGATAGCCGACCTGTATCAAATCAAGAGCTCGTTCATGAAGAACACCGACTGGTACTCACAGTTGGCGCTCACAATCAGTTATGAATTCGGCCTCAGATGCCCAACATGCCACTATTATGACTGACAGCACAAGACAATACTGCATAGACCACGATATAGACCCCGCACGTCTGCCCCGCCATGTAGCCATAATCATGGACGGCAACGGCCGCTGGGCTCTGTCGCACGACATGCCACGCCACCGCGGACACGTGGAGGGTGTGAACACCGTGCGCCGCATCACCGAAGAGAGTTCGCGTCTGGGCATCGAGTACCTGACGCTGTACACATTCTCGACCGAGAACTGGAACCGTCCCGTCGAGGAGGTCGACGCCCTGATGGAGCTTATAAGCATAGCCATAGAGCGTGAGACACCCGACCTGATAAAGAATAACGTGCGCCTGACGATGATAGGCGACATAGACCGTCTGCCCGCCGAGCCGCGCCGCCGCCTCGAGGGCTGTTTTGCCGCCACGGCCCACTGTGACGGCCTGACTCTGTGCCTGGCACTGAGCTACTCGGCCCGCTGGGAGATAACCCGCGCCGCCCGCCGCATAGCCGAGATGGCGGCCAAGGGTGAGATTGACCCCGCGTCGATAACCGACGCCACGGTGGCCGACAACCTGACGACGGCCGCAATGCCCGATCCCGACCTGCTGATACGCACCGGCGGCGACTGCCGCGTGAGCAACTACCTGCTGTGGCAAATCGCATACAGCGAGCTGAGTTTCACCGACACGTTCTGGCCCGACTACTCGCCCGATGAGTATCGCGGCGCGCTGAGACGGTTTGGCGGCAGCGAGCGCCGATATGGCATGACGAGCCAGCAGATACAACAGCTGGACAACACGCCCCACGACGACCGATGACCCCACCCCCGACCGACTGACCATTCATCACCCCATAAACAAACAAAACCGAATCAATTACCCCACATATATTTATCATGCGTTTTAAGATATTACTCATCATCTCACTTATAGCAAGCTCGTTAACAGCAACTGCACAGGCCGTCACCGACACCGTCTACAATCCGGCGGTGATATTCAACGGCATACCGCGCAACTATGANCTGGCAGGTATCACCGTCACGGGCGCTGACAACTATGACGACTTCATAGTCATAGGCTACACGGGCCTGAAGGTGGGACAACGCATAGACATACCCGGCAATGACATCAACCAGGCCGTGCGCCGCCTGATGAAGCAGAGCCTGTTCGCACAGGCCCAGATCAAGGTCGAGAAGATTGCCGACGGTAAAGTGTGGCTCGAGATNGCAGTGCGNCCCCAGCCCCGCATCTCGGAGGTAAAATACTTCGGCATGAAAAAGGGTGAACGCGACGATATTCAAAAGATGCTGCAACTGATGAANGGTAGCAACATCAACCAGAACATCATAAACCGCGCGACCGCCATCGTCAAGAAATACTATGGCGACAAGGGCTTCGGCAACGCCGACGTGAACATCACCCTCGAGGACGACCTGTCGGCCAAGAANCAGGTGATTGTCAATATCAACGTCGACAAGCACGACAAGGTGAAAGTACACAAAATCTATATCGACGGCAACGAGGTGATGAGCGACAACGCCCTGCAGCGNGTCATGAAGAAGACCAACGAGAAGGGCAAGCTGCTCAACCTGTTCCGCCAGAAGAAGTTCGTGCAGAGCGACTACCGCGACGACCTCACCCGCATACTCGACAAGTATAACGAGAAGGGCTATCGTGACGCCAAAATCGTGGCCGACAGCGTGGTACCCTACGACGANAAGAANGTCGACGTGTACATCACCGTCGAAGAGGGTCAGAAATACTACATCAGCGGCATCGACTGGGTGGGTAACACCATNTATCCNACCGACCGCCTGCAGGAGATACTGGGCATACAGCCNGGCGAGGTCTACAACCAGAAACTGCTNGANAAGCGTCTGACGACCGACGACGACGCCGTGGCCAACTACTANATGGACAACGGCTACCTGTTCTACAACGTNGTNCCNATNGAGCGTAACGTNAAGGGCGACTCGGTCGAGCTGGAGATGCGCATGATGGAGGGCCCGCAGGCCCGCATCAACAAGGTTGTCATNAACGGTAACGACCGCCTGTATGANAAGGTTATACGCCGTGAGCTGCGCGTTCGCCCGGGCGAACTGTTCAGCAAGAGCGACCTGATGCGTTCATANCGTGANATNGCCCAGATGGGTCACTTCAACCCCGAGACCATCGGCATCGACCCGCAGCCTAACGCCGAGAACGGNACGGTCGACATNNTGTTNAACCTCGAATCGAAAGCCAACGACCAGATTGAGTTCTCGATGGGTTGGGGTCAGACCGGTGTGATAGGTAAACTGGCACTGAANTTCACCAACTTCTCGATNAAGAACCTGTTCAACCCCAGCTCNTACAANGGCCTGCTGCCTCAGGGCGAGGGTCAGACATTCACCATCAGCGCCCAGACCAACGCNCGNTACTATCAGGCCTACTCGGTGTCGTTCCTCGACCCGTGGTTCGGCGGCAAGCGCCCCAACTCGCTGCAGGTTTCGGCCTACTACTCGCGTCAGACAGGTATCAACTCGTCATACTACTCGAGCAACTACTATAACCCCTACATGTATGGCGGTTATGGCTATGGCTACGGATATGGCTCGAACTACTANAACGACTACTACCAGAACTCATACGAGAACGCCTACGACCCCAACAAGCTGCTGCAGCTNGCCGGCATCACACTGGGTCTGGGTAAGCGNCTGAGCTGGCCCGACGACTACTTCACGCTCACAACCGAGCTGTCTTACAACTGGTACTACCTCAAGAACTGGGACTACCTGTACTATATGAACAACGGNACNTCGAACGCCCTCGTGCTGGGTCTGACACTGGCCCGCACGTCNATCGACAANCCGCTGTACACCCGTCGCGGCTCGTCGTTCTCAATCAACTTCTCGCTCACACCGCCGGCATCANTCTTCGGCAAGAAGAACTGGAAGAAACTCAGCGAGGAGAACACCGTCGAGTCTAAAAAACAACTTTACAANTGGATTGAATACTGGAAACTGCGCTTCAAATCGCGCACATACACCCCGCTCAACAATGCNGAGACCTACACGCTGGTGCTCATGACCCGCGCCGACTTCGGCCTGTTAGGCAGNTACAACAAGTATCTGAAATCGCCGTTCGAGACATTCTATGTCGGCGGTGACGGTATGTCGGGCTCATACACCTACGCTACCGAGACNATCGCCCTGCGCGGTTATGAGAACGGTGCCCTCACCCCGTGGGGCCGTGAAGGCTATGCCTACACCCGTCTNGGCGCCGAGCTCCACTTCCCGTTCATGCTCCAGACGTCGACCACCATCTATGGCCTGGCGTTCGTCGAGGGCGGTAACGCGTGGACATCGGTCAANGANTTCTCNCCCTTCGACCTCAAACGCAGCGCCGGTGTGGGTGTGCGCATCTTCCTGCCNATGGTNGGCATGATGGGTATCGACTGGGCCTACGGCTTTGACACGGTCTATGGCATCAAGGGTGGCAGCCACTTCCACTTCATTCTCGGACAGGAATTCTAAACCTTTTTCAACCTCGGTTGTCTAATATATAAGGAGATGTTCAAAAAACATTCAGATATTGAAAGATAACCGAACCTTATTAAAAGTCTTAACCAAAATGAAGAAGATATTATTAACACTCGTAGTGGCGATAGCAGCCACGATAGGCGCGGCCGCTCAGAAGTTTGCCCTCGTCGACATGGAGTATATCATGAAAAATATCCCGTCATACGAGATGGCCAATGAGCAGCTTAACCAGCTGTCACAACGCTATCAGCGCGAAATCGAGGTGGTGAACAACGAGGCGTCTGAGCTATACCAGAAGTATCTGCAGGACAAGGTGTTCCTGACAGCCGAACAGGCCAAGGCCCGCGAGCAGGAAGTGGTTGACAAGGAGAAAACCGCGACCGAACTGCGCTACAAATACTTCGGCCCCGACGGTGAACTCGACAAGAAACGCCAGTCGCTGCTGAAGCCCGTACAGGACGACGTCTACAACGCCATCAAGAAGGTGGCCGAAGAGCGAGGCTATCAGATGATTATGGATCGCGCGAGCTCGTCTGACATAGTGTTTGCGTCGCCACGCATAGATATATCGAACGAGGTACTCGCCAAGTTAGGATATTCCAACTAAAAAAACTACCTTTGCAACTATAAATAGAAATAAATAACCAAAAAAAATAGAACTAAAGATCATGATTAAGAAATTCCTTCTTGCCATTTGTGTGGCAATTCCCGCCCTCGTGAGCGCACAGGCTAAATTTGGTACTGTAGACGTTGAGCCCATCATCACTGGCATGCCCGAGTATGCACAGGCTAACACTCAGATTCAGGAGGCCAGCGCCAAATACCAGTCAGAGTACAAGACCCTGCAGGACGAGATGAACAAGAAGATGGCCGAGTTCCAGCAGCTGTCACAGGATCCCAACACTCCCCAGTCGATCAAAGACCGTCGCATTCAGGAAATCCAGGAGATGGACGAGCGCGCACAGCAGTTCCGTGCCACCGCACAGCAGGATCTCGAGAACCAGAACGCACAGCTGATGCAGCCCATTCAGGAGAAGATGATCAACGCCATCAAGCAGGTTGGTGCCGAGAACGGCTTCACCATGATATTCCCTGTAGGCGCAGCCATCTACGAGAGCACCGACGTTGTTGACGTCACTCCCCTCGTCAAGGCCAAGCTCGGCATACAGTAATCACACAGGCCAACGTAGCGGCATCTGACAGCCGCCGGCCCATGTATCCCACATAGCGCCCCGCCCGGAGTCACCTGCTCCCCGCGGGGCGCTCCCGTTAACAACCAACTTGATAGATAAAAAAGTCAGGCATAACATTGTAATTCACAAATAATTCATAACTTTGCTAATGTTATGGAAAGGAATAGAACTGACAATATAGCATATTTCATTGCATTTTGTATAGAAATGTACAAAAAGTCGCATTCGTTAACGGGAATATCCGCTAACAATATTTTTATGAAAAACGACCTTCATGACTATCTCGCAGAAAACTTTGACGTACTGCACACACAAAGTCCCCGATGGATTTTAGAAGAGATAGATGAGGTAATAAAAAGACACTCGGCATGATTGAATTATACCACGGTAGCCTCGACATAATAACACAGGAGAACTTATATCTTATACTGCCAGGGAAAGTGAGCCGTATGGCTGTAATGTATGCCGAGAATTTTGGAGTCACAATATCTGAGGCTCTAAAACGTATATATAATTCAGCTACCTATCGTAAACTTGAAAGGGAAGACAGCAAATTGTGGCACTATGGCCCGGTAGCGTTGTATGAGATGCTGCTTGAGGAACTCTGAGCAGCTATCAGATGATATAGGTTGCGCGCAGGCTCGAACGATGCGATTTCGAGTCTGCGCGCAATGTATTTTAGGGGGGGGTGATGATTAGGGGAGGGGGTCGTATTGGGCGTCGGTGACGGGGTCAAGCCAGATGTTGGCGCTGTCGGTGCCCGGAATTTCGAATGCGAGGTGGGCAAACCAGCTGTCGGCGGCGGCACCGTGCCAGTGCTTTACGTTGGCGGGGATATGAATGACAGTGCCGGGCAATATCTCAACTGCGGGCTTGCCTTCTTCCTGATACCAGCCTCGGCCGGCAACGCCTACGAGCATCTGTCCGCCGCCGGTGGTGGCGCGGTGTATGTGCCAATTGTTGCGGCAACGGGGCTCAAACGTGACGTTGAAGAAGGCTATCTGATCGGTCGAGACGGGTGCGAGATAGCTGTTGCCGGTGAAATACTGAGCGTAGCCTGTGTTGGGCTCGCCGATGGGGAATATCATCTGGCGCTGGAAGGCTGCACGGGCATCGTCGCCGGTGACGTCGTCGGCCCACACTTCCTTGGCGAGACGAAATGCAGCCCATGCCTTGGGCCAGCCGGCATAGAAAGCTATGTGGGTGATAATCTCGGCGGCCTCGGTGCGGGTGATGCCATTGCGGCGGGCCTCCTCAAGATGGTAGCGCAGTGAGCTGTCGGTGATGCCCTGGCTGATGAGCGAGGTGATGGTGACGAGGCTGCGGTCGCGCAGCGAGAGGAGGTCGTTGCGGCTCCACACCTCGCCAAATAGAATGTCGTCGTTGAGATGTGCAAATTCGGGTGCGAAATCGCCGAGAGCGTCGCGTCCGGCTGTCTGAACAATTTTTTGTTGTGCCATGATGTTGGGCGTTAGTGTAGCTGAGAGTATCAGCGTGATTATTAAATGTTTCATAAAGGTCTAAGGGGTATGTCAGGTTGGTGCAAAGATAGTAATTTATGGTAAACCGATTCAAATTTTTAAGGGTAATTTAACATGGCGTTGTTTTTTTGAGTAATTTTGCAACATGAATTGGTTTGAAAGCCTCTTTTGGGAACAATCACCGCTGCAGGCGGTGTGTGTGATATCGGTGATTATTGCAATAGGTCTGGGCCTGGGCAAAATCAAGGTCTGTGGCATCTCGTTAGGTGTCACGTTCGTATTTTTTACCGGTATCCTGGCGGGCCATATCGGCCTCGCCATCGACTCGAATATGCTGAAGTATGCCGAGGACTTCGGTCTGATGCTCTTTATCTATGAATTGGGTCTGAAAGTAGGGCCGGGATTTTTCAGCTCGTTCCGCACTGGTGGCCTGAGGCTCAATATCATGGGCCTTGGACTGGTGCTTCTGGGCACGGGTCTGGCGATAGGCCTGAGCTACGGGTTCGGCATCAGAATGTCAGACATGGTCGGTATCATAAGCGGTGCGACCACCAACACACCATCATTAGGTGCAGCCCAACAGGCACTGAACCAGCTGGGCATCGAGGCCGACGGCGCGGCACTGAGCTGTGCGGTGACCTATCCGCTCGGTGTGGTCGGTGTCATACTGGCATTTGTTGTAGTTAAGAAATTTTTTGCCCGAAAGGAGGATATGGTGTCGCGCTCACAGGGCGAAGTTGATCACACGTATGTAGCCGAGTTCAAGGTGACCAATCCGGCAGTCGCTGGTCTGACATTAGGTCAGGCNCANGACCTGGTGANTGCCGAGTTTGTAATCTCGCGCAAGTGGCACGGCGACCAGGTGTCGATACCGGGGCCCGAGGACAAACTCGAGGCCGGCGACCGTGTGCTGGCCATAACCAANGACGGCGACCTGCCGAAACTGACCGTGCTGTTCGGNGANATGACNGACACCGACTGGAACCGCCCCAACATCGACTGGGACAATGTCGACAAAAATCTGATTTCACGAACNATCACTGTAAGCAAACCGGCTCTCAACGGACGCCGCCTGGGNTCGCTGAAACTGCGCAACCACTACGGTATCAATATATCGCGCGTNACACGTTCGGGCGTCAGGCTGCTTGCGACCCCGAGCCTGATACTGCAACTGGGCGACAGGCTGACAATCGTCGGCGAGACCGATGCAGTGAACCGCGTGGAAGGCCTCGTGGGCAACTCGGTGTCAGACCTCAAAGACCCTAACCTGGCCGCCATATTCATAGGCCTGGTGCTGTCACTGATTGTTGGCTCGATACCTATCAACATTCCGGGCATATCGGTGCCCATCAAGTTAGGCCTGGCAGGTGGCCCGATTGTTGTAGGCATACTGATAGGCCGGTTCGGCCCTCAGTTCCACATGGTGACCTACACGACCCGCAGCGCCAACCTGATGTTGCGCGGCATAGGCCTGTCGCTGTTCCTGGCATGTCTGGGCCTCGAATCGGGTGCAAAATTCCTTGACACGATAATGCGTGCCGACGGCCTGCTGTGGATTGNAACCGGTTTCCNGATTACCATNGTGCCGTCGCTGATTATGACGGTCGTGTCAATGAGGTGGTGGAAGCTTGACTTCGCGACNGCAGCCGGCATGGTGAGNGGCGCGATGGCCAACCCNATGGCGCTGTCATACACCAACGACACACTGCACAATGATGACGCGTCGGTAGCTTACGCCACGACCTATCCGCTGTCAATGTTTGCCCGCGTTGTGATAGCCCAGNTGCTGGTTATCTGCTTCGTGTAAGTCTAATCAGAGGCGGGGGGCGAGGAAGTAGAGGCCGAATGAGACGCCGACATTCCAGTTGCGGGCCGGGTAGCTCTGATAATTACCGTAGACGCTGACTGTGGCGAATGGCAGGGTGTAGGCGGCCGACAGCTCGCAATAGGCAAAGCGTTTGCTGAAATAGCGGCCATAGTAAGCCGTGCCCTCGGTCGGGTCGAGCAGTATGCGACGGACGGGCTGAAAGAGGTGGAAGTTGCCTCGTACTTGTAAATTATCATTGATTATCCACACGGGTACGGCGCCAAGCGCTATGAACGAGTTGGCCCTGAAAGCNGGGTTGAAGCTATTGTCGGCTGCCGGTGTGGGTGTGAAGGCCGGGGCGTTGACNATCGTGGCATTATAGTTGTCGAGACAGCCGCGGTTGCTGTACAGCGCGTCGAGTTCGCCGCCGAGGCTGAAGTGCCGCGACAGGCGCGCATAGCCTTTGACGTTGGCGTGGGCCTCAACCCAGCTGATGCCGCGGTTATCATCGGCATAGGTGCGTATGCCCGAATTGTAGTGATAGCGACCTCTGTTGTATGCCCCGACAACATTGCTATAGAAGCCGTTGGTGGGCGCGGTGAGATTGTCGAGGGTCGATGACTCGAACAGCAGACGCGCCTGGGCGATGTTGATGCGGGTGTAATCGCGCTCGGGGTGTTCAAAGTTGAAGGCGTCGTTGCGGTAGAAGCGGTTGAGCATCGTACCGCCGCCGGCATCGATCGAGGCGATGGCGCTGCGACCGGCNGCCAGGCTGTAACGCAATCGGCCGAAGCCCTCGGTGCGGGTTATGAATGTGGGCACGGCGGCATCAAAGAACAGCTTGTCGCTCTCGAANTATTTGCGCCTTGAAATGACACCTTGCAGTGACAGCGCCGTGGGGTTGTGAGACGGCAACACAAGACGGGTGTTGATGGCNGCNGCCATGTAGCTCTGGCCTATCCAGCCGTCAATGGCGGCGTCCATTGTCTTGAGCGACATCGAGGTGTAACGACCGGTGACGAATACCATACTGTTGGACGACGACGTGATNTAGCCGCCTATGCCGACGGTGAAGTTGTTGCGCACGTTGGCCTGCAGATTGAGCCTGAACAGCCCCGTGGTGTCATTATATACAGCCGTTGGGAACAAATCCTTGAGTTTGCCCGACGTGATGGCATGATAGTAGGAGAGACGCGCCGAGGCGACGTCGATAGTGTCATGGTCATTGTGTGTGAACAGGTAATCTATGTAGTGATTTTCGGCCGGAGTACCACCGCTCACGTCAATTTGGTCAAACCGCAGGTATGGAGTGGCCGATTTGAACACCCGGCGGCGCAGTGTGCGTGCCTCGAGTGGGTCACGACTGACGATGCGTCCCTTGATAGAGTCGATCATTGCCATAGCGTGGTCGTAGCCGATGTCATAAATCTGACGGGCGGCCGGGAAATCGAGCAGCGAGAAGCGGTCGAGGTTGATGCGTATCTTGATACCCTCGTCGGCCGGCAGGTCGTAGTCGTTGTTCTGAATGACCATCTCCTCAATCTGGTTGACGAGGTCGCGCGCATTGGCGGGGTCGGTGGTGCTGTGTACGTCGACACCGATCATGATGTCGGGGGCGAACTCGGAGCGCATGACATCAACGGGAAAATTGTCGTATATGCCACCGTCATAGAGCAGGACGCTATCGACCTCGATAGGCTGAAAGACTACGGGGAAGCTCATCGAGGCGCGTATGGCATCGCCGAGCTGTCCGCGCGACATGACGACCTTGTGCTTGTTCTTGACGTCGGAGGCGACACAGCGAAACGGGACAAAGAGGTTGTCGAAGTCGCCGCCACACTCGGCCGTAAACGGTGCGAACAGATCCATGAACGCGAAGTTCATGGGCAGGGGCGAGATGAGACTCGCAGGTGATTTTGTTACCGTAGTGTCCTTGCGGGCTATCGGGAAGGTAGCCATGACGGGAGTGGGCTCGCCTTTGGCGAAATAGTAGACGAGGTTCTCGTCAATGCGCCCGGTCGACCAGTAAGAGAAGTCGCGCGACAGCAGCAAGTCGAGCATCTCGTCGGGACTGTAACCCGAGGCATAGAGGCCTCCGACGATTGATCCCATCGAGGTGCCGGCGATGTAGTCGATTGGTATATCGTTGTCCTCAAGCGCCTTGATGACACCAATGTGGGCTATACCCTTGGCACCGCCGCCACTGAGCACAAGACCTACCGACTGGTGTGAGCTGACCGAATCGGTCAAAAAAGAAGTTGCCGCCCGCGTCACAGACGCAAGCAGCAACAATATTACGGTAACAAACAAGCGGTTCATAATCAACGAGAAGCACGTTTGCGCTCGGTCTCGTCAAGGATAATCTTGCGCAGGCGAATGTGGTGGGGNGTAACCTCAACATACTCGTCCTCCTTGATGTACTCGAGGGCCTCTTCAAGACTGAACACGACGGGGGGCACGATGCGGGCCTTATCGTCGGCGCCCGACGCACGCATGTTGGTGAGTTTCTTTGACTTGGTGACATTGACCACGATGTCATTGTCCTTGGCGTTCTCGCCTACCACCTGTCCGGCATAGACCTCTTCCTGGGGGAAGATGAAGAAGCGTCCGCGATCCTGGAGCTTGTCGATGGCATAGGCGAATGCCGTGCCGGCCTCCATAGCAATGAGCGAACCGTTGGTGCGACGCTCGATGTCGCCCTTCCAAGGCTGATACTCAAGGAAGCGGTGGGCCATGATGGCCTCGCCGGCCGACGCGGTGAGCACNTTGTTGCGCAGGCCTATGATACCGCGCGAGGGAATCTGGAACTCCATGTGTGAGCGGTCGCCCTGTGATGACATCGTGAGCAGGTCGCCCTTGCGGCGGGTCACCATGTCGATCATCTTAGAAGCATACTCCTCGGTAACGTTGATGGTGAGCAGCTCGACGGGTTCGCACTTGACGCCGTCAATCTCCTTGACGAGCACCTGGGGCTGGCCCACCTGTAGCTCGTAGCCCTCGCGGCGCATGGTCTCGATGAGCACTGACAAGTGGAGCACACCGCGGCCGTAGACTGTCCAGACGTCCTGGTGGTCGTCCTTGACAACNCGCAGGGCNAGGTTGCGGTCGAGCTCGCGTATGAGGCGGTCGTTGATGTGGCGCGAGGTTACAAACTTGCCGTCGCGGCCAAAGAAGGGNCTGTCGTTNATGGTGAATGTCATCGACATTGTAGGCTCGTCGATGGCAATGCGNGGCAGNGGCTCGGGGTTGTTGAAATCGGCCACNGTGTCNCCAATCTCAAAGCCGTCGATGCCNACCAGNGCGCAGATGTCNCCGCTGCTGACACTCTCGACGCGCTTGCGGCCCATGCCTTCAAACACGTGCAGCTCCTTGATGCGCTGGCGGGTGGTAGTGCCGTCCTTCTTGCACAGCGCTATGTCCATGCCCTCGCGCAGAGTGCCGCGATGTACGCGACCCACGGCTATACGGCCTACGTAGCTCGAGAAGTCGAGCGAGGTGATGAGCATCTGGGCGTCGCCCTCGAGGGTCTTGGGGGCGGGTATATAGTCGATGATGGCATCGAGCACAGGTANAATATTGTCGGTGGGAGTCTTCCAGTCGGTGCTCATCCAGCCATTCTTGGCCGAGCCATAGATGGTGGGGAANTCGAGCTGATCCTCGGTAGCGTCAAGGCTGAACATGAGGTCGAACACCATCTCCTGTACCTCGTCGGGACGACAGTTGGGCTTGTCGACCTTGTTGATGACCACGACGGGCTTGAGNCCCATCTGGATAGCCTTCTGAAGCACGAAACGTGTCTGGGGCATGGGGCCCTCGAAGGCGTCGACGAGCAACAGACAGCCGTCGGCCATGTTGAGCACNCGCTCCACCTCGCCGCCAAAGTCGGCGTGTCCCGGGGTGTCGATGATGTTGATTTTGGTATCTTTATAGTTGATTGATACGTTCTTGGAGAGGATTGTTATGCCGCGCTCACGCTCGAGGTCGTTGTTATCNAGAATGAGTTCGCCGGTCGACTGATTGTCGCGAAAGAGGTGTCCTGCCAGCAACATCTTGTCAACAAGAGTTGTCTTGCCATGGTCGACATGGGCAATTATGGCAATATTTCTAATGTTCTGCATATAACTTTATGTTTTCAGGGCGCAAAGTTACACATAATTTGCGAGATTTTATCTAATTTTGTAGCTCCAACACAATAATAATTATGACCCGAGCCATAAAACATATTTTTATAACATTGGTAATAGGCATGTTCGCCGGCATGACGGCCATGTCGCACAACCTGCCCGTCAAGACTGTGGGCAACCGCGAGTGCTATGTCTATGAGGTAAAGAAAGGCGAGAATATATATGATGTATCGCGCTCAATGGGCGTCCCCACCGTNGAGATAACCCGCTACAACCCGTCGGCGGCCGACGGCCTGCGTGCCGGTATGCACCTGTACATACCAGTGGCGATAGTCGACAGCCGCAATGCCAACAACAACNGAACCGACCGCAGCTCGCGCACAACGTCTGACAACGAGGCTACGGTGACAGTACCGGCCACACGCACGTCGACACCTGCCGGCAGCCNGGNGGCTGACGACAACGACGCCACGACCTACACNGTCAAGAAGAACGAGTCGCTCTATGGCATCAGCAACAAGCTGAANATACCTATGGACGACCTCATAGCCATGAACCCGTCGGCCGAGTATGGTGTCAAGGCCGGCGACGTGCTGGTGATAAAACACANCGGCGANCTNTCATACGACCGCCCCACCCCCACAACCTCAACNATGAACAACACCCCTNAACCCGCCAGCCAACCCGCGACCGAGGANNCCGAACCCGAATACCTGANACCCGAACCGATAAACTACTCGCTGATNCCGAGCGAGCAACGACTGTCACAGCTNGTNGAGAAAGTGTCGGATATTGTTGGCNACGAGCCGGTCGACACCGTGAACATGGCGGTGATGCTGCCGCTGATGCTGAACAGCGACCCTGCACCCAAGACTTCACAGCTGTTNGTTGAGTTCTACAAGGGCCTGCTGATGGCCGCCGACTCNCTCAAAAACCGGGACGGACACTACATTAATATATATGCCTATGACACCGAGGGATCGGTCGAGACCATAGAGTCAATAATGCGTCGCCCCGAGATGCAGTCGATGACGCTGATAATAGGCCCCGACAACGAGACTCACTTAGGCGTGATTGCCAACAGATTGCCGGCTACAGCGACGCTCTACAACACGTTCAACGTCAGGAGCGACCTGTACGTGGCAAACGCTAACGTGATGCAGGCCAACATACCCCACTCACCGATGCTGAACAAAGCGGTGGCGACGTTTGTCGAAATGTATGAGGCTTACACGCCGGTGTTCGTGTCGCGCATTGACGGCGCGGCCGACAAGGACGCCTTCACATCGCTGCTGAAGGCCCGACTGGACAACGACGGGAAGGAATACCGCACGATAACGTTCCGCAACCTACTGTCGCACAACGATGTCGACACACTGACCGAGGGACGCAACTATGTATTCGTGCCTGTGTCGGGCGCGCGTGCCGAGTTTGCCAAGATGAGCGAGGCTATACATCGTCTGGGCCAGTCGCGTCCCGACAACTCGATACGCATATTCGGCTACCCCGACTGGATAACCTTCCGCGGCGAGTACCTATCGCGCCTGTGCGAGCTCGAGGCCACGATATACTCGCGCTTCTATGCCGACACCAAGGACATGGAGACCGCCGAGGTCATGAAACAGTACACACGGCTGTATGGCGGCGAGATGCTCGACGCGGCACCTGTGCAGGGCCTGTTGGGATTTGACACCGGCATGTACCTGCTGGGGCTGCTCAAGGAATATGGCAACGAGTGGGCCAAGCACCCCGACAGCTATACCGGCCTGCAGAGCGTGATGAACTTCGGTCGCGACGACAGCCGCGGCTATGTCAACGGCGCGCTGATGATAGTGACATTCACTCCCGGCGGCAATGCCATTAAAACGACCATAGAATGATGACACGACGCATACTGCTGACAGTGGCGGTGGTCATGGCGGCCGCCGTACAGGCCTTGACGGGCCAGACGCTGTACAAACCCCACCTGCACGTGGGAGGTCACGCGGGCATGACGCTGTCACAGCAGTCGTTCAACCCATCGATAGAACAGAAGATGCTGCAGGGCATCACGATGGGTGCATCGGTGACATGGGCCGAGGAGCGTCATGTGGGTCTGCGCGCCGAGGTCAATCTGACCCAGCGCGGCTGGCATGAGGACTTCACCGACACGCCCGAGTTCAGCTACACCCACCGTCTGACGTACATCGAGGTGCCGCTGATGACTCACATATTCTTCGGTAGCCGCCGTGTCAAAGGCTTCTTCAATCTGGGCCCGCAGCTGTGCTACATGATAGGCGACAATGTCGATGCCAACTTTGACTACCACGACATCAAGTCGATACCGGGATTTCCGACCGTAAACCGCACCACCGAGCAGATGTCGATGGAGGTGACCAACCGTTTTGACTACGGCATTTGTGGCGGCGCCGGCATGGAGCTGACTATCAAGCGCAAGCATTGTATATCGCTTGAGGCCCGCTACTACTATGGCCTGGGCAATATATTCCCGTCGTCAAAGAAAGACTACTTCAACGCCTCGCGCGGCAGCGCCATCATGGTGACGCTGGGCTACCAGTTCCGCCTGAAATAAAGTACAATACACAATTAGACATGTCGGCGGCGTTGTAGATGACGGGCGCAAGGCACCTTATTCATTTACTATCAAGATATTACACCCATACATAGTCATCGCCGCCGCTCCCGTCCATGCTGCCGCTGTTGCAACTGCTATAAATCCAATCTTATTCATGGCAATTATATTAGTTAATGAGAAATTAATAGTTTATCCTTGCTAATTACTTCACCTTTAGGGTTAACTATATATGGTATATAACGGGATTCACAATCTATTAGGTAACGTTTTCCTGTAGCACTCAATGAATCTGTTATTGCATGTCCTTTATGTATTGCCTCAAAATTGGAAGTGTCAATAATATTCATCTGAAAGTTTCCGCTATTAACTTCTGTTACAAGGTTCCATCTATCCAATATATATATAGTATCACAACCGGCAATATAAAAGAATTGGGGGGCACTGATTCCTTTTATTTTAAAACGAATTTTCGCAGTATCCTGTTCCAACTTATTGACGAAGCATATCTCGGTATCGTGATTTTGTGAGACTCCATATATGATTTGCATATTAGTATCTTCCAAGTCTATGACTTTGGGCCCTGACCAGTATACGTCCATAAGCAAGGCTGGATATAGCATCGTAAAAGACGCGCCGACAATGACAAGCACACCGCATGCAACCCATGCGCACCATTTAAATGCCTTTTTTGGGCATTTGATTAATAATTCTCCAAAATTATTCATCTTATTTTAATCACAAATGAGGTTTATAAAACAATAGCATACTTTTCATCAATCGGTTTTTTACTCCGCGACTCCAGCCATAAAATTGCGGGGCTTGGGAAGATCGTCCTTCTGTCGTGGGTGCTTTAGATTTTATTGATTGAAGTGCATCGAAACCGAAACGGGTAAGTTGCCAAGATAAACCGTTATATCCTGCTACATATCCAGCAACCATATTTCCCACGTCACGGGCCGAGGCGTAAACAGCTGTCCCGTCAGGCCTATCATGCATAGGCATACCTCTATAATAATCTAAGCCTTTGTTGCCTTCAATTCCGTTAGTAGCTTTGAAATCGTATTTTTGGCCATTATCAGCATTAAAAGCATAATGAATAAGACCAGGCGTATTCTCACCCGTCATTTGAGCTATAAAATCGATGCCGCTGTTATCATCCAAATCGATTTCGCTACCTACTGCCCAACTTTCGGTGTCACTATTATAGAACGAGGTCATAACTGGAGTCTCTCCAATCTTTACAGACTTAACCCATTCTCCATTACATATTACACCTAAATATATAGAATTATCATTGTCGTCTAAATTTCCGCCATGAACAACAATACGGTCACCTTCAAGTACAGCAAATGTGCTTTGTCCTGTGGGATCGATGTTGGCTATGGGATTTGCGGCGCAATAGAGGTAGGGATTGAGCCATGGGTAGTCGCCGGCTTTTACGTCGGGTTGGTTGAATAGGTTTATTGCGTGGAGTTGCAGGCGTGCATCGAAGTCGTAGAAGTTGAGGCCGTTGCGGGTCTCGAGCTCTTTGCCGCTGTATTTGTAGCTGTTGACGGCGGCGCCTGTCGAGGTAGCTATAGGCATGCCGTATGGGTAGTAATCGGTCGCCTGCTCGACGTTGCCGCTACGGTCAGTGACAATGCGTATATTTCCCTGGTAATCGGCGATATAATAATGCTGGTGTCCGTCACCGTCCAGATAGCCCCATGGCATGTTGACCCGTTTTAGCTTAGGTTCCCCCAATAATGATGCTTCAAATTCCATTGCTCCGACGTAATATCTCGTCGTATTCTTTAGACTAGGTAAGGACGGCTGTAATGGTTTTAATGTATCCGCCGGCAATCTGCCATCAATTATTTCAAAGTTATCGGCAAAGGTACGCCTTATCTGTTGATATGACGTAGATGACAGCTTGACACCCGTGGCGCTGTATCGGTAGTCCATTAATATTCTACCAAGACCTCTAAAATACAATGGATTGCCCGACGGAGTGTACTTGGTCTCGGTAACCGTCCCGTCGCTGTACAGCCGGCCGTCGAGGCCGTAGGTATAGCTGCGCGATGACTTGTCGAAGTCGAGCGAGTTCTCCAGAATAACCGGGTCGGCATAGTCCACCACCTGAGTCAGCCTGTTAGCCGAATAGGTCAGCTTCAGATCATCGATAAGACCGACAGTACCGTCTGACGTCAGTCCGTACCGCTCAATGGTCAGCGGACTCGAATTGATATTATACCTGTAAGCGGTATTGAATCCGTCGCTCGACGTCATCGCCGTCAGTCGGTTCATACGGTCGTAGGTGTATTTTCGGGTAACGGGAGTGCTGCCGCTGTAGCATACCGACATCTCGGATATATTGCCGTTATAGCATGGCGACGCCCCCGTCTCATATCTGAGCGTCTGAGAGAACAGTTCGCCTGCCGCAATAGACGTCAGCTGTCCGCGAAGATTGTAGCCGTAGTCAATCTGACGGTTACCCGTTATAGTCCTTGCAAGCCGCCCTAATATATCGTATGAGTAATCGGTAACCGCTGTGTTCATCAACTGGTTTGGATAATAGCCGTCTTTCTTACTTAATCGGTCGGTACGTCTTATCGGATTGCCGATGGCATCGTATGACGTCATATTCTCTATACAGTATGTCGATTCACCGATAGTTACCGAATAATTCCCGGTCAGAGGGAGACCTTGACGCGTATAGGTATTGGTAAGCAGTGTGCGGCTACCGTTCATGTCCGAAGTCTCGGCCACAGCCACGGCGCGCCCCTCGCGGTCGTATGAATAGAGCGCGTAGAGCGAGTCGTCGGCGTCAGACAGCTCGACTTCCTCACCAGCACAGCTGTAGACCCCCGTACGTGTCGCCACAAGATTGCCCGGCGCACAGCTCGCGTCAATGGACGGCATGAGAGTGCTGAGTGAGTCGTATGCCTCCATTGACAGGCAGTCATAGTTGTCGTAGTAGTTTACCTGTGTAGCCTTACCGTCATCAATCAGATTAAATAAGTCATCGTCGGCAGAATAGTCCGAATCACATATACCACCGCAGCCGGCGGTATACCACACAGTAGTCTGGACATTATCTGGAATCTCACTTATAGAACGGTAGCACAGCCCCGACACGGCAGGACGGCCAATAGGGTCGTAAGTGAAAAATTCACAAGCGCCCTCTGCTTCCAACTCCTCGCTCGTGCGGAACGCCGAGCGGTTGAATTTGTCATAGCGCATGGTGACGGCGCCACCGCCGGGCACCTTGCTGTAGATGCAGTTGCCGCGGCGGTCGGAGCGGTAGATGTAGACATACTGCGAGTAGGTCGGATTGCTGCCCGCCCAGCTACTGCCGTTGGAGGTCATCAGCGACGAGGCCTCTGGTGGCAGAATGACGCGGACATTGCCCAGGACGTCATAGAGGTAGTAGGTGTCGGCGAAGGTGTTGTCGTTGAGCACTCGGCGTTCGAGTATCTTTATGCCGCGCCAGTCGGTGAACGTCAGCAGCGTGCAGCCGTCGGGGTCGGTGGACTTGGTGACGTCGAGCGCACCGGCCTTGTAGAAGCCGTCCAGCCTCACGGTCTCGCTCGTGGCCGAATTGGCAAGACGGTAACGGCGGCACTTGTACATCGGGACATCATCGAGGTTGCATAGATATTCAAATTTATCATAATGACCTGCACTCATCGTGCCCTCACGTGTTATTACTATGGGTTTATCGTTTCTTAAGTTTCTATAACTGAATGCTTTATATGGAATACCATCGTCATAGAACATGTAAAACTTAAAAATTTCAAGAACAGGCTCACTCTCAAATGTATAATCGGTAGGCATCGGTAGAGTCTGCAATGTCAGACGGTTCAGGGCATCATATTCCATATCTACTCTAAGCTGACGTTCGCCGGCAACTGACGTGATGGTTCTGACAGCATTGCCGTATGCATCATAATAAACCGAGTCGGTTGTATGGCCGGAATCGTCATGAATGGTTGTCGTCGTGCAATTCATTTTCTTGCCCGAAAGGTCATTGTACAGGTTGTATGAATAGGATTTAACAGGTTGACCATCGGTGTTATGCTCTGACACAAGCCTACCGGCCTTGTAACTGAACTGCCGCACACTACCCGACGGTGAGGTTATGGTTTCATATCCGACATTACCGATGTGTGTATAGTTTGTCGTTAAACCGACGTCGGGGAACGAAAGCTCATCAAGAAGATTGTAAACGCCGTCCCATTTGGCTGTTATGTGGCGTCCCTGGGCGTCGATCATTGCCCCGATGCGTCCCAGCGAGTCGTAACCAGAATAAAGTTGCTCGGAAATGAGTATATCTTGGGTTAAATTTGACTTCAAGGAAACTGACACACGCGACGGCTTGGTGAATAGGCCTGATGCCCGTTGGTATAGGACGTACTCATAGTCGCGTTGCACCGAATCTTTCCCCTCGGCGGTAGACAGCACCCATTTCTCAGCGATAGGCAGAGTTTTCAGTGATTTGTTCGCAACCTTTCCTGCATAGGCCGATAGCAGACGGTAGGAGGCGATAGACTCGTCGCCTGAAGAAACGACACTGCCATAGGGATAAGAGTGGTCGCGTGAATATAGGTTAGGGTTAAGATCCGCATAGAAGCCGTAGGTTCTGGGTAGTTTTGACAGGTCGTTGATATATCGTGTTTTAGTGCTGCGGCTAAAGGTCGAGTTATTAACATGATAATAGGTTGTTACAACGGTTGAATCTGTAACAGCGTTTGAAGCCTGTACACTGATGTGAAAGAACGCTATATGTGTGAGATCTTCTATATTGTGTGAATATTCGGATGCCATATAGCCGCGATACTTGAACATACGGCTCTCGCTGTATACTCCCGTCTGTATCGTTTCAAGGTCGCGTACCGAGTAATAGTGCCGCTCCTCGGTGATCGGAACATAAGTACGGTCAGGCAACAGTTCATATTCGGTCTTACACTTAAGCAACGGGCCTGCTCCAAAATGTTCTCTAATCTGACTTATGCACGATTGATAGGTCAACATGCGACCTTCATTACGTCCAATCGTAAAGTGGTCTTTGAACATGCCCAGATACCGACCATATGCATTGGTTGGCCCTTGGGTTTGACTATAGTCATACGGTGGAAATTGTGTATAGGCTCCTGACATAAGAGTGTATTGTGAACGTGTCAGATCATACTCATAGACCGTTTTAAATTTATTTTCGAGAGTTTCGGTGACCTTGCCATATAATATGCGAGTATTTTCAAAAGAAGCTCCCTTGGCATTGAGTGTTGACAAGTGAGAAATGCCCATAGAGTAGCCATAATGTCCCCATGCATTTATTAGATAGTGTGTACCTGTATATGACAGGAAGTCATTAAAATTAATTGATGTTAGGTTAATATTGCACTGCGGATCTTCGTATGTGAATGTTCGTGTTCTTGATGTCCCCCTCGTCGAGTCAGCTGTTTTGATACTTTTGATTCGGGGACCGATAATCAAATCTCCATATAAAAACTGGTCGGTGCGTTTTTTCTCTCCAAGATCAATTGTTGCCGGCTCATATTCAAGTGTGGTGACTACACCTGTAATATCGGTGATGCTTTTTAATGTGTTGTCTGCTATATTGTAGGCACTCGGTTGGCGGGGAAGTGCTATGCCAAACTGATTGTCAAGAATACTCTCGCTGCCGTTATAGTGCTCCTTGCCATTAGGATAGCCGAAAAGGTCATAGCCTCTATTTATTGATGCCGGATTATACTCGAACTGATACTTATCGGTCAATTCGCCATCGCTACCTCGGGTCTGATCGGTGAAGCTGAGTTCATCAAGGCGACAGCGGTTATCTTCAAACTGGCTTTTGTTAAATTGAATTGTCTTTATATGAGCCCAATCCTTGTCCCGATAGACAATGCGGTCAATATATAAGCGCATATATCCGTCATCATAATTGTGCAGTGATCCATCGAGAGTTATCACCCCTGAGCTCGTTTCAATACGACTCGGCACAAGCTGGTTATGGAACCTCGTCTCATTTACTCCCGAAATACAACTTTGTGCCCAGGTATATTTTACTGAATATTGATCCTCTGTCAGAACCAAATTAAATCCGTCACTGCTGATCATTTGTTGGTCGCTGCGTGTCCAACCTGGCTGAATGTGATATTTTATATCTACGACACCGATATCTTCGGGCCCTGTAATACGCGATAGTTGCCACGATGTAACGGCGTCTTTGTAGTCGCGTTTAAAGTAAGGCAGTGAGCGGGGCGAATCGTTCACTTTGAAATCTATACTCTCCTTGTCATTAAAGAGGTATTTAGAGCCATCGGGGGTGGTGATAATAAATGCATCGGTCGCAGCTATGTTTGACTGATCGGCTATTCGTTCGATAAGCAGGTCGGTCTGAGGTAGCTGTTTTATTGAGTTGTTGATAATAATAAAACTACCCGAGTAGCCCGGTAGGTTATAATAGTACATGTCATGCTCGGCATCGGTCTTGGCTTCCATAATGGATATGAGATAATCAATGTCGGCGCAATTGTCCCTGACGTCGTGAACGACCGGGAAGTCGCTGTCACCTCGCCACTCGTCGGGAAACCCGTTGATTTGACGCGATATAGAGCCGAGACCTGTAAGAGTCCAGCCAAGCCCGATATATGATGACCTATCGCGGCGTTTTATTCCACCGGTATGATAACTCAAACCCAGTGACACACCCACGCTGCCGCTTGACAATGCGCACAACGGTATGGAAACATCGGCAGTACCCGTAGCGTAGGAGATAGGCAGGTCGCGATATTTGCGCATGGCTGTCATGTCGGGTGACGGCTCGGTGATAGCCTCGCCACCCGTGCGGGGAATCTGCCATATATAACCGTCGTTATCGCTTATCTGCGCGGATGCTGTGGCGAGGCACAAAGTCGATAGGACGAGCAATATCGCCGTGCGGTAATGTCGCAGAATGGTCTTGTGGGTAAGCATATCGGGTGAGAGATTGGTTTACGGCGCACAATATAGTAAAAATTTCACCTAAAGGCAAATTTTATATGAAAATTCCACCTTTTTGGCTAAATTTATAGCCTTTTGTGTCGGTGGGCTGTGAGGGAAGGCCTCAGTCGAGGGTGATGTCGCGCAGTAGGATGGTGTCGGCGGCTATTAGTTCAGACTGAAATAAAGGCGTTTACAAAATTTTGGGGCCGTTTGTTGTAACTTTTCATGGTCATGGCACGTGGTCGTATGTATCTTTGTAACCATGTATTAACCCAAAACAATCGTTACACACTATGAAAACAACACTACCCGATTCGTTCATTATGTGGCTCGCAGCCACCTACTCGTGTGTGCTGGTGGCCATCGCGGTCGACTTTGTGAGCGGTGTCCGCAAAGCCCGGCGTGCCGGCGTAGCAACCCGTTCGAGAGGCTACAAAATGACATGTGACAAGGCTGTCAAGTATTTCCTGCCGATGCTGTGTCTGAGCTGCATCGACTTCCTGGCGTCGATATTCTTCGCGGCGCCGTTCCTGACTATGGCCATGGGGGCATTCAACATCTTTTGTGAATGGAAATCGGTCATGGAATCAATTCACGACAAGACCGAGATAAGAGAGGCCGCCGAGACCATGAGACTTATTATCGAGAACAAAGATGACCTGGCCAAGGCAATAGCCGAGATGATAAAACGCATCGGCACCGACGGAGAGGAGGAGGTGAAGCAATGAGACCCATCGACATGATAATAGTACACTGCACGGCCACACCGGCAGGGCGACGGGTGAGCGTGACCGACGTTGACCGCTGGCACCGCGAGCGCGGATTTGACGGCATAGGCTATCACTACCTGATAGGACTTGACGGGACGGTACATGAGGGGCGCCCGATTGAGAAGGTGGGGGCACATTGTCTTGGAAAAAACTCTCGTTCGATAGGGGTATGCTATGTAGGTGGCCTTAACGCGGCGATGAAGCCGGCCGACACGCGCACACCGGCCCAACGACGGGCACTCGTAGAGCTTCTGAGGCAACTGCGCCGACAGTTCCCGGGAGCGGTAATTCGCGGCCATCGTGACTTCGCAGCCAAGGACTGCCCGTGCTTTGACGCAACAAAAGAATATTCAACAATTTAAGTAACTGTTTAAAATTAACCGATATTATCTACAACATAACTGCGAAAACTCATCTTTTACACTATCTGCGGTCGCAAAGCGGTATAAATTCAAATACTCATCAGTCATTTAGCTCGCTAAACGCCTTCTTCTTATTTGAATTTCTCCTCGCTTTTCGCCTCTCATATAGTATAAATTAATTTTCAACAGTTACTTAACATCTGATACTATGAAAAACACACTGACAGGTGCCCGCGTTGCGGGTGCCTTTATCTTTACATTAATATCGGGGGCATGCAGCACACAGCGACAGGGCACGGTCGAGAGCGAAAGCCACGCGCACCTGACGGCAAGCGACAGCACGTCGGCTGTATCGTTAACCACGCTGAGCGAGCTGCTACGGGCCGGCCAAAGCGTGGTGGTCTAAAATCCGACGATAACAGTGACAACGCCATCGGGTCACGTGGTGAACCTGACGGCCGAGCGTCTGACCCACATTGCCGAGATAACACATAAGGTAGAGGCTAAGGACTCATCGACGACCATACACCTGGCTACCGACACGGCCTACATCGAGACCCGAAACCGGGAGATGACCAAATCAAAGACGTCGGTCAGCGCGTTGACCTACAGTCATTTGACCATAATTGCATTTATCGTTATAGCGGCACTATGGGCTCGCCGCAGGATAGGCAGATAAAAAATTGGCAAAAAATAGGGCCAGACTGTTTTATTGGTTATTAATAATGTTTAACTTTGCGTCAACAAAACCGATTTCAAGACATGATATCAAAAGATAAAGTATGGATCAGCGCTAAAGACTATATCTTCATCACGCTGGGTCTGTGTATCTACGCATTCGGATTCTCGGCATTCCTCGCACCCGAGAACGTCGTCATCGGCGGTATGGCCGGTCTGGGTCAGCTGATATTCTTTATTACCGAATTGATTTTCTCGCATGGTGTACCTATCGCGGTTTCAATCTACCTGCTCAATATCATATTACTGATAATTGCCTACAAGGCTGTGAGCCGCACGTTCGTAGTACGTACCATATTCGGCGTCACGGTGCTGTCGCTCATGATCGGTATCCTACAGCCACTGTTCAAGGAACCGATAGTACAGCAGGAAACATTCATGAACGTGATAATAGGCGCCATGATGTGCGGTCTGGGTGTAGGCCTGGCATTCGTACACAACGGTAGCTCGGGCGGCGTCGACATCATTGCTGCTATGGTATCGAGACACAGCAATATATCGATGGGCCGTATAATGCAGATATGCGACTTCTGTATCGTAACATCGTCGCTGCTGTTGCCTCACTCAGGTAACGAACATATTGCCAGCCCNGTGTACGGCTACATCGTACTTCTGATAGTGCCGTTCATGGCCGACATGATGATAAACACCAACCGNCAGTCGGTACAGTTCACAGTGTTCTCGCGCCACTGGCANGAGATAGCCACAGCTGTCAACAACGAGGCTCACCGCGGCTGTACGGTNCTNTCGGGCATGGGCTGGTACAGNAAGCAGGAGGTCAAGGTGCTACTGGTGATATGCCGCAAGTATGAGGCGATGACCGTGTTCCGCATNATACGCGCCATCGACCACGACGCTTTCATCACNCAGGCCAATGTNAACGGCGTCTACGGACAGGGNTTTGACGAGCTGAAGCTCAAAATGAAAGCCCCGGTACATNGCAACAANAATGCCGCCGCAACAACCTCAGCGACAAATAATGAGTCAAACAACAAATAGATANAATCTGATGAAAAAACTTATAATTAATACCCTGGCCATAGCCGGCTCGCTGATGATGCCGCTGATGGCCGGAGCGTGGGGCCAGAAGGGNCACGACGTCACAGCCTATCTNGCCGAACAGCATCTGACCGANCGCACCCGTGCNGTGGTCGACTCGCTGCTCGACGGCCGTTCGATGGTCTANTGGGCCAACTGGCTCGACAACGCCAGCCACACGCCCGAGTATGCCTACTCAAAGACATGGCACTACAAGAATGTCGACGNNGNNGAGCGATATGAGGANGCNCNGGCCAACCCGTCGGGCGATGCCGTGACCGCCATCAAGTCGCGTATGGAGATACTGCAAGACCCGCACGCATCGCTGGCCGACAAACAGCTGGCACTGAANATGCTNTTGCACATAGTCGGCGACCTGCACCAACCCATGCACATGGGNCACGCCACCGACCTGGGCGGCAACCGCATAAAAATCAAATACTTNGGNCGCGACGCCAACNTNCACAGCGTGTGGGACACCAACCTGCCCGAGTCGGCCCACAAGTGGGGCTTCACCGAGTGGGTGATGATGCTTGAGCGTGAACCCGAAGCCAAGAACCCGGCGNTGCTCAAGGGCACCNTCGACGACTGGGCCAAAGAGACAATCGCCATCACGGGCGACGTGTACAGCGAGATGCCNGANGGGNCCAACGTGTCATACAACGAGGTAGCACGCTGGACTCCCGTCATCGAGCAGCAGTTGCTGCGTGGCGGCCTGCGCCTGGCCCACCTGCTCAACACGTTGTTCGACCCGGAATACGGCGTCGAGTAAAATGATTTGCACGGAACAAAAATATTCATTATCTTTGCACCGTTCTTCCACNCCCCGTGCAGTAGGGTTGGAGACAATCGGGGCGTAGCGCAGTCCGGTAGCGCACCTGGTTTGGGACCAGGTGGTCGCAGGTTCGAATCCTGTCACCCCGACCNTCTTAGGGTTAAATGCTTGCAGGTTTATAACTTGTGAGCATTTTTCAGAATATACCGGGACAAAAACGGGACAAGACGTTATCAAGGGAAATATAACATACATCTTAGATNCCTACTTACGTTTATATCTTTGTCGTGCCTGCGCTAAAGCCGCACCCGCTAATTTTTTAGCGATTTTTCCACTTTTGGGATTACTTAATACTTTGCCTGCTAAAGAGGCAATTTCCGGGGATGTTTGTTTNGTATTCATCATTTTGATAATTAGTATTTTGTGGCAATATTGCCAATTGGATCAATTATTCGAACATAATTAATTACCCCNTACAACCGGCATGCAAATATACATACTATCAAAGATATATCCAACAATACTTAAAGNTATTTTTAATAATTATTAGTATATATCTAACTATCATAGCCTTATACAAACACAATACAATTATTCCTAAAAAAAATATATATTCTACAAATTAATTGATATATTTGTAGATATAAAATATCAATTAATTATGGATACNCTTATTTTGATTATCGGAGTCATAGGTAGCGTACTCAACATCATTCTGTTCTTCAAACTATGGAGCGCATGTGATAACATCAATCGCATAGCGAAAAAAATCACTGAGAACGACGAGCAAACACCACCTGTAGCCAAACCACTCTCCGAAAAGGCAAATCTTGAAATTCAAAAGGCTCGCATGCGACACTTATAATTCGCTCCACAATGAATACTCGTATAATACTAATATTCCTGCTTGCAATAATATCGGGGTGCNAGCAAAAAACTAAAAACCGTTTTGAAGCGCGGTTTGAAAAATATGCTGATGAGAACTTCTATGACCCCAAGGATTTTAATGGAGTAGCATCGATAGAACCAATCGACTCTTTTGATATTGCGTGGATTGGTTGCAATACAATACGATTATCTGATTCGATTCAAGCACAGCTAAGCAAGGAAGTTAACACATTTGAACAGCTGGTAACCGGCCATCAGGTAGGCATAAGTCAGATATCAAAAGTAAGTTCAATTATATTAGAGNGTATTGATGTTATCAAAAGTTATGAAAATCTCACTAATGAGAAATTGAGACTTTCACAACTAATCCAATCGATAGACTCTAATAGGACTAAAACACGAATATATTCTTTAAAAGTTAAAATAAAGGGTAAGACTGAGTTGGCTAATTACTATGCGACAGACTGTGCGTTATTAGACAGTATTATAATATCAAATGAGTCTATTTCAATTGGCGAGCTGCCTGATACATTGCGTCAATACATGCTTATAATAGATGATATCACAAAAAATATCCTTGATTCTAAAAAAGCACTACAAGAAATAAGCAAATTTAATATTGACATACAAGAGAACTCACGAAAATCAAGAGCGCAAGTACCTCCGAAATTTCCCGAAAGAAAACCTCTTCAAGATCATATATATTAAACCGCTTATAACCGCTAAGAATGGAATATTAGAACTTCACACTAATCCAAGTAATCACCGATCTACTAGTAGGATGAGAGATAATTCACATCATAAAGCAATGATCTTTCAGCAATATACGCANCCAAACTTATCCAAACACTTTAATTTATATCATAAATTACTATTGTACAATACATTAAATAATTTCTAAAATATTTGGTTTAAGTAAACTTTTAACACTACCTTTGTGTACATCAATTAACGAGACAAACTCAATTGACTCATGTAATATCAGCACCTTCTATCATGATACTACTCACCATACAAGAAAAATTNGCCAAGTTGCTTGAAGAACACTTTGGTGTAGTGTTTACAACATGCGTATTTATAGTAGCGGCAATTTTAACAGGATTAATTTGGCTGACAATATGGCTATATAAAGTTTATCATCTTAAAAAAGATGTAGAAAAATTACCCTGCAAAGAACATGCTTTAAAATTGGATCGTGTAGTAGCAGTTGAAACAAAGATCAATTCTCTACCATGTTCCGAACACATGGAGCAGATAAGGAATCACACGGAAGGTCACACTTCAGTTTTATCTCGTCTTAGTTCTATTGATACGACCTTGATATTNCTTCAAAAAGGAGTTGATGGTCTTAACCAATCATTACAAAAAGGCAATAAAATAATTACTGATAGTTTCACTCAGTCACATAGTCCTCTTTCAATAACAGAGTTAGGTTATAAAATGATAGAGCGTATGGGAATCCAAGAAATATTTGAGTTAAATTGGTCTCGAATAAATGAATTAATTAAATCAGAAGCTATTGGACGAAACCCCTACGATATTCAACAATTTTGCATACAACAGGCTGTCGTTTTCCCTGAAAAATTTATATCCGAAAGTGAATTGAATAAAATTAAAGTTGACGCTTACAATACAGGAAATCCATTACAATCATACATGAAAGTGATTGCGGTGATGGCAAGAGATAGATATTTCAAAGAAAATGATATCGACGTATCTGAGGTAGATGCTAACGATCCAGCCAAATAACCATAGATATTAAAAACCACCAAAGAGTCACAATCCAAGTGGAATGTGGCTCTTTTTACTTTATAATTTACGGTATAACATATTTTCCAAAATTGATTTTTTGAGTATTTTTGCATTATAAACTAAATTTATCATGCTCACCAAACGATTTTACACAGTCACTGAAGTATCCAACGAGCTTAAAATCCCAGCCTCAACTTTGCGCTATTGGGAGGAAGTTTTCCCTATGTTCAAGCCTAATCGTCTACCGAGTGGCCGCCGGAGATTTACACAGGCTGATGTGAAAATGGCAGANCGTATCAGAGAGTTAGTTTACGACAAAGGTCTGAAAATTGACGCTGCGATTGAGTTGATGAATAAGACTTACCGCAAGTCACGTCCACATGGGTTAAGAAAATGTCAGACTTCACAGGATGCCATTGTNCTGCTCGATGAGATCAAGTCAATAACCGAAGACGCGCATGCAATTGCAAAAATTGAAGCAGTAGTAAAATTCTTAAATACACTCAGAAATACCGAAGAAAAGGNCGATTGACTTAACCATAGAAGCAAATAGGATTAGCAATGAAGATGATAACAAAACAGTTTGTGGCGGCNACGGTGATGGCCGTGCCGCTGTTACTCATGGCTCAGGGCGGCATCGACGCCGANATGCTGGGCCGCATGCACGAGTCGTACAACCCGACACCGTCCGANCGNGCCATACACAATGCNCTGAACACGGCCGACATAAACACCCTGGCAGCATCGGCCGACAACCGGGCCAACTTTGACTGCAATTTCACCTACCGGGTGCCGTCGGTAGGCATCACCGACCAGAAACGCTCGGGTCGCTGCTGGCTTTTCACCGGTCTGAACGTACTGCGCGCCCGCGCCATCAAGGACAATGACGACATCAACAGCCTCAAGCTGTCTCAGGCCTACAACTTCTTCTATGACCAGCTCGAGAAGAGCAACCTGTTCCTGCAGTCGATTATCGACACGGCCGGAGACGACGTCAATGACCGCCGCGTGCAATGGCTGTTCCACAACGCATTGAGCGACGGCGGACAGTACACGGGCGTGTCAGACATCATCACGAAATATGGCGTGGTGCCTGACTATGCGATGCCCGAGACCTACCAGTCGAACAACACGTCGACGTTCTCGCGCCTGCTGGGCCTCAAGCTCAAGGAGTGGGGCCTGGAGCTGCGCTCGATGATTGCTGACGGTGCCAAGCCCAAGGCTGTGGCCGAGCGCAAGGAGCAGATGCTGGCCGACACTTACCGCATGCTGTCGCTGTGCTATGGCACACCGCCGGCTAAGTTCACCTACACCAAGCGCGACGCGTCGGGAGCCGTTGAGTCGACCCGCGAGTACACGCCGCTCGAGTTCTACAACGAGGTGATTGGCGACGACCTGAAGAATGACTACGTGATGATAATGAACGACCCCACCCGACCCTATCACCGCATGTATGAGATTGACCTGTACCGCCANACGTATGACGGCGAGAACTGGACATACCTCAACCTGCCGATGGACGAAATCAAGGAGATGGCAATCAACTCGATCAAGGACTCGACGATGATGTACATGAGCTGTGACGTGGGCAAGTTCAGGAATGCCGCCAACGGNACGCTCGACGTCAACAACTATGACTATGGCGCGCTGCTGGGCACGACATTCGGCATGGACAAGCGTGAGCGCATTCTCACGGGTGCGAGCGGTTCGAGCCACGCCATGACGCTGGTGGCNGTAGACATTGACCCCGAGACGGGCAAACCGGTCAAATGGCTGGTCGAGAACAGCTGGGGCGACGGCCCTAACAACGGCCACCTGGTGATTACCGACGAGTGGCTGGACGAATACCTGTTCCGTCTCGTTGTCAACAAGAAGTATATCAAGCCTCAGCTGCTTGACATCACGCGCACCAAGCCGACGCNGCTGCCGCCGTGGGACCCGATGTACTGATTACTCGCAGTCGGTGCGTACAAAGTGATGATGGGCCGAACACTCGTGAATGCTGTGGTCGACTATGAGGTGACGCGATGCCATCGAGGCGATGGTGCTCATCTCGTGTGACACAAGCAGTATGGTGGTGTGAGGCGCAAGTTTTTCGAGCAGTGCATACGTGCGCTGCTCGAAGTGTTTATCGAGGTAACTCAGAGGCTCGTCGAGCACCAGGACGTCGGGGCGCGATATGATGGCACGGCCCAGCAGGGCGCGCTGCAGCTGTCCGCCCGACAGGGCCTCGATGGCGGCGCCGGCGTGCGACTCNAGCTCGATGGTTTGGAGTGTCTCGGCCACGAGCGCGCGGTGGTCGGGCAGTGCGGCACCCCAGGGGCCGAGCAGCCCCGAGGCTACGACCTCGCTGACGGTGATGGGGAACCGGGAGTCAATCTGATTTTTTTGAGGCAGATAGCCTATGTGCAGACGGTCGATGACGCGGCCGTCGGGGCCGTGATAGGCGACACGGCCTGTNGTGGGGCTTAGCAACTTCAAGATGATGCGCAGCAGGGTCGACTTGCCGCCGCCGTTGGGGCCGGTGATGGCAAGGAAGTCGTTGCGCCTGACNNGCAGGTTGACGTCACTGAGCACGTGGCGTTTGTCCCATGTCATCGAGACGCCGTCNAGCGATATGATGACGTTGTCAGCGGGGGTCGAGAGCATCGGTGATAATGTTAATCTGCGCTTCCCAGTCAGGGTCGAGCGGGTTGATGGTTACGAGNTTGGCGCCGGTCTCGGTGACGAGGCTGCGGGCACGGTCTGAGTCAAAATCGGCCTGAACGAACAGAACCGTGGCGCCGCGCTGCGAGGCCCGGTCTATGACTGCCTGCGCGCCGCGTATGGTGGTCTCGCGNCCCTCGGTGCCGAGGCTGATCTGCTCCAGGCCATAGTCGCGGGCGTAGTAGCTGAGTGACGGGTGCCACACCATGAACGAACGCGATGTGAGCGAGTCGAGCCTGGCGGCCACGGCGGTGTCGAGCGAGTCGAGGTGTGCGTCGAGACGCGCAGCGCGCGAGCGGTAGTAGTCGGCACGGTCGGGNTCGATGTCGACGAGCGCGTCGAGCATGTTTGAGGCTATGACNCGGGCGTTGCGCACCGATGTCCACGTGTGNGGNTCGGCCACGGTGTGGGTGTGATTGCCGTGACTNTGGGTGCCGTATATGGGCTCGATGCCTGCCGATGTGTCAACGACACGCAGGTCGGGATTGTTGGCNGCGATGCGTCCGGCGAGGGTGGTCTCGAANCCGAGGTTGCCCGAGAGCATGAGCAGGTCGCTCGACGANGCGTCCCTGATGGTGCTNACGCCCGGCTCGAACGTCTCGGGATTGGTGCCGGCCGACATGAGGGTGTTGATGTTGACACTGTCGCCGGCGATGGCCCTGAGCAGCCATGCCTGAGGCTGAATGCTCACGGTGACGGTGGGACGGCCACCGGCAGTATCGTCAGCTGCACCCGGTCGCGACCCACAGCCCGCCATTGTCACGATTGACGTGACGGAAAGAAAAAGTTGTACATATAGCGCGTGTTTCATACAACAAAAGTAGTCAAAATTTGGTTAGTTCACAAGTTTGAGCGATATTTGCACACGATTTAAAATCGCTAACCGAACTGACTTGAAACGTAGTTACATATCACTGTGGTTGCTGCTGCTCGTGGCCTTCGGGCTGGTGGCGGCGGCTTCGTGTCTTGACGAGGTGAAGGTGGGCAGCCACTCGTTCAAGACGGCGTCGTTCTATGACGAGCTCTCGCGGCGCGACGTATTCACGATTGTCGACACCGTCCCCGCGCCGGCTGACACACAGTCAGCCGACACAGTGCCGCCGGCACCGAAGTTTCCCGTACCTGTCGACACGACGTCCAAGACGATCCTGTTCTTCGGCGACTCGATGCTTGAAGGCCTGTCACCCCGCCTGGCAGCATACTGTGAGGAGAACGGCCACAAACTGTACACCGTCATCTGGTACAGCTCCACCACCCAGGTGTGGGGCGACTGTGACACGCTGTCGACATTCATCAGAAGCTACCGCCCCGACTATGTGGTGGCCTGCCTGGGCGCCAACGAGCTGTTTGTGCGCGACATAGCCAAGAAGCGCGAGAAGCCTATGCAGCACATACTCGACCAGATAGGTGACCGTCCGCTGCTGTGGATTGGGCCGCCCAACTGGAAAGACGACACGGGCATCAACGACTTCCTGGCCGACAAGCTTGACGAGGGAGTGTTCTTCCTGTCAAACGGCATGTCGTTCGACCGCAAGAAGGACGGCGCTCACCCCACATCGGCCAGTGCGGCGCTGTGGATGGACAGCGTCGTGAGGTGGATGCCCGACCATGCCCTCTACCCCATCAGACTCGACATGCCGTCCAAGCCCAAGGGCCGTCCGGCTCGTGTCATCCTTTTGCAACCGCTCCAATAGTACACAATGACCGAGGCCATAGACATATCGACCCTGGGACACAATGTGGCGCGTCTGCTCGACTATGTGCCCGACAGCCCGATGCTGTTCTCGTCGGGCACGTTCTGGGCGCTGTTCCTGGTGTTCATGCCCGTGTATGCGCTGCTGCGCAACAGGCTGTGGTACATGCTCACGTTCGTGGTGGCATTCAGTTTCTACTTCTATTACAAGTCGAGTGGCTGGTTTGTGCTTCTGCTCGGCGCCACGTCGCTCATAGACTGGAGCGTGTCGCGGCTGATGTCGCTCACGGCCGTGAGGTGGAAACGCCGCACGCTCGCCACGGTGTCGATATTGCTGTCGCTGAGCGTCCTGGGCTACTTCAAGTATGCCAACTTCTTCCTGTGGAACTGGAACCAGATGGTCGAGGGCAACTTTCAGCCGCTTGACATCATTCTGCCCGTGGGCATATCGTTCTACACCTTCCAGTCGATAAGCTACGTTGTCGACGTCTACAAAGGCCGTGTGAGCCCTACGACGACATGGCTCGAATATGTGTTCTTCCTGTCGTTCTTCCCTGCGCTGGTGGCCGGCCCGATAGTGCGCGCCGACTATTTCATACCCCAGATACGCGCCAACTACCACGCCACCAGGACTGAGCTGTTCGCCGCCCTGTGGATGATCATCGTCGGCGTCCTCAAGAAGGCTGTCATCGCCGACTATATCGCCCAGTACAACGACCTGATATTCGCCAATCCGACCGGCTACTCAGGCTTCGAGAGCCTGATGGGCGTCGTGGGCTACACGATGCAGATTTATTGTGATTTCTCAGGCTACAGTGACATGGCCATAGGCCTGGCGCTGATAATGGGCTTCAAGCTGAGCCGCAACTTTGACTTCCCCTATAAGTCGAAGAACCTGACCGAGTTCTGGCGCCGCTGGCACATATCGCTGTCATCGTGGCTGCGCGACTATGTCTACATACCGCTTGGCGGCAACCGACGCGGCACCGCTCGCACCTACCTCAACAACTTCCTCACCATGCTCATAGGCGGCCTGTGGCACGGCGCGGCATGGAAGTTCGTGTTCTGGGGCGCGATGCACGGTCTGGGCCTGGCGGTGCACAAGGCCACGATGCCGCTTACGCGCCGACTGCCCGACGTGTGGTGGGTCAAAGCCGCCGGCTGGACGGTCACGATGCTGTATGTGTCGCTGTTGTGGGTATTCTTCCGAGCCGACTCGTGGCTCGATTCGTGGCTGATAATCAAGAATATATTCACTAACTTCTCGCTCTCATACGTCGCCCCGTTTGTCAGCGTCAGGTGGATGTGGCTCACAATGATGACGGTGATAATCACCGCCCATGCCCTACCCTCACGCATTGTCGACGCCGCCGGCACAGCCTTCGTCAAATCGTGGTGGGTTGTCAAACTCCTTATCTTCCTCATCACCGTGCAGCTTGTACTTGAATTTGCCGGCGAAGACGTCGCCCCCTTCATCTACTTCCAGTTCTAATCGCCGCCCCCACACAAAGAGGGGGAGATACGCCTCGCGGCATACCTCCCCCATCATTGACAGTGAGTGTGTCTCTCAATAGTACGTGTGTTGATTAAATTGTTTTAGGGCAAAATCGGTTCAGTGGGTTTGATTGGATCAATGGTTATACCTCCCTCACCCGGGTCAACAGGCTTCAAAGTACCGCTTCTAAATGTAATATATTCATACCAGTTACCATCGAAGTAACGGTATACACCTGTCAGGAGTACAACCTCGTCGCCATCAATCCAAGTGCCATACTGGGGCAACGAAGTCATGAATGCACGCACATTGTTCTCGCCAATCCACTGAATGCGGGTCGCAACGTTGACATACTCTCTTGGGAGCAATGCAAGCGGCTCATAGCTGTTACCATAGTAGTCATTGAGGGCTTTGCCGTTTATGTTTGGCTTGGGAAGATTGTCAGTAATTTCAACCGGCTCAACCGGCTTAACTGATAAACCATCATTAACCCTCCATACCTGATTTTCAAGTTTTTCCTTATTGAAATAAGACTTGACAATATTAAAAAGACCTATGATAACATTTTTATTGTAGGTTGGAACGAGATTAGGCTCTCCATTGTCCTGTTGTTCACCAAAGGAAACAATATCAGCATCAAGAACACGGTTAAAATGCTGCCGCATCTTATAACTGCTGCATGTATTTCCTGTAGTGCGGTTGAACAACAATTCTATCTTGAGATTAGAATACCTTTGTTCTGACATATCAGAAAATATATTCACGCGCACTCTACTTCCGGGTTGTGGAGCTATATTGTCAGAAATACTGAACTCTCGGCTATAGAGTTTACGCTGTTCGTCAAGAACAAAACGAGCGCGAAAATTGCTGAAAACATCACCATTCCAGTCACAGCCAAGCTCGGTATCAGTGCAATCCCTCTTGGGATTCAAATTAGGATCAGGTTCGGTTAAGGCAACGAGATGAATATTTTCAGGTACAATAGTATCTGACTTTACATCAGCGAAATTACCGTTAATTAATGGAACCCAACACGCTTTTGACACAGGAATTTCAACAAAATCGGCATTTATGTTTTCTATACTATTTTGTATTGTAAAGCCTTCAGGGGTCTCAAGATTCTCTATACCGATAATTTTTGCACCTTCTCCAACTTTAAATAAAGGGCTCGCCATAGAATGCATTCCACCCCACATCTCCAAGTTGACACGTATTGATGAGGCAAATTCAACCGTCGACCTATGTGATACGCCACGTCCTTGATATCGTTTTTTATTGGCATGGGATTCATCTACCTGATTGAAACGGTCAAGATTTAGGTTAAATTTTTTGAACATATTTACAAGACGTTTGCGGGAGCCTTCAGTATCAACTGACATCCACGGGCCGAGATAGTAACGCAGATTGGTTTCATGATTAACTCTAAAGTTATTGTTGCCAGCACAAAGTTTACAGTTACTGAACACCACCTTACTGTCAAGTATCTCGAACTGACTAACTTCCCAGTACGAACCGTTAAAATCAGCAGTTGTGTCATAGAGGAAATACTTATCATTCAGACAGCCCTTGATAGTGTAGCTGTGACCGCATATAATAGCCACATAACCAAGAATACATTGCTCAATTATATTACCGTCACCCTCACAAAATATTGCTACTGGCGTTTCATTGCGCCAACCACACTCTCCGATTGAGCATCGACGTATGATCTTACGGTCAGAATATGTTTCAAACGGCGTGCCAAACGGCTGCCAGAACGCAATAATCTCGGTATTAAAATTAAGGTAAATTTTAATATCTTCAAGAGTTCCTTGGAAATTGGTAAGATCAAAGATACATCTGAGATTATCAGGTTTCTTCTTATTTGAAAGAATTTGAGTTCCGAATCTCATTGTAAAGTTCTTGATTATCGAAGTTGCCGATATAACATTAACATTATTTGTGTCAAAAGAGAATATGCAACCCGAGGCATCGGTCTGGAAAGAATCTGCCACAAAGATAAACGCTCCCGACATATCGATAGTCACGTTGTGAGGAATGTGCAGCGGACGATCCATATAGAAATTGGTAGAGCCGTAGTGAGTCTCGGGCATCTTAATCAGCATACGTTGCATCTGATTATTACCGTTATATATTGTAGTAAAAATACGTTCAAGCACGTTATTAAGATTAATGGACGCTGCACTGTTTGCCGCTTTACAATCTTCAGATTTAACAAAATCCATCGGATTGAACTCGACGGCAACATTATTTTGACTACCAAACAATCCAAAAAAACAATTCTCATTTGCATCCATTACATGTGTTTGCGACGCCCCAGATATGTTATTTGGATGGAGTTTCTGACAATCTGACGGAACATCTATAACAGCTCCATTCTTACAAATTATTTTATTGGGAAGAGCATAAACTTTATGATGTCGATACAAATTACCACCATCTAAAATTACGGTTACATCATTATTTTTAACAAAGCTTTGAGCTGTAATATAGACATCCTTTTTGATTGTTAAGATTGAGTTATCGGGTAGTCCAATTAGTTTGTCCACGCTTCTTACAGTCAGACCGACCTTTCCACAATTAGAAATATTATTATCATCAAATACGGTAACATTACCTATAGAATCTGTGCAGAATACGAGGTCATTAATGAGGTTCTCCAAAACTAAGTTACCCAAAAGTATACCGTAACTATCAGTAATCGCAATGCTGGCATCATTTTTTCCATCAAAATCAGGATTGAAAGCGGTAATTGCATCGGCTGCGCGATAAGATATCGTTTTATCTCCTACGACAACCTTTCCCATAAATAAGCCCTGATCGCCTGTTTTATAATACAATCTGATTCCTAGATCCTGAATTTTAACTTCTTCTCCAGCCGCAAGTTTTATATTCTCAAGAGTATCTAAATTGCATATATATTCAGCACCGAAATTTTTAATATCAGATGGATATTGACTGATACCATAAGTAAAGTATGTGTACTTGTATGCTCCGCCTTTAGCTTTGTCGAATTCAAAAATGTAGCCACCTTTTACATAAGGACTGTTTTCAGTACCTATTTCAATGCGATTCTTTATCGAATTATCGCTTGATGATGTTAAATTCATAGTGGTGGGTGAATTTGTTGTTGGAATTTTTGGTGTTTCCATAGAAATTTTGTTTTTTTGTAGTTAATTAAATAAATAGTTGAAACGTTTCGTATGCAAAGTTAATAGGAACGGTGGGCGACATGGCCGCCCACCACATCTAAACAATGTTAACGAACTAAACTTTTTGGGTATGAAGAACTATAAAGCATTTATTATTTCAGCATTACTATTGATGGTTAACAATAGTATCAGTGCCATTACAGCTGCCACTTCAGTTAATATTGATGGGGGTGATTATACATTATATGAAGATGGTACGGCTAAGATTCAAGGAATATCTAAAGCAGTTGCATCGTTTACAATACCACACACTGTGACTTACAATGATGAGCCATTCACAGTAACTTGCATAGGTAAGGATGCATTTACGAGAAAAATGCAAAAACTTGTCATACCAAATACAATAGAATTAGTTGAAGTCCATTCGTTAAGATGTAATTTGGACTCTTTAATTATTGAAGATGGTAATACAACACTATTATCAAAATCAGAAAACGATCCACAGTGGTGGGGCACTTTTGAAGGGACCGTTTATGCTTTTGGAGGAGACTATAAATATGTCTATTATGGCCGCGATGTAGTGAATTTTGATTTAGGATCTCTTGCTTTTAACATATTGGAATATGAATTAGCACAAGCAATATATACTAAAGTCGACAAAATTGATATCGGTCCGCTTGCTACTAAAGGGTGTGGAGTAAAGGTACCCAATGTTAACATCCTTGGCGGGGAGTATGCTCTGAAAAACATCGATTTATCAAATTGTAAAACTCTAAATATTAATCGTAGTATAATAAATTGTACTAATACTTCTTCGATTACAAATCTAACCATCGGTCAACATGTGAACTCTTTGCCTAATAATTTTATATGGGGCATGCCGAATCTTATGATTGTAAAAATCGCGAAAGATGCGACCGGTTTCAATCCGGCAGAATTGTCGGTATCGACCAGCCTGTATGCTCTAGATGTTGAAGATGGTAACTCTTTGTGTATTTTCGAAGACGGTTTTTTATACAATCCACAAAAAACCACGTTGTTCCTATATATGTCAAACTATGCCCCGGCATCTATCGAATTTACGTTACCGTCAACATTAATTACAATTAACGATAATGCTTTTCATGACGCATGGGTAACCCGAATTGAAGCGCCATCGCTTGAAAATATTGGGGCGCGAGCTTTTTATAACAGTCATCTAAACGAACTTATTACTGACAGTAGAATTAAAACTATTGGCAAAGAAGCGTTTAGTGGTACGAAAATAGGTAGCCTGAAACTTGGTAACAATATAACCGAAATATCTGATAGAGCATTTTATGATTGTGAAAATCTTAAAATAGATGATGAGGTATTTCCCAAACTCAACAAAATAGGAACCGGGGCATTTCTTAACTGTAAATCGCTCAAAAATAATTTTCAGTTCGGGAATATCCAAAACATAGGAGAGTCTGCATTTTATGGCACAGGTATCAGGTCGGTGGAGATAAACGGCCAGATAGCTGCCATACCCGACAGCGTGTTTGCGAACTGTAATGAATTGACTTCAATTACGTTTGGTAACAACTCCAATATTTCAACGATTGGCACATCATCGTTTAAAAACTGCGTGTCGCTCGAATCGATTAAGTTCGGCGGGAATGCGGCTATAACCAAGATAGGCACATCGGCATTCGAAAACTGTACAGCACTTCAAACGGTTAAGTTTGGCGATAAAGCTGTTATTACCAAGATTGGGGCATCGACGTTTGCGAACTGCACGGCGCTTGAATCAATCGTGTTCGGTGAGAATACAGCTATCACCGAAGTTGAGGAGTGCGGGTTTATGAACTGTCCGAAGCTGTCGTTTGGCGAGGATTTCATACCCTGTCTTGAAAAGATTGGTGCCGAGGCGTTCAGGAACACCGCGATAACTGAGGTGAAGCTGAACGATGCGGTCGACGTGGTATATGACTCTACGTTTGATAACTGCAGGAAGCTGACCTATGCCGATCTGGGCGAACGTGTAAGGAGCATCGGCAAAGACGCGTTTAAAAATTGCGATTTGAGGACGGTTAGGTTAGGTAGTGCGCTGAGGTCGGTTGGCGACGGGGCGTTCAACAAGAATTACTATCTGGAGAATGTGTATTGTAACTCGACTGTGGTGCCGTCGGCCTTCGACAATTCATTTCTTGAGGGATATGATGCTACATTACATGTGCCTCAGGGTGCCCGTCAACGCTATATGATTGCTCCGGGCTGGCGCTACTTCGCCAACATAGTACAGGACGAGAGCCTGTCGGGCGTTGACGAGGTGTCGGTAGACGGGGAGTCTATGCCGGTGGAATACTACGACTTGCAGGGCCGCCGTGTAGAGAATCCGACCAATGGTGTGTACATCAAGCGCCAGGGCAGCAAGGTGGAGAAGATAATCAAGTGATGCACTATTTACAATACCATATCGTAGTGTATAACATCGTCGCTCCGCGACTCATTCGGTAGAGCATGACTTACCCCAGGTTCGCGCTATCGCGCATCACCCGAGGTTAACCACCACCCCGTGCCTTCGACACTCAGCGCGTTAGTGATTAGGCATTTATGCGGCAGACGCGAAAAGTCGCGTCCCTACTGGCGCAATGCAATGTATATATAGTGACCAACGCAATATACTGCACTGGCTGGTAGGCGTTTATGCGGCGGACGCGAAAAGTCGCGTCCGTACTGGCGCATTGCAATGTATATATGATGACCAACGCAATATACTGCACTGGCTGGTAGGCGTTTATGCGGCGGACGCGAAAATTCGCGTCCCTACTGGCGAAATGCAATGTATATATGGAGACCAACGCAATATACTACGCTGGCTGGTTGGTGTTTATGCGGCGGACGCGAAAATTCGTGTCTGCCGCTGGTTATCAATGGAATTGCGAATCGTGCATTGTTGTGGTGGTGTAATATTTTCGTAATCATGAGTTTTTGCATTATTGTGCGAAAGTGTTTACCTTTGTGGTTATATCTAACATGTTATCACATTATATGTCTACATTTCGTCACTTTGTACTGCTTGTTTTGCTGGGTTTCTCGGCGGTTGCCGGGGCTAACAGGGCTCAGTTGTCGGACAGTCTGAATAAGGAGTTGGCGGCGGCTATCGAACCGTCGGACAGCCTACGTATTTTATATGATATCTTTGACTCGGCGACGCGCACTGAGCTTGGTGACATCATGGAGGAGATGTGGGCGGTGGCGCAACCGATGAATGATGTCAAGGCGCAAATGGAGATAATCAGGCACACTGCTAACCGTGCCGACTATGACGAGGTGCTGTATCAGCGCAATCTGGATAGGGTGGCTGAATTGCCTGACAGTCCGGACAAGGTGAGAACATCGCTGTATGTTAAAATTATGTACAAGTCAAAAATAGCGCGGTCGGCTTCAGACAGCATGGCACGTAGGCGAATGGCTGAGCTGATAACCCAGATTGAAGATAATGGCGATGACACGACGGTGAAGCAGATTGAGTTACTGTTCACGCTGTGTGCTTATCTGGAGCAGTTCTCGTCGAGTCCGCTGATGTCGCAGTATCTTGATAAGCTGGAGGTGTATATCAGACGTTTTGAACGAGAATTCGGTATACAGCCTTACATGCTGACTTATCAGTATCTGACTCAGCGTGCGTTGGCTTACTCGTCGATAGGCAATCACGCTAAGGCAGTCGAGGCTGACAAGAAACTGCTGAATCACATTGACTATCTGGTGAAGCAGTATAAGGCGGCCGGACGCATGCAACGTGACCTTCACTATAACAGGTATGTATGTTACCGCCGCATGCTATGTAACTATAAGGCTCTGTCTGATGATGAAATAGAGGAGTACTATGGTAAACTGAAGGAGCTGGCACATGATGATGTGGTGCTGAGTCACGATTTCTACAATGTGCGTATGGCCGATGCGTGCTATTATACAGCTAAAAAGCGTTATCAGGAGGCTCTGCCCATACTGCGCCGACTGCTTGAGTCGCCGTCACATGATACCAAGCCGTATATCACACGCCAGGTGGTGGAGATGACCATTGAGGCTGCACGTGAGACGGGTAACAAGGATCTGTTACTGGAGGCGCTGCTGATAAGCCGCGATATGACCGAGCAGGAGCAGGAGATACTGAAGGATAACCAGCTGAGTGTGATGCAGCTGATGTCGGACGTGAACGAGACGAAACTGCAACAGCAGATGCAGCACAATGAGCGTCTGGAACACAAGGTGGACATGGCACGCACGGTGCGCAATTACTCGATTGTGCTGGCTGTGGTGATGGTGATATTCCTGTTTGTTATTTTCATAATGTGGCGCCGCGCCAAGATGCTGAACAAGGGTATAAGCCGTTCGAACGGCAAGCTGACTGAGGAGCGCGACATACTGAAACACACCCAGAATGAACTTATAAAGGCTAATGACCGCATTAAGAGGGCAGAGAAGAAGCGTGAGGACTTTGTCAACAACATGAGTCACGAGATAGCGACGCCGCTGAATGCGATAACTGAATACTCGCAGTTGCTGACTGACTGTGCCGATGAGGAGAAGCGTCCGTACCTGAAACGGTTCTCGGACGCGATTAACCTGAATGCTGACCTGATACTGCGTCTGGTCAACGATGTGCTTGAGGTGGCGTCGTCGGACAAGAATATGCTGAAGATTGACTGCAAACCGGGTGATGTGGCAAGTATCGCCGAGATTGCGGGCGACACGTTCAAGCACAGGCTGAATCCGGGCGTGACGTTTGTGAACAATGTCACGAGCGACAAGTCGATGATGGTGACTACCGACTCGAAGCGTGTGATGCAGGTGTTGCTGAACCTGCTGGTGAACGCGGCTAAGTTTACCGAGGAGGGCAGTATCACGCTGGACGGTAAGGTGAGTGGCGACGGGTTGATGTATGAGTACTCGGTAACCGACACTGGCATAGGCATTCCGGCCGGTAAAGAGGAGATAATATTCAAGCGCTTCGAGCAGCTCAACAGCCGTACGCAGGGCATAGGCCTGGGGCTGGCGGTGTGCCGTCTGGTAGCATCGGCGTTAGGTGGCGAGGTGTTTGTAGACACGTCGCACACGGGACGCGGAGCGCGGTTTGTCTTCAGATTTCCTGTTAAATCTAATTCAACACAAGACTGATTGCAATGATGGAAGCTAACGACAATAAACCTGTCGAACTGATTCTGATAAATATATCGGGTGAAGACCACCCGGGCGTGACGGCGTCGCTCACGGGCGTGCTGGCCAAGTATGACGCCACGATACTGGACATAGGCCAGGCCGACATTCACCATAACCTGTCGCTGGGCATACTGTTCAAGACGTCGGGCGACGTGTCGGGTGACATAATGAAGGACTTGCTGTTCAAGGCCTATGAACTGAATGTGAAGATAAGATTCTCGCCTGTGACGCTGGAGGACTATCAGCGATGGGTCGACCGTCAGGGCAAGAACCGCTGGATTATAACCATACTGGGCCGCAAGCTCACGGCACGCCACATAGCGCTGGCGAGTGAGGAGATTGCGCGGCAGGGCATGAACATTGACGGCATACAGCGTCTGACGGGCCGAATGCCGCTGATTGAGACCGAGCAGAAGCACTCGAAGTCGTGTGTGGAGTTCTCGGTAAGAGGTACGCCTAACGATTATCACGAGCTGCAGCGCCGTTTTCTGCAAATCTCGGCCGAGGAGGATTTTGACATCTCGTTGCAGCAGGACACTATCTTCAGACGCAGCAGACGACTGATATGCTTCGATATGGACTCGACGCTAATCGAGACTGAGGTCATAGACGAGCTGGCGATGCGTGCCGGCGTTGGCGACCAGGTCAAGGCTATAACCGAGAGGGCGATGCGCGGCGAGATTGACTTCACCGAGAGCTTCAGGGAGCGTGTGGCGCTGCTGAAGGGTCTCGATGAGAGCGTGATGAAGGATATAGCCGAGAACCTGCCGCTGACCGAGGGCTGTGAGCGCACGATGCAGGTGCTGAAACGCGTGGGCTACAAGATAGCTATACTGTCGGGCGGCTTTACATATTTCGGCAACTATCTGAAGCAGAAATTAGGCATCGACTATGTGTATGCCAACGACTTGGAGATTGTCGACGGCAAACTCACGGGACGCTATCTGGGCGAGGTGGTCGACGGCCGCCGAAAGGCCGAGTTGCTGAAGCTGATAGCCCAGGTGGAGAATGTCGACATAGCGCAGACCATAGCGGTGGGTGACGGTGCCAACGACCTGCCGATGCTGGCTACGGCCGGACTGGGCATCGCATTCCACGCCAAGCCTAAGGTGAAGCGCGAGGCCGAGCAGTCGCTGTCAACGATAGGGCTTGACGGCGTGTTGTACTTTCTGGGCTTCAAGGATTCGTTCATCTGAACGCCGTAGTGTGCACCAATTGATTTTAACAAACTAAAAACTACAATATAGATATGGAGAAAATTATACTTACGGGCGACCGCCCAACCGGCAGACTTCATCTGGGCCACTATGTAGGCTCGCTGCGCCGACGCGTTGAGCTTCAGAACTCGGGAGAGTTTGACAAGATATATGTAATGATTGCCGACGCTCAGGCTCTCACCGACAATGCCGATAACCCTGAGAAGGTGCGCCAGAATGTCATCGAGGTAGCTCTCGACTATCTGTCGGTGGGTATCGACCCGACTAAGACCACAATATTTATTCAGTCACAGGTGCCCGAGCTCACCGAGCTGGCGTTCTACTATATGAATCTCGTGACGGTGTCGCGCGTGCAGCGTAATCCGACAGTGAAAACCGAAATCAAGATGCGCAACTTCGAGCAGTCAATTCCCGTGGGTTTCTTCTGCTATCCCGTGAGCCAGGCGAGCGACATCACAGCGTTCAAGGCAACCACAGTGCCTGTGGGCGAAGACCAGGCGCCCATGATCGAGCTCACACGCGAAATTGTGGCCCGATTCAACAACATCTATGGCCCGACGCTGATTGAGCCTGAAATTCTGCTGCCCGACAACGCCGCATGTCTGCGTCTGCCGGGAACTGACGGCAAGGCCAAGATGAGCAAATCGCTGGGCAACTGCATCTATCTGAGTGATACGCCTAAGGAGGTGGCGAAGAAGGTCAAGAGCATGTATACCGACCCGCTGCATCTCAATATCAACGACCCGGGACACCTGGAGGGCAACACTCCGTTCATCTATCTGGACGCATTTAGCCGTCCCGAGCATTTTGAGAAATACCTGCCCGAATATAAGTCGCTCGACGAACTGAAGGATCACTACACTCGTGGCGGCCTTGGCGACGGTACGGTGAAAAAGCTGTTGCTGAACATTATCGAGGAGGAGCTGCAGCCCCTGCGTGAGCGTCGTGCGTACTATGAGCAGCATATACCTGAGGTGTATGACATTCTGAAAAAAGGCTCGGAGACCGCACGCGAGGCTGCGGGCAAGACGCTCGATGAGGTGCGCCGCGCCATGAAGATAGACTATTTTGATGACCCCGAACTGATTGCCGAACAGGCTGCACGCTTTGCCGCCCAGGCTAAGAAGTAAGCCAGATTAAAACATAAACGTTAAGCCGCTGCCGAGGTACTGATACCAACCGGCAACGGCTTTATGTTTTTGGTGCTCTGATGATTTAATCAGGGAAAGCTGACTGTGGCACCGCGGCGCATGAATGTAAACGCGGCCCAAGCAATGGCGGTGAAGAACAGCAGGTACCATATCAACGTGGGGACGTACCCGCTGGCAAGTAGCGAGACGATGCCCATTGTGAAGAAGTATCCGGCAGTGATTGAGGTCCAGAGCCAATCGACGCGGCGCCTTACCAAGGTCAACACGAAGGGGACGGCCGGCATGACGAAGTTGCCTAACAGCAGACCCAAATAGAAATAGCGGTGGGTAAAAAAGGCGTATGAGGTAACGTCAAGGCCGGTGAGGTAGACACCCCCTACCCTATAGACCGGCAAGAGAAGCCAGAAGAGTGCCATAGTGATGGCAGCGCCGGTGCTAATAAGCAGTGTAACGCGCGGTGGGAGCTTGTCGAGGAAATTCATAACAGTAATTTTTAGTTTTATAGTTTGAACACCCGACAGCCGTAGAAAGTTGAAGGCGAGGTGAAAAAATAAAGCGGGGGTGGCATGACGGTCTGCGTCAGAGCCACTCCCGCTTTTCGGGGTTATGGGATTTGTCGCCTATGGGTGGGCGACGGTATTTACTTTACATCGACTGTCTCGACGTCAACAACGTCGGCGTTGTTGAAGATGCCTTCGATGTCGTCCTTGCTGCCAACTACGATACGCTCGTACTCTGACAGGCCGGTACCGGCGGGAATGAGGTGTCCGCAGATTACGTTCTCCTTCATGCCCTCGAGTGTGTCGGTCTTGCCGTTGATAGCTGCCTCGTTGAGCACCTTGGTGGTCTCCTGGAACGATGCGGCCGACATGAAGCTTGAAGTCTGGAGGGCCGCACGTGTGATACCCTGAAGTATCTGCTCACTGGTAGCGGGAACAGCGTCACGCACCTGAATGAGCTTGAGGTCGCGGCGTTTGAGTGCCGAATTCTCGTCGCGCAGTTTGCGTGCGGTGATAATCATACCGGGCTTGACGTTCTCGCTGTCGCCGGCGTCGGTGACAACCTTCTTGCCCCAGATACGATCGTTCTCGTCCATGAAGTCGCGCTTATCAACGATCTGCTGCTCGAGGAAGCATGTATCGCCCGGATCGATGATGTTGACTTTGCGCATCATCTGGCGAACGATAACCTCGAAGTGCTTATCGTTGATCTTCACACCCTGCATGCGGTAAACGTCCTGAACCTGGTTAACGATGTACTCCTGTACAGCAGTCGGGCCCATGATGTTAAGAATGTCGGTGGGTGTGATGGCACCGTCTGAGAGGGGTGTACCGGCACGCACGTAGTCGTTCTCCTGAACGAGGAGCTGTTTAGAGAGCGGAATGAGGTATTTCTTGACCTCGCCGTTCTTGGCGGTAACGGTGATCTCGCGGTTGCCTCGTTTAACCTTGCCGTAGTTAACCTCACCGTCGATTTCGGCAACGATGGCGGGGTTAGAGGGGTTGCGGGCCTCGAAGAGCTCGGTAACACGGGGCAGACCACCGGTGATGTCACCGGCGCCACCGGCTGCACGAGGTATCTTGACGAAGATCTCACCGACCTTGATGTCAGCGCCGTCCTCGAGCATGAGGTGGGCACCCACGGGTAATGAGTAGGTCTTGATGATCTCACCGTTAGCGTTGACGATGTTGGCGTCGGGCACCTTGGTGCGGTCTTTAGACTCAATGATGATCTTCTCGCGTACGCTTGACGACTCGTCGCCCTCGGTGCGGTATGTCACGTTCTCGACCATGTTGCTGAAGCTGAGCTTACCGGCAACCTCCGATACGATAACCTGGTTGAAGGGGTCCCACTCACAGATGATGTCGCCTTTCTTAACCTCGTCGCCGTCCTTGAAGTACAGTTTAGAACCGTAAGGAATGGGAGCTGAGGTGAGCATCAGGCGGGTCTTGGGATCGAGAATGCGCATCTCGGCGAGACGTCCGATAACGACCTCGATGGGCTTGCCGTCGGGAGTCTTCTCGTCGGTAACGACTGTGCGAAGCTCGTCAATCTCGAGAACACCGTCATATTTAGATGTATGAGTAGACACGGCTGCGATGTTGCTGGCCACACCACCGACGTGGAAGGTACGGAGTGTAAGCTGTGTACCAGGCTCACCGATTGACTGGGCAGCGATAACGCCGACAGCCTCACCCATCTGCACGAGACGGTTGTTAGACAGGTTGCGGCCGTAACACTTGGCGCAGACACCACGCTTGCTCTCACAGGTGAGAACCGAGCGGATCTCGACTGATTCGATGGGTGACTCGTTGATGCGGTCGGCAGCGGCATCGTTGATTTCCTCGCCGGCGTGAACGATAATCTCGCCGGTGGTGGGATCGATGATGTCGTGTACTGACACACGGCCAAGGATACGCTCGCCGAGTGATGCAACAACCTCGTCGTTGTTCTTGATCTCGGTGCAAACGAGGCCACGGAGGGTACCACAGTCTTCCTCGTGAATGATGACGTCGTGAGCGACGTCGACGAGACGACGTGTGAGGTAACCGGCGTCGGCGGTCTTCAGAGCGGTATCGGCAAGACCCTTACGGGCACCGTGGGTAGAGATGAAGTACTCGAGCACTGACAGACCCTCTTTAAAGTTAGCCAAGATGGGGTTCTCAATGATCTGACCGCCCTCAGCACCTGCTTTCTGGGGTTTAGCCATAAGGCCACGCATACCGGCAAGCTGACGAATCTGGTCTTTAGAACCACGGGCACCAGAGTCAAGCATCATGAAGACTGAGTTGAAGCCCTGGTTGGCCTCGGTCATCTGCTTCATGAGAATGCTGGTGAGCTTAGAGTTGACGTGTGTCCAAATATCGATAATCTGGTTGTAACGCTCGCTGTTGGTGATGAAGCCCATAGCGTAGTTGTTCATCACCTCCTCGACCTGCTCGTAACCCTCTTGTACGATGGCTTCCTTCTCGGCGGGGATAATAACGTCACCGAGGTTGAACGACAGGCCGCCCTGGAATGCCATGCGGTAACCAAGGTTCTTGATGTCGTCAAGGAACTGAGCCGAACGGGGGATACCACACTTCTTAATTACGCGCGAGATGATGGTGCGCAGCGATTTCTTTGAAAGAATCTCGTTGACGTAGCCGATCTCTTTGGGCACGAACTGGTTAACAAGCACACGACCTACCGAGGTGTTCTCAACAAGATGAGTGATGGGGTTGCCGTTCTCGTCAATGTCTTCAACTACTACCGATACGGGAGCGTGAAGTGTTACACGGCCCTCGTTATAGGCAATCTGAGCTTCTTCGGGGCCATAGAATTTGAGGCCTTCGCCCTTGTCGCCCTTGCGGAGTTTGGTGATATAGTAGAGACCGAGTACCATGTCCTGTGAGGGCACGGTGATAGGTGCTCCGTTAGCGGGGTTGAGAATGTTGTGTGCGCCGAGCATGAGCATCTGGGCCTCGAGGACAGCCTCGTTGCCGAGGGGCAAGTGTACGGCCATCTGGTCACCGTCAAAGTCGGCGTTGAAGGCGGTACATGCGAGGGGGTGGAGCTGTATAGCCTTACCCTCAATCATCTTGGGCTGGAAGGCCTGGATACCGAGACGGTGTAGTGTAGGTGCACGGTTGAGGAGCACGGGGTGACCCTTCATAACATACTCGAGGATATCCCAAACGACGGGTTCCTTGCGGTCGACAATCTTCTTGGCCGATTTAACGGTCTTGACGATGCCGCGCTCAATGAGCTTACGGATAACGAAAGGCTTGTAGAGCTCGGCAGCCATGTTCTTGGGGATACCGCACTCGTGCATCTTGAGCTCGGGGCCTACGACGATAACCGAACGTGCTGAGTAGTCGACACGCTTACCGAGAAGGTTCTGACGGAAACGGCCCTGCTTACCCTTGAGCGAGTCAGAGAGTGACTTGAGGGGACGGTTGGCGTCGGTCTTGACGGCTGATGACTTACGCGAGTTGTCGAGGAGCGAGTCGACGGCCTCCTGAAGCATGCGCTTCTCGTTGCGAAGAATGACGTCGGGCGCCTTGATCTCGATGAGACGCTTGAGTCGGTTGTTACGTATGATGACACGACGATAGAGGTCGTTGAGGTCGCTGGTGGCGAAACGTCCGCCGTCGAGGGGCACGAGGGGACGCAGTTCGGGGGGAATGACAGGCACAGCCTGGAGAATCATCCACTCGGGCTTGTTGCGGTGGCGCGATGCACGGAATGACTCGACAACCTGGAGGCGCTTGAGGGCCTCGGTCTTGCGCTGCTGCGAACCGTCGGTGTTAGCCTGGTGGCGCAGCTTGTATGAGAGCTCATCGAGGTCAAGACGAATGAGGAGGTCATAGATGGCCTCGGCACCCATCTTGGCGATGAACTTGTTGGGATCGCTGTCGTCAAGGAGTGCGTTCTCCTTGGGCAGGCTATCCATGATGTCGAAATACTCTTCCTCGCTGAGCAGGTCAAGAGCCTGAACGCCCTCGACGTTACCGGGCTGGATAACGACGTAGCGCTCGTAGTAGATGACTGCGTCGAGCTTCTTTGAGGGGAGTCCGAGCAGATAACCAATCTTGTTGGGGAGTGAGCGGAAGTACCAGATGTGGGCGACGGGTACAACGAGTTTGATGTGACCCATGCGCTCGCGACGTACCTTCTTCTCGGTCACCTCGACACCGCAACGGTCGCACACGATGCCTTTGTAGCGTATGCGTTTGTACTTACCGCAGTGGCACTCATAGTCCTTGACAGGACCGAAGATGCGCTCGCAGAAGAGGCCGTCACGCTCGGGCTTGTAGGTGCGGTAGTTGATGGTCTCGGGCTTGAGAACTTCGCCGCTCGACTTTTCAAGAATCTCTTCGGGCGAAGAAAGTCCGATGGTGATTTTTGAAAAACCGTTTTTTGCCTTAGTTTCTTTTCTAAAAGCCATAGTTTATATTGTAGTAGCTTGAGAATTGATTTAATAATGATTGATGATTACTGCTCGAGGGTGATGCTCAGGCCGAGACCGCGGAGCTCGTGCAGAAGCACGTTGAGCGACTCGGGAATGCCGGGAGTGGGCATTGCATCGCCTTTGACGATGGCCTCGTAGGCTTTAGAACGTCCGGTGACATCGTCACTCTTGACAGTAAGTATCTCCTGCAGGATATGGGCGGCGCCGAATGCTTCGAGCGCCCAAACCTCCATCTCACCAAAGCGCTGACCACCGAACTGGGCTTTACCACCGAGGGGCTGCTGGGTGATAAGCGAGTACGGGCCGATGCTACGGGCGTGCATCTTATCCTCGACCATGTGACCGAGTTTGAGCATGTAGATGACGCCTACAGTAGCGGGCTGGTCAAAGCGTTCGCCGGTACCACCGTCATAGAGGTAGCATTTACCGTAACGGGGCACGCCGGCCTTGTCGGTCCAGGCATTGAGGTCGTCGAGGCTTGCACCGTCGAAGATGGGGGTGGCGAACTTCTCGCCGAGCTCACGTCCGGCCCAACCGAGCACGGTCTCAAAGATCTGACCGAGGTTCATTCGCGAAGGCACGCCGAGGGGGTTCAGACAGATGTCGACAGGTGTACCGTCGGCGAGGAATGGCATATCCTCCTGGCGCACGATGCGCGATACGATACCCTTGTTACCGTGACGACCTGCCATCTTGTCACCTACGCTGATCTTACGCTTCTTGGCGATGTAGACCTTGGCCATCTGCATGATGCCTGAGGGGAGCTCGTCACCGATTGAGATGTCGAACTTCTTACGGCGCAGCTCGGCGTCAATCTCCTTAGACTTGCGGAGGTAGTTGACGATGGTGGCGCGGATAAGGTCGTTCTTGTGCTGGTCGTTTGTCCACTTGCTGAGGTTGATGGTATCGTAGTCGATGTCACGCAGAACTGAGGCAGTGAACTTGGCTCCCTTGGGAATAACGTCGACACCGAGGAAGTCTTTCACGCCCTGTGAGGTCTTGCCGTCGGTGAGGGTGAGCAGCTTGTTGACAAGAATGTCTTTAACGGCTGAGAGCTTCTCCTCGTACTCCTCGTCGAGCTTAGGCAGCTGTGCGCTGGCGCTCTTTGACTTAGACTTGGTCTTAGTTGCACGAGAAAAGAGGTTGGTGCCGATTACTACGCCCTTGAGTGAGGGTGATGCCTTGAGTGATGCGTCCTTGACGTCGCCGGCCTTGTCGCCGAAGATGGCACGGAGCAGTTTCTCCTCAGGTGTGGGATCGCTCTCGCCCTTAGGTGTAATCTTACCAATCATGATGTCGCCGGGCACGACGTGTGCACCGATGCGTATGATACCACGCTCGTCGAGGTCTTTGGTGGCGTCCTCGCTGACGTTGGGGATATCGTTGGTGAGTTCCTCCATACCGCGCTTGGTCTCGCGAACCTCGAGAGAGTATTCGCTGACGTGAACCGAGGTGAGGATATCCTCTTTAACAACGCGCTCGTTGAGCACGATAGCGTCCTCATAGTTGTAACCCTTCCAGGGCATGAATGCAACCTTGAGGTTGCGGCCCAGTGCGAGCTCACCGTTCTCGGTCGAGTAGCCCTCGGTGAGAATGTCACCCTTGACTACGCGCTGACCCTTGCGACAGATAGGACGCAGGTCGATGGTGGTGTCCTGGTTGGTGCGGCGGAACTTGGGAAGATGATATATCTTGACGGCGTCTTCAAACGATACGAATTCCTCGTCCTCGGTGCGGTCGTAGCGGATGTGAATCTCCGATGCGTCAACATACTCGATAACACCCTCGCGCTCGGCAGTAACCTGTGTGCGTGAGTCGCGTATGAGCTGACCTTCGAGACCGGTACCGACGATAGGAGCCTCAGAACGCATCAGGGGCACTGCCTGGCGCATCATGTTCGATCCCATGAGGGCGCGGTTGGCGTCGTCGTGCTCAAGGAAGGGAATAAGTGATGCAGCGATAGAGGCAATCTGTGTGGGCGATACGTCCATGAGCTGTACCTCAGAAGGAGCTACAACGGGGAAGTCGGCGTCAAGGCGAGCCTTAACACGGTCGTTGACGAATGTACCGTCGTCGTTGAGGGGTGCGTTACCCTGTGCGATAATCTTACCCTCCTCGATCTCGGCGGTGAGGTAAACGATGTCGTCATTATTAAGGTCAACCTTCGAGTCGGTAACGACACGGTAGGGAGTCTCGATGAAGCCGAGGTCATTGATCTTAGCGTACACGCAGAGTGACGATATAAGACCGATGTTGGGGCCTTCAGGGGTCTCGATAGGACAAAGACGACCGTAGTGGGTGTAGTGTACGTCACGCACCTCGAAGCCGGCACGCTCACGCGACAGACCACCGGGGCCAAGGGCTGACATACGGCGCTTGTGGGTAATCTCGGCCAGGGGGTTGGTCTGGTCCATGAACTGCGACAGAGCGTTAGTACCGAAGAATGTATTGATAACCGACGAGATGGTCTTGGCGTTGATCAGGTCGGTGGGGTTGAATACCTCGTTGTCACGTACGTTCATGCGCTCGCGAATGGTGCGAGACATGCGGGCGAGACCAACGTTGAACTGATTGTAAAGCTGCTCACCAACGGTGCGTACGCGACGGTTGCTGAGGTGGTCGATGTCGTCGACTACTGTCTTTGAGTTGATCAGCTCAATGAGGTATTTGATAATAGCAATGATGTCTTCCTTAGTGAGAACCTTAATTTCCTCGGGGGTAGACAGCATGAGCTTCTTGTTGATGCTGTAGCGGCCTACGTCACCGAGATCATAACGCTTCTCGCTGAAGAAGAGGTTGGTGATCACCTCGCGTGCGCTGGCGTCGTCCGGTGGCTCGGCGTTGCGCAGCTGGCGATAGATATATTGTATAGCCTCCTTCTCTGAGTTAGAGGTATCTTTCTGAAGGGTGTTGAAGATGATTGAGTAGTCGGTCGAGTTAACGTCTTCCTTGTGCAGGAGAATGTTCTCAACGCCCGAGTCGAGAATGTCCTGAATGTGGTCTTCCTCAAGGACAGTCTCACGGTCGATGATGACGTCGTTACGCTCGATCGAAACTACTTCGCCGGTATCCTCGTCAACGAAGTCCTCGACCCATGTGCGCAGCACGCGTGCAGCGAGCTTGCGGCCCACAGCCTTCTTGAGGTTGGTCTTGTTGACTTTGAGCTCCTCGGCGAGACCGAAGATCTCGATAATATCTTTATCGCTTTCCAGACCGATAGCACGCAACAGAGTAGTCACGGGTAATTTCTTCTTACGGTCAATGTAAGCGTACATTACGTTGTTTATGTCGGTTGCAAACTCAATCCACGAACCGCGGAAGGGGATAATACGTGCCGAGTAGAGCTTGGTACCGTTGGCGTGTGTGCTCTGACTGAAGAACACACCGGGCGAACGGTGCAACTGTGACACAACGACACGCTCGGCGCCATTGATCACAAAGGTACCCTTGTCGGTCATGTAAGGTATTGCACCCAAATACACGTCCTGGATAACAGTGTCAAAATCCTCGTGTTCGGGGTCGGTACAATAGAGTTTGAGCTTGGCTTTGAGCGGAACGCAATAGGTCAGACCACGCTCGAGACACTCGTCGATGGTGTAGCGCGGCGGATCTATATAATAGTCGAGAAACTCGAGGACGAAGTTGTTGCGCGTGTCGGCAACGGGGAAATTCTCAGAGAATACTTTGTAAAGGCCCTCATTATTACGCTTCTCGGGCGGGGTGTCAAGCTGCAGGAAGTCGCGGAATGACTTCAATTGCACCTCAAGAAAATCGGGGTAAGGAAGCGGATTCTTTACCGACGCGAAATTTATACGGGGTTTAGCTGTTGTTACTGACATAAAAATTGGTTAGGTGATGAGAGGGAACTCAAAAAAACCGGTTATACCGCGGGGCGTCAATCAATGAATACTAAAAATATAAATCACTAAGACTATCTGTATAGAGTCTGGATAATGATTGGAAATGGCGTTGGGCCCGGCGGTTGTAAAAAATAATACACAAAAAGGTTAAGAATCATCCGTTGAGAGGATTCTTAACCTAATCGCCTGAATTACAGGCAATATTATTTCAGCTCTACTTCTGCGCCAGCCTCTTCGAGTGCTTTCTTGAGGTTCTCAGCGTCAGCCTTAGAGAGACCCTCTTTAACTACTGAGGGTGCACCGTCTACGAGCTCTTTAGCCTCCTTAAGACCGAGACCGGCAAGCTCCTTCACAGCCTTAACGACCTGAAGTTTAGCGGCGCCAGCGCTCTTAAGTACTACGTCGAATGAAGTCTTTTCCTCAGCAGCGGGAGCACCGGCAGCGGGACCGGCAGCTACTGCAACAGCTGCGGCAGCAGGTTCAATACCATACTCGTCTTTGAGAATCTGAGCAAGTTCGTTTACTTCCTTAACGGTAAGGTTAACAAGTTGTTCTGCAAAAGCTTTTAAATCTGCCATTTTGTTTATGTTTTTAATGTTTTGATTTTACGATTTGATTAGTCTTCTTTTTTTNNTNNTNTCTCAAGCACACCGTGAATAGTGTTNCCTCCGCTCTGAAGAGCCGAGATAACGTTCTTGGCGGGCGACTGGAGGAGAGCGATAACGTCGGCGATAAGCTCGTTCTTGCTCTTGATGTTGGCGAGTGTCTCAAGCTGATCCTCACCTACATAAACAGTCTCCTCGACGTAAGCGGCTTTGAAACGGGGAAGGGGTTGATCCTTCTTAACCATGCTCTTAAGGAGCTTGGCAGGTGCGTTGCCAGTGTTTGAGAAGAGGATTGAAGTAGAACCCTTGAGCGAGCCATAAATCTCGCTGTAATCTCCTTCNAGCGACTCGAGAGCCTTATGAAGCAGGGTGTTCTTAACAACCATCAACTTGATGTCCTGCTTGAAGCAGGCAGCACGAAGCTCACTGGTCTTCTCNGCGTCAAGACCGGCGGTCTCGGCGAGATAGAAGCAGCTGTACTCTTTAAGAGTGTTGGTGATTTGTTCGATTATGATTGCTTTATCTTCCTTTTTCATTTTGTCGCGGTTTTAATTATTCGTCAATTCCTTTAGAGTCGACTTTAACGCCGGGGCTCATGGTGCTTGAAAGATAAATGCTCTTAATGTATGTACCCTTGGCGGTGGCAGGTTTCAGCTTGATGAGTGTGTTGATGAACTCACGAGCATTGTCCTTCATCTGCTCAGGTGTGAAAGATACTTTACCGATTGAAGAGTGAACGATACCGTTCTTGTCGACCTTGAAGTCAATCTTACCTTTTTTCACCTCTTCAACGGCCTTAGCCACGTCATTGGTTACAGTACCGCTCTTGGGGTTAGGCATGAGGCCACGGGGACCGAGTACACGGCCGAGGGCNCCAATCTTACCCATGATAGCGGGCTGAGTGATGATAACATCGATNTCGGTCCAGCCGCCCTTGATTTTCTCGATGTACTCGTCGAGGCCAACATAGTCGGCACCGGCAGCCTTGGCNGCAGCCTCAGCGTCAGAGTTACAAAGTACAAGAACGCGAACAGTCTTGCCGGTTCCGTGGGGCAGTGTTACCACGCCACGTACCATCTGGTTAGCCTTTCGGGGATCAACGCCGAGACGAACGTCAATATCAAGTGACGCGTCAAATTTGGTATAGGTNATTTCCTTAACCTTCTCTGCGGCCTCAGCTAATGTGTAGCTTTTCCCTGCTTCAATCTTCTCTAAAGCTAACTTTTGATTTTTTGTAAGTTTACCCATGTCAATTGAAGTTTATTAGTTATTTTCGGGGAACGCTCCTTTTACGGTGATACCCATGCTCCTGGCTGTACCGGCAACCATTTTCATAGCCGAATCAACGGTGAAACAGTTCAAATCGGGCATTTTGTCTTCAGCAATTGCCTTTACCTGATCCCAGGTAATCTCAGCGACTTTCTTACGGTTNGGCTGTGCCGAACCGCTCTTGATCTTAGAAGCCTCGAGGAGCTGGATAGCTACGGGAGGAGTCTTAACAACAAAGTCAAAGCTCTTGTCGGTNTAGTAAGTAATTACAACCGGAAGTACTTTACCTGCTTTGTCCTGAGTGCGGGCATTGAATTGCTTGCAGAACTCCATGATGTTGATACCCTTTGAACCAAGGGCGGGACCAACAGGAGGTGATGGATTTGCTGCTCCACCTTTAATCTGCAATTTGATTTGTCCAGCAATTTCTTTAGCCATTTTACAAATTCTTTAATTAAAACGATTAATTGGCGAGATTAAACTTGTGCGTTCGTAACCACGCTGGGCTTATTCTCTTTCTACTTGCGAATTTTCCAACTCCANAGGAGTCTTGCGTCCAAAGATCTTAACGCTGACCTTNAGCTTNTTCTTCTCGGGATACACCTCAGTGATCTCACCGTTGAAACCGGCAAAAGCACCGGCTGTGACCTTNACAGTCTCNCCGACNATATAGTCGTTGATACCGTCGTCCTCAGCCTCNTTAAGTGTATCGGCCATACCGAGCATACGCATCACCTCACTNTCGCGCAACGACTCGGGACGGGCTTCTTTGCCACGACCTTTAAGGAAGTCNATNACGTTAGTAGTGTTGCGAAGTTCGTGCATGACCTCACCTTGAAGATCAGCCTCGATAAANACGTAACCGCTGTANAGATTGCGTTCTTTAACAACCTTCTTGCCGTTACGCACGGTCATAACTTTCTCAGTGGGAATCAAAACCTGAAACAAGTATTTGCCAAGGTCAGTGTTGCGCATTGCTGCATCAAGCACTTCTTTAACCTTAGCTTCTTTACCTGAAATGGCACGCAGTACGTACCANGCTTTCTTACTCTCAGCCATTGAATATACCACTTAGAATGTTAAAAACCGAAATAGAGCAGATTGACGATAGTCTCAATAATCTTATCGATGCAAAATATTATCAATGCGATAATGACGGAAGCAAGCATTACGATAAGAGAGCTCTTGATCAGCTGTTTCTTTGTAGGCCAAGAAGTCTTGTGTCGAAGTTCGGCATAAGACTCCTCGATATTCGTTAGTATTTTGGATTTCATTCTTCTAAAAATTAAGCACGGGAAGAGAGGCTCGAACTCCCGACACCTGGTTTTGGAGACCAGTGCTCTACCGACTGAGCTATTCCCGTGTATTGACTGTTTCCCGCCTTGGTGTTCCCGTTGACGGGAAACAGTCNTTGTATTCTTTATTCAGTTATCAAGCTCGAGGCTTNAGATGGCTGATATTAGTCAAGAATCTCGGTGATCTGACCTGAACCTACGGTGCGGCCACCCTCACGGATAGCGAAACGCAGACCCTTGTCGCAAGCTACCGGGTTGATGAGCTCAACGTTGATCTCAACGTGGTCACCAGGCATTACCATCTCTACACCCTCGGGAAGTGTGATCTCACCGGTTACGTCAAGTGTACGGATGTAGAACTGAGGACGGTAGTGGTTGTGGAAGGGAGTGTGACGACCACCCTCCTCTTTCTTCAGGATATAAACTGAAGCTTTGAACTTGCTGTGGGGTTTAACAACACCGGGGTGGCAGATTACCATACCGCGCTTGATGTCTTTCTTATCGATACCACGGAGGAGAAGACCTACGTTGTCACCAGCCTCACCCTGATCGAGAAGTTTACGGAACATCTCAACACCGGTAACGGTTGACTTCATGTCAGCGCCAAGACCCATGATCTGAACCTCATCACCTACCTTAACGATACCAGTCTCGATACGGCCGGTTGCTACAGTACCACGACCGGTGATTGAGAACACGTCCTCAACAGGCATAAGGAAGGGTTTGTCGATGTCACGGGGAGGCAGGGGAATCCACTCGTCAACTGCTGCCATGAGCTCCATAACCTTAGCTTCCCACTCGGGTTCACCGTTGAGTGCGCCGAGAGCTGAACCGCGGATAATGGGAGTCTCGTCACCGTCGTATTCGTAGGCTGAGAGGAGTTCGCGCATTTCCATTTCAACGAGCTCGAGCATTTCCTCGTCGTCAACCATATCGCACTTGTTCAGGAACACAACGATACGGGGAACGTTCACCTGGCGGGCGAGAAGAATGTGCTCACGAGTCTGGGGCATGGGACCATCAGTAGCAGCTACTACGATGATAGCACCGTCCATCTGAGCAGCACCGGTTACCATGTTCTTCACATAGTCAGCGTGTCCGGGGCAGTCAACGTGTGCATAGTGACGATTTGCAGTCTCATACTCAACGTGTGCGGTGTTAATTGTGATACCACGCTCTTTCTCCTCGGGTGCGTTGTCGATCTGGTCGAACGACTTAACCTCTGAAAGACCAGCCTTAGCCAGTACGGTGGTGATAGCTGCAGTAAGAGTAGTCTTACCGTGGTCAACGTGACCGATAGTACCGATGTTTACATGCGGTTTGGTTCTTTCGAATTTCTCTTTAGCCATAACTTTGCTATTTATAATGATTTGGATTAATTTCTACCAAGATGCCGCGATAACAACAAGGCGCTATCGGGGCTATCAAAGTTTAACAATTAAGAGCCGATGGCGGGATTTGAACCCGCGACCTCTTCCTTACCAAGGAAGTGCTCTACCCCTGAGCTACATAGGCATTAAAATTTGAGCGGAAGACGAGGCTCAAACTCGCGACCCTCAGCTTGGAAGGCTGATGCTCTATCAACTGAGCTACTTCCGCGTCTCAAGCGCAACGGGGTGCGCGTAGTTTTGTGTGGGCGAAGATGGATTCGAACCACCGAAGGTATAAACCAGCAGATTTACAGTCTGCCCCATTTGGCCACTCTGGTATTCGCCCTTTTTGTCAACCCTTTCGGTCGACTACAGCCTTTAGCTGTAAAACCTGAGCCTCTTGTCGGATTCGAACCAACGACCCCGAGATTACAAATCACGTGCTCTGGCCAACTGAGCTAAAGAGGCATTATCAATTTACTCTTGCAATCTCGGTTTCAACCATCAGGTTTCCCTCTCAATTGCGGTGCAAAGTTACGCACATTTTTGATATCTCCAAAACTTTTCGACAAAAAAATTGCATAAAATTTTCAGAATTTTCGTAACCCACTACAATTCAGCCACTTCTAAAATCAGAATTTTTCGACCCAAATTCTACCTCATTCAACAACCCAATACCACCTGCTAATCGAGCATCGACGTCATCGGCATCACCGACAACCATTACAAACACCATTTCGCACCAAAGAAACCCGTCGTCAACTTCAACAACAACCGACATCGCCGCCCCTCGCGCGCACGCTAACGTAGTCGACGTAGTAGTTGAGTTTATATTTTAGTTTTAGTTTTAGTTCTTATTCTTTCTTTTTATTATTATTCTTATTAAGTCTGTTCTTTGTTTTCTTGTTTTGTTCTTTCTTTGTTTTTCTGTTTTCGAGTTTTGTTTCTTGTGTGTTTTTTAGTTTATTTTTCTTTTTGCAAATCAATCAGTTGAGTTTTTTTATTTTGTTTTCAGTTCAGTTTTTTGTTTGTTTTTTCAGCTTATTCTTTTGTTTCGACAAACACCCCTACATTCACCGATTTTTTTGGGGACAGAATTACAATTTTAGTATCATAATTCAAAAGTTGTGTGTATCTTTGTAAAGCGCCATGAGGTGCCACACATTATTATATATAGAATAGCTTAAACAGGAGTTAATGAACACTATCGCCAATCAGCGCATCAGCGCACTACGAGAACTAATGGCCTCGCGGAACATAAACGCGACCATCATACCCCAAACCGATCCCCACCAAAGCGAATACCTCGGCGCCCACTGGCAGGTAAGGCGATGGTTCTCGGGCTTCACAGGTTCGGCCGGCACACTCGTGGTAACACGCGACAAGGCATTGTTGTGGGTCGACTCGCGCTACTTCATACAGGCCACCGCTCAAGTCGATGGGTCAGAAATCGGAATCATGAAGATAGCGATGCCCGGCACACCGACCATCAACGAGTATCTGACAACCAATCTAAGAGGCGGCGACACCGTCGGACTTGACGGCATGTTGTTCTCGTCGAGCGAAATCGACAAAATGAAGCGCGAGTTCAAGCCTCACGGCATCAAGATAGCAACCGACTTTGATCCGGCCGACGGATTGTGGAACGACCGTCCCGCCCTACCTGACGCACCCGTTATCATACACGACACGAAGTATGCCGGCGAGAGTGCTGAGTCTAAACTCGTCTCGTTGCGCAAGTTCATAGCCGACAACAAGGCTGACGCCATGCTTATCTCGGCACTCGACGAACTGGCATGGGCACTCAACATCAGATCGCGCGACGTGCGTTGCAATCCGGTAGCCACTGCCTATCTACTCGTCGGCAGCAACGACGCCACCCTGTTTATCAATCCCGACAAAATAACCGACGAGGTAGCCACCTACCTGTCGTCACTCGGCATTGCTATCGCACCATACGATAGCCTCAGCACGAGCCTGGCCAAATCGGCCTACCCAGTCGTAGCCATTGACCCCGCCACGACGTCGGCACGCGTCATCGAAATACTCAACGAGCGCGCCAAGCAGGTGACGTCGCCCATCACACTGAACAAAGCAGTCAAGAACGAAATCCAGATACAAGGCATCAGACAGGCGATGGTACGTGATGGCGTCGCTTTGGTCAAAGGCTTCATGGAGATTGAACGCCGCGTCAAGGCCGGCGAACGCATAACCGAAATTACCGTCAGCGAAATACTCAAACATCACCGCTCAGAACGCGACCTGTTCTTTGACGAGAGCTTTGACACCATTGCTGGCTACGGCTCCCACGGCGCCATCGTACACTACTCGGCCACACCCGAGACCGACGTACCCGTAGGCACCTCGTCGCTGCTGCTCGTCGACTCGGGCGCCCAATACCTCGACGGCACGACCGATATAACACGCACCATCATCATAGGCGAACCGTCCGAAGCCCAACGCCGACACTTCACCCTCGTACTCAAGGGCAACATCGACCTTGTCTCCGCCATCTTCCCCCAGGGCACCCGCGGCACCCAGCTCGACGCACTCGCCCACCTGCCCCTGTGGAAAGCCGGCCTCAACTACATGCACGGCACTGGACACGGCGTCGGCCACTTCCTCAACGTTCACGAAGGCCCCCACTCGATACGCACCAACGAGATGCCCACCCCGCTCGAGCCCGGCATGATAGTCACTGACGAGCCCGGCCTCTATCTCGAGGGTGAGTACGGCATCAGATGTGAGAACACGCTGCTCGTAGTGCCCGCCATGCACACCGATATGGGACAGTTCTACGGCTTCGAGTCGCTGACGCTCTTCCCGTTCGACCGCAAGCTCGTAGACACCGCCATACTCGACTATAACGAGCTCAACTGGCTCAACAACTACCACCACCGCGTCTACACCATCCTCGCCCCACACCTCGACGAGACCGAGCGTGAGTGGCTCAGACAACAGACCGCACCAATTAACTAATAACACAAATTAACCACATAGACCGACATGGCACTGATAATACCCCTGCGCGGATTTACACCCGTAATAGGCCGCGACTGCTTCCTGGCCCCTAACGCATCAATCATAGGCGACGTGACAATGGGCGACGAGTGCAGCATCTGGTTCAACACCGTACTGCGAGGCGACGTCAACACCATCACCATAGGCGACCGCGTCAACATACAGGACGGCACCGTACTGCACACCCTCTACCAGAAATCGACCATCGAGATAGGCAACGACGTATCGATAGGCCACAACGTCACCATACACGGAGCCAAAATCCATGACCTCGCACTCATAGGCATGGGCGCCGTCGTGATGGACGATGCCGTCGTGGGCGAGGGTGCCCTGGTTGCAGCCGGCTCGGTCGTACTGTCGCGCACCGTCATCGGCCCCCACGAGCTGTGGGGCGGAGCACCGGCCAAGTTCATCAAGATGGTCGAGCCCGACAAGGCCCGCGAGATGAACCAGAAGATAGCACGCAACTATCTGATGTACTCCAAATGGTACGAACAGCCCGACGGCGACACCTCCGACAAGTAAAACTTGAAGAAAAAAAAGCAAAAAACAGGCTCAACATTTTACAATTCAAAAAATATTGCCTACCTTTGCCCCGCAATTTGAATAATTATAAACTATTTAACACTTAGCATCAAAAAAATGATTATCGTACAAGTAAAAGAAGGCGAGAACATCGAGAAAGCCCTCAAGAAATTCAAACGTAAATTCGAAAAGACCGGTATCGTTAAAGAACTGCGTGGCCGTCAGGCTTTTGAGAAGCCCTCAGTAGCCAACCGCAAGAAAATGATGAAGGCCGTTTACGTTCAGAAACTGCGCAGCGTCGAGGAGTAATCCCACACGCATGACGTCAGCATGACCGAACACAGATTTCCTGAGAGGAGGTGATTTTTCCCCCGAATTATTTGCACAAATCATAATAAAAGTCTAACTTGCATAGCACAAATCACGATGCTATGCTGATAGACGATTTCATAACATACACACGGTGTGAGCTGAACTACTCGGCTCACACCGTTTTGTCTTATAGCACCGACCTCAACCAGTGGTGCGACTGGGCCACCGACGGCAAGCCCGACACGTTCGACCCGCTTGACATGACCACCGGCGACCTCCGTGCCTGGATTATGCACCTCAGCGCCGACCAGGGTTGCACGGCACGCACACTGCGCCGCAAGGCTACCGCCCTACGTTCGTTCTACAAATACCTGATGCGCGCCGGCAAGATCGACCACAATCCGGCATCAGACCTCATACTCGCCAAGCCCGACAAACCACTGCCATCATTCATACGGCCGCTCGAGACACGCGAACTGTTCGACAGCCCGTTCGACCGTCAATCGTTCATCGAGACACGCAACCGCCTGCTCACATTGATGTTATACACTACCGGCATAAGGCGAGCCGAAATAATAGGTCTGACCGACATCAATGTTGACACCTCTCGCCGTGAACTAAAAGTGCTCGGTAAGCGTAATAAAGAAAGAATCGTCCCATTTGGCGACGAACTTAAGGAGATGATTGACTTATATAGGAAGCTGCGCAAGCGCGAAACCATCGCCGAGCCCGAGCGGTTCTTCGTCCGTCCCGGCGGACTGCCGCTCTACCCGGGCCTCGTCGAGCGCATAGTACACAACACCCTGACAGGACACGCCCACGCCCCCAAGCTCAGCCCCCACGTACTGCGCCACAGCTGTGCCACCGACCTGCTCAACAACGGTGCCGAGATCACCGCCGTGCAACAGCTGCTGGGCCACGCATCGCTGCGAACTACCCAAGTCTACACCCACTTGACCTATAGAGAACTGAAACAAAATTATCAACTTGCACACCCCCGTGCACAAAAAAAAGGAGGACCCCATGGAAGTTAGAATTCAAGACATCCACTTCGATGCATCACAGCAACTTGTCGACTACATCAACACCAAGGCCGACCGTCTGGCACGCCGCTACCCCACAATCGACTATATGGACGTAACACTGACACTCGTCAAACCCCAGACCCAGGAAAACAAAGAAGCCCGCGTCAAGGCCATCGTGCCCCACCACGGCGAGTTCACAGCCACCAAGACAGCCGACTCGTTCGAGGAAGCCTTCACCAAAGCCCTCGAAGCCGTCGACGGCCAGCTCGAAAAAGTTAAATAACACCCCCTGACATATCAAAACAAGCATAATGCGGGCTCCACCACAGCGTGGCCCGCATTTTTTTCGTATCTTTGCAATCTCAAATCAACATCACACTATGCAAATCAAGACCCCGACCGAGATTGCCGAGGCCTCACTGCAGGCCGGATTAGCCAAAGTCAATTCAACCCGCACCAACAAACCCCGCCTCATCGTCCAGGCTATTATGGCCGGCGCGTTCATATCGTTCGGTGGCATATTGTCGTTCATCGTCGGCTATGGCATGCCGTCACTCACAGCCGCCAATCCGTCGGTTCAGAAACTACTCAGCGGGTGCATGTTCCCCATAGGGCTTATACTCGTCGTCGTGCTCGGTGCCGAGCTATTCACCGGCAACAACGCCCTGCTCATACCGGCCTACATGCGCCGGTCGGCAACATGGCGCGACATAGCCGCCAACTGGGCCATAGTCTACATCGGCAACTTCATCGGCGCCCTGCTATTCACCTGGGCGCTCGTCTACAGCGTCGGGCTCACAGCCACCTCACCCTACCACGACTCCATCATAGCCATAGGTACAGCCAAGGTATCAATGCCGTGGCTCACAGTCTTCATCAAAGGCATCGGCGCCAACTGGTGCGTCTGCCTCGCCGTGTGGCTCGCGCTGTCGGGCAAAACGCTGTTCGAGAAATGCCTCGGGTGCTGGCTCCCGGTCATGGCATTCGTCGCCCTCGGCTACGAACACTCCATCGCCAACATGTTCTACCTGCCCGCCGCCATGATGGAAGGCGCCCCCATAGACAGCCTCACGGCACTGACCCGCAACATCATTCCGGCCACGCTCGGCAACATAGTCGGCGGCGCACTCCTCGTAGGCTGCGTCCACTCCTACGTCCACCTGTCAAGAAACTGCAACAAAAATTAATATAAAAACCGGCGCAAATTATCACAAATTTATTATCTTTGCACCAGTTAAACCGAATCAACTAATTATTCACCTAAAAACTTAACTGTAACAATGGTAAGTTATAAAGAACTCGGTCTTGTAAACACCCGCGAGATGTTTGCCAAGGCTATCAAGGGTGGCTATGCTATCCCCGCTTTCAACTTCAACAACATGGAGCAGCTCCAGGCCATCATCAAGGCAGCTGCCGAGGATCGTTCACCCGTTATCCTTCAGGTATCGAAAGGTGCCCGTAACTATGCTAACGCTACCCTGCTTCGCTACATGGCACAGGGCGCTGTAGCTTATGCCAAAGAGCTTGGCTGGGAGCATCCCCAGATCGTGCTTCACCTCGACCATGGTGACAGCTTCGAGCTTTGCAAANCTTGCATCGACNNCGGNTTCTCTTCNGTNATGATCGACGGTTCACACCTNCCCTACGAGGAGAACGTAGCCCTCACCAAGCAGGTTGTTGACTACGCCCACCAGTACGACGTTACTGTAGAGGGTGAGCTCGGCGTACTTGCCGGCGTTGAGGACGAGGTATCGTCTGACCACCACACATACACCGACCCCGAGGAGGTTATCGACTTCGCTACCCGCACAGGCTGCGACTCACTCGCTATCTCAATCGGTACCAGCCACGGTGCTTACAAGTTCACCCCCGAGCAGTGCACCCGCAACGCTGAGGGCAAGCTCGTTCCCCCNCCCTTGGCATTCGACGTGCTCGACGCCGTTATGGAGAAACTTCCCGGATTCCCCATCGTACTCCACGGTTCATCTTCAGTTCCCCAGGAGTATGTTGANATCATCAACGCCAACGGTGGCAAACTGCCCGACGCTATCGGTATCCCCGAGGAGCAGCTCCGCAAGGCCGCCAAGAGCGCTGTNTGCAAAATCAACATCGACTCAGACAGCCGTCTGGCCATGACCGCCGCTGTTCGCAAGGTCTTCAACGACAAGCCCGGTGAGTTCGACCCCCGCAAGTACCTCGGTCCCGCCCGTGACGAGATGGAGAAACTCTACAAGCACAAAATCGAGAACGTGCTTGGCAGCAAGGACAAAGCTGAGTAAATAAAGTCTTGGTCAGACCNACGGTCTGATTATCAATAACAAGGTATTGCCGCTACCTGCATAGGGGTGTAACTTTCCTCCACAGGTGCCGGCAATACTTTTTTTGTGTCCAGACCGCGTTGTAATTAAGTATTGTTGACACCACGCGCGTATAGTAAATAAAAACTAAATCAATACACATTGCACAATATGGTAAACTTTTCACTCGAGGGCAAAGTAGCCCTGGTTACAGGTGCCGCATACGGCATCGGACTCGCCATCGCACGCGCGCTCGCAGGCGCCGGAGCCAAAATCGTTTTCAACTGTTCGCGTCAGGAGACACTCGACCGCGGCCTGAAGGCTTATGCCGAGTTAGGNATTCCCGTCAAGGGCTACCTGTGTGACGTCACCGACGAGCCCGCCGTCAAGGCTATGGTAGCCGACATAGAGCAGACCGTCGGCACCATCGACATACTCGTCAACAACGCCGGNATCATCAAACGCATACCGATGGAGGAGATGGNCGTCGAAGACTTCCGACGCGTAGTCGACGTNGACCTCATCGCCCCCTACATTTGTGCCAAGGCCGTCATACCCGGCATGATCAAGAAAGGNCACGGCAAGATTATCAACATCTGCTCGATGATGAGCGANCTGGGCCGCGAGACCGTGAGCGCATACGCCGCTGCCAAGGGNGGCCTGAAGATGCTCACCCGCAACATAGCGTCCGAGTATGGTCACTACAACATTCAGTGCAACGGCATCGGCCCCGGATACATAGCCACCGAGCAGACAGCNCCCCTGCGNGAACGTCAGGCCGACGGCAGCCGTCACCCCTTCGACTCGTTCATCATAGCCAAGACTCCGGCCGAGCGCTGGGGCACGCCCGAAGACCTCGAAGGCCCCGCCGTGTTCCTGGCTTCAGACGCATCAGACTTCGTTAACGGCCACATACTGTATGTCGACGGCGGCATTCTCGCCTACATCGGCAAACAGCCCAAATAACGTGCCGGCNATGAAACTTCTTCACTCGATACTNATGGCAGCGCTGGGCCTGTGGCTCGGCGCATGCTCTACCGACACCGACGTCAAGGTCAAGTTTGACGGGTGCTCGTCGACCGGGACACTGGTCATCGAACTCGACGCCGACCCGATTATCGCCGCNCACGGCAACGACATNGTNATAACCGACGCCGANGGTGNCNTCATACCGTGCCAGTTCACCTACGACCACAAACTGCTCATGGCCGTCAGCGGCACAGCCGGGTCTGAGAACACATACACTATCAAATCGAGCGACCGCAAACTGTCGTTCGACACCATCGCGTTNGCCCAGCTGCGCCCCGACAAACAGGACGACCTGTCGTGGGAGAACGATCACGGCGGCTATCGCCTCTACGGCCCGTCCTACCACCGCGAGGGCGGCGCTGTGCGCGGCTATGACATCTGGACNAAGTCGGTGCCCCACCCCGTGCTCACACAGCGATATGACAACGACAACAAGGGCATATCATATCACATCGACCACGGCGACGGCATGGACCCCTACACCGTCGGCCCGACGATGGGNGCCGGACTGGCATGNCTGTTCGACAGCCTCGGCACGCCGGTCTACCCGCGCGGCTACAAATCNGCCTCNATTCTCGACAACGGCCCGCTGCGCCTCACCGTCGCCCTTGACATCGACCCNGTAGTTGTTGACGGCGACACCGTCACCGAGCACCGCATCATATCGCTCGACCGCGGAGCATGGCTCAACAAGACCGTCGTCACCTACAGCGGCCTCACCCACCNTGCCCNGTGGGGTGCGGGCATCGTAGTCCACGACAACAATCCGGGCGCCTACCGCATCAACCGCGAGGCCAACGCNGTGACCTATGACGACCTCACCGACAATGCCGATGCCGGCAACGGCACTATATATATAGGTGTAGTCAACCCACGCGCCGACTCGCTGCTNTACCGTCCGCTGCCCGAACCTATAGGCCCCGCCATAGGCCACGTTATGACAGTGAANACCTGTGACCCNGCCGANCCGACCATGACCTACTACTGGGGCTCGGGCTGGAGCAAGGGTGGCGTCGACGGCCCCGACTACTGGGACTCNGTTGTGGCATGTCACACCTCACGCATCGAAAATCAGCCCACAGTGACCGTCTCGCGNGCCGGNATTGCCGTCGAGGANGTGTTCAAATACATCATNGGACTCGGTGCCGCCGTCATGATGCCCATCATCTTCACCCTGCTCGGNCTCTGCATAGGCATTCCGGCCGGNAAGTCGCTCATGAGCGGACTGAAAGTAGGCGTGGGNTTCATCGGCCTGTCGATTGTCACCGCCCTGCTCACATCGAGCCTCGGCCCCGCACTCGAGAAGATAGTGGGAATCTACGACCTCGAGTTACAGGTCTTCGACATGGGCTGGCCGGCCGCCGCNTCGGTAGCCTACAACACCGCCGTCGGCGCCTTCATCATTCCCGTCTGCCTGTGCGTCAACCTGCTCATGCTCGTTACCAAGACCACNCGCACGGTCAATATCGACCTGTGGAACTACTGGCACTTCGCCTTCATTGGCGCTGTGGTCTACTTCGCCTCCGACTCACTGCTGTGGGGATTTGGTNCCGCCGTCATCTGCTACATCATCACGCTNGTNATCGCCGACATGACGGCCAAGAAGTTCCAGGGCTTCTACGACAACATGGACGGCATCTCGATACCCCAGCCGTTCTGTGCCGGCTTCGTACCGTTCGCATGGGCCATCAACAAAGGCCTTGACCTCATTCCNGGCATGAACCGCCTGGAGATTGANGCCGAGGGCCTGAAGCGCAAATTCGGCATACTCGGCGAGCCACTCTTCCTGGGTGTGATCGTAGGCATAGCCATCGGTTGCCTGACATGTGACGGCATCAGCGGCATCATCGACAACATACCCTATATACTCGGTCTCGGCATCAAGATGGGNGCCGTCATGGAGCTCATACCGCGCATCACGGCGCTCTTCATCGAGGGTCTCAANCCCATCAGCGACGCCACACGCCAGCTCATAGCCCGCAAGTTCAAAGGCGCCTCGGGCCTCAACATCGGCATGAGCCCGGCACTGGTCATCGGCCACCCCACCACGCTNGTCGTGTCGCTGCTGCTCATACCNTTCACCCTCGTGCTCGCCGTCATGCTGCCCGGCAANCAGTTCCTGCCGCTGGCATCGCTCGCAGGCATGTTCTACCTGTTCCCGCTTGTGCTGCCGTTCACNCGCGGCAATGTGCTCAAGACATTCATCGTGGGCCTCGTCATTCTCGTTCTGGGCCTGCTGATGGTGACCGACATGTCGGCCGCATTCACCAGNGCNGCCGCCGACGTGTATGCNCGCACGGGNGATGCNGCCGTGGCAATACCCGAAGGCTTCAGCGCAGGCTCNCTCGACTTCGCCTCAAGCCCCCTGAGCTGGATTATCTACAAACTCACCTGCTCGGCCGCGTGGCGCTGGGCCGGAGCCGCCATTCTCGTNGTGTCNACACTGGCACTGGTTATCAANAACCGCATCAACATCATACGCAACGAGCGCCTGATGATTGAACGCGAAACCGATACCATACAGACCACCGAGTAAAAAGTTTGCATTTGGCAACCCTAATTGTTAAATTTGCAAGCATAAACGTTTCAACCAAGAATAGTCCTTTATATATGAGTAAAATTGTAACATTAGGCGAGATTATGCTTCGCCTTTCACCCGCCGGATTTTCACGNTTCGTTCAGGTCGATAACTTTGACGTCATATGGGGCGGCGGCGAGGCAAATGTGGCCGTAAGCTGTGCCAACTATGGCCATGACGCATACTTCGTTTCAAAACTTCCCACCCATGAGATAGGCCAGGCAGCCGTCAACGCCCTGCGTCGGTATGGCGTACATACCGACTTCATAGCCCGTGGCGGCGACCGCGTAGGCATATATTACTGCGAGACNGGAGCNTCGATGCGCCCCTCCAAGGTAATCTACGACCGCGCCCACTCGGCCATCTCAGAGGCCGACCCTGCCGACTTTGACTTTGANGCCATAATGGAGGGTGCCGACTGGTTCCACTGGAGCGGCATCACACCCGCCATCAGCGACAAGGCCGCCGAGCTCACCCGCCTGGCCTGCGAGGCCGCCAAACGCCACGGTGTCACCGTCAGCGTNGACCTCAACTTCCGCAAGAAACTTTGGACCAAGGAAAAAGCCCAGTCAATCATGCGCCCCCTCATGAAGTATGTCGANGTNTGNATCGGCAANGAGGAAGACGCCGAGCTGTGCCTCGGCTTCAAGCCCGACGCCGACGTCGAGGGTGGCGACACCAATGCCGACGGCTACAAGGNCATCTTCAAGGCCATGGCAGCCGANTTCGGTTTCAAATATGTGATTTCGACCCTGCGCGAGTCGTTCTCGGCAAGCCACAACGGCTGGAAAGCAATGATTTACAACGGCGAGGAGTTCTACGAGTCAAAACGCTACGACATCAANCCCATCGTTGACCGTGTCGGTGGCGGCGACTCNTTCTCAGGCGGTATAATCCACGGCCTGCTCACCATGCCCACCCAGGGCCAGGCCCTCGAGTTTGCCGTTGCAGCCTCAGCACTGAANCAGACCATACCCGGCGACTTCAANCTCGTCAGNGTNGCCGAGGTCGAGGCTCTCGCCGGTGGNANCGCCAACGGACGTGTTCAACGTTAATCATATCAATCAGAAAACAACTACTGACATGGCAAAATTTGATAATATAGCCGTCCTCAACAAGATGGCAGCAGCTCCTATGGTACCCGTGTTCTACCACAAGGACGTTGAGACCGCCTGCCGCGTGGTCAAGGCATGCTATGACGGCGGCGTGCGTGCATTCGAGTTTACNAACCGCGGCGACTTCGCCCACGAGGTGTTTGCAGCCGTAGTGAAATTTGCTGCAACCGAGTGCCCNGACATGGCTATCGGNGTCGGCTCTATAGTCGATGCCCCAACAGCATCGCTTTACATNCAGCTCGGCGCCTGCTTCGTCGTGGGCCCNCTGTTCAACCCCGACGTTGCCCGCGTGTGCAACCGCCGCTCAGTGCCCTATACTCCNGGCTGCGGTTCAATCTCTGAGGTAGGATTTGCTCAGGAAGCCGGCTGCACACTNTGCAAGGTATTCCCCGGCGACGTCCTNNCACCNAAGTTTGTCAAAGGNCTNCTNGCNCCNATGCCCTGGAGCAANCTCATGGTNACCGGCGGCGTCGAGCCTACCGAGGAAAATCTCACCGCCTGGTTCAAGGCCGGCGTGTTCTGCGTGGGCATGGGCTCAAAACTCTTTCCCAAGGACGTAATCGCCGCAGGCGACTGGGACGCTATCAGCGCCAAGTGTGCCCACGCGTTATCAATCATCGGCAACTGCCGGTAAGACTTAATCAATAACAGCCCAACCGACTGCCCCACACCAATTTGCATCACAATCACAGGCCGACAATGTGGATTACCACCACATTGTCGCCTTATATATGCAGTATGAACCATCGAGGGCCCGGTTGACGGCTACCTGTAATCTTTTAATAACTACAATTATACCAATGAAAAAGGCAATCCTGTCACTCGCTATAGCCGCCACATCACTTGCAGCAGCGGCTCAGACCAACTACAGCATCATGCGTGCCGTCCACCCCGACGATTTCAAGAGCTACGACACCGAGCAACTGCGCTCTCANTTCATGATGCCCACNGTCATGGCGGTCGATACCGTCAACATGACCTACTCGATGTATGACCGCATCATATTTGGTGGCGTTGTNCCCGTCAACCGTGTTGTCACCCTNGANACNATCGATCCGCTCAAAGCCGACTACTTCCTTGAGCGCCGCGAGCTCGGCGTCATCAACNTTGGCGGCGACGGCATCGTATCAGTCGACGGCAAGGAGTATGAGCTACATTTCAAAGACGCNCTCTACGTGGGCCGCGGCAACAAGGAGGTCACATTCAAGAGCAAAGACCTATCAAACCCNGCCCGCTTCTACTTCAACTCGACCCCGGCCCACAAAGCTTACAAAACACAGCTCGTGACCATCGACGGCCGTAAAGGCTCNATNAAGGCCAACTCTTTCGCAGCCGGCAAGNTGGAAGACAGCAACGACCGCGTCATCAACCAGCTCATCGTNGGCAACGTGCTCGAAGAAGGCCCCTGTCAGCTCCAGATGGGTCTCACCGAGCTCAAGCCCGGCAGCGTGTGGAACTCNATGCCGTGCCACACCCACGACCGCCGCGTCGAGGTCTACTTCTACTTCAACCTCACCGAGGGCAACGCNATTTGTCACCTCATGGGCGAGCCTCAGGAGAACCGTCTCATCTGGCTCCATAACGAGCAGGCAGTCATGTCGCCCGAGTGGTCAATCCACGCCGGCGCCGGNACNTCCAACTACATGTTCATCTGGGGCATGGGCGGCGAGAACCTTGACTATGGCGACATGGACAAGGTAACCTACACCGAGATGCGCTAACCGTTAACCTCACCCGAGAGTGTGACACATATATTATATAAGTATGTCACACTCTCGTTTTTATAAGTTCATTACTTAAATCAATCATATCCAATGAGAATCAATCACTTATTACTCGCTGCCGCCGCCACGGCCTCGATCACAGCCGTGGCCGGCAACCGTTGGGAAGATCCCACCGTGGTGAGCATCAACCAGTTGGCTCCTCACGCCACGTTTGCCACTTACCCAACTGCCGAATCTTTCCTGAGCGGCAAAGCCTCACCCGACGAGGTGTCGCTCAACGGCACCTGGAAATTCACCTTTGCCGAGCGTCCCGCCGATGCCCCCGCCGACTACTTCAGCGACAATGTCGACCTCTCGGCATGGAGCGACATCACTGTACCCGGCAGCTGGGAGACNCAGGGCCACGGCGTACCAGTCTACACCAACATACGCTACATCTTNCCCCTCAACCCGCCCTATGTCGACAACAACGACAACCCCGTCGGTACCTACCGCCGCTCATTCACTGTCCCGGCCGANTGGAAGGGCGACCGCATCATACTGCAATTCGGCTCCGTATCAGGTGCAGCCACCTACTATGTCAACGGTCACGAGATAGGCTACACCAAGGCCTCAAAACTGCCCGTCGAGTTTGACATAACACCCTACATCAATGAATCGGGCGAAAACACCCTCGCCGTTCAGATTTACAAATGGAGCGACGGCTCATACTTTGAAGACCAGGACTTCTGGCGTCTCAGCGGCTTTGAACGCGACGTCAAACTCATCGCACGCCCCAACGTGACGATAGCCGACTTCAGCGTCAACGCCTCGCTCGACAGCAAATACACCGACGGTCTCCTCACAGCCACCGTCACCGTCGACAACGACACACCCAAGAAGATTTCGGGCTACAGCTTACGCCTCAGCCTGCTCGACGAGAACCTCAAACCCGTCTGGACCGACACACGCAAACTCCCCGCNGTCGCCACCGACCGTCAGGGCACCGTCAAGTTCAGCACCACCGTCAAGTCACCCCGCCAGTGGAACGCCGAGAACCCCTATCTCTACAAGACCATGATCGAGCTCATCGACCCGCGCGGCAACGTAGCCCAGGTCACCGGCTGCAACACCGGCTTCCGCACCATCGAGATACGCAACGCACAGCTACTGGTCAACGGCCGCCCAGTGTCAATCAAAGGCGTCAACCTGCACGAGCACCACGAGACCACAGGCCACTACCTCGACACCGAGACCCGACTGAAGGATTTCAGACTTTGGAAAGAGAATAACATCAACGCCGTCCGCACATCACACTACCCCCAGGCACCCGAATTTTATGACATGGCCGACCGCTTCGGCATCTACGTCATCGACGAGGCCAACATCGAGATGCACGGCTTCGGCTACGACTACACCAACCACCCAGTCGACCTCCCCGAGTGGCAGGCCCAGTTCCTTGACCGCGAACAGCGCATGTACCACCGCGACAAGAACCACCCCTCGGTGATAATCTGGTCAATGGGCAACGAGACCCAGATGGGCGAAGCCTTCCGTGAGGCCTACCGCTGGTTCAAACAGACCGACCCGTCGCGCCCCGTACACTACGAGCGAGCCCTCAAAGGCCCCCTCGACACCGAGTACACCGACATCTACTGCCCCATGTACATGCCCACCGACCAGGCCGTGCGCTACGCCACCACCCCCGGCATCACGCGCCCCCTCATACAGTGTGAATACGAGCACGCAATGGGCAACTCCAACGGCAACTTCCGCGAGTATTGGGAGGACATCATGGCCCACCCCGCGCTCCAGGGTGGTTTCATCTGGGACTGGGTCGACCAGGGCCTCACAGCCTACGATGAACAGGGTCGCAAATACTGGGCCTACGGTGGCGACCTGGGCGGACACCGCTGGAACCATGACGAGAACTTCTGTCTCAACGGCGTCGTCAACCCCGACCGCACCCCCCACCCCGCCATACACGAAGTCAAGAAAGCCTACCAGCCCATCGGCTTCAGCATCGCCGATAACAATCCGCGACAGCTCACCATCGACAACCGCAACCTCTTCACACCCCTCAGCGACTACTACTTCGAGTGGCAGCTCAAGTGCAACGGGCAGCCCGTCGACAACGGCACATTCAAAGTCGATGCCNATCCCCTCTCAAACGTCACCTACACCGTGCCNNTGCCCGACATCACACCNCGTGCCGGACTCGAATACACCCTCGACCTCCGGGCTCTNACCGTCAGCGGCAACGGCCTCATACCNGCCCGCCACGANGTAGCCACCGANCAGTTCAACCTCTCGGGCAACGACTACTTCAAGAGCCGTCACATCACCGCCCCCGCGGCACCCGTCGCCCTGGAGCANNCCAAAGGTCAGCTGAAATTCACCTCAGGTGCTGTCACAGCCGTCATCAACGAGCGAACCGGCCTNCTCGNCNANTACAGNATCAACGGCAACCGAGTGATAACTGACCCGCTGCGTCCCGACTTCTGGCGCGCACCCATCGACAACGACTTCGGCTTCGGNATGCCCGACGANTCTAACGTGTGGCGCACAGCCGGCGAGCACACACGCCTCGTCAGCATCGACACCACCCGACAGGGCGACACCTACATCGTGACNGCACAACTCAGTCTCAAAGACGTCAACATGCCCCTCACCATCACCTATCGTGTCAACCCCGGCGGCATTATCGACGTCACCGAGAGCATCGACTTTACCAACCGCAACGACCTGCCCGAGTTCCCCCGATTTGGCATGATAACCAAACTCGCCAACTCGCTCNACGCCGTCAGCTACTATGGCCGCGGCCCGTGGGAGAACTACAGCGACCGCTCGTGGTCAAGCAACATCGGCCACTACACCACCACAGTCGATGAACTCAACTTCGAGTATATCCGCCCCCAGGAGAACGGCTACCGCACCGACGTGCGCACCATCTCGCTCACCAACCCNGCCAACGGCNCCGGCATAGCCATCGAAGCCCTTGACGGCCCCATCAGCTTCGGCGCCAGCCACAACACCCACGCCGACCTTGACCCGGGACTCACCAAGAAGCAGATGCACACAGTCGACATCGACCCACGCGGCGCGATATACCTCAACATCGACCTCGGCCAGGCAGGCCTCGGAGGCACCGACAGCTGGGGNGCCCGCCCACTCNCCCCCTACCGCTTCTACCCCGACAAGCCCTACACCTACAGCTTCGCCATCGCCCCNATACTCTNAACGACACTCACCCCTATACCCTCGAGAGCGGCCCCCACAGGTCGCTCTCTTTCATTTCACGCTCAACTAAATTTGGTATTTCCCGAATATTCTGACTATCTTTGCCCATATTAAGGCCTCGACAATGAAAATATCAGTTATCACACCCGTCTATAATCGCGCCGACTGCATCATCGACTGCATGGAAAGCGTCACCAATGCCACCAAAGGCAACATTGAGATAGAACACGTCATCTGCGACGACGGCTCGACCGATAACACTGTCGACATTATTAAACAATATGCCCTGACCCACCCCCACATCATACTTGAGCAACTGGCACNCAACAGNGGCCCCAATGCAGCACGCAACAAGGCCATCGAAGCCGCCAGTGGCGAGTGGATACTGTTTCTCGACAGNGACGACCGGCTCACCACCGACTCATTCCTCACCTACGAGAAAGTGATGACCCGATATCCGGGCTACAAACACTACCTGTTCAACTGCGACGACTGGGCACAATCCAACGAGAAGTACGGCGACACCCACATATTCACGTTCGACGACTTCCTCTACGGCCGGGTACACTGCGACTTCAACCANCTGTTCCTGCGCTCTACGGCACTCGCNCTACCATTCGACAACGACGTCCGTGTACACGAAGGCGTATTCTTCCTACGGTTCTATCGCNTGGCAGGCAANATACTCTACAGCAACCANGTCACCGACCTGCTCGACCGCAANCGCGANGACCACGCATCGTTCTACTGCCGCAAGACCACCGACCGCGCCCTGCTCGACGAGATACGNTCCAAGCAGCTCTACATCAGCTTCTTCGAAAACGAGCTNAACGCCACCCCCCAAGGCCGCGACATACTCACCCTCAGACTCAATCAGATATACANCAACACNACACTCCTCGGACGATACGGCGAGGCAGCCGANGCATTAGCCAAAATCAAAGCGCTCAACCTGCCCCGTCCGCCCCGCTACATCACCCTGTGCAACAAACTGCACATGGGNCGCCCCGCCTGGAGCCTGCTCAAAACCGCCATCAAACTCCGCTGGAAGTACCGCACCCTACTCACCACTTAATACTTCCCCACAACAATTCTCAATATGATCTGTAGTTAAAAATGCGATTTTTTAGCTCTAAATACTTTTTAATATGAAAACAAAGCACTATTTTTGTGAAAGAGTTGAACTAAAACAAGTGCAATAAATACNCAAACGGCTAATATGCAGGTATTTACCCCCCCCCATTTATANTCATTCCACGACGTCCTGCCGTCGTGCGGTATATTGTTGCTTCTCTAATTGAGATTGCAACTAAATTTTCATTAGCCTACTCCCAATATTTTACAAACTTACCATGCATACAGCATGATGCCAANGGCATTGTGCTCTATCGTCATATACCTACGCTAACTAACACCAATTAAATAATATTATAATCTACTAAACAATGGACGATACTTACGTACCCGGTCTTAACCGTGAAAAGTCAGGCAGAGAATTTCCAGCAGAGGNAAAACAGCCATCGAGAACAACCGAAACGCCCTATCAAAGCAACAGCACAGTTTCAGAAGGTGAAACTCCNGTTGTGGGCTTCATGTACTCACTTTCACGTGGCGGTGAACCCGAGTGGTGGCCCCTTCACATTGGCCAAAACAAAATCGGTAAAGATGCCGATATGGACATTTGTCTCAGCGAGGGCTCAATCTCGGCCCATCATGCCAATATCAACATCAANCGTATGCGTCGTAGCGGCAACGCACTATCAGCAAGCATTGTCGATGTAGGTTCAAAGAATGGCATCATACTGAATGATGAGGAACTCGACTATGAGCCTCACACCATTCATAACGAGGATATTGTCATATTTGGTCTCAACTACAAGTGTGCGATAATTCTCATAGATCCTACCAAGTACGGTCTCACCGAGAACCCTGATTTTGTACCGTTGTCAGCTCCCAAAACGACTTCAAAGGCATTTGAAAACAATGCTNCCGAGGTAGGGCCTCAACCCGGCTTCCCTGCACCTGGTATTGACCCGTTTGAAGGTTTCAATGACAACTCGACCATCAATATCTCGGGTGGAGGAATCGATTTGGACGGCGGCGCTACAAAAATTTTGTAAGTGACAAGACATACACCTCTTGACTCTGGTGCTACATTTTAATGAAGCATCGGAGTCCTACTCATTAAATCATACACACGGGCATACGATAAACGTTATACATGCCCATGTGTATGACACTTGCGTATATTATTAATTGACTACATAAGGCAGCTACACTCTAAAATGGCAACAGTAACAATAGTTGATGACAACGACAAGAGATACCAGTACATCGTCGACAATTCTCTCCCGCCAATCGGTAAGGGCGGAATGGGTACCGTGTACCGTGGCATTCAACTCGATCGCTCAGATCCTAATCACAAACGCGACGTAGCGATTAAATTCCTGCATGAAGGTCTCGACTCGAATGTGATCGAACGCGAACGCCGTACAGCCAAAATAAGTATCAAAAGCGAAAACGTCGTCGAGATGATGGGATTCATCACCATGACCGTCAACACTTCCAACGGCATACGCACACGACACTTTGTCGTCAGTGAGTTACTTAATGGCGTGAGCCTGCTCAACCTGCTCAAAGGCGTGACTACCGACGTCACCGGCAAAGATTTTGATTTCGCCCGTCTGATGTTACAACGTTTTCGCATAGACCGTACGCAATTTGTCATCGACATAGCCTGCAAGGTGCTCAACGGCCTTGACGCTATACACAAGGCCGGATATATACACCGAGACATCGATCCCAGCAACGTAATGCTGACTTCCAAAGGTGAAGTCAAGATTATCGACTTCGGCATAGCCAAAAAAGTAGATCCCACCGCAAAATCAGAACCGACACTTACCAATGCCGGATCGGGAATGGGCAAAGCCGTATATTCAAGCCCAGAGGTACTTTCAGGCCAGCTTGAAGCTCAAAACGCAATGTCTGATCTCTACTCGGTCGGCATCATGATATACGCGATTGCCGTAGGCCGACTACCCTACAGCGGTACTATGACCGCGATTATGATCAAAAAAGCAACAAACCCGGTTCCCGTAGCCGACATTGAACACCCGGCCCTACGCAACGTTGTACGTGCCGTGACCGATAACAACCAGGCCAAGCGTTACAAGACAGCTCAACAATTTATCAACGAGCTCAATAAAATCAATCTCAGTTCAAACAGATTACCCGTTTGGGCATGGATACTGATTGGCGTCGGTATCTTATCACTGTTAGGTACAATCATCGCTCTAATCACAATTATATAAATTCAATAAGCCAATATTATCAATATGAAACATCAATACCTGCATAGTCGTCACTCGTGCCGCATCTCGATGATGCTCGCGATGCTGCTGACAACACTGGGATTATCGTCCCAGACGCTACAAATTCACGAGACGGTCAACTCTGATAAGGCCGCTCCGGTTACAGGCAGCACTATCAATGCTTTACAGGGTTCAGGTTCAGTCACCTATTCATTCACTCTGACTGCCAATGTAAGTGCAATTAAAGAAGCCTATTATGAGTTAGACAACGAACGCCATCAGTTGTCATGGACTATTGATGAACTTGGTGACAAAGCTGTTTTCTCAACAACAGCAACCGTTGATTTCGCTCAGCCGGGCATGCATGATGCCTTGAAGGCAACCGTAACTTACTCGCCTTATAGCGAAAATGCCACATTAGATGATATCACCGTAGACGCGACCGCACAACATGACGTACACGTATGGCCCTTAGGTTCAGTCACCTACACCGGCCCGACACCCACGTGGGGCATACTATCAGGCACATCAACGCCCCTGNCGGCCTCAGTTACAGGTGGTTATGAAAATGGGTGGCAGTATTCATGGAGCACAGGAGCCAAATCTAATACCATCAACTACACAAGTACCAACACCACCGGCTCTATAAAGCACGACACTCCATCGGTAACCGTCAAAAATATCGCGCCCGACGGCACGAGTGTATGGCAAGAGTTTACCAACAACTTTGACGTGGCCGTCTATCCTACACCAAGCGCTAACGCTCAACCTATCAACCCATCAAGCGTAGTATTTGCCGGCACAAAGGTCAGTCTCGCCGTGACGACATCGGGTGGCAATCCCGATGGCTGGAACTACAATTGGGCCGGTACCGAATCAAACGGCCAGCCTACCACAACATTTACTGCGACCAATTCAGGGACAACTGCAGTAAACCATATCCCGACACTGACACTCATAAACCAGTCGCCCGACGGCACTTCATGGTACAATGAGTCATTATCATTCCCCGTCACCGTGTGGCCTGTTGCAAACGCCACCCTCACTACTCCCGAGCGCACANTATGGTTTGATGGAGAGACCATCCAATTGACCATGAATCCCACAGGCGGCGATGCTTCCAAATGGACTTACCNGTGGACTGTCGACGGCCAGAATGTAACAAACAACTCGGCTACATATAATTACACAACCGTCAACACTGGTAACGCCGGAGCGACACACACCATCGCCGTAACCGCNACCAATGCGCCCGACGGCATCGACGCCGCCAAGGTTATAACACAATCTTACACTTTCACAGTATATCCCCGCCCNTCAATANCATCTCTCAATGCCGACAAAACCGTTATTTACAGCGGTACTACAGTAAACCTTGAAGGCATATTAACAGGCGGTAATCCCGATGGATGGACCTACCAGTGGACTCAGGACGGCACACCGGTTGGTGGCAATTCCACAAAACTTACTGTTACTCCCGATAATACCGGCACATCAGCCAAAACAATCAACTACAATTTCTCGGCAACCAACAACTGTGGCGGCAATATTATAACAGTCGTATCAAACTGTACAGTCACCGTCTGGCCTGTAGCCAATGCNTCTCTTACCGCACCCGGACGCACCGAGTGGATTAACGGCGAGCTCGTCCCATTAACCATGAATNCNACAGGTGGCGATGCTTCCAATTGGACTTACTCATGGACAGTAGACGGACAGAATGTATCAAACAATTCTGCCACATACAACTATACAGCGCTCAATAACGGTAATGAAGCAGTAACACGCACCATCACCGTAAAAGCTACCAACACGCCCGATGGCATTGACANCCCTAAAGAGGTAACGCAGTCTTACACCTGTACCGTTTACCCGACACCTCANCTCTCATCGTTTACCGCCAATAAATCGGCAGTTTACAGCGGTACAGCCATTACCTTCACAGGTACAGTGACAGGAGGTAACCCCGACGGGTGGACTTATAGCTGGACACGCAACGGTACGCCGCTCGAACACAACAGCACTACCCTTACCGTCACTCCTGAAAACACATCATCGTCGCCCATGACAATCGAGTACACACTTATTGCCATAAACAAGTGTGGCGACTACGAGATTTCGCTCAGTCAAAGTGCGACNGTCACCGTATGGCCTGTTGCCAATGCGACACTGAACACTCCCGGACGAACCGAATGGCTAAACGGCGAGAATGTACCCCTCAACTTGAACATCTCGGGCGGAGACTCGTCCAAATGGACTTACAGATGGACTGTTGACGGACAAAGTGTCACCGATAGCAGCAGCGCTTTCAACTACATAGCCATCAACAACGGCANCGAACCTGCAACCCGCACCATAGTNGTAACCGCGACCAATACACCCGACGGCATCGATAAGCCNTATACCATATCGTTTACTTACGTATGTACCGTATATGGCACACCATCAGTAAGCGACTATACCATCGACAAGAGTGTGATATACAGCGGTACCCCTGTACAGTTGAGTTCAACTGTCACAGGTGGCAAACCCNACGGTTGGGTTTACNCATGGTCACAAAATGGAACTTCGATTGACAACAGCGGCCGTTCNTTGTCTATCACACCTACCAACAATAGTAATGATAAGGTCACATATACATACTCATTTACCGCCGTCAACACTGTTGATGACCAGNTCAAGACATTTACCCACGACTATGTTGTTACCGTGTGGCCAACTCCGAGTGCAACAATCAGTGCCGAGTTGCCGGCCGATGTATTATCAGGCGACCAGATAACAATACCNGTAAGCACATCGGGAGGCGATGCCGGTTCTTGGAACTTCAAATGGACCNTCGACGGACGCGANGTGCAGAATAGCTCAGACCCGGTATTTGACTACACNGCTATTAATCCCAACGACAACAGTTCTGTATCATCGACAGTCAGCGTCANCATTACCAACTCGCCCGACGGTATTGACGCCGAATACACCGCCAACTACAGCCACACNTTCATTGTATGGCCGGCACCTACTGCCGTCAGCATTCTCGACGACTATCAGGTAACATGCTCACNTCGCACACTCACACTNGGCGTAACCACCATAGGTGGACAATCGTCCAACTGGACATTCAGCTGGACACACAACGGCACTCCTATCTCACACAATGAAGCGACGATGCCGGTTACATTCGAGAACAACACTNCATCGATGAAGACCGACACCTATACTGTCACATCGACCAACNTTGTCAATGGTGAGGTGCGCTATAATAACACTGTATCATATACCGTGGATATATACCCCGAGCCCAAGACTACACAAGGTCAGTCATCATTCGACTCATATTACAACTACGATGTCAACATGACAGTAAATGCTGACGGTGGTTATCCCACAGGTTGGAAATATGAATGGAGTGACAACCTCCCCGCCAANGCTACCGTCACTTATACTGTACCGTCAAGCAATGACAGCAGTTATAAGAAGACNATAACACTGACCGTCAGCAACGGCTACGGTGACACTGTATGGTCACGCACGACATACACCTATGAGATTACCTGCTGGTCGACCGGCGAGGTAACACCTGTCACAGTGCTCGCAAACGACTACAACGGTAATATCAACCTCACTCTCGAGACAACAACCCNCGGCGGTTTCACCTCGGGCTGGACTTATGAGTGGTATCTGAACGGCAGTCTACAGTCAGACGGTACANCCAATCTCGATATCAACGAGACAAACTACAACGAACTGGTCGAGACTTACAACTGGGAACTCATTGCCACCAATACTCTTAACGGAGTTGTCGGCTACACAACCAGGATACCCTTCACCTATAATCTTTGGCCTGTTATCGANACTCCCTCGGCATTTGAAGTCTCAAACGANAACGTCCGTAACGGTTCTACCATNGCGCTCAATGTCGTACCGGCGGCAGCAACCGGCGGCTATATGTACACNTGGAACTATAACTGGACAGCCGANGGCANCAAGATTGACAACAACAATCCCGTCATCAGCTANACCGNCAACATCGACGATGACAGCTCTTTGGCTTACAAAGATATCGTATTCGGACTCAACCTCAACAATGTCGGTCCTAACGGCTCGTTCTGGTTCAACGAGGACTATCCGACACGGACAGTCAGAGTCTATAACCGCCCGGTAACCCCCACTGCGCTTGAGCGTAAAGGCAATGGAACAACAGGTACCATGATAGTTCTTACCGATCTTACTGACGCCCAGCTAACCGCTACAAATTACATGTTCGTGTTCGGCTACACCGATGCCATGGGCGTCGATCATGCTATGCCGGCAGTTGCCGAACGTTACTACCGTTTCACTAATGATGTCTACAACAACTCGGCCAACAACTTCTGGGTGTATGCGGTTTGGAATTACACCAATGGAGTTTCAGTTACCAGCTGTCGACGCTACCTTAACGGTACCACCGACGACTTTGACGGTTCAGACTTCGGCACTACAGGCCGCGGTGATGCAGCAGGCCTCGATGGTATCACAGTTGATGATAACGAAATATATGTCGACTCGCGCGGCTTCATTATCAACCTTGACACTCCGTCAGCTGTCACCGTTCGACTCATTAACACTGCCGGCAGCATCGTGTTCACCAACAAATACCCTGCAAGTAATAGTTTCAACGAGAGGTTCGGCAACACCCGTCTCACTCCTGGCATATACATAATCAGTGTTGAAACCGAGACCTCGGCCAAATTCAAGAAAGTCGTAATAAAATAATAGTGTCACAACATCATGAATAGCATTATAAAATCATTAATAGCCATTGTGTTGCTGGCGCCCACAGTTACAGCGACTGCATCACAACCCGACAATACACAACAACGACGCACCAACCTCAGCGCCCTGCGCTTGATTGAGGCCTACGGTAGCTACTCAACCATGCGCAACGACGAGGCTGTCGAGAATTTCCTCTACATATTTAACAACGACAGTGCCCGTATATACAATGACCTCCCCGGACTCTCGGCCGAAGATGCAATCGGCATACTCGACTATGTAACACTGCTGCAGGGTGTGAAAGGAGCACGCGTCACAGTAAAAAACATCACCGCCGGGCCTATTACCGACGGCGGCGACTCATGGCTCCAGACTGTTACGTTTGATAAAACGATACAATACAACACTCCTTGTGGAGCCATCATTGCCAGCGATGATTACTACGACGGCAACGACTATCGCATGACTGCAATTGTCGAAGTCGACAAACACACCTACGAGAGTCACCTGCGCTCTCTCGATGGCAAGATGGACAGTAAGCGTCCACGTCTCGAACCGGGCTTTGCAATTGCTCTCAAGAACGATCCGCGTGACCTCGAAGTGACCAATCATGGCCAAAGACTAACATTCAATAAATTCGATCAGGCATTCATATCACAACCCTATAATCTCGTGTTTGCCGATGATGACGTGAACATGAAAATCATCGAGACCGGTAACGAAGATTGTCGTCAGGTGTCATTTGAATACCACCCCACTCGCTGGCGTGTGCGCCCGTATGCCGACATTGCCATGGGTGGAGCTTTCAAGATCGATGCCCCCGATGCCATGAATACATCTAACTCCGGCATGAGCTTTGGTGTCGACTTCGGCTACATAATACCATCACGCGGCAAGGTGAAGATCGGCCTGTTTGCAGGTCTCGGCCTGTCGACCGGAAAAATTGACCTTGACGTCACATCGCTCAATTACAACTACAAAGCCGGCAGCAACGCCGATATGGACGGTGACACATACATTCGCCACTACGAACTGAATGACGTTAAAGAATCAATCAAAATGAGTCACTTCAACGTCCCTTTCTACGTCGATGTTGATTACCGGGCATCAAAACGTGTATCGGTTTATGCTCAGGCCGGAATCAAGACCTACTTTAACGCCGGTTCTAAAATCGACAAGTTCTCAGGGTCAATCTACAGCTATGGTATTTATCCACAATACCAAGACCTGTTAATCGATGCATCTTGGCTTAATGAGTTCGGAAACTCGACTCTAAGCGCCGACAACATCGTTTCAGAGAATCCATTCAAAGGATTTTCAGCCGATATTATACTTGGAATCGGTGCGCGGGTCAAACTCGTCGGCCCCCTTTCGCTTGACCTCGGCATTAACTACATGAGCCCTGTAATTGACCGTATGGAGTCGGCCGGAAGCGCCACACAGCTTCCTTCAGGAAACACTTCCGAGAGTCAGGCTCCCGTCACCTATACAGTAGCCGGCGGCCAGGTCATCAGCAACACCCTCAGCAGCTATTGCAAGATTAAAAGTAATCCGCTCAAACTTAAAGTCGGACTAACATTCAAATTCTGATAAACCCAACAATTCACCTGTATAATTATTCTAATGGAAAAGAAATTCAAATGTCAATCGTGCGGCACAGAATTTATGGCCGACACAAATCAATATGTCACTTGCCCCAAATGTGACTCAGACAACGTGGCGCTTTCTAAAGGCAACACGTCTATTGTCAAGATNCTCATTATAATCTTTGCATCTCTTATCGTGATTGGAGGTGCTGTAGTTGCCATAATCAAGTTGAATGGTAAATCGTCAGACGGCGCCACCGATTATTCTTCAGCCTCACAAGAATTACTCATAGAGAGTAACTCCACTGAAACCGATGAGCCTAAAGAGGAAACCGTCATACCGATTGAGTATGAGAAACCCGAGATTTCATTCTCTACAATTGGAACACCGGCTTATGACAGCGCTACCGATACATACAGCATCAGTGTCAAAGCTACGATTCAAGGGCCACAGTCGTCCGACTACACTGTAAACTACAAAGTCTCAAGCATCGACGGCTCTAAAACAATCGCGACCAACAACACAGGTATGTTCATAAACCTCAAACCTATCGCCANAGGCAGTAATAACCCCGAGGCAAGCTATCTTATCACAGCCTTAGCCATGAAAGGCAACGANTGTGTCGACTCGGTACCTACCATCATACCCGGATTCAAAGTCGTGTCACGCACACTTGTCGAGAAAATGACNGTGGCCGAAGCCCAGTCTCTCATTGACAACAAAGCATCAGCTACCGTGACTGCCAACAATCCGAAACTCGCAGCTAACGTACAGATACGCTGCAACGGGAATACCGGCGGTGAACCTGCTCCCAAGACCCTGCGCAAACTTATCGAACGNCTAAAGATGTCTGATGTNTGGACAGGCGCACGCGTGGTATCACTCGAATATGACGACAACAATTGTGTTAAATGCATCNTCATCACTCCTATACTCACTAACGAATAATTGGACACCACAACTATGAANAAACTAATAACATGTGCCTTAGCCCTGTTTTTGGCCATAATGACCACACAAGCCCGAACATTAAGGGTTGTGTACATAGCTCATGATGTGGATACGCCGGTCGAACAATTGGTGAAAAAGATTGAAAACTACTACGAAAACCTCGAGGACGAGGCCGACGATGAGGAGTCAATCGATCAGACCATACTCTACCTGTCGTCGGGATCCAACCCGGTAATTGCCAACATGAAATCGGGCAGCCGCGACGATGAACAATTCAACCGCATNATAAGCGAACTCTACGAACGAAACTTCCACGACGTAGACACCGATGTCGACATTGACAATGTCATTGACTTACTCGACAAGAGTGATTTTCTCTCGCCTGCCGGACAACTTGATGTATCACAGCTCAAATTCGAGTTTTACATCACACCGTCATTCTGGACAATGCNTCAGAACGAGAAATTCATCGCCTCGCTCTATTATATACTCGGACTCCAGCGGTTCTGCAATTCAANCAGCCCCGAATACACACGCAGTGTCTCNTTCACAACATTCTTCCCCACTATCCCCGACATGCGTCAATGTGTAGGCGAAGAAGGNAAGCCGTTCGGANTTGAAAATGTAAACAACATTAACAACATTGTATCTGATTTTATCGGTAAATATTAACAACATTACCATAACGATATGAAAACATTAAATAAACTTCTCACCCTATCNATACTGTCGGTNTTCTGTTTCATCTCAGGACGTGCAGACACCACACTGCCGTCAAAAGTCGAAGCATTCTATCCTAATGTACTGCTGCAGCGTCTCATATCAGAGTCAGACATTGACGACCTGATAAAACGCGGCGACTGGGGACANAATAATCCNCCCCGNGANAAAAANCACTGGGTAGCNTTCAGNGANCGNGAAAACAACACCACCTACTCNTCGCCNGCNNTCGGNNCNCCGTTCGGCAAACTCGAGTTCAACGAGAAGGTAACCATCGCCAAGATTGAGAACGGCTTTGCTCTCGTCTACACCGATNCTAAATATCCGGCATGGCCCGCCTATAGTGANAAAGCCGAGTCCAAAGGCTGGGTTCCTATGGAGAACCTGCTCCTGTGGCAATCGTGTCCGGCCGATACCAAGGGTATATATCAGAAGGCGCTTTTGGCCGCCAACATCGAGTCAAAGGCCAACCGTAACATGGGTCTAAGCTACAAAAANCCNGTCGAGAANACCAATGGTACNCGTATAAAGACNGACATGACATTCTANTACATAATGAAGACCGATCCTAAGACCGGCCTGAAACTTATTGCCAACCANTCGCGCATGGACGGTAACACATCTAACGTGCTCTATGGCTGGGTCGATTCAAACTCGTTCGTTCCCTGGAACCAGCGNTCATGTCTCGAACCTAACTGGCGCCCCAGCGATGTATCATACTTCAACTCTCCCGCCGGCAAACGGTATCCCATCTACCCCGACTCGGCCATGAAACAAGAACCGGCCACATTCTACGAATATGGCGTAGTTAATCCCGACGATAATAAGGTGTCGACCAAATTCCGCATGAACGCCTATCAGACTCGATTCCCCATACTCGACCAGGCAGCCGGAGCCAACCCCAACGTTTACAAGTGTACCACGTTCGGCAATGCCGGTCGCAGCGTTATCAATCCCGGCAACGGCGAGCAAAAAGATCTCGAAGCGATGAAAAAGCTCACCGAGCTGCTGAACCAGATTAAGCATGTAAATATAATTTTTGTTATTGACGGTACGCGCTCCATGAAGCCNTACTTTGCATCGGTNAANGAGGCNATTAATCGCGGCATACAATACTTCGACCCTAAAAAATTCACACTCAGGGTAGGTTCAGTCATATACCGAGACTATACCGATGGNGAATACCTCATTGAAAAAGTACCACTAAGCAAGCCCAACAGCCCCCAGCTATTATCTTTCCTTGACACAGCCGGCAAATATGGTGCAACCAGCTCACCCAACGACCGTACTAATGCCGAAGCTNTATATAAAGGCCTTGAAGTAGCGACCGACGCCACCACCATGGGTTTCAAGAAAGATGAGTCAACTATTATCGTAGTGGTCGGAGACTGTGGCAATGACCCCTCCGACACCAAGTGTATGACTTCATCTCAGCTTGTTGACCGCATGGCTAAGAACAATATACAGCTGCTCTCATTTCAGGTTGACAGCCGCCCGTCCGAGGCATGGGAGCTGTTCAACGAGCAGATGTGTGACATCGTCAACCAAAACCTTACCAAACAATATCAGCGTCTGAAGCCCGATGTTAAAGCTAAATTTAAGGCATTACGCAACGGCTATGACTTTGCAAGCAACGCTGGCGTGGATTTCTTTATCGGCTCCATACGTTTCCCTGAGGAAGACGGTGGCACAATGAGTACCTNCGAACTGGCCAACCTCATAGAGAATAACATCGGTAAATTCTCCGAAGCCATTCAGGAACAGATCGAGATTCTCATCAAGCGTGCCGATCCTAACAATAGTGATGATGATTTGGCCGACGAACAAAGCCATTTTGAAGGCGACAGCCAGTCAAAAAATCTCAGTGTTCAGGAACAATTCCTCAAAGACCGTATTGGCGAAGAGCTCTACAAGGAGCTGAAAAAAGCCGGTGCAACAGTAACATTCACAGGCTATGCACCCAAGAAAGACTCACAGAACCGCGACTATTGGAAGGCCGTCGCATTCATGTCGTCTGAGGAATTTGAAATGCTGATGAACCGACTGGCCAATCTTTACAATAATTCACGCGTAGAGGGCGACCGCAAACCCTATGTTGATGCCGTCAAAGCCCTTATACGTGTCATGGTTCCCGACAAAACTGAAAAGGAGATGGACGAGATGGGCATCGCCGAGGTTATGCGTCTGGCGGCAGGACTTAACGAAGGCTCTGATGCCGTCAAAGGCCGCTCGCTCAACGAGATTCAGGATGCNCGTGTAGTTCCGAACGACGAGTACCAGACCCTCATCAACACTTTCATTGAAAAATATGAGAGCCTGCTCAACAACATCAAGAACAACCGAAACTACAAGTATGCCTACGAGACACTCAACGGTCAAAAATTCTACTGGATTCCCGTCGAAGACCTCCCCTAACTATCTATACGACTAAATATGGATCAAAAATTATTATTTGACATACAAAACCTGCGATGCTCCTACGATAAGAACTACCGCGAGGGCGAGTCAAAAGTCGTTCTCGAGATTAACCGTCTGGCAATACCGCGCGGCAAGAAAATATTTATCGTCGGAGAATCGGGCATCGGCAAGAGTACCATACTCGAGACACTGGGCATGATGAACAACACCATCGTGCCCGGCGATGACACTCGCTTCAGGTTCTCAAGCACTGACAACGAGGATATCGATCTGGCAAGCCTATGGTCATCAAAAAGCGAACGTAAACTCAGCGACTTTCGACTCAGGAACTATAGCTTCATATTCCAAAGCACAAACCTGATGCGCAATTTCACCGCATTCGAGAACGTGGCATTCACCCGCATGCTTCAGGGATACCCGCGCTTNCAGTGCTTTCAGCGCACCCGNCTCGCCCTCGACTCACTTGGTCTTGACCACGTGAGCGAGGATCGCCTGGCTCATGAACTGTCGGGCGGACAACAGCAACGCCTGGCTTTCGCCCGAGCCATACTGCCCGACTTTACCGTACTTTTCGGTGACGAGCCCACAGGTAATCTCGACAGCGAGAACGCTGTCAGAGTGATGCAGATACTCACCGATAAGCTTGACGAGCTGGGTGGAGCCTCNGCCATAATCGTGAGCCACGANATGCACCTGTCAATAACATTTGCCGACGTGATAGTGAAAATTCGCAAAGAGATACGTCCCAAGAAGTCTGACACCGACGAGGACGTCGCCTATGGAGTCATTGACCCGTCGTGCATATACACTCCCGCCGACGATTCAAGGAGNGCGTGGACCAACGGACACGACTCATACGAATCAACCGAGTTTGAAAATTTCCTGCGCAAAAAATAACACATCATCATGTTAAGCGAGCACTTAAAACTTCTAATNAAGCGTGAGAGCAAAGAGGTTCTTGGACGCCGTTACACCAATTTGTGGCTGCTGTCGCTTGTACTCACAGCCATGTTCCTNTCAATAGCGTTCAGCAACGGGTCTCTCAACTATCTGTCTTATAAAATGAACGACCCGTTCACCAACTGGGTNAATATATCCAACGGCTACGGTTCATCTAACTTCGGTCGCTTCCAGAGCGCCATCGAAGATCCCGCCGTGCAACAACACTACGGCTTCAGCGATGTTCAGGCCGACAATCAGTTCTCATTATCGTTTGTAGGTACGGACGGACGCATTCACCTGCTTCAGACACGCTTCTTCGGCAGTCTCAGCAGCGACCTTGTCAAAGCCATTTTAAGCGAAGATAACGTCGTCGGAGGCAGCAGCATCGATTTTGAGCGTCTCAACGACTACTCAGTAGGCTTCATTATAACCGAGGACGTGCTTCATAAACTCAACTACACCAACGACAATATCCCAGGTTATATTGACCACCAGTCACCCAGCGCGGGAGCCGATACGCTCGGCATCGAGCTCATAGGCGACCTCTTCGCCCGGGCTCCCGTGCCGGTGCTGGGAGTTGTCAAACGTCTGCCCGGCAACATGGATATGATTGCCGCACGATATTTCTACGAGCAGTATGACGACAATATGAAGTTCCCGTTCAACCTCAACAACCTTGCCTACCAGCAGTCGCTCATATTCTTTGCCGACGAGACCGTAGATAAAGACCANCTGCTTGCAGCCGCACGCGACGCGGCACCCGACTCACTGCGCAATGCAATAACCATCGCCCCCGACTCCTACGACTCTTACACCCAGTTGACAAGCTGGAAACCGGGTGAGATATTCAGTCTATACATCGAAGACATCAACCGGCTGCCTATCGACGTCGTACAGCGCATTGCCCGAGGTATCGAGAATACCTTCAACGGTAANGCCGATGTCAAACGCCTGTACGATTATGACAACGCCGAACATCGTCTTCAGGAACACACATTCCTATCNGTCAACTTCAGTTCGCTCGACTCAATCAGAGCATTCGAGGCGTTTGCCAAAGACGGTTACAACGTACAGATCGAAATGTCTCAAGTCAATGCCAAAGAAAACTTTAACGCAGTCTCAGTCATGGCCAATATCCTGTCATGGGCTATGATTATCTTCTCGATGGTNTGCATCATAATGTTCATAGTCAACATGCTTCAGAGTTATTTTCAGAAAGTTAAACGCAACATAGGTACCTTCAAGGCATTCGGCATCAACTCCGAGTCACTCATATCGGTCTACTCTCTCATCATCGTTGCCATCGTTGCCGTTGCCATTGTTATAGCACTTGCCATAGCCTGGGGTACTCAAGGACTGCTGCCGCTCATTGGAGTGATGAAAGACGGTGCGTTCAACTATCTGTCACTTTGGAACATGAAAACAGTATGGTCGATTATCATTGTCATTATAGCCACACTGCTCACCGTACGCTTTGTTATGGGCCGTCTGCTGCATCAGACTCCCGGTGATCTAATCTACGACCGCAACTAACAAAACAATANCATCANCCACCAATGGCATCGGAATTCAGAATACCAGTTCCACACATGACCGACGACATCACCGTCTGGGGCAACTATGTTTACCTCAGCGCCGGTATGAAGCGGTACTATGTCTACAACACCAAGGACCCTGTACTTGGCCGCGGAGGCATGGGCGAGGTGTACCGCGGATACGATTGCCGCACGGGCGAACCGGTAGCTATCAANCGACTGTACGACCGCTNTTGCGCCATTCCATCTATTCGGCGCAAGGCACGTATAGAGTCAGGGCTCGTGTTCAGCCACCCGAACATCATCGAGATGCTCGGTTACAGCGAGTACAAGTGTGGTCGCGGCCCCGTTTTCATCATTTCACGCTACATACCGGGCTACAATATCGACCGTTTTCTTGAACGCCACGCACCACTCTTCAACTCGGCCGACCGCCCCGTCAGNATCGTGCGTATGCTCCTGCCGCTGCTCGATGCCCTCGACTTTCTCCACCGTCAGTTCATATACCATCTCGACATCAAGCCATCAAACATCATGATNGACAAGTTCAGTACAGCCCGCCTCATGGATCTCGGTGTAGCCAACTCGTCATCTGACAATGCCGGCTTTGGAGAGAACGANTTCGGAGTCATCGGCACACCGCGCTTTGCAGCCCCCGAACAATTCAACATGCCGGGACGAAAATCAGACATCGACCGCACGTCCGACCTATATGAATTTGCCGTCACTCTATACGAACTGATAACCGGTAACAAACCGTTCGAAGGCGACACGTTGAAAGAGGTTGCNTACAAACACCTCAACGGCTACCTCCCACCCCACGAAGCTATNCCGGCACGCTTGCTCGCCGTACTCCAGAAAGCCACCGAAGTGAGACGTGCCGACCGCTACCCTGATGCCAAAACCCTTAAAGAAGCGCTTATCGAAGCCATCACTCAACGGCGACGGCGATGGCCATTCAGCTAACANAGTATATCGCTCTGACAAATAAACATTATTTAGAAACACTCCATAANTATGAATATTATATCGACTAAGCTGCCATTCAAAGGCGTCATGACCTCCTTCATAGGAGGNCGTAAGGAGAACCAGGACACCTGTGGTTACTCCGAGACTCCACGGGGGTTACTCCTTGTCGTATGCGACGGCATGGGCGGTGGNCCCGGNGGTAAAACAGCGTCTTCTATTGCAGCCGCTACCATTATAGGGTACATCAAGCAGGTACAAAGTCTGNCCGACAACTCAGCCATAAACAACGAGACCCTGGTGCGTGATGCCGTTATCGCAGCCAACAAAGCACTGCGTGACAANATTATCGAGACGCCCGAACTCAACGGTATGGGCACGACGGTGACGGCNCTGTTGCTGTCAGCCGAGAGCGCTACTGTGGCACATGTAGGCGACAGCCGTATTTACCAACTGAGACAGCGCAAGATTGTCTTCCGCACTGCCGATCACTCTCGCGTGGGCGAGATGGTGCAAGCCGGTGTCTTAACCGAAGAACAGGCCCGCTTGTCGGCCATCTCAAACCTCATAACTCGAGCTCTCGGCATTGGCGACGAGGTCAATGTTGATGTGNGCGAAATTCCATACCAGCGAGGCGACCGATTTGTCCTATGCACCGATGGAGTCTGGGGGTCTATGCCACAGGACGACCTCGTACGCTCATTCTGCGACAACAATGCTATCGAGAATACCGCCGAGATTCTTAATCTGAAAGTCGAACAGGCNGGACGTGACAAAGGCGGACATCACGACAACTATACCATGATAATGGTCGATACCGAGAACTCATCAAACGAAGTACAGCCGGCCAAAGTTGACCTTATGAACCCCCAGATTGCCTCTGAGACACANGTTAAAAAAGGTAAGCCTAAGTTTGACACGCGCATACTGGCACTCATCATCACAGGCATCATAATCACTCCAGCTATCGTCTTTGCACTCATCAATATCAATTGGCACNNACAGCCCGNGTTAGATAATAATGTAGTCGAAGANATAACCGATAGTTCCGATAACAACTCGGGGTNTGAGGAATTACCCGAGAACGAAACCGAAGCTACAGTCATAGCCCCAANTACCGCCGCCACAGCTACTGATAAAGCCATCGAGCCACNCAGCAAGTCAGCATCGACCGACGATACTCCACAGTCCACGACCAAGACTGACGCTGTTGAACCCGATGATTCAAAAGACGAAAAAGCAATCGAGACCAACACCACCGACACATCTGTTACCGAGTCTACAGCCNATAAAGAAGATTTAGTAAAAGAANTGGACACATTAAACTATATNAAGAACAAACTCGATGCCCTCCGACGCAACATAGAAAGCATGCAAGCTAACGCCCAAANGTCTGCACCCAAAGCTAANGAGAATTATGAAAGTCAAAAACAAGGCGCAATTAATATACTCAATGATTTAAAGAAGAAAAACGTCTTCGATCAAAACGACCGGGATTTGTTATTCCGTGCCTTATTAGCTAAAGACGCACGCTCTGACGGCAACAAACCTAACGGTATACTCGGTATAATTGGAAACGAAAATCCCGATTTTGATAGAATGTTAAAAAATNTCAATNCCGTAATTCCAAAAATTGATGNGAAAATAGAACAAATCTCAAACCAAATAAATCAACCTGAATGAAACGCTTAACGATAGGACGAAATCCTAACAACGACATTGTATTAGACCATAATATGGTCAGCCGCAACCATGCGCTGCTCAACGTATACTCGGCCAATAAGTTCGAAATCGTCAATATGGGNGCCAATGGAACCAAGGTCAACGGCATATTGATNGCCAACGGGCAACCCTACCCGCTAAAGCGCGGCGACGCCGTTATTTTTGCAGGGCAATGTCAGCTTGATTGGGACTTGGTGCCCAAGCCACGTAATATCTGGCTACTGATTGCACTCATTGGCGGCGGTACAGTAATGCTCGCTCTGATTATTTGGCTGATAATTGCCTTGATCAACCTCGACTGGACATCAAGCGACTGCAACGAGAGAGCCGATACTGCCACCATTGTAGCTAATACCGTGCCCACTGACTCTACCGACATAACAGCCACCGAAGTGGTTGAGGCGGCTGAACTGGAATCACCCGACGAGACCAAACGTCCGACCCGCAATATTTTCTTCCCCGAAAAGAAAAAAACAAAAAAGAATACCGACGATACCCAGCCCAAATCATCAGCCGGACAAAACACATCAGACGTTAAGCCCGAGAGNAAGCCCGANACAGACAATGACANCCAAACCACCCANAGTGAACATAACGGCTGGCACCGCTAAATGNATTAAATATATAAACGATAATTAAATAAACCAATTAAACAACGTAGCTATGAAACTACTGAAAATCGGAAGNTCACCTTCCTGCGACATCGTCGTCAACAACGAGTATGTAAGTTCTCATCATGCCGACATCACACTGCTCGACAGCGGNGANATCATGATTGAAGATAAAGGCAGCCGCAACGGCACCTACATCGGAGTGAAAAAACAGCGCATCGAACCCGGCAAAGAGTACGCCATACATCGCGGCGACCGTGTCATGCTCGGCAACGAACCNCTCGANTGGAGCAAGATACCCCAACCGACATCATTCAACAACGCTCGCCGCATCGTCAACATCGGTTCCAGCCAACGCAATGACCTCGTTGTGCCCGGAAATGTCGTTAGCCGCTATCACGCCACATTCATTATTGACAAGGACGGACACACAATGATTGTTGACAACAAGAGCACCAACGGCACCAAAATCAACGGTCAGCGCATTACCCCCGGACGTCCCACCCCCGTTAAACGCGGTGANAACGTTATCGTAGGCGAGGAAAACATCACACCCCAGCTCGAAGAGTACTTCCCCGCCAAAGGNAACGTAGGCAAGATCATTGGACTCATTGCTGCCGGCATCGCCAGCATAGCCATTATAGGCTATCTTGTATCACTCTTGATCGGTGGCAACAATAATATACCCGACAGCGCTGTCGTCATGGTAAGCAACGTATACCACTATGATATAGAGCTCGCCGACAATCCCTACAAAATACCACTTCACATGGAGTCAAAGAAATATATCAGCTTCGGTACGGGATTTTTCATCGACGACGAAGGCCGCATCGGTACCAACCGCCACATTGCATGCCCCTGGCTCGAAGAATATCAGGACGAGAGCGAATACACTAAACTCAAAATNCAGGACGAGCTCAAGCAGTCATGGGATAATTTCTTGAAAACCAGCATTCCGACCAAAGTATCGACTCAAGAAGAGTATGATATGCTCGAACTGACATCGGTAGGAAACGCCATCATTGAGGCATGTGGTTCGTCATCTAACCCATTGAGAACGCTCAACACCATGCTTGACAAGATTCACAATACACCTATCAAAGTGACAGGTAAATCGGACGGTATCTCAGTAGCATTCGCCGACCGACACTACACCAGCACTGACGAGTTTGCTCCCGCCGTTCTCGTCGCCGAGTCAAAGAGTGCCGACAAGGACGTTGCAATCCTTCAGCTCAACACCAAAGAGACTCCCGAGAAAATCAAGAAAGCAGGCATATTCTCAATCAATAACATAAACATTACCAAACCNGCCATACAAAAAGAGACTCTTGAATTCAANGGATTCCCCGACGGCATCGCACGCACATGGGACAACCACTTCAATTCAAGCACCAACGTACCCACAACTTACAACGGTAAGGTTAGCCGCAACTCTGATCCGTTCTGCTTCGAGATTCAAGCCAACACCACTCACGGTTCGAGCGGATCACCTGTCTATAAGGACGGCAAACTCTATGGTCTCGTTTCGGGTGGACACAAAGCCGGCGACGACGTTATCATCGCCCCTGCACGCTTCCTTAAAGAACTATACGAAACCGAGGTTCAGCCCTATCGCCAATAAGTTATGACTGTATTTAATCTCAAGCTACTGGCCTCAGCCNTCACTGCACTNTGTTTCCTGCCCGCCTTCGGGCAGGAAACAATAGTCCTCAAAAACGGTTCACGGCTTCATGGACACACATCGATCGAGAATTTTGAGAACTGGACTATATCGTTCATGACCGACTCGGCTACCGTTACCGAAAAGCTCGACAACGTCATATACACCCCACCTACCGTAACCCGATTATATGAAGTAGGCTCAAACTACTGGCGCCGTTGGTTTGAACAAAACCCNCAGTACATATTCAATAACAACGGGCATAAATCGGTGCGACTNGGAAACGTCAACTATCTCAATCGCGACACTGCCAACTTCNGCGGCGAAGCTCTCATACGCGAGATTGGCCCCGACAATGTCACGTTCTTCACCCCNATGATGCTTACTGTCACAATCGACAAGAACAAAGACGTCGATCACTACGAGTATGANACNCGCAATCCACTCGCCCTCGTAGGAACAGTCACTGAGATAGTCCCGGTCAACGGAACNCCGCTTAAAGGTCAGATCGTTGCCGACTATCCCTCACGACTCGTTCTGCTCACCGACGACGGCATACGCCATGTCATTCCCTACAGCAACATACGCATCAAACGGACACTACCCTACAATANTGCCAGGCCACTCGCCGAACAAATGAAGTTTCTGTCACGTATTAACTANCGCAACCGGNCAACAGGCAAAATCGAGACACTCAACGGTGTCATCATACGCGAGATTGTTTATAAACCGCTCAACAACGAGTCGCCCTACTATGAGATTGTTAATACCGAGGGGCTCAATCCTGTCAAACTCGACTTCGACGACGTGATCACNCTGCGCCTAAGTCCAAACANTCAGTATNTTGAAGACCTCGACCTCGTCATTAACGACGACGACCTCTTGATTGAAGGGCAACTTNCCAATTCATTACCCTACACGCTTAAAACTGACCGATATGAATTGACCGACACTGTTGGAGCCACACACGTACGTTTCAGCGAACTCAACAACGGTCACCTCAAAGTTTCATATAAAGACCTCCCGGTCAATGCCGATTTCATATTTGCCGAGCTTAAATCAGACGACGACAATGCTGGTAAGANCNCCACACAGGTNTACTATTCAAGACTCAGCGATATGGTTCTCAGCAGCTTCTCGGCTACCGACCGNTTCATAAGCCCCAACATNAATATATCGGTCAGCTACGGCCCGGTGCGCCCCGGACGCGCCTACATGATTCTGCGTCGCTCTGACCCGCNNAANCCAGTTTACATCGTGTTTGTCGAATGAGAGANACCAACCATAATTATTGAATACCAATGCCACATACAATCTCAATAGGTCGAGGTGCAACCAATGATATTATCCTCAACCAGCCAGCTATTACACGACAGCACGCAATCATCACATTCGGTGAAGACGGCTCNATAATCTATACCGACAATTCAACCAACGGTACGAGTATCAATGGTCAGTTTGTCCGGGGCCGAAGTACATACATCAGACATGGCGACGAAATACTGCTGCCGGGCAATGTACTGCTCAGNTGGAACACAATCGACAGCCGCAATCCATATCGTGCCGGCGCCGACACCCGTAACCAACCTCCGGTAATGCCCGCTGAACAAAATAACAACAACGACTACCCGGCTTACGACGGCACTACAGCCACCGCCACTGTAAAACGACGCAACGTGTGCGGTCTGCTAAGCCTCATTTTCTCNCTCGTAGCCATACCGTTCTACTGTCCGCCGATAACCTTGGTCGGAGAGGGTCTTAGCACTGTCGCATTCATACTCGGTTTCATCGGTCTATTCTTCCGCCCGCGCGGAAANGCCATCGCCGGCCTCATCATTTCACTGATTATTCCTCTAATAATAATCACCTGCTTCCTTGCCATTATCGGTACTTTAGATTCAATATACTGAATCCNCCCCTGTCCAAGAATCTGATNCTTGGGATACACCNTNCATCAACGGGCTGTACGTCGCCTCTCAAAGAGTTTTGACGCACAGCCCGTCGCCATTTTNTACAACACACATAGCTCTTTGACCGAAAAAAGAAAATTGGGCGGNGACTTGCATAGTTGAGTGGAAATCACTACCTTTGCACACCGATTTTATCCAAAACCGTAGTAACGGCTCATGCGTGACGGACACTTTTGGCCGAGTGTCATGTTATTGTATGGCCACTTAATTAATTATTTAATAACTATTTAGACGTGGATACTCTAAGCTACAAAACCATTACTCCCAACGCACAAAGCGTAGAGAAAGAGTGGGTTCTCATCGACGCCACAGGTCAGCACCTTGGCCGTCTTTGCTCGAAGGTTGCCAAAATTCTTCGCGGCAAAAACAAACCCAGCTACTCACCCTTTGTTGAATGTGGTGACAATGTCATCATCATCAACGCCGATAAGGTTGTCCTCACCGGCAAGAAAATGACCGATCACATCTACCTGAGCTACACCGGCTATCCCGGCGGTCAGCGCGTCGCTACCCCCGAGGTACTGATGAAGAAGTCGTTCAACAAGCATCTCAAACCCGGCATGCACCCCCTGTTCATTCACGTGATGAAAGGTATGCTCCCCAAGAACCGTCTTGGCCGCCGCATCATTGAGAACATGCACGTTTACAACGGCCCCAACCACCCCCACGAGGCTCAGAATCCCAAAGTAATCGACATCAACAATTTTAAATAAACCTCTTGAACAATGGAAACAGTTAATGCAGTAGGCCGCCGTAAAGCCGCTATCGCACGCGTGATTGTAAAGGAAGGTAACGGCACAATCACTATCAACAAGCGCCCTCTCGAGGTTTACTTCCCCTCGTCGATTCTTCAGTTCATCGTTAAACAGCCCCTCGCTACTCTCGACGTTATCGAGAAGTATGACATCAAGGTTAACCTTGACGGCGGCGGTTACAAAGGCCAGGCCGAGGCTCTCCGTCTCGCCATCGCCCGCGCTCTCGTCAAGATCAACGCCGACGACAAGGCTGTACTCCGCGCCAATGGCTTCATGACCCGCGACCCCCGCGCTGTCGAGCGTAAGAAACCCGGTCAGCCCAAGGCTCGTAAGCGCTTCCAGTTCTCTAAGCGTTAATCGCCTGGCCATTCAATTCATTCTCTCACTCCAACAACCCAAAAACTATTTTATCAACGTGGCCTGAGCGTCACCGCACGTCAAAGCCACACTTCGTGTTTAGTATCTAAATCCCGGCGATGGACACCAGCTGCGTGATCCCTACCTCGGGGTTGAAACTCAACAAAGAATGTAAACAAATTATTAAAATGTCAACACCTAATTTTGACCAATTACTCGAGGCAGGTTGCCACTTCGGACACCTCAAAAGAAAATGGAATCCTGCCATGGCTCCTTACATCTTCATGGAGCGCAACGGTATCCACATCATCGATCTTTATAAGACAGCTGCCAAGCTCGACGAGGCTGCAGCCGCTCTGAAAAATATCGCTAAAGGCGGCAAGAAGATTCTCTTCGTTGCCACCAAAAAACAGGCCAAACAAGTTGTTGCCGACAAGGCTCAGACCGTAGGCATGCCCTACGTTATCGAGCGTTGGCCCGGCGGCATGCTCACCAACTTCCCCACCATCCGCAAGGCCGTTAAGAAAATGGCCACCATCGACAAGATGACTAAGGACGGTACNTTTGACAACCTCTCTAAGCGCGAGAAACTCCAGATCAGCCGCCAGCGTGCCAAGCTCGAGAAGACCCTCGGTTCTATCGCCGACCTCAACCGTCTTCCCTCGGCACTCTTCGTAGTTGACGTTCTCAAAGAGCACATCGCTGTTGCCGAGGCCAACCGCCTTGGTATCCCCGTGTTCGCTATCGTCGACACCAACTCTGATCCCAACGCCGTTGACTTCGTTATCCCCGCCAACGACGACGCCTCTAAGTCGATCGAGATNATTCTCGACACCGTTTGTGGCGCCATCGCCGAGGGTCTCGAGGAGCGCAAAGCCGAGAAGGTTGACACCGAGGCTGCAGGCGAAGGCGAAGCCGCTCCCAAGCGCGAGCGNCGTCGCGTAAGCCGCAAAGCCGACGCTGCCGAGGCTCCCGCACAGGAGACTGAGGCTGCCGAATAAACCTCATTTACACTAACACTCTAACTACCTATTTATTATGGCAGTAACAATGGCCGAAATCACCAAGCTGCGCCACCTCACCAGCGCCGGCTTGATGGATTGCAAAAAAGCCCTCGCCGAGACCAACGGCGACATCGAGGCAGCTGTCGAGATTCTTCGCAAGAAGGGTCAGGCTGTAGCCGCAAAGCGTGAAGACCGCCAGGCAGCCGAGGGTTGCGTTATCGCAAAAACCGACGGCACCTTCGCCGCTATTCTCGCCCTCAACTGCGAGACCGACTTCGTAGCTAAGAACGAAGGCTTCGTAGCCCTCGCNAACAAGCTCATGGANCTCGCCATGGCNAACAAAGCCAAGAACGTTGACGAGCTCAAGGCTATCGCCGTTGACGGTCGCACTGTAGCCGACCTCATCACCGAGGAAAGCGGTAAGACCGGCGAGAAGACCGAGATCGGTGCTTACGAAGTTGTTGAGGCTCCCACCACAGCCGCCTACAACCACTTCAACAACAAGCTCGCAGCTATCGTAGGCTTCAACCTCGAGGGCGTTGACCCCCAGATTGGCCGCGAAATCTGCATGCAGATNGCATCGATGAACCCCGTTGCTGTTAGCCGTGAGGACGTTCCCCAGGCTACCATCGACCAGGAGATTGCAGTNGCAGTCGAGAAGACCAAACAGGAGCAGGTTCGCAAGGCTGTTGAGGCAGCCCTCAAGAAAGCCGGCCTCAACCCCAACCACTTCGACACCGAAGACCACATCGAGTCTAACATGTCTAAGGGCTGGATCACCGAGGAAGAGGCAGCCAAGGGTCGCGAGATCATCAAGACCACAGCCGAGGCTAAAGCAGCCAACCTCCCCGAGGCTATGATTCAGAACATCGCCAACGGCCGTCTCAACAAGTTCTTCAAGGAGTCTTGCCTCATGGAGCAGGAGTACGTACAGGACAGCAAGCTCACCGTAGGTCAGTTCCTTGACCAGACCCAGAAGGGCCTCGTTGCAGTAGCTTTCAAGCGCGTAAACCTCAACCAGGACTAATACTCCAACCTATAGAATAGTCATAACAATTCTATAAAGCAGCGCCCTGCCACGACAACTGTCGCGGCNGGGCGCCTCATTTTAACGATAAAGTCAATCAGTTGGTTATTCGGTCAAAATTGNCTATATTTGCACCGCTTAAACAACACATCACTCACAATGAGCAACAACAACAACCACCCCCTCGGTCAGGCACCCTGGGGACACGTGATATTCTCGACAGGCCTCGGCAGCGGCTTCTTCCCCTGGGGNCCCGGCACAATGGGCGCNCTCATGGCCCTCGNCATCTGGTACCTGCTATACTGGTGGCTCGGNGCCGGNCTTGCNCTNACNCTNACCACACTNGGNCTCATAATCGTCATCACCGTNCTTGGNGCATGGACATCAGAAGTCATGGAACGCTACTGGGGCGAAGACCCNCGCACGGTCAACATCGACGAGTATGTNGGCACATGGATACCCCTGCTCATCGCCCCGATGGGCGACAACATGTGGCTNACGGCCATCACAGCCTTCATNGGCTTCGCGCTGTTCCGNGTCATCGACATCTTCAAGCTATTCGGCTGCCGCAAAGTCGAAGANAAGATACACGGCGGCTGGGGCGTNATGCTTGACGACGTCGCCGCCGGCCTCTACGCCCTCNTTATNCTGTGGGTACTGANACTGCTNNTCTTCAACCCCTGGGCCGNTTCCNTNNCATAACANNNCGATTCATNAGACATAAAAACGGGAGAGACATTACCAATCGGATTGTCTCTCCCGTCTTTTTGCNTTTATGCCTTTATGGTGCTATTTGCGNGCAGTATATATGGTGCATGCACCGAACGTNAGTGGCTTGAATGNCGTGTCNCGCAGCCCNGCGTCACGCATCAGCTTCAGCATGTCGTCNCCCTGNGCCACNGCCGCNATACTCTCGGGCAGGTANCTGTANGCNCGAACATCTTTCGACACCAACTTACCNACTGTCGGTATCACATAGCGTGTGTAAAAGCGATACANNGGCCCNGTGATGACTCCACGCGGCGTGCTGAGTTCAATGACACACAACATNCCTCCGGGTTTTAGCACGCGAGCCATCTCGCGNTAGCCNTCGGCAAGGCGCTCNAAATTGCGNACGCCGTATGCAACCGTAACGGCATCGAACGTGTTGTCNTCAAACGGCAATGCCAGACAGTCGGCCTGCTTGAACTCGATNCGNTCAGACAGCCCCGCCTCGGCCACCTTNCGNCGNCCAACGGCAAGCATACCTTCCGACAGGTCTATGCCCGTNACGTGACAGCCGGGCATNGTGCGTGCCAGTTTGATGGCCAGGTCGCCCGTGCCGGTGGCAACGTCGAGCAGTGCCAGTGGCGATGTCGACTGAATCATCTTCACCGCCCTGCGGCGCCACAATTTGTCGATGCCCATAGTCATCGCNCGGTTCATGAAGTCATAGGCCGGGGCNATGCTGTCAAACATCTCCCTGACCTGTTCGGTCTTATGACGCGAGTCGCCGTATGGGGTGATGCANTCGGCCCCAACAGGCGACTCGTGGTTATTTTCAGTGTCTGNGACGCTCACTGTCGTGTNGTTTTAGCGGCCGAGGGTGTTCAGACAGTCGAGAACGTTGCGCTCGATACGCTCGGTGAGGTGAGCCTCNGGAGCCTTCACAAACTCGCGGCCTGTNATGTGCTCATACAGCTCGATGTAGCGGTTGCTGACCGACTCGATGAACTCGGGAGTCATCTCGGGCACCTTCTGNCCGGCCTTGCCCATGAAATCGTGCTCGATAAGCCACTGGCGAACGAACTCCTTGCTCAGCTGACGCTGGGGCTCGCCCTTCTCAAANCGCTCCTCATAGCCCTCGGCATAGAAGTAACGCGACGAGTCGGGGGTGTGTATCTCGTCGATAAGAATTACCTGACCGTCACGCTTGCCGAACTCATACTTNGTGTCGACCAGAATGAGNCCTTTCTCGGCTGCCATCTCNGTGCCCTTGGCAAAGAGAGCGCGGGTGTACTGCTCCATCACGGCATAATCCTCGGCGCTTACGATNCCCTGAGCGATGATTTCCTCACGNGAGATGTTCTCGTCGTGACCGGCGTCGGCCTTGGTGGTGGGAGTGATGATAGGCTCGGGGAAGCGCTCGTTCTCGCGCATACCCTCGGGCAGTTTGACACCACACANCTCGCGACAGCCGGCNGCATACTCGCGCCATGCGCTACCTGTCAGATAGCCGCGTATGATCATTTCGACTCTGAAGCCCTCACATTTGTAACCCACGGTGACCATCGGGTCGGGAGTAGCGAGTTTCCAGTTGGGGACGATGTCGGCAGTCGCATCAAGGAATGTGGCNGCAATCTGGTTCAGCACCTGACCCTTGTAGGGGATACCCTCGGGCAGTATGACGTCNAACGCCGAGATACGGTCAGTTGCNATCATCACCATCAGGTCGTCGTTGATTGTATAGACNTCACGNACNTTGCCGTGATATACAGCGGTCTGACCCGGAAAATTGAAATCGGTGGTTACTAATGTATTTGCCATTGCTTCGTTTTGTGATATTTATTGGGGAAATTTATGTTATTTNTCNTGTTCGCTGCGGCCNTCATCGCTCTTGCGTTGTTCGGCNTGTTCCTTNTCATACGCCTCGTATGCCTGCACGATGCGCTGCACGAGCTGGTGACGCACGATATCCTTCTTGCCGAACTCTACCTTGCCTATGCCCGGTATGTCGCGCAAAATTTTAAGCGCCTGNACCAGACCCGACACAGTCGAACGCGGCAGGTCAATCTGGGTCACGTCGCCGGTGATAATCATCTTGGCGTTCATACCCAGTCGGGTCAGGAACATCTTTATCTGNTGGGTGGTGGTGTTCTGGGCCTCATCAAGCACTATGACAGCGTCATTGAGCGTGCGNCCGCGCATGAAGGCCANCGGAGCTATCTGTATGACNTTGGTCTCCATGTACTCTTTGAGCTTAACGGCCGGAATCATATCCTCNAGCGCGTCATAGAGCGGTTGCAGATACGGGTCNATCTTATCCTTCATGTCACCGGGCAGAAAACCCAGCTTCTCGCCGGCCTCGACAGCCGGTCGTGACAATATAATCTTGCGCACCTCCTTATTCTTGAGCGCACGCACGGCCAGCGCTATCGCCACGTATGTCTTNCCCGTACCGGCCGGGCCCATAGCGAACGTGAGGTCATTCTTCTGGAACGTGTCAACCAACAACTGCTGGTTGGGTGTACGGCCCTGTATAGGCTTGCCGTTCACGCCATAGATTATGACATCGTCCATNTTCATCGGACGCGGCTCGCTACCACGCAGNACGTCAAGTATCACGTCCTCGGGGAGCTTGTTATACTTCGCACAATAGGTCTCGAGTTCNTTGAGCTTCTGCTCAAATCGCGATGTCTCCTCGTCGTCGCCGATAACCTTGATGACATTGCCGCGTGCNGCCACCCTCAGCTTCGGAAAAAGGTTCTTGATAAGCTGCATGTTGCAGTTGTTGACACCATAGAAAGTTACCGGGTCGACATTCTCGATTATAATGATGCGTTCAATCATAGTACAAAGTTAGCGATAGTATATATTTAATTAAAGTTTTAGAGATAAAAAATGTTCATTCATCACAGGAAAGTGTTAACTTTGTACTCAATCATCGCATTCCAACAGCATCAATACAATTTTANCNACTTATGAAAAAACTTATATCACTGGCCATTGCCTGCATCGCATCGGTNTCGGCCGCANTTGCCGCTCATCAGGGCGACACACTCACAGTCTCNTCTAAATACATCGACCCCGCCATGAAGGTTGTGGTAGTCACCCCCGAGGGTTACAATGACCCGGCCAACGCCGACCGTCACTATCCNGTCGTGTACCTGCTGCACGGCTACGGCGACAACTACCAGTGCTGGCCCGACCGCACTCAGCCCGCTCTCGACTCGCTCGCCACCAACTGGAACATGATTTTCGTGTGCCCCGACGGTCGCAANAGCTGGTACTTTGACTCAAAACTCAACCCCAAGATGCAGATGGANTCGTTCATCACACGCGACCTCGTACCCCACATCGACAAGAACTACCGCACCATCGCCGACCCTGCTCACCGCGCCATNACAGGCCTCTCGATGGGTGGACACGGCGCCCTGTGGCTTGCCATGCGTCACAGCGACATCTGGGGTAACGCCGGTGCCACCAGCGGCGGTGTCGACTTCCTGCCCTGGCCCAACAACTGGAATATACCCGACGCGCTCGGCAAATATGACGACAACAAAGACCTGTGGGAGCACTCGACCGTGCTGTCGCTCGTGCCCACCCTCAAACCCGGTCAGCTGAACATCATCTTTGACTGTGGCGTCGACGACTTCTTCCATCAGGTCAACGCCAACCTTCACAACGCGCTCGTCGAGGCCAAGATACCCCACGACTACATCTCACGTCCCGGCGCCCACACACACGATTACTGGCGCAATGCCATTCTGTTCCAGCTCCAATATTTCAACGAGAAGTTCACAAAATAAGCCGTTCAGCAGTCACTGAACTGACGTTAAATTCATTACAAAAGTCCATACATCAGGTACAATAACTATCGCTATGCTCAAACACCTTATCCTTTCGACACTAACCCTCGTTGCATCTGTAGGAACAGCGTCGGCAGCTGCCGACGAGCCCGAAGTTTACATTATGCCCGGACTCGTCGACGAAGACACCGAAGCGGCCACCGACACTGTCCCCGAGATTGACCTGCTGCAACTGCTGATGAATACCGACACTATCGCTACCGATACCCGCGGCGGCGATAGCCTCGCGGCTGCTGAAGACGTGCCCGACTCGGTGCCCACGTTCGAGGACAAGCTGCTGTACTTTCAGGAACGTCTCAACGAGCCGCTCACCATCGACACATCAATCGACGTGTCGGGTAGTCTGATGCCACGCCTCTACTACCTGCCCTTCGTCTACAAGCCCTACGACATCGAGATAGCCAAAGACTACACCATAGCCATGCCCGCCAACACGGCAGTGGCCGCTAACAGTGTTCCTATGCAGCAGTCACGCTGGCTTGCCGACGAGAACAACCGCAACCGGCTTATGCGTGAGAACATACAGGATTTCTGCGCCCACTATCCCTGGGTAGTGAAACTCAACCTGGAGTCTCTGCCCGAGCCGCCCAAAAAGTATGTCGCCACAGTCGACCCCAAGAACGCGACCATCAAAGTCGAGGAGGTCAAAATCGACATCAAGGAGGCCAACAAAGAGATTGGTGGCATAAAGGTTGACCGCAAGAACTGGCTGCACTCGTTCGAAGGGTCGCTCCAGTTCTCTCAGGCCTATAACTCGCCCAACTGGTATCAGGGCGGCAACAACAACCTTAACCTGATCGGCAATTTTGTCTGGAATGTTAAACTCAACACCGTCTACTACCCCAACCTGCTGTTCGAGAACACCGTCCAGTACAAACTCGCCGTCAACAGCGCCCCCGACGACACACTGCGCAACTACAGCATCAGTGAAGACCGCTTCCAGATCAACACCAAGTTCGGTCTCAAAGCCGCCCACAACTGGTACTACACCGTCAACATGCAGTTCAAGACCCAGCTGCTGCAGAACCACCCCACCAACAGCCGTTCAACGACGGTAGCATTCATGTCACCCGGTGAGTTGAATCTCGGTCTCGGTATGACCTACAACTACACCACCCCCAACAAGAAAGCGACGTTCAACATATCGATCGACCCGCTCTCTTACAACATGATTGCCTACACCAACGACCGTGTCACCACCTATCCGGGCCACAAGACAACGAGCCAGTACGGTTCTAACATCGAGGCCAAGTTAACATGGAAGCCGGTCTACAACATCACCTACTCATCGAGAATATACGCCTTCACCAACTACGAATATCTGCAGGGCGACTGGGAGAACACCATTTCGTTCGGCATCAACCGCTTTCTCTCTACTCAGATATACGTACACCTGCGCTACGACTCATCAACAGCCAAACGCGAGGATACATCATGGCGCTACTGGCAGCTCAAAGAGATTCTGAGCTTCGGTTTCACCTATAAGTTCAGCACCCTTTGACAATGATAAGGCGTCTGCTCACATCGCTTACAGCGGTCATGGTCGTCATCGGTACGACCCTGGCCGCTGATTTGTCTCGATACATTCCATCGACGGCCCCCGTCCACCGAGGCTACAACGACATCGACTCGGTCAAGGCCCTGCTGTCGTCACGACAGCTCGCTCCGGTCGAGGGCTTGTGGGCCATCGCCGACAACCAGGCCGTCGTGGCCATAGAGCAGGCCGATTCACCAACCGAGATAAGCCAGCCCGGCTTCGTGGCCTACCGCATAGTGCTCGTTTCGTCCGTACGCAAAGCTCTGCGCCCCGGCACCGTGCTCGGATACATAGCGCCGGCAGGCCGTCAGGACACCTACGACGCCTTTATCTACAATTCGGGGGCACGCTCGCTGCTGTCGGGCACCACACACTACACCGTCACGATGACTGCCGACGGTAGCCATCTCAACCTGTCGTCCGACAAACCGCGCTGGCGTTTGTCACTGCGCCAGTCGTTCAAGTACCTGTTGCGCGGCACCATCTCGGGGAGTACAACTACCCAAACCGAGAAGTCAACCGAAGGATTTATCCGCCTGTACCCAGCCCCTGCCGGGCGTCCGCTCAAACCCGTTTACCTGTGAACAACATGATGCGCCCCACCCCATACATCATATTAATGATTGCTTTCGCCGTCGGCTGCATGACAGCATCGGCCCAACGTCAGCGCACCACCCGCACGGGACGTCTNCAACCCNTTGAGCAGACCAATNCAACGATTAACGACGANGCNATAGCCCACGACACTATCACACACGGATTAGACCGCNTGGTACACCTGTCGGGCTACGACAAGCCCATAACGGCTTCGCGCGAGACACTTCACGCCGAGAACCTGACCGACTCGCTCGTCATCACGTCGGTTGAGTGCGAGATTACCTACCTTGACAACCAGAGGCGCCAGTTGCACAAGCGCACAGTGACACTACGCGACGAGATAAAGCCCGGCCAGACCGAGATGCTATCGTTCCCCACCTGGGACATACAGCGCTCGTTCTACTACCGTCTCAGCATCAAACCTCGCCGCCAGGCCACACCTTACGACGTTCAATTCAACATACTGTCAATAACCTGTCACAAAAAGTCTCAACAATGATTGATTCGATTATCGAGTACAACCGCCGGTTTGTTGAAAGCGGCGAGTACAACAAGTTCAAGACCTCAAAATACCCCGACAAACGCATCGCTATCGTGACCTGCATGGACACAAGGCTCATAGAACTGCTCCCGGCAGCCCTCGGCTTCAAGAACGGCGATGTCAAAATGATTAAGAATGCAGGCGGAACCATCACCAACCCATTCGACTCGACCGTGCGATCGCTGCTTGTGGCCGTCTATGAGCTCGGCGTCAACGAGATTATGATTATTGGCCACACAGGCTGTGGAGTGCAAGGCATGGACGCCCAACACATGCTACAGGCCATGCGCGACCGTGGTATCTCAGACGAGCACATCAACCTCATGAAACACTGCGGCATCAATCTCAACGAGTGGCTGCATGGCTTTGAAGACACCCATAGCGCCGTCGAAGAGACAGTCGACCTCGTGCGCAATCACCCGCTGATGCCGGCCGATGTCACCGTCAGCGGCTACATCATCGACTCCGATACTGGAGCACTCACCCCTATCTCTTAAGCCAAAAATCCATAAAAATATAGCGAGCCCGGGCACCCGCACCTGAGCTCGCTTTGTTTTTTACCCAAAACGACAGTTATAATGAAACTTATTGGTAGCAAATAAATCCGAACAATTTGGCGTAACGGGACGTTGATTTTGTATGACATACCGAACGCTCATATTAATCATCGTGGGGCTGATAGTCTTTTTCCTATTCCCACTATTCCCGGTCGCACAAGTGGTCGGCAAGCCGGTACTGAGCGATTCTGACACCATAAAACGCCGCTACCCCGAGCGGCTACTGACTGATTTTCCGATTATATACAACGACACTGCCTACTCGACCAAGGATTATCATGTGGTGTTTCGTGCAGTGTTCACTCAATGCCGCACACGCAAGGTGAAAGTCACCAATCCCTCGCCACTACCATGTCCGGCCGACACAATGATGGTGCGTTTCAAGCGACACAAGGGCCACCGTCACGAGAATGCGATTTCCCATAACGACATGAGCGAGACACACAGGAAGTAGATACACACAACAAACTTCATCAACACACCGAACATAAATCCTAACAGGCTACCGATGCCCGATTTTAGAGCCGAACGGCCGCCTGAGCGGCCAATCAGCTCGCCGATGAAAGCACCGATAAACGGGCCGAGAATGAGCCCTACGGGGAAGTAGCCCAACCCTATTATCGTACCTATAACACTACCCCATTTGCCCCACTTAGTTCCGCCGAAATATTTCACACCGAGCGATGGCACGAGGTAGTCGAGCACAAGTGTCACAATGGTCGCTATACCATAGATGGCAAGAGCAATGCCTCCTATCACACCGTCATAGCGCATGTAGATAAGACACAACGCAAGGAACGAAAACGGTGGGCCCGGTAACATAGGCACGAAGCAACCAACGATACCGACTATGTTAAGAACCATTATCAATATAAAGTAAATAGTATCGGCCATAAAGATTAAATAAATATATATTGACGCAATAAGAAGCGCCATAATGCAAATATAGCAAATTTATATCAATTGCATGTGGCAGCAGCACAGGTATAAAAAAGCGATTCACCGGGCGGGCACTTTTGTGCACCAAACCTGGTGAATCGTTATACTCAGTTATCGGTTGTCACCCGGCGTGGCGGGTGATTTGTGTAATCCGATTACTCTGCTGCGGGAAGTTCAGCAACGGGTGCCTCGGCTGTGGGAGCCTCGGTAGCAGCTGCGGCCTTCTTACCACCACGACGGGTGCGGCGGGTCTTGGCAGCCTTCTTATCCTTGAGCATGTTCTCGTTGTAGTCAACGAGCTCAATGAAGCAAGTCTTGGCATTGTCACCGAGACGGTTGCCGGTCTTGAGGATACGGGTGTAACCACCGGGACGATCGGCGATCTTCTGTGAAATCTCACGGAAGAGCTCGGTCACTGCCTCTTTGTTCTGAAGGTAGCCGAAAACTACACGACGGTTGGTCATGGTGTCCTCCTTGGCGCGGTTGATAAGGGGCTCGCAGTACATGCGGAGGGCCTTAGCTTTAGCCAGGGTGGTGAAGATGCGTTTGTGCTTGATAAGCGAAACGGTCATGTTGGCCAAGAGTGCGTCGCGGTGAGCTTTCTTGCGGCCAAGGTGATTGAATTTTTTATTGTGTCTCATCGTTATTACTCTTTATCTAATTTGTACTTTGAAATATCCATACCGAACGATAGGTTCAAGTTGGCCAACAGCTCGTCGAGCTCGGTCAATGACTTTTTACCAAAGTTGCGGAACTTCAGGAGATCAGTCTTATTGAAGACAACCAGCTCTCCGAGAGTCTCGACCTCGGCGCTCTTGAGGCAGTTGAGGGCACGTACCGAGAGGTCCATGTCGACAAGTTTAGACTTAAGAAGCTGACGCATCTTGAGCACTTCCTCGTCAAATTCCTCGTTGCCGTCGGTCTCGGCTGTCTCGAGAGTGATCTTCTCGTCGCTGAAGAGCATGAGGTGGTAGATCAAAATCTTGGCAGCTTCCTTGAGGGCGTCCTTAGGAAGGATTGAGCCGTTGGTTGTGATTTCAATAATAAGTTTTTCGTAGTCGGTCTTTTGGTCTACGCGATAGTTCTCGATTGTGTACTTGACATTCTTGATGGGAGTGTAGATCGAGTCAATTGCCAGAGTGTGAACGTCGTCGCTATTGACGGGGTTCTCGTCGGCAGGCACCCAACCACGACCCTTGTTGATTGTCAGCTCAATGTTGAAATTTGCGCTGGGATCCAAATGACAAATAACCTGCTCGGGGTTGAGGACTTCAAATCCATTCAACGCCTTGCCTATGTCACCGGCTTTGAACACCTCCTGGCTACCCGATACTGCAATCGTCGCTGTCTCGGCCTCAGTATCTTCTACAACTTGTTTGAGATCAACTTTCTTGAGGTTCAAAATGATGTTTGTGACATCTTCTATAACACCGGGAATGGTATCGAACTCGTGATTTACGCCGTCAATCTTGATTGACGAGATAGCGTAACCTTCAAGCGACGAGAGCAGTACACGACGCAGCGCGTTGCCCACAGTGATACCATAGCCGGGCTCCAAGGGCTTGAACTCGAACTTGCCGTAGAAGTTGTCAGCTTCTAACATGACGACCTTGTCAGGTTTTTGGAATGCTAAAATAGCCATGGATCTATGAGGTGTTTATAATTATTACTTAGAGTACAACTCGACGATGAGCTGTTCCTTGATGTTCTCGGGGATATCCTCGCGGGCGGGTACGTGGAGTAACTTACCGCTCTTGGTCGACTCGTCCCACTCAATCCAAGGATACTTGCTGTGGTTGAAACCTGCAAGTGCACCGGCGATAACTTCGAGTGACTTAGATTTCTCACGAACGCCAACAACCTCGCCGGCAGTTACATGATATGAAGGAATGTTTACAACAGCACCGTTGACGGTGATGTGACGGTGAAGAACGAGCTGACGAGCGGCTGCGCGTGTGGGAGCGATGCCCAGACGGTAAACCACGTTGTCAAGACGGCTCTCAAGAAGCTGGAGCAGGATCTCACCGGTGATACCTTTCATTGATGACGCTTTCTCGAAGAGATTGCGGAACTGACGCTCGAGAACGCCGTATGTGTATTTAGCTTTCTGCTTCTCGCGCAGCTGTACGCCATACTCAGAGGTCTTGCGACGACGGTTGGCGCCGTGCTGGCCGGGGGGGAAGTTTCTGCGTGCGAGAACTTTATCTTCGCCAAAGATAGGCTCGCCGAATTTGCGGGCGATCTTGGTCTTAGGGCCTGTATATCTTGCCATTGTTGTTAGATTATTGTGAAGTGAGATAGTGTTTCTTTTAGTGCAGCCGCGACCATAGAGGAGGTGAATGTTATGGTCTTATTTCACATTCAAGAAACCTTTATACACGCTTCTTATGGTTAAAGATGTAATGTGTTAGTTACTTCTATATTTCAATTAGTAGCGGGTGCTATTATACGCGACGACGCTTGGGAGGACGACAACCATTGTGGGGCAGCGGTGTAACGTCGATGATCTCGGTTACCTCGATACCGGCACCATGGATAGTACGGATAGCTGACTCGCGGCCGTTGCCGGGTCCTTTCACATAAGCTTTAACCTTGCGAAGGCCGAGGTCGTAAGCAACTTTAGCGCAGTCCTGCGCTGCCATCTGAGCGGCATAGGGAGTGTTCTTCTTAGAACCACGGAAACCCATTTTACCGGCGCTTGACCATGAAATAACTTGTCCCTCGCTGTTAGCTAAGCAAACAATGATGTTGTTGAAAGATGAGTGTACGTGAAGCTGGCCGGCGGCGTCAACTTTAACGTTTCTCTTCTTAGCTGCGACTGTCTTTTTTGCCATATCTTAATNTTATTTAGTAGCTTTCTTCTTGTTAGCAACGGTTTTCTTACGGCCCTTACGTGTACGGGCATTGTTCTTGGTGCTCTGTCCACGTACAGGAAGTCCGTTACGGTGACGCACGCCACGATAACAGCCTATGTCCATGAGACGCTTGATGTTCAACTGGATCTCTGAGCGGAGGTCACCCTCAACTTTGTACTCGGCGCCGATGACTTCACGCACGCGTGCTGCCTGGTCGTCGGTCCAGTCTTTTACTTTGATATCACGGTCAATCCCAGCCTTGTCCAAGATGTTCTTGGCTGCGCTGCGACCGATGCCGAAGATGTAAGTCAAGGCGATTTCACCTCTTTTGTTCTGGGGGAGGTCAACTCCCACGATTCTAACTGCCATATGTTCTTGACTATTGTTTAAAAAAATTTTCGTGCAAAGGTAAGAAAAATTTTGGTCTGATTTGTCATTTTTGTCATAAAAAGTTTAAATCAGACATTTAGTCTCATNGNCGNTAATTGGGAAGAGTCCNNTTGNGGCCTCAGTTCACCGTCAGGCGGCCGATGAGATTAGCGTTTTNTTGTGTACCTTCACCCGGGCGGTTGGTTATTAGCCCTGACGGGTTTTGTACTTGGGGTTCTTTTTGTTAATTACATAAAGACGGCCCTTGCGGCGCACGATCTTGCTGTCAGCAGTGCGCTTCTTGAGTGATGCTCTTACTTTCATTTCGATTTATTGGTTTATTGTACGTGAATGAGTTAATAGCGTGTAGCGATTATTTGTAGCGGAAGGCGATGCGTCCTTTCGAGAGNTCGTAGGGTGACATNTCNACGCGGACTTTATCGCCGGGAAGTATCTTGATGTAGTGCATNCGCATCTTGCCTGAGATGTGGGCTGTGATTTCGTGNCCGTTNTCAAGNTCGACNCGGAACATTGCATTNGAGAGTGCTTCGACGATTACGCCGTCCTGTTCTATTGCTGATTGTTTTGCCATATCGGGTTTTTAAAGTATTGTTCGCTTGTTATTGTCTGGGGTGGTTTAAATGAAACGGTCGCCAANNGCNTCGCGTATGTAGTCGAAGGTGGTGAGTATGTGGGTCTCGTCGTCATAGATGCCAAGCGTGTGCTCGTAGTGAGCCGAGAGCTTGTGGTCTTTAGTGCGACATGTCCAGCCGTCACGGTCTATGACAATGTTGCGGCTGCCCATATTGATCATGGGCTCGACACATATACACATTCCGTTTTTGAGCATGGGGCCGATGCCGCGACGTCCGTAGTTGGGNACNTCGGGGTCTTCGTGCATCTTGCGTCCGATGCCGTGTCCNGTCATCTCGCGTACGACAGTGTATCCGCGTTTCTCACAGTAGGTCTGCACNGCATTAGCGATNTCGCCTATGCGGGCACCNACATGAGCTGCTTCGATTCCTTTGTAAAGCGACTCTTTGGTTGTAACAAGGAGTCGGCGTGCCTCGGGGGTGATTTCGCCCACAGGGAAGGTGTAACANGAGTCGCCGTTGAAGCCGTTGAGCTCGGTGACGGTATCGATACCGATAATGTCGCCNTCGCGCAGGGTATAGTTGGACGGAAATCCATGAACAACGGTGTCGTTGACTTCAATACACAGTGTGGCGGGGAAACCACCATATCCTAAACAAGCAGGTCGACCGCCATTGTCGTGAATAAATTCACGGGCAATGGCGTCGAGCTTGTTGGTGGTAACACCGGGAGCTATCCAGCGGGCGACTTCGCCCAGTGTACGGCTTACGAGGTCACAGGCGGCCTTCATGCCTTCCATTTCCTCGGGTGTCTTCAGATAAATCATTTCAGTTTTAAAAGCGGTTTTAAAAGCCTGATTGATGTTTAATAGGCGCTTCCGGTGGTGCGGCCTTTGATTTTGCCTTCTTTCATGAGACCATCATAGTGGTGCATCATAAGGTGGCTCTCGATCTGCTGGAGGGTGTCAAGGACAACGCCTACGAGAATGAGGAGTGATGTGCCACCGAAGAACTGGGCGAAGCTNTTGCTGATACCGAGCATGCGGGCAAAGGCGGGCATGATGGCTACGATACCGAGGAACAGTGAGCCGGGCAGTGTGATGCGATCCATGATGGTGTTGAGATAAGCAGCGGTTGCCTTACCGGGTTTGACACCGGGAATGAAACCGTTGTTGCGCTTCATNTCTTCGGCCATCTGGGTGGGACGCACTGTGATGGCGGTATAGAAGTAGGTGAAGGCCACAATCATGAGGAAGTAAACAAAGTTGTACCAAAAGCCGTTGATGTCGGTGAATGCTGCAAAGAAGCCGCGGCCGCCGTCGGCGCTGTAGCCGGCGAGTGTCAAGGGTATGAACATGATGGCCTGGGCAAAGATGATGGGCATTACACCGGCAGCATTTACCTTCAGAGGTATGTACTGGCGNGCNCCTCCNTANTGNNNGTTNCCNANGATGCGCTTNGCNTACTGCACGGGGACTTTGCGTGTGCCCTGTACAAGAAGTACGGCTCCGGCTGTAACGGCAAAGAGCAGTATGAGCTCTACGATGAACATGATGAGTCCGCCCTGGGTCTCGGCGCTGCCGGGAGTGCGTGACACAAATTCATAAGAGAGAGCCTCGGGGAGGCGTGCAATGATGCCGACGAGGATTATGAACGAGATACCGTTGCCGATACCGCGATCAGTGATGCGCTCGCCGAGCCACAATATGAACATTGAGCCGGCTGCGAGAATGATGGTGAGTGCCAAAAGGAACCAGATACCGAGCTCAAAGTCTATATGTGCCGTACGCAGCTGGTGCTGGAGGTTGAACAAATAGGCAGGGCCCTGTACACAAAGTATAAGGACGGTGAGATAACGGGTGTACTGGTTGAGCTTCTGGCGACCACTTTCGCCCTCGCGCTGCATTTTCTGGAATGACGGGAGAATCATGCCGAGCAGCTGTATCACGATCGATGCAGTGATGTAGGGCATGATGCCGAGTGCAAAGATTGATGCCTGAGAGAAGGCGCCGCCCGAGAACATATCAAGGAGCTGCATGAGGCCGGTCTTCTCGGTGAACGCCTGCATTGCATTGAGCTCCCCGGGGTTGATGCCGGGAAGCACAATGTAACAGCCGAGGCGGTAAACCACCACGAGCAGGAATGTCATGATGAGACGCTGACGCAGTTCCTCAATCTTCCAGATGTTTTTTATTGTTTGAACAAATCTCATTGGAATTAGAGTTTATTGATTGAGCCGCCGGCAGCGACGATAGCCTTCTCGGCTGAAGCTGAGAACGCGTTGGCTTCAACATCGATCTTGTGGTTGAGAGCACCGTTGCCAAGAATCTTCACAAGCTGCTTCTTGTTGATGAAGCCAGCGTTGCGGAGCTCTTCGAGACCAATCTTGGTAACGTTGAGAGCCTCGGCGAGTTTGTCAAGGTCGCCAACATTGACAGCCTTGTACTCTACACGATTGATGTTTTTGAAACCAAACTTAGGCAAGCGGCGCTGAAGTGGCATCTGACCACCCTCGAAACCGATCTTGCGGCTATAGCCTGAGCGCGACTTGGCGCCTTTGTGACCGCGGGTAGATGTTCCACCCTTGCCCGAGCCCGGGCCGCGGCCGATGCGGGTTGAACGCTTTGTAGCGCCAACAGCGGGTTGTAAGTTACTTAAATCCATTGTATCGAAGTATTAAGCTTTGGTTACCTCTACGAGGTGACTAACTTTGGTTACCATGCCCATCACCGAGGGGGTATCCTCCTTAACGACGGTGTGGTTCATTTTCTTGAGACCGAGAGCGTCGAGGGTGCGTTTCTGCACTGCGGGACAGTTGATTCGGCTCTTTATCTGCTTGATTTTAATCTGTGCCATGAGTGGTTATCGTTAAATGGTTTAACCTTTGAACACTTGCTCTACCGAGATACCGCGGTTCTGAGCGACGGTAGCGGGCGAACGCATCTCGTCGAGGGCGGCGATGGTAGCTTTAACAAGGTTGTGAGGATTAGACGAGCCTTTGCTCTTGGCCAGCACGTCGGTGATACCTACGCTCTCGAGCACGGCACGCATAGCGCCACCGGCCTTAACACCGGTACCGTGTGATGCGGGCTTGAGGATAATGCGTGAGCCGCCAAACTTGGCAACCTGCTCGTGGGGAATGGTGCCTTTGTGTACGGGTACCTGAATGAGGTTTTTCTTGGCAGCTTCAACGCCCTTGGCGATAGCTGCGGTAACCTCGTTAGCTTTACCGAGGCCCCAGCCTACGATACCGTTCTCGTTACCTACGACAACGATAGCAGCGAAGGTGAATGTGCGACCACCCTTGGTTACCTTAGTAACGCGGTTGATGGCTACCAGACGGTCTTTGAGCTCGATATCGTTGGTCGACTTTACTCTGTTATTTCTTTTTGCCATGATGGTTAAAATTTAAGTCCGCCCTCGCGAGCAGCGTCAGCTAATGATTTAACACGACCGTGGAAGAGGTATCCGTTGCGGTCAAACACTACCTCGGTGATACCGGCTGCGATTGCCTTCTGGGCGATAGCGGCACCTACCTTGGCTGCGATCTCGCACTTTGTACCCTCGTCGATACCCTTTGAAGAGGTAGCAACGAGAGTCTTGCCGGCGAGGTCGTCGATAAGCTGTACATAGATTTGCTTATTGCTGCGGAAAACAGTCATACGGGGGCGCTCGGCAGTACCTGAAATTTTACCGCGGATGCGGGTCTTAATCTTATTTCTGCGTTCTATCTTGCTTAACATGATTCAGTTATATTTATTTGGCACCAGCCGATTTACCAGACTTACGACGAATAATCTCGCCGACGAACTTAATACCTTTACCCTTGTAAGGCTCGGGTTTGCGCAGTGAACGAATCTTGGCGCATACCTGGCCGAGGAGCTGCTTATCGTCGCTCTCGAGGATGATGAGCGGGTTTTTGTTACGCTCGGTCTTAGCCTCGACTTTAACCTCGGCGGGGAGCTTGATGTATATAGCGTGAGAGAAACCGAGAGCAAGCTCAAGCACCTGGCCTGTAGCGGTTGCACGGTAACCTACACCGACTAATTCCATCTCCTTGCGATAACCGGTCGATACGCCAACAACCATATTGTGGATGAGGGCGCGATAGAGACCGTGCTGTGCGCGGTGCTCGCGGTCGTCGCTGGGACGTGTGATAACTACATGATTGCCGTCGACGGTGACTGTGAGGTCGGGGTTGACGGTCTGGCTCAGTTCACCCTTGGGGCCTTTAACGGTAACGGTGTTGTTGTCTACCTTTACAGTTACGCCTGCGGGTATCTCGATGGGGGCTTTTCCTATTCTTGACATTGTATATTCCTCCAGTTAAGATTAGTAAACATAACACAGTACCTCACCACCGATCTTGAGCTCGGCAGCTTTCTTGTTAGTCATTACACCCTTTGAAGTTGAAAGGATGGCGATACCGAGGCCGTTGAGTACGCGGGGCATGTCTTTGTAGCCTGTGTACTGACGGAGACCGGGACGTGAAACGCGCTTCAGGTTCTTGATGGCGTTCACACGGTCAACGGGATCATACTTAAGGGCGATCTTGATGACGCCGGCGGGGGTTTCACCCTCTATAAACTTGTAGTTAAGAATATAGCCTTGTTCAAAAAGAATCTTAGTGATCTCTTTTTTCAAGTTCGAGGCCGGGATCTCGACAACACGGTGGTTGGCTTTGATGGCGTTCCTCAATCTTGTCAGATAATCTGCTATAGGATCTGTCATTTTCTATAAGGTTTAAATTGATTGGGGGTATTCCCAACAATATTTAATTCTCTCTCTTAAAATGTTTTTGTTGCGTTTAAAATGCGCTTGTTGAATGGTAGCCGTAGAGAGGGATTACCAGCTTGCCTTCTTTACACCGGGGATAAGACCGGCTGAGGCCATTTCACGGAACTGGATACGTGAGATGCCAAACTGGCGAATGTATCCTTTGGGACGGCCTGTGATGCTGCAGCGGTTGTGAACGCGAATAGGATTGCTGTTGCGGGGGAGCTTCTGAAGAGCCTGAGCTGCCTCAAATGCCTCGTAACGATTTTCTTCGTTAACGCCCGAGTTGACAATCTTCTTGAGTTCGGCACGCTTTGCTGCATATTTTGCTACGAGCTTAGCGCGCTTTACCTCGCGGGCTTTCATTGATTCTTTTGCCATAGGAATGTCTTGGTTTATTTAGCGTTTTTAAACGGTAAGCCAAACTGTTTGAGCAGTGCATAGCCTTCCTCGTCGGTGTTAGCCGAGGTAACGAAGGTGATGTTCATACCCAGGAGTTTGCTGATGCTGTCGATGTTGATCTCGGGGAAGATGATCTGCTCGGTGATACCGAGAGTGTAGTTGCCGCGACCGTCGAGCTTGCCTTCGATACCCTTGAAGTCACGGATACGGGGCAGAGCAACGCGGATAAGGCGCTCGAGGAACTCGTACATGCGCTCGCGACGCAGGGTTACGCGTACACCGATGGGCATTTTTTTACGAACCTTGAAGCCTGCGATATCCTTACGTGACAGGGTAGCAACCGCCTTCTGGCCGGTGATGGCTGTGAGCTCGTTGATAGCTGTCTCGATGATCTTCTTGTCCTGAGTAGCCTCGCCAAGACCCTGATTGATTACAATCTTCTCAAGGCGGGGAACCTGCATGACAGTGGTGTAGTTGAATTCTTTGGTCAGGGCGGGAACGATGCGCTCCTGGTAGTCCTTCTTAAGAGTTGTAGTGCTCATTATTTAATCTCCTCTCCTGATTTTTTAGAATAACGAACTGTCACACCCTTATCGTTCTTGCGGAAGCCTACACGGGTAGGTTTGCCCGACTTGGGGTCGATAAGGCTGATGTTGGAAATCTGAATGGGGGCTTCCATTTTGATAATGCCACCCTGGGGGTGCTTAGCGCTGGGTTTGGTGCTCTTGCTGACGATGTTCACACCTTCAACAATAGCACGACCCTTAGCTGCGAGCACTGAGAGGACGCGACCAGTCTTACCGCGGTCTTCGCCGGTAAGTACATAGACGGTATCACCCTTCTTTATGTGTAATTTGCTCATTTTAGGTTTATCTTATTACTTGAAATGATTAAAGTACCTCGGGGGCAAGCGAAACAATCTTCATGTTAGTGGCACGGAGCTCACGGGCTACGGGGCCGAAGATGCGGGTTCCGCGGAGCTCGCCTGCGTTGTTGAGAAGTACACAAGCGTTGTCGTCGAAGCGGATGTAAGAACCGTCGGGACGACGAATCTCTTTCTTGGTACGAACGACTACGGCTTTAGATACAGTTCCCTTCTTGACGTCGGACGAGGGGATAACGCTCTTGACTGAGACAACGATGATGTCGCCTACTGAAGCGTAACGACGTCCGGTACCACCGAGAACGTGGATGCACAGGGCCTCCTTAGCGCCGCTATTGTCGGCTACGGTTAAACGTGATTCGGTCTGTATCATAATTACTTAACTTTTTCGATTATTTCAACTAAACGCCATCTTTTGGTTTTGCTCAGGGGACGAGTCTCCATGAGGCGTACTGTATCGCCAACGCTGCACTCGTTCTTCTCATCATGGGCGTGATACTTTTTAGATTTGTTCACGAATTTGCCATAGATGGGGTGTTTTTCCTTCCACCTGATAGTAACGGTGATAGTTTTGTCACCCTTGTTGCTTGATACAACCCCAATGCGTTCTTTACGTAAGTTTCTCTTTTCCATTTCTTGGGATTATTTATTGTTAAGTTCGCGCTGACGCAACTCAGTCTTGACGCGTGCAATCATTTTGCGATCCAGTGTAATCTTAGCGGGATTCTCGAGGGGAGTCACAGCGTGGTTGGCTTTCATCTGCAAGTAAGCTTTCTCCATCTCGGCGAGACGCTCCTTGAGTTCGGCGGTGCTAAGCTCTTTGATTTCTTCTTTCTTCATAACAGTTTACACGTTTTGAGTGGGGTCATAGTCGCGACGAACGACAAACTTTGTAGTAACAGGGAGTTTCTGGGCGGCGAGGCGCAGTGCTTCCTTAGCGATGTCGTAGCTTACACCCTCGACCTCGATGATCATGCGACCGGGAGTAACAGGAGCCACGAAACCTTCGGGCGAACCTTTACCTTTACCCATGCGGACCTCGGCAGGCTTCTTGGTGATAGGCTTATCAGGGAAGATACGAATCCAGATCTGACCCTGACGCTGCATGTAACGGGTCACAGCGATACGAGCGGCTTCGATTTGACGACCGGTAATCCATTTTGATTCCAAGGTCTTGATGCCAAACGAACCGAATGCCAGCTGATTGCCACGCTGGGCGTTACCCTTCATGCGGCCTTTTTGCTGACGGCGAAATTTAGTTTTTTTCGGTTGTAACATTGTACTGATTCAATTAATGGTTAACGGTTGTTATTGTTCTTGCGGAAACCGCCACGACGGAAACCCTCGCCGCGGGGAGCGCGGGTCTCTTTGGTATTGTTGGTAAACTGGGGTGCGAGGTCGCGCTTGCCGTAAACTTCGCCGCGGCAGATCCATACCTTAACGCCGAGCACACCTACCTTGGTGTGAGCCTCAACGAGGGCATAGTCGATGTCGGCGCGGAGTGTGTGAAGGGGTGTACGACCCTCTTTGAACATCTCCGAACGGGCAATTTCAGCGCCGTTCAGACGGCCGCTGATCTGGATTTTGATACCTTCTGCACCGGCACGCATTGTCGAGGCGATAGCCATCTTGATGGCGCGACGGTAAGCGATCTTACCTTCAACCTGACGTGCGATGTTGGTAGCGACAATTACAGCGTCGAGCTCGGGGCGCTTCACCTCGTAGATGTTGATCTGAACATCTTTGTCGGTGATCTTCTTGAGCTCTTCCTTGAGCTTGTCGACCTCTGAACCGCCTTTACCGATGATAAGACCGGGACGCGAGGTGCAAACGGTGATTGTGATTAATTTGAGGGTACGCTCGATAACGATGCGTGAAACGCTGCACTTGGCGAGACGTACGTTGAGATACTTGCGGAGCTTAGAGTCTTCGAGAAGAGTATCACCGTACTTCTTACCACCGTACCAGTTGGAATCCCAACCACGGATTACGCCTAAACGGTTACTGATCGGATTTACTTTCTGTCCCATATTACTTAGACTCTTTGGTTTTATTAGCGATGGTATCAACAATCAATGTAACGTGATTAGCGCGTTTGCGGATGCGGTAACCACGGCCCTGGGGGGCAGTGCGGAGGCGTTTGAGCATAGGAGCACAGTTAACGAAAATTGTGCTGATGTACAGCTCGCCGTCCTCGGCTTTTCTTTCATTTTTAGCTTCCCAGTTGGCGATAGCCGAGCGGAGGAGCTTCTCAACGCGAGCGGCAGCCTCTTTGTTAGAGAACTTGAGGATACCGAGAGCGCGATTCACTTCCTTGCCGCGAACGAGATCGGCAACGAGACGCATTTTACGGGGCGATGTGGGGATATTGGTGAGCTTAGCGAAGGCTACGGTCTTGAGCTCTTCCTTCCTTGCATCGGCTGAGTTTCTTTTTCTTACACCCATTTTATTTTAATTCTCTTATTATCAAAATTATTTATAAACAGGGCCTGAATTATTTTTTCTTGTTACCGCCGTGACCACGGAAGTTACGAGTGGGAGCGAACTCACCAAGCTTGTGACCTACCATATTCTCGGTTACGTAAACAGGAATAAACTTGTTACCGTTATGAACTGCAAAAGTGTGTCCCACAAATTCAGGCGCAATCATAGAGGCGCGGCTCCAGGTTTTGATAACCTGCTTCTTGCCACTCTCTTCCATTGCTGAGACTTTCTTTTCCAGCTTCACGCTGATAAATGGGCCTTTTTTTAATGAACGACTCATAATTTATTGTCTTTATCAGATTACTTTTTTCTACGATCGATAATGTACTTCGATGAGCTCTTTTTGGGCGAGCGAGTCTTGAGACCCTTAGAGTACAGACCCTTGCGTGAACGGGGATGTCCGCCTGACGAACGACCTTCGCCACCACCCATGGGGTGATCGACAGGGTTCATAACAACACCACGGTTGTGGGGGCGACGGCCGAGCCAACGTGAGCGACCTGCCTTACCCGAGCTTTCGAGTGAGTGTTCGCTGTTGCCTACAACACCTACAGTGGCCTTGCAAGCAGCGAGTACCTTACGAGTTTCGCCTGAGGGTAATTTGATAATAGCGTAGTCACCTTCTCGCGAAGTCAACTGAGCGAATGTGCCGGCTGAGCGTGCCATGAAGGCACCCTGACCGGGACGCAGCTCGATGTTGTGGATAACGGTACCAACGGGAATTTTGCTCAGGGGGAGGGCGTTACCTACCTCAGGAGCAGCGTCAGGACCGCTGACTACAGTCGAGCCGACTGTTAAGCCATTGGGTGCAATGATATAAGCTTTAGCACCGTCTACGTAGTAAAGAAGAGCGATGTGAGCCGAACGGTTAGGATCATACTCGATCGATTTTACTACAGCGGGAACACCGTCTTTGTTTCTCTTAAAGTCTATGATACGGTATTTGCGTTTGTGTCCACCACCAAGGTAGCGGGTGGTGAGATGACCTTCGGCATTGCGGCCGCCGGTGCTTTTTTTACCGACTGTAAGAGATTTCTCAGGCGTGGTAGCAGTGATCGTACCTTTGAATACGCCTATAATTTTGTGTCTTTGACCCGGTGTTGTGGGTTTGAATTTTCTTACTGCCATTTTATTTAGATATTGCTATAGAGGTCAATTGTCTGGCCTTCACCAATGGTGATGAAAGCTTTCTTGTAACCAGTGGTCTTACCGCGAAGGAGACCGCTCTTGGTGTAACGTGATTTGTTCTTACCGCGAACAATGCAAGTGTTGACATTAACAACTTTAACACCATAGAGCTGCTCAACAAGCGACTTGATCTGGTACTTGTTGGCGTCCTCTGACACACGGAAGGTGTAGCGGTTGAGCTTGTCAGTAAGCTTTGTAGCTTTCTCGGTAACGATGGGCTGAATTGTGATATCCATTGTTATTGTTCCTTTCCTGTGGTTTAAAGTTTATTAATGATTTCAAGGCCACTCTCGGTAACGAGAAGGGCTTTGTTGTTCATCACTGCATATGTATTGATGTCGGACGCTGTCATTACGGCAGTGTTCGGCACGTTACGTGAAGACAAATATACATTATTATCCTGAGCTGCTAAAACGAGAAGGGTTTTTACACCGTCAACTTTAAGATTTTTAGCAAAATTTAAATAATTTTTAGTCTTCGGAGCTTCGAAAGTGAAGTCCTCAACAACAGTGATCTGATTCTCCTGAGCCTTCAGAGCGAGGGCCGAGCGACGTGCGAGCTGTTTGAGTTTCTTATTCAGCTTGAAACGATAGTCACGGGGACGGGGACCGAACACGCGGCCACCACCTACGAGTACAGGTGAGTTGATGTCACCGATACGGCTACCGCCACCGCCCTTCTGCTTGTGCAGTTTGCGGGTTGAGCCAGATACTTCGCTACGCTCTTTCGATTTGTGAGTACCCTGACGCTGGTTAGCGAGGTATTGTTTCACGTCGAGATAAATGGCATGCTCGTTGGGGTCGATGGCAAATATCTCATCGTTCAATACAGCCTTGCGGCCGGTATCTTCTCCTTTAATGTTATAGATTGCGAGTTCCATTATTTCTCAATTAATACGATTGAACCTTTACATCCGGGTACTGAACCCTTAATCATGATCACGTTGTGTTCGGGGATAACCTTAACGACTTTAAGGTTCTGAACGGTTACACGCTCATTACCGGTCTGACCGGCCATGCGCATACCCTTGAACACCTTAGCGGGGTAAGAACAAGCACCTACCGAACCGGGGGCGCGGAGGCGGTTGTGCTGACCGTGAGTAGCCTGACCGACACCGCCGAAACCATGACGCTTAACTACGCCCTGGAAGCCTTTACCTTTTGAGGTACCTACGATGTCTACAAAGTCGTTGTCGTTGAAGAAGTCAACGCTGATGGTATCACCGAGCTTGTACTCTCCTTCAAAACCTTTGAACTCGGCCAAGTGGCGCTTGGGTGTTACACCGGCCTTTGCAAAGTGGCCGATTTCAGGCTTGGTGAGGTGCTTTTCTTTCTGCTCCTGGAAACCAAGCTGAAGTGCGTCATAACCGTCTTTCTCGACAGTCTTGACCTGAGTAACAACACAAGGACCTACTTCGATAACAGTGCACGGAACATTTTTTCCGTCGGCACTGAAAACGGATGTCATTCCGATTTTCTTTCCAATTAATCCTGGCATTTCGTTGTTAAATTAAAGAGTTATTTTGAATATCTATTAATGATAGAATCTATGTGATAATTAGTGTGGCTGAATACTACAGGTTATCAAACCTTGATTTCAACCTCTACACCGCTGGGGAGTTCGAGCTTCATCAACGCGTCGACAGTTTTTGTGGTCGAGTTGTAGATATCGATGAGACGCTTGTAGCTCGAGAGCTGGAACTGCTCGCGCGACTTTTTGTTAACGAAAGTCGAGCGGTTAACGGTGAAGATGCGCTTGTGGGTGGGCAGGGGTATGGGACCGCTGATCACTGCGCCTGTAGCCTTCACAGTCTTTACGATTTTCTCGGCTGACTTGTCAACCAAGTTGTGGTCGTAAGATTTTAATTTGATACGAATTTTTTGGCTCATATTTGTGTTATGAATAAGATTTTATTTCAAAAGATCAACGCGGCCTTGGTTCTCGGCAAGAACGTTCTTAGCGATAGACGAGCTAACCTCGGCATAGTGAGAGAATGTCATGGTTGAAGTAGCACGACCCGAAGTGATAGTACGGAGGGCGGTTACATAACCGAACATCTCGGCAAGAGGAGCCTTAGCTTTTACTACGCGGGCACCGCTGCGGCTTGTCTCCATGCCTTCAACCTGACCACGACGCTTGTTAAGGTCACCGATAACGTCACCCATGCTCTCCTCGGGGGTAACAACCTCGATCTTCATGATAGGCTCGAGCAGAACAGGACCTGCCTTTTCTGAAGCCTTCTTGAAGGCCTGGATAGCACAAAGCTCGAATGACAGCTGGTCAGAGTCAACCGGGTGGAACGAACCGTCGATAACGGTCACCTTGAGCTGCTCTACGGGATAACCACCGAGAACACCGTTCTTCATAGCGGTCACGAAGCCCTTCTGAATCGAGGGAATGAACTCCTTAGGAATGTTACCACCCTTAACCTCGTCAACGAACTGAAGGTTGCCTTCGAAGCCAGGATCAACGGGCTCAACGCGTACGATGATGTCAGCGAACTTACCACGACCACCGGTCTGCTTCTTGAATACCTCACGGAGCTCGACGGGCTGTGTGATAGACTCTTTGTAGGTAACCTGAGGACGACCCTGGTTGCACTCAACCTTGAACTCACGACGCAGACGGTCGATGATGATGTCGAGGTGAAGCTCACCCATACCCGAGATAACGGTCTGACCGGTCTCCTCGTTAGTCTCAACACGGAAGGTAGGATCCTCCTCGGCGAGTTTCTGAAGACCAACACCGAGTTTGTCGAGGTCTTTCTGAGTCTTGGGCTCAACTGCGATACCGATAACGGGATCGGGGAACTCCATAGCCTCAAGAACGATAGGATGGTTCTCGTCGCACAGGGTATCACCGGTGCGGATATCCTTGAATCCTACGCCGGCACCGATATCACCACAACCGATTTTCTCCATGGGGTTCTGCTTGTTCGAGTGCATCTGGAAGAGACGTGAAACACGCTCTTTCTTGTCAGAACGTGCATTGAGCACGTAGCTGCCGGCCTCAACATCACCCGAGTAAACACGGAAGAAGGTAAGACGACCTACATAGGGGTCAGTTGCGATCTTGAACGCGAGAGCACACATGGGAGCGTCGCTCGAGGGCTCGCGGGTTTCAATCTTGTCGGGATCATCAATAGCATGACCTTCAACGGCACCTGCATCGGTGGGGCTTGGAAGGTAAGCACATACAGAGTCAAGCAGACACTGAACGCCCTTGTTCTTGAACGAGCTACCGCAAATCATGGGCACGAGGTCCATAGCGAGAGTAGCCTTGCGCAGAGCACGCTTGATTTCTTCTACAGTGATGGTCGAGGGATCGTCGAAGTATTTAGCCATGAGATCGTCGTCATACTCGGCGATTTTCTCAAGCATCTTGTCGCGCCACTCCTCAGCCTCGTCAGCGAGGTTAGCGGGAATTTCCTCTACGCTGTAGTCAGCACCCATAGTCTCGTCGTGCCAGAAGATAGCCTTCATCTGAATAAGGTCAACTACACCCTTGAAAGTCTCCTCTGCACCGATAGGTATCTGAATGGGACAGGGGTTAGCACCGAGAACGTCCTTGAGCTGACGTACAACCTCAAAGAAGTTTGCACCCGAACGGTCCATCTTGTTTACATAGCCGATACGGGGTACGTTGTACTTGTCAGCCTGACGCCATACAGTCTCTGACTGGGGCTCTACACCACCTACGGCACAGAATGTAGCAACGGCGCCGTCAAGCACACGCAGTGAACGCTCCACCTCAACGGTAAAGTCAACGTGTCCGGGAGTGTCAATAAGGTTGATTTTGAATTTCTCGTCGTTGTACTTCCAGAAAGTGGTAGTAGCAGCCGAGGTAATTGTGATACCGCGCTCCTGCTCCTGCTCCATCCAGTCCATGGTTGCTGCACCGTCATGAACCTCACCGATTTTGTGAGTCAGACCGGTATAGAAAAGGATACGCTCAGAAGTAGTGGTTTTACCGGCATCGATATGAGCCATAATGCCGATATTGCGCGTATATTTAAGTTGTTCGTCTGATTTTGCCATTTTATATAATGTATATCAATGAAACTTGATTAGAAACGGAAGTGTGCGAAAGCACGGTTAGCCTCAGCCATCTTGTGCATATCTTCCTTGCGCTTGAATGCGCCACCCTGGTCGTTGAATGCGTCGACAATTTCAGCAGCGAGTTTCTCGCTCATTGTCTTACCGCCACGTTTGCGAGCGTACAGGATAAGATTCTTCATTGATATCGACTCTTTGCGGTCGGGACGAATTTCGGTGGGCACCTGGAAGGTAGCACCGCCGACACGACGTGATTTAACCTCCACCTGGGGAGTGATATTTTCGAGAGCTTTCTTCCAGATCTCGAGTGCTGATTTCTCTTCGTTAGGCATCTTAGCCTTAGCAGCCTCAAGAGCCGAGTAGAAGATAGTGTAGGCAGTGTTCTTTTTGCCATCATACATGAGGTGATTGACAAACTTCGACACTTTCACGTCGTTGAAGACGGGATCGGGCAATACGACCCTCTTCTTTGGTTTAGCTTTTCTCATTGTGAGTTTTCTGTTGTGTTTTTGTCATGCTTGGCTGGTGTCTTACTTCAATCGGGTACTCTAACCCTGATTTACTCAACCGTTGGCAGCTCAACTTTGTCAAAAACGAGTTTAAAATTAATTTATCTCGTGGTGCTGTTCAGTAACTTCACCCTTTGACCTTCATTTTGGCGAGGAGCGACCGACCTATCGGCGTCACATTTCCTCATCACGAAGACTCAAGGATTACTTCTTGGCGGCACCGGCCTTGGGACGCTTAGCTCCGTATTTAGAGCGACGCTGTGTACGATCCTTAACACCGCTGGTATCGAGGGTTCCGCGAACGATGTGATAACGTACACCGGGAAGGTCTTTTACACGACCGCCGCGAACGAGCACGATCGAGTGCTCCTGCAGGTTGTGACCCTCACCGGGAATGTAGGAGTTAACCTCCTTACCGTTAGTCAATCTTACACGGGCTACCTTACGCATAGCCGAGTTAGGCTTCTTGGGAGTGGTAGTGTAAACGCGCACACATACACCACGACGCTGGGGACAGCTGTCGAGCGCAGGCGATTTACTCTTATCCTCAAGAGCTACACGTCCTTTTCTTACTAATTGCTGAATAGTAGGCATCTTAGTTTTTTGGTTTTGTTACTAAATTTATTATTCTCTGGTTGTGATAATTTCAATACCGATTTATACACACCACGCGCCGCGTAACGTTTTAACCTTCAAATAGTTAAATCGACAACGGCACAATGCTGGTTTAAATTCACTGCAAAATTACAACTTAATTTTCTAATATCCAAATAATTCCGCAATTCATTTACAAATTTTAAAATTCTACTTACCACAATCACCGCCCCACCGTCCCGCGATACCGACCAAACCTCCCTACCCCACCCCCGAACACCGGCTCACAGCAAATCAAAGAGCGCCGTACCACCGGGGCGCGACGCTCTTTGATTACGTTTATATATTACTGTCTATCAGGCAAACAAGTTAGCATTGATTGCAAGATTGGTGAGCCATATCCACAACGGACAGAAACCGATAAACAGAATTACCGACAGGGTCAGTGACGAAGTACCTGTTGCGACATAAGTGTCATACTCGTCGGCAATAATGATACCCGAGAATGCAGGCGGCAGGGCGGCAGCCACAACAAGCATCTTGAGGTTAAGAGCGTCCATGTGAAACAGCAGGCCGAGGATTAGAACAACCGCAGGCATCAGCACCATTTTCATGATTGAACCGAGCACAGCCTGCCAGTTAATCGAAATCTTAATCGCCGCAAGGGTAATACCGGCCGAGAATACTGCCATCGATGCATTTGCCTTAGCTATCAGCTCAAAAGACGGGCTTGCCCAGGCCGGCCAGTGAAAGCCCACGGCAACAAGTACAACTGCCAGTATGGGCGCCCATGCCACAGGCTGTGCAAGCGCGTTCAGCACCGGCTTCCAGGCACTCTCCTTCTTGGTCGAGCCGGGATTTTGCTTCTCGAGCGACGCATTCATGAGCGACAGTCCTACAGGAATACCGATGGCATTCACGACGATACCTACAATAGCGACCACCAGAGCCACCGACGGCGATGTACCGAATATAGGCTCAAGCACAGCAAAACCGAGGAAACCGATTGTAGGCGAACCACTGATCAACGCACTCACAGCCGCGTCGGCACCTGTATTCTTCTTAAAACAGTATTTGAACACAAAGTACACAAGCATGAAACATGCCATGATACCTATAGTCGACACGACAGTCAGCTTAATATCCTTTACAAGATCCTCGCGAGTTGCCTGCACGATTGACACGAACAATGCTGCCGGCAATGCAAAGTCGAGCACAACTTTATTGAACTTCTTTGCATCAGCTCCCGTAAAGACACCCCTTTTTCCTGAAATATATCCGGCCAGCATCACCACGATGATAGGCACAACCGCATATAGTATTACATGAGAAATATCCATAGCGTTAGTTTTAAATAGTTGTTTTGAAAACGGGAAGAAAATTGAAAAAGGCTGCCGGCATCGCCCGTTCACCGGGCAACAACCGGCAACCGATTTGTAGATTATATGCGGCCTTAGACTGTGTAGTCAATCAGAGGTGCGGGGTTCAGATAGCCGATGTGTCCGCTCTCCTTGCCCGAGTCGGCACCGAGCTGAACGTCAATCAGACAGGGCTTCTTTGAAGCGATGGCGTCGGTCAAAGCCTTCGACAGCTCATCGGGCGTGGTTACGTGATAGTTCTGAGCGCCAAACGCGGCTCCGAGCATGTCATAACGAGCATTGATATCAAGCGTTGTAGGAGCAGGGTCACTACCGCCGCCGGGATTTACACCCACGCCGTTGTAGATACCGCCATTGTTAAACACAACGACCGTACAGGGCAGATTGAAGCGGCAGATTGTGGCGAAATCCATGCCTGAGAAACCGAATGCCGAGTCGCCCTCGATGGCCACGACACTCTTGCCGGTTGCAACTGCCGCACCGATTGTCGAGCCCATGCCCATACCCATTATCGACCATGATGCACAGTCTACACGGTGACGGGGCAGCGACTGGGTGATGGTGTCACGCGTATCATCAAGAGTGTTGGCTCCCTCGTTGATAAGGATAACATCAGGATTGGCGGCCAGAACAGGCTTGATAGCGTTCAACGCCGTCCAGTGGTTCATAGGCATAGCATTGGCCGCTGCTGCGAGACGTGCCGCAAACTTGGCATTCTTCTCCTTGGTCTCGGCCTGCAGCGCGGTTACCCATGCGGGGTCTGCCTGCATCGTGGTCTTCGACAGTCCGGCGATGATAGCATCGAGCGACAGCCCCATATCGCCCACTACAGGCGCAGCGATAGGCACATTTCGGTCAATTTCCTGAGGCTCGACATCGAGCTGCACGAACTTCATGTCAGGATTCCACTTTCCACGGCCAAACGACAGCATCCAGTTGATACGGGCACCGATGACCACTACGACATCGGCTTTCTCCATGATGGTCGAGCGACATGCAAGAGCACTCAGCGGACCCTCATCGGGCATCAGACCCTTGGCCATCGACATCGACAGGTAAGGAATGTTGAACTTCTCGACGAGCGTCTTGATACGGTCATCAACCTGAGCATAAGCGGCACCCTTACCGAGCAATATGGCAGGACGTTTAGCTTTTGAGATCAGGTCGACCGCACGGTCAACCGCGTCAGTGTTAGGAGCTACCGGTGTATAGATATCAACGGGATCATAGAACAGCTTCTCGGCATCGGCAGCGTTCATAATCTCGCCCAGTGCGGGTGTTGTCATGTCGATATAGACACCGCCGGGACGACCGCTGACGGCTGCACGATAGGCACGTGCGACAGCTGCCGGAATATCCTTGGCATGGCTGCAACGGAATGCCGCCTTGACAAGTGGACGCGCCGTGTTAAGCTGATCAAGCTGCTCGTATGTGCCAACGTTCATATCAACCATTGTGGGATCACTCGCACCCGAAATCTGAATCATCGGGTAACAGTTGACCGTGGCGTTGGCCGTAGCCGTCAGGCCGTTCATACAGCCGAGCGACGACACTGTGAGCAGTACGCCCGGCTTCTTGGTCAGAAAGCCGTGAGTTGCAGCTGCCATACCGGCCTGCTGTTCGTGACGGAATCCGACAAATTTCATACCTATTTTCTGCATGGCATACGCAGCCTCGGTAACAGGGATACCGACAAGGCCGTACACCGTATCAATGCCCACGCGACGCAGAGCCTCGGCAAGAATATACATGCCGGTTACCTGGTCAGGAAANTTAGGNGCCGNNGGCGTGGCAGTTGTATTNNTTGTAGTTGTTGACATAGTATCAGATATATTATTTTTTAGCGGTTGATGTTGACGATGCTGCTGCAGGAGCGGCAGTCTTAGGCATGGGAGCAGTTGTACCGTTGGCCTTCATGGCTGCCTGCTGCTCGGCTGTATAACCAAGAGAAGTCAGAATCTCCTCGGTGTTGCCACCCAGCGAAGGACAAGGGCCGTATGTAGGCTGATAGTTGCTCATGGTGAACGGAACACCTACGGTTACAAACTCACCGATATTGCCACCCTGGTTAATCTTGACGAGAGTGTTGCCGTCATAGAGCGACTCATCACTCATCATCTCCTTGGTCGACAATACAGGGCCTACAGGCACGCCATACTTAGACAGTATATCGGTAACCTCATACTTGGTCTTGTCGGCAGTCCACTGGCCTATGCGCTGATAGATGGCGTCCTTGTTGCGGTCACGTGCATCGGCAGTATTGAAGTCGGGGTTGGTAAGCCAGTCCTCAAAACCGAATGCCTGACATGCGAGTTCAAAGTCCTTGGCACCGCGCTGAAGAATAATATATACATAGTTGTTGGCGTCGATTTCTGAATCGANACCACCGGCAGGCTTACACTTGTAAGTCCAGCCGAGAACACCGCCACCCTCGATGTTGCCCGAACGGGGAACACAGTCGCCGAACTTGCCGTTGGGATACTGAGGGAACTGGGTCAGATAGCCGATCTTGTCGAGTGTGAGCTGGTCACGTGTCTTGATACGGCACAGGTTAAGACATGCGTTGTGCATTGACTGATATACATATACACCCTCGCCTGTCTTCTCACGCTGTACAAGCGCCGCGAGCAGGCCTATAAGCAGGTGCATACCTGTGTTTGAGTCACCGAGTGCGGCACCCGACTGTGTCGGGATATTGTACTGGCCGTCATACCAGCCTGTGGTCGAGGCGGCCGCGGCTGTCACCTGTGCGATAGGCTCGTAAGCCTTCAGGTCTTTGTACTTTGACGACTCGGGGAAACCCTTGATAGTACCATAGATACACTTAGGATTCAGTTGGTGTACCACCTCCCAGCTGAAACCGAGCTTATCCATAGCACCGGGGTGTAGGTTCTCGACAAATATATCACAGTCCTTGATAAGTTTAGTCAGAATTTCCTTGCCGTCGGCAGTCTTGGCGTCAAGCGAGAGCGACTTCTTGTCGCTGTTAAGCTGAAGGAAGTAGTAGCTGGGCTCGTTGGGGTCAAACTGCAGCTCCTTACGGGTAGCGTCACCTACGCCGGGACGCTCGATTTTGATTACGTCGGCTCCGAGCCATGCCAGCATCTGTGTACATGACGGNCCCGACTGAACCTCGGTAAAGTCAACTACTTTAATTCCTTGTAAAGGTGCGGTGTTCATAGTAAATAAATTTTTTAATAGGTTAGTAATATGTTTAGATTCATTTTTTACGTGCGTGTTTCATACGGGCGCCCCTTTCGTNCCCGATTTATACAATAAACAAAGCGCAGTGCAATAAAGTTGCACTGCGCTCCTATTTTTAATATTATTGACAGTAGTTTACTGTATGGTCGCTGTCGACTCGGTCTCCGGGGCCTTGTCAATCAAATCAAGGAACTGATCAAGCTTTGGAGTGATGATAATCTGGGTGCGGCGGTTGAGCATACGGCCCTGGGCAGTTGTATTATCAGCCACGGGNTTGTACTCGCCACGGCCGGCAGCCGAGAGGCGGGCGGGATTGACACCGAAGTCGTCCTGAAGNACCTGTACCACCGACGAAGCACGCAGCGCGCTCAAGTCCCAGTTATTACGTATGTTGGTNCGNGAGATGGGCACATCGTCAGTGTTACCCTCNACCAGCACATCATAGTCACGGTAGTCCTTGATAATCTTGGCGATTTTNCTCAGAGTCTCCATCGCGCGGGGACTCACCTCATAGCTACCGCTGTTGAACAGCATGTTATCGGCGAGCGANATATATACCACNCCNTTGAGCACCTTGATGTCAACGTCCATCAGCTCGTCGCGGCTCAGCGAGCGAGTCAGNTTNTTGGTCAGCACCATGTTGAGCGAGTCGCTCTTTGACTTGGCGTCTACAAGCTGTTTGATATATTTGTTCGACGCGTTGATTTCGTCAACGAGCTTGGCAATGTTCACACTACCCTGAGTGCTCTGCTTCAGGCTCTGGTCGAGCGAGCCTTGCAGATTGGCATAGTCGTCACGCAGTTCCTGATAGCGGTCGCGCTGGTCGGCGAGCATACGGTCAAGNTTCTTGGTGTTNGAATTACACTCGGCGAGGTCAAGCTTCGCGTCATTATAGTCACGGTTTAGCGCCTCATACTTGGCGTTGAGCTCGGCATACTGCTTGTTGCTCACACACGAGGTCACCGACATCATGGCGGCGACAGCTCCTGCAATCATTAGTGAATTTCTCATAAATAAATCCTATTNTGTTCTTATATTACNAATTATTATCATTCTTAAACAGATGAGCGTTAGGGTTTTCGCGACGTCCTGCCCGCCAACCGCTCGCCAGGGCAAGCATCGCCGGCATCAGATTGTAGCGCTGCGCCCTATAATGCCGCCATGCCACAACGCCTATNCGCGGTAATGCACTCCACCACGGGTAGCGCTCTCCTATGTGNGCCCCCTGNGCCTCGAGCACGCCGCGCGTCATCGGCTTGTACCCTGTCGTCAGCCCGTGGTGCGACACTATTTCNATGGGGAAGAACCTGCCGCGGTAACCNGCCCTGATGGCGTCCATCACGAACAGTTCCTCCTCACACGCCTGGAAGCGCGGTGNTCCGAGTCCGAACTGCGNGTCAAACACCACAGCCCTCTCACCCTCCACCATAGGCCGCCTCACAGCCAGCTCGAACGACGTCACATAGTAGTTTCTGACCACCGTTGACAGGTCAAATTCATAGTCGGGAAACCACTTGTTGTCGTCGCCGCCGTGTTTGAAGGTTGCAAAATCAATATCGAGATGCGACTCCATGACAGCGATTACGTGNTTCAGACCCTCGGCCGTGTACTCCAGGTCATCATCGGCCACGAGCANCAGCCCGGCCGTCGAAGCCCTGAACGCCTCGTTNCGATTATTGCTGAGCCCNGTCGTCGGCGTGTTGACCACCTTGACATCTTCGCGGCACAGTTCACGTGGCACCTCCGTGCCGCCGTCCTGCCANGACACGAGATAACCCACNCCCTCGACNCNCGGCAAGTTCATGGCCGCCACGCGCCTGATGCCGTCGACACCGCGTGTACACACAAGCACCTCGAGCACATTNTCTCTATGTAANGAACAGCTCATCGGCGGCAAATTTACGCCAAATCAGCTTCACAATGAAATTTTTAAAAATATTTTACACTGCAGCGGTCGATTTTTATATTAATTTTGTNACTCATTAATACGCAAACCACATGTCAACAGCAATATCAACCGCCGCACCCCACGGTGCACTGCCCCGCGTCGAGGGCATGAGAGTAGCAATCGTACAAGCCGAATGGAACGAGAAAATAACCGGCGCACTCACTCAGGGAGCGCTTGATGTTTTCCGCCGCGAGGGCTTTTCCGACGAAGACGTTCAGGTGTTCAAGGTGCCCGGCGCCGTCGAGCTTACATTCGGTGCCTCACAGCTCATCGAGTCATCATTGTTCGACGCCGTGATCGTGTTCGGTTGTGTCATTCGCGGNGGCACNCCCCACTTCGACTACGTGTGTCAGAGCGTCACACAGGGTGTCACCGCCCTCAACGCCGACTGTGACATTCCCGTTATNTTNGGAGTGCTCACCGTCGACACCGAGCAGGACGCCATCGACCGTGCCGGCGGCTGTCTCGGCAACAAAGGNAGCGAGGCAGCCGAAGCCGCCATCAAGATGCACGACTTCGCTACCCGCGTCAAGAATCTTTAGAGCCTAACCNCTTCAGATACTCGCCGGGCGATATACCCTCCAACTCTTTGAAATGTCTGAAGAACGACGCGCGGGAGCTGAAACCGGCTCTCTCGGCCATCGCTGTGACCGTAAACCGCGACGCGCCTCCCTGTTCGGCNATACGTTTGAACTCGTTAACNCTNTACGTGTTCACATAGTCATAGAAGCTCTTGCTCAGGTGCTGACTGAACACCTGGCTCAGACGGTGACTCGATATACCNGCACAGCGGGCCAGNGCCGCAATCTTCAGNTTNGGGTCGGTGAACAGCTTATCCTGAGTCATCGCCTTGTCAATTATACCCATTATGCGGGTACACTCGGCATAGCTCAACGGGTTCGACTTATACTTTGATTTGTCGGCGGTCTCCATCTCGTAGGCCTCGACTCGTGCCGCCTCAGCNGCTTCAGCTTCACGGCGCATCACATAATTGCGTCTCGTGCGTGCAACCCACACATATATTATATATAGNATCAGCAGCGCGACTACAATCACCAGCGCTATCAGTTCCTTGAACACCGTNCTCATAGGCATCTTCACATCAACCCGCGTCAGTATCGACGGCTTTCCCTCAGGTCTCAGCAGCACGCTNAAATGTGTTACATTAAACGANTTGTCNATNGTCAGCATCAGGTCNGCCGGCACCGNCTGCCACGTCTTCGCCNCCGTCNGTACTNTACTCNTANGNNATNGCGTCNGGNGCNGCNTANGTAAANGGCGACANCCCTATCACTACACTCGAGCTGAAGTCACCCAGCACTATCTGATAACTCGCCGAGTCGACTCTCTCGATGACCGCGGCCGACTCCGANCAGTCATTGACATTGACCGACGTCGGCACCAGCCGACTGTCTATTACNCGNTTGTACAGGTTTAGGTCGGTATTGATGCTCACCATGCCGTTCGAGTTACCCAGCAACAGGTTTCCGTTCGGGTCGATNGCAGGCGTACACTGTATGAACTGAGCCGACGGCAATCCGTCAGCCTGACCGAATTTGATNACCTCNTCATGTTTGTCCCACCTTATCACTCCGCGGTTGGACGTTATCCACATGTATCGGTTCGGGTCTTCGATTATCGACTTGGCGTCCGAGCCTGCGAGCGCCGACAGCCTCAGCGGCTTAACATACGACAGATCGACCGGCGCCANAAGTATGTCGCCGCGCTCNGGCAGAAAGTACAGCATGTTCGAGCTGTCCTCATACANCACTCNTATTTTCTCGTCACGCGGAAAATAGTCGGGCAGACTATCCCTCAGCAACACCCCNCGCACGGGGTCATACAGGCACACACCNTTCTCGGTACATATCCAGCCGCGCCCCGTCGAGTCAAAGAACACCTCATANACATTNCCCGTGGGCAACTCNCTGTCGGCCGTCGTGAAGTGCCTCACCTGCCTGTCGCCGTCATAGCAGTACAGGCCGTTGCTCGTACCCAGCCACAACATGTCGTTGGCATCGACAAACAACGAGAACACNTGNCCGCGGTTGAACGGCACCTCGACATCGGGCTGAAACGGCACCACCTGGAGCGTCTCGGGNTCGAGCACACTGATGCCGCCGCCATACGTACCTATGTATATCTTGCCGCGATACTGCTTCACGGCTATCACCATGTCACTGTTCAGTTGCGGACGGTGTATCAGCTCCATTCTCACCCCCGGNCGCAACAGCACCAGNCCGTCGCGNGTACCNATCGCCAGCCCGCGGTCGCCGGCCGTAATAGTCCTCACCGACGTACCGTATGAGTTGAACAGCTTNCCGTCACTGAACACCTCGAACAATCCCGAGCTGCTCACCGTGTAGTCGGCTCCATGCTGGTAATATCCTATCCACAACACCCCCGTGTCGTCCATCAGCACACAGTACACCTGNCTGCTGTTNGGCGANCCCACGCGGTTTACCTGGCGAGTGATNTGCGACTTTACCTGGCCTGTCTCGCGGTCGAGCATGAAGACGCCGTTACCGTCTGTTCCCACATAAAGACCGTCNGGGCCCAGGCTNACACCCGTTATCACCGGGCAGTTGACATCAACCTGCCGGGCCTCGCCGCTCACAGCGTCGACACACCACAGGCCCGACGACATCATCGCTATCCACACCCTGTCNCCGTCCACNACCATGTCGCGTGACGTATCNACCCACACCGGCCACTCGGTCAGNAGCTTCACATCACCCGNCTCACGGTTCATGCGGTACAACGCCTTGTGAGTCTGAATCAACAGGTCGCCCGACTGATGGAACGCCAGCCCGCTGACATAGGCCGCCGGCGAGTACAGATTGCTCACAGGCAACTGGTGAAACTCCAGCACCGAGCCGTCATTACCATANGCCATCAGNCCGTGAGCCGTACCGGCCACAATCGTATCGGCNGACCATCTCACGAGCGACGTTATCTCTGACGCCCCGTCATCGGCCGCAGTCACCCNNCCCTGACTGTCGATTTTCACCAGACCGTGACGCGTACCCACAGCCATCGCTCCGGCCGGCAACGACGCGAACGACGTTATGAACAGCGGTTTGACCTCGTCGCCTATTTTTATAAGCCGCGTGTGTATGCCGTCACACTTCAGCACGCCGCGGTCGGTCGCCATCCACACAAAGCCCGTCGAGTCACGGTACAGCCTGTTGACAGTGATGTCGTCAAACTCGCCCGTCTCGTTAATATTGCGGTAATAGCGTTCGCCACCCGTCGCTGTCATCATGACAGCCACAAGACAAAACAGTACAAATTTCAGGCGAACGACACACTGACTCTTCACAATCGGTATAGTTTAAGGTAATAAATATTTTTTCATGGTACGGAAGGGGGAGAGCGGAGACCTCAGGTGGCGGCACGCCTACTTGAAGCGGTCGGCATAGTCATAGATATGCCTGAATATCTGGCAATCGGNCTCCGACAGTTCCTTGCCGCGCCTGGCCATCACCCTGCGGGCTATGTCGAAGAACTTGTTCAGCGACACATCGCTGAATCCCGACGCGCCACCCTCGCTGAACGACNCCACGAAGTTGCGCGGAAATCCCGAGCCGTGAATGTTCACTCCCACACCCACCACAGTGGCCGTGTTGAACATCGTGTTTATACCCGCCTTCGAGTGGTCGCCCATAATCAGGCCACAAAACTGCAACCCGGTTTTAAGGAATCTGTGAGCCGGGTAATTCCACAACTTAATCTCCGTATAGTCGTTTTTAAGATTTGAAGCTACACAGCCGGCCCCAAGGTTACACCACTCGCCTATGACAGCGTTGCCCAGGAACCCGTCATGAGCCTTGTTGCTGTAACCTATCATCACCACATTATTGNGTTCGCNACCCACCTTGCACCACGGGCCTATCGTCGTGGCGCCATAAATCTTGGTGCCCATGTTCACGACCGAGTGCTCACACAGTGCCACCGGACCACGCAGACAGCTACCCTCCATCACCTCGGCATCTTTACCTATATATATAGGGCCGTGTGTGGTGTTCAGAAATGCACCCTCCACCCGTGCGCCGGGCTCCAGGAATATCAGCGACGGGTCACCTATCACCGTGTTCGATTCTGACAGCGGCCCCGACGAACGTCCCTTGGTCACCAACCTGAAGTCGGCCTCGATAGCCTCACCGTTCTTCATGAATATGTCATACAGGTTGACAATTCGTTCGGGCTCCATATCAATGCCGCGCTCCAGAGCGTCGACATACGTCCGGGTCGGTATGATATCGCTGTCTATGATATACTTGGCCGGCGCGGCCGCACGCCCGAACTTAGGAGTCAGATACCCTGCAGTCTCCCACGAGTAGTTGCCCGGCAACAGCATCTGCCACTTCTCTCTCAGGGTCAGAATNCCCAGACGCAACTCGCTCAACGGACGTGTAAACGACAACGGCAACAGGTTCTCGCGCGCCCCCTCGGGNTCACGCAGCACAATATAGGGTAGATTGTTCATTATGTAGTCATGAGTATTAATATCCGCAAAAATACAAAAATTTTTCAAACACACATTATTCTGCCTCCGATTTACCACCAACTGTTAAAAAAGNACAAAATATAATCTTAAAATTAGGTGNATATCGNTTTTTTTTAACTTTGCATGATTTATAAACCATTCCGATGCGTCACATTATTATATTAATACACCTCTTTATATTTGTTGCGGCNATAGTNAANGGACGTNACCCTATAGTGGGTGTCGTCACTGATGCCGAGGAGGGNATTCCACTCGGTGGCGTATCGGCACGCATCGTCGACAGCACGGGCAAGATCAAAAAATTCACGGCATCAAACACCGACGGCCATTTCACCATCACCATTCCCGATGGNGACAGCCTCTCATTGCAACTCGCCAAGATGAGCTACCTGACCATGACTTATNGTCTCGACACACTCAACACGACCGACACACTGCGCGTCATCATGCCCGTCAATGCCGTAAAACTTGCCGAGGTNGGTGTCCGCGCCAAGCGCATACGCGAGAACGGCGACACGGTCACTTACAGCGTCGGACAATTCACACGTAAGCAAGACCGCTCGATCGGCGAGGTAATGAACCGCATGCCCGGACTCGAAGTCAATGCCACAGGATCGGTCAAATATCAAGGCACCGACATTAACAGGCTCTATGTCGACGGNACCGATATGGCCGGCAGCAATCACGGTGTCATCACCAAGAACATTCAGGCCTCTGACGTCCGCGCCGTCGAGGTNCTCGAAAATCACCAGCCCATGCAGGTACTCCGCGGCTTGTCGTTCAGCGATCANGCCGCCGTTAACCTCAAGCTCAAGGAGTCGGCCACCACACGACTCACAGCCCACGGCGACATCGGCACAGGCTACAGCGAGCGCGGCGGCGCTTTATACCTTGGCAATCTGTTCACCATGACTCTCAGAGGCCCGGTAAAGAACATTACCGAACTGAAACTGAACAACACCGGCGACCCTCTCGCCGGAAACATAGGCTCGGGCAATGCCGGCGAATCACTCACCGACTACATTTCAATCGGCAGTGTCGGCGCCAGCGGCAACAGCATCTTCAACCGTTCGGCCTCCATATCGACCAATACCACGTGGAAAAGCCGTCAGAACGGCAACTGGCGCCTACAGGCCGACTATGGCTACGACCACCTATGGGCCGACCGGGCTACCGTCACAACCTACTACCTCCCCGACGGCGACCGCGTCATCACCGAGAACCGTCACGCCGACACCCGCGACCACACAGCCCGCCTTATAGCCAACTATGAGCTGAACCAAAAGACCTACTATCTCAACAACAACTTTTCATTCAACTCATTATGGAATGACACCCACATCGACATTACCGGTACGCTCGCCAATAGCCAGCAGGCATCGACACCCTCCTACAGCATAGCCAACAATCTCAAGATAATCAAACGCTTCGGCGAACGCCATATCGTCACTTTCAATAGCACCAACCAGTGGCTCTACAAGCCTCACAGCCTGTGGGTTGAGCTTAACAACGGCTCAGACACCGGCAACACTGCCGGCTACGGCAGCAATGTGCGCCAGAACGCCTTTTTCACCGACGAGCGCGCCTCCTACGGCTTCATAATAGGCCGTGTCATCGCCACTGTCGAGGGCGGTGTGGCTGCATTCATCAGGCATCTCGACTCAGACATCGACGGCGACATCACACTGACAGGCATCGAGTCATCAAACGACTTCAGTACCAACTACCTCCGCCTGTTCGCCATACCTAAATTCGAGCTTAATCTACGGCGCGTCAACCTCAACCTTAACATTCCGCTCAATTACTACAGCTACTTCTTCGGTGGAGCCCTGCGCGACCGCAACGAGCTGTTCATCGCTCCGTCACTCACGGCACAATGGAAGCCTAACCGACGCCATACTTTCAATTTCGAAGCATCAGCTCGCCGCTCACCGGCATCACTCGGTAACATACTGCGCGGCGACATACTCTCTGACTACCGCACGTTCAACGCCGGCATCGACGACTACTATGCCTCGACAGGCCAGCGCGTCATGGCGCGATGGGAATGGCGCAACTCACTAAAGGGCTATTTCTTCAACGCGTCGGTCACACAGTCATGGAACAGTAACAAATACGGTACAGCCCAGACACTCGTCGGCGACTATGTCATCAACTATTACCGTGCCGAGCCCTCACGCTCAGAATCGACCGGCGTCTACGCCTCTTACTCACAGAGCCTCGACGCCATCAACAGCTCACTAACACTACGAGCCTCCTACAACCGCGGCACGAGTACCGTGTTCTCACAAGGCGACCCCGTCAGACGCTCAACGTCACAATACACCGCCTCAGGCCACTTCGATGTGCGCATCTGCTCATGGGTCAACGCCAGCTACAACACATCATTCCTCACCAATAACATGACCCTACAGCCCATGCCTTCCACCCGCATCGACAGATACACCAACGCTATCGCCGTCAATTTCACGCCGGGCGAGTGGGTCTTCAACCTCAATGGTTCGTGGCAATGTGACCGTCTCGAACCCCACCGATACGCCAACCGCGTCAACCTCGGCACATTCCTGCGTTATAAAGTCACCAAAAACTTAGAACTCTCACTGTCGGCCAACAACCTGCTCGACAAACGCACCTGGATTAACCGCTCATTCACCGAGTTTACCTCGATCGAGACCATATCTTACCAACGCGGACGTCAGTTTTTACTTACACTTCGCATAATCAAATAAACACCTGAATCAATATGAAAAAACTAATCCTAACAACCATTGCCTCACTATCGCTGTCAGCCACAGCCGTCGGTGCCGGACACTCGACAGCCACACTGCGTGCCGAGTACAACTACGAGTCAGCCATACCCCGCACCGACACAATCCGCTACATTTCTGACCGTCTCGCCCTACAGATAGCCCCCGACGAGTCACGCTGTTTCAGCATCAAGACAGCGTTCTTCGATTCAATATCAGCAACCCCGGGCGGCCCCGAACTGATCCGTCAGCAGGTAACCGATGCGTTGAACAACAGCGGAGGCATAAAACGCGATGCCCAAGGCAACATCACCGAGATAAAAGTCGACCACGGTGTTCTGGATAACGTACCGCGGCGCGCCACAACATTCAACGTCTATAAATCACCCCTCACCGGCAGCATTACCGTCATCGACATGCCCGGAGGGCCCGACAACATCTACCTGCGATACACCGTGCCTATGGACGACCTCACATGGGAGGCCGGCGACTCGACAGCCACTATCCTTGGCTACGAGTGCCAGAACGCCACAGCCACCTATCACGGACGCCGTTGGACGGCATGGTTCGCCCCCGACATCCCCGTCAGCGACGGTCCCTGGCAGCTTTACGGACTTCCCGGCCTGATAATGATGGCCGAGAGCGACGGCGGCGAGTACCGCTTCACCATCACCGCGCTCTATGAGTGCAACGAACCCATCATCGACATTCCCGGCGATCCCGTCATCGAAGACGTCGACCGCAAAGAATTCCTACGCACAGCCTCCGACATTCGCCGCCACCCCGGTAAGGCCTTCGGTATCACCAACACCGATTCGCCCTGCTTCCACGACCTCCTCGAGACCGACTACAAATAACCCCTCCGCGCCCCCTCAGGGTCACGCAGCACTATATAGGGTAGATTGTTCATTATGTAGTCATTAGTATTAATATCCGCAAAAATACAATTTTTTTAAACCGCACTATTTTAGCCCATTTAAGATTGTTTATAACATTTTGTTGCGCTATGAAGAATTTTCACTACCTTTGCGCCGTCAAAACCACAAATCATCATCACAAAACAATCTTTTATGAAAAAATTATTACTTTCTGCCATTGCAGTTTGTATNACTCTCGCATCGGGTGCAGCGAGCTACAATATGCTCAACGTCCACCTGACCGATGGCAGCAAAGTCGATGTANTGCTTACATCTGACCTGACGCTCGCATTCACCGANACCGACCTNGTGGCAACAGGTGCCGACCAAAAAGTGACCGTAACAGTTCCTCGTGAGTCAATCTCTAAATTTGTCCACACCTACGACCCCGGGGCAGGCATCGACGAGGTTACNGGCGGTNGCATGGCCNTCAACGGCAACACCCTCTCATTCGACTCACTCCCTGNCGGNTCGGTAATCAANNTCTATACCCTGGCCGGCGTGGCAGTGCGCACCATCACCGCCGAGGGCGCTGTCGANCTCAGTCTCGACGACCTCGCNACAGGTGCCTATATCGTTACAGTCAACAACGTGTCTTACAAAATAACTATAAAATAAGGTCATGAAGAAACAACTTATTCTTTGCGGCCTTGCCGCAGCTGTCGCAGGCATGGCATACGCCACGGTCGACAAACTCAANTTCATAAAAAACGATGAGGTCATCAAGACCATACTCATCAACTCAATCGACCACCTCAGCTATCATGGCGACACCGACGGTTTCACTCACATAGACGTGACATCACATGACGGTTCGGTCACAAGCTACTCGCTCGACGGCATCGACCATGTAGCCTATGTCAACGGCCTCCCCGANAACCCGGTATCAGTGACCGTTGAGCCCCACCACGCNTGCGCTACNCTACACGTCACCACCTCCGACCCCAATACATGGTATCGCTTCAACGGCGTGCCCGAGTCTGAGCTCGCAGGCATTCCCGAAGACCAGTGGCTCGACTATCTCATCGAGGACGACCTCAACTATATTTATGACATCNCCGTCGCTTACGGTTACGAACTCGACCGCTCTTTCCTGCCCAACATATTCGAACGTGGCGATAAGGTGCGCGACTGGTTCCCCCCGGTGGTTATCAGCGACAACACCCCCATTGCACTTGCNGTGTACACCGGCGATATTGTCAACGGCGAGATCGTGCTCACTTCCGAGCCCGAGCTCATCAGGTTTACGACCAAGGAACTCTACGACCTCGGTGTTAAATTCAACTTCTCATTCGATGTCACATCGACCACCCTCACCGTCAAGGCCGATGCCTACCACCCCGANGGCGGCGATGCCAACATACCTTTTGCAATCGAACTCTATTCACCCGCNCAGATAGCCGAGAAGACACTTGCTCAGCTGGTTTCAAGCTCCATCGGACAGTATGAGAACCTCGTGTACAACTATGGTCAGAAGTGGGACGACGTCACCTATCGTGAGCATGGCGAGAAGACCTACACCAACCGCTGTCAGGGCGACCTGTGGCTGGCCGTAGCGTTCGGCTGCGAATATGGCGTGCCCACCACCGACGCCTCATACGAATGGGTTGAGATACCCGAGGCCGAGGTGATTGACGACTGTACCTTCGACGTGGAATTCACCCAGAAGTCAGGTTCTGAAGGCACATTCACCATCACACCCTCCAACCCCGACACCCGCTACACCACATTCCTCATCGAGTCTGACCGATTTGACGGAGAGAANGCCATCACACCTTCATTATANCTTGCANGCCAGGTATATTACATCAACGCCATGAACACATTCCAGTGGNCCACTACCGAATATGTTCACACAGGCGCCACCGAGCTCAACTCTAAAAACGATGTGATCGACGGCAAGTATTTACGCACCGATGTCGAATACTCACTCTTCGTGTTTGGTGTCGACGAGGTGGGCGGACGCACAACCGAGATTAAAGAGCTGCGATTCTCGACCGTCAGCAAACCCAAAGAAGAACTGACATTTGACATCNAGTTCTCTAANTTCAAAGGCGACAGCAACTGGACGCACTATATTGATGTGAAAGTAACGCCATCTGACCCCAACGCCAAGTACGTGCTCAANTCCCACAAGATGGACGCCACATACTTCCCCGAGANCATGAGNGACGAGGAGTTCATGAAAAAATATCTTGATGCTCAGGGTGNNTACCTCACACTCNACANCGGCGATACATCTAANACACTCTCTTTCGGCTCTGANTACCAGTACCCTGTCGGAAATGTTTGGACTGATTATATTGTCTATGTGTTCGGTTACGACGGCGGTGTCACCACTCCTCTNTACGCCTACNTCGTTAATACCGAGACCGGCGAGGTTACACCCTACCGCATTCCCGAGACAAAACCTGTAGAAAAGACCGCCGATTTCACCATCGAGTTCTCCAACTTCAAAGGCGANAGCAACTGGNNNCANTATATTGATGTGAAAGTAACGCCNNCNGACCCCNACNNNNAGTANGTGCTCAACTCCCACAAGATGGACGCCACATACTTCCCCGAGAGCATGAGCGACGAGGAGTTCATGAAAAAATATCTTGATGCTCAGGGTAGCTACCTCACACTCAACAGCGGCGATACATCTAAAACACTCTCTTTCGGCTCTGACTACCAGTACCCAGTCGGAAATGTTTGGACTGACTATATAGTTTATGTGTTCGGTTACGACGGCGGTGTCATCACACCCCTCTACGCCTACATCGTTAATACCGAGACCGGCGAGGTTACACCCTACCGCATTCCCGAAAAATAAATTTCCTATTCCATAACTTACCGGCCGCCACACTTCCAATCGAAGCGTGGCGGCCTCATTTTATCCTCCGACATCTGATTTACCCAGTCAGGCAATACTTTTTCGCGAAAAAAATTGGCTTTAACGTTTTATTGTGTTACCTTTGCGTGCTGAAATTAGCATTTTAAACTAATCCCGAACGAAATCAATCAACATTTTACAATGGCTAACAATAAAAATACAGCGCCCGAAACTCAAAACGCTATCGACAACCTCAACGACAACCTTACCGACCTCAGCGTTAAGGTACAGAACAACAAGAAAGGTCTTATCGCAGGCCTCGTAGTCATCATTCTCGTCGTTGCCGGTATCCTGCTATTCAACAGTTTCAGTTCTAAAAATGCCGAGAAAGCCAACGTAGCCGTAGGTAAAGCCGATGTCAGCCTCTTCTCAGGCAACGACTCGCTCGCTCTCGCACAGTACAAGCAGGCTGCCGAGCTCGGTCACGACGCCGGCAACCGNGCCAGCCTCAACGCCGCCATCATGCTCTACAATGACAAGCANTACAACGAGGCTATCAAATACATCGACAAGTATTCACCCAAAGAGGCTCTCGTAGGCTCGGCAGCTCTCTCGCTCAAGGGCGACTGCTACGTGAACACCGACAATCTGCCCGAGGCTGTCAAAGCATTCAAGGCCGCCATCAAGCAGAGCGACAACAACCCCTANTACACCCCCTACTTCATGCTCAAGCTCGCCCGCGTTTACCGCGCACAGCAGGACTATGCCGCCGAGGCCAAGCTCTATGAGGAAATTCAGAACAAGTATCCTCAGTATGCCGCCGCTAACGGTATCAACATCGAGAAGTATCTTGAGCGCGCCCGTCTCGACGCCAAGAAGTAAGACTGTCACAAANACCTGTCAACCGACAGGAAACCACACATAACCGAATAATCAAGGCACGAGGGTTCAAGCTCTCGTGCCTTGTTTGGCTCTAAAAAGCTATGACAACAACCAACACCAATCATACCACAGGCGANACACGCCTTAACGAACTTGCCACAATGGGCGTAGGCCGTCTGCTGTGGCGCTACAGCCTGCCGGCCGTCGTCGGCATGCTCGTGATGCAGCTTTACAACTTTGTCGACCGCGCCCTCATAGGACACTACGGNGGCCCNGACGGCATGGCAAGCCAGGAAGCCATAGCCGGACTCACCATCACATTCCCGGTAATGAACATCACCACTGCCCTNGGTGTCCTGATAGGTGCCGGCTCGGCAGCCCGCATCTCGATACTGCTGGGTAACCGCAACGAAGCAGACGCCCGAAATGTCCTGGGCAATGCCCTAACNCTCACAGTCGCTCTCGGCATCTGCTACCTCGCCCTGTTCGCCTGGTTCATGGACGACATGCTGGTGCTGTTCGGCGCCACCGAGACCAATCTGCCCTANGCCAAAGAGTTCATGACCTACATTCTNCCNGGNCTCTTTCTCATGAACCTTACCTACTCGTTCAACAACCTCATGCGCGCATCGGGCTTCCCNACCCGCGCCATGGTCACCATGTTCATAGGCGCCGGCGTCAANGTCATTCTCGGNACNCTCTTCCTCGTAGTGTTCCGACTCGGCATCAAGGGCGCCGCCATNGCCACCGACATCTCGATGGCCATCACCACGGTNTTTGTCATGGCCCACTTCGTGCGCAACCCAGGCCCCATAGTCTGGACACGCGGCACTTACCGCCTGCGTCCACGCCTCGTGTGGGGCATCATAGGCATCGGCGCCGCACCCTGCATNGTCAATGTCGCCGCGTGCCTTATCAACATCTTCATCAACTCCAACCTGCGNCGCTACGGAGCCGAGAGNCCCCTCGGTTCAGACGGAGCGCTTGCCGCCGCCGGCGTCTTCGTCACGTTCACNACCATGATNGTCTGCATCATCATCGGCATCTGCCAGGGTATGCAGCCCATCGTCGGCTACAACTACGGTGCCCGCCAGTACCACCGCCTGCGCCAAACCTACTGGCTTGCCGTCGGGGCGTCGACAGCCGTCTGCCTCGTAGGCTGGGCGCTCGCCTACACCTNCCCCGCCGGGATTGCCTCGCTCATCATTCCCGACGCNACNCTGGCCGGACACACAGGNACCATACTCACCGTGGCGATGTCGATGTTCTGGATGGTAGGCTTCCAGATAGTCTCGACCAACTTCCTACAGTCNATAGGCCGCGTCAGCTTCTCGATCATGCTCAGTCTTGCCCGCCAGGTNCTGTTCCTGCTACCNATCATGTACCTGATGGTGAACCACTCGGGCCTCGACGGACTCTGGAAGTCGTTCCCCACCAGCGACGTCTGCGCCACTGTGGTAACCGCCATACTTATTTACATCGAGTTCCGCACCATCAAAAAACTTGAACGACGCCTATGACTGACACCCCTCTCAACGGCAATCTCGAGATACTGACCCCCGACTTCAGCACCAGCCTNAGCCTGCAATATGCCGACGCCGGCATACGCGCCGGCTTCCCCTCGCCGGCCCAGGACTATATCTCCGAGACCATCGACCTGAACAAAGACCTCATACGTCACCCGGCCTCGACNTTCTANGGCCGTGTGGTNGGCGACTCGATGATNGANGAAGGNATCGAGGAGGGCGACATTCTCGTTATCGACAAGTCGATTGAACCCGAAGACNANGACCTGGCNGTGTGCTGTCTCGACGGCGAGTTCACCCTCAAGCGCATCAACATCACCCGCGACAACCGCATCTACCTGATGCCNTCCAACCGCCGCTACAAACCCATCGAGGTCACCCCCGACAACGAGTTCATGGTGTGGGGCATCGTCACCTACACCATCAAGGCCAAACGCCGGCGCCGCCGGTAGAGTANNAANANNAGGATAACNCCCATGTTTGCCCTCGTCGACTGCAACAACTTCTTTGTGTCGTGTGAGCGCGTGTTCCGCCCGTCGCTCATCGACCGCCCGGTCATTGTGCTCAGCAACAACGACGGCTGTGCAGTCGCGCTGTCNAACGAGGCCAAGGCTCTCGGGTTCAGACGTGGCGACCCTTACTTCAAAATCAAGTCTGAGGCCGAGCGTCACGGCGTCGTCACCTTCTCGGGCAATCACCGNCTGTATGGCGACATGTCGGCACGCGTCATGACGGTGCTGCGCCGCGAGGCCGTCGACCTTGAGGTCTACTCGGTCGACGAAGCCTTNATGCACCTCGACCCGTCAATCGACGACATGNCNGCNTACGGACGCTACATCGCGCGCACCGTGCGGCGCGAGACCGGCATACCAGTCTCNCTCGGCATCGCCGGCACCAAGACNCTCGCCAAGGTAGGTGCACGCTTCGCCAAGAAATATCCNGGCTACAAAGGGTCGTGTGTCATCGACACCGACGANAAACGACTGAAAGCGCTGTCTCTGACCGACATAGGCGACGTGTGGGGCATAGGCCGCCGCAACAAACGACGCCTCATCGACCAGGGCATCGTCACCGCNCTGCAGTTCTCACAGCTCGACCGCGAGAGCGTGCGCCAGGATTTCACCATCACCGGCGAACGCACATGGCGCGAACTCAACGGCGAGNCGTGCATACCCAACGACTGGACNGCCCCCGACAAGCGCACCATGACGTCATCGCGCTCGTTCGCCCACGACATCTACGAGGTCGTCGAGCTGCGCCAGGCCATGTCGGCCTTCGCCACCATACTCGGGCGCAAGTTGCGCGAGCAAAANAGCTATGCCCTCGAGATGTCGGNCTACATAGCCACCAACCGCTTCAACGAGNGCCAGCCCCAGTACAACAACGCGGCATCNNTCACCCTGCCCGAGCCCGTATCTGACACCCCCACCCTCGCCCGCACGGCCATAGCGTTGCTCAACCGCATCTGGCGCCAAGGCTACGGTATCAAGAAGGCCGGCATCACCATCACACGCCTCACCACGTCCGAGGGACGGCAGCACAGCCTCTTTGCCGACGTCAACGACATCGCCAAGCGCGACCGCCTGATGGCCACACTCGACACCATCAATTCGTCGCCCGGCAACCCCGACTGCGTGCGGCTCGCCTCGCTCGGCAACGGCCTGCGCGAGATTACCCGCCGCGAACACGCCTCGCGACTGTTCACCACACGCCTCGACGACATCATCACCATCAACTGCAAGTAGTGAACTCAGAGATTGCGCCAGACGACAGCACATTTTTGACATGCGGCTCTATCTATTTCAAATAATTCGCTAATTTTGCATTGCAATTGCACAATTTGACTGACCCTTGACCAGCCCACGCCACATATTATCACGATTGGCCTCGCTCACAGCCGGCATGCTGATGCTCGCCGCTTGTAGTTCGACACGCCATGTGCCACAGGGCGAATATCTGCTCGACAAGACGTCAATCACCATCAACGAAGCCCCCGAAGTACAGCCCAACGGCCTGCANAACTACCTGCGACAGGTGCCCAATCACAANATACTGGGCTTTGCCAAGCTGCAGCTCGGTGTCTACAACATGAGCGGCCGCGACTCGACCAAGTGGTACAACAAGTGGGNACGCCGTCTGGGCGAGNCCCCNGTGCTGTATGACGACGCCCTNACCGACCAGTCATCGCGCCAGCTGCGCCAGGCCATGATNAACCGCGGCTACAGCAATGTCAGCGTGACAGCCGACACCGTGCGCAACGATGCCAAGCGCAANATCACAGTNAACTACCGCGTCACCCCGGGCTCGCCCCAGGTCATGCGCTCGGTCAAGTACACCATCGCCGACACCGCCCTGCAACGNATCATATTCAACGACTCGGCNNCNATACTNCTCAAGCCCGGCGGCCTGTTCGACCGCAACCGCCTCGATGCCGAACGCACGCGACTGGCCACNCTGATGCGCAACAATGGCTACTATACCTTCGCGCGNGAGTACATCACATTCATAGCCGACACCTCGGCCCTGTCACGCGACGTCGATGTCGAGATGGTGCTGAAATCACCCGCACAGGCCGGCCCTNCCGACACCCTCGTCGCGCCACGCCACCGACGCTACTTCATCAACAATGTCTATATCAACACCGACGGCGACGCACCGGCCGGCACNCNCCTCGACACCATCACCTCGCGCGGTTACCAGATTATATACGGCCCCGACCGCTACNTNCGCCCGTCGATTATCGACGAGAAATGCTACATCAACAGCGGCGACTACTACTCGACCGAGAATGTCGACCGCACCTACGAGGCNCTGTCACGCCTTGGCATCATCAAGTACATCAACATCACNTTCACCCCGGCCGGCGAGGGGCCCGACGACACGATGTTGCTGAACGCCCACATACAGCTGTCGCGCACACGCACCCAGGGCGTCATACTCGAGGTCGAGGGCACCAACTCTGAGGGCGACCTGGGCGTCGGCGCCGCCGTCACCTATCAGCACCGCAATCTTGCCAAGCACTCCGAGCTGCTCACGGTCAAGGTGCGCGGCTCGTACGAGAGCCTGTCGGGCAACCTCGACGGACTCATCAACGACCGCTACACCGAGGTCGGTGCCGAGGTGGGCATCACGTTCCCCAAGTTCGAGGCCCCGATACTGAAGCGCAGCTACCGCCAGCGTGTCAATGCCGCGACCGAGTTCGCCCTGTCGTTCAACCACCAGGAGCGCCCNGAGTACACACGCATCATAGCCGGTGCGGCAATGAAATACAAGTGGAACAACCGNTCGAACACACGACGCCGCACGCTCGACCTCATCGATATCAACTTCGTCTACCTCCCNAAGAGCACCATCGACTTCATCAACACCATCGCGCCCACCAACCCCCTGCTGCGCTACAGCTACGAAGACCACTTCATCATGNGCACNGGCTATACATTCTACAAGACCAACCGCCCCGCCATGTTCAACACGTCGGCGCGCAACAACATCACCCAACCCAANATCTACACCCTGCGACTGCAAGCCGAGATGGCCGGCAACCTGCTCTATCTCATATCNAAAGCCACCGACATGCGCCGTCACGACGACGCCTACAAGATATGCGGCATACAATACGCCCAGTACCTCAAGGGCTCGGCNGCCTACACCTATAACCACTACTTCAACAGCCGCAACAGCCTGTCGCTCCACGCCGAGGGTGGCATCGCCTTCCCCTACGGCAACTCGTCGATGGTNCCGTTCGAGAAGCGATTCTATGCCGGCGGCGCCAACGGCGTGCGCGGTTGGGGTGTCCGCACACTCGGCCCCGGCCGATACGACTCGCGCAACTCGGTGACCGACTTCATCAACCAGTGCGGCGACATCTCGCTGTTCATGAGNGCCGAGTATCGTGCGCGCCTGTTCTGGGTGCTCGAGGGCGCACTGTTCATCGACGCCGGCAACATCTGGACTATACGCGACTACGAGACCCAGCCCGGCGGACTATTCCGCTTCAACAGCTTCTATAAGGAGATTGCGCTCGGCTACGGCGCCGGNCTGNGACTCGACTTCACCTACTTCCTGCTGAGACTCGACCTCGGCTTCAAGGCCCACAACCCGGCCGCGAACCAAGAACCTTGGCCGCTTGTTAATCCACAGTGGAAGCGTGACGCCACGTTCCACTTCTCAGTCGGNTANCCCTTCTGATGACGTATTGNTAATCCCGCTCAAAACACAACAATATCATGAAAAAGATTACCCTGAATATTGANATAGAAGAGTACCGCTATGACGAGCTGTCTGACAGCGACCTCAACCTCGTGTCACTCGCCCGTGAAGCCACTTACCGCTCATACGCCCCCTACAGCAACTTCAAGGTNGGCGCAGCGATACGCCTTGACAACGGCGAGATAATCGAAGGCGCCAATCANGAAAACGTAGCNTATCCGTCAGGCACATGTGCCGAGCGGTCGGCATGTTTCTATGCCCACGCACAATATCCCAAGGCCAAATTTGTCGAAATAGCGATNGCCGCCCGCGGCACCGACGACGAGTTTGTTCCCGACCCGATAGCNCCCTGCGGAGCATGCCGTCAGGCCCTGCTCGAGTATGAGCTGCTTGCCGGTCACGACGTCCCCGTACTGCTCGCCGCCCGCGACCGNGTCTACCGCATACCCTCAGTCCGNGCCCTCCTCCCCGTCGCCTTTACCGANTTCTAACCACCAGGTTATCACTCGTCATGGCGGTNCAGTATTGCTGAATGAAGGCTTTGAGGGTGCGCTCCATGGCNGCAATTCGCGGGTCGTCNGAACNNCCTGCGAGGTTGTTGTGCAACAGNGGGTCGGTGGTCAGGTCGTAGACAGCGCGNACNTTGTCGCCGTCAAACTGCATGAACAGCCCGTCGCGCGTGAACTGATAGATGCCATTGTTGTAGCTGAAGGCGTGGGTGTCGGCCGGCGCGGTGTTGAACAAGTCTGAGCCGAATGCCACATAGTCGCGGTCATAGTTCAGATAGCCCAGCACTGTGGGCATGATGTCNATCTGCTCGGCCACACGCTCGTAGTCAAGGCCGCGCAGCGTGGTATCGCCCGGCGCAAAAAACACTATGGGCGACGCATATTGTTCCAGGTCGGTGGCATACTCCTTGACTGCGGCATGCTGTGAGTGATCGCTCGTCAGAACAAACAGTGTGTTGTCATACCATGGGCTGTGTGAGGCACGCTCGAAAAATTTTCCCAACGCCATGTCGGTGTAACGTATGCACTTGAGCAGCGGGTGGATAGGATCTTCGGGGAACGAATCGACATACTCGACCGGCAACTTGAACGGGTGGTGTGAGCTGGCGGTGAACACGCCGGCCATGAACGGCTGGGGCATCTCGTCAAGCTCGTCGACCATAAATTGCAGGAAAGGCTCGTCCCAGATGGCCCACGAGCCGTCAAAGTCGTCCATGCCACCGTGGCGCGGCGACTTGCAATACTCGGTCATACCCACATATCGGTCAAACCCCACGTGGCGCGCAAAGGCCTCGAAGCCCATGCTGCCGTTGGGTGCACCGTGAAAGAAAGCCGACCCATAGCCCTTGGCGCCCAGGTAGGAAGCCAGCGACCCGACCTCGTTAAGCGCCGAGGGGGTCAGGAAGAACGGCTCACGCATCATCGGCACCGACGACAGCACCGACGGCATGCCGTCAATGCTCTTCATGCCGTTGGCATACGAATGTTTGTAAGTGCGCGCCCGCCCTATGAGCTCATCGACATGTGGAGTATATCCGGCAAACGTACTGTCATTTATCTCGCGATTGAGAGCCCCCACATATCCGCGCGAGAAGCTCTCGACAATCAACACCACCACATTCATGGGCTTGAACTCACCTATACTATCGGTCGGGTGATGTACTATAGGGTAGAGCCCGGCGGCCTCATCGGCCGGCATGTATTCGGGCACGGCAAACACCGACTTGCCGATGGAGCGTATTATCGAGAACGGAGTGTTGAGCACGGCCGCCGCCTCGATGGGACGGTTGACATACTCGTTGGCATTGCTCAGTGTGATGGGGCGCGTCGTGCGGTCGACACCTCCGCGAATGGCTCCGACGGCACACAGTGCAACCACAGCCAAAGCCGTCAGACTGACCGCGATGCGGCGCCACCACGACGCCTCGACCTGACGCGGACTGACATACAAACGCCACATGAACCACACCAGCGCAATCATCAGCAGCACGAGCAGCCAGCTGTGCAACAGCTCGTTACCCACCACCGTCAGTATATTATCCTCGTTGGCGAACTCCTGGAACAGCGTCATCGTGGTGCGACGGCCCGTGTAGCCCACATAGACCGTGTCACACAGGTTAGACAGCAGCGCCACACTGTTGAGCACGACATAGACCGCCTTGACCACGCGGCCATAGACCGAGTTTCGTGAAACCGAAACAGGAACCAGAAACAAGAGCACCCACAGCGTGTTGACATAGAACAGTGTGGCGAGGTCAAACCTCAGTCCGCCCCTGAATATCGACCCTAACAGCTCGCCGTCGACATAGCCCGTGTAGCGATCCCAGTTCCACGCTATAAACACGGCACGCGACAGCGTCAGCACGGCCAGCGCGAGCAGCATGTTACACAACAAGGCACCTACACGCGTGTGCGCCAACACATTAATTTTGGTCAGTATATTTCGAATCATTACCGTAAATCAAAAAAACGTTGTTAATGATGCAAAGTTAGACAATTTATGACTATCTTTGTGTCAAGTGACAACAATATTATGAACTGATTTGCATTATATCACAGATATGAGCCAGATACAGCAGACCATGCGTGACATACTCGAGGCCGAGAGCCGCGCTATACTCAACATTCCTGTAAGCGACGCCTACGACCGCGCTGTCGAGATTATTGTAGAGCACGTTCACCGCCGCGGTGGCAAACTCGTCACCTCGGGCATGGGCAAAGCCGGCCAGATTGCCATGAACATAGCCACCACATTCTGCTCAACCGGCACCCCCTCGGTCAACCTGCACCCCAGCGAGTCACAGCACGGCGACCTCGGTGTGCTGCAACCCAACGATGTCCTGCTGCTCATATCCAACTCGGGCAAGACCCGCGAGATAATGGAACTCATCACACTGGCCCACCACCTGTACCCCCAGATACCCATCATCGGCATCACCGGCAACAATACCAGCCCGCTCGCCGAGCAGGCCGACGTGCTGCTGTACACAGGCGGCGCCCCCGAAGTGTGTCCGCTCGGACTCACCCCCACCACATCGACCACAATGATGACCGTCATAGGCGACGTACTCGTAGTCAACACCATGCGTGCCACCGGCTTCACACGTGCCGACTATGCCAAGCGTCACCACGGCGGCTACCTCGGCTGCGTGTCAAAGACCGAGAACAAGACTGCCACCGACAACTGATCGTTCAGAACTCAATCGCGACGATAAGACGCCACATAGCTCAGACCCGCAGGTGCCTCAGGTGCCATAGCGGCGTCCTGTGACCACATACCGCTGTAGTTCCTGTAACGCTCGGTCATATCAAAGTGGCTCATACCTATGCCCATATCCACGCCATGCACCTTGTCGGTTTTGGTCGTGTAGAAATGTACCGTGTCGCCCTTGACAATGGCACGCCACGGCTGCGAATTGGTCGACGACGGCGCCAGCCTCATCATCATAAGCGACTCGTAATACTGGCTCGAATCAGTTAGCGGCGACTTCCAGTCACCTACAAAGAACAATTTGTCGGGCGACTTGCGGTTCTTGCTACCGACCGTAAATCGCGTGACCTTTTCCAGAAAACGGCGCTCGCCGGTCGATACACCCACCGGCAGAACTATCTGCAACGTCATGTCGCCGGGAAAATGAGCCATGCGCGCAAAATCGTCCTCCTTGAACGTACCCGCTATCCAGCATGTGCCCAACCCCATCTGAGTGCAGGCTATAACCACCTGTTCCATGGCGAAACCGGCCGCCACCGCATTGTTGAAGTCGCGGTCGTCAAACCCCAGCAGCATGTAGTCTGACGCACCCTTGATGATGCCGTACGTGCCCGGTTTCATGCTACCACGCATGTCAAAACGCTGAATATCCATACCCCACTCGCCCGGCAGCGGACAAGTGGCGCAGCTCATTGCCGCATTAATAGCCTCAACCGCATCGACCCCGAGCGGCTTACCGTCAAACGTGCGCACCGATGTGCGCGCCTCCATAGCTTCAATTATATCCATATCATTATCTTTTGTATTTTTCACTACAAAGATAACACCTTCCGTCCCCAATAGTTTCCCCGCCCGCTTATATTATTATGATTTCATGATTTCGTTACCACGGGGACAAGAATCATCATGAGTTCACAAAAAGCATGTAGCTTTTCGTGCCCGTGCCTACAATGCAAAATATAGTCAAACGACTATCTAACCGAACAACTCAGAATGACTGCCTATCCTAATAAGCTTTATTAGGTTTGTGGTTTCATCAATCCATATCAAAAGAAAGTCTCCTTCGATATGACATTCCATGTGTCCTGCATAATCACCATGCAGCATGTGTGCTCGATATTTCTCCGGGATAGTGGCACCTGTACGCAAGTAATTATCAATAAAATTGTACAGTTCCATTAATTTCTTAGGCTGGTTGGCAAACTTCTTTAAGTCTTTCTTGAATTGCTTGCCACTCTTAATTTCTTTCATTTTAAATCAAGAGATTTGAGAAATGATTCATAACTCTCCATATTAACAGTGGTGAGATTCTCTTCATTTTCAGCCTCTCTCATTGCGGCCACAGTTGTCGCATTGGGGGTATTATAAACAACATCCATCAAAATAGTCTCTACATAATTATTTAGGCTGCGATTATCACGAGCGGCCAATTGCTTCAAACGTTCCAAAAGTTCCTCGCGCAGACGGAACATTGTAGATTTTCTATTTATTGCTACTTCCATAGTGATATCATTTATAATGCAAAAATACATCACTTTTATTTCACAAACAAGTATTTAAGATAAAAGTTTTACAAACCATGTTAACATCAAACTATTTATAAACAAACTGCCGTCTATTACACTGAAAACATCTGACATTCGAAGGCCATGCACCGATCTACGGTCACAGATCGTTGAGGGCTAAGCGGAAGCCCAAGTCACTGCTGCGAGTACGCGATGTACCGAAGTTGCGAATGGAAACTTTGCAGAAAAATTCCAAGTAACTGAAGCTACCGCCGCGAAAGACAAAATCAGAACTATCGCGTGGACATGAGTAGTTGTCACCATATTTGTCTGAGCACCATTCCCACACGTTACCGCTCATATCGTAGATACCGAGCTCATTATCGAGTTTCTGACCGACGGGGTGTGTGGTACCGCCGCTGTTACCGTTATACCACGCTACTCTATCAACATCATCACTGCCACTGTAGATATGTCCGCGCGACCGGTTTCCACCGCGTGCGGCATACTCCCATTCGACCTCGGTAGGCAGACGGAACACGTGGCCGGTGAGACGACTGATGCGATCGACAAATTCCTGACAGTCTAACCAGCTCACATTTTCTACAGGCATATCTTCGCCGCTGAAGTGTGATGGATTGTCGCCCATAACAGCCCACCACAAACGCTGAGTCACCACAGTCTTACCGATGTAAAATGTATTTACAGTCTCGGTGTGTACCGGCTGTTCATCACTGGCACCCGTGTGCGACCCCATCTGGAACGAACCGCCATCAACTTTCACCATTTCAAACGTGACACCATTGACCTTGAATGCTTCAATACTGTTTTTCATCGGATTTCTATACTGTTGCCTCAGTCTTCCCCTCGTCGGCTATTATACTGGTTTTAAACAAAAAAGCGCGGGAATCCGTACCAATTGCCGTCCCACGAACAGAGGCTTCTCGCATTGCCTATCTAAGTCGGACGGCAACGCAGAAGCCCACGCCAGTATATGCAACGACAGCGTCCGGCTATACCCCTCGCGAGGTACCGTGCCGAATGCAAGGTATTACATAACCACGGGCATCTACCGTTGCTCAATCCCTGACTTAGATATGAATTTTGCGAGAATTCCTGCTCGTCAAGAATCAGCGTCGATAAACGCTTAAAAATGTACTTAATAACAGTCGGTATGCTTCTCTAAACATGCCGACATGTCACGTCACACCCACCCTGTTTCAACCCGCGACTACAAGGATAAGCAGGTGAAACCTATCCCTACCGGCGTGAGCAACATTACGGTATGCGCCTACAAAGATATATTATTTAATTGTAATTTGAAATTTATTTCGACGACGATACACCGGATACATTTACATTATTTTCGTGGTGATGTTGTAAATTTGCGCGGTTTTGGCAATATGGTGTATTAACTTTGCAAGCAAATACCATTACCACTATGAAAATCACACTCACCGAAACATTCATCGACAGTATCACCACGCTGCCAAACATGATTGCCAATCAAGTTCTTAACACCTGTCGCGAGCTCATCAAGCTCGACAACGACGCCATCGAGCAGTATGAATTACCGGCCGACGCTCCCCAACTGTTACACGACATCGTCACCGACATGAAGAAGCGAGCCATCGCAGCACGCCGTCGCCGCGAACGCCGCGAGGCCAAAGCTCAGGCACAAACCCAAAGCCGGTCTGATCTCCAGGCCCAATCGGTTAGCGACACTACAACTACAACACCAGCTCCCGCCACAACTGTCACTCCCGAATATGCCGAAGCTATAAATCTACTGTTTTCCGACTCAACTATACACACCCCCGAACACCGCGCGCTGATGCACAAACTCGTCGTCTTCATCGCTGACCGTATCAGTGCGTCACCACAAGAATCCGTCGTCCAAACGACCGGGACGACAAGTAAGAAATCTCGCCGCAAACGCAAACGCAACCGCCGCCGTTAATCTCAGGCCATAACTGCAAATTTAGATTTAGGATTTTTTAGGAAATTTTTCGTAACTTTGCGGGCAAGTTTCCAAAAAACAGTTAAAACCATGCAATTATCAGGTACTATTGACTTCAGGCCCAAATTACTGTCGGCCATGTCAAATTACTCATTCTCAAAGTTTAAGGACGACCTTATAGCCGGTATCGTGGTGGGTATCGTGGCGCTGCCGCTGGCCATCGCGTTCGGTATCGCATCGGGTGTCAGCCCTACAATCGGTCTGATCACAGCCATCATAGGCGGTTTCATCGTGTCGGCACTGGGTGGCTGCTCGGTGCAGATAGGCGGCCCTACCGGCGCCTTCATCGTGATTGTCTACAACATCATCGCCAACTTCGGCCTCGAAGGTCTGGCTATAGCCACGTTCATGGCCGGTATCATACTGGTACTGCTTGGCCTCTTCCACCTGGGCACGGTGATTAAGTTCATACCCTACCCCATCGTGGTAGGCTTCACCGCCGGTATCGCATTGACGATTTTCTCAACCCAGATGAATGACTTTTTCGGTCTTGGTCTGACCAATCTGCCGAGCGAATTTCTGCCCAAGTGGGGTGTATATCTGAAGAACTTCGGCAACATCAATCTGCCTACGCTCATCGTGGGTGCGCTCTCGCTATTCATCATTATAATAGCGCCCAAGATATCGAAGAAACTGCCCGGCGCTCTCATCGCCATCATACTGGTTACATTATTAATATATGTATGCAACCAGTTCACCGACTTCTTTGCCGGCGTCGAGACCATCGGCGGTCGCTTCAAAGGCATGTCGACCGACCTGCCCCAGCCTCACGGCTTCTCGCTGTCTATGGCTACCATCAACACACTGCTGCCGTCGGCATTCACCATCGCCGTGCTGGGCGCCATCGAGTCGTTGCTGTCAGCTACCGTTGCTGACGGTGTGACAGGTTCGCGCACCAACTCAAATACAGAACTCATAGGTCAGGGCATAGCCAACATCACCGTGCCGCTGTTCGGCGGTATACCTGTCACCGGCGCTATCGCACGCACCATGACCAACATAACCAACGGTGGCCGCACCCCAGTGGCCGGCATCATACACGCCGTTGTGCTGTTGCTCATATTCCTGTTCCTCATGGATCTCATCAACATGATACCGATGTCGTGTCTGGCTGCCGTGCTCATCATGGTGTCGTACAACATGAGCGGCTGGCGCACGGTAAGGGGCATCTTCAAGAACCCCAAGAGCGACGTGACAGTGCTGGTGGTCACCTTCCTGCTTACAGTCATCTTCGACCTCACCATCGCTATCGAGATAGGCCTGATGCTGGCCGTTGTACTGTTCCTGCGCCGTGTGATGGAGAATACTGCCGTCAAGGTGTACAGCGAACAACTTGACGCCGCCGAGGGTACCGACATGTCACAGCACGAGGTGCTTGACGTCGCTCCGGGCGTATCGGTGTACGAGATTGAAGGCCCGTTCTTCTTTGGCGTGGCCACCAAATTTGACGAACTGATGCGCACATCGATGTCGGTCAAGCCCAAGGTGCGCATCATACGCATGCGCAAGGTACCGTTCATCGACTCGACGGGCATTCACAACCTCGAGCTCCTCATCAAGTCGTCACAGGCCGAGGGCATCGAGGTGGTACTGTCGGGTGTGCAGCCCAACGTGCACGCGACCCTCGAACATGCCGGCATTGACAAGCTGCTGCCCGAGAATCACATCTGCGATCACATCACCAAGGCCGTGAAAATGGCCAACGCTGTAGCGCTCGCCGAGGCTTAGTCACCGTTTTTGACCATTTGACGACATTTTTAGGAATATCGACAATAAAATCAGCAAATATTTCGATTTTTTATTGGCTGGTAACATTTTTTGATATACCTTTGTGGCGTTTTTGAAGCACTAAATATTGTTTTAATTTTTTAATCTTTACGGAAATGAAGAAATTTATCTATTCTTTCGCTGTAATCGCTGCTCTCGGCCTCGTTGCTTGTGGTGGCAATAAGAACGCTGAGGCTGCTGCTGAAGAGCCCGTTGTTGAGGCAACTGAGGTTGTTGCTGAGGAAGTTGAAGCTCCCTGCGACTCAACNGCTTGCTGCGAGAACGACAGCACTTCATGCTGCGAGGCTGCTGCTGAGACAGCAGAGGCTGTTGTTGCNGAATAATATACAGCGANAACCAACGATTATAAAAATCGGTGATAACATCAACGTGATGTTATCACCGATTTTTGTTNTGCAACATTTACAATCAGGTCAAAAAAAATTCGTACCTTTGCACCATTGTTTTAGAGTTAGTAATATTTAACAAAGGTATGGATTTCATTTGCAATTTATTAGGCCCCGGAAACGATAGCCTTGCGAATACNCTGATACTGTATTCGTTTGTAATCGCGTTGGGCATTGCGATCGGCAAAATAAAAATTGCCGGCATCTCGCTCGGAGTCACATTTGTGCTTTTTGTAGGTATCCTTATGGGTCAGCTCGGATACGTTGTAAACCCCAAGGTGCTGCAGTTTGTCCGTGAGTTCGGACTCATCATCTTCATCTTTGCAATCGGTCTTCAGGTAGGCCCCTCGTTCTTCTCNGCATTCAAGACCGGCGGTATGAGGCTGAACATGCTGGCGGCTCTCGGCGTCCTGCTCAACGTCCTCGTGGCATTAGGCATATACTTCTGGCAGAGCGNCAATACATCGATCGACGTCATCGTCGGCATCATGTCGGGTGCGGTAACCAATACACCGGGNCTCGCTGCAGCCCAGCAGGCAGTCAACTCGCCCGAGATGGTCAACACCATGTCGATGGGTTATGCGGCAGCCTACCCCCTGGGTGTTATCGGCATCATACTGGCTATGCTGATTATCAAAAAGATATTCAACGTTAAAATCGAAAACGAAATTCAGGAAATCGAGGACGACCGTCAGAAGAACCAGCTGCAGCCGCTCATNTTGACTTTCGAGGTAAACAACAAGCTCATCGAGGGTAAAAATCTCGCNCAGCTTCACGACATCATACGCTGCAACTTCGTCGTGTCACGACTCATGCGCACNGACGGCTCGATTGTAATTCCCGTCTCGACCACAACCCTCAACGAGGGCGACCACATTTGTGTCGTGATGTCGGCTCAGGACGAGCACCGCTTCGCAGCCATGGTTGGCCCCGAGATTGACAAGGAATGGGAATCTGACCCCAAAATGTCGGGCGACGTTGTATCACGCCGCATCGTCATCACCAAGAGTGAGTACAACGGCGTGGCTCTCGGCTCNCTGAGACTGCACAACGGCTANCACCTGAACGCCACCCGCGTCAACCGTGCCGGTGTNGACCTCCTGGCCTCGGCCGACCTCAGACTGCAGCTCGGCGACCGCATCACCGTGGTAGGCAACCTCGACGACATCAACCGCCTGGCCGACAAGATGGGTAACTCGCTGAAACGTCTGAACCAGCCTAACCTCATCACCATCTTCGTGGGTATCATGTTAGGTATCATTCTCGGCTCGATCAACCTCGGTTTCGGTCTGAAACTGGGTCTTGCCGGCGGCCCTCTCGTAGTGGCTATCCTGCTGAGNAGGTTTGGCTATAAATTAAAACTCGTCACTTACACCTCATCATCGGCATCACTGCTCATGCGAGAGTTGGGAATCTGCCTGTTCCTCGCCTCGGTGGGCATCGCGGCAGGCGGCAACTTCTGCGCCACCGTGTTCAATCCCACCGGCGCCCAGTGGGTACTGTGGGGCTTCATGATCACATTCATTCCATTGATGATCGTAGGCTGCATNGCACGCGGCGTGTACAAGATCAATTACCTCTCAATACAGGGTCTGCTGTCAGGTGGCTACACCGACCCGCCGGCACTGGCCTACGCCAACGGCTCGACCGGCAACGACACCCCCGCCGTGGCCTACTCGACCGTCTACCCNCTCACAATGTTCCTGCGAGTGGTGGCAGCCCAGGTGCTCGTACAATTTGCATTGTAACAGGCACTTCAACTATACAATAAGATGACCGCATNGTTCGTTAAACAAATATGAACCGGTCAAGACATAATCTGTTAACCGGCATCCTCATTTTCATGGGGATGCTGTTGTTATTACCGGGCTGTTCGACCAAGAAAAACACCGCGGCCACACGCAATTATCAGGCCTTCATCACCCGCTACAACATACACTACAACGGCGACACCCACTACAAGGAGACACTGAGCGACATGGAGTCGAAGTATGAAGACGACTACACCCGCCTGCTGTTCACCCACCCCGCCGAGGCGCGCGGCCAAGAGAAAGTGCCACAGCCTCAGGGCGACTTCACACGCTCAATCGAGAAAGCCCAGAAAGCGATACAGTTGCGTTCGATCAAGAAAAAACCACANCGCAAGGCCGGCAAGGGCAGCGACCCGGCCTACAAGGCATGGATGAAACGCGACGAGTACAACCCGTTTCTGCACAACTCGTGGATGATGATGGCGCGGTCACAGTTCATGAACGGCGACTTCTCGGGNGCGGCGGCCACATTCTTCTACATCTCNCGCCACTTCACATGGCTGCCCAACACCGTGACCGAGGCCAAACTGTGGCAGGCCCGATCATACTGTGCCATGGGCTGGCTGTTCGAGGCCGAGATGATACTGACACGCATCAAAACCGACGAACTGACCAACAACACCNTGAAGTCGCTCTACTACGTCACCTACTCCGACTTTCTCGTTCAGTCGCGCGACTATCAGGCAGCCATTCCTTATCTGGAACAGGCNGTTAAATATGCCAAGGGCNCCCAGAAAACGCGCCTCAACTTCCTGTTGGGCCAGGTNGCATCGCTGNCCGGCGACAAGACATTAGCCTACAANGCATTCGGCAAAGCCGGCAGCTCGTCAAGCGCCCCCTACCGCACGAAATTCAACGCCCGCATCAAGCAAAGCGAGGTGTTCACCGGCAGCGACATCGAGTCAGAGGTCAAGGCACTCAAACGCATGGTCAGATATGACCGCAACAAGGAATATCTCGACCAGGTGTACTACGCGATAGGCAACCTGTACCTGTCGCGCGGCGACACGCTNAAAGCAATCGAGAACTANCGCATAGCNGCCGANAAATCGACCCGCAACGGCATCGATAAGGCCATCAACCAGGTAACCCTCGGTTCGCTCTACTACGACCGTGGCGAGTATGACATGGCACAACCGTGCTATGCCGAGGCCGTGCCCCAGCTGCCCGAGACCTACCCNGACTACCGCACNCTCAAAAGGCGCAGCGATGTGCTCGACGAGCTGGCCGTGTACTCTCAGAACGTCACCCTCCAGGACTCGCTCCTGAAACTGTCGTACATGACACCCGACGAACAGCTCGCAGTGGTCAACAAGATAATCGAAGANCTCAAGAAAAAGGAGAAAGAAGAAGCAGAGAATGCTCGTCGCGAGGAATTTTTGGCCAACCAACCGGGCAACGGCCTCGACAACAGCAACGCCCCGACGACATTCACCATGAACACCGACGGGTCATGGTACTTCTACAACCCATCGACCGTGTCGGCCGGTAAGACCGAGTTCCAGCGCCGCTGGGGCAACCGCCGTCTCGAGGACGACTGGCGACGACGCAACAAGGCCGCATTCAGCTTTGACGAGTTCGGCGACCGCGATGAATCAGATGAGAACGACGATACCGAGGGCGGCGACGAGCTGACCGACGGCACCGAAGAACCCAAAGACGAGGAAACTCTCAAGCGCGAATCAGACCCTCACTTCCCCGAATACTACCTGCGTCAGATACCGGCCGACTCGGCAGCCCGTGCCAACAGCCACGACATCATTCAGGAGGGCCTCTACAACATGGGCGTCATACTCAAAGACAAGATGGACGACTACACGGCCGCCGACGGCGAGTTTCAGCGCCTGCTGCGTGACTACCCCGACAACATTTACCGNCTCGACACCTATTTCAANCTCTACCTCATGGCNATGAGACGCGGCGATCGCGTCNCGGCCGAGCATTACCGCAGCCTGATATTGAGCGACTTTGCCGAGTCGCCCCAGGGCGTCGCGCTGCTCGACCCCAACTACATCGAGAACCTCNGNAAGATGGACGAGGTGCAGGAGGAACTCTATGCCCGCGCCTTCGAGGCATATATCAANAATGACAACCCCACTGTCCACAAGATATATGACGAGATGAACGAGCGCTACTCGATGAGCCCGCTGATGCCAAACTTCATGTTCCTGCACGCNCTCGCCTACGTCACCGACCGCGAGCCNGCCAAATTCAAGGCCGTGCTGAACGAGATGCTCGAGAAATACCCTCAGACGAGCCTGTCGCCATACGCCTCGGCATGGCTCAAAGGCATGTCACAGGGCCGCGAACTGCAGACCGACGGCGGCACCAACCTGCGCGGTATGTTGTGGGACATCAAACTNACCACCGACTCGGCCTCGGTGGCCGGCGACAGCATCGCGTTTGACCTCAACCCCGACACCGACCAACTGTTGGTACTCCTGTATCCCACCGACAAGATTTCGCCCAACCAGCTGCTGTTTGACATCGCCCGACACAACTTCACGACATTCGTGGTGAAAGATTTTGACCTCGAGCAGATGAACTTCGGTCAGCTCGGCCTGCTCATAGTGCGCGGCTTCGACAACCTCAACGAGCTCAAGCACTACCGCGATCTGATGCAGAAAAATCCCGACCTGAACATACCTCACGGCGTCATTCCCGTCGTCATCAGCGAGAGCAACTTTGATCTGCTGCTGAAAAACGGTGCATCATTCGAGCAATACTTCGAGTTTGCCCGCGACAAGACCTACCGCGACACCCAGGAGAGCGTGCTCGACCCCGAGATATTCGGCCCCGCCGACCCGATGCCTGACGAGGAGGAAACCATCGTCCCCGAACCCGTTGTCCCTGTCCCCGAACCAGACACCGTCACCGTGCCATACACTATTGCCGTGCCCGAGACCGTCACCGAGCCGGTGGCCGANCCCACACCCCAACCTACCATAGAGACACCCAAACCTAACACAACAAACNCACCCCAAAANACCATNACAAAAACACNACAGCAACCCACNCCGGCACCGGCNAAACCTAACAAGCAACCCGCCTTGCCCGAGTATCCNGCAGGCAGCGAGGGCGACGACCCNCTCATGGATTAAGACCCCGTTGCNCAATTCCAATTTGTATCATATAATTATTTGAGACAAATTGTCTCGATTTATTAGTATATTGTAATTTAGATACTTAAACACAATTTNCGCTTTCAAATAATTGGTAGAGACTCAACGTNGCTGACAGGCTNTTGACAGGTAATTTGAGACAATATNAATTTGCAACCGAAAGCCCGAGACAANCACCGGGCCGACAAGACTCAAAGACAACCTTAAATCAATAACCAACATCTCACCGATTATGAAGTCAACCGACGAGCTCATAGCCCAAGCCTATGAAAACTATCGTGACCGCGTAGTGAGCTACATCAATTATCGCATTAATGATGAAGAGGCCGCACGCGACCTCACACAGGAAGTGTTCCTGCGCATGCTCGAATACTCACAGCTCATATATGAAGAGGCCATGGAGAACTTCATCTTCACCATCGCACGCAACAAGGTNAACGACTACCTGCGCCACTACTATGTGCGCAGCGAGTTTGACCGCTACATGCACGACTACGCACCCGTATCAGAAGACAGCACCGAGCAGACTGTAACCTGCCGCGACCTGGAACGCATCGAGAAAAAATGTATCGAATCACTGCCCACACAGCGCGCCAGGGTCTACATGCTCAAACGCTATGAGGAGATGAGCGCCAAAGAGATATCAGAACGCCTCGGCATGTCGGTACGCACGGTCGAGAACCACTACTATATGGGCGTGCGCCAGGTGCGTCAGGCCTTCGCAGCCTGCATCTGACAGCAACCCGCCAACGACCAATTATCAATCGCAATAATTACCTACTAAATCTAACCAATACATTAATTACATGAACCTGACTACTAAAGGAACAAGGCTCACGCGAATGTCGGCAACAGCACTCATAGCTGCGGCCGCCATGGCAGGCGCAGTGCCCGCAGCCTATGCTGCACCGGCAACAAGCGCCGCAGTCGCTCCCGTCGGCGCCACCGTCACGGGTACAGTGTCTGACAACACAGGCGAACCGCTCATCGGCGCCACCGTGACAGTCAAAGGCACCGGCCAAGCCGTGGCAACCGACTTTGACGGCAATTTTACTTTAACTAATGTGGAAGGCACGACGCTTGTTGTGACTTACATCGGTTTCAAACCCCAGGAAGTGGCCATCGACGGTCGCTCACACATCGACATCACTCTCGAGGAGAACTCAGAGATGCTCGACGAGGTGGTTGTCGTTGGTTACGGTACACAGAAAAAAGCTACAATGACCGGCGCCGTTACCGCCGTCGGTGCAAAACAACTTGAAAACAAAGGTACCCTGTCGAGCCCGGTGCAGGCGCTCCAGGGTCAGGTGCCCGGTGTCATCATCACCCGCCAGAGCTCGGCTCCCGGCGATGAGTCATGGGGCATGTCACTGCGCGGCGCCGTGTCAAAGAACTCGAGCGAGCCGCTCATCATCATCGACGGCATCGAGTATGAGAGCGTCAACGAGCTCAGACTGCTCAACCCGTCCGATATCGAATCGATCAACTTCCTCAAGGACGCCGCCGCCTCAATCTACGGTTCGAAGGCTGCCGGCGGCGTCGTGCTCGTGACCACCAAGAAGGCCAAGGACAACAAGGTGCGCGTCGACTACTCGGGCTCGGTGACAGCCAAGTTCATCGGTCTGGTGCCCCACCTGATGAGCCTCGACGAGTGGAGCGACGCCGTCTACATGGCCCGCACCAACGACGGCTATGGCATGGACGACACCTGGCTGCGCTACGCGATGCTCGCCAAGATGTACCGCAACCAGTACATTGACTGGGAGGACTCNGGCAACCCCTTCGGCGGCGCATTCAGCGACACCTACGACCTGTGCTTCTTCGACACCGACTGGCACAACATCATGTGGGGTACAGCAGCATCGACCCAGCATGAGCTCGCCATCTCGGGCGGCAAGCAGGGTGCCACATTCCGCATGTCGTTCGGTTATATGTACGACGACTCTAACCTCAAGTGGGGTAACAACAACAATAACCGCTACAACTTCCGCCTGAGCAACTCGTTCGACCTTACCGACCGCCTGCACCTCGAGTCGGTAATCGGTTACAACCGCCAGGACCAGGTAGCTCCCACCCAGATAGGCTCGGCCCTCAACACCAGCTCACAGCAGCCCGGCATGCCCTCGTCGACCATCAAGGGCACACCCTACGGCTGGGGTACATGGACAACACCCAACTGGTATGCCGAGCTCGGCGGCGACAACAAACTCAACGTGTCGGCCATCAACATCAGCGAGAATTTCTCATACAAGATATGGGACACACTGGCCGCTCACCTCGTGCTGGGTTACAACACATCGAGCGCCAACCGCGACATCAAGTCAGTGCCCATTGACTTCTACAACTACAAGGGCGACAAGAAAGTGCTCACCAGCCCCAAACAGGCCGACAGCTACTACACCAAGTCGAGCGGCAAGACCGACTTCTACTCGGCCCAGCTGTACTTTGACTGGGACCGTACATTCAANGGCGTCCACAACCTCAANCTGATGGGCGGCTGGCAGTACAACCTCAAGGAGTACAAGTATGTCACCACCACAGCCAATGACATACAGGCTGCACTCGACGTCATCAACGGCGCGGGTAAGATCACCACTGAAGGTAACAACTGGCAGGAGGCTATCATGTCATACTACGGCCGTGCCAACTACGACTACAAATCGAAATACCTGCTCGAGGCCCAGGTGCGTTATGACGGCTCGTCAAAGTTCAGCAAAGAGAACCGCTGGGCTGCATTCTGGGGCGCATCGGCCGGCTGGCGCCTCACCGAGGAGAGCTTCATGGAGTCGACACGCGACTGGTTCAACGAGTTCAAGATACGTGCATCATACGGTAACGTCGGTAACCAGAGCGGTATCGACCGCTACAGTGGCGTGGCCCTCTACAACTACAAAGGCAGCGAGGGTGTGCTCATCGGCAACGACAAGGTGTCGTTCATCAATACCAACGGCAAGCTCGTGTCGAACGACCGTACATGGGAGCGCGTTCACAACTATAACCTCGGCGCCGACTTCGGCTTCTTCAACAACCGCCTGTCGGGCACCGTCGAGTACTTCTGGAAACGCACAAACAACATGCTTATCGACGTGCTCTATCCCGGCATTCTCGGCGACTCGGCGCCCACAGGCAACCGCGGTAAGTTCAAGGCATGGGGTTATGAAGGTCAGATCACATGGCGCGACCGTGTGGGCAAAGTCAACTACTATGTAGGCGCCACCTATACATATGCCGACAACGAGCTCGTTGACAACGGTGGCTCAGGCGCAATCCTGGCCGGCCAGCGCAGCGACCGCGAGGGCTACCCCCTGAACTCAATCTTCGGCTTCAAGTACGCCGGCAAGATCCAGACCGACGAGCAGCTCGAGAAGTACAAAGACCGCTACGTAGGCAACTACGTGGGCAGCGGTAACATGAACCTCGTGCGCAAGGGCGACAATATCTACGAAGACGTCAACCACGACGGCCGCCTCGACGAGAAAGACCTCGTATACCTTGGCACCAACGACCCCAAGATACAGTTCTCGATGAACGCCGGCTTTGAGTGGAACGGCTTTGACTTCAGCATCGTGTTCCAGGGCGCAGCCAAACGCACCGTGTGGCGTATGGACGGCAACGGCAACGCCGACATCTGGCGTGTACCCATGCGTGCCGTGTACATGAACTCGACCAACCACTGGGTAGGCAACATGTGGAGCGAGGACAACCCCAACGGCAAGTACCCCTCGATGACCAACCAGGCCGACATAAACAACTACAACTACCAGTGCTCGTCGTGGAGCGTCGAGGACGGCTCATACATACGTCTCAAGAACGTCACCCTCGGCTACACCCTCCCCGCCAACCTGCTCGCCAAGACCCGCGTGCTCTCGAACGTACGCTTCTATGTCACCGGCACCGACCTGTGGGAGTGGAGCAAGATCAACGACGGCTGGGACCCCGAGGCATCAAACCGCGTGAGCAACGCACGTCGTTACCCCTTCCTGCGTAACGTCACCTTCGGAGCCAACATTTCTTTCTAACAATCTCGAAGAACTACAACCATGAACAAGATATTCAAGACCCTATCTATAGCGGCGATAGCCCTGACAGCCACATCGTGTCTGGAGCTTGACCCCAAAGAGCAGCTGGCCGAGCCCGACATGTGGAACACGCCCGAAGATTTCCAGCTGTTCGCCAACCAGATGTATGGCTGGACACTGACCTTCGGTGACATAGTCTATGACGGCATCATGAGCGACAAGCGCTCTGACCTGATACAGGACAAGGGAGGCCGCAACACCATCTCTAACGGCACCAACGTCATTCCAACCAGCGACAGCTATTACAGCAACAACTACGACCGCATACGCCGCTGCAACATGCTCATTGACCATGCAGCCGGCTACAGCCGCCCCAACGACATCGCTCACGCCCTCGGCATGGCCTACTTCTTCCGAGGCTACTGTCACTCTGAGCTCGTACGCATGTATGGTGACGCCATCATCGTCGACCACGTGCTCGACACCGACGACGGTCTGCTGTTCGCCGAGCGCAACAACCGCGTCGAGGTAATCAAGTTTGCCATCGAAGACCTCAAGAAAGCCGCCGGGCTGCTCAAAGGTGCCGGCGATATCGAAGCCGGCGACGTTTGTGCCGAGGCTGCCAACGCCATGCTGGCCCGCATCGCCCTGCGCGAGGGTACATGGCAGAAGTTCCGCGGCAACGAGACCGAGGCCCGCAACCTGCTCGACGAGTCGGCCAAGGCAGCCAAGGCAGTCATTGACGGTGGCGCCTTCAGCCTGTTCTACAACGCCGGTCTCGGTGAGAAGTCTTACAAATACATGTTCCTGCTCGAGGACGCCAACAAGAGCAACCCCATGGGCCTTACCAAGAAAGACAACACCGAGTACATCTACGTGCGTCACTACGACCCCGAGCTCAGCCGTCACAACAAGAACCTCACCGTCGAGTGTCTGAACAACGCCCAGGTGGTATCGCGCAAGATGGCCCAGATGTACCTGTGTCAGGACGGTCTGCCCATCGAGAAGTCGAAGGTGTTCCAGGGCTACGAGAAGCGCATCAGCGAGTGGACCAACCGCGACAACCGCATGCACCAGCAGATCTCGCGTCCCGGCGACTCGTTCTGGAACAACACCGAGCAGGGCTGCCGCGTTGACTGGCTCGGCGAGGAAGCCGACATGGCTCACTGTGCCGACCCCTCGTTCAGCCCCGGTGGCTACACCCGCTACTATAACAACAAGTGGGCTGCNGAGCACNTGGTAACCAGCGGNTACGAGAGCTACGACTACCCCATCATACGTTACGCCGAGGTGNTNCTGACCTATGCCGAGGCTGTCTATGAGCGCGACGGCGCCATCACCGACGACGATCTCGACCTGTCGCTCAACCTCGTCCGCACCCGCGTCAACAGCGAGATGCCCAAACTNTCTAANAANCTCGTNAGCGACAACGGCCTGAGCATGCGCCAGGAGATACGCCGCGAGCGCACGGTCGAGTTCTACAACGAGGGCTTCCGTCTCGACGACCTCAAGCGCTGGAACGAGGCCAAGACCGAGATGCCNAAACCCTTCCTGGGCGTCAAGTGGACCGGCACCGAGTATGCCACCAAGGGCGGCACAAACACCTATCCGCTCGANAACGACGGCTGCATCATCTATGAAGACAACCGCCAGTGGGAAGACAAGAACGACCTCTACCCGNTGCCCATCGACCAGCTTCAGCTCAATCCCAAACTCAATCAGAACCCGGGCTGGAAATAATGAACAGTTGACACGAATAAATGTATAAAGCAATGAAACAATATATCAACATACTGGCCGCATCGGGCATGGCGCTCATGGCGCTCATGGCGCTCACCGGCTGTGAGAAGGAGAAACTGCTCACCACCGACTATACCGAGGCGTTCCCCACCACCGAGATCACATTCAAAGTGAGCGAAGAGCTCCCCCTCGGCGTCGGCATGGACTCGACACTGGTCTACACCGTCGGCCCAGAGNTGGCCACTAACAAAAAAATCGTCTTCTCGTCGAGCGACCCCTCGNTAGCCACTGTCGACGATAACGGTAAAATCANCGCGCTCAAAGTCGGCGAGACCTACGTATCGGCTGTTCCCGAGCTTGGCTTCGGCGCCAATGCCTCGGTGCTTGTCAAGGTCATCGAGAAAGTAATCAAGGCCGAGCAGGTNGTGCTCACCACCNNAACNGANCCGAGCGAGGAGGGNTACTTCTACGAGACCGACGAGATTCAGCTCGACAACGAGATTCTGCCCGCCGACCACACCTACGACTACGTGACCTGGACCAGCCTCACCCCCGAGGTTGCCAGCGTAGACGACAAAGGCAAGGTGACCTGTCTGAAGGAGGGCGACGCCCACATACGCTGTCACACCCACGACCACTCGAACGTGGCCGGTGACTACAAGTTCCACGTATATAAGATGCAGGAAGTCGAGGAAATGGAGATAGCACCAATCAACGAACCCCTGTGCATAACCCAGGGCTCATACAAGCTCGATGTCACCTACTATCCCACCGGCGCTACCGTCGGCTCGGTAACATGGGAGTCGAGCGACCCGACTGTTGTCGACGTCAAACGTGGCGTNCTCACCCTCAAAGGCTGGGGTTCGGCAACCATCACCGCTACAGCACCCTCAGGCAAGATGGCTATGGTNANCGTTACNNTCGAGAGCGGCTGGTACATCTGGGACGCAAACTACGGCTGGGGNGGCTGGACCTGTGACAACCCGTCGTNCACCGACTTCGGTCTGCACGCNCAGTTCAACGATGCCGGTTCGGGCAAATGGCGTAACGACCTNAAGTACAGCGGNATCAGCGCCACCAANACCCTACCCTTCGACTGGAGCTCGTACAAGGTGCTCGCCGCACGCTTCTTCCACCTCCCCTCGGGCGGTAACGCCAACCTCGATGCCGTTGACGCCATCTCAGGCACNAACTCAAACAACCTGNGNCCCTCGCGCACCGACCTGNCGGACGGNTCGGCCCTCTACATATGGGAGGCAGCCGACAAGTACAGCAACGCCTACACCGAGATGCGCATCTTCAACCTGAAGGTAGCCGACATTCCNAACGACCGCTANACCGGCGTCAACGATGCCTACTATGACGTNAAGTGGATACGNACATTCAAGACAGCCGACGACGCCAAGGCATTTGTCGAGGCCGAAATAGCAGCAGGTAACTAAGATTTCCAATCGGCCCGGGCGGTGACCGAAAAGCCGCCCGGCCTTCACACTAAAACCGATAAATACAATGAAAAAATCAATTATATATCTTTTCTCGACTGTAGCTCTGATGACATCGGCTGCATGCACCGAGATTGAAGACGGATATGAGGACATCGACTCGTGGGAGAGCATCGATGTCAAGCCCAAGGTCTACACCCTCAACCACCCGTGTCTGATGCACTCGCAGAGCGACATCGACTATGTCAAGGCTCACCTGAGCCAGTCGCCCTGGTCGGAGGCTTACCAGAAGCTCATCACCAACAGCTATGCCCAGCCCACCTACAAGGCATCGCCCAAGGAGTATGTGGCACGTCTCGACGCCACCAACTGGGCCGACGGCGGCGGCCGCTGGACACAGTATGGTGTGCTCGACAAGTGGTATCCCGGTGTTCAGAACTCATACACCTACCTGATGCGTGACGCTGCGGCAGCCTATCAGCTCGCACTGCGCTATGTGCTCAGCGGCGATACCGACTGTGCCACAGCCGCCATTCAGATTCTCAATGACTGGGCTACAGTCAACAAAGGTATGATCTATGGCACACAGGGCACTCTCAAAGACGAGCTTATCGACTCTAACGAGTTCCTGATTCTGTTCCAGATATATCAGGTTGCCAACGCCGCCGAGTTGCTGCGCGACTTCAACGGCTGGGGCAACACCGACGAGTACAAGAAAGTCGTGACCTGGCTCAAGACCTACTTCTATCCCGAGGCATCACGCTTCCTGGCCACAAAGAGCGGCACACACTACTGGCTCAACTGGGACTTGGCCTGCATGACCGCCTGCATCTCGATAGGCGTGCTCGACGACAACCAGGACATGATTAACGAGGCTACCATGCACTACATGACCGAGCGCGGTATCGGTGCCGGCAAACACCTCAACGCCATACCCTACATACACGAAGACCCCGACCACGCCGGCTTCATGCTGGGCCAGTGCAACGAGTCGGGCCGTGACCAGGGCCACGCGACACTGTGCGCTACCATGCTCGGCATCTTCTGCCAGATGGCCAACAATGTGGGTGAAGACCTGTTCGCATACGCCGACTACCGTGCATGTGCCATGGCCGAATATGTAGCCAAGTACAATGCAACCACAGGCGGCAACGGTGTGTCGTTCATGTTCCCCCAGAACAAGGTGCCCTACACCACCTACAACTTCCAGGATCATGATATGACCGCAATCTCAGAAGATGGCCGCGGCTCGGTGCGTCCGGGCTGGGACGTGTGGGTAGGCTATGCCAACGCTCACGGCCGTGCATGCTACTACACCGACGCGCTGATGGGCGAGGTAAGACCCGACGGCGGTGGCGGTCACTATGGCGGCAACTCGGGCGGTTTCGACCAGACAGGTTTCTCGACGCTGATGTTCTACCGTCCCCCTCAGAACTAATCTACGATATACTTAATAAATAAAAGCCCCGCAGCCGATTGCATCGCTTGATGCCGACTGCGGGGCCGCCTTTTTATTTACTATCTACATCTCGTCCTACATTTCGTCGCTCTTGGTGTACTGATGGTCGTAAATCTTGCTCTCGAGCAGATCGGCCTGCTGAACGCCGACTGTGCGCCACACGGGCTCGCCGTTCTTGAAAAGTATCAGGGTGGGAACCGACTGCACGCGATAGCGCTGGGCGAGCTCCTGATTGCGGTCGATGTCGACCTTGAGAATGGTTGCCTTGTCGCCTACTTTCTCCTTAACCTGTTCCAGAATGGGAGCCTGCATTTTGCAAGGGCCACACCAGGTGGCAAAGAAATCGACCAATGTTGGGGTACTGCTTTTGATTATCTCGTCAAAGTTATCCATAGTTGTATTAGTTTTAGTTGTTCTTTCAATTCATTTGACACTAAAACGCCACAACCCGTCCAAGTGTTTAGACGGGTTGCCGGTTTTAAGCTTAATTTAGGGTCAATCAATGGGCTTCGAGCCAGTTGGAAGCAACTCCCGACGACACCTCGAGACGAACGCGGCCTTGGTAGGCNTTCTCCATGAGCTCGGTGACGAGCTGCTGCAGGCGCGGCAGTTCGTCGGGNTTGACGTTGAACACAAGTTCGTCATGCACCTGAAGTATCATTGTCGATTTGAGGCCCTCGCGCCTGATGGCACGGTGAATGTCGATCATGGCGCGCTTGATGATGTCGGCCGCCGAGCCNTGCAGGGGGGCGTTGACGGCNTTGCGCTCGGCATAGCCGCGCACGACGGCATTGCGNGAATTGATGTCGGGGAGCATACGCTTGCGTCCCATGACGGTGGTGACATAGCCCTGCTCGCGGGCCTTGGCGATGCAGTCGTCGATGTAGTCGCGTATGTGGGGATAGGTNGCNAAGTAGCCGTCAATCAGCATCTTGGCCTCNGCTCGNGGTATGCTCAGACGCTCGCTCAGACCAAAGGCCGAGATGCCGTAGATGATGCCGAAATTGGCGGTCTTGGCGTGGCGGCGCTCGGTGTCGGTGACGTCGTCGAACGCTTTNTGATANATGCGNGCGGCGGTGGCNCGGTGAATGTCGGCACCCGAACGGAAGGCCTCNACCATGTCGGGGTCGCCGCTCATGTCGGCCATGAGACGCAGCTCAATNTGCGAGTAGTCGGCCGACAGCATGAGGTCGCCCTCGTCGGGTATGAACGCACGGCGTATCTCGCGGCCCAGGTCGGTGCGTATCGGTATGTTCTGGAGGTTGGGGTTGGTCGACGACAGGCGCCCGGTGGCAGTCACCGTCTGGTTGTAGGTGGTGTGTATCTTGCCTGTCGTGCGGTTNATNAGCTCGGGGAGAGCATTTATATAGGTGGCGAGGAGNTTGCGCAGGCCGCGTATCTCGAGAATGAGCCCCACGATGGGGTGAGCTGANCGGTANTTCTCGAGTATTTCTTCGGTTGTNGAGTAGGCTCCGCGCTTGGTGCGCTTGGCNTTGGGGTCGATTTTGAGGTCTTCGAACAGCACCTCGCCTACCTGCATGGGCGACGAGATGTTGAATTGCTTGCCGGCGAGNTCATAGACCTGCTGCTCGAGGGCGNTGACCTGCTCGGTGAGCTTGACCGACATGTTGTTGAGCTCGGCGGTGTCGATGCGNACACCNGTCCACTCCATGTCGGCGAGAACNCACGCCATNGGCAGCTCGATGTCGCGGTAGAGGTTGTCNAGGCCCTGCTCGGCGAGCTGACGGCCGAGGAGGTCGTGAATGGGAAGGACGAGGGCCGCCTGTTCGCCTACGTTGACGGGCGTGAGCGGCACGTTCTGGCGGCGTGTGGCGTTGTCGTTGGCATAGTCGGCNGTCATGTAGCCGAGATACTGCATGGCGAGGTCGCTGAGNCGNTGNCGCTTCTCGGGCTCAATGAGATAGTGAGCTATGGCAACGTCGTCATAGGGCGCGGTGAGGCTGATGCCCANACGGCGCAGCAGGAGCATGTCGCGCTTGATGTCGAGGCTCACGAGGCGGGTCGAGGGCGANGTGAACAGGGGCTCGAGCACCGANAGCAACTCACTGCGTGAGNCGNCGTTATCGGGAAGGGGTATGTAGGTGGCCTTGGCGGCTTCAGTGGCCAGNGCTATGCCTCGNANGACGGCACTCATGGCCTCGGGGCCGTCGGCATGTACCGACAGGCCTGTGGTACANCCGGCACAGCNGGCTACAAGGCTNCCGATGGCNGCAAGGTCGGTGACGGTNTCGACGGTNACTGTCGAGACGCCTGACGGCTGCATGGCCGNGGTGTCGGCTGACGGCTCGTCGGCATCGGGAATGTCAAACAGCGAGCCCATTGAGTTGTCGGNGCTCTTGGGGGNCGACTGAGGCTCGGCAGNGGCTGACGACGCTCCGAGTCGCGACAGGAANGTCTTGAACTCGAGTTCGCGGTACAGGTCGCGCAGGGCGGCTACGTTTTCGGGCTGACGCACGAGCGAGTCGATTGTCACGTCGACAGGGACGTCGGTCTTNATGGTGGCGAGGAACTTGGAGAACTTNATCTGCTCGACGTTGTCGGCTACCTTGCGTTGCAGGGCTCCCTTGAGGTCGGCGATNTGGTCAATGAGGTTCTCGACCGAGCCCCACTCGGCAATGAGTTTGGCCGCGGTCTTCTCGCCCACGCCGGGACAGCCCGGAATGTTGTCGCTGGCGTCACCCTCGAGAGCGAGCAGGTCGATGACCTGTATGGTGTCGCTGATGCCGTAGCGCTCGCACACCTCGCGCGGGCCGCGTATTTCGTACTCGCGGCCTTTGGAGGCCGGACGGTACATGAGTATGCGGTCGGTGACAAGCTGGCCATAGTCNTTGTCGGGGGTCATCATATANGTNGTGTAGCCCTCGCTCTCGGCGCGCTTGGCGAGCGTGCCGATNACGTCGTCGGCCTCAAAGCCGGCTACCTCGACGACGGGTATGTTGTAGGCCTCGATGATGCGTTTNATGTAGGGCACCGACTTGGTGATGTCTTCGGGCTGGGCGTCACGCTGGGCTTTGTACTCGGGGTAGGCNTCGTGGCGGAAGGTGATGCCGTGGGGCGGGTCAAAGCANACGGCGATGTGGCTGGGATTTTCCTTNCGCAAAATCTCGTCGAGGGTGTTGCAGAAACCGAATATGGCCGATGTGTTCAGGCCCTTGGAAGTGACGCGCGGAGCACGTATCAGGGCATAGTAAGCACGGTAAATGAGCGCGTAGGCGTCAAGTAGAAAGAGTTTTTTTTCCTCCATANGGGGTCAGATTATTTGTTGCGCGAGATGACGTAGCGGAAGAGCGTGTCGAAGGCGTCGCGCGAGGGGCCGGCAGGGAAGTNTTCGAGNTCNGGCACAGCCTCGCGGTAGAGTTGTTCCATGCGCTCGTAGGCATACTCGATGCCGCCGCCNGCCTTGGCGTAGTCGATGAGCTGTAAAATCTCGTCGTCGTTGAGTTGTTCCTTGCGCGACAGCTGTACCATGGGAGCCGACTCGTCGGGCTCATTGAGGAGCACATGGAGCAGCGGCAGGGTTATCTTGCCTTCACGCAGGTCGTTGCCGGTGGGCTTGCCTATGAGGGCGTCGTCAAANTAGTCGAAGATGTCGTCCTTGATCTGGAAGCAAAGGCCGAGNAGCTCGGCAAAGCGCGACAGGTGACGCAGCGACTCGGCGTCGGCGTCGACGGCATAGGCTCCCATCTCGACACAGGCCACAAAGAGCGATGCCGTCTTGCGGTTGATGACACCGAAGTAGGCTTCCTCGCTGAGCTGGTGGAAACGGGCGTTGTAAATCTGGTCGACCTCGCCGAGCGATAACAGCTTGCCGAGATTGGCTATCGATGCGACGGCACGGGGGTCGCCGGTGGCGATAGCCTCCTGNAGCGCCATCGAGACGAAGTAGTCGCCCACGAGGACGGCTATNTGGTTGTCCCAGATGCCGTTGATGGTGGCGACACCGCGACGCGTCCTGGTGTCGTCNACCACGTCGTCGTGTATGAGCGACGCNTTGTGAAGCAGCTCGACGGCCGATGCCGATGCGAGCGTGCGTTCGTTGACACTGCCGAGCAGGCGTGCCGACAGCATCACAAGTATGGGACGTATCTGCTTGCCCTTGACTTTCAAATAATTCTCGATAACACTATTCATCAGCGCGTTAGATGTATGCAGGCGTGATGATATGCGCTCATTGAGGGCGCGCAGTTCGGGTGCTATCGTGGTCTGTATGTCGCTTAGCTGTGTCATGATGATTTAACAGGGAGCGAAATTACAAAAATATTTTCAAATAAGGGCTAAAAATAGGCGCCGCGTTGCTTAATTTAACAAAAAAGATGTAATTTTGTTAGGTCAAAGAGCGGCGTCTCCAAACATGTCGCCCACACCAAATGTTTCCAAAAAAAACGAACACGACAATTCATATTCAATAAATACACCATGACAAAGAACCTAAAAGAAATGGCACTGGACTATCATCAGTATCCGGTGCCCGGTAAAATTGAGGTGATTCCGACCAAGCCCTACTCCTCACAACAGGATNTGGCTCTGGCCTACTCGCCCGGAGTAGCTTTTCCGTGCCTTGAAATCAAGGATAATCCGGCCGACGTGTACAAGTACACCGACAAGGGCAACCTGGTAGCGGTTATCTCGAANGGCACGGCGGTGCTGGGTCTGGGTGACATAGGCGCGCTGGCCGGCAAGCCCGTCATGGAAGGCAAGGCGCTGCTGTTCAAAATATTCGCCGGTCTTGACTGTTTTGACATCGAGGTCGACGAGAAAGACCCCGAGAAGTTCATTTCGATTGTGAAGGCTCTGGCTCCGACATTCGGCGGCATCAATCTGGAAGATATCAAGGCTCCCGAGTGCTTCGAGATAGAGCGTCGACTCAAAGAGGAGTGTGACATACCCATCATGCACGACGACCAGCACGGAACAGCCATCATATCGGCCGCCGGCCTGCTGAACGCGCTCGAAATCCAGAAGAAGAACATCGGCGACGTTAAACTCGTGGTGAACGGTGCCGGCGCGGCAGCCGTATCGTGCACTCGCCTGTACATAGCATTAGGCATCAAGCCCGAGAACGTGGTGATGTGTGACAGCAAGGGTGTAATCACCACCCGCCGCGAAAATCTGAACGCCCAGAAGCGTGAGTTTGCCACCGACCGCGATATCACCACCCTGGCCGAAGCCATGGTAGGCGCCGATGTGTTCCTGGGCCTGTCGGTCAAGGACGTCGTGACACCCGAAATGCTCCAGTCGATGGCCGAACGCCCGATTGTGTTCGCGCTTGCCAATCCCGACCCCGAGATAGCATACGACGTGGCAATGGCGTCGCGCCCCGACCTCATCTTCGCCACCGGCCGCTCGGACTACCCCAACCAGATTAACAATGTGCTGGGCTTCCCCTACATATTCCGTGGCGCGCTCGACTGTGGCGCCTCGGTAATCAACGAGGAGATGAAGCTGGCCGCCGTCAAGGCTATCGCCCAGCTGGCCAAGAAGCCTGTGCCGTCGGTCGTGAACACCGCCTACGGCATGACCAATCTGCAATTTGGCCGCGACTACATACTGCCCAAACCTCTTGACCCCCGCCTGCTGCTCACCGTAGCCCCGGCCGTGGCTCGCGGAGCCATGGAGAGCGGCGTGGCCCGTCGCCCCATCACCAACTGGGACGAGTATGAGGTGAAACTCAAGTCGCTGATGGGCAACGACAGCAAGACCATGCGTCAGATTACCGAGGTTGCCAAGCAGACACCCAAGCGCGTGGTGTTCACCGAGGGTAACACCGACTCGATGCTGCAAGCCGCCGTGTCGGCCTACAAAGCCGGCATCTGCTACCCCATACTGCTGGGCAACGAGGAGATGATCGAGAAGCGCGCCAAGCGCCTCGGTGTGTCGCTCGAGGGTATCGAGATTGTCAACCTGCGCCACGACCGCGAGTCAGACCGCCGCAAACGCTACGCTTCAAAGCTGGCCGAGCGCGGAGCACGCCAGGGCATGACCTATGCCGAGGCCAAGGAGCGCATGTTCGACCGCTACCACTTCGGCATGATGATGGTCAACGAGCACGAGGCCGATGCTGTGATAGCCGGCACATACTCTGACAGCCAGACACCCGTCAACATAGCCCTCGACGTGGTAGGCATCAAGCCCGGCTTCAAGCACTTTGCCACGATGCACATCATGGACACGAAGCAGGGTACGTTCTTCATGTCGGACACAATGGCCAACCAAAGCACCGACGAGGAGACGCTGTTTGACATCGCCCGCCTGACGCGCTTAGGTGTCGAATACTTTGCCTGTGACCCGGTGATGGCGATGGTGTCGTACAGCAACTTCGGCTCGAGCAACACGCCCGAGAGCCGCATGGTACACAACGTCGTGGCCCGGCTGCAGGAGATGTATCCCGGCCTGGCTATCGACGGCGAGATGCAGCTCAACTATGTGTTCAACAAGGAACTGCGCGACAAGAACTATCCGTTCACACGCCTCAAGGGCCGCGACGTCAACACCATCATCTTCCCCAACCTGAGCGCCGCCACGACGGCCTACCGCATGCTGTTGCAGAACGGCGCGTGCGAGGCTATCGGCCCGATCCAGATAGGTCTGAACAAGCCGGTACACTTCATCAACGTCGACAGCTCGGTGCGTGACATCATCAACCTCACCACCATTGCCGTACTTGACGCCGTTGTAGCCGAGAAAATAGACAATGCACGTGCGCTGGCTGCCGTGAACCATCTTGACACCGACAAGTATTAAGGCCGATGGGAAAGAACAAACTGCGCAAGTTTGCCGAGATGGAGCAGATTCCACTCGTGTTTCAGTACCCCTTCTCGCGCCTCAAGACCGAGGAATTCCCGCTCAAAGGCGCCTGGCACCGTGAGTTTTTCAAGAACGATAACCCAATCGTTCTTGAGCTCGGGTGTGGCAAGGGCGAGTACACCGTGGGGCTGGCCCGCCGCTTCCCCGACAAGAATTTCATAGGCATCGACATAAAGGGTGCACGCATGTACACGGGCGCNAGCGACGCCCACCGCTCGGAGNTGCCCAACGTGGCATTCGTGCGTACGTCGATTGAGCTGCTCGAGTCGTTCTTCGCGCCGGGNGAGGTGTCAGAGATATGGATTACCTTCCCCGANCCNCAGATGAAGAAGGTGANCAAACGNCTGACNGGTACCCGCATGAACAACACCTACCGCAAGGTGCTCGTTGACGGCGGCACTGTNCACCTNAAGACCGACAGCCCGTTCCTGTACACCTACACGCGCCTGATGGTNGACCTGAACCANCTTGACAAGGTGACCGACACGGCCGACCTGTACAACAGCGACTACCCGGTGTCAGACATTCTGGACATCAAGACNCACTATGAGCGTCAGTGGCTGTCGCGCGGCATGACCATCAAGTACCTGAGCTACCACCTCGACCACGCCACGCCGCTCGANGANCCCCAGGACGAGATCGAGCACGACAACTATCGCAGCTACACGCGCCACACACTCTGACCCGCCGANCTCAACANTCAGTTAGNNAAACNGACTGCATCGCAGTAGCCCCCCCTACCCCGGGNCACAGCGATGCAGTCCTGTTTTTTTGCTGATTAATGGGCATTTTTTGGCAAAGATTGGCCATTGAATTTGCCATTTTTTAAAAAATCATTTATATTTGCANACNCATTTCNTNGGCCTACCCGTCGACGTGTCGCAGGCAGCAACCGGCGAAATGAGACATAATAATCATAGAGGCGTTATGCTTATCTTGTAGTTTGAGAACGTAGGAAATTCACAAACCTGTGCGAGAGATAGCATAGTGGTTCTCACGTGTAAAAGCGTGGGCTACTATTGTTACATCTGCACAAACGGTTTCCTACGACCTTCAAACTAAGACGTGGCATAGTGGGCTCACGTCTTTTGTTAATTAAAAAAAATTNATCGCGTCGAGAGCCGGACGTACGATATGGCAGCATGAAACGTTTCACAAAACCGTTGTCACTCTCCACCATAGTCCTCATGTCGGCATGCAGCCCAACCAAACCGGGCGATGCCAACAACACAGCCGGCCCGGCTGAGTACATGCCGACTGACCTGACAGGCAGATGGGTGTCGGCCGACAACAACTCGATGCCGATAATTGAGATTCTTGACGGNACGACGGTGGTTTTAAACGGTAACGGTGTTGACCGATATGTCACAACATACGAACGTAATGCAGACCNGATAAGCATCAAGCCCGAGATATTTCAAGGCACACTGCTGTTCAAAGTCATTAACGGCGACAGCCTGACAGGCAACAGCATAAATGGAACATGGATCAAGCAAAATTAGATTAATGAGTAGATAAGAGTGTACGTCGTGACGACATACACGGAAGGTTGCGCCGAAGTGATTTCGTTGCAACCTTTTTTCTATTCCTACCCTGCGGCAATAAAATTACCCGGTGACGTCATATTTTATGATATGACGAACGAGACCGGCGTACTTTCTTGAAGTAGCGACAATCTCAAATCCAAGCCGGGTAAAGTTGTCGAGGCTATATGAATTGTCGGGCGAAACCGTAGCCACGATATGAGAAATATTGTTCTTCCGGGCCAATTCAATACATTGTCTCAGCAAAATATTTTGTAATCCATACCCCCTCGACCGTGGCGATACCATCACAGCATCAAACGTAAATGTGCTGTCGGGCCGACAGCCTGCCTCGACAGCGAGATTGCGGCCGCCGTCACGATTGACAACGATAACAGCCACAGCTACCAGTTTGTCACAATCGTATGCACCGATGACTATGTCCATACCGAGCGACTCCCTGAACTCACCAGTGGTCAATGGGTAATATAGCCCGGGGTCGGCAAGCTGACTGACACATTCATCTTGCAGACTTAACACGTCGCCCAAGTCACCGGCCGTTAAACGCCTTAAAGCAAACATCTTGTCCCTGTTCATAATTTGAGATAAGCATCCAGAAATGGCATTATGAAGTTTCGATGAAACGTTGAGTTTCGGTATGCATCACAGCGACAGATGTAGAATAGGATATGGTCTGCCTGCTTCATCAACGGCATCCTTGCCTATTATTTTGAATCCTTTACTTCTATAAAAGGCCAGTGCCATAGGATTTTGTTCATTTACATCTACTTTTGTTGCGCCTCGGTCAAATGCAAATTCAATCAGTGATGACCCGTAACCTTGTCCACGACTATCGATGTCTATGAACAGCATTTCGATCATATCGTTACGCAATCCTATAAAACCGGTTAGAGACCCATTGTGGGACACCGCATACAATTCAACATTTGGGAAATAGCTTGGCTCCAACGCCGCTTTTATTTCTTCTATGGTATCTTCATCTAAAAAATCATGTGTAGCTCTAACTGAACGCTCCCATATTGAAGAGAGCGTTGCGTAATCTTCTTTATTGCATCTTACAATTGTCTGCATACGGCAAATAAACCTCATCATTTTTCAGATGACGTTCGTTATTTCGACTTAAGTTGCTTTATAAAACTGTCAAGGGTGTTAGCGAAAGGAACAGGGGCTTCCATGGCTGTAAAATGACCGCCATAAGGAATTTCCGTTAATTGTATTAAATTATAATGCTGTTCAATCCAATCTATCGGAACCGGGAGAATGTCATGAGGGAAACGTGCGATACCTATCGGAACCTGAATATGGCCTAAGGAAGGCAATGTGTTGGTATTGCCATAATAGGCAGTAATGGACGATGGGGTGCAACCGGTCATCCAGTATAGCGTCAGATTATGTAGGATATCATCAAGTGAGAACCTTTCCCAATCACTCCAATCATGAAATTTCTCGATGAGCCATCCTGCCATTCCTGAAGGTGAGTCACAAAGTCCGTAGCCTAATGAATAAGGTTTCGTACCCTGAATTGAGATATAAGCTCCCTGATGCTTCATCCATTCTGTTGCAGCCTTTTTATAATGTAACCATCCGGGAGATAGCTTTTCATCGGGCGTCGATACTATGTCTCCGGCAAAACCGACATCGGTAAGCAGCATACCTTCAATCTCACCAGGATATTTGGCTGCGATATAAGACAAGATACCGCGTCCCATATCTCCACCTGTAGCTACATAGCTTTTATAACTCAGAACCTCAGTCATCAGTTTATGCCATATTTCGGCCGAATCAGCATTGTTGACAAAACCCTTCTCAGGCAAAGTGCCAAATCCGAAGCCGGGTATGGATGGAACAATCAGATCATATTCATTAAGCAATGGAAAGGTTTTGGAATACCGTAAAAAGCTGTCTGGCCATCCATGAGCCATCAGAATAGGGGTTGCGTCGGGATTTGATGACTTAATATGGAAAAAATGTATGTTGACACCATCGATTTTACATATGAACTGAGGAAATTGGTTGAGATAACTCTCCTGCACTTTCCACATCTCATAAGAGTCCGCCCACGCTTTCAAAACCTTCTTTAATACATTTACAGGTGTACCCATTTCCCAACCTTCGGCTTGTTGGAATTTGGGAAACCGAGTTTCATTAATACGCTGTTTCAGCAAAGTGAAATCAGAATGCGTAAATTCTATTTTGAAATTTCTCATATCTTAACACATTGATATCTATTCCTGACAACATGATTTGTCTTGTATTAGTTGTAATGTTGTATGAAAAATTGCTTACCGAACACCAAATCAAGATATTTCACACCTTCATTAGTCAGTCTGATGATGACGGCCTGAAATTGCGTTTTATCTCGTCGATTGATTTTCCGCCAATACCGAAGTTTTCGTCTGGAAGTTCCTTGATAGTTACTGTAAAGAACTGCTGCGGGATATGTGTTATCTCAGAGGCTATAGCAGTCAGTCGCTCAATCAGTTGCTTTTTCTGTTCAGCGGTCAGCTTACCGCTCTCGATTGATATGTATGGCATAATTTAATGATTCACTTTTTCACTTCTTAAATTGGGAGGCGCATACCGAACTATTTAATATCGGCTTATGGCCACCGCTATGTACCCGATAGCAAGATATACTGCGGCATAGCCTATAAATCCTAATTCACGGGAATCAAAGAAAATCCATGCCCCGACAAGAAATGATGTGGCAGATACCATGGGGAGATACCACATCTTTCGAACATCTTGTCCGCAGCGGTATCCGAGTATCGCTGAGTATATCGGATTGATGATGAAAAACAGCATCATACACAATGCCATACCCGAACACTCGGAGGCGAGTCGGGTGATGGCAAAAGGCAACAAAAACATTACCACTAAGGTGATAGCCAGCCATATCATTAACGTTCGCTGTATACCCATGAACGCAAAGTTACTAAAAATAAAATATTGCTGTCGATAAAAAGAGACATATCAGTCAAAATTTATCAGACAGCAATATTATATGTTCATCATGAAGTGATGTCAGGGCATGAGGAGGGAGCGGAAGACGGGCTCGAGGGAGTCGGCGAACATGGTGGCGCCGTAGTCGGTGAGATGGAGGGCGTCGACGGTGTGTTCGTTGCCTTCGATGAGACCTGCAGCGTGGAGGTAGTGCAGGTTGTCGTACTTGGCTGTGAGGTCGTCATAACGGCGCCGCATCATGGCGTTGTGACGGGCGGTGGCGTCGCGCATGTAGGTGTCGAACTGACAGCGAGGGTGGTTGAGGCACTCGATGAACAAGATGGGCACTTGGGGGTGAGCGGCGCGCACGATGTCGACAAATGGTATCATGAGGGTGTCAATCTGACCCGACGAGCAGTTGGGCACGAAGTCGAGCACGATGAGTCCGGGATCGGGGGTGGCGGCTATGACGTCGGCTATCTCGAGGTCGAGCTGGCCGTTGCCGCCAAAGCCGAGGTTGATGACGTCGCGCTGCAGTCGACGGCGCAGCTGGTTGGTGTGGCTCATGCCGGGACGCTGTACACAGCCGCCGTGTACGAGGCTGGTACCGTAATAGACGACGGGCTTTGTAACCTCGGGCAGCGCGATGTGGGGACGGGAGACATGGTAGTCGCCGTCGACGCCGACATAGAGGCTGTCGACGCCGTCATAGAGCGACAGGTAGACCATGTATTCGCGCATGTGGGGCTCCATGTTGTCGATGACGCAGGCTTCGGTGACGTGGTTATAGAGGTCGGGACGGCCGGTGTTGACAAATGTCCAGGTCGAGTCGGGCTGCAACATGTAGAGGTCGAGTCCGCGCACGCCCGTGGGGGTCATTATCTCCATGCCGCTCTTGAAGATTGATTTCCACTTCAGGTGTATGGCGGGGGCATCGCTGGCGAAGCGCACGGCCATGCCGGCCGAGTGGCGCCCGAGGCCATAGAGAGCGGGGCGTTTGACCTTGTGCTGGAGCGAGTCGGGCAGGCGTTGGAAACGAACTGAGGTGGAGGAGTCGTCGACACACTTGCCGAGCAGCGGGAGTGAGTCGCTTGAATGCCAAACAACTTCGCCACGGGCGCTGATGGCCCAGGCGAAGATGATTGTAAGAGAGATGAGAAGGTGTTTCATTATTGTGTGGAGAGAATTGATTGTATTATGGGTTGTAGTGCATCGCTGTAGCGCAGGAAACCGACGTCGGTGAAGTGGATACCGTCAACCGACTGTTCGGCGTCCTTACCGAGCATCCCTGGCACTGTGGGCTGGTAGTACATGTTGCCGTAGCGGGCCTGGAGCATGTCAAACTTCTCGCGCAAGAGACGGCGACGGTTGTCACAAGGCTGCTTGACGGTGGTGTCGAAGCGCTTGGTGGGATAATCGGGGTCTTCGAGTACGAGAATAGGCACTGTGGGGTGTGATTGCCTGATGATGTCGACAAAGGGCACCATGAGGGTGTCAATCTGCTCGTAGTTGACGTTGGGCACAAAGTCGAGCACCACAAGCGAGGGATCGGGTGTGGCGGCTATAAGGCGGGCTATCTCGAGATCGAGCTGGCCGTTGCCGCTGAAGCCGAGGTTGACTGCCTCGCGGTTGAGACGTCGGCTAAGGATATTGGTATGGGCCATGCCGGGACGACTTGCACAACCGCCCTGCAAGATGCTGGTGCCGTAAAAGACAATGGGGTCGCCGGCGGCGGGAAGCGACACGGCGGGCTGCTGAAGGCCATAGCCGTCGTCGGTACCGATGTATAGGCTGTCGACGCCGTCATAGAGCGACAGGTAGAGCATGTACTCGCGCATGGCGGGCTCCATGTTGGTGATGACACAGGTCTCGGTGTCGGCTTTATATATGTCGGGGCGGGCCGACTGGACAAATGTCCAGGTCGAATCGGGTTGCAACATGTAGAGATCGAGACCGCGGGTACCGGTAAGGGTCATATGGTTCATCTTGTTTGAGAACACTGACTTCCAACGGGCGTGTATTGAGGGTGAGTCGCTACGGAAACGCAGGGCCATGCCGGCCGAGTTCTTGCCGAGCGTGAACAGGTAGGGACGCTTGACCTGTGACTGGAGTGAGTCGGGTATGCGCTGATAACGCAGGGAGGTAGAGGCATGGTCGACACACTTGCCAAGAAGTGGGAGTGTGTCGGCCGAATGCCACTTGACGCCTGCAACGGCTGCCGACACTGTCAAAGCAATGACGGCAAATGATGTGAGCAGGCGTTTCATCATTTTGTGTCGTTATTAACAACGGGCTCTATAATGCTGCGCAAGATAGGCTCGAGAATATCGGAGTAACGAATGAAGCCGAGGTCGGTGAAGTGAATGCCGTCGATGTAGGCCTCGTTGTCGTGACCGGTGATGTCGGCCGACGACAGGAAGTGGAGGTTGGGATAACGGGCGGCGAGCTGGTCATACTTCTGCTTCATGAGGTAGTTGCGGTAGTCAATTTCGTGGCGCATGTTGCGGTCGAAGCGGCCGTGGGGGAACTGCGGATCCTCGACAAAGAGGATAGGTATGCCGGGGTGGGCTTTCTCGATAATCTCGACGAATGGTATCATGAGCGTATCGATCTGTTCCTCGTTAACATTGGGCACGAACTCGAGCACGTACATCGAGGGATCGGGAATGGCGGCGATGACGTCGGCAACCTCGAGGTCGAGCTGACCGTTGCCGCTGAAACCGAAGTTAATGGTCTGGCGGTTGAGGCGACGGGCAATCTGGTTGGTGTGGGCAATGCCTGGACGCGACGAGCATGCACCCTGAAGCAGGCTGGTACCGTAGAACACGATAGGCTTCTCGACCTCGGGGAGCGAGATGGCGGGAGCCTTGAGGGTGTAGTCGCCGTCGATGCCTATGTAGAGACTGTCGATGCCGTCATACAGGGGGAGATAGAGCATGTACTCGCGCATTACGGGCTCCATGTTACCGATTACCCTGGTATTTGACGACTTGCTGTAGAGATCGGGGCGAGCCGAGTTGACGAATGTCCACGACGAGTCGGGGAGCATGGTGTAGAGGTCGAGACCGCGAATGCCGGTGGGTGTCATGTGGTTCATCTCGACCTTGTAGAGCGAGTTCCACTTGACGTTGATGGCAGGGGCGTCGCTGGCAAAGCGAATGGCCATACCTGCAGGCTGGGTGCTGAGATAGTAGACGGCGTCGCGCTTAACCTTGGTCTTGAGCGAGTCGGGCAGGCGCTGATAGCGTGTCGATGTAACGGCATCATCGACTCCCTTGCCTAAGAGTGGGAGCGAGTCGGCCGAGTGCCACTTGATGTCGGCGCCGTTGGCAGCCAACATGGCTGAGAAAACAAGCAGTGATGAAAGTAATTTTTTCATGATGTGGTAATATGAATGTTAAGTTCTCCAATAAAGTTTGAGTTTAGAGCAGCCGCCGGCTACAGCAATAGAGATAGCGGTGAACAAGATGCCACGTGCCCATGCCCAGTACCATGTAGAGGCCCAGAACGGAGTGAGCGAATCACCGATGCCCAGGAGGTTCATTACCGGGAAAATAAGCATTGTCGGAGCTACGTAAGCAATCATCGGGTTCTTGCCGGCGAGAGTGAACGGAGCTGTGAGCGTGCGCCAACGATAGAGGTCGCAGACGATGACAAGCAGAGCGAGGCAGTAGAACGCCAGGCCGGTGGTGACAAAATAGTAGCTGAATGTTGGGTCGTCCTTGCGTATACCGCCCTGGAATGCCTCGAAGAAGAGGCCGAGTATGAGGGCAAACGCACCGGCCTTGACGAGATGGCTGAGTATCTTGCGGTCAGACGGCATGCGGTGGGCGAAGTAAACCGCCAGCGAGGTCAGAATGACGCTGATGTAGAGGTTCTCGACCAGATGNCGGCCATAAAGCAGGGTGACATTGACAACGATGAGCGCGAGCGACAGGATAGCGACCATAGCTGTCGAGACGGCACGGTGTGTGCGGTCAGAGTNCTCCTTGGCGCCGCCTGCAAGTATCCAGGCGCGCAGGTANTCACCGGCGATGGTACCGGGTATGACGACAAAGAGATACTTGAGGAACTCGAAGCGGTAGAGCCATGCAAAGGGCGACCAGTTGTAGACGGCCTGCTGCCATGAACCGTCGGCGTTCTTACACAGCAGTATGGCCATGAGGAAGGGNAGAATAGCGAGGCGCGCTATCGGTTTGCCCATGGTGAGAACATAGATTACAACGCCAAAGAAGGCCATGTTGCCGAGCAACAGGATAATGATGTTGCTCTTGTAGAGAATGCCGTCGAGATGAGCGTCGAAGATGGCGAACTTGCTCGGCGATGTCGACATGAACTGCTCTGAAAGCTCGACGTGGCTCTCGGCCCAGCCCATGATGAAGCAGGCGATGATGAGGCCCAAAACTGGAACGGCTGTGCGCACCAGACGAGATGGATTGCCTGGCAGACGACTGAACAGCAGGAACATGACAAAGAAGGCGCCGATGGTTATGCCCCATATCTGCGGGTCGGCGGGGTGTCCGAGCGAGCCGCCGAGAACCCAGGGGTAGCAGTTCTGAATGAAGATGGCGAAGAAAGCGAGTTTGATGCCACGCCACAGGCCTTCGAACATGATGGTGAGGCGACGTGTGCCGCGAGACATACGGCTGCCTACCGAGAAGGGCATGGCGGCACCCATTGAAAACAGGAAGAAGGGGAACACGAGGTCGACCCATGTGATACCGTAGATCGAGGGGTCGAAACCGACATTGGGCGGAACCTGACAGTGGGAGTTCCAGTAGGGAAGCACCCAGTTGATTATTGTTCCGCACAATACCATCATGGCAATTGTGAGGCCTCGCATGGCATCGAGGGAGTCAGCGCGGAATGATTTCATTGATATAAGCTTTTGTTGGTTGAAAGTCTGATTAATTTTCAATATTGGCGGATTTCTCCATGGCCGTCATGACAGCGTCACGCAGGGCATCAAACCACCCTGTGCGTATGATGTGGGCGAGCTCGAACACCATCACGCCGTCGCTCTCGAGTATGTTCATCTCGACGGCACGTTTGAACTCGTTGACGTCGGTGTCGTAGTCGACCACATATAGGCCGCCCTGAAACGGACGGTCGCCGAGGAGCATGCGGCTGTAGCGGCAGGCGCCCTCGACACACAGGTGGTCGCCCGTCTGCCAGCGCGAGTCGGTCTCGTTCTTGACCAGGCCGTTCGAGCGGTAATAGTCGTCGAGCGAGATGCACTTGTAGTAGTTGCCGTTGGTGTAGAGGTCGAGCAGCGGAGCGAGCGCATACTCGCGGTAACGCGGGGTGGCCCAGTCAAAATGTTCGGACGGGTCATACTCGGGGCCGGCCCAGTTGACGCCTACCTCGTAGTAGCTGGGATACCAGGCGCCGGTGTAGGCTCCGAATTTGAGGTCGGGGCTGATGGCCTTGAGCTTGGCCCGTGTGTCGGCAAAGAAGCTGTAGATGACCGATGCGCGCCACTCGAGCCACTGCTTGAAGTAGGGGCCCTCGACACGGTCGTATGTGCCGTCGGGGCGCTCGACCCACTCATAGATGTCCTCGGGGAAGCGGTCGACCTTGACGCCGGCATACTCCTGAAACTGGCGCAGGCTCTCGGGCGAGAAGTCGCTGGTGATGTTGTCGTAGCGGCAACGGTCGACGAGAATACCGTCAACGGGATAGCGCGACGCACACTCGAGCAGCAGGCTCTGTTCGTAGTCACGCACCTGTTTGAGAGCGGGATTGCAGAACGCTGTGCCGGGGCCTTCGTTCTCGGGGGCCGGGATTATGCCTTTGCCGGGGACGTAGTTGTGAGAGCGCCAGGCGAGGGTGTCGCCGGCGAGAATACCGCCGCCACGCACAAACCAGGGATAGCTCTCGCAGAAGATATTGAAGGCCGCATAGGCCGTGAGGCCGCGTGACTTGGCCGACTTGAGCACCACATCGAGATAGTCGTAGGAGGGATCGATGCGGACACCTTTCCAGTCGAGCAGACGCGGTGCGATGTCGCTCTTGTAGCCGACCGAGCTGCCGGTGTTGCGCACGTCGATGACGACGGTGTTGAAGCCGCACTCGACGAGTTTGTCCATATAGTAATCGACCGTGTCAGGGCATGTGAAGCGAGTCCACATGCCCGACAGGTCGAGCCACATTATATTATTCTTGGGTGCACGGCCACCGGCAAGCGCGGTGAGCGCCACCAGGGCGAGTGACAGTATCAGTGACAGCCGTCGCATGTTATTACTCTATCACTGTGGGTGCTGACTCGTAAACGTTGCCGAAACGGTCGGTTGCACGAACGGTAATCTTGGCGTTGGGGTTAACGGGACGGGCACGGAACATGTGGGGGTTGGCCGATGCCGATGTCCATGAGTATTTGAGTTTAGAACGGTCGGCGATAAGCGACACGGTGTAGGGGTCGCGGGCCACGAACTGTGTCATCTCGGCTACGGGCACACCGTCCTCAAGGAGTTCGATTTTCCACTGAGAGTCGGCGTTCCATACGTTGGCTACAACGTCTTCGGGAGCCTCGGGAGTAGCACCGGGCAGGTAGACGCGCATCTGGTAGTCGCGGTCATGACCGGCACCCATGTAGTACCACTCGAAGTCGTTGCCGTTAACTTTGTAAATACCATATCCACGGGGAGTACCGTCCTCACACTCCTTGGTCTGCCACCACAGGCCACAGCCCGACGCGGTGTTGTGCTCATAGAGGTTGTCGGCGTGCTCGACGTTGCGGTTCCAGTGCATGTGGCCGGTAATCATGTGCACGTTGTAGGGTTTGAGGAGCTCGATGAGATGGTTGGCATTGACAGTCTCCTCGGCTACCGAACGGCCGTCGTAGCGGAAGGGCTGTGTACCGGCCTCGTTCTTCAGCGGAATGTGCATGAAGAATACAACGGGTGTACCGGCGGGTACGTTGGCGAGATCCTGCTCGAGCCAGCGGAAGGTGCGCTCGTCGATATAGCCCATGTAGAAGTAGTCACGACCAATGTAGAAACAGTTGTCGACAGCGATGTAGTGAACATTACCGCGGTTGAACGAGTAGTTGCTGGGGCCGAAGTGTGACTCGAAACGACGCTGCGAGGTCTCGTGTGTGCGGCCATAATACTGCTCGTCGTGGTTGCCCATGACGTGGTAAATAGGGAAGCCGAAGCCGGCGCGGTGTTTGAGGGCCGAGGGATAGAGCTCGGGGTGGTCGCCGACAATGTCACCGCAGTCGAGACCGAAGACGTCGACATCGTCACCGAGCGACTTGATGTGCTCGCGTGCGTGAGCAACCTGTTCGTCATATTCGCAGAGTTCTTCCTCGGCAACAACCTGAATGTCGGCCTGAGCCATGAAGATGTGACGTTTGTCGTCGCGGGGATTCTTCACNAGATCAAAGTCGTAGTAATTGTCGGCTGCTGTGAGCGGTTTGTAGAAAAGGGGGTGATTGAGCGAATCAACCGGGGGGAGGTAACCCGACGGAGTAGAAACGCTCACGTAGTTGGCATCGGGACTGGCTTTGAGCTGGAAGATGCCGTTGGCGTCGGTCACGGTGCAGTTGTATCCGTCGCTGACGGTTACGCCGGCCAGGGGAGTCTTGCCTGAGCGTACGGTACCATAGATGTCGGCCGACATGGCGGTCATCGATGAAATGAGTGCAAGAGAGAGTGACAGGATCAGTTTCATATAAGTTGGTTTTAGATAAATGTGACTGATGAGATGGAAGAAGCCCCGCGCAGCATTGTGATGCGCAGCGCGGGGCATAATAGATTAGTTGTCAGATGTATTATTCGGCAGCATCTTCATCGGCGGCGTCGTCGCTATCGAAGGGCTGGTTGTGTAGAGCTTTTGTGACAGAGGTCCAATACTCGGGTGAACCCTGAAGGTGGCAGATGTCAAAGAGGAAGAAGCCGTCCATTGCATCGCGGCAAGCACCTACAACATCATAAGCCGCACGCAGGAAGTCAACCTTGTTCCAGTCGGGGAGTGTGCTGTCAAGATAGTCGTGGTTCTCGGTGGGATAGTTACCGAAGTCAGTACCACCTACAACAGTGGTAGCACCTTTAACGCGCAACATGCCGTTGATGGCGAATCCCTGAGATGTCCAGTCGGCGGTACCGAAGACGGTATTGGGCTTGGCATAGCAACCGAGAATGAGCAGGTCAACGTGATCGGCATAACCGGTGGCAATGTACTTGCCGTTACACCATACGCTCGCACCCGAGCTGACAGTGCGCACGTCATATTCAGGTGACGCCCAGTTTACACCATTCTGATAGTATGAACCGTACCAAGCNCCAACGTAGCANCCGAACGAGATACCGGGGTGAGTCTCGTGAGCCTTGGCGGCACATGCCTCAACGAGGTCGTGCATGGTCTGGGCACGGAATGTCCACCACTCCTTGTAATATTTGGGGAAGTTAGATGTGGGAACCTCCGATGCACCGAGGGGCATAACATCATCGGGCCAGTTGGTCAGTTTTGTACCGATATACTCCTCGAAGAGACCGCGGGTGAGGTCNGAGAAGTCGGTGGTGCAGTCTTTGAAACGACCGCGGTCGAGCACGATACCGTCGAGATCCTGATACTTGGCCACGTCCTCAACAAGACCGAGAATGAGTTTCTGTACCTCGGGGTGGTGAGGATTGAAGAAACGCTCGCCGGCTGTAGTTAAGTCCATCTGGTTGACGAGTTTTTTCTCGCCGGTCTCGGGGTCGGTGTAATTGATAGTGTTAACCATGTCACGCTTTGAGGGATCACGGAACACCATACCATAACCAACGGGGGCAATCATGCCATTATTGATATAGTTACCACCCAACATGGTGTTGAGGGCCGCGTGAACACGGAGACCCTCGGCATGGGCAGCGTCAATCCAGGCCTGGAGGTAGTCCCACGACTCGGTACGGGTAGTGGGAAGGAAGCGTGAGGTCTTCTCCTCGACGATGCGCTGCCAGGTGTAAAGAGTTGTTACCTGGTCAACGAGGTCTGTCTTGAACAGGACGTCACCGTTGGTGGGACGAACATCTACAAGCAGGTCGGTAAAGCCAGCATCTTTAGCCTGCTTAACATAACGTGCAATACCTTCCTTGCTGTTAGCTACACTGGGGAAGTTAGCAGCCGCATCAACCCAAATATAGGCCGGTTTCTCAGAAGGAACCGAGGGCGTAGTCTCGGGAGCACCATAGAAATCGTCCCAATAGTTGGGGCAGTCGTCGTCACTGCAACCTGTCAGTGAGATGATGCTTGTGGCTCCGAGAGCCACAAGCATTGTCTTGAATATCTTGTTAAATTTCATACGAATGAATTGTTTTACTTATCGATACAATCAACACGGAAACATCCGATATAACCATTAGTGTAGAGGAAGTAGCCGTACATGAAGAATCCGTTCTCGTCGACCCATAGGCGGGCATCGTTACCGTTAGCGCCAACACCTACACCCTGTGCCATCATAGCACCGTACTGGTGGTTGATGCGAACGGGAGCACGGTTGAAGTCGATACACTCGTTGGTGAGATCACCACCCGATACATCGATAAGGAACAACATGTCGTTCTCACCCCAAGTGAAGGTGTTGACTGAGTTGTGGAACAAATATTTGTTCTTGTTGAACTCGACATAGTCACAAGCATTCATAATCCAGTTACCGGCATCAGACTGGCCACCGTCAGCCTCGGTATCGCGCTTCTTGGTGTTGGGCAGACCAACAGCCTTGGCTGCAAATGTAGTGCCATCAAAGAGGGCGGGACCACGCTTACCGTTAACCGTAGCATAGATTGCGCCGTAGATATCGGCGGTGTTAGATGTAGCGCTGGTACAAGCGAGATCGGCATTGCCCCAAGGTGTAGAACCGATTCCGCCGAGGGTAATAACCTCAGACTTGCCGAGCACACCATCTTTAACAAACCAACGACATGCCTGCAGGCTGGTACCGCTGAGAGTGGTAGTGATGACAGCGTCTTTGGTGATATCACCGTAAACCGATACACGGTCGCCGGCGCCATATACGCTCTGGTCAAGGAGCAAAGTTCCGGGATCGTCAAGGCCCTTGAACACCCATATTTTGAACAGAGACTCCTTATCGCCGTACTTAGAGTTGACGATGATGTTACCGGCGTTATCGCTGGTCATGTTGTAGTTCATGCCGGTGGGTATGATACCCATGTCGAGACGCAGACCTGTGTCAGTGCCTTTCTTGGCGTCGAGCACTACTGCCTGCATGTTGCCTACCTCGTTAAGAATGAGGTAGTCGTTGGTAACACCAAAACCGGTCTGCTTGTCGCGCAGGGTGTAACCGGCCTCGTTCCACTTCTTAACCCACAGGAGCTGCTGTGAACCCTCGCGGAATCCGAACTGAACACGGTTGGGCTCACCCTTAGCGAAGGTGTACTCGGTCTTGTCGACTCCGTTCTCAGCGATTACTGTGATGGTAGCATCTTCAGCATCGAAGTCAAAAGGAGTAGTCGTGATATCGGGCACGATAGTAGCGTGGGGCGATACCTCAAAGGTGGCCGTCTGGGGCTCGAGGTCATCTTCGGCAGTGAGCAGCGTGATGACGTGCTGTTCATTGTCGACAATACAGCTGACACCCGAATCGAGAGTCATATCAACGACGCTCGACTCCCAGTAGGGAAGTATCTCACCATGTACTGAATAGCGTTTTCTGACACCCTGAGCGTTGGTAACAGTGATGTAGTTTGTCTTTGAAAGATCCATTGTTGTCAACGCGGGCTCGATGGTGGCGTTGGTTGCAAGAGCGGCAGTAAGACGCACGTTCTTGATCAAGTCGGGATCGAGGGGGTTATCAGTGGCAACAGGATAGGTCTGGGTGAAACGTACGAGAATAGTCTGAGCGTCGTAGTCGATAACGCCACTGAAGTTATTGTCTGACGAATCGTCGCCAACAATCTTAGCGGTCAGCGCCAGAATGCCCTTCGCATCACCGTTTGAAGGGACAACCTCGGGGTCATGACACCCCTGGAAAAGGAGTGCCATGCCGGCGACGGTCATTAATGATAATATCTTGGTCTTCATGATAGTTTACTGTCTTTTACGATTTATTACTGCCATTGTTCATACTGGTTGACAAGGCTATTGTTGACAACCTCGCTGTAAGGAATGGGGAACACGTAGGTCTTGGGATTGAACACGCGATCGTCAAGGTCAACCTCAACATACTCGTACTCACCGTTCTCGATGCGGAAGCCGTGGCAACGGTAGTTGTTGTACTCGACGTGGGCAAGTTTCCAGCGGCGCATGTCCCAATAGAGGTGGTTCTCGTAAGAGAGCTCGACCTTACGCTCACGACGATAGTCGTCAAACCATCTTTCGTTAACCGACATCTTGGCGGGCAGACCTACACGGGCGCGCACCTTATTCATAGGATCCTGATACTCCTCGGGCGACTTGTGAAGTCGATAAGCAGCCTCGGCCTTGTTGAGCAGAACCTCGGCATAACGCAGAACTACCATTGTCTGACCACCACGGGTATTGGTGAGATCGGTGTGAGACTCGTCTACGAGCTTGCGGAGGAAGTAACCGGTACAGGTCTTATTCCACAGGTATGCACCGTCGCCATAAGCCTGGAATACACCGTTAACACCGTCAACACTGTTATCCATCACCGCACCCTGCCAGGTTGAACCGGGATAAACTACAGTAGCCGCGAAACGAGGCTCGAGCTGATCGTAGGGAGGTGTGGTGGTTGCAGTACCATCGTGCCAGGGAGTCCAGTCAATTTCGCTACCGTCCTTAGCCTCGAATGTCTCGACCATCTCCTGGGTGGGGACACCGCATGAACCGGTTGAGAAGCGGTTGTTAGCGAGCACTGGAGCATAATAGGTGTCGAAATCATTATACGGGCCATCGAGCGCGTTGAACTTGAACTGAATGATAGATTCTTTATTGGTACCTTTCCATGCATTGGCATAGGCGGGCATCAAGTCATAACGGTTAGACTTGATTACAGCGTCGGCTGCATCGTAAGCCGACTGCCAGCGCTCAGCATAGAGCATAGCACGGCTCTTGAATGCCTGAGCCATAATTGCATCTATGCGGCCACTGTTTGCTGAGTCCCACTGAGAGGGGAGATTCTCGATTGCAAAGTCAAGATCGGCCTCGATGAAATCCCAAAGCTCCTCGGCAGTTGACATTGCTTTGTCAGGGCCATCAGGCAGAAAATCGTATATAATGCCTCCGTCATATCGCTTGGCAAGGTGGAAGTAAGCATAAGCACGGAAGAAGCGTGCCTGAGCCTCCCATATAAGGTTCTGCTCATCGCTGAAAGTAGAGAACTTCTTCATACTTGCCATAAATTGATTGATATAGCGCACCTGTGTATAAACAGTTGACCAACCGCTGAGGGAGTTCTGGTTGGGGCCCATGTAGTTGTACTGGGTAGCATACTGATAAGCCTGGGCGCATCGTACGCCAAGAGCCGAGTGGTTGTATTTGAATACGTCGCACAAAGCCTCGGTGAGGTTACCACCAAACTCGCCACCGGCAAAGAAGCCCCACGAGTTAATGAAGGTGTAAAATTGGTTAACCTGCATGTCTACGTGCGCCTCAGTGTCCCATACCACCGTCTCGTCGAGATTCGATGAGTTATCAATGTCGTCGAGCCAGCCATTACAAGCGGTGAGCGATGCACCTAACAATGCTATGGCCATGAATTTATATGTTGTTTTCATTGTCATTTTCATATTGTTGGGTAGTTATTAGAAAGATAAGTTTACACCGACAGCAAATGTGCGCTGCTGGGGATAATAACCGTTGTTAACAGAAGGCGACTCAGGGTCGATATTGTATTTGTTGAGACCGCTGAATGTGAGCAGGTTGTAACCCTCGGCATAGAGACGCAGACGGGTGATACCGGCACGCTTAACCCAACGGGTGGGGAATGTGTAGCCTACCTGGGCTGTCTTCAGACGCAGATAGTTACCGTTGCGGTACCAGAGTGACGAAGCGTAACCGTTGTTATTAGAGTAGCTCATTGTAGCCTCAAGACGGGGGAACTCGGCACCGGGATTCTCGGGAGTCCATGCGTTCTCTACGAGATAGATGGGTGAGTTACCACCCTCATAGAAGGGTCGTGTGAACGAAGTGTGGTCCTGTACGCCCGAGTGAGCTGCACCTGACTGAGTGTAGAGACCGGTGAGTGCAACCTCACAGTCAAGACCCCAGGCCCACATCATGTCGAAGTCGAAGCCGTTCCAGTTGGCGTTCAGGTCGAGTGAACCGGTATACTTGGGAGTGTGGCTCTTGCCGAAGTAACCGTCGTCGTCGCCCCATGCACCTGATGAGGGAGCAACAATCTTACCGTCGCCATTGAGGTCTTTATACTTGATATAACCGGGGCGCACCATCTGAGCCGATGTAGGACTCTCGGCAATCTCTTCCCATGACTGGTAGAGACCCTCGGCAATCATACCGCGCTTAACACCAACCTGCTTGCCGGCGAGACGTTGCCACTCGGGAAGGTTGGGCGAGTCACCTGCATATTTGACCCAACGGGCATAGGCATACGATAATATGAGCTTTGCACCATAACCGAACTTACCGATGTGATTGGTGTGAGAGAACGTAAAGTCGAAACCGCGGTAATCAATAGCATTGGCATTGGCCGAGCTATAGTAGTAACCGCCCATTGACGGAGGATAAGAACCTGTTACAGATGAGAGTATGTCGTGTTCATATTTATAGAACGCATCGGCCTCAATATTGAGCAAACCGTTCCACAAATATGCGTCTACACCAATGTTATAGTTATCACATGTTGACCATTTGAGGGTCGGGTTTCCGATAGTATAGGGATATATGTAAGATGACGTAACATCGCCAATAATGAGTGCTTTACGAGCAACCGTCATCGTGTTGAGCCATTGGAAAGCAGGCAGACCTGAGGTAGAACCTGTCTGGCCATAACCAACACGGATCTTGAGGTTATTGACCCAATCGGCTGTAAAGAATTTCTCACGGTCGATACGCCAACCAAGTGATACACCGGGAAGACCAACCCAACGCTCGTTCATACCGCCGAAGAGGTAGCTACCGTCATAACGGTAAGTAAACTCGGCAAAGTATTTATCGGCATAGTTATAGTTGCCACGGAATACAAAACCGGCGACACGGCTATGCTGAGTGTTACCAACAGGACTGGGGTTCTTGGTGGTACCGTCAATACCAACGTTGGTTAGGTTACTGAGCTCGTCAAGCGAGATGAAGTCAAGACCATAGCCTGTAACACCCATAGAGTGTGCACGTCTTTCGCGAGTCTCGGCAAGAGCGAGGATACCTACATTGTGGTCGCCAAAAGCATTGTTATAACCGATTGATGTCTGGCTTGTGACTGAGTACGAACGTGCAGTACTCTCGATGATACCTACGTTACCGGGCTGCTCACTATACTCGGGAACACCGTCACCATTCTTACCATATACGGGCGAAGGCTGACCGATGGTGCTTGTGTCATAGCGACCACGAATGAACTGATAAGGAGTAGTCAGCTGCTTGACGTTGGTGAATGAAGCGTCATAAGCACCGAGGAACTTAAAGTACAATCCTTTGAGGAAGGGCGCGTCATACCGCAGCGAGAGGTTAGATGACACAACAGTAGTGTTGGTCTTATCATAGCCCGAGTTCTCGAGAGCCGCATTTGGAGTAGCAATGAGCACATTGCCGCCCCATGAGCCTACGGGATAGGTCTTGCCGTCGTAGGTTGTGTACTCGGGCAGGAACGGAAGCGAGCGTACAATCTGCTCGGGAATATTCTCGTAATCGTCAGGGTTAGCGCTCATATAAGGCTCGTGACGGTCGATAACACGACCCGAAACGCCGACATCAAGAGTCAGATTTTTGGTAATCTTGGCGTTGATGTTTGAACGCAGGTTGTAACGTGAATTGTCGAAGTTCTTGAGGTTACCGTCTTCACGGAGGTAGCCGATTGAAACGAAGAATTTGTATTTCTCGTTACCACCCGAAGCACTCACGTTGTGTGATGTACGGGTACCTGTGCCCCACAGTTTGTCATACCAGTTGGTATTGCCCCAGCCGTTGGTACCGAGACGCATGCTGTTGACCATCTCGTTAGTGAACACGGGCTGGCAGTCGGGGCCCCACTCGAGGTCATTATCGAGCGCATAAGCACGGTTATACCAGTATGCATAGCCGGGTCCGTCAAGCCAGGTCTGCTGGAGGGCATTCTGGCTCCAACCGAACGTACCTGTATAGTTGATAGAGGTTTTCTCGTCGTTACCCTGTTTGGTAGTCACGATGATGGCACCTGTGGCGTCAAGACCGTAAACAGCTACTGCCGATGCGTCCTTAAGCACTGATACCGACTCAATTTCGTTAGGATCAATCTGGTTGAAGTCATCGTATGTACGGCGAACACCGTCGACAACATACACAACGTTGCTCTGACCACGCAGTGTGATTGAAGCGCCGTCGGCACCGGGCTGACCCGAAGTCTGAACGGTTGCGATACCTGCTACACGACCACCGAGGACGTTTGACATAGTCATGGTAGGAGCCTTGAGGAGTTCCTTGCTCGACACGGTCGACACGGCGGCGGTAACGGCACCACGCTTCTGTGTACCATAACCAACGACAACAACCTCGTCAAGAGTTTTGTCGTCCTCATACAAGGTGACATTGACCACCTTGCGGCCATTGACTTTGACTTCCTCCTGCTTCATTCCGATGTAACGGAAAATCAGGGTGGCATTTGAACTTGCGTTAATGGTATAGTTACCGTCGATATCGGTAGCTACGCCTTCAGGTGTACCTTTTACAAGGACTGAAACGCCGGGCAGGGGATCATCATTGCTGTCGACTACGGTACCGGTAATCTGTGCAAAGGCCGCTACAGTGCCAACACACATCATAACCACCCATAGCGATAGGCGTCTGAAGATGCCTGTCGGGGTTGATTTGCTTTCTTTTCCCATTAATATAAAGTTTTAATAATTGTAGTTTTTGTATGATATACTTTAAGATAATGATGCGGTGAGTCGCTATAGCGACCCTTACCTTGTTTTGTGGTAAGAAGATAATTGATTTTGATTGTTTAAATGTAAGTAGCGAAATTTGGTTTGGTGGTAAGCCTCACCGTTATTACGTAGAGGCCGGTCGATTTATTGTAAAAAAGTTGTTAATTATCGTTATAAGTCGGCCACGTGAACGACCGACTGCCTCAAAGGCCGTCGGTCGGTACGTGTTACGCCGCTATAAATCAAGCATTCTCGGGACGCGATGCGATCTCTTCGAGAATCTGCCAGCACTGGTACATGCCACGCGGAACGTGGAAACAGCCTTTCCACTTACCGCCCTTGAGGGGCAGGAGAACCTCACCGCGACGGTTGAGGTAGCCGAACCACTCGGGATACTCTTTATCTTTGAAGTGCTCCCAGGCATAGTTGTGTACTTTCTCGAACCACTCAAGACACTTGGGGTCACCGGTGAGCTGATAGCCCTTGATCATGGTGATGAGAGTCTCGATGTGAACCCACCACAGCTTCTGGTCCCACTCGAGTTCCTGAGGGGGGAAGCCCTTGAGATCCATGAAGTAGAATATGCCGCCGAACTCCTTGTCCCAGCCATACTCGACCATCTTGAGGGCGGTATTCTTGGCGTTCTCGATGAGCTCGGGACGGCCAAGGCGCTTGCCGAGGTCCATCATGAACCACATAGCCTCAATCGAGTGACCGGGATTCATGTGGCGACCTTCGTAGCAGTCGACGAGGTTGCCGTCAACACCGATGTTCTCGACTACAAGACCGTCAAGCTCGGGGCGAACGAACTGCTCGACTTCGCTGATGCAGGTGTCGATGGTCTGCTGCAGGAACTCCTCGTCGAGCAGATCCTGAATCTCGAGAGCGAGGTTGCAGAGAATCATGGGCAGGGCAAAGTTCTTGAGAGGACGTGTACCGGCGTGGAGCTTGTTCCACTTGCCTTTGGGGTTGTCGACCTTGCTCAGGACGATGTCGAATGTCTTCTTTGCGATGTCGGCATACTCCTTGTTGCCGGTGGCGATGGCCAGCTGGCCGAATGCCATGGTGGCAAAGGTGTAAGAGAAGATGTTGTAGGGATCGACAATAGGCTGGCCGTCGCGTGTGAGCGAGAAGTACCAGTTGAAGTTACCGTCGTGGCCATACTTTTTGAGAAACTCGGCGCCCTGAATGGCAGCGTCGAGCCACTCCTGCTTTTTCTCTACCTTGTTGTAAAGCATCGAGAACATCCATACCTCGCGGCCCTGGAGCCAGATGAATTTGTCGGTGTCGTACACGCTGCCGTCACGGTTGAGGCATGTGAAGTAGCCACCACACTCCTTGTCGATTGAATTCTCAAGCCAGAAAGGAAGAACCGAGTCTAACAGCTCGTCCTTGTACTGCTTGGCAAGTGCTTTAAAATCAGCCATTGTCTAATTTTTAAGTGATATAATTGATTTTGTGTATTTTATTCTTGTCTAATATGCCGGCTGCCCGTCCAATCAGTTGTTGTCGAGGTCGCGGGCAGTGCGTTTGATGTCGTCCTTGAGCCAGAACTCTTCAATCTCCTCAAGGCTCTTGCCGGTGGTGTCGGGTACCTTCTTCCACATGATCCACATGTAGGGGAAGCAACATACGGCAAAGAACAGGAATGTTCCGGCCGGTGTAAGGTTCTCGAGCATCCAGGGGGTAAGCTGGCCTACGAGGAAGGTTGCAATCCACAGGGCGAGTCCGGCAACCGACATGGCGACGCCACGAACGGCCAGCGGGTACATCTCGCTGAGGATAACGAAGATCACAGCGCAGATCGAACCGGCACAGCAAACGATGTAGGCGATAAAGAAGATGAGCAACCAGATGCTGCCGACACCCATCGACTCGTGCCACTGGAAGTAGCCGGCGATAAGCAGCAGCGACACTATCATGCCGGTGACGCCATAGTAGACGAGCGCCTTGCGGCCCACACGGTCGATGATGAACATGGCGAGCACGGTGGTGATCATGTTGGCAAGACCGACAATCACCTGATAGAAGAAGGCGTCGCCCTGACCCAGACCGGCGTCCTTGAAGATGTCGGGGCCGTAGTAGAGAACAGCGTTCACACCCATGAACTGACCGAGCATGGCGATGCAGACTCCGACGATAACGGCAGTGCGGATTCCGGGACGGAAGAGCGCGCTGTAACCGGCATCGGTCGACTTGGCAGCCACTTCGAGTGTCTCGGCAACCTGACGCTTTATTTCGGCAACATTGTTGTAAATTTTAGTCAGGATACCCTCGGCGCGGTCAATACGACCCTTGAGCACCAGCCAGCGGGGGCTGTCGGGGATAAACAGCACGGCGATGAGGAATATGAGCGAAGGCACGACACCGACGCCGAGCATACCACGCCACCACTGGTCGACGAATATGTACTGTGACCAGCCGCCTGTACCGGCCTCATAGCCGGGAGCAGCCACTGAATCAATGGCATAGTGCAGCAGGTAGTAGTTTGAAATATAGGCACCTACAACACCGATGGTAACGGCCAGCTGATAAAGCGACACGAGCATACCGCGCGACTTGGCCACCGAAATCTCACTGATGTACATGGGGCATACAATCGATGCCACACCGATGCCCATACCGCCGATCATGCGGAACACGACGAGCATAGGGAAGTTGGAGGCAAACGCGCAACCCACCATCGAGACGGCAAACAGGGCGGCCGAAGTAATCATTGTGTTCTTACGGCCGAAGTGGTCGCTGAGTGCACCGCCGCCGAGAACGCCAAAGATGGCACCGAGCAGGGCGCTGCTCACAAACCAGCCTTTCATCAGGGCGTCGAGATTGAACTGCTGGCGCACCTCGTCAACAGTACCCGAAATCACGGCCTCGTCATAGCCGAACAGGAATCCACCCAAGGCGGCAATGACAGCCAGCAAGAGGATATACCCGAATTTGTAGTCAGTTTCTTTACTCATTATAATAAATTTGAACAAGATTTGTATTTATTAAGTCCGCGCGGTCAAACCAGATTAAAATGCTCGCGGTAGCGGTTGTAGAGATTACCGGCCGACTGGTAAATCGACTGGGGGCTCATGAAGTGGCTGAACTCGAACGTGATGACGTCCTCCATGCCGGCGCGACGCGCGCAGTCGAGTTTCTGCAGCAGCTTCTCGAACTTGATGGGCAGAAAGCGTATCGGCATGTCGCGGTCAAACGACTCGACGTTAGTCCAGCAGTGCATGCCGTGGCGGTCGGCGAGAGTCTTGTTGACACAAAGGTAGTCGTACAGTTCCTCATACTCGACCTGTCCGTCCTGGAAAGCGAGTATATCGAGCACACCCTCGAGGTTGCCCAGTATCTCGTCCCATTCTTTCTCGTGCTCCTCGACTGTAGTAGCCTTGTCGCCACCCATCACCTGGTCGGTCTTGACTCCGTGAATGTAGGGCGACACCATGGTTGTGAGGCCACCCGAGATATCCTTGCAGTGACGGCCAAGCTCGGCATAGATTTTTGACACATTGCGTGTGCGGCGTGACACTTCCTGACTCATGTACCAGCCCTGGAACGACTTGTGATGACCATACTTGGCCCACACCTCATCGATGAGCGCGCGATTTAAATCAACTTCATGCTGATAGTCGCCTATGTGCCAGTAGTAACCCGAATCGTAGAAGCCGAAGAAGAATCGCATGTCGTGGCGGTCGGCGAGGGTGAGAAACATCTCAACCAAATCGACCGGCGGATACATCACCGCCTCCTTGCCTACAAGCGAATCGAACGGTGCGGCAATCCACTTGCCAAGACCTGCTCTGATCAGTACGACGGTGTTAATTCCCATCGCTTTCATGTGGGCAAAGTCGCGATCCCACTCTTCGGGGCCCCAGTTGGCATGAGGTATGTCCCACGACACTTCGTCAAGGAATGTGGCGTGAATAGGCATACCCTCCATACAGCCCGGAGTCTTAAAACTGGGCAGCGGGGGCATCACGAGACCGTTGCTCGCGCCAGGCGTTACATTGTCTGATATGGCCGCACGCGCAGCAGCATCTACTCCACCGCCAAGCGCAACAGCGCCCGCAGCGGCAAATGCCGTTTTAAGAAAGTCTCTACGATCGTTTCCCATCAGTTATTCAGGTTATATATTATTAATGTGGAGTTGACTCGCGGCCTGTCCGATTAGACCATACCGAAGTACTCCTTGTAGCGATCGTACAGGTGACCGGCCTGCTGATAAGCCGACTGGGGGCTCATAAAGTGGCTGAACTCAAATGTGATGGCCTTGTCATAGCCGGCACGCTTGGCAGCCTCGAGTTTCATGCGCAGTTTATCAAACTTGATGGGCAGGAAGCGAATGGGCATATCGCGGTCAAACGACTCGGCGTTGGTCCAGCACTGCATACCGTATTTGTCAGCCAGTTTCTTGTTGACTTCAAAGAAGGCGTCAAGCTCGTCATAGTCGATGTGACCGTCCTGAAATGCACATGCGTCAACAACGTCATGAATGCCGTCGAAGATTTCATTCCACTCTTTCTCGTGCTGTGCAACCGACACGCCGTCTTCCTTGGTGAGGTTGGCGCTCGCTGCCATAGCGGCTTTCTTGCCATCGATCCAGGGCGAGATGAATGTGGGCAGACCGTCGCTGACGTCCTTACACTGTTTACCCATGGTGTGGAATGCGTCGATAGCGCCCTTGGTCGCACGGCTAATCTCGCCGCTGATGTACCAGCCGGCAAACGACGGGTGGTGCTGACCATAGTTCTCCCATACCTCATCGATAACGTAGTGGTTGTCCTCAACCTCCCACGACATGTCGTGAGTGTCCCAATAACGACCCGAGTCGTACAGACCAAAGTAGAATTTCATGTTATGTTTGTCGGCCAGACGCAGGAACATATCGAGCGTGTCGACCGAGGGCTTGTAGCAACCATGCTTCTTCATCAGGTAGGGCGACGGATAAGTTATGAACTTGCGGTAGCCCGAACGTATCATGATGACGGTATCGATTCCGATAGCCTTCATGTGCTGGAAATCCTGATCCCATTCTTTCTCGCCCCAGTTCTGATGGGGAATATCATGAGAAATCTCATCAAGGAAGGTACCTGTGATAGGCAGACCTTCATTTTTGATCAACAGGTCACCGGCACTGGGCGGCATAATAATCTTAGAAGGGTTTGTTTGTAAAACACCTTGAGCGGCACGTACTACGGGAGCGGCTGCGGCAGCTGCGGCGCCCATCATGGCCATACTTTTCAAAAATTGACGACGATCGGTCATAGCTTTAAATATAAGAGAGATAATTAATTGATTATTCGATATTTATTTCTACACTCAACTTTATTTGTCCAATTGTTCACACGAGACACAAATCTCATTGCGCGTATTAACACGCAAATATAATGAAGATTTTTAATATTACATAAGGTTTTTCAAAATTTTTTGAAATAACGACAGTAATTATCCAAATTTTCGACAATCCAAGTATTCTGATAGGCCACTCAGACATAATTTTCGCCCTGTTAACCTTGTTTAACAACGGTGGGCGGCGTTTTGGACTATTTAGTGTTGTATATTTGCCATGCATTTTTAACAACACGACAATATTTAAAACCTCATCACACTATGAATCACACATTTCAGCAACGCAACATCGACTTCATGAAAGCCGTGCGCCGGGCCTACGCCGAGTGGGACGGCCCCCAGCCGCCTACTGTCGACCAACTCATCAAGAAAGTCTTAGGCGGCCGTGCTCCACGCTTCTATGTCAGCTTCGAGACAGCCTACAAAACCTTGACATACATAGATCGCAACGGGCTTCCCAAAAACATCAATAACCTCCGAAAACAAATGTGGGTTGATCTGGCAAGCCGCGTAGTCGAGTACATGACCCGACACCCGGGCTGCAACCGCGCGCGAGCGCTTATCGAGATTATCGAAAACCAAGACGCGCCGTCATTCTATATTACCGAACCGACAGCACGCTCACTCTACTACCGCATCACAAGCTTAACGGCAGCCACCACTCAACAGCACGCAGCATGATGCCCCTCCCATCCGACTATACACATTAATTATATATAGCAAATTTCTATGGAACACATCATCTCAATTTCNCCCGAANTCGTCCGTGCCCGCGTCCAGGCCACCTCGGCACTGCATGCCTACATGCNCAATCCCGGTATGCACTACCTCACCGACGACGATAATCCTGCACTCAACCAGGCGATGACATCAGCCCTCCGAAACGTCGTCCTGTACCTGTCGTCCTGGGTTAAGGACTTCACCATCAAACCTGATGAATTTGNNTTCGTCCCTGACGAGTTGCAGTCAATGGACATCATTTTTGACGTTCCTGACACNAAGTGTATTAACTGGCAACACATTTTTGCNGCNGTACACGAGTACATGTCCGACTACATCATGGGCGAANTGTGGGCCGATTGCCCCATCGGCACTGTATATGCGCNCCGCGCCGATGAGCACCTGACCCAACTGACCAACGCGTTCTCACTGCCGGCTACAGGGTCGATGTCACNCATCAGGCGCTGCTATTGACAGCTATGGCTCGGGGGCAGCCACGAGGTCGGGCAGAAAATCATAAGTTACCCTATGCAGAAAAAGCGCCTCGGGCGGCATCGAAGTTCCGGCGGCACATCGGTCTTTGGTCGCGATTATACGCTCAAATCCGGCAATATCGATTTTGTGACGACCCACGTCGACAAGCGTACCCACAACCGCACGNACCATATTGCGCAAGAACCTGTCGGCCGTAATGACAAAACAATACCTTCCAGGCCCCCAAGGCTCCCAGCGCGCGTACGATACGCGACAAATGTTGGTCTTAGTATCGGTATGCAGCTTGGCAAACGAGGTAAAATCGTCAACCCGGGTGAGCAATTCGGCAGCCTCNTTCATCAAGTCAAAATCGAGCGTGGCCGGAGCCTTCCAGACAGTAGGATACAGGAACGGATTCTTCTCGGTCNCAGCATGATAGTGATAAGTACGTGACGTGGCATCGAAGCGAGCATGAGCNTCCTCGGGCACATCGTGTATGNCACTGACAGCAATATCCTTGCCCACAATCGAGTTGATGCCCCTCACTATGGCCGTTTTGTCGGCAATAGGTTCGGCATCAAAATGAGCGAGCATCATCGATGCGTTCACCCCGGCATCNGTGCGTCCNGCGCCNACNATCGGNGTCGGGCGTCTCAACACCTTACCGAGCGCGTCCTCGAGCGTCGACTGGACTGACACAGCGTTGGGCTGCGACTGCCAGCCGTGATAGGGCGCNCCGCGGTATGACAACTGCATGAAGTAACGCATAGCNTGACGTCAATTAATCAGTTNCGTTCAAGATAGGTATATCCGTACAGNCCCGAACGGTAATTGCTCAGGAACTCCCTACCCTCTTCGGGCGTAATCTTGCCTGCCTTCATCGANCTGGTCACCCACGTCTCGACATTGCGCACCAGCTTCTTGGGATTGTACTGCACATAGTCCAGCACCTCGGCAACCGTCTCTCCGTCAATGATGCGGTCAAGCTCATAACGGTCTTTGTACACATCAATGTGAACNGCATTAGTGTCGCCGAACAGNTTGTGCATGTCGCCGAGTATCTCCTGATAAGCACCCACAAGGAACACACCGAGATAGTAAGGCTCNCCNGGCTTGATGGCATGAACCGGCAGCGACGAGGCCGTACCGTGGTCGCTGACAAAGCTGGCTATCTTGCCATCGCTGTCACACGTCATATCCTGTATCGAGGCCATGCGGCTTGGCTTCTCGTCNAGGCGCGAAATCGGNATTATCGGGAACACCTGNTCTATGGCCCATGAATCGGGCAGCGACTGGAACAGCGAGAAGTTGCAGAAATACTTATCAGGCAGCAGTTTGGCAATCTTACGCAGTTCTTCCGGCGGNTGCTTCATNTTCTGAGCCATCTCGCCTACCTCACGGGCTATCGACCAGAACAGTTTCTCGACCATAGCNCGGGTCTTGAGATCGACAATNCCGAGGCTGAACAGGTCGAGAGCCTCCTCTCTTATCTGCAACGCGTCGTGCCAGCTCTCGAACAGCGAAGTGCTGTTGAGTTTGTCCCAGATGTCATACAGCTCGCGCACGAGTTCATGTGCATCTTCGGGAATATCCTCAGTATCTTTCATCGCGGGCAGCGAGGTGGTCTCGAGCACCTCGGTAATCAGCACCGAGTGATGAGCCGTGAGCGAGCGGCCGCTCTCGGTGATGATATTGGGTTGAGGCAGATCGTTTTTCTCACATGCGTCAACNAGCGAGTACACGGCATCGTTGGCATACTCCTGTATCGAGTAGTTCATTGAACTNTCGCTCGACGAGTTGCGCGTACCGTCATAGTCGACTCCGAGGCCACCGCCTATATCGACAAAGTCGATGCTGAANCCGAGTTTTGAAAGCTGAACGTAGAACTGCATTGCCTCACGCAGCGCGTTCTTGATGCGGCGTATCTTGGTCACCTGGCTGCCGATGTGGAAATGTATCAGTTTCAGACTNTTTTTCATTCCGCGCTTCTCCATGAAGTCGATAGCCTCGAGCAGCTCGGTCGAGTTAAGACCGAANTTCGACTGGTCGCCACCGCTCTCCTCCCACTTGCCCGAGCCCGACGACGAGAGTTTGATGCGAATGCCCACATTAGGTTCTATACCGAGNTTATCNGCAATCTGGGCTATGAGCTTGAGCTCGTTGAGCTTCTCGACCACAAGATATATGCGGCGTCCCATCTTCTGGGCAAGCAGCGCCANTTCGATATAGTTGGCGTCNTTATAGCCGTTACATATAATCAGTGCGTCCTCTACGATATTGGTGGCAAGCACGGCATGAAGCTCGGGCTTCGATCCGGCCTCAAGACCTATGTTGAACTTTTTACCGTGGGTCACNATNTCCTCGACCACNGGGCGCATCTGGTTGACTTTAATAGGATAGATCAGAAAATTCTCGGCCGTATANTTATACTGCTCGGCGGCGAGCTTGAAACAACGCGAAATCTTCTCGACACGGTTATCAAGAATATCGGGAAATCGCAGCAGAACGGGAGCCGTGATGTCGCGCACCTGAAGTTCGTCCATNACCTCTTTCAGATCGACCGACGCATACCCCTCGCGCGGAGTCACAACTACGTGACCGCGGTCGTTAATCGAAAAATACTGTCGGCCCCAGCCGTTGATGTTGTACAGCTCCGCGCTGTCCTCAATACGCCATTTTCTCATCTAAAAAAATGTTCTATATATTTTAATGTTTGGGAATATTAGTTATTTCACGAGCACTCGGCGAGCGAAGTCGTCGCTGACTACGATATACAAGCCNNGCTCAAGTTTGATTGAAGTCTCGCCGGCACCGAGCTGGCCGTCAAATCGNGTCACGCCGTCAATACCGTACACCTGGAACTCGCCGGCCGCACGTCCGTTCTCAATAATGAGTTCACCGCCACGGCAGAATGCGTCCCACGAGTGATANTNNAGNTCNGCNACCGAACCTACGCCCGAATATGCCGTCACCTCGATATTATCNATGAGCACACGCTTGCCCGACACCTTGTGAAGTCGCAGATAGAGCATNCCCGACTTATTGACCGGCACAGTATATTTATTATAGCTTCCGCCAACAACAGTCACACTGCCGGCCGACGTCCACTCNNTGCCGTTGGTCGAATACTCGACATTGACTTTCGACTCGGCATCACCNGGCCANAGNTTNNCCATGAACGANACCGTNCCNATNCCNCCNGTNATAGCNGTNGCGGTNGCGATGCTACTCTCNNCCTTNGAACCGAANCAGCACGCCCAGTCGCCGTCGTATGCTTTNCCCTTGTCACGTGTATCGACAGCCACATTGACAATATTCCAGAGCGCCGCGTTGCCCTGATAAGTACCGTCGGTATATGCCGGAGCTTTTTCACCCGACTCAAAGTCCTCGAAGAACGCCGTGACAGCGACGACCACTCCGTTCACCTCTACATCGTCATTGATGTAATCGCCCGCACGGGCAACAAGCTCGGTGGTGTAGCGACCCTCGACAGTAGCACCGAGGCGCATGTAAACACGCTCCTCNCCCTCGGCAAGGATCACATTCTGGCTCCATGTCGACTTGTCGACCGACANCTCGAACGGTTTTGATACCGACAGGTCTATATCGCCTGTGATGTTATCGATATCCAGNAGCAGCTCGGCAATCTCGCTGGCCTCGCCGGGAGCAGCCACAAAGTCCAGTTCGCCATCAAACAGGAACTGAATCGAAGGTATNGGCATGGCGGTTGTCACATCAATGACATTTGATGTCTCACCTTCGTATGACAGCGTGTATGAGTAGTGCGCACCCGACTCAAGACCGGTCACACGATACATTTCGTCCTCGGCCGGCACCTTGACGGGATACCCGGCAACAGGNTCNCCGTTGAGATAGAGCATGAAACTGTAGACAGCACCATCGCCGTCGACATTACACCAGTGAGCCACAAACGAGTCCTCGCTGATGTCAGTAGCATCGGTCGCAGGCAGTCCGGCTACNGCACGTGCCGTCAGGTTAACGGTAGCTTTGGCTTTGCCCGAAGTNAACGTCAACACGCCGCTGCCGGTAGCCTCGGTNGCACTCAGATACCTTACCGACACGGCGGCGCGTCCGCTGTTTACCATATCGGCCGACAATGTGGTTGTGTTGACACTGAAACCTGTGCCGCTCACGGTGACCGCGACAGCCGACGTAANTCCGGCACCGCTAACAGTGACTGTAGCCGAACGCTCGATACCGAGGCCGGTGACACCNACATTAACGGTCGNGCCGCTGACAGGCGATGTAAACACAGGGTCTATCTCACCGCCGGGCGTCCAGCCCTCGTTCTGCTTGTCGCCCCATATGTACTCAACGAGCTCGGGGTGATCAATGAACGGGTTGCGGTTATTCTGATACTTATATACTGCATCATTGCGGTCGGTCTCCTTCTTGCTCACGGGGTCTTGACGGTGCCACTTGAGCAACAGATTGAGAGCCCAACTGCTGAATGCCGGATAGTTGTTCTTGGCAAGCATGTCCGAGTTCCACCCGGCAATCTTGTCGTTGTAACGCGCGGCCATGTAGAAGTATGAACGCGCAAAGTCGCCCTTGTACTGGTCGTCGGGCTCAAACACTTTGCCGCTGTAGCCNGGAAATGTCGATGTGCCGAAACGGCCGAGGGCCTTTACATTACCATTCGACGCCAGCGTTGTACCACCCGAGCACTCACCGTACGGAAAGTTGCTGCGCTGTCCGTTAACCTTGCCGTCGGTNGGATAGATGTGGAACGCATCGCTTGCCATCGGCGACGAGTTATTGAACCAGCTNTTGGGGAACGAGTGCTCACGGTTGATACAGTCACCTACGTTCTTGTAGTTACCGCAGTGCTCCTTGCCNACAGTCCATTCTTTGGTCGAGTACATATCCCACACCGTGCCATTGTCACGAACGTCCGATGTCTGGTACACAGTCCACAGTCCGTCATAACCCATATTGTGGTGATTATCTATAACAGNGTGCAAAGCCTGGAGCAGAGCCTTACCCGACTTGCCCTCACACGACTTATAATAGTTTGACGGCTCGGCGCCAAACACCGCCATTGTGGCCAGTAGCAACGATTGGAATGCTATTGAGAATCTTTTCATTGACAAAAATAACCTTCAAATAAAATTATTAGTGAAAAAATGCGTGTAAAATTACAACAAAAGCACGAAAAAAAACGACTTCACAAGGTTAAAANTCCCGACNTTACCATTATCTTTGCCAATTATGTAACTATTACCCAAATTTTCAACAAAATGTACAACTACAACCACAAGATGCTGAAGCTAATCTTCGGCGGCTACGCAATCATCATCACATTAAGCATTCTGCTCAATATTTTGATTTCAGAATGCTTTCACCTTGGCTCTGAAATAGGCAACGTCATCTACTACACCAATGAGATTATCCTCACCGGCCTAATCATCTGGTCGGCCATCTCAGGCAAACGTATTGGCATAAACACTCTCGGTCGCATCGGAGCATGGATTGCCGTCCCCACAATATTATCATCGCTCGCAATCAACTGCTACACACTGACTCTCTATGATGACTACTACTTGAATTCAGACATCATACAAGCGTTGCAGGTGATACAATTTATAGTCAGCATCATCATCTTCGCGGCCTTGACATTGTGGACTTTAGGCAGCAAGCTTAATATACTGGCCAAAATCGCCTTCATAACAGCCTTATTTGCAGGCAGCATACTCTCATGGAGCATCTCCTTCATTGGACTACCCTACGACATGTACTGGATATGGGGTGTAATCAGACTCATTTTCTGGCTCGCAGCTGCCGTACTGATTTTAGTTCTGCCCACACGCGAATAGCATTTATACAACCCCGATAAAAGAAGCGGCGGTGACAGTCCCGANGGATTTCACCGCCGCTTTAAGCGTGTTATGTGCGATTTATCAACTTACGCCTCAACGGGCTGAATGTTGATGAACTGACGGCCGTTCTTACCCTGTGTAAATACAACAGTGCCATCAACAAGTGCATAGATGGTGTGNTCCTTACCCATGCCTACATTCAGACCGGGATGGTGAACTGTACCACGCTGACGCTTGATGATNTTNCCGGCTTTAGCNTGANTGACCNCCGAAAATCTTAACACCGAGTCGTTTGCTNTCNGACTCACGNCCGTTCTTAGAACTACCTACACCTTTCTTATGTGCCATTTCTTTAAGATTTTAGGGGGTTATGCAACTACGTCTTTAATCACTACCTGGGTGAAATACTGGCGATGGCCGTTTTTACGACGATAGCCTTTGCGACGCTTCTTCTTGAAGACGATCACTTTATCACCTTTCACGAGGGGACGCTTTACCTCGCAAACTACTTTTGCTCCTTCAACGGTAGGAGCACCTACCTTAACGGCACCGTCGGCGTCTACGAGGAGAACACGGTCAAACTCTACAGTATCACCTTCTTTCTTCTCGTCACCGAGATAATGAACATACAAGAACTTTCCGGCCTCAGCCTTGAACTGTTGTCCTTGAATTTCAACAATTACAAACATTTGTTATTTAAGTGTTTATAGTTAACATCCGTCGGGCGGGCGACATCTCGTGCGAGATTTCTTCCACTTATTCGAGCCCTAACGGCATAAAAAGCGATGCAAAAGTACAAAATCTCCCCCACTCCACCAAATCCCATACCCACAGACTGACACGAATATATCACCATCAAATCTTAAAAAAGATTAAATCACCATAAACCTCTGATACCGTTAATCACTGCCAACTTCCATTTTTACTACTTTTGTATTTAAATCACATTTCATCACACTATATATGCTATTTAATTCCTTAGAGTTTCTCGTGTTCTTCCCTACAGTAGTCATACTGTACTGGATTCTCACGCCTAGACTAAGGAACCCAATGCTCCTGATTGCCAGCTATTATTTTTACATGAACTGGCAACCGGTATATGCTTTGTTAATTTTACTCTCAACACTAACCACCTATTTAGGAGCCATACTGATTAATGATAAGCCTGAACACAAAAAGGTGTGGATATGGGGCAGCATATCTATCAACATATCTATACTATTTTTATTCAAATATCTGACATTTGCCGCCGACTCAATCCAACACCTTATGGATAGTGTGGGGATTGGTATTCAGTTACCGCAGTTCACTCTTCTTCTGCCGGTCGGAATTTCATTTTACACATTCCAGGCTGTCGGCTATCTGATTGAGGTTTATAGACACGACATTAGAGCTGAGCGCAATTTCATGACCTACGCACTATTTGTGTCGTTCTTTCCCCAGCTGGTAGCCGGCCCTATCGAAAGAGCCAAAAATCTTCTTCCCCAATTTCATACACAACACCACTTCAATGGAGACCATCTGATTGCAGGCTTGAAAACCATGGTGTGGGGTTATTTCATGAAACTATGTATAGCCGAGAGCGTGGCTCCGTATGTTAATGCGGTATTCAACAACATCGGCATGCATGGCTGCACAAGTATCTGGCTGGCAACATTCTTCTTTACATTCCAGATATTCTGCGACTTTGGCGGTTACTCACTTATTGCTATCGGTACAGCTCGATGCGTCGGATTTAATCTTATGCAAAACTTCAGACAACCTTATCTGGCACGAAATGTAAAAGATTTTTGGCGCCGTTGGCACATAAGTTTGTCATCATGGCTGTCAGACTACATCTATAAACCTTTGGGAGGAAGCCGATGTAGCACGGCCAGACATCAGCGTAATCTGATAATAACATTTTTAGTCAGCGGATTTTGGCACGGAGCTAACTGGACTTTTGTCGCATGGGGCGCATATCATGGCCTTTTACAGTCCGGGCTGTCACTAAAAAAACGTTATGTTCCTGCACCAAAGCAACGCAACCCGATAATAACCATTATAGGAGTAGTTACCACATTTATACTCATGATGCTTGGTTGGGTACTATTTAGAGCCAACAGTTGGACCGACGCTATGACAGCCTATCATAAGATGTTCCACCCCGATGGCGCTATCCTCTACAACGGCGAGGGAAAACCAGCTATCACATTGTCTTTATTCATGATAGGCCTACTTATGCTCAAAGAGTTACGTGACGACGGTCATTACAACCTGCGGTTTACGTCCAACCCCAACCTATTAATCAGCGGCTTCTGGACAGCCGTCTTGATATTCATTATATTTTTATGTGCTCATTTTGAAAGTGGACAATTTATTTATTTCCAATTCTGATTATGAAAAAAGCTGCCAGATGGATTGCGACAGTAATTGTCACTTTTATTCTGCTTGACTGGATATTTGGGCAGATATTCAATCTGTACGTTGACCGATTCGGGCTCAAGGGAGACTACGAGTCAATCGACTACCTTTTAAACAGCTGCGAAGACAATATTGTTGTTCTCGGCAGTAGTGTTGGACTCAACGACATCAACACTAAACAACTTCAGGATAGCCTTGGCATAACTTCATTTAACGGAGGTGCAAATGCCCAGACATTTCCCTATTTCCTCACTACTCTAAAAGCCATCACATCACATCAGCAAAAGCCTGAGTTGGTTATTCTATGTATGTCTCCAAACAACCTCACATATTCCGGCATTGGAGAACGATATAAAATACTTGCACCATACTACAACCGCGACATCAGCGATATTGATAGTTGCCTACAGACACATACCCCGTACGAACAACTGTTTCTATCAAGCAATTCATACCGGCTCAATACTATATGGTTCAGGATTTTCCTATATAATTTTATCACTGCCGGTCTGACGGGAGAGAACGGGTTCGTTGCCAAACCTGTTCCCCCGGCATTCCCAACAAAGACTGATCCAGAGAATTTATCAGCACCTATCGTGCCTGAGCGTCAGGACGAGATAAACAGGTTCATCGATATCTGCCAAAGCAACGACATTCAATTAATGATTATACTTACACCTCAATACATCAATTCTGACCCTGCAGTCGCCGGCCAACTCCTTGACATTTGCAATAGACAAGGAATTGCATTTTATAACGACATTCTCCACCCACGATTTAACTCCGATAGCACATTGTTCTACGACAATTTGCATCTCAACATCAACGGCGCAGAGATTTACACACTCATAATAATGGAACGCATCAAAGAAATTTTTCTGAAAAACAGTGATAATCATGAAGCTCAATAAACTACTTATTTTAATCATTGTCATGCTTGTATCAACATCTTGTAATGACGAGTATGACATTAAGCTCAACTTTGTAGGGGACTCGATTGTTGCACGCTGGCCGCTGAGCGAGACATTCCCGTCACAATACGTGCTCAACTATGGTGTCTCGGGCGAGGGTATCGATTATCTTGAATCTCTTAACGGACGCTTTAACGGCGAGACCATTGTAGTAGAAATAGGTACAAACAACAACAACCTTTTCACGCCCGATAATATCACCGAATATGTAACCCGATACATCAAAGCCCTGACCGCCACGGGAGCACGCGAAATATACCTCTATTCGGTATTGCCTCGCGAGTTCAAAGGAGATCCATCAATAACCAATCTGCTTATATCAGACTTTAACCGTCTCGTAGCCCATCATGTTAAAGATATTGATAATATAATCTATCTTGATGTTTATAATCTTTTCATTTATGACGACCATATAAATTACCAATATTACAGTGACGGACTACACCTCAATATATATGGATATGAAGTACTGTCAGAAGTCTTATTAAACAATCTAAAATACTGACCTCACATGAGAATTATTAAAACCGCAATACTTATCTTATTTTTCAGTATCGCAACCAATGTATTCGCACAGTTTGGCATCGGCATTCACAACAGCCGCTATGCCTATGTTGATTACCGATTTAAAAATCATTGGGACGCAGCAGTAGATATCAGCGTATTTTCAGAAAAATTAGGATTTCAATACGCCAAGGGCTCATTGGGTTACCACAATTCTTTCAAAAATTTGTCATATGAGGGCAATTGTTACTACGGGTCAGCTTTCAATCGCTCATATTACAATGGTGGTGCAGCTCTATGCCTGGATTATACCGTCATTAGGAGACTAATTGTATCAGCGACCATGAATCCCCACTACGACTCAGGCTACGGCTATAAAACATGCTATAACGCAGGTCTCGGAGTTGTCATCACTTCTGATATTAATATCTTTGGCCGTTACACAACCATACCTGAATACCGTATGTCAGAAAAGCGCGCACATATTGGACTGGATTTTCATGTAAAAAACCTGAATGTCATACCGGTGCTTTCAATCGGCACAACAGCTACCGAGTCAGGCTCAAAAAACCTAAGAGTACTTATGAGCTTCAACTACAGGTTCTGACCCACACTCTAAAACATCCCTATTCCGACGCAGTACCTTCACAATGGTAATGCGTCGTTTTTTTATTAATAAAGGTCATTTCTATCTATAAAAAAATCCACCGGGAGGTGGATTGAAGTTTGAGCGGCAAACGGGGCTCGAACCCGCGACCCTCAGCTTGGGAAGCTGATGCTCTACCAACTGAGCTACTGCCGCATGTTTGTTGGTGTCGACAAAGTTAGGTATTTTTTGTCAGCTTCCAAAAAAAATTTACTCGCTAAGCTGCCCGCACAATAAAATATTAAGGTCAATGTGTTGCTGTATTCGGCTTTTTTCAGTAATTTTACGTGTGCCTAATAGCCGATTTAGGCATAAATTTTGATGCAATTAACTTTATTTAGACAACATGGGCAGCCACAATGCCCACCATATCACTTATCTTTGCATCAGAATCAAGAAAAGTATACATCTAAAAAACATTATAACTATGGCAACAGCTAAGAAAGCCACTTCTAAGAAAGGGGCACCCGAAGCCGACAGCAAGACAAGCAAGCTCAACGCGCTGTCACAGGCTCTCGGCAAGATTGAAAAGGACTATGGCCGCGGCGCCATCATGAAACTGGGTGACGATGCAATCGAACACGTTGAGGTAATCCCCACCGGCTCGATTGGCCTGAACTATGCGCTCGGTGTGGGCGGTTTCCCACGCGGACGTATCACCGAGATATACGGCCCCGAGTCGTCGGGTAAAACCACATTGGCTATACACGCGATAGCCGAGGCCCAGAAGGCCGGCGGAATAGCCGCCATTATCGACGCCGAACACGCCTTCGACCGCTTCTATGCCGAGAAACTGGGTGTCGACGTTAACAACCTGCTTATCTCTCAGCCCGACAACGGCGAACAGGCACTCGAGATCACCGAACAGCTGATACGATCATCTGCTATCGACATTATCGTCGTCGACTCAGTGGCCGCACTGACCCCCAAGAGCGAAATCGAGGGCGGTATGGGCGACCGCAACATGGGCTTGCAGGCACGACTCATGTCACAGGCAATGCGTAAGCTCACAGGCGCTATCGCACGCACAAATACAGCATGCATATTCATCAACCAGCTTCGCGCCAACATCGGCAACATGTTTGGCCCCAGCGAGACCACTACCGGCGGTAACGCCCTGAAGTTCTACGCATCGGTTCGCGTTGAGATACGCCCCAGCACCGCGCTTAAAGACGGCGAGGACGTTCTGGGCCGCCATGCCAAAGTGAAAATTGTCAAAAATAAGGTTGCGCCCCCATTCAAGCGCGCCGAGTTCGACATCATGTTTGGCGAGGGCATCTCACGCTCAAGCGAAATTCTTGACCTCGGTGTTGAGTATGACATCATCAAGAAGAGCGGCTCATGGTTCAGCTACGACGGCTCAAAACTGGCACAGGGCCGTGACGCTGCCAAGCGCGTAATTGACGACAACCCAGACCTGGCTGACGAGCTCGAAAAGAAGATTATGGAGGCTCTGAACAGCTCTGACACCCTCAAAGGCGGAGCTAAAAAGAAGACTTCGGCCAAGGAGAGCACTGCTGCCAAAGACAGCGCCGAGAACGACAACGACGACTTTGACGCAGATCTCGACGACCTTGACCTGGACGCAGACCTTGACGACGACATTCAGCTCGACGAGGATTAACCCAAATCACCGACAATACAATATTACAATAGGGATAGCCACTGATGACTATCCCTATTTTTGTATCATATAGTGTCGGTTAAATGCAACAGGGCGCGTTGCCAATCATGGTAACGCGCCCTGTCTATGAGATTGGATCGACTAACCCGATATTAGTTGAGGATAGACGATACGTTGTAGTTGGCAAACTCGAGGTCCTTAGCGGCACGGGCAGCTACGTTGCGGTCGAGACGAGCACACTGACGCAGGTTGGTGTTAACCATGTTATCGTTGTTGGTGCGTGCACCGAGAACGGCCATGAGGTAGTAGGTTGTAGCGTCGGGATCAGCGATAGCACCGAGTGTCGATTTAGCGCGGTTGTAATCCTTGTTGAGGATTTGAGCTACAGCAGCGTTATTGCTCTTGGTGTTGCCGAATGCCTTAACAGCCGATGCGTTGTCGCCGGTGAGGAGGTAATAAGTACCGAGTGCGTCACCGAGCTCTTCAACACCTGCAGCCGAGCCGAGTTTCTGGTTGGCAGCACGATAGTCCTTGTCGACCATAGCGATAACACCGAGGTTCATCTGTGGTTCGGGAGCCTGGGGTGCGAGACGTGCAGCCTGCTCGAAGTTCTTCTTGGCAGCCTTGATGTCGCCGGCCTTGAACTGAGTGAGACCGAGGTCGTTGAATGTGCGGTAGTCGTTGGGATAGAGCGAAGCGGCAGTGTTGTAGATAGCCATCTTCTTAGCGTTGTCGTCGGTGAGAGTAGCGCAGTAGAGAATTTCCTCGATGTTGAGGGTCGAGGGATCAGAAGCGTATGCAGCCTCGATTTCCTCGTCGCTCTTGCCGATAACGTTGATCGACGCTGTGATGCGTGAATAACGGAGCTGGGGCAGAATAGTCTCAGCGAGCTGATCGAAGATTGAGGTGAGGTTACGTATCTCGCGCTCACGCTGCTCGGGATCTTTGTACATTGAGAGCACGCTCAGGATAAGGTCTTTGTCCTGAATGTTGCTTGCAGCGACGAGCTTCTTGAAGCCTTCCCAGTCTTCAGCGGTGAAGTTGGCAGTAAGACGACCGAAGTCGGTGATGCGGTCTTTTTTGAGTTTCTGGTTCACGTAGGTCTTGGTGTTGTCCTCACGGTTCTGGGCGAGCTTGGTGTTGAACTCGAGAGTACCGTCGGGCGAAGCATAAGACTCGATGTTGATTTCCTCAATCTCACGGCGAGCGTCAGCGTGTGCGGCTGCGAGCTCCTTGTTCAGGTCTTCCATCTGGCTGCTGGTGAGCTGACCGGGACGGATGTTGGCCTGATTGATGAGGAAGAGAATATCGGCAGCATACTTCTCGTTGATGATGCGCTGGAAAGCATCGGCACCGATGGCGGGATTAACGCTCGAAGCTGATGCGAGGGCTGCGGTGGCAACAACGCCGTTGGCAACCTTGACGCGGGGAAGAACATACTGCTTTGAACCCTGAGTCACGGTGAAAGCGAGGTAGAGCTCGCTCTGCATCATCTCGGGAATGTAGTTGAACGACACGGGAATGGTTGCTGTACCGCCACGCTCGTAGTTGATAACGGGAGCATTGCCGCGTACCTTCTCGCCCTGGAATGTGTAAGCCTGAGAGGCAGCCTCACCGCCGGCATAAACGAGATAGGGGGTAACGGTTACAGTCGCGTTCTTCTTGAAGAATTTGGCAGGAACGCGAGCGGTCACTGTTGCGGGCACCTTCTCACCTACAACCTCGAGGGGGTTGGGGTTTACCGAGAAATTGTCAGCAACAAAGGGATTCATTTTCTTGCTACAGCCTGTCAGCAACATTGCCGACGCAGCAGCTGCGACAAAGAGTGATTTGAATTTCATGATGCTTTTGATTTTATGTGATGAAAATTGATTATTTGTAATTTCTATGCCTAAACGGTTCAAAGTTGTATTTAAGCGCAAATATAGTACAAGTTTGGCAATTAACAAGCTACCGATATGGCCAAGTTTTGTTAAATTTACTTATGCTTTGAGCGATACTGGTAGCCGTAACTATAGGAATAGACTCCCGAGGTGGGAGCACCATTCAAAATCAGACCCATGCGGGTGTAGCGGTTGTCGCGATACATGCGCTCGATCTCAGGCAGGAACGCACGGTCAAGAACGCCTACACGAGCCACATACAAGGTCATATCGACAAGCGGCGTGATGATACGAGCATCGGCAACCGACTCAGTGGGAGGGCAGTCTACGATAACAATATCATAATGCTCGCGTGCATATTCCATAAGTGACTCAAGACGCTTGCCACCCAGCAACTCGGCCGGATTGGGAGGCACGGCGCCGGCAGGGAGAAAATCAAGATGGTCGACCCCATCGATGTTGTTGATAATGAGGCTGCGGAAGTCGGTCGAGCCTGACAGATAGGCCGACATGCCCACATTCACTTGATCGGCAAGCTGATGAGAAAGCGAGTGACGTCTCAAATCAAGGTCAAGAAGCAACACTTTATAGTTCTTGAGTGCAAGTGTTGCAGCCAGGTTCATTGATACAAGGGTTTTTCCCGATGCCGGAATAGCCGAGGTGACCATTATGACCTTTATAGGATTATCAGTGTCACGTATCATAAACTCGAGGTTAGAACGCAACATGCGGAATGCCTCATTGACGGCGTCGCTCTTACCGTGACGCACAAGTATACCCTTGTCAACATCCTTGGCAGGTTTAAGTTTGCTTACCTTACCTACCTGAGGAACCTCACCGATGAACGGTACTGAGAGCGACTCGACATCGCGACGCGAGCGCACCTTGTTATTGAACATCTCATACAGGTATATCCAGCCCGTGGGGAAAAGCAGACCAAGCATGAACGCGGCGGCCAGTATGACAGCCTTGCGCGGAGCAACAGGGACGATAGGCAACGACGCGTCCTGAAGTATGCGGGTGTTGTAGGGGGCAAATGTCTGACTCAACTCATTCTCCTCACGCTTCTGAAGCAGATAGAGGTAGAGCGACTCCTTGACCTTCTGTTGTCGGCCTACCGATAACAGATATTTGGCCTGCGTCGGATTAGCTGCAATGCGGGCATTGGCCGAAGCCTGGCTTTGTTTCATGTTGCGGATTGCCGTATTAAGTGCGACAATCTGGTTCTCGATAGCAGTAAGAACAGCCGAACGCATCTCGTCGAGCGACGTGTCGTACTGGCGTACACGAGGATGGCTTTCACTCGAACTTGACGCCAGGTTGTTGCGCTCAATCATCATACGGTTATACTCCACAATCTGATTGTCGATGCCCGAAACACCGGTGCCCGAATTGGCAGGCATGAGCGATGTGGCATGGGCCGGATTGCTGAGATAGTCACGCACATAATTAGCCATCGACAACTGGTTGTTGAGTTCCAGAATCTCGTCACTCGTTTTCGAAGCCTGTTTGAGATAGAGGCTCGATGCCTCGTCGACGTCGGGCACAAGGTTCTGGGACTTGAACGACGATATGTCCGAGTCAACATCGCTGAGCTCTTCTTCAAGACCAACAAGGCGCTCGTTGATAAAGTGAGAGGTCGCGCGGGCTATCTGATTGCGGTCATCGATCCAGCTATGATTGTAAGTTTCGATAAGATTGTCAAGAATATCGCGGGCGCGCTGTGGCGACGAGTCGACAATGGTGAGCTTGATGACTGTGGCATGATCGTCTGCCAGTTCAGATGTTATCGTTTGATCGAGACGGTCAATAGCTGCTTGAGCCGAGCAATATGAAATCTTTATTTCATCAAAAGCGTCCTTGTCGCCATTGAACGTTGCATTGGGGCGCATTAGCACACGTCCGACAGGAGTCGATATGGTGTCGATTGACATTGTGTTGAACTTCACAATCTTGTCACTCACAATCTTGTCACCCTTGACATAGGTAACAAAATCGGTAAGCACGCCAGTCTTACCTCCGGGCTCAATCGATAGAGTCATTTCGTGACTCAGGTTGTCGCCGTCGACAAAGTGGACGATATAGGGCAGATTGTCGCCATACAGCGGCAGCTCCTTGAGGCGATGACGAGTTGTATACGACACCTGTAAATCGAGATTATCAACAACCTGACCAAATAGTCGCGGCGAACGGATAGCAAGAAGCTCGTTGAATATATCGGCCGACGATGAGAACATACCCAAGTCGGCAAACGTGTTGGCAAAATCTGAATTGAGCGGAGCGCCATTCTTGTCATCACGCACCTGGACAAGCGCCGTACTCTCATAAGACGGTGTGGTCCTCATGAGGTAGAAAACACCTATACCCACACACAATACTACAGAAATCAGAAACCAATACCAGTTGTCAAGGCACTGTTGAAAAAAGTCCCGAAGATTGACCGAACCAGCTTCCTGCTGTTCAGCGTCAAACTCTTCCATCGAAATATTATTATCTTTCATCTTGAGGTTGAAAACCAATTGACTAAGTTTATTTAAACACCAGCACAGCAATTGATGTTAACAGCGATGCGATTGAAACCCAGAACGATGCCGAGAGGACATTATTGCCGTTGACGGTTGCCGAGCGCTTCTTCATGCTGTTAGGCTCGACATATATATAATCGTTCTGGCGCACGTAATAGGCCGGCGAGTTCTGAATCGACTCGCCGTCGGTGAGATCAACGCGGTAGCTGACCGTCTTGTCGCCCTCCTGACGCACAACAAGGATATTAGTGCGCAATCCCTGGATCGTGAGGTCGCCGGCCATACCGATCGCCTCGGGCAGCGTCATGGCGTCACGCGTCACAGCATAACGTCCGGGCTGGAGCACCTCGCCGGCAATGGTGACACCGACGTTAGCCCACTCGACAATCACTACCGGATTTTTAGCAATATTTTTGTTTTCAAGCTGTTCGGTAATATATGATGCAATCTGGCTGCGTGTCATTCCGACAATGTGCAACTCGCCGAGCAGCGGGAAGTTTATGTTGCCGTCAGCATCGACAGTATAGAGCGACATGTTCTGAGACTGTGACGCGATAGTCATCATATTACTGTTGCGGTACTGCTCCTGGCCGATGCGATGGGAGAATGTAGGCAGGTTAAGCGACTCACTCAGCACCGGGTTATCGGTATTGACAGCGATCGACAGTTTGTCGTCGGGTTGAGCTTTTATGCTGTTTACATTTAATGTAGCATGCACCTCGGCATCATTCCAGCCCTGCATGTAGGCAATATCTTTGGGGGCGCGACAACCGGTCAGCGTAATGACCAGTGCAGCCGTCAGAACAGTCAGAGTCTTCTTCATTATGACTTTCTTAAATATCTTTTGGTTTTATATAATCTTTGGCTTGAAAGTTGTTATATCGTTTCACATGCGCCACACAATCGGCACATAACAGTAATCGGTCGGCGGCTTACTCATATAGCTTAGTTTCAGATCCGAGTTGAGTTTCACGGCGATGTATGGCCTGAGTGAGCATCATCTGACCAAGTGTCCACACAACCAAATCCAAAATCACGAGCCACGTCACATTAATGAATGCCGACAACAGCACATTGACCGTGATGAACATTGCCGAGATTATCAAAATAATGATCATGGCGACACGCTGGGGAACGCCAAGCGCGAGTATCTTATGGTGAATGTGACACTTGTCGGGCAAGAACGGATTGCGATGACGCAACAACCTGTGCAGATAAACACGCACAACGTCAAAGCAGGGCACGATGAGCGGCGAAAAAGCCACCACAAGCGGATTGACACGCAACTCGTCCATAGTGGTTGTCGACATTCCCGACATTTTGAGAGCAAGGGTCGAGAGAATGACACCTATAGTCAGAGCGCCGGTATCGCCCATGAATATCTTTTTACGTTTGTGCGGGTCACCGAACACGTTATAATAGAAGAACGGCACCAGCGTGCCAATGGTGGCAGCCGACAACATAGAGAAGAAAATCTCGCCGCTCGAATAGAATGCAATACCATAGAACAGTAGTGCTATAGCACTCAGACCTGAAGCAAGGCCGTCGATACCGTCAATGAGATTGATTGCATTGATTACGAACACAATGACAAGGACTGTCAACGACACGCCGATGACGGGGTGCAAAGCTTCAATCCACATGAAACCGTTAAGACTCTTTAGACTCAGACCTGCCCCAACAATAAAAAATGCCGACACAATCTGAACGACAAACTTGGCGACGTAGCGTACTCCGACCAGATCGTCGGCCATACCGACAAGATACATGAGCACGAGAGCACATGTAATGAAACACACCTGAACGACGTGAGAAATATTGAACAGGCCTATAGTGTCGCCAATAGACAGCATTTCGACACCAAACACACATGCCATCGAGAACATGACTGCCGGCATGAATGCAAGACCGCCCAACCTGGGAACAACGCCACTGTGGATTTTGCGCCCGTCGGGAATATCGAATAGCTGCTTGCGAAACGCAATCAACAATATCTGAGGAATCAGTATACCGGTCAAAAGCACACTAATACCGAATGTCATCAGAATATCTATAAGCCAAATATCCATTACTAAATACGGTGTAAAAAAGTGTATACAACTGCAAAGTTACCATAAATTCCACTAAAAAGCAAATAATCATCGATTTTAACATGTCACCTACAATTCATATGAAACCGGGCAAAAGAACGCTTAATTGCTCCCCGTATTAAGAGTCATAGACAAAGAAAGGAGACATGCCCCACAGGACACATCTCCTTTCATCATCCATATCCAATTGTGCTTAGAAAACCACTTTACTTACTTTATTACCCTGTTTCTTAACATAGAAACCTGATGTGGGATTGTCGACACGCACGCCCTGCAGATTAAAGTATTCGACAGGAGCATTCACATCATCGGCGGCCACATTGTCAATGCCGGTATTTTCGGGATCAACTACCATAATCTTACCGTCCTTAGCCTCGAGAGCAAATCCCTCGGTCATAAGATTGAGCTTGGCAACGTCGGTAAAGTCATTGAGGAGTGTTGTGTCAAAATTACGTGTACCTGTGAAGTATACATCTACAACTTCAGCCGGAGTCCAGTCGACGCAGTTAAAATTGTAGTTATTCTCAACACAGAAGCTATAGGCGGTGGCACCCGAGAAACTGCTGCCGCTCACACCATAGAAAGCGAAGTGCTGTGCTACGTAGCAATCTTCAACAGTAACATTGTTTGCAGCCACAACACCACCATTGGTTACCTGGAGAAGCACTCCGTTATCGTTACGCATATTTTTGATCGTAACATTGTTGAGGGTCAGTTTGCCATGAGAAGTAACCTCCATCTGCTGTTTGTTATAGTTAGTGCCCGTGCTTGCAAGTGTGATGTCACTGATAGTGAGGTTTGCACTATTATTAACAAGTAACGAGATATTGTTGGCAGTGCAGTTGATGGTGATATCCTGGCCCTCAGCGGGAACGAAGCTGAGAGCAACGTTACCGGGGAAGGTCTGACGGGTGGTGATAGTCTGCTCCTTAGAGATGGTGAGGGTTGCAGCCTCGATCTTATTCTCAGCGTTAGCCTCGTCGGCGTTATAGTTGGTGATTGCTGTAACAGCAGCATTGATGCTTGAGAAGTCCATGCCATTCACACCTTCAGCAGCAGGCTCGGTTGTCACATAAACAGGATCGGGCATTGTGACGATGATGTCGCCATCCTTGGCCTGGAGCTTCATAGACTTGTCGACCAGCTCAAACTTTGTAACGTCGGTGCAGTTCTTGACAATAGTCTGACCNCCCTCACCTGTATAGTTAAGGATAATGGGGTCGGTGTTGGTCAGCTCGCCCTCGACGGTAATGAGACGACCGTTAGGCATGTTGAAACGAGCCTTGATGTCGCCCGAAATGATGAATTTGCAGCGACCCGATTCAGGCAGTGTTATATCATAGGCAAAATTACTATTCTCGAACTTACAGTCAGTAAGTTTAAGAGTCTGATTGCTGCCGTTTGTCTTCAGATCAAAGAGCGACATCTGGTCGCCGTTGGCACAGTTAAAACCGGTGAACGTAACGTTTGAGAACTCGAACACATTGTTACCGTTGCTTATCTCAAAGAAGGTATTGCGAGTCTTTGTGCTCGAAAGGGTGATATTCTTGACGGTGAGATTACCGTTAGCCTGCACACCCATAAAGAATGAATTGTTGTATGTATGAGTCAGAACCACATCACGGCTTGCACCCTCAATGGTAACTGTCTTGCCATTGACAAGGTAACGATTGTCACCGTCACAACTTTCAGTAACTTTAAGAGTCTGACCGTCGGTCATGGCATTAAAAGCCGTNGTAAAGTTGTCGTAAGACTCGTTAGTAGTCGTATTTACAACTTGAGCGTTGGCGGTCATGGCGACAGCAAGCCCGAGAGCAAGGGTGTAGATTTTTTTCATGGGATAAAGTTAGTTTTGGTTATAATTGTTATTAGTTGTTGTTTATTTACTATTAATTACGACCACAAAACGGATACTACTCAACCACAAGAGAAAAATTTTCGTATAAATGTAAAAAAAATGACGGCGCATCGTGTGAGACGCGCCGCCACTATGTCAAGTCTAATTGTTCTGATTAAGCCTTANCACCGATTTTCTTGCGACCGATAAGGTAAGCTACGGGAGTAGCGATGAAGAGGGTCGAGAGTGTACCGGTGATGACACCGAACAGCATTGCGAAGACAAAACTGCGGATTGAGTCACCGCCGAGAATGAAGATGCAAAGGAGCACGAGCAGGGTCGATACCGAAGTCATGATTGTACGACCGAGGGTCGAGTTGAGCGACTTGTTGATGGTGGTATAGAAATCCTGCTTGGGATAGAGCTCAATGTTTTCGCGAACACGGTCGAACACAACCACGGTATCGTTAATCTGATAACCGATGATGGTGAGGACGGCAGCAATGAATGTCTGGTCAACCTCCATCGAGAAGGGCAGGAAGTCATAGCCGAGCGAGTAGATACCAACGATGGTGAACGCTGTGAAGGCTACGGCTGCGAGTGCGCCAAACGAGAANGCCACGTTGCGGAAACGAATCAAGATNTANAGGAACATGGCGAGGAGNGACANTGTAACGGCGATGTAGGCCGATGTACGCATGTCGTCNGCCACAGTCGGGCCTACAGTCTGAGAGCTCAATACACCCATGGTGTCATCGAGGGTCGAGAANTGNTTGTAGTCCATGTTGCCGATGAGGCCCATCTCTTTGAGGGTGTCATAGAGAATGTGGGTAATCTCGGCATCAACAGCCTCGGCATCTTCGGCAGCGTCGATCTTGTAGTTGGTCGAAACGCGAACCTGGTTCTGCTCCATGATGTTGATGACGCTGAGCGATGCACCGCCAAACTTGCCGGCAAGGTTATCCTTGATNNCAACGGGATCGGCAGCAGTCTCACACTTGACGATGTAGTTGCGGCCACCCGAGAAGTCGATACCGGGGTTGAGCTGACGAACAGCAAACGACACGATAACGATAACGATGAATGCAACGACAATTGCAGCCGACTTCTTCATCTGACCGAGGAAGTTGTAGTTGGCGTTAGCGAAGATGTTGCGCGAAATGGGAGTAGTGAATGTGATAGCCTCAAATGCTTTGTTCTTGGCACCGAGAATGAACACGATACGTGTCAGATAAACGGCAGTGAAGAATGAGCATACGATACCGATGATGAGGGTTGTTGCAAAGCCCTTGATGGGACCTGTACCGAAGTAAAGGAGAATCACACCGGTGATGATTGAAGTGAGGTTAGAGTCGAAGATTGCCGAGAAGGCGTTAGAATAACCGTCGGCAATAGCGGTGCGGATATTCTTGCCTGCACGGAGCTCCTCCTTACTGCGCTCGAAGATGAGCACGTTGGCGTCGACAGCCATACCGAGCGCGAGCACGATACCTGCGATACCCGAGAGGGTAAGCACGGCCTGGAACGACGAGAGGATACCGACAGTGAAGAAGAGGTTGAACACGAGGCCGAGGTTGGCAACCATGCCGGGAATCCAGCCATACATGCAGATCATGAAAATCATGAGGAGCACGAGAGCAACTACGAACGACATGATACCCGAGTCGATAGCCTGCTGGCCGAGTGTCGGGCCGACGGTCATGCTGCTGATGATGTCAATCTTNAAGTCCATCTTACCGCTCTTGAGGACATTTGCAAGGTCCTGAGCCTCCTGNACGGTGAAGTTACCTGTAATCTGTGACGAGCCACCCTCGATGGCGTTGGTGACGTTNGGTGCTGAGTAAACAACGTCGTCAAGCACNATGGCGATGGGATAGCCGATNTTGTTACCGGTGATCTTAGCCCACTGCTTGGCACCGTCGTTGTCCATGCGCATAGATACGTAGCTGCCGTTACCCGACTGAGGATCGTAGTCNGCTACAGCGCTTACGACAACTTTACCGTCGAGTGCGGGACGACCCTCGTTGGTCTTGAGGGCNTAGAGNTAGTAGTAGTCAACATTGTCGTTGTCNGTGATGGGTTTGTTGGCCCAACGGAAGGCAGTCTCGGCACCGAAGTAGTTGCGGGCTTCGGGAGCGTTGAGGAGCGAGTCGACCATGTANCGGTCAGAAGCCTTGGCAAGACCTACGATCGANGCGNNCTGGAGGCCGATGCGCATGTAGTCGCCGAGACCTTTACCCTCGTAGTTGCCGCTCTGACGCTGTACGTTCGAGAGCTGGCTGAGCTTGCTGACAACCTCGGGAGCCTTGGCCTGGAATGACTCGTAGAACTCNAGGTTGGCCGAACGCTTGATGAGCTCGGTCATGCGCTGCTGGTCTTTAACACCGGGAAGCTCGAGAAGAATCTGACCGTCCTTGCCGCGGAGCACCTGAATGTTGGGCGATACAACGCCGAAAGCGTCGATACGGTTGCGGAGCACGTTNGTAGCCGAGTTGTTNACNCGGTTTACAACTTCTTCCTTGAGGCGGTCAACAGCCTTGCTGTCGCTGTCGCCNGACTTNACGATGTCGGGGAANATAACGGCGAGGTCGGCGAGACGGCCTTCACCCTCGGCAACGCGATATTCCTTAACGAATGTGCCGACAAAGTCGTCGGTCTTGTGCTGACGGTAGAGTGAATCGGTNGAAGCGATNGCCTTGTCNAAAGCGGCGTCCTTGCCGTCGGCNTTCATGGCACGCAGAATGTCGGGCATCGACACCTGGAGGGTCACGTTCATACCACCTTTGAGGTCAAGGCCTAAACCGATACCCCATTTTTGTACTTCGTTGAAGTTGTAGCCCATCCACACGGGAGTNTTTGCGATAGAGTCCATGTAGCTCTTGCGGGCAGCTTTGTACAGATCGGAATTCGAATCGGTGGTACCTGATTGCATGGCAGCAATCTCATCTGCATTCTTCTCGAAGTGATTAGTTACAATCGAGAATGAGAGATAGAATGCACACACGATAACCAAGAAAATAGCGATAACACCCGAAACGAGGCTTCCTAATGTTCCTTTGCTTTGCATGTGAAATGATTAATTATTTAATGTTATTTTATTATATAAGTTCACAGTAAATTACTGACTGTCACGGTGACAGCGAACACCATAGCATGGGCTACAATATTCAGTTTGCAAATATACAATAAAAAAACCGATAAACAGCAAGTTTTTTGCCAAAAATACTAAAGACTCAGACCGCCCGAGCCATTGAGTTGCCTGACGTCAATTAGCCGCAGCGAGGGCATTGAGAGCNTTCTCCCTGTCGAGCAAAAGCTGACGGCGCAGAGCATCTACGCTGTCAAAACGCACCTCGCCGCGCAGGCGGTCGTGAAACCGTAGCGTGAGCCGGCGGTCGTAGAGGTCACAGTCGGCCCCTATCAGGTGGGCCTCGATGCTGCGCGGTGAGTCAGCACCGTCGACTGTGGGCCGGTGACCGATATTGACCATCGCGGGATATTCATTACCGTCTACGACAGCCCGGCACGCATAGACACCATCGGCGGGCAGGAGTTTACGCAAATCGGTAACGTACTGATTGGCCGTAGGAAACCCTATCGTACGGCCAAGCTGCTTGCCGTGCACGACCGGGCCTGTGAGTTCATAATGGTAACCGAGAAGATTGGCGGCGCTCTTGACATCGCCGGCAGCGACGAGCCCGCGTATGCGCGATGAGTTGATGGGCCGACCGTCAACATCGGTCAGCTCGGGCGCCTGCTCTATCTCCACGCCCGTACCCTCGGCGGCCGCTATAAACTGGTCGATGGTGACAAGGCGGTCGCTACCGAAACGGTTGTCATATCCTATCAACAACAACCTGACACCCTCGGCCGCGAGCAATTCGATATATTCTCGCGCCGTCATGGCCGAAATACCTCCGAAATCGGTGATTGAAAACTCGTTGACACCCGACCGGCCAAGCATGGCGGCTTTCTCGTCAAGGGTAGTGAGCATGAGCGGCGCGCGGTCGGGGCAAAGCGTAGCCAACGGGTGGTCGGTAAACGTGTAGACGCGAGTGGCAAGCCCACGCGAGGCGGCACGGCGCCCGAGGTCGTCGAGCAGATAGCGATGACCGCGGTGCATACCGTCAAATGTGCCTACCACGGCTGCATACCGGCGCTGTTCCATCAGTCAGGAATCTGATTCATAAATGGATTATCGTCAGTCACCCACGCTGTCTCAAAACCTACAGCGGCCGCACCGTCAAGATTGGCGCGAGAGTCGTCATAGAACAGCGTCTCGGCGGGATTGATGCCATAACGGTCGACGGCGGCCTTAAAGATGGCAGCCTCGGGCTTATAGGCTTTGACATCGAATGATGTTATCACGCCGTCAAAGTAGTAGTCGATGTCGTGGCCGTCCTTGGTGAACTCTTTGAGAATGTAGCGATCCCACATCACCTTGTTGGTGTTGGAGAGCAGATAGATTTTGAAGCCGCGACGCTTTAGCTCCTCGATGGCGCGGAGGCGTTCGACGGGAATACCTGTAAGGAACTGACAAAAAGCCTCGTCAATCTCGTCGGCAGTAACAGGGCGATCAAAGTATGGCAGAAGTTGCTGATGAAATTCGTCGGGGGTAATCTCGCCGCGTTCAAGGGCCAGGAAAGGGCCTTTCTGGCCATAATCGCCAAGCAGCGATTCGGGGTCGCGCATACCGGCGGCCGCCAGCGCGCGAACTGCATTCATGCGGTCGATGTTCATTATCACACCACCGAGGTCAAACATCAAATTCTTGATTTTCATATAGTTTTCTTTCTTATAATTGTTAAACCGTCGCGCAACGGCAGTATCACCTTCTCGACACGATCGTCAGAGGCAACAAGGTCGTTAAAGTCCATGATACCACGTGTTTGAGCGTCGTGGTTGTGTTCAGGGTCGGTAACCTTGCCGTCCCAAAGTGTATTATCGGCCAAGATGTATCCGCCGGGACGGACATGAGGCAAAATCATCTCGTAATACTCACAATAACAGCGTTTGTTGGCATCAATAAACACCATATCCCAGACAATATCGCCAAGTTGCGGCAGTATGTCGCGCGCATCGCCGATGTGAAGCGTTATGCGCGAGCCTGCCGGGGACTGAGCAAAGCGCTGNAGGATAAAGTCTTCCATCTCGTCGTCAATCTCNATGGTGTGCAGNTGGGCATCGGGCGCGAGAGCTTCGGCGATGGAGAGCGCCGAGTAGCCGGCATAGGTGCCGAGCTCAAGGACATGGCGGGGTGCTATCATGCCNGTGAGCATGTGAAGTATNCGACCCTGCAGATGACCCGAGCACATGCGNGGATAGAGCAGATAGACNTTNACGTCGCGCGCGAGCTGCCTCAGGTGGGGCGGCTCGGGGTCGATGTGATCGAGTATGTACTGCTGCAGCTGTTCGTCCATGACGCTATACGTTAGAAGGNAGCAACGACTGCACTGCGAGCCTGTAACTGTCAAGNCCGAANCCGGCAATAACGCCGCGGCACACNGGGCTNATCATGCTNTGATGACGCACGGCATCGCGCGACCAGACATTGCTGATGTGNACCTCGACCACCGGCACGCTGATGGCGGCGATGGCATCGGCGATAGCAAGCGACGTGTGNGTATAGGCGCCGGCATTGAGCACAATGCCGGTCACATCGCTGTCATATCCCCACTCGTGGAGCATGTCGATGATGTCACCCTCGTGGTTTGACTGCATACGGTCAATCGTCACCTCGGGCATCGACTCGGCCAGCGAGTCGATATACTCGTCGAGCGAGCGGCTGCCGTAGACANNGGGCTCGCGACGCCCCACGAGATTGAGGTTGGGGCCGTTGATTATAAGTATTCTCGGTTTCATCGCTTACTTGAGTTCGACTTTATGGGTTGGAGGCAGGGTGTCGTTGCGCTCGTTGACAGCCTCGACCACCTCGTGGGCAAGATGGATAAACGCGTGTGAAGCCACCGTGTCACCGAGGGCTATCGGAGCNCCGTCGTCACCGTGGTCGCAGATAGAGCCTACAATCGGAATCTGGGCAAGCAGTTTGACACCCAGTTCGCGGGCAAGCTCAACACCACCCTCGCGTCCGAAGATGTAGTAGCGTTCGTCGGGGTGCTTCTCGGGTGTGAACCACGCCATGTTCTCGACCATGCCGAGAATGGGCACGTTCACCTTGTCGCCGGTAAACATGGCGATACCCTTACGGGCATCGGCGAGTGCCACCTGCTGGGGAGTGCTGACAATAACAACGCCGGTGATGGCAAGTGTCTGGACGAGCGTCAGATGAATATCGCTGGTGCCGGGAGGCATATCGATAAGGAAGTAATCGAGCTCGCCCCAGTCGGCATCGCTGATGAGTTGTTTGAGGGCATTCGAAGCCATGCCGCCGCGCCACAGCACGGGAGCGTTGCGGTCAACGAGGAAGCCTATCGAGAGGACTTTGACACCATAGCGCTCAGCCGGTATGATAAGCTCCTTGCCGTCAACGCGGTGCATGTACAGTTCCTCGTCTTCGAGACCGAACATCTTGGGCATTGAGGGGCCAAAGATGTCGGCATCGAGCAGACCTACCTTGTAACCTTCGCGCGCAAGTGCGACAGCGAGGTTTGAAGCCACTGTCGACTTTCCGACACCGCCTTTGCCCGACGATATGCCTATGATGTTCTTAACACCCTTGAGCGGGCGCTCGGCCGGCTGTGGAGCCACCGTGCGGGTCTTGACAGCGATGTTACCCTTGACCTGCACCTCGGGGCTGATGTAGGTAGCGATGGCTGTCTCGGCCGCTTTAACAATAGATTTGATGAACGGATCGGTCGGACGGTCAAAAATGAGCGAGAACGACACCTTATCGCCGTCGATGCGTATGTCGTCTTCGACCATACCGGCCTCGACGATATTCTTGCCGCTTGCCGGATAACGCACGTTGCTGAGTGCGTCAAGTATGAGTTTGGGGTAAAGTCTTTGTTCCATATCAGAGATGTGAGATTATTATCACGCGAAGTTACTCATTTAGTTGTTAACTTCAAAATGTTAATTAAGGTTGAATTTGGTAGGGCGTGCGACCTTTCACCTGCTTATTATTGTTACTATTTTGTAATATTTATGTAACCACATAGTATTATAGCCTTTTTTTAACTATTTATTTTATCTTACTATGAAACGCACATTCATCACCCTCACATTAGCCATGCTTTTGAGCATGCCGCAAGTTATGGCCACGGAGTATTATGACGATATTGACGACGCGACACGCGACGAACTGGCCGACGAACAGGACTACGAGACCGACTCGATACACGAAGCCGCGCCCGAGCAGGCTCAAATCTTTACGCCATCGCTGACCGGCATCACAGCGTCAACCGGCAAGAAAAAACAACCCTGCATCTACGATATGCCCTACTCTATCTCGGCCAACTACCCCAACTATCACCGCCTGGCTGCCAATACAGGTGTATTGATAGGCGGCGGACTTGCCACACTAGTCATACTTGACCTCCTGCCCGAGAACTCAACCAACTGGAACAAAAAGGAGGAAGCCGAGGTACCGATGGCCGAACGCTACTTTGACAACGTGATGAACGGTCCTCACTGGGACGGAGACAGCCCCATATTCAACTATGTGCTGCACCCGTACGCTGGCGCTGCGTACTACATGAGCGCACGCTCGCAGGGTTTCAACATGTGGTATTCGGCACTCTACAGTTTTGCCATCTCGACAGTGTTTTGGGAATATGGCGTCGAGGCGTTCATGGAAATTCCGTCTTACCAGGATTTGATTATAACCCCGCTCGGCGGCTGGTTGTTAGGCGAGGCCTTCTACCGCGCCAAACGCTACATCGTAGAGCACGACTATCGCCTGCTCGGGTCAAAAGCTCTCGGCTATGTCACCGCCTTCCTTTGTGACCCCGTCAATGAGTTTCTCGGTTACTTCCGCGGCAACGACGCCCACGGCTGGAGCGCACGCCACAATATCGACCTCACGTCACAGTTCAGCATGTCACCCGATGGCATGGGCGGACAGGCCCCGACCCTGTCGGTATCGCTCACTTTCTGATTGTGATTAGTCTCCGACAGCAACCAGCTTGGGACTAAGTTTCTTGATGCGATAGCCAGTCCAGGCCATCGCGATTGACATCAGCGGGCTGAGTATATTGAACACNCAATAGGGCAAGTAGACCAGCGTCGAGACGCCCAGCACNGCCGANTGGGTAACACCGCANGAGTTCCACGGNATGAGAACCGANGTGACCGATACCGAATCTTCAAGCGAACGGCTGAGCAGACGGCTCTCAAGACGATTGCGGTTGTATATTTTACGGAACANATTACTACCGATAATAATCGACAAGAACTGATCGGCCGTACAGCTGTTCAGAAACAAGCCGCTCGCGACTGTCGAGGTGACAATGGAACGTGGGCCGTTGAGACGGCGGGTGAANGACTCGGTGATGGTCGACAGCATACCNGTGCCCATCAACGCGCCGCCGAATATCATAGCNGAGGCCACAAGCTTGACCGTAGGCAACATTCCGGCCATGCCCGATGTNGAGACAAGCGAATCAAGCAACTCATGACCAGTAGATACAGCCGTATCGGTCAGCAACACTTTTGAAGCTATCGCNGAGTATGAGAGACCATCGGACAGGAACGTACCNACCACACCCGGCTGAAACGCGAACATGGCGCCCAAACCGGCCAACGCGCTGACTACAAGCACAAGATTGGTATTAAATCGCATAAAAATGGCCGNNACTGTAATCGCAGGNACAACCAGCAGCCACGGCGTCAGATTAAAGTTTTCGGCCAGGGCGGTTTCAATCTCGGCAGCATTTACTTCGCCGCTCAGATTGCTCATNACGCCGACTGCCATAAAGACAAGCAACGACAGTGACATTGCAGGCACNGCGGTTATCATCAGATACNTGATGTGTGTAAACAGCCTTACGCCCGTCGATGACGANGCAAGCACNGTAGTGTCGCTGAGCGGAGAGACTTTATCNCCGAAATATGCTCCCGAAATGATCGCACCCGCAACCCAACCGTGATCATATCCCATAACCGANCCTATGCCCATGAATGCGACNCCGATAGTTGCTATCGTAGTCCACGANCTGCCTGTCAGCACCGATATTATCGAGCAAGTGGCACATGTTACGAACAGGAACATGGTAGGATTCAGAACTTGCAGNCCATAGTTAATCATCAGCGGAACGGTACCGCTAAGCATCCATGTGGCCGACACGGCTCCTATAAGCAGTAGNACCGGGAATGAGGGCAAAATCTGCGATACGCTTTTCAACAGACCTATTCGTATAGCCTTGAGCGGGCGACCGTATAAGCAGACAGCTATAAGACAAGCCACGGCAGCCGAACCGAGCAAAACCGTCGCACTCCAATCCTGAACAGCATGTGCGCCCTCAATTGCGATAAGCACAATCAGCGATACAAGCAACAGAATGATAGGGATTAACGCCACGACAAGCGGCATCTTTTTACGTTTCTTATTCAATATCGTCTATGTTATATGTATGCAACAANGGNTAAGCTGATACCCTATAAAAAAAGAAAAGCGGGAATGCTTATATTTTATAAACATTCCCGCTTTAAATTTATTGTATCGCTTTACTGATTAATCACAAAAAACTTCAGCGATTTNTTGTCGATTTTAGCATTGGCNCGAAGAATNTCGGCAAGAGAGTTCATGAGAACCTGAGCACCCTGAGTCTGGTCGAAGTAAGCGGCAGCGTTGACTGCGTCATACTCGCGGGCGGGGCCGTTCTGACCGATAGNCTCGAGAACAACAACCGAGTAGTCGGTAGCCTCGGGACCCGAAACCTGACCTACGGGAGTGGCGGTCGCGATAGCNATAGCCTTGCCGTCGCCGGGCATGAAGCCGGTGATAGAGTTCTTGCCGAATGNCACGTTGGTTGTATCAACCTTGGCNTTCATNGCCGAAGCATAGCTGTCAACCGAGTTGCCTTTACCCTGGAAGTCGGCNAGGAGTTTCTCGGCCTTCTTNGAGCGGAGAACTTTNGCGCGAGTCTGGGCAGCAACCTGAGCGTCGCTCATGGGAACGTAACCCTTGTCGTACTTGTCGGCGAGTGCAGCGGCAAAGAACATTGACTTATCGTCGTTGGCGTAAACATCAGATACCTGACCTTTCTTAGCCTCCGANGCCCATTTCACGAGCGAACGGGTGTCNGGNACACCTGCAACCGAGAACGATGCGTTGGTAACGTTGGCNGGGAGACAGGTGAAGTTGGCTGCGATAGCGTTATCTTTGAAAGCNGCTGCNGTGTTGTTGTTGGCAACATAGGCGCGCAGNCGGCTCTGAGTGTCATTGACAGTTGCNGTCGAGGGCTCGAGCTGATAGGTAACNTCCGAGATTTTNTAAGCCTCGACGGGAGCGTCTTTCTTGGCGAGACGGAAGAGTACGTTGGGCTGGCCGGTGATGTCGGTCTTGTTGAAGTACTCACCCTCGGCNGCCTGACCGAAGTAGAGCGANGCCTGAGGATTGTTNAGCATCGAGAGACGCTGGCCAAGCTGAGACTGAAGCACTGTNCCCTCGGCGAGATTGTCAAGAGTAGCNCCNTTGTTGAGGGCGTCGATGATCGAGTCAACGTTAGCNGTCTCAACGAGTGCAATCATGTCGCAGGTGATCGAGTCGGTAACCATNTCGGTGCCCTCAAACTTCACGAGAGTGTACTTGTTGTCGTAGAAACTGAGCTGCTGAACGCTGTCCTGTGCGAGCGACTCGAGCTTGCCACTGATGTTGGCGGGGAGATACTTGGCGGCAGTGTTGTAGTGGTTGACCACAAACTTGTTGTTGCCGGCAAGAGCCTCTCCGGCGGGCATCTCACGCAGTTTGAGCAGNGCGTCCTCAACGGCACGGGTGGCTTCGAGGCGATCCTCGTCGCTGGGAGTAACCTCGGCTACGATGTAGTTGAGCACGTAGGTGTCGTTGTCGAGACGGTACAGCTCCTTGTCCTGCTCATAACGAGCCTTGAGGTCAGCGTCCGAAATCTCAACGTCAGCGTCGGGAACGGTCGACACGTCAACTTTCACNTAGCGAATGTCGGTCGAGTTGTTATTATCGTCATAGAGCGACTTGGAGTCAAGATTATTGGCAGCGAGTGTGCCGGCGAGGAGGTTCTGGAGTTTCTGCTTCTTGAGAGCGTCTACAACAGTCTTCTCGAGATCCATCCACTCGGCCTTGAACTGAGCGGCAGTCTCGGCATCAAGCTGATAGGCCTGAGGATTGAAAGCAAGCTCGTGGAGATCGCGGCCCGAGTAGAGACCCTGCTGCTGACGCTGCCAGTAGATGTACTGTACAGCCATAGGCAGGTTGTCGCCGAGCATAGCCTGTCCGAGCTCCTCACCTGTAACGGTGATGCCGAGGCGATCCATTTCCTGGTCGAGCAGTGTCTCAGAGATGAGCGACTGCATGGCCTGCTCCTGGATAACGGCATTGTCTACATTCCTATAATTATTGCTTTCAAACTGCTTACGTACGAGCTCAGAACGCTGTGAGAACTGGTCGTAAGGAATTTTTTGACCGTTTACTTTAAGCACAGTCGAGTGATCAGAGAACAACTTCTCGGGTGACGACACTGCTGTAAGGACAAAAAGCAGGATAGAAAAGCCTAAGACCGAAACGATAATCAGTGGCCTTTGGCGAATGTGTTCGAGTGTTGACATTTAATAAGTTATTGTTTGATTGATTTATTAAGCATTTTGTTATTGATGTCGACAGCTGTTAGAGCGCGACAACAATTGCGCAAAGGTAAAAAATATTAATCAAAATACCAAGTATTTTTGCCAAATGAAACAAACATCTCGTCATTATCGACACGGCATAACAATTTTTCACACTCAAATCTGAATAAAAAAACGCAATAATCTTTATCCATATACGCCAACGTTAATAGTTACAATTAAATAATCAGAGACTGTTTATCTTTTCGATCAACGAATATGGACGTATACCTGTTCCCCAAAACAATTCAATCGGATTATAGCCTAAAAAACACACATATTTCTTGATTAGATCCAATTTTTCCTGAGCATAATTCAAATCAATATCTCCGTTAGAGTTAAAGCATATCGCCTCATGGTGTGCAATTCGATTCCTGAACGTCTTAATCTCCTGAAGTTCATTAAATATTGAACGTTGCCCCAATCCCGGTGTTTTATTCGGAAATATCTGCAAAAGATTCATACCACCACACCTAAAAGGGATACGATTGAACAAATATGTCCAAAAACCAAAAGTAACAGAAGACACTAAGCGGTCATTAGAATATTTGCCCTGCCGTTCTAACATGGCGACCATTCTATCAATATCCGATCTATGCGGTGCACGTTCAAGCATACCGCCATCTACACACTGATGTCTAATCCAATCTTGATCACCGAAATGAGCCTGATAATGGATATTAATCGCGTTACGCAACACCACCTCAAAAACATTCAAAATACCATAAAACTTTTGACAAAGTTTTACATTATGCCGATATAAAGACAATGCTTTTGATTGATTACCTTTACACGCGACCAAATATCGGTTAAGACGGGCCGCTGAAAATGCTATTTCATAATCAGAATATTTCACTAAAATATTTTTAACTAATTTTGATTTGCAAAAATACTCAAAATATCTAACTTTGCAACGGAATCCCCCGAGTGTCCCTGTTGAAAGACAAACCTCGGGGTTTAGTTTTTTATGTCTGACAGCTAAAGTCAGCCCTTTAAAAATATTGATGGGCGGAAGTATATTCTAAATATCACCACTCCCGCCCAAATTATTTTCGATTTAATATTCCATAAGAGTCATCAGGCTTCACACTTGACACCGCGGTTGGCACGTCCTGCCGAGCAGTTGTCGAACAAGCGGGCACGTGCGAGCATGCACGCGCCTATCATACCGGCCTTCTCTTTGAGACGGGATACTGATATGACCGTGTCTCGGTTTACGAGGTTGAGTGAGTGTTTTCTGACCGAGCTGCGCACGGGCTGCACCAGATAGTCACCTGTCTGAGAGAGTATTCCGCCTATCACTACCTCCTCGGGGTTGAATATGTTTATCAATCCGGCTATATGCTTGCCCAGATTGTGACCTACCTCCTCGAGAAGATCGATGCACAGCACGTCCTCGTGATTGATAGCATCAATGATATCGTTGAGCGTTACTTTGGTGGGGTCTTCCTTGATAGCCTTAGAGAGTATCGACGACTCGCCGCGCTGCACACGCTCAACGAGTTTGCGGTGAATGGCGTTACCCGACGCCTCGGTTTCAAGACAGCCTTTTTTGCCACAGTGACAGATGACCTCGTTGTCATAACACGGATAGTGGCCGAACTCACCGGCAAAACCCGAGTTGCCCGAGTAGGTCTTGCCGTCGATTATAATACCGAGGCCCAGTCCCCACGACAGGTTGACAAACAGCAGGTTTTTCTTGTTGCTTATGTTGCCGCACAGGTACTCGCCATAGGTCATTGCACGTGAGTCGTTGTCAACTACCACCTCGAGCCCGAGGCGGCGGCTGATAATCTGAGCCACAGGCTCCTCGCCGAGATTGAACCAGCTGTAACTGTATCCGGCATCGGGATTTACACGACCCGATATGTTGACACTGACAATAAGTATGTGGCGACGGTCGACATCAAGACCGTTCACAAAGTCGTCGATGACCCTACACAAGGTATCAAGGCCTTCGGCCGAGTTCGAGATCTTATGCTTTTCATTGATGCGGTGCTCCACAATCTCGCCGTTGAAGTTCATCAACGCGATATTGACCGAACCGAGGTTGATNTCAACACCGACAAAGTAACCCGAGTCGGGATTGAGTCCGTACAGATGGGGGTGGCGACCCTCATTTGTCTCGAGCTTGCCGTATGTAAGCAGCANGCCGTTGTCACACATCTCCTCGATGAGCTTTGTTACTGTCGGGATACTGATATCGAGAGCGCGCGACAGCTCTGAGATNGTTGAGTTGCCATTATATATGAAGTAGTTGATTATGCGTTTTTTCAGCATAGCATTCTTGCTGCCGTTATCTAACGCTTTCAATANATCCTGTGCCATTTGATATGATTGGTTTTAGTTGTTGCTCGTTAAAGTCAGATGCGCNGTCGGGAGTCTCACCCGTNATGAATTTTATGGTATTAGCATAGCGCAAATCTGCGTAGTGCGCAAAAATACAGCAATTGTTTTAAAAATCCAACAGCAAAATCAAATATTATATCAAAACCNCNCCCAAAAACCACATCAATTCTTAATAAATTTTCAAAACTACACACTGATATTGGATTTTTGTATTATTTTTGTGCCCTATAATCAATNATAGTATAGAGACCAACTTTATCAAACTACATGAATTTACCTACCCGCTTCTCGATTGTGGCCGCGGCACTTGTATCGACAGTGTCAATAGCGTCGGCCAAAGTGACAATCTCGCCGATATTCAGTGACAACATGGTGCTTCAGCAACAAGCCACTGTGACCATGAACGGTAAGTCNGCCCCCGGCAATAACGTCAAAGTCAAAACCTCGTGGAACGGCAAGACCGTACAGGCCCGCGCCCAAGCCGACAGCACGTGGACGGCACAATTTGACACNCCGGCCTACGGTGGCCCGTACACCATCACCATCTCTGACCGCGACGGCAAGGAGACACTCGACAATATNCTGATNGGCGACGTGTGGGTATGCGGNGGCCANTCGAACATGGAGATGCCCATCAGCGGTTTCAGCGGTCAGCCGGTCGAGGGCACCCTCGANATGATNGTTAAAGCCGACCCTAAACGTCAGCTCAGACTGTTCCAGCAGCCTCGCGACTACTCGACAACACCCAAGGACACACCTCTCGGTGGTACGTGGGTCGANCAGACACCGGCTACCGTNCGCGAGTTCAGCGCCGTAGGCTACATCTTCGGCGACCTCATCAACGAGGTTATCGACATTCCGGTGGGCCTGATACAGTGTGCATACAGCGACTCTAAAATCGAGGCATGGATGCCCCGTGAAGCTCTCGAGGCCAACTTNCCCGAGATTGCACTGCCCACNGCCGACCAGACCGAGTTCGGCTGGCTCACAGGCACCCCCACCCTGCTCTACAACGCCATGGTCAATCCCTGGAAAGGATTTCCCGTGAAAGGTGTCGTGTGGTACCAGGGCGAAGCNAACAACCCNTACCCCGAACTCTACAAACAGCTGTTCCCGGTCATGGTCAAGGAGTGGCAGAAGGTATTCGCCAACGACTCGCTGCCGTTCTACTACGTGCAGCTGGCATCGTTCAATGCCGGCGACTGTGAGGCATTCAACTATGCCGAGTTCCGTCAGGCNCANTCCGACCTGCTCTACATGGTTCCNAACGTGGCTATGGCCACCATCGGCGACGCCGGCGACCCTGTATTCATTCACGCTCCCCGCAAGCTCAAGGTGGGCCAGCGTCTTGCCTACCTTGCTCTCGANAAGACTTACGGTCGCACAGGTGCCGATGTATATCCGCCCATAGCCCGCGCCGCCGGTTTCAATCCCGCCGACAGCACTATATGGATTACATTCGACAATCCCGGACGCGGCCTCATACCCACACAGCAATACCTCGACGAGTTTGAGGTTGTCGACGCCGACGGCAACATCTACGAAGCCAAGGCCAAGACATTCGGCGGCAACGGTGTCACCGTGTGGTCACCCATNGCCGACCCGGTACAGGTGCGTTACGGCTTCCACAATTGTTTCGAAGCCACNCTCTTCAACAACATGCACATACCCGCNTCACCCTTCAAACTCGACATCACCAAGCCTAAAAAAGACTAAAACAATATGCCAATGAAAATCAACCACCTACTNACNGCCACAGCCGCGCTTGCACTGATAGCAGGCTCGGCCTCGGCACGCACCACAGCGACNTACCGTACAATTCCNNTGCCTCAGCANATNACCGAACTGCCCGGCGANGCACCCTTCATTCTCGGCGCCGATGTCACCGTCAACGCGCCCGCATCGCTCGCCAACGAAGTGTCTATGCTGCGTGAATATCTGCCCGACGGACTGAAAGGCAAATCNAGCGGCACCATCACCCTNCGCGACGACCTTGTCGACACCAACCCCGAGGCCTACACCATCGAGGTGGACGGTGATAACGTTATAATTCGCGGCGCATCGGCGGCCGGAACATTCTACGGCATTCAGACCCTGCGCAAGTCNCTGCCCGCCACCCTCGACAGCGACGCTCAGATCGAGCTGCCCGCAGTTCTGATTTCAGACAAGCCCCGTTTTGCATACCGCGGCACCCACTTTGACGTGTCACGCCACTTCTTCAACACCGACGAGGTCAAGACATTCATCGACATGATNGCCCTGCACGGNGTCAACACCCTACACTGGCACCTNTCTGACGACCAGGGCTGGCGTATCGAAATCAAGAAATACCCCAAACTGACCGAGGTAGGCTCTTACCGNCCCCACTCTATCATAGGCCGCACGGGNCCCGGATATGACAACGTACCCGTAAGNGGCTTCTACACCCAGGAACAGGCNCGCGAGATTATCGACTACGCCGCCAAGCGACACATAATGATTGTGCCCGAGATTGACCTGCCCGGCCACATGATGGCGGCAATGGCNTCATATCCCGAACTGGGCTGCACCGGCGGCCCCTACAACGTGTGGTGTGAGTGGGGTGTCAATGATGGTGTGCTCTGCCCCGGCAAAGACAACACCATGCAATTCATCGCCGACGTGCTAAACGAGGTGATGGACATCTTCCCCGGCCCCTACATGAACATAGGTGGCGACGAGTGTCCCAAAGTGATATGGGCGTCGTGCCCCCACTGCCAGGCACGCATCAAGGAGCTCGGTCTCGTCGAGAAAAACGGCGTGTCGCCCGAAGCTCAGTTGCAGGGTTATGTGACATCGTTNGCATGTGACGTGGTGCGCAAGCACGGCAAGAGCGCCATAGGCTGGGACGAGATACTTGAGTGCGAGATACCTCAGGACGCCATCGTNCTGTCGTGGCGCGGAGTTGAAGGTGCGGCAGAAGGTGCTCGCCGAGGCCACCGTGTCATCTTGTCGCCCACCAGCCACTGCTACTTTGACTTCTACCAGACCAAGGACACCCAGAACGAGCCCTATGCCATCGGCGGCCTGACCACCGTAGAGCGCGTGTATGGCTTCGAGCCCTGTCTGCCCGACATGACCGATGAAGAGAAAGCTCTCGTGCTCGGCTGTCAGGCCAACCTGTGGACTGAGTACATTCCNACATTCTCTCACGTACAGTACATGGAGCTACCCCGTCTGGCCGCACTGAGCGAGGTGCAGTGGATGCAGCCCGAGGCTCGCGACTATGAGGACTTCAAAACCCGNNTACCGGCCCTCATGGCCATGTATGACAAACTGGGCTACAACTATGCCCGACACATAGCCGACGTTGACGTNCGTTATGACGTAGACACNGACAACGGCGCTCTGGTCATGACATGCTCGTCGCTCCCCGGCTATGACATACGNTACACNCTCGANGGCTCAAAGCCCACCCCCGAGTCGACACTCTACACAGCTCCCGTNAAACTCAGCGAGAACTGCATTATCGCGACNACNACNTTCAAGGACGGCATCGAGGGACGCCCGGTGTGTGACACACTCGTNGTCGGCCCNCTCACATTTGCCAAGTGCACACTGGCNGTAGAGCCCGATGCCGGNTANGCATTCGGCGGCGGACAGCAGCTCACCGACGGTCTGTCGGGCACATGCAACTACCGCACCGGCCGCTGGATTGGTTTCTCGGGCAAGAACTGCGATGCCACCATCGAGCTTGCCAAGCCCGCAAAACTGAGCGAGGTGAGCTTCAACGTCGACGTGTTCTCNTGTGACGGTCTCGTNGACTGCCGCGGTGTCGAGGTGTACGGCATGGCTCCCGGCAGCGATAAGTTCGAACTGCTCGCTACCGAAGAATACCCCGAAATGGACGCTTCGCGCCAGTTTGAGGTAGCNAAACACACCGTCAGCTTCGAACCTCGCGAGCTGTCAAAACTCCGTGTTGTCATCAANCCCCAGTGGGTACTGCCCGACTCTCACCCGCTGAGAGGCTGTCTCGGCTTCCTGTTTGTCGACGAGATCACAGCCCGCTGATATAGATATATAGGACATAGAAAACAAATTGCGCGAACCACACNGCATGATGAAGCGTGTGATTCGCGCAATTTATTTTGCTACTCTATCTCTTAGAGAGAGAATGCGTCCTTGATGGCGTCAACATAGTCGAGCTTCTCCCANCTGAAGAGCTCAACCTCNATTACTTTCTCGCCCTCATACTTGGAGTTGAAACGCTTGGTNACACGGCGCGGTGTGCGNCCGAGATGNCCATAGGTAGCGGTCTCAAGATAGATGGGTGTGCGCAGTTTGAAACGCTGTTCGATAGCATAGGGGCGCATGTCAAAGAGNCCCTTGACAATATCCGAAATCTGAGCNTCGCTCATGTTGACCTTGGCACTGCCGTCGGTATTCACATAGAGNCTCACAGGCTCGGCCACACCGATGGCATAGGCTACCTGAACGAGCGCACGGTCACAGACACCGGCAGCCACNAGGTTCTTGGCTATGTGACGNGCTGCATAAGCGGCCGAGCGGTCGACCTTACTGGGGTCTTTGCCCGAGAAGGCGCCNCCACCGTGAGCGCCACGGCCACCATAGGTGTCGACTATGATTTTGCGGCCGGTGAGGCCGGTGTCGCCGTGGGGGCCGCCAATCACAAACTTGCCGGTGGGGTTGACGTGCAGCACGAAGTTGTCGTCGAGAAGNGCCTTGAGGTTCTCGGGCAGCTGNTCCTTGACGCGGGGAATGAGGACACGGCGGACATCGTCGCTGATTATGCGCAGCATCTCCTCGTCGGCCTCGGCCTGAGAGCGTGTGCCGTCGGGCTTGATGAAGTCATCGTGNTGTGTCGACACAACNATCGTGTGTACGCGAACAGGCTTGTGGTCTTCGGTGTACTCGACAGTGACCTGGCTTTTTGAATCGGGACGCAGGTAGCTNACNCGCTCGCCCTGCTCGTTGATNTAGGTCATGGCCGACAANTCGCGTCTNATNGCTGACAGCTCCTTGAGCAGCGCGTGGCTCAGCGACACTGTGAGCGGCATGTAAACGGGGGTCTCGTTGGTGGCATAACCGAACATCATGCCCTGGTCGCCGGCGCCCTGCGCGGCAGGATCGACACGCTCGACACCTCGGTTTATGTCCTGGCTCTGCTCATGCAGTGCCGACAGCACACCACAGGCCTCACCNTCAAACTTATATTCACTGCGGTCGTAACCGATGTTCTTTATGACACGNCGTGTCACGTCCATCAGATCAATATATGCACGNCTCTTTACCTCGCCGGCAACGACAACCTGACCGGTGGTAACAAGAGTCTCACATGCTACCTTGGACTGCGGGTCGTGGGCAAGAAACTCGTCGAGTACGGCGTCCGAAATCTGGTCGGCTACCTTATCGGGATGTCCCTCAGACACCGATTCAGATGTAAAAAGATAATTCATAACTGTTATAGTGTTTAAATAAAAAAAATGCGTTACTGTGGGGCAATCGGCCGCCACTAACGCACAACAAACACTAATAACCTCAAATCTATGACCGGGTCAGAACAGNGTGCCGACACAACCTGAGGCCATGATGCGGTCGACTTGGTCATTCCCGAGCAGTTTTAGCATTTTTTTGTGTGGTTGCAAGCAGCCAAATTTGTCCACAAANGTCCTTAGACGNCACAAAGGTACAAAGAAATGTCGATTTCAGAAATTTATTTTTGATATTTAACAAAAAAAAGAGATGCCCGACATCAACGTCGCGCATCTCTCAGTGTGTACTATCTATATATTATAATGTGTCAGTCTTTCTTTTTGGCGGNNGCTTTCTTGCGGGGTGCCTTGGCGGGTTTGGGGGCCTCAGCTCCGGCTTCACGCAGGCGGTGCTCCTCGTCNCGATGTTCCTCGTCACGGCGCACTGATGCGAGTTCCTTGTTCAGTGTCTCAATCTCGTCGGCCTGATTACGTATGGTNGTAAGCAGTGAGTTGAGNTCNTCGTTCTCNATCGAGAGNGGGTACTGCTCCTCAACACGCACTATGAAGTCGGCCAGTACATTCATGTAGTTGGTGAATGCCTGGAAGGGGCTCTCGTAGGGGCTGAATGCCGAGTGTGCCGCACCGTCGGCCATGTGCTTGGTCGACATATAGAACAGGTGGTCGCTGGCCTGCAGATAGTACCAGTCCTGTTTCAGACGGCGGTCGTCGCACAGACGAACACGCTCTGATACTGAATAGAGCTTGTTGAAGGCCTCTCGCTGGAGCTTGTTGCCGAGCCATGCCGATGTGTCTCGGGCCTCGTCGGCGCCTGAGATGGGGTGCAGGACGCTGAGCTCGCCGACCGACTTGATCTTGGAAATAGCCTCGCTCGGGGTGACAAACTCGACGCCACGCTCGGCCGCAAAGCGGGGGAGAGCCTCGAGGAACTGGAATATGCCTGTCGATGCGGGCTGGAGTTCACCGAATGTCTCGAGTCCCATCGAGAGCATAAAGATCTGCTCCTCGCGGGGTGTGTCGGCAATCCATGACATGTATTTGTCGGCTGTAAGGGGGTACTCGCTCCAGTCGTAGTTAGAGAAGCGTGATGAGATATCGTCGCTGAGTTTAGAGTTCTTGAGCAACATCTTCAGCTTTGGAGCCGAGGCTGCCGAGTAAACGTAGTTAGGTGATTTCCAACCGAGAATGTGCTTGGCACCCTCGGTAATGACGCCCTTATAGCCCATGGCGAGAATCTGGGGAGCCAGGTCGTCGCAGTATATGAGCTCGGTGTTGCGAAGCACCTTGGTAGTCACACCGAACAGCTCCTTGACTTTGTCGCTGTGAACTTTCACCTGATTGGCAAACTCGTCGGGATCGGCAAGCGAAGCCAGCGAGTGGGCGTAGGTCTCGGCGGTGAACTCAACCTTGCCTGTGGCGGCAAGCTGTTTGAGCAGGTCGATCAGCTCGGGAACATACTGCTCGCACTGCTCGAGGGCAACACCTGTCACCGAGATGGAGCAACGGAACTTGCTGCCAGGCTCGTTGATCATGTTGAGCAGGGTGCGTGCTGCCGGTATGTAGCTGCGCTCGGCTATGCGGGTGATGATGTCGTCGTCGGCAAAGTCGTCATAGTAGTAATGGTCATTGCCGATATCGAAGAAGCGATAGCGTTTGAGGCGGAACGGCTGATGAATCTGAAAATTAAAACAGATAGCTTTCATTATGGTAGATTTTTATTGTTTTCAATTTAACGGTTTAACACCTTATTATATATATCGATTACCTTCTTGCCGGCTTTGTCCCATGTAATGCGGGCCACCTCGGCAAGTCCGTCCTCTTTAAGTTGCTCGTAGAGAGCCTGATTTGTAACAATCGAATTGATAGCGTCGGCCATCGCGTCAATATCCCAGTAGTCGGTCTTGATGACGTTGTCAAGAATCTCGGCACAACCGCTCTGTTTGGAGATGATTGATGGCACGCCCATCTGCATTGCCTCGAGCGGCGAGATACCGAACGGTTCGGACACGGACGGCATCACATACACGTCGCTGGCCGACAACATCTCGTAGACTTGCTTGCCCTTCTGGAAGCCAGGGAAGTGGAAACGGTCTGCGATGCCGCGTTCGGCAGCCAAGGTGATCATCTTGTCCATCATGTCGCCGCTACCGGCCATCACGAAGCGCACGTTGTGGTTGTTCTTGAGCACTTTGGCAGCTGCCTCAACAAAGTATTCAGGGCCCTTCTGCATCGTGATACGGCCCAGGAATGTGACGACTTTCTCTTTGGGCTTGGGAGCCTTGGCGTTGAGAAGGTCTTCGCTCAGGGGTACCACGGCATTGTGAACGGTGGTGACCTTGGCCGGGTCGATGCCATATTTCTCTATGACCGTGCGGCGTGTCAGATTGCTCACGGTGATAATATGGTCGGCGTGAATCATACCGTCGCGCTCGATGTTGAACACGGTGGGGTTGACATTGCCACGCGAGCGGTCATAGTCGGTAGCGTGTACGTGAATGACGAGCGGCTTGCCGGTAACCTGCTTGGCGTGTATGCCGGCTGGATAGGTGAGCCAGTCGTGAGAGTGTATCACATCGAACTCCTCGGTGCGGGCGATGACACCGGCTACAATCGAGTAGTTGTTGATCTCCTCGAGCAGGTTGTCTGGATAGCGTCCAGAGAATTCGATACAGCCGAGGTCGTTGGTACACATATAGTTGAAGTCGGCATAGATGTGGTCGCGCAGACGGAAATACTCGTCGGGCGACATGACTTTGCCGATGCGGCTCTCTACATAATCATACGATACATCTTTCCAGACGATAGGGGTATTGCTTGCGCCGATAATCTTGGCAAAGCTTTTGTCCTCGTCGCCGAATGGCTTGGGAATTACAAAAGTGATTTCCATATCGCCACACTCCCACATTCCCTTGGTGAGACCGTAGCTGGCAGTACCGAGACCGCCGAGGATGTGAGGGGGAAATTCCCACCCGAACATTAATGCTTTCATGACTTCTGGTTATATTTCTTAAGGGTGTAGAGTGTACGCAATACTTCGGCTATGTTTGTAGCGTGGCTTATGGCACCGCGGCCCTGGAACGGCGGGTTGCCGTCATAGAGCTGTGATAGCGAGCCGATGCAGCCCTGCGACATCTCGTCCTCGAAGCCTATGAGCATACGGTCGATGTAGCTGACGCCGCTCATACCGAATACTCGCAGGTAGGCCTCGGCATAGAAGCCCATGAGCCAGGGGCGTGCGGGGCCCTGATGCAACGCGAGCTCGCGGTCGCGGGGCGAACCGAGATAGAACGGGCGATAGCCGTAGCTGCGTGGCGAGAGTGAGCGCAGGCCCTTGGGGGTAAGCAATTCGCGGGTCACGACGTCAAGCACCCCCTTGCGCTGTCGGCGGTCGAGGGGAGAGTAGTCGAGACCGATGGCAATGGCCATATTGGGTCGCACCGACGGGTCGGCGTAGACACCGTCGACATAGTCGTACAGATAACCACTCTCATTTAGGAAGGTGTCAATGAACGGCTGCTTCATGCGCTCGGCATGGCCCTGCCAGATGCCCGAGTTGTATGAGTCATCGGCCATGAGCATAGCGCCAAATGACAGCGCGTTATACAGCAACGCATTGAACTCGACCAGGAGTCCTGAACGTGGCACCACGGGGCGGCCGTCGATCATTGAGTTCATCCACGAAGCCGGTATGTGCGAACCATCGGTCGACACGAGGCCGTTTTCCTGTACAAACAGGTTGGGGTGTTTACCCTCGATTATGAAATTGAGCAGGTCGGTGACCAGTTTGCCATATCGGTCACGGGCCTCGCCCTCGCCCTGCATCTTGGCGTACTGCTGTATGGCCCAGAGCGCCCAAAGGGGTATATCTGGCAAGTCGATACCGTGTATGCGCGAGCTCTTCTCACCTGTCTCCATGAACTTGACAAGAGCGTCGGCCGCCGTCGCCATGATATTCTCAAAGTCGGCAGCGTGGCCTATGGCCAACGTGTTGCCGGGCAGTGACATGAAAGTGTTGCGTGCCAGGACTGTGCCCCACGGGTAGCCTGAGAGCATATATTCCTTGTCGCCGTCGACGAGATAGAGCTGCTTGGCCGAGTTCTTCAGACAGTTGTAGAAGCTGGTGCGGCATGTGCGGCTCGCAATCTCGCTCTCATACATCTTGTTGAGCGAACGTGGTGACACCTCGCTGACACCGGCCGAGAAGATTATCGACTCGCCTTTCTTAATAGGAATCGAGAAGTAGCCAGGCACCCAGAGATCCTCGGTGTAGGGGACGCCTCGCTCAAGATCTTTTACATATTCAATATCTTTGTACCAGTGTGGGTCGTAGTGCCACTCGGGTTTGCGGCTGAACTGCATGTAAAGAGTGGGATAACCGGGGTACATGCAGGCAGAGACGCCATTATTCACTTCGGGACACTCGCTGTTGAGAGCCGTATTCTCGACACACAGCTCGTTGCTGTCGCGGAACGCCAGGAAGGGGCGGAACTGAAGTGTTGTGGCCGAATGGGCATCAACAAGAGTGTAACGTATGAGAATGCGGTTCTCCTTGGAGATGAAAATCTTCTCCTTGGTGAGAATAACACCTCCCACACGGTAGGTGGTGCGCGGCACCGACTCACAGTCAAATTCTCTTATATATTTGTGGCCGTTGGGGCTGTACACGCCCCCTTTATAGCGGTGAAGCCCCAGGTTGAACGGGGCGCCGTGCTGAATGACGGTGACATCCATCGACGACAGCAACACGTGAGGACGATAGTCCTTATGGCTAAGCGGCATCACCAGCAGGCCATGCTGTTTGCGAGTATTGCAGTCGACAATCGACGAACAGTGATAAGCGCCTCCCTGATTTGTGCGTAGCATCTCCTTGGGGAGCGACTGCTCGAGATTAATCATAAGGTTCTTATCAAATTTAAGGTAACTCATTATAATATATTTAGTTAGTTATAAATTTTTCGTCAGGTACCGAAACGCGTTCCAACAATGGAGCGCGATAGCTGCGTGCCGAGACCGACAGCATTATAAACAAGCAAACGCCCATTTAGATATAGCGAATATACGTTTTTTTTTCCACCTACAACATTTTTTATTAAAAAATTCTCAAAATTTTCACAAATTACCGTCGGCACATATCAAAACCTGCCGTAAAACATAATTGTTCAACAAAATTCATCAACCGATAAAACTTAATATATATTTTAATGACTAATTTATTATGGAATAAAATATTTATAGTATCTTGCACCCGATTAACCAATCAGATTACGGCCTATGCTGAAATTTCTCTCACGGTGCATGACTCTGCTTGAAGCTGCTTTTCCGCTTATGGCGGTGGAGCATGAGGGCTTGTGGGCGGTAAGACTATTACAGAGCGGTAGCCTCAGGCGACGGCGATGCGATGGTATCAGAATTTCTTGGTGAGCTATATGACAGGCAAAGCCGACATTTCGATTCCACAACTCGAGTTATCGGATAAAGGCATTAGTGGTCAAAATTCTATAAACAATAAAAATTACATAGAATAATTTATGTGTCGACTTATTATTAGTGTTATTGTAATTGTATTGGGGTCAGTATTGACTAAAGCAGAACAGACTATTTCAAAAACAACAACGTGTGTATCATTAGAAGTGTCTGATGATACTATTTCACAATACATCAACACCATTCATAATCATTCAGATCAGAGATTATGGGTGTTTTTTGAAGAAGATACAACCGTTAGCAACAGCCAATTGATATACAATCGGTTAAAACATCGGCCTGCGTATGGAATGAGTATGTTCGAGTGGATAACTGACGGTAACGTTAATTGGCACGATTTTGTGCTTGACATGTGGTCTACTTTCATTAAGATTATTCCACCTGATGAAACTTTCTCAATTATAACATTAGATGAACAGGTTAATGAAAAAATTCTTACGACAATACGGGTTATACCTGAACAGGAAATGATAGAGCAATTCCGGCCGATAGCAATAATCCAATCTACCGATACCCCCTTATATCAACCCAATGTTATTGTTGTACCAGTCTCACATATAAAATAAAGAATAATAGTATTATAGTATTTATGAATATAGACGAATATTTAGAAAATATCGAACCGTCAATCCATAATACCAATAGTAAATGATCAGATTTTTAGTTGTAGTTATATCACTATTCATAGTGAGCGATATTAAGACTTTTGCGTCACAATACTCAGAGTCTGACAGCATTCGGTCTGAAGAAACATTTAGGACTTTACTCTTAAATGATTCTATAATTATGCCTGATAAGATATCCATATATCATCTGACACATTATTTTTCGAGTCCGTTTCTAGGAAACGATATAGAGGACGATTTTTATAACCTATATAGGGGTAAAAAGGTTAACATGAATCGATACGGAAATTTGATTTTAACTAATCCAACTGAAATAATGACTGTTATGAATGAATTCAACGAAGCTCAGTTGTTGGGTAGAGTGTCGAATGGAAATACTACCCTAATGGGATCGGTCATACCGTTTCTAGTTCGACAAAATATTGAAGTCGGGAAAAATATTGTTCTGCATTATCTAATTGTCTTGCATTTCAAGGAACGGTCACCATTGATTCTTTTAGACTGTGCAAATAAGTATTTATTTTGTAAAGGCTATAAATTCAGCCTCGAAGACGCAACTTATTTTAAACAAATAAGTTATGATATCCCCAAAATTGATGATGGTATTATGTTTTAAAAATTTACGCTGGCTATCCGCAGTAATAATAGGGGTAATCAGCCTATCGGTCAATGCAAAAGGTGTAGCGACCGCCAATGATTCGGTATTTTGCTTTGTGCTGAAGCCGGAATGTCAAGACATGGAGCTAAGTCGCTCACAATTTGTCATGCAGTCAGATTCAATCTGCATAGTGTATGCGTACCAGGCTGCAGAAATTGATTCGGTGCTTAGTCGTCTCGATTACATTCGTAAGTTGGATTATAGCTCTGACGAGTTTGCTCTCGATTGGGTTGTTGAGAATGATTCTATTATATATCTGCAAAATCTAAGCAGTCCTATAAAAGCTTTGTTGGTGAGATATTGTCCCAGAGAACAGGGCGAAAAAGTCTACACTAAAAAACATATAGTGTCACTTGTGTGGATTACGGCTGATATGGTTTATATAGACGATAAAGAATATCGTTTAAGCCCGGAACTGAGTAAACGGCTTTTCAATGACTAATAATTGCTATATTGCGGACTGTTAAAAGCATAATGTATGAAATATCTACTATTTGTAATTCAGGTTATTGTATTGAGGATTAGTCTTACAGCAAGTGATTTCAGACTGCCGCTGCAAGGTCTTAATTATGATCTTGAAAAATATAATAAGATCGATAAAACCGGTCAAAAAACAGGTATATGGATATACGAGTGTCCCGATACCATTATCATCTCATATTACACTAATGGGAAAAAGAATGGTGTTGAGAGACGATTTATCAAATCAAACGACTCATATTATTTAGGATATCAGAAATTATATATTGATGGAATCTTAATAATGCCGTCAATTGCCTATTATGACAACGGCGTAGTAAAACATGAAATTATCGAACAATCTGAAACATACTCAATTCAACCAACTGTCAGTGATAATGATAACCAGATTTCGTATAAATGTTATATAAAAAATTACAGTCATACTGGTCAATTTGAAAGTGAGGGATGGGTTCTAGTACCGTCTGATGATATGAATGACTATTATATCGATGGCCCACATATAAATATTCAATTATCAGACTTAATTGCCGATACTAAAAATACTAATCAGCTAGACAACAAAGGCAATAAAACAGGAGTATGGATAATCGAACGTTCAGATATAGTCGAAGTAGCTTATTACAAAGACGGATTAAAAAACGGCCTATGGAGACAATTTATGAAAAAAAATGGTGAATATCGCCTTAACTATGAGGCGTATTACCTAAATGGATACTCTTATGGATTCAAAATTGCATATGATGAAGACGGAAATGTAGCTTGGATAGAGACAAATATGTCAGAAAATACAAACTTTATAGACAACCAGGCTAAGTTTTTTAAGGGCTATCACCCCGACTTTATAAGCAAGCAGGCATTCTATAATTATTATTATCCTAACGGGACTCTTAAAGCTTATGGATGGACACTAAAGGCTGACGATGATTCAGAACAAATCGACGAGGACTTTGTTGGTGATTGGTACTTCTTCACTGAAACGGGTGACTCTATAATTTTAAACGAAGATCAAATAAGAGCACAGGGTCTTCCATTCAATTTATTTTAGGACCTTAAATTTGATTACATCTATTTTTAGAGTTACAGCAATAAGTGAAATATTATGAGTCATACTTACTTAATACCTATACGCGGCAAGATATCAATTCGAGTCCACTGCCCATTTAGCGCTGCTGTCTTATATCTGATTGGTCAGTAGGTCTTATCGATGATTTGAAACTGATTTACTTGGCAAACCGGATCACACAGGTTGTGGATGCCAACCCGGTTATTTTGGAAAACTCGACAGACCTTGATTATAGATCGAATACATTCAAGGTACATCAGGTTCATACATGCTACTAATTGTACAAGAATTATTGGTGGGGTGGCAAACAATGGTGGCCTGGCGTTGTTAGTATTAGAAACACACGATACGAACAGAAAAAAAATCAAATAATACAATTCACCTTTAAAACACACCTCCTGCTATGCAAATCTTTGATTGGATCGTCCAGACTTTTCGCGACAACCCGTCGATACCGCTATTTCTGACTCTCGGCGTCGGCTTCTGGGTGGGTCAGCTCAAGTACAAAACATTCTCGCTCGGCACTGTGACATCGGTGCTGCTTGTCGGCGTTCTCGTGGGCCAGATGAATATACCTATTCCGGGCCCTATTAAGAATGTATTTTTCCTGCTGTTCCTGTTTGCCATCGGCTACAGTGTAGGCCCGCAGTTCTTCAAATCGCTTAAAGGTGACGGCATCAAGCAGGTGTTGTTCGCGTGCGTACTGTGTGTGCTGTGTCTTGTCACTACATGGGTGGTGGCTAAGTGTATGGGCTATAACGTAGGTGAGGCTGTGGGTGTGTTTGCCGGAGCCCAGACCATATCGGCCGTAATCGGTGTCGGTACTGACACCATGAGCAGCCTCAACGTGAGCGATGCCACCCGTAAGGAGTGGATTGACATCATTCCCGTAGCCTATGCCGTATGTTATATATTCGGTACTATCGGCTCGGCCTATATTCTCGCCAATGTAGGCCCGATGCTGCTCGGCGGCTTGAAGAAAGTGAAGGCCGACACTGCCGAGCTTGAGAAAGAGATGAACCAAAGCTCGGTGACCAGCGACCCCAACTATATTGATGCTAACCGTCCGGTGGCATTCCGTGCCTATAAAGCCACTTCTGATTTCTTTGCATCGCCCCGCTCGGTCGATGAGATTGAGGAGCACATCAAGTCGAATGGCCGCCGGCTGTTTGTTGAGCGTGTGCGCTCCAACGGCAAGATTGTGGAGCCGACTCCACAGACGATGGTGGCTCAGAACGACGAGATAGTGCTTAGCGGACGCCGCGAGTATATCATTGCCGACGAGGGCTGGGTAGGCCCCGAAGTGAATGATGCCGAGTTGCTCAACTTCCCTGCCGAACAGCTTAATGTCGTTGTCACCAAGAAGGGTGCGTGCGGCAAGACTGTCGACCAGCTGCGTGCCTGCAAATACATGTATGGTGTCACAATCAAATCGATCAAACGTGGCGGTGTCAGCATACCTGTACTCGCACAGACGGTTCTCGAGGCCGGCGATACGATTTCAATAGTAGGTCTGAAGATGGAGGTAGACCAGGCTGCTCCCATGATAGGATATGCCGACCGTGCCACCACCAAGAGTAATGTGATACTCATAGGCCTCGGCATCTTCATTGGCTGTATAATAGGCGTTCTGAGTGTCAAGATAGGCAATGTCCCGGTAAGCCTCAGTACCAGCGGCGGCGCACTTATCTCGGGCCTCGTGTGTGGCTGGTTGCGTGGCAAACGACCCACCATAGGCGGCATACCCGAGTCGGCCACATGGCTGCTCAACAACCTGGGTCTTAATGTATTCATCGCCGTTATCGGTATTACTTCGGGCCCGTCATTCATAACCGGCATCAAGGAGGTTGGCTTCACGATGTTCTTCATGGGTGTCATCTGTACCAGTGTGCCGCTTATACTCGGTATCATCATCGGCGACAAGATATTCAAGTTCAGACCGGCTATCAATCTGGGCTGTAACGCCGGCGGACGTACAACCACGGCGGGCCTCGGTGCCATCGAGGAATCGATCGGCAGCACTGTGCCGGCAATGGGTTACACCGTGACCTATGCGGTAGGCAACACACTGCTCATACTTATGGGTGTGGCACTCGTACTGATGTGTGCCTGACGCGATGACTATGTAAAATCAAAACATACTATAAAAAAATTATATACTTATGAAAGACAGTAACCGCACTTACGAAAAAGAGCTCGAGAAGATGAGCCCGTTTGAAATAAAAAACAAGCTGATTGAACTTGCCAAAGGTGATACGCGCAAGGCGACCGCCACTTTCCTCAATGCCGGACGTGGAAATCCCAACTGGATTTCAACCTATCCGCGCGAGGCCTTCTTCCTGCTCGGTAAGTTTGCGATGTCGGAGTGCCGACGTGTGGCCGACAATAAAATCGGTNTTGCGGGCATACCTTCGCCCGACGGTATAGCCGGCCGCTTTGAAGCGTTCCTGAATGAGAATGCCGATGAAAACGGCGCATCGCTGCTGCGTGGGGCGCNTGACTACATCATCAAGCAACATGGCGTTGACCCCGATGAGCTCATTCACGAATGGGCCGAGGGTGTAATCGGCGACCAATACCCCACCCCCGACCGNATACTGAAGAGTGTCGAGCTTGTNGTNCGCGACTACCTGCGTCAGGAGATGGGCGGTGGCGACGACAAGTCGACCTACGACCTCTTTGCCACCGAGGGTGGAACGGCCGGCATGTGCTATGCCTTTGACAGCCTNCAGGAGAACCGGCTGCTGAAACGCGGCGACAAAATCGCGCTGATGGTGCCTATCTTCACTCCTTATATCGAAATTCCNCAGCTTGACCGCTTCAACTTTGATGTCNTCAANATCAACGCCGACAAGGTGCAGCACGACGGCTANCACACATGGCAGTACCCCAAGAGCGAGATTGACAAGCTGCGCGACCCGGCGATCAAGATGGTGTGTCTTGTCAACCCGAGCAACCCGCCATCNTACACACTCGCGCCCGAGGTGCTCGACCAGCTCGTCGACATAGTCAAGACCGACAACCCCGAGCTGATGATTATTACCGATGACGTCTACGGCACTTTCGTGCGTGACTTCAAGTCGCTCATGTACAAGCTGCCCTATAACACAATGTGCGTTTACTCNTTCTCTAAATACTTCGGTGCCACCGGCTGGCGTCTCGCCGTCACCGCCATCAACGAGAAGAACATATTTGACGACAAGATTGCCAAACTGCCAGACAGCGACAAGCGCGCTCTCAAAAAACGTTANGANTCGCTCACGATGGACGTNCCCGGCATGAAGTTCATTGACCGCATGGTTGCCGACAGCCGCCTCGTGGCCCTGAACCACACCGCCGGCCTGTCGACCCCGCAGCAAATNCAGATGGCATTGTTCGCCGCATTCTGCCTGCTCGACGACGGNTCGTACAAGCGCACCATGCAGTCGACCATCACCGACCGACTGAACGCACTGTGGCAGACTACGGGCTTCACGCTGCTCGTTGACCCGCTGCGNGCCGGTTACTANTCGGAAATCGACATCATGGTATGGGCCAANAAGTTCTATGGCGACGACTTTGCCAACTATCTGGCCAAGAACTACGAGCCGCTGGACTTCGTCATCAGACTGGCCAAGGAGACATCGGTAGTGCTGCTCAACGGCGACGGCTTTGACGGCCCGGCCTGGTCAGTGCGCGCATCGCTGGCCAACCTTAACGAGGACGACTATCTGCAGATAGGTAAGGCTATACGTGAGATACTTGACAGCTACTATCAGACCTACAAGTCGACCGCGAAATAGTAGTGCCTATACATTATAAAATAAATAATACATCGAGAGGTTGTGTCTCCAAGTGTTTGACACAACCTCTCGTTATATTCAGTCGTTTGACGGGGCGTCGTTGCGCGGTTTGCGAGGGCCGCGGGGACGACGGCGNCGGTGATTGTTCTTTTTGGGAGTGTCACCGGGNGCCGACTGTACCGCTTGGGCCGANGCTTGTGGTGCTTCGGCCGATTCAGGTGCCTTGGNGTCGNNNGNCTGACGTCGGTTGCCACGGTTACCGCCTCGGCGGCCACGGCCTCCCTGNTTCNTATTGCCGGGTTTNCNGTCGGCCGACTTCTTGTCGCCGTTGAAGGCCGGCGCTTTGCCGAGGTCTTCGGGCAGCTCNTCGCGACGCACCTCGGTCTTGAGGAANTTCTCGATCATNGCAAAGGCTCGCTGATCGCGCGGGCCCACGAGGGTGACAGCCTTGCCGTCAGTACCGGCACGGGCCGTGCGGCCAACGCGGTGTACATAGTCNTCGGCCTCACGAGGCACATCATAGTTGACCACCATCGAGATNTCGTCGATATCAATGCCGCGGGCAACNATGTCGGTAGCGATTAGTATATCGGTGCGTCCGGCCCTGAAGTCGAGCATCACGTCCTCGCGACGCTGCTGGTCGAGGTCGCTGTGCATCTCGTCGACCTTCCAGTGACCGCGTCTGAGCTCGCGCGTGAGATNTTTGACCTTGAGTTTTGAAGCGACGAACACAATGACCCGTTTTGAATGACAGGTGTTGAAAAGGTGCTTCAGCACGGCCGGTTTCTGNTCCTCATAACAGATCACGGCGCTCTGGTCGATGCCGTCGGCNGGCTTGGAAACGGCGGTCTTGACCTCGACCGGGTTNTTNAGTATNGCCTTGGCGAGCTGTTTGATCTTGGGCGGCATGGTTGCCGANAACATCAGNGTCTGACGCTCGCGGGGGAGNTTGGTGACAATCTGCATTATATCGTCGTAGAAGCCCATGTCGAGCATACGGTCGGCCTCGTCAAGTATAAAATAGGATACTTTGGACAGGTCGACGTTGCCCATCTGCATGTGGGCTATCAGACGGCCGGGGGTGGCAATGACCACGTCGGCACCCATCTTCANTCCGCGCTGCTGTTGGGCGAANGTGACGCCGTCGGTNCCGCCGTATATGGCGACCGAACTGAGCGGCATGAAATAGGCAAATCCCTGNAGCTGACGGTCAATCTGCTGGGCAAGCTCGCGTGTNGGNGCCATGACTATGCAGTTGACCGAATCTTCGGGCGCACCCATCGACATGAGCCTGTCGATAACCGGTATGAGGTAGGCGGCGGTTTTGCCCGTGCCGGTCTGGGCTACGGCTATCATATCGTTGCCGTCAAGAGCGACAGGAATGGNCATCTCCTGTATGGGGGTACACTCGTCAAAGTGCATATCGTATAGAGCGTCGAGCAGCTCGTCACAAAGATCAANATCGTCAAATTTCATTGCTATACTATAATTTATTTACAAAAGTACAAAAAAATCCCTTATGTAGAGCTATCACCCGAGCGTATGTTAAATTTTAGTTTGCTATTTAATATAAAATAGCTATCTTTGCGTGTTAGAAACTACTAAACAGCTAAATATGAAAGTCAAGATACATCATGAAGGCAGAGGCATACTGATAACACTGTTCGCAGTGTTACTGGCTGTCAACGTGATTGTGTACCTGCTTTGCAAAGACTGTAAAGTGGCCTACATCAGCACACTATCAGTGTCTGCAATATTTTACTTCTTCGTTGTCAACTTCTTCCGCTCGCCCCGCCGCCACTTCAAAGGCGACCCCGAGAATGTAGTNGTGTCGAGCGCCGACGGTAAGGTTGTAGCGCTCGAAGAGGTCTACGAGCCCGAATATCTCAAGTGCCGCTGCATACAGCTGTCAGTATTCATGAGCGTGACCAACGTACACGCCAACTGGTATCCCGTCGACGGCGAGGTAATCTATGCCACCCACCACGCGGGNCGCTTCATGGGCGCATATCTGCCCAAATCGAGCACCGAGAACGAGCGTTCGACCGTCGTAATTCGCGCCAACAATGGGCAGGAGATACTAATGAGACAGGTAGCCGGTGCGATAGCCCGACGCATCGTAACATACGCCGAACCCGGTGACCAGGCATCGATAGCCGACCACATGGGCTTCATCAAGTTTGGCTCACGCATAGACCTCTACCTGCCACTCGGCACCAAAATTCTTGTTAAAATCGGCGACAAAACCGAGGGCGGCGTGACCCCCGTGGCTCGCCTCCAGAGCAAGTAACCCCATGATTAAAAGACTTATATCAGCCATACCCAACAGCATCACATGCTGTAACCTGCTATCGGGTGCACTGGCATGTATAGCATCGTTCCACCAGACCGAGCCCGACCTATTGTGGGGTCTCAACGGCCTGCAACTGGCATGGCTGCTCATAGCCGCCGCTACTGTATTCGACTTCTGCGACGGTATGGCAGCGAGGGCACTGCACGCCTACTCGGCTGTAGGCAAGGAGCTTGACTCGCTTGCCGACCTCGTCAGCTTCGGTCTCGCACCCGGCATGATGATGTTTAACCTGCTTGACACACACGGTGCGCCGGCATGGGCTCCATACCTGTGTCTGTTCATACCCGTGATAGGTGCCATAAGGCTCGCACGCTTCAACATCGACACCCGCCAGACGGTATCGTTCATAGGCCTGCCGATACCATCAAACGCCATCTTCTGGATAGGCTATACAGCCTGGCTTACAGGCACCTCGAGCCCGTTGAACCCCGACGGCGTCATTGCCGGCTGGCCGCTGTGGCTCACCGTCGCCCTCGTGATTGGCATTGCCCTCATGATGGTAAGTCCGCTACCCATGTTCTCGCTCAAATTCAAGAGCATGAAACCTAAAGTCAACGCCATGCGTTACTTCATAATCGGCGCGGCGATGGGCCTCGTCAGCATATTCGGTGTTCAGGGCCTGGCTCTCGCCATCGTCCTGTACATACTGCTCTCGGTCATAGAATGGCTCAGAGCATCATAATCTACATACACACATACTCCACACATAACTGGAAAACACAAACATGTCAATAGGATTACTATTACTCATATTGCTCGCCATCTGGATAGTGCCCAAACTGGTGAGAGGCTATGTCTTCGTTCACCGCGTTCGCAGCCAGATGCGCGACATTCAAGACCAGATGTACGGCGGCACTGCAGGCAATACACGCCAGCAGCAACGTCGCCGCAAGTCGGGCTGGAGCGCACCTATAACCCGCAAACGCAAGAAAATAGACCCACAGGTGGGCGAATATGTAAAATTTGAAGAAATCGCCACCGAGACCACCGTTACAGACGATAAAGGCGACAGCACCACTACCTATAAGGTGGAGCAACAGGTGACCGACATCGAGTGGGAAGACCTATAAAGCAGGGCGGCCAAATCTGCTCATGAGAGAGATGGCCGCCCTTGTTGCAGGGTTTTCATATTCAGAATTTATCGGCAAGAGCGGCAGCCCGAGCACACCCGTCGGTTTTGTCAATATCGCCCTCGACAAATACGCCAGGCACAAGTACCTCGCCGACGATGTCCCATTTAAGAAGCGCCGCGGTACGTTCCATCGGAAGTTTCACCCCGTCCATCATCGAGGCATCATGTTCCTCACAGCAACATATCAGTCCCATTTTCTTGTCTGAAATTGGCTTCTCGGCAACACAAAATGAGAACACACGGTCAATTACGCCCTTGATCTGAGCCGGTATCGAATACCAGTAAAGCGGCATGGCATAAACGATAGCATCAGCATCAAGAATGTGGGGCGCGATGATGTTGAAATCGTCGTCAAACGAACATGCCTTGCCGGTTTTGAAACATGTCATGCAAGCGTGACACCCGCCAATCTTCATCATAGCAGCATCAAAGCGCACTACCTCATGACCCTTGGCCTCGGCGGCCTTGATAAAAGAATCGACCATCGCAAAGGTGTTTCCATGCTTTCGAGGGCTACCTGTGATAACTGTTATCTTCATTTCTGAATTGTATTGGAATTTTGATTATATGCTTTAGCCACACACTTCCATTCGCCGCCAACTTTCAGCAGCAGCAAATAGTCGGTAAAGTCGATACGGCCTCCCCAGCCCTCTTCAAGCACACGCACAACAGCCACGGTCTCTTCGACGGCCATCACATCAATACGAGCCTTGAACTCGGGATTGGCACCGACAGTGTCGACATTGGTATAGAACTGCTCGATAGCACCATGTTCCATCTCACCGTTCAGTATGCCGAACAAAACAGCATCGTCAGTAAACAGTTGTCTGGCATGAGCGCTATTTCCTTCGGCAACACTTTTCACAAACAATCCGGCAGCTTTAGCCACTGCCTCATACTCCTTGATTTTATCTCTCATAGTCAGTCAGATTTATAATGTGTGTGCAAAATTATACATGTACTTCAAAAATGTCAAGTACCGAAAAATTATTCGGTATTACAATTATTAGTATTAATGTGTAACTTTGCGCGAACTAATCACGCAATGTATGGCATATGAAAAGAAAATCCCGGTAGATCTTGATTGTCCTTTAAGACTAACCATGAGCCTAATAGGCTCGAAGTGGGCTGCGTGTATCATTGATGAACTACGTTCGTCTGAAAGTATGCGGCCGAGCGAGATACACCGCCGCTTACCCGAGGCTGCACCTCGCGTGCTGGACATACAGTTAAAGCAACTTGTTGACGACGGTCTGGTCACAAAGACCATATATCCAGAATTGCCACCACGATCGGAATATACAATCACACCATTGGGAAGGTCACTGCTACCGATAATCGACAGCATGTTGGAGTGGGGACAGGAACACTATGACATATTCCTTTCAAAATATCAGAAGACGAACGCTTGAAGTCAAAGCCTGAAAGCCTTGTTAACGACGGGGATTTTAATGGCCACATAGCTTATGGTCATTGTAATAAGCAATACGGCGCAGAAATAAGCCAACGGGCCGGCCTCACCCAGCGTCTCAAACGTTTGGCCCGGAAGGTATCGGATAACGCTCGGGTGAATAACGTAGACGGGTAGAAACAATTGACTGAGCAATTTCACACCCTTGGTGTGCGTAATTTTCACCTTGGTTATAAGCAGGAAAACAGCCGATACCCACACCACGATAAACGGTGAGCTATAGAAGTATTCGCAGAAGCGGCTGCCAATGTACGGCATCAGCCACTGTTGATAAAAGGGGTTCAAAATCAACAACATTGCGACTATGCAGGTAAGCATTTTAGTGCCGAAACCATCAACATGCTTCAACAGGCCGCCCAGCAGGAAATATGTTACCCAGTTCCATAGCCTGAATGGCTGACAAACCGATTGCTCTCCATCATCGACAATATTCAGCACAAAGACGGTCGACTGCAACAGCAGCAGCAATGCAAAGATACAATACAACTTACGTGACCTGTTGAGATATAACCTATTAAGACACGGATACAGCATATACAACAAGCACATAGCCCCGAAGTACCAGAATATCGCGAAATAACCGCGCTGAATAAAGGCCCCTAAAAATGTGGTGCAATAAAATCGCCACATGGTGAAATCCATGTGATAGGCCGAATATAGCAGGCAGTAAGCAGCCGCAAAAACAAATACAAACCTGACTATTTTAAAAATCTTTGTCAATGAATATGAATAGCTTGCGCTCTCTCTACCCAATAGCAGATAACCGCTGACCATAAAAAACAAGGGTATTGAGATAACAGCCGTGCGGTACAGGAATTGCGCGATATGAGGCGCGTCGCCCACTGTAAACGGGAATGTGGAATGAAGACACACCACACCTATCATGGCAATGATCTTTATGAGATCGATGTTGAGATTTCGGCTCGTCGCGTTCAACTGATTTGTCATGTGCAATTAGAAAAAAAATTGAGAATCAACCTCCATGCTGACTCTCAATCATATTGTCGGGGTGAGAAGACTCGAACTTCCGACCTCCACGTCCCGAACGTGGCGCGCTGCCAACTGTGCTACACCCCGATGGTGTGTTGACCACTGCAAAGGTACAACCTTTTTCCAAATTAGCAAAATTATAGAACTGTTTAAATTGAAGTAAGTTTTGAAAATTATACTATCGCAATTGTCTGAATGAATATTTAGACCCCGTTCCTCAATATTTGTTAATGCCGGGGCGGTCAAGTGTCGTGCAGATGTGTTCGCACAGTGAGGGAGCAATGCGGTTGCATTGTGACCGAAACAAGCGGACGCAGATGCAGGACGATTGGCCGAGGCGAAGGTAATTTCTGCCACGGACAGCTGAGAATAAATATGACTGTGATAAACTCGGGGTGAAGCTGAATTAAACGAACCGCAACATAAACATTGCACACGCTGCCATCGCAATCCCTTTGCGGTGTGAAGAAACTGTTCGTAATTCCTGTTTAACCGTCTGAAAGATATTACCTTATCATCGCATCTCTCCTGCGCTTTTTGCCTTGTTCTTCAGTCACGTAGCTACAACTACGCTCCTTCATCACAAGACAAAAATCACTCAGAGATATGCGACCACGGCGTTAACAAATATTGGGGAACGGGGTCTTATACTGTTTTCCATCTCCCGCAAGGCATAAAGAGTCACTTATATGATTGAGATTATGACTTTTTTTGATTAATTTTGTGTGTACATATTATCGAATAACACGACTATGAAGCAAATCAAAGTACTCCTGCTCACGGGATACCTGGGCAGTGGCAAGACAACCCTACTCAACCGCATACTTTCAAACCGCCGCGGCATACGCTTCGCCGTTATCGTCAACGACATAGGCGAGGTCAACATCGACGCCACACTGATACAAAAAGGTGGCATCGTGGGTCAGGACGACAATTCGAACGACCTGGTGGCACTATCAAACGGTTGCATTTGCTGCACACTGAAAATGGATCTCGTGCAGCAGATTACCGACCTTGCCAATTCGGGCCAGTTCGACTATATCGTCATCGAGGCGAGCGGCATCTGCGAGCCCGAGCCAATAGCCCGCACCATCTGCGCCATACCTCAACTTGACCCGCGACAGGCCGCTCACGGCATCATGCCGCGACTTGACTGCATCGTAACGGTGGTCGACGCCCTGCGCATGGCATCGGAGTTTGAAAGCGGTGCCCGACTCACCCGTCAGGGCATCGGCGACGAGGATATCGAGAACCTTGTCATACAGCAGATTGAGTTCTGCAATATCATTCTGCTCAACAAGATTTCGGAGGTCACTGCCGAACAAGCTGACCACATACGTCAGATTATACGTGCCATACAGCCCAAGGCCCGCATCATCGACACCGACTATGCCGACGTTGACCTTGACTGCATAATCAATACCGGCCTGTTCAACTACGAGCAGGTCGCCACATCGGCCACATGGGTAAGCGAGATTGAACGCCCCGTCACCGCCGAGGAGGAACACGAGGCTCACGAGCACCATCATCACCACCATGACGAGCATGAGCATGAGCATCATCACCACGACCATGACGACCACTGTGGCCACCCCGAGCATGGCGAGCACTGCCACTGTCACCACCATCACCACCACGACGGTGAGGGCGAGGCCGAGGAGTATGGCATTCAGACCATGACCTACTACCGCCGCCGCCCGTTCGACATTCACAAACTCGACCGCTTCATAGCCACCTCGTGGCCTCACAACGTCATACGCACCAAGGGCGTCCTATACTTCGCCCACCAGCCAGAGATGTCGTTCCTGTTTGAACAGGCCGGCATTCAGAAGAAGCTCACCGAGGCCGGTCTGTGGTATGCCACAGCTCCCCGCGAGGAGCTCCTGCCGATGATAGAGCGTGAGCCCGGACTGCGTCACGACTGGGATCCCGTCTATGGCGACCGCATGATCAAACTCGTCTTCATTGGCCAAAATCTTGACCGCCACGCGCTGACCCACGCCCTCGACGATTGCCTCACCGAGCTGCCTGCCGACGCTACTACCACAACTATATAGGTATAATAGTTGCATCGGCGGCATATTTTTTATTAACTTTGTCAACCAACATTAATATATAGACATTATGAGATCAAAATACAACCGAGTGCTCCTCAAACTCAGCGGTGAGTCGCTCATGGGCCATCAGGGCTATGGCATCGACAGCCAGCGCCTCAACGAGTATGCGACCCAGATTACCGAGATTGCAGCCCGCGGCGTGCAGATAGCCATCGTCATAGGCGGCGGAAACATATTCCGCGGTCTCACCGGTGCCTCACGCGGCTTTGACCGTGTGAAAGGCGACCAGATGGGTATGCTTGCCACCGTTATCAACTCGCTCGCTCTCAGCTCGGCACTCGAAGCCGCAGGCCAGCCTGCCAGCGTCTTCACAGCCATCAACATGTTCCCCATCGGCGAACACTACAGCAAGTGGAAAGCGATCGAGGCCATGAAGCAGGGCTGCATCGCCATCATAGCCGGCGGCACAGGCAACCCGTTCTTCACCACCGACACAGGTTCAGCCCTGCGCGGCATCGAGGTCGAGGCCGACGTCATGCTTAAGGGCACACGCGTAGACGGTATCTACACAGCCGACCCCGAGAAAGACCCCACAGCCACCAAGTTCAGCGAGATAACCTATGACGAGGTGTACACACGCGGCCTCAAGGTCATGGACCTCACCGCCACCGCACTGTGCAAGGAGAACCACCTGCCCATTGTGGTCTTTGACATGGACACCCCCGGCAATCTCGCTCGCGTCATCGACGGCGAGCCGATAGGCACTCTCGTATATTAATACTGATTATCAACAAACATTTAACTATATAATCATGCCCGAAGTTAACGACTACTTAGCACCCGCACAAGAGAAAATGGAACTCGCCGTGATGTATCTCGACGAGACTCTCGCACGCATTCGCGCCGGCAAGGCCAACCCCAAGCTCCTCGACGCCGTTCGCGTAGACTACTATGGCAGCGCCGCTCCCATCAGCAACGTCGCCAACATCTCTGTGCCCGACGCCCGCACCATCACCATCACTCCCTGGGAGAAATCGATGTTCAAGGAGATTGAGAAGGCTATCATCAACAGCGAGCTCGGCATCACGCCCGAGAACAACGGCGAGGTGATACGCATCTCTATACCGCCGCTCACCGAGGATCGCCGCAAACAGCTCGTAAAACAGTCTAAAGCCGAGGCCGAGACTGCCAAGGTATCAGTGCGCAACGCACGTCGCGACGCCATTGACGGACTCAAGAAGGCTGTCAAACAAGGTATGAGCGAAGATGTCGAGAAAGACGCCGAAGCCAGCGTTCAGAAACTTCACGACAAATTCCTCAAACGCATCGACGACCTCTTTGCCGCCAAAGAGAAAGAAATTCTCACCGTCTAAAACGGCAACAACCCCACATGTAGGGAGGCTGTGCCGCGTAACGGGCGCAGCCTCTTTTCTTTAATCTCTGCAATTTTAAAACATGCAACGCGTCCTCTTTCACTCAACCATATTCGGCCCTATACACTCACGCCGACTCGGCACATCGCTCGGCATCAACCTCATGCCCAATGACGGCAAAGTGTGCACGTTCGACTGCCTGTACTGCGAGGCCGGCTTCAACGCCCAGGGCCCCGGCACGACAGGCCTGCCAACCCGCGCGCAAGTAGCCACCGACCTGGAGGCCAAACTTGCCGAGATGCACGCCGCCGGCCAACAGCTCGACGTCATAACCTTCTCGGGCAATGGCGAACCCACTCTGCACCCCGATTTCAACGGCATAATCGACGACACCATCGCCCTGCGCGACCGCTACTACCCCGAGGCCCGCGTCAGTGTACTGTCAAACGCCACACGCCTTGACCGGCCCGACGTGGTGAGTGCCCTGGGCCGCGTCGACAACAACATACTCAAGCTCGACAGCGCCATCGCTGACACCGTCGCCCTGATCGACCGGCCCACCTCACCGGCCTATGACGTCAACCGTGTGATAGCCCAACTAAGCGAGTTCGGCGCCAACTGCATCGTTCAGACCATGCTGCTGAGAGGTACCTACGACGGCCACACCATCGACAACACCACCACGGCCGAGATTGACGCCCTGATAGACGCTTACCGCACGATACGCCCGGCCGAGGTCATGCTCTACTCCATCGACCGCCAGACGCCAGCCCGACAGCTCGTAAAGGTACCGTCCGAGGAACTCGAAGCCATCGCCGACCGCATACGCCAGGCCGGCATCAAAGTTGTAACCGCCTGATAAAATGACACGCCCCACCCCACTGCAACCCGGCGACACCATCGCTATCTTGTCGCCGGCCTCGGCCATCGACCCGGCCCTCGTGCGCGGCGCGGCCGATACTATCGCCAGGCTCGGATACAAGCCTCTGATAATGCCCCATGCCATCGGCCGCCGGGGCTCTTACTCGGCATCGGCCGCCGAGCGACTTTCAGACATGGCCCAAGCGCTGAACGACACGGCGGTACGCGCCATACTGTGCAGCCGCGGAGGATATGGTGCGGTACATCTGCTGCCCGAACTCGACAGCATTATCACCGACCCCAAATGGCTCATCGGCTTCAGCGACATCACCGCCCTGCATGCTCTGTGGGCACGTCACGGCATTGTCAGCATACACTCGTCTATGGCACGGCAGCTCGCCGACGGCCCTCAGTCCGAACCTACCGACAGGCTGTTCGACATTCTCACCGGCGGCAGTCCCGCAATGTCATGGGTCAACACCACTACGGGCACCAACCGACCCGGCACAGCAACAGGCCGACTCGTCGGTGGCAATCTCGCCGTGCTCGATGCGCTCGCCGCCACCCCCTACTACACCCCGCGACCCGGCGACATACTCTTTATCGAAGACATTGCCGAACCTATATACAAGGTCGAGCGCATATTATGGCGCATGAGGCTGAGCGGACTACTCGACAACCTCGCAGGCCTTATCGTCGGACGCTTCACCGAGTACAAGCCCGACCGCAACTATGAAACGATGGAGGCCATGATAGCCGACATGACAGCATCGACGGCCTACCCCATAGCATTCAACGCCCCGATAGGCCACATAGGCCCCGACAACCTTCCTATAATGCACGGCGCCACAGCGACCCTCAGCGTCACTGCCGACGCTGCTACGCTCGCATACGCTGATTAACTATATGCACTGATGGCGTGTGCGCGCCACGACGATGGCGGCACATGGTGGGCAACGCACGTCACATACATGCCGTCGGTGACACCTGCGCGCTCAATCACGGCGCGTTCGACCGCGACGTCGCGCACCTGTCCGTTGCCACTCTCATCGACGGTGAGCTTGCCCGACACGCGGCGCGTCGACCCGGTCGGCTCGTCAGCATCAGCTGCCTTGTGGTCGAGAACAATCACGTCCCGGCCGCGGTCAATATAATATCTCACCCTCAGCTTGTCGCCACGCCGGGGTGTGACTGACATACCGCAGGTAATCTCGCCCGACATCATGTCGGGGCCGGCCGAGAAGCGTACACGCTCACTGTCAGCGTCATATACCGTCACAACAGCCTCGTCAAACATACCGATAACATCGTCGCGGTTGGCAATGTCAAACCTGTAGACAACAGGCTCCTCGCGCGCATCGAGATAGACCAGCGCGCTGACTGCCGTACCGGGCTTGGGCAATCGGGGCGTCTTGCTCACAGCATGGTGACGCACCAATATCAGACCACCACGCTCGGTCACTATACCAGGCACACGTTTCAAGGCCTTGAACGGCATACCGTCGGCAGCCATACGAGCCAGCACCACAGCTCCGTCGACACATTTCACCTCGACGTTGTCGCCCGGACGGGCATCGCGCAGGGTCGGCCACTCCAACGTGTCAATCACCACGGGCCGGCGGTTGCAGTGAGCCACCGTAACAAGGCGGTTATCAACGCCTATCACCGACATGGTGACCGAGTTCACATCTTCATATATCACCGCGAGAGCCTCGGCGGCCAGACGGTGATAGGTCATTTCGTACAAAGCGACATCGTCGGCAGCACACATATCGACCTCACCATAGGCCGCAATGGGTTCGGCAGCCTGCCCCATACCGTTGTCGGCCACAGGCAGACACGCCTTAAGGCGGCGCATCAGTATGGCAGTATCTTCGCTCACCTCACGGCCGTCGAGCAGCCCGAGTCTAAGCACTCCGAGCGCGAGTATGCCCGTGCGCACGGCTGGGTCATTCACCACGTCGGCAAAGTCGAGCCAGAACGACACCGTCGGTGCCCCGCCAGGCCTTGAAGCCATCTCGCTCATGCGGCGAATGGCCTCGTTATCCTGTTCGAGCCACCTCATAAGCAGGGCGCGGCGGCGCACACTCACCTCACTCTCACCGTCGGGACTCAGCGCGGCCACCGTGTCATATATCTCGACAAGACGCCCTATCAGATGCTCGTAGCGCGACTTGTCGCCCTTGACGACAGCAAAGGCCCGGTCTATGGCATCGTTGAGCAGCGAGGCATTGTCGGCGGTGGCGACGTCGTCGTCAAACCAGTCGATGAAAAATGGCACGAAGTGACGTGTATAGTCATCGCGCATGGTCTTTATCGCCTGTCTGAGTATGAGATTGTGGTGGCGGTCGGCGCCATGTATGGCGTGATGGCGGCCGTACAGTTCGAGCATAGCCACGGCACGCTGCACGTCGCCCTGACGCACCTGTCGGGCTATCAACCGGCCGTAAGCCTCGCGCACGGTGGCGAGCACCACCGTCGGCGCCACACCGAACATAGGCATGAGCCGCGGCAGTTCAAAAGCATAGTCTGAATCGAGTATCAGCTCGACGGCTATCGCGGCGAGACTGCCTTTGCCGTCTTCGTCGGGCCCGAAGTCGTCGGGTCTGAACGTCGCGGGATTCCATAATTCAAAAAATCGTGTGAAGCCGAAGTCGGCAAACTTGCGGGCGACCCTCACCGCCAGGCGCAGCATCAGCGAGTGCATACGCGACGGACGCGGCACCACCAGCGACAGATAGTCGAGCAACAGCGCCCTGACCGGGCGCGAGTCGTCGCCGCTCATGGCCACACGCCCGTAGCGGTATATGATGGTGGCATACATCTCGTGCAGCCGACGGTCCATTTGCCCGCTGTCATACAACGCGCGGGCCTGTGTGTAGGCCTCAGATTCGTGACCGTCGCGCGCCGACAGCACCTCGAGTTCCTGCATCAGCTCAAAGCCGGGACACAGCATCAGCCTGTTGCGGGCATGTCGCGCCGCTGCCCTACCGCCGTCGGCCATCATGGGCAGCAGCTCGTCAAGACGGTGGCCTATGTCGTCAAGATAACCAGTCACGCCGGTCTCAATGCACGACCGCTCTATGAGCAGATAGACGTTGACCAGCGCCGCGAGCGCCCCGTCATCGGTCGGGTCGGCCGCCAAGGCCTCCTCGCCCACACGTCTTGCCTCCTGGAGCTGCCCCTTGCGGGCAAGCTGCTCTATGTGAGCGCCGATAGCCCTGCCGCGAGTCCCTGACATCATTTCAGTCGAGCTTGAATACTATGCGCTGTACGCCATCTTGGTAGCGACTGCTCGATATGCGAAAACGGCCTATCTCGGACGTGCGCCCGACATGAGTGCCGGCACACAGGCACTGGTCATAGTCGCCCACGTGCACCACACGTACAGTGTCAGACGCGCCGTCGGGCAGACGGCTCATGTCAAAGCGCTCCATCGCCTCGGCCTGTGTTATGAACTCCTCGGTGACAGCGACATCGGCCTCAATGGCTGAGTTGACATACTCCTCGAGCGAGCGCAGCGCGTCGTCGGTCAGCGCCGCCGGTATGTGGTAGTCGAGTTTAGACTTCTTGCGCTCGACGTGGGCGCTGAACGCACGGCCGCAGCCATACCTGCGGGCCATCTCGCCGTTGAGCAGATGCTCGGCCGTGTGCATCGGCGGGTACTCCTGTTTGTTATGTTCGTTAAGCTCGGGTCGTTCCATATCAATAAGTTGCTTTTGATGCAAAGATAAGTAATATATTCAATAAAAGGAGCTAAGTAACTGTTGAAAATTAATTTATACTATCTGCGGTCGCAAAAGATGGGTTTTCGCAGTTATGTTATATATAATAGCAGTTATGTTATATATAATATTGGTTAATTTTAAACAGTTACTTATATTTGTATTAACATTACCGAAAAAAAGAATGAACAGCATCAGTCACGACATACGCCAATACATCGAGAACAGTATCATACCCCGCTACGCGGCCTTCGACAAGGCCCACCGCGCCGACCACGTCAACATGGTGATAAACCGCAGCCTGGAACTGGCCGAACAGATGCCACGGCTCGACAAGTCGATGCTGTATGTCGCCGCCGCATTCCACGACCTCGGACTCGTCAACGGCCGAGAACGCCACCACATCGACTCGCGCATCATACTTGAATCAGACCCGTTTGTCAAGGCCCACTTCACCACCGACCAGATTAGACTGATGGGCGAGGCCGTCGAAGACCACCGCGCGTCAAAGAGCGGACGTCCACGCAACGACTACGGACTCATTGTCGCCGAGGCCGACCGCCTCATCGACCCCGAGACCATCATACGCCGCACCATACAGTATGGTCTCCGAAACTACCCTCACCTCGACCGCGAGGGCCACTATGACCGCACGGTAAGCCACGTCACCGCCAAGTATGGCCCCAACGGCTACCTCAAGATACTCATATCCTGGAGCGACAACGCCGCGCGACTGGACGAGCTGCGCCGCATACTGGCCGACAAGGTCGCGTTCAGGCACACATTCGACCGCATCTTCGACCACGAAACTCTCACCGACAACCCCCATGCATGACATCTGGAACCCGTGGCACGGCTGTGTGAAGGCCAGCGAGGGGTGCGACCACTGCTACATGTACTACCTTGACCGCATGCGCGGCGCCGACGGCCGTCGGGTGTACCGCACCGGTAACTTCGACTACCCGCTGCAACGCCGCCGCGGTGGCGGCTACCGTGTCAGGAGCGGCGAACAGTTAAGGGTATGCATGACGTCCGACTTCTTCCTCGACGAGGCCGACCGCTGGCGCCCCGACGCGTGGAGCATCATACGCCAGCGCAGCGACGTACGCTTCTATCTGCTCACCAAGCGCCCCGAGCGCGTGGCCCGTTGCCTGCCTGCCGATTGGGGCGACGGCTGGGAGAACGTTTTCTTTAACGTCACGTGCGAGAATCAACGCCGTGCCGACCAACGCATGCCCCTGCTGCTCGACCTCCCCTTCAGACACAAAGGCGTCATGGCCGCACCGCTTATAGGCCCCGTCGATATTGACCGTTACCTCGCCGATGGCCAGATTGAACAGGTGGTGACAGGCGGCGAGAACTATGATGGCGCCCGGCCGTGCGACTTCGACTGGGTCAAATCGCTGTCAAACCAGTGCAAACGCCACGACGTCACATTCTGCTTCATCGAGACAGGCACACAGTTCATCAAGGACGGCCGCACATACACCCTGCCGAGCAAACGCCTTCAGGCCGAGATGGCATTCAAAGCCGGCGTCAACCACACGGGGCGACCCGCCGTCTACGACCTACGCGACCCACTCGGCTTCGAAATACCCCCCGAGAGCCTGCACCACCCCACCTTCCGCCCCGGTTGTGCCACCTGTGGCAGCCGCCCCATCTGCAACGGCTGCAGCAACTGCGGCAAATGCACCGACTGAACACCCACACAGCGATGCACTGATTAGTCTAAATGTTGAAAGATTACACTTCAGGGCACAAGTCAACGAACAAAGAAAAAGCGAACGAGGTTGTGTCAGCAAGTGGCTGACACAACCTCGTTGTTTATGGGGTATATAGAATGACCGTCGTGGGGTTAGAGAGCCACCTTGCTCACCTTTGAGCCCTCACGCTTGATGTAGAGGCCGCCCTTAGCGGGATTCTCCACACGTACGCCCTGCAGGTTGTAATACTCAACCTTGGCATTCTCGACATCAACGGCTACATTGTCAACGCCGGTGTTGATATCACCCTCGGTAGCGAACACCTTGAGGTTCTTGTTGGCAGCGTCGGTGCTGAACACCTTATTCTCGGCGTCAAAACCAAGCACACCATCACCGTTGGCTACTGTAGCCACGCCGTTGTCAGCAACCTCGAGAGTCAGGCCCTCATTAGCGGCAGCACGCGACACAGCCTTGACGGTAAGCGCTCCACCTACGTGCTGATACTCACTGATAGTGTTGTTGAAGTGGCTTGCATATCCGGCAAACTTGTTCTCAACCACAGTAGCGAGAGTAGCTTTGCCGTCGGGGCCCATGAAGTAGTGTTTGCCGTTAACCTCGGCTCCGATTACCACCCAGCAGTTATCTTCGGGAGCCACACCACTGTAAGTGTATGTACAAGCACCCTCCTCGGGGTCGACATTCTCATAAACGTGAATGCACTCGGCCTCGCTCTCGTAGGGGCCGACTACTGTCTTAGCCCAGATGTAGTTCATTCCCTCCTGGAGCTGCTTCAGTACGATAGCCTCATCGTATGCCTCAAAATCGGCAGGAACCTCATCATCACTCTGCGAGATGGCATATACTACATCAAAACCATTCTCCGAATACAGCACTACATCGTTAACTGCAACCTCAGCAACTGGAGCAGCCATGGGCATTGAAATAGCGATGCGTTTGTAGATTTGGACGGCTGTCTGACCACTGCTATAGCAAGAGAAACGTTCCTGCCCGCTAGACGCATTATATTTGAGGTTGTTTCGAGAACTGCTTGTGAATTGGATTGAAGCATCGCCGTTGGCTGAGATAGCAACCGAAGCTGCAAAACCAGTCGTTACGGTAGAATTTATAGTACAGTAATTTTTGCTGCTGCTAGTATTGCCAATATAACCGTTTGTCCCTTTATAGTTGAGGGTCTTGAATGTCCAGTTATTGCCACTCTTGCCAAGCTCCAATTGCATGATTTCATCATCGTTGGCCAAGTATAAGTTGTTGCTATAGAATACAGTAGACTTTTGCTCACGATAATTCTCTACCTCCATATTTGTCATAACAGTACCATTAGAGTTGCAAGCGATAGTTACGATATCACCCTCATTAAGGTCATTTATGTCGGTAACGAGCTTATAGAGATGTTCGGCATTGGGGTTTACAACATTAAGGATGTATGTAGCCTCGGCAGGCTTATAGGCATCATTTCCATCAAACGAAGCTGTGATTGTCGTTCTACCCTCGTTAATAAGAGTTACAGTTCCATTAGCTGCAACAGTAGCTACGGCCTCCCTGCTTGAAGTATATACGATTTCTGCACCCTCGGGAGCACCGGCCAACTCAGGAGCAACAAACTCCTGACCAAGAATAGCCGAGTAGCTATCGTCAGGGAAAGAGAGAGCCACATCCTCGCGGGTGTCGCCATCTTCTTCCTCATAGTAAACCGTTATTGATTCGACATAAGCTCGTTTAGCAGATGTAGCAACCTTAACACTTTTTAATTTAGAACCATCATCACGCGTAAATTCAAAATCAGTAAAATCTTTTGATGTCAGGTAGCCTGTTTCTATACTTTTTTCGCCATTAATACTTACCTGCAATTGAGTAGTGCCATCCGAACCATATTTAGCGGCTCTTATAACAACTCGTGTAGCGATCACCTGGCCTAATTCCGAAATATTAACGATAATATTTCCAGTTTTACTACTGGCACCAAGCTTTAAGCCATAATCTTTTTGGGCGCTGTATGCATTAGTTGAAGAACATGAAGACACATAATCCATACCCTCCGATACGTACGTTGAAGTTGCTGTACCACTAAGAGCGGTAGAAGAGTCGGAGCCATTTGTTGATTTAAACACGATAGTATAGCTTGACTCAGCGAAAGCCACACCAGCTACTATGAGCAGCGAAAGAAAAGAAAGTAATAATTTTTTCATAAGCTATTGGTTTATAATTGAATGATTGCAGATAATTGTCGAACCTTAATTCATAACAAATTATGCCACAAAGGTAAGACATTTAGCCCAATCAACCAACCCCCACCCCCACAAAAAAACAACACTATCGCCTCTATGTCAAAAAAAGCGACATGAGATAAAAATTAGGGAGACTCCAAGATATTCTATGGACAGACCTCATGACGGATTCAGATACTGGCAAATAGGGTCACAAGCAATGGTACGCATAGTTCAAGCACCACTCCGTGCATTATTGCTATAGGAAGTATCCCGTGGCCCGAGGTGCGTACAATCATGGGGAGGTTCACATCCATTGAGGTGACGCCTGCGGCAGCTGTGGGTGCGAATTTTCCGAATACTTTCGCAAACCAAGGTCCGCCTATAAGAGCCGTCATCTCCCTGACGATGTTCACCATCAAGGCGAGCATACTGAGTTTGGTAGCGGCTTCCATTCCAATGTCCGCGCTTTTAATCTCCGCGATGAGCACCGAGGAGAGCGAATAGTATCCGAGCCCGCTCCCAACGGCGAGATAGTCGCTAATGTTCCACCCTCCGGCTATCGCACCTGCTATTGCCGAAAACAGCAGAGTACCTGCTATCGTGCCCACCGGAAGAAGTATGGATTGCAGAGAGAGGCTTTCCTTAATTTTCAGCCAGTTTCCCTCGGCACCGAGCGCAATGCCAGTCTGGATTACCAATGCATATAACAACCATTCACTTAGTTCGGCCGGGATGTAAGACTGAATTGGCGTGACGTAGATACCCAGAAGAACACCAGCCGCAAAAATCAGGGCTACAATAAGACTTCCTTTCATTTCTTTCTGTTTTTATCAATGATACACCTCAACCCCAATGCAGCGAGGACGCTTCCGGCCACACCCATAAGAGCCACAAACAGAGCCGTAGCACCCATGCGTCCGAAATCACTGACAATTTCTTTGTTTGAGCCTAATGAGATGCCGAATACAAAAATCAGCATCCACACCGTCAACGTAGCAGTCTTTCCCAGATGGTGCAACATCGGAACTTTTCGCAACATTACACCGACAGCAATACTTATAAGAAGAATCAGAATGATTGTCATAGCGAAAAAAATTAAAAACTTTGGATGAACTGCAATTAAGTTTCGCAACTATCTATTTACATTGATAACTTATTTATGAATATAATTGTTCTACGACATCGGGCTGAAGTGCACCGACAGGTTTTATTAACTGCAGGCTCAACTGTCAAGTGCAAAAATAGCGAAAGCTTTGCTTGTAGTTAAGCTCTTAACGATGTCATTACCCCCTGTCGCTTTGCTTTGAAAAGACTTCAATAGTGATTATGATCTCATAATTGACTGAATCTAACATAATACACCACCTAAAGGACATTGCTGTTCTTTAGGTGGTGTATTATGTTAGGACTCTATAGTATTCTGGATTACATGTTTCGTGTATCGGAGCATAAGATTTTCCTCAGCACACATTCCTAACAATAGGCAATAGAAATCTCTTAGAAGACTTTATCACCGTCATTTACGGGCATTGAAGGTTGAAGCAGAACGCAAGCTCCGTTAGTTTCTGTTCCGAGGATACGCACTTCGCTTTTTACAGAACCGATGTGCATTGACGGAAGATTTACACAGCAGATAACCTGTTTGCCTATCAGCGTTTCAGG
>JAAVCJ010000019.1 GCA_014802385.1 Bacteroides sp.
AAAATCATTTCAGGCCGGAGAATTTTCTAGTGAAAATGAAAAATGGAGCAAATCGCTCTTTGACTAGCAAATTGCTACTTGCTCCATTTGTTAAAATTTTCCCCGGACAGCTGTGCGAATTTTCGCGTCCGCATCGAGGTAGTGTTCATCTTATTGAATACTGTCTTTTCGCGGCGGACGCGATAAATCGCGTCCCTACCGGCAGTTGGTCAGAGTTTTTGATATACCAACGTAATAAGCTGATAGGCAGTAGGGACGCGATTTTTCGCGTCCGCAGGGACATAGACCCTTACAACCCGAGAAGCTTTGGCAAGATATTCGGTGCCCCGGCGAGCATGTTCTCGCGAGGGTCGGTGTTGTATGCGCGGCTCATGCGGGCATAGTCGCGGTGGGCGCGCACCACGGCGGCAGCGTGTCGCCACTTGAGCGTCGCCACATAGCGCCCCCAGGCGAGCGTATCGAGCAGACGGCGGCGAAACAGGAAGCCGCGGCGCATCGAAGCCGGCAGATTCTTGTGGAGCATGAGCAGATTGTTGCGGAAGTTCAGATAGGTCTTGTAGGGATTGGACGCGTCGAGCGACGCACCGCCCAGGTGGTAGACCACCGACGCGGGTACTACATAGTTATGACGGCCGGCGAGCTTCAGACGCCAGCACAGGTCAATCTCCTCCATGTGGGCAAAGAATGCCTCGTCAAGACCGCCCGCCTGCAGGTAAGCCTCGGTGTCGACGAGCATCGCGGCACCAGTAGCCCAGAACACCTCGCACGGGTCGTCATACTGACCGTGGTCGGTTTCCACATTATTAAATATACGCCCGCGACAGTACGGGTAGCCGTGACAGTCAAGAAAACCGCCCGCCGCACCGGCATACTCAAACTGCTCGGGGTGGCGGTACGAGCGTATCTTGGGCATAGCCGCGCCCATGTCGGGATGAGCCACCGCCCAGTCATAGAGCGGTCTCAGCCAGCCCTCGGGGGTGCTGACGTCGCTGTTGAGCAACAGCGTGTAGCGATAGCGTGTGGCCTCGATGGCGCGGTTGTAGCCGCCCGCAAATCCATAGTTGTGGTCGAACTTCAGCACCTCGACGTCAGGAAACTCACGCTCCAGCACCTCGAGCGAATCGTCGGTCGACCCGTTGTCGGCCACGATGACACGGGCTATGTCACGCGGAGTGTTAGCCACCACCGACGGCAGAAACTCCCTCAGCAGTTTGGCGCCGTTCCAGTTCAGTATTATTACAGCTATCGGTTCCATCACGGGTCAACGCACTGATTTGGGGCTGAATATCGGGGTTCCGTCAGGCTCGAAGGCATACGGGTACTTCCACCTTTTGTGGCTCCACAGCCACAGCGCCGGCTGGCGGTTGATGGTCTGCGACAGCAGTTCGAAGTACCGGTCGGTGACGGCATACGTCTCGGCCTGCGAGGCGTCATCTATAACGGGCACCACATCAATGTGATAGTGACCGCGCGACACCTTGCGTATGTCCCAGTAGACGATGCCCATCTTGAGCTTCGACGCCAGTTCCTCGCTGCCCAGCAGTGTGGGCGTGGGGTGGTTCATAAAGTCGATGACGTGGCGCACGTCGCCATAGATAGGCTTCTGGTCGCTCATGAAGCCCGTCGTTGTGCGGCGCCCCTCGCGACGGGCCTTGAGCAGCTCGCGCAGAACGCCTTTCATCGGATAGTTGCGCGACCCGAATCGCGTGCGCAGTTTCAGCATGAAGTTATCCATCCACTTGTTGTTGAGCGGACGGTACACCTGGCCGAACTCCACCGGCTTGTCGCCCTCGGGGTGCAGCCACATGGTCACCGACGGTGCCCACTCCCAGTTGAAACAGTGTGAGAACAGCACCATCACCTGTATGTCGCGCTCCAACAACGTCTCGATTGCACGGGTGTTGGAGAATGTCATGCGGCGGCGCATCTCGCCGTCGCTGATATGCAGCAGCTTGATAGTCTCGACAATGTAGTCGGCAAAGTTGTGATAGAAGTCCTTGACAACACGGCGGCGCTGCTCGGGCGTGTAGTCTGGGAAGGCGTCGGCTATGTGACGCTCGACCACGCGGCGGCGGTAGCCGGTGACATTGTAGGCAAGGATGTATATGATGTCGGCAATCACATACAGGGCGCCTAACGGCAACCTTGCCACTGCGCTTAACAGCCAGCCTAAGGGGGTGAGCAGGGCATTCTTCATATCACTCAACGATTGTTCCTTGCAGCTCCTCGATGCCGTCGGGGCCGACACCATCTATGCGCACATTAACGATTGAATTGTCAAGCCGGACGGGCGCGTCGACCGACACTTTGAGGTAATTGTCGGTGAAGCCGCTCATCGGGTGCCCCTTGCGCGGGTGTTCAAGCAGCACCTTGCGTTCGGTGCCTATAAAACGACCCGTGAAGTCGGTTAGCAGACGGTCGCTCACAGCGAGCATCTCGCGCGTGCGGCGATGCTTCTCGCCCGGGTCGACCACGTGCTCGATCTCGAGGGCGCGTGTGCCCGGACGCTCGCTGTAGGTGAACACATGCAGGCGGCTTATGGGGAGCGACGCTATGAAATCGCGCGAACGCTCAAACTCGTCGAGCGTCTCACCGCGGGCACCCACAATGAGGTCGACGCCTATGAACGCGTCGGGTATTGCGCTCACTATGCGCTCCATCTTGGCCCTGAACAGCCCGGTGTCATAGTGGCGGCGCATCAGCTCGAGCACACGGTCGCTGCCGCTCTGTAGCGGCACGTGAAAGTGGGGCATGAAGCGGCGCGAACCGGCAACAAAGTCTATTATCTCGTCGGTGAGCAGGTTAGGCTCGATCGACGATATGCGGTAGCGCTCGATGCCGTCGACGAGGTCGAGCTGCTTTATGAGGTCGAGGAAGTTGTCGTCGCGACCCTTACCGAAGTCGCCTATGTTGACACCCGTGATGACTATCTCGCGGCCGCCCTCGGCGGCTACACGGCGTGCCTGGGCCACCATCTCGTCGATTGTGCCCGAACGCGAGCGTCCGCGGGCCCTGGGTATCGTACAGTAGCTGCACCAGTAGTCACAGCCGTCCTGCACCTTCAGGAAGTAGCGTGTGCGGTCGCCCCGTGAGCACGAGGGCACGAACTCGCGCAGCTCGGTCAGCGGGGTCACATCTACCCTGCTCTCGTGGTCGTGACGCCACTGGTCAATCATCTCCACGAGCTTCAGTTTCTGATTGGTACCGCCCACAATCTTCACGCCGGGCAGCGAGGCCACCTCATCGCTCTTGAGCTGGGCATAGCAGCCTGTGACAACGATGGCGGCGTCGGGATAGCGACGCGCGAAGCCGCGTATGGCCTGACGGCACTTCTTGTCGGCCAGCTCGGTCACCGAACATGTGTTGACGATGACAAAGTCGGGCGCCTCGCCCTGAGACACCCGTCTGACACCGTGCTCGCCCAGGAGCCGGGCCACTGTCGAGGTCTCGGCAAAGTTAAGTTTGCAGCCGAAAGTGTGATACAAGGCTGTCGCATTACCGAATGTCGTGTTATCAATCATGAAAAAGTAGCTTCTTGACGTGCAAAGGTAGCGAAAAATCACTACCTTTGCAACATTATTCCAATAACCCATTGTCATGATCAACATCTCTGACCGTATCAAGGCCCTTGCCCCCTCGGCAACCCTGGCCATGTCTCAAAAGAGCGCCGAGCTCAAAGCCCAAGGCGTCGATGTCATCAACATGTCGGTCGGTGAGCCCGACTTCAACACCCCGGCTCACATCAAGGCCGCTGCCATCGAGGCTATTGCCGACAACTTCACGTTCTATACCCCCGTGCCCGGCTACATGTCGCTGCGCGAGGCTATCTGCGACAAGCTGCGCGACGAGAACGGCGTCAACTACACCCCCGCTCAGATTGTGGTGGGCAACGGTGCCAAACAGGAGCTGTGCAATGTAATTCTCGCCACCATCAACCCCGGCGACGAGGTGATCATACCCACTCCGGCATGGGTCAGCTATGTCGAGATGGTCAAGCTCGCCGAGGGCAAGTGTGTCCAGGTGCCCGCCACCATCGACAGCAACTTCAAGATCACACCCGCCCAGCTCGAGGCCGCCATCACACCCGCCACACGCATGGTGCTCCTGTGTTCACCCTCCAACCCCACCGGCAGCGTTTACTCGCGTGCCGAGCTTCAGGCCCTGGTCGACGTGCTGGTCAAGTACCCAGATATCATCATTCTCTCTGACGAGATTTACGAGCACATCAACTACACCGGCGAGTTCACCTCGATGGCATCGTTCCCTGAGGTACACGACCGCGTGGTGCTCATCAACGGCGTTTCAAAGGCATACGCCATGACCGGCTGGCGCATAGGCTTCTGTGCCGCTCCGCTCGACATCGCCAAGGCCGTCAGCAAGCTCCAGGGCCAGTACACATCGGGCTGTAGCTCGATAGCCCAGAAGGCTGCCGAGGCTGCCTACACAGGCTCACAGGAGTGTGTCGAGACCATGCGCAAGGCCTTCGAGCGTCGCCGCGACCTCATCGTCAAGCTCGCCTCGATGATACCCGGCCTCAAGGTCAACCGCCCCGACGGCGCCTTCTACCTCTTCCCCGAAGTCACAGCCTTCATTGGCCGCACCGACGGCACCACCACCATCAAGTCATCGGGCGACCTCACCATGTACCTGCTCGAACACGCACGCGTGGCCACCGTCGACGGTGCCGCATTCTGCCTCGACGGCTACATACGCCTCAGCTACGCCACCAGCGACGAGAAAATCAAGGAGGCCATGAAGCGCATCGCCGCCGCTCTCGCCCGTCTGCACTAATTACGACAAATTATAAAAAACGAATATACGATATGAATTTCATTGAAGAACTTACATGGCGCGGCATGATTCACTCGGTCATGCCGGGCACTGAGGAACAACTCAATAAAGAAATGACCACGGCCTACCTCGGCATCGACCCCACCGCCGACAGCCTCCACATAGGCCACCTCGTAGGCGTCATGATGCTCAAACACCTGCAGCGTGCCGGCCACAAACCCATCGCCCTCGTAGGCGGCGCCACCGGCATGATCGGCGACCCCTCGATGAAGAGCCAGGAGCGCAAACTCATCGACGAGGAGACCCTGCGCCACAACCAGGAGGCTATCAAACGCCAGCTCGCCAAGTTCCTTGACTTTGACAGCGACGCTCCCAACGCCGCCGAGCTCGTCAACAACTACGACTGGATGAAGAACTTCTCATTCCTCGAGTTCATACGCGACATCGGCAAACACATCACCGTCAACTACATGATGGCCAAGGACTCGGTCAAGAAACGCCTATCGGGCGAGTCACGCGAGGGCATGTCGTTCACCGAGTTCTCTTACCAGCTCCTCCAGGGCTACGACTTCCTGCACCTCTACCAGACCCGCGGCTGCCGTCTGCAGCTCGGCGGTAGCGACCAGTGGGGCAACATGACCACCGGCACCGAGCTCATACGCCGCAAGACCGGCGAGGAGAACGTGTTCGCCATCACCTGCCCCCTCATCACCAAGGCCGACGGCGGCAAATTCGGCAAGACCGAGAGCGGCAACGTATGGCTCGACGCCCGCTACACCTCACCCTACAAATTCTACCAGTTCTGGCTCAACGTTTCTGACGCCGACGCCGAGAAATACATCAAGATATTCACCTCGCTGCCCAAGGAGGAGATTGACGCCCTCATCGCCGAACAGGCTGCCGACCCCGGACAGCGTCCCCTCCAGAAGCGTCTCGCCAAGGAAATCACCATCATGGTACACAGCGAGGACGACTACAACGCCGCCGTCGAGGCCTCACAGATACTCTTCAGCAACAAAGCCGGCGAGATACTGCACCGCATTGACGAGGACACCCTGCTGGCCGTCTTTGAGGGCGTACCCACCTTCGAGATAAGCCGCGAGGATATCGAGAACGGCATCAAACTCGCCGACCTGCTCGTGGACAAAGCCCCCGTGTTCCCCTCTAAGGCCGAACTCCGCAAGCTCGCCCAGGGCGGCGGCTTCGCCATCAACAAAGAGAAAGTCAGCGATGCCTACGCTGCTGCATCGACCGACATGCTCCTAAACGACAAATACATACTCGTTCAGAAAGGTAAGAAAAACTACTTCCTCCTCATCGCGAAATAAACTATTAACACATATTAACACTTCAAAGCAGAGGCCGCCACGCCTCTGCTTTTTTTATTCTGGCCTAAAAGTACTATCTTTGTAGTCAATGGGCCGATTACTATCAATAGACTACGGTCGCCGCCGCACGGGCGTAGCGGTGACCGACCCCCTGCAGATTGTCGCCTCGGGACTCACCACCGTCCCGACCCACACATTGTTGCAATTTCTCAAAGACTACACCGCGCGCGAACAGGTCGACACCATCGTCGTAGGCCACCCCACCGACATGCATGGCAACGACTCAGAGTCGATGCGCTACATCAAGCCGGCTGTCGAGCGCATCAGGCGCGAGCTGCCCTCCATACCCGTTGTCTACTACGACGAGCGTTTCACATCGGTACTCGCCCACCGCGCCATGATCGACGGCGGCATGAAGAAGAGCGACCGCCGCGTCAAAGGCACCGTCGACGAGATTTCGGCCACCATTCTGTTGAACGATTATTTAGAAAGCAAGAGATAATATATGAAACTTCCCGTTTACCTATACGGCCACCCCGTGCTACGCAAGGTGACCGACGACGTCGACCCCACAGCCCCCGAGCTCAAGAAACTGGTCGACGACATGTTTGAGACCATGTATGCCTCAGAAGGTGTCGGACTCGCAGCCCCCCAGATAGGCCGCAGCGAGCGCATCGTCGTTATCGACGCCGACCCCGTGGCCGAGAGCTTCCCCGAGTGTGCCGGCCGCAAGCTGGTACTCATCAACCCCGATGTCGAGATACTCGACGGCGAGACAGTGACCCGCTCTGAAGGCTGCCTCAGCCTGCCCGGACTATCGGAGAGCGTGCCACGCGTCGAACACATACGACTCACATGGGACGACCTCGACGGCAACGAGCACACCGAGGAGATTTCAGGCTTCCTGGCCCGCATCGTCCAGCACGAGTGCGACCACCTCGAGGGCAAAATGTACATCGACCACGTCTCGGCAATACGCCGACAGCTCATACGCGGCAAACTCAACAACATCGTCGAGGGCCGCATACGCTGTGACTATCCCGTGAAATTCGCGCCCCGCAAACGCAAATAATTAAACCACAACACAATGGCCGACGATAAGAAAGTTATATTCTCAATGGTGGGTGTAAGCAAGATTTACCCACCCCAGAAACAAGTACTCAAAAACATCTACCTGTCGTTCTTCTACGGCGCCAAAATCGGCATCATAGGCCTCAACGGCTCGGGTAAGTCGTCACTGCTCAAAATCATCGCAGGCATCGACAAGAGCTACCAGGGCGAGGTCGTATGGGCTCCCGGCTACAGCGTGGGCTACCTCGAACAGGAGCCTCAGCTCGACCCCAAGAAGACCGTCATAGAAGTCGTACGCGAGGGCGTACAGCCCATCATGGATCTGCTCGCCGAGTTCGACCGTATCAACGAAGCCTTCGCCGACCCCGACGCCGACTTTGACGCCCTGCTCGCACGCCAGGCCGAGCTCCAGGACAAGCTCGACGCCGCCGACGCATGGAACATAGACTCCAAGCTCGAACGCGCCATGGACGCCCTGCAGTGCCCGCCCGACGACCAGACCATCGAGACACTCTCGGGCGGTGAGCGCCGCCGCGTGGCCCTATGCCGCCTGCTCCTTCAGCAACCCGACGTGCTGCTGCTCGACGAGCCCACCAACCACCTCGACGCCGAGTCAATCGACTGGCTCGAACAGCACCTCCAGCAGTATCCCGGCACCGTCATCGCCATCACCCACGACCGCTACTTCCTCGACCACGTGGCAGGCTGGATTCTCGAACTCGACCGTGGCGAGGGCATACCCTGGAAAGGCAACTACTCGTCATGGCTCGAACAGAAGACCAAACGCATGGCTCAGGAAGAAAAACAAGCCAGCAAACGCCGCAAGACACTCGAGCGCGAGCTCGAATGGGTGCGCATGGCCCCCAAAGCCCGTCAGGCCAAGGGTAAAGCCCGTCTGTCAAGCTACGACCGCCTGCTCAACGAAGACCAGAAGCAGAAAGAAGAGAAACTCGAAATATTCATACCCAACGGCCCCCGCCTGGGCAACAAAGTAATCGAAGCCACCGGCCTGTCAAAGGCATTCGGCAAGAAACAGCTGTTCAACGACCTCAGCTTCACCCTGCCACCCAACGGCATCGTAGGCGTCATAGGCCCCAACGGCGCCGGCAAGACTACCCTGTTCCGCCTCATCATGGGCCAGGAAACACCCGATGCAGGCACATTCGATGTTGGCGAGACCGTCAAGATAGCCTACGTCGACCAGCGCCACCACGACCTGCTGCCCGACCGCTCGGTCTACGAAGTCATCTCACAGGGTGTCGAGTCATTCCGCATGGGCGGCCGCGACGTCAACGCACGCGCCTACCTCAGCAAATTCAACTTTGCTGGAGCCGACCAGGAGAAAAAAATCGGCGTCCTCTCGGGCGGCGAACGCAACCGCCTGCACCTGGCCATGGCACTCAAGGAAGAAGGCAATGTGCTCCTGCTCGATGAACCAACCAACGACATAGACGTTAATACATTGAGAGCACTCGAAGAAGGCCTTGACGACTTTGCCGGCTGTGCAGTCGTAGTGAGCCACGACCGCTGGTTCCTTGACCGCATCTGCACCCACATACTCTCGTTCGAAGGCGACGGCAACGTCGTGTTCTACGAAGGCTCTTACAGCGACTACGAAGAGTTCAAACGCCAGCACAACGGCGGCAAAGAACCCACACGTCGCCGCTACCGCAAATTGATGGAATAAAAGACTACTATTTATTATGAAAAAGACTTCAACACTCACAGTTTTAGGCCTCGGCATCATCGCGATGCTCGCCTCGTGTACAGCCAACGGTAAGCTCCAGCAGTACGTTGCCGACACCAACATCACCATGGCCGGCAAGCAGATAGGCCCCGGATTATACTGCGAAGGCTTCACCATCGACGCCGACACAGTGATAGCCACCTACAGCATACCCGAGGTAGCCGCCACACCGTCCGACCTCGCCAACTGGAACGTGATTGAAGAACAGTACAAGAAACTCTTCATGGAAGGCCTCGCCACCGACAAAGATAACGATGCCAAAGGCGCATCGATAATCCTCGACGCCGGCGTCTACATGAAAGGAGTCTTCAAGTACCAGAACGCCACCGTCAACGTCCTCGTCACCCCCGACGAGCTACGGCAAGTACTCAAATAGTCACAATTCATTTATAGCGACAGCACCTCCGCGGCCCATACCACGGAGGTGCTGTTTTATTTGTAACATACTGATTTGCAGTAGGGACGTGAATTTTCGCGTCCGCCGCGACACTGCTGCTACGGCTCAATCTTTATCAGTCTTCTTTGGTGAGGTCAAGGACTACGTTGTCCTTGCTGCGGTCGAAGTATTGGCGGCGCAGCGGGTTGCGGTGACACTCGTTGTAGCGCTGACGGTTACGGTAGATGTCGATGGCCGCGTAGATAGCCTCGCGCATCGACTCCTCGCTCGCCGACCCCTTGAGCACGATGTCATAGCCCGTGCCGTGGTCAGGCGACGTGCGCACAAACGGAAGTCCGGCCGTGAAATTCACACCGCCCGCCATCGCGAGTGTCTTGAACGGTGCCAGGCCTTGATCGTGATACATGGCCAGCACGCCGTCAAAATTCTCATACTGCCCTGCGCCGAAGAATCCGTCGGCCGGGTATGGGCCAAAGCAGTTCACACCCTGGTTGCGGGCCTCCTTGATGGCCGGAATGATGACGTTGGTCTCCTCGTCGCCTATCACACCGCCGTCGCCGGCATGTGGATTGAGCGCAAGCACGGCGATGCGCGGGTGGCTCAGACCGAAGTCGCTCTCGAGCGACGTGTAGAATGCCTTTAATTTAGCCACAATGCGCTCTGACGTTATCTCCTCAGCCACCTTGGCTATCGGGCAGTGAGTGGTTACGAGAGCGACTCTGAGGCGATCGTTGCACAGTATCATCAGCGCGTCGGCATCTTCGCCTGCACAGCTTGCCAGATACTCGGTGTGGCCGGCAAAGTGAAAATCGTCGCTCTGGATTGTGTTCTTGTTGATAGGAGCGGTCACGAGCACGTCGATGTCACCATTCTTCAGGTCGGCAACGGCACGCTCCAGGGCCATGAAAGCCGCGCGGCCTGCCTCGGGAGTCGCAACACCGGGCTCTATTTTCACGTCCTCGCCAACGACATTGATTATATTGTTGGCATCGGCCTTGGCCTGCGAAGCCTCGCTGATGGTGTTGAAGGGCACCGAAGGCATTTCGAGCCCCTTGCGGTAGTATGAGGCAATCTTGGCCGAACCATACACCACCGGGGTGCAAAGCTCGAGCATGCGGTTGTCCTCGAGAGTCTTGAGTATCACCTCATAACCCACACCGTTAGTGTCGCCTTGGGTAATACCCACTTTTATCTTGTTGTTGCTCATTATATTAACGATATATTAGTTACTTATATAATTACAGTAGGTCGTGTCGACAAAGCGTCTGAAGGCCTGTATTCTCATCAAGCCCCACTCAAACAACGCCGTGCCCACGAGCGCGGTCAGTATGCCCAGCGACACATCAATGAGGTAGTGATGACCCGAGTAGACGGCCGTGAACCAGATGCCGAGCGTGATGATGGCGAACAATACCCTCAACAGATTGCTGCATCGCGCCTTGAACGAGTATATGAACGCTATGAGCATGTAGGCCGAGTGCAGTGACGGCACGGCCGCAAAGACGTTCGAATTGCGGGCATACAGAGCGTCAAACACACCCCACCCCGTCATCTCGTCAAAACGGCCCAGACCGGCCACATCGCCCGGCGTACCGGCGATGAAATCAAACCCGTACTTGGCCACATACCACGGCGGAGCCGCCGGGTGAATGTAGTATATCGCAAAGCCTAACAGATTGACAAACAGGAACACCAGCGCGAAGTGCAGATACACCTTGTCCTGACGTGTCATGTACATTCCCAGGCCGAAGAGTATCGGTACCGGCACCCAGCACAGGTAGAAGAAACCGGCCAGAGCGTCGACCCACGGCGCATGGTGCATCGCAAAGAACTCATTGGGCGTACGCACTACCCCGTCGGCCATCGTTATGCCGAACAGGCTTTTCTCGCTGTTGTACAGCCCCTCGATATCGACCGGATTGACCTCGTAATTGGGCACAATGTTCATCCAGTCGTACGATATGCCGAACACGATGAACGGCAACAGCGCCACCACCAGACGGCGTGTGACAGGTGCCGCAAAGAACAACACAGCTATGAGCACCGCGAGGTACAGGTGTTCGGGCCTGAAACCCACGCAAACAGCCGTGACGCCCAGCCACACGGCCAAGGCCACAAGCATCACCACACCCTCGCGCATAGTTGGCAGCAAACGACGGCCGCCACAGGTTATCGACCCGTTCATTTATTCAGACGTGTCAGTTCGCGACGGCAGTGACGTATGCGGGCAAACGCCGTGATATTGGCAAACACCGCTATGATTGCCATACCGCCAATGAGAATGTACAGGGCATTGAACTCCTCGACAGGCACACACTTGCCCACGATGCCCGTCAGCAGGGCAGCGAGGCTTGTGATGACCACACGCTCAGGACGCTGCATCAGACCCACCTTGCACTCGATATCCAGACCCTCGGCACGGGCACGCACGTAGCTCACCATGATCGAACCCACCAGGGCAACGAACGTTATCAGAGCGCCTACCTCGCCCAGCGCGCTGTTGGTAGGCTGCAACTCGAGCAGATAGAACGTGATACCGCCCAGGGTGACAAGCTCGCTGTAACGGTCGAGCACCGAGTCGTACATGGCGCCGAAGGTCGACTTCATGTTGCCGATGCGTGCCACCTGGCCGTCGAGCATGTCAAAGAGCGAGAACAAAATCAGGATACCACCACCCCAGCCTATCCAGCCAAACTGGTATTGGTCTTCGACATCGAGCGCCACCTCGCGGCGGTGAATGATGCCGGCATAGACAAACATGGCGGCAGCCAGCAGGTTGCCTAAAAATCCTATAGTGGTGACCATATTGGGGGTCACGCCCATCTTGATCAAGAACTTGACAAAGGGGTTGATCACAACATAGATGCCCTGTTGCAGCCCGTCACGTAATTTCTTGAATGTACTGTTTCCCATTGCTGTAAGGTATTTTTTTGAATATTTTTGGTCTCTATTATATAATGTATTACGATTTATTAGTCTTGAACAGCCCTATCAGCCCGTCGACAGCCTGTATCGCCACCGGGTCAAACCGGTCGCGGCGCTTGTAGACAAAGTGTTTCTGCATCAGGAAATTCCACGCCAGCGACACCACCAGTGACACTATCAGACGAGCCGCCGCAAAGCTGCCAACCGTCGTAAAGCCCAGCGCGTCGAGTATGTGCCACTGGTCAAGCACATGGGCCAGCAGCGACGTGCCCACCGTGTTAAACAGCACACTGCCTATCCATATAAGCAGGTACTTGACAGCCACAGCCTTGACAGGACAGTCGCCCGCCCTGAACGTGAACTTGTAGTTGATACAGCAATTGACGATACCGCCCAACACCGCACCAACCGGGGTGGCCACCCACCCACTCACGCCGAGTGCAACCAGACCTATACTGCTGCCCATGTCGATCCACGACGCCAGCTGTGACGACAACGACGAGCGTATGAACGTGAAGATGCCGCCGCCGTACACAAACTTCCGGGCTATTTTCTTAAATATATTCATTGATTCATGTAATAATGTTATCAGCTCTGACGCACAGCACCGCGGCGAGGCTTGACACGCCCCATCACCGCCTTGGCTATGGCCGTCGCTGCAGCCTGACGGCATGGTGCGAAGCTGGGCCAGTCGTTAAAATCAATCAGCGTTATGCGACCGTCACTGTCAATCACTGCATCACCGCCATACACCATGAGGTTGAGCTCGGTAGCAGCAGCCGTACACAGCCGGCGCAGTCGCGACTCGATCGCCGCCGACGCCTCAGGGTCGGCAGGCTGGTGATGGTCAGGGTCATACGGAAAATACCAATAGAAGAACGTACTGTCCAGCACGCCATAGAACTTGACTATGTCGCCCTTGACATGTCGCGTGATGACCGCACGGGTGATACCGCGCAGAAAGTATTCCTGCAACACCTCCTGAGCCTCGTCGGCCGTGCGCACATACGACACGTCCTCCTTGTGCATCGCATAGTTGTCGGCGCGCTTAATCCAGCACTTCTCAATGCCACGGCGCTCCAGCTCGCCCTTTATCACCACATCGGTGCTCGTGATGACGCTCTCGGGGAACGGAATGTTGCTGCCTATGAAAATGCGCGTCTGGCGCTCACGTATGCAGTCGGCTATACCCTGGGACGAATTGATGACGATGACACCGTCACGCTCCATCTGTTCCAGCAATCTCAGCGAACGCTGCTCGCGGCACATATTGATGACAACCGGTTCAGACACAGCCCCTGCATTGAGCTGTTCCTCGCTGTAGACATTAACCTCACACCCACGACGGCGCAGCTGCTCGGCCACGCCGCTCAGTATGCTCGCATCATTGCCTATGTGATTGGGCGAGAACGCACCCGCCCTCATTATCGCGGCTATCTTTATCTGGGCCATGCTTAATGGTTTTACGTATAACGTGCAAAGTTATAAAAAAATAGTTAAAAGTCAAACAACTCACGCACACGCACGGGGATTAACGAAATTTTTCACTAATTTTTTCACCAAATAGATACAAGTAAATGAAATAATTAGTAATTTTGCGCTGAATAAACCCACCGGGCCCGCCCCACGGGTAAAATCGAAGGTAATTTAACCCTAAATAAACATTTAAACTAACAATTATCATGACAAAAATTGGTATTAACGGATTTGGCCGTATCGGTCGTTTCGTATTCCGCGCTTCAACCAAGCGTGACGATATCGAGGTAGTTGCAATCAACGACCTTCTTCCTGTTGACTACATGGCTTACATGCTCAAGTACGACACAATGCACGGTCGTTTCGAGGGTACTGTAGACTATGATCTCGAGAAGAGCCTCCTCATTGTAAACGGCAAAGAGATCCGCGTTACCGCATGCAAGAACCCCGCCGAGATCGCCTGGGGCGCTGTAGAGGCTGAGTACGTAGTTGAGTCAACCGGTCTGTTCCTCACCAAAGAGAAAGCTGCCGCTCACATCGAGGCCGGTGCCAAGTATGTAGTTATGTCAGCTCCCTCAAAGGACGACACCCCCATGTTCGTATGCGGTGTTAACCAGGACACCTACGTTAAGGGCACACAGTTCGTATCAAACGCTTCTTGCACCACCAACTGTCTCGCTCCCATCACCAAGGTTCTCAACGACAAGTTCGGCGTTGTAGAAGGCCTCATGACAACTGTACACTCAACCACCGCTACTCAGAAGACCGTTGACGGTCCTTCAATGAAAGACTGGCGTGGTGGCCGTGCAGCTTCAGGCAACATCATTCCCTCATCAACCGGTGCTGCTAAGGCTGTAGGTAAAGTTATCCCCGAGCTCAACGGCAAACTGACCGGTATGTCAATGCGTGTCCCCACCCTCGACGTATCAGTTGTTGACCTCACCGTTAACCTTGCTAAACCCTGCACCTACGAGGAGATCTGCGCTGCCATGAAGGAAGCTTCAGAGGGCGAACTCAAAGGTATCCTCGGCTACACTGAGGACGCAGTTGTATCAAGCGACTTCCTCGGCTGCCCCCTCACCTCGATCTTCGACGCTAAGGCCGGCATCCAGCTCACTCCCACCTTCGTTAAGGTTATCTCATGGTACGACAACGAGATCGGCTACTCTAACAAAGTTCTCGACCTCATCGCTCACATGAAGAAAGTAAACGGCTAATCCAAGCCCTTACAAATCATAAAAGAATAAGGCTGCCCTCACACCGAGAGCAGCCTTATTTTCGTTAATCAAACGACGCACAATCGCTAAATCTGCACCACAAACAGCTGAGGCTCAGTAGGGACGCGAATTTTCGCGTCCGCCGCGACCAAACGACTCTCAATTACGACTGGGGCAAAGTCGTCGCACCACGACTTATTCCATGCGGACGCGAAAATTCGCGTCCCTACTGCATGTTATATTATTCTTTTTGGGGGCATTGTTGTAAATTTGCGCGGTTTTGGTGGCTGGGCGTATTAACTTTGCATGCAAATACCACCACGCTATGAAAATAACACTCACCGAAACCCTCATCGACAGCCTTTCTACTCTACCCCAAGAGTCGGTCAATCACATTCTTAACACGTGTCGCGAACTCATATCACTCGATAATGATGCCATCGAGCAGTACGAGCTGCCTGCCGACGCACCCCAACCCCTCAGGGACATCGTCGCCAATATGCAGAAACGTGCCGCCGCAGCCCGACGTCGCCGTGAACGCCAGGCAGCCAAAACCGCCAAAGCAGCCGAAAACAATACCGTAGAAACCCCCTCAGCCCTTATTGCAGCCCCCGCCAGCCCGACCATCGATCCAGAATATGCCGCAGCTATCACACTGCTGTTCTCTGACGCTGCCATTGATACGACCGAGCGCTGCGCTCTGATGCACAAACTTATAGTGTATATAACCGAGCGCATAAATCCGTCGTCACAGCCGGCACCTGCGCCCGAAACACCGCAGAAGAAATCACGCCGCAAACGTCGCAAACGTAATCGCCGCCGCCATTAATTCAACGTCCTGTGCATCGCGCAATACATCAGAAGTCGCTGAACAGTTCGGGCTTGATGACTATGCCGAAACGCAACTGAGAGTGAAACTTATTGTACTCGAGCAGTCCCTCGCCATAGCCGTTATAGTATTGCATGAACAGGTACTGATTTTGACGCGGACTTAGTCGGAACGCAAGCTCAAGAATGGTGTTATAGTTGAACGGGTTCCAGTTCTTACGCTTCACCAGCACCACATTGGCCGACCATCGGCGGCTGTTGCTGAGTATCGACGTACCTATCTGGTAAATACCGCTGTACTTGAGAATATCCTTGTTGTTCTCGCCGTCGACTATCGGCAACCATATCTTGCCATGCACCATCAGGTTGTTGTCGATAATGATGTTGGCACCCAGCGACACCTTGTTCCATGAGCGCGACCAGATGCTGTCGCGTCCGTTACTCTCGTGTTCAATCTGCAATGTGAGTTTTCCGATAAATCGATCGCGCGTAAACAGCGGTTTGCACAGGCCTATACCGGGGTTGAAGTTAAGATCGGTCATCGGCATCGAGTTCTCGAGCACGTTCCAGAACACCTTCTGGGTATAGTACAGGTACAGGTAGGTGTTCCATGGCAACGTCGACCTGGTGAGCTTCTGGGCTATCGATATCTGAAACTTGACATTGGTGTTTTCGCGTGTTATCTTCTGACCTATGGCGGGGCCAAAGATGAAGTAGTTGTCCTTGTACAGTCCGAAGTAAGGGCCCGAGTCAAAGGCACGGCGCACACTGTCGGCATTGATTGGTGTCTCGGTAGCGACAGGTACAATCTGAGCGTNGACGCCCGTCGACAACAATGTGATGAAGCTNANTATGAATAACAATCGGCGCATTTTCTTAGATATANTTGATTACTGTACAGGTTTGNGAAATATCGGCCACAAAGATAAGACAATTTACCCGATATTATTAAGGTATAGTTTAGTCTNTNTAGNCCCAAAATTGGCCTGTATCGCCTATCGACGGGCCGACGCGCTNCTCNTCATATCGTGATGCGGCGTGTCAGTGCNCCGACCTTGAGTATGTAGATNCCGCGCGCAGTGATGCGTGTGCGCGATGTGCCGGGTTGCAGATTTTTCTGGGCTATNAGTTGCCCGAGTATCGAAAATATCTTCACCGTCACGGGCTTGGACGTGGTGACATAGACATAGCCGTCACGAACTGACACCTCCAACACGTCGCCATCGTCCTGACGATCGGTCGTTATCAGCTCGTTTTCAAGCTCTTCCCACTGGCGCTGNGCCTGCACGCANGGCGCGCCGGTGAGCANCAGGAGCATGATTAATATGACAACTTTCTTAAACATAGTCACCAAGTTGGCACAAAGATAATAAAAAACCGCGAATTATAAGAAACTGCCAAAATATTTGTTGTATATATAGTATATATTATATACATTTGTGATACAATAAAAATTTACACATGGCAACGACACTGAACATAAAGCGAAAAAATATTGACCTTCCGGCCGATACACTGCAAAAACTATCACTCATGGCCGTCGCTCAGGGCAAGAGCCTTAAAAATTACATCGAGACCATTCTCATTGCCAAGGCTAACTCAGTAACGGTAGAAGTGANCGAGAACCCCTCGCCNTCAGACGANCCCTGGTTTAACGATCCACAAAACATGGAATCGGTNAAGCGCGGTGTNGCCGAGATGAAAGCGGGCAAAGGTAAAGCNTANACCATGGAGGAACTCAGAGACNTGCTTGGCGTATGATTTATAAACTAATACTGACGCCCGAGGCCGAGAAGCATCTGCANGAATGGCGAAGGTCAGGCCAAAAGAAAACNCTCAAAAAAATAGNCGCGTTACTCGAAGAACTAACCTTGCACCCTACGACNGGCACNGGTAAAGTCGAGCAATTGAAAGNCAATCTTTCCAACCTGTGGAGCCGTCGAATTGANCACGGNTCNCGCATGATTTATCGAATTGAAGATGAGCGCATAATTGTTACCGTAATATCTCTCAGAGGTCACTATGGAGACAAATAAACGACGCTAAGAAATTCGATTTTGTGGGTTTGATGCTATTTCTTATCTTTGCATGTCCAACCTCTATGACTATATGAGCAATACCAAGTTTACAACTCCACAGGAGGATCAGATTATTGAAGCCGCCTTTCAGGAGGTGCTCGACGGNTACCTCGCCAGCAACCATCGCAAGAAGGTCGAAATCATCAAACGCGCCTTCAAGTTTGCCAAGGAGGCCCACAGCGGCATCAGACGCCGCTCGGGCGAGCCCTACATACTTCACCCCATCGCGGTCGCCAAGATTGCGAGTCAGGAGATTGGACTGGGNTCGACGTCCATCTGTGCGGCGCTGCTTCACGACGTCGTCGAGGACACNGACTACACGGTCGAGGACATCGAGCAGCACTTCGGCCCGAAGATNGCCCAGCTCGTGTCGGGCCTCACGAAGATTTCGGGCGGCATATTCGGCGACAAAGCNTCGGTNCAGGCCGAGAACTTCCGCAAACTGCTGCTCACCATGAGCGAAGACATACGCGTGGTGCTCATCAAGATGGCCGACCGCCTGCACAACATGCGCACACTGGGCTCTATGGCCCCCAACAAGCAGTACAAGATTGCCGGCGAGACCCTNTACATCTACGCCCCCCTGGCCCACCGCCTGGGACTGTTCGCCATCAANACCGAGCTCGAAGACCTCAGCTTCAAGTACGAGCACCCCGAGGCCTATGCCCGCATCACTCAGCAGATTGCCGACTCGGAGGCTCGCCGGTCGAGCATCTACAACGACTTCTCNGCCCCCATAACACGCCGTCTCGAGGAGATGGGCCTAAAGTTCGAGGCCAAGGCACGCATCAAGTCGGTCTACTCGATATGGAACAAGATGGAGACCAAACACGTGCCGTTCGAGGAGGTGTACGACCTCTATGCCATGCGCATCATCTTCGAGTGTGACGACCCCGCCCGCGAGAAGGCGCTGTGCTGGGAAATCTACTCGGCCATCACCGACCTCTACCGCCTGCACCCCGACCGCACTCGCGACTGGATAAGCGTCCCCAAGGCCAACGGCTATCAGGCCCTGCACCTCACCGTCATGGGCCCCGACGGCAACTGGATCGAGGTTCAGATACGCTCGCGCCGCATGGACGAGATAGCCGAGAAAGGATTCGCCGCCCACTGGAAGTACAAGATAGGCGACAGCGACGAGGAGTCGGAGCTCAACGCCTGGCTGCACACCATCAAGGACATACTTGACAACCCCGAGCCCAACGCCATCGACTTCCTCGACACCCTCAAGCTCAACCTCTTCTCGAGCGAGATTGTCGTCTTCACACCCAAGGGCGAGCTCATCACGCTGCCCAAGGACGCCTCGGTGCTCGATGTCGCATTCAGCCTGCACAGCCAGATAGGCTGCCACTGCATCGCCGGCAAGGTCAACCACAAGCTCGTGCCGCTGAGTCAGAAACTCAAGAGCGGCGACCAGGTCGAGGTGCTCACGTCCCAGTCTCAGACCCCCAAACCCGAGTGGATGTCGTTCCTGGCCACAGCCAAGGGCAAGACGGCCCTGCGCGCAGCCCTGCGTCGCGAACAGCAGCCCGCCATCAACAGCGGCAAGACCATCTTTGAGAACTTCCTCAAGAGCCACGGCATCGACGACAGCAACGACGTCATCACCAAGGCCATGGGCGTCTACCAGGCCGCCAACCGCGAGCAGCTCTATTACATGCTCGGCGTGGGCGACATCGTGCTAAACGACTCCATAGCCAAGAGCCTCAAGCGCCACGGCGAGAACCGCGAGCGCAGCCTCTTCTCAAAGATATTCCGCCTGCCGGGCACCAAGACCGCGACCGAGCCCCCGACCACCCCGGCCGCCGAGACCCACGCCCCCGTCAACATGAAAGAGACCTACGTGCTCAAATATGACGACAAGGGAGCCAACTTCAAGTTCTCGGGCTGCTGCTGCCCTATACCCGGCGACGAGGTGATAGGCTTTGTCGACGACAACAACGAGGTCACCATTCACGTCCTCGACTGCCCGCGCGCCCTGGCCATGAAGGCCAGCTACGGCCCCCGCATAGTATCGACCCGATGGGACGAAGTGCGCGGCAAGTTCCTGGCCCGCGTTCACATCGAGGGAATTGACCGCTTCGGCATACTTCAGGAGCTTACACAGCTCATCTCCAACCACCTCAACATCGACATACGCCGCCTCAACATCGAGGCCCAGAACGAAGTGTTCCATGCCGACCTCGCCGTGCTTGTCGAGGACGCCTCGGTGGTCAACGGCCTGTGTGACAAAATCAAACATGTGAACGGTGTAACCAAAGCCGCCCGCGTATGATCAAGAAATATCTCACACGCTACAACCTCTCACGTGCGGCCCTGTTCGTCGCCGTCATCACCATCGTGGTCTACCTGCTGCCCCACAGCGACAGCGTCAAGCTATCATACACCACCGGGCGCCCCTGGATTCACCCCCTGCTCACAGCGCCATTCGACATTCCCGTCTACCGCGACTCGATATCGACCCGCGCCCTCATCGACTCGATCGACGCCACCTACGCCCCAGTCTACAAGTATACCACCGCCCCGCGCGACACCCTCGCGGCCCGCATCAATGCCTGCCGTCAGCTGTCCCACTCACAGCGCACCGACCTCATCGGGGCCATCGACTCGATCTACCGACGCGGCATCGTCAACCACGAGACCGCCGACGACATACACCGTCACAGCCACATATCGCTCATACGCTCACACGTCATCACCCACCACGACGCCACAGGCATCGTCACCCAGCGTCAGGCCTACGCCTGGATCGACAGCATCGTGCGCGACCCCGCCAGCCGCCACGCCCTGCAACAGCTACAGCTGTCAAAGCTGCTGACCCCCAACCTGACCCTCGACACCGTCCAGAACGAGCGCCTGTACAACGAGCAGCTGCAACCCGTCACCGCAGCCATCTCGGTCATACAGCAGGGCGAGCGCATCATCGACCGCGGCGACATCGTCACCCCCCAGCTCGACATGATACTCACCACCTACGAGTCGATGCTCGCCGAGCGCTCCAGCTTCACATCGGGCCAGCAGATGAACATACTGCTCGGCCAGATACTCATGGCNGTCATAGTCATGTCACTGGTCTACACCTACATACGCACCTACCGNCGCGACATCTTCGACAGCCTGCGTCCGCTGTCGGCCGTCCTGACCCTGATGGTGCTGTTCTACGTCCTGTCGGTCGTGTCGCTCAGCGCCATGCCGCTCGGCATCTTCCTCGTNCCGTTCGCCATCATGGCCATACTGATGATGGTGTTCTTTGACAACACCACCGCCATATTCCTGTATGTCATCGAGATACTGACCTGTGCATGCCTCACCACCTATCCGCTCGAATTCATGTTCATCGAGATAGCCGTCGGCATGGCCACCATATTCACCATGCACGAGCTCTCGCGCCGCTCACAGCTGCTGCGCACGGCCATCATNGTCTTCATCGTCTACATACTGGCCTACATAGCCATCGAAATGATGTCGACAGCCACCATCAACACCTTCTCGTGGGCTACCGTGGGACTGTTCGCCATCAACATGGTNCTCATAACGTTCGCCTACATTCTCATNTTCATCTTCGAGAAGGTGTTCGGCCTCATCTCGTCGGTCACACTCGTCGAGCTCAGCGACATCAACAACCCCCTGCTGCGCCAGCTCTCCGAGCAGTGCCCCGGCACNTTCCAGCACTCGATGTCGGTCAGCAACCTGGCCTCGAANGCCGCCGCNCGCATCGGCGCNAACGTNCAGCTCGTCAGGGCNGGCGCGCTGTACCACGACATAGGCAAAATCAACAANCCGGCCTTCTTCACCGAGAACCAGTATGGCGTCAACCCCCACGACGCCCTCAGCCCCGAGCAGAGCGCCCGCGTGCTGCACGGNCACATNNCCGACGGCCTGCGCATGGCCTACAAAGCCAAGNTGCCCAAGGTGTTGTGTGACCTCATAGCCCAGCACCACGGTGCCGGCAANGCCAAGTATTTCTACACCAAATACTGCAACCAGCACCCCGACGAGGTCATCGACGACGCCCTGTTCGCCTACCCCGGCCCCAACCCCCAGACNCGCGAGGCATCACTGCTCATGATGGCCGACTCGGTCGAGGCCGCCTCACGCTCCATGACCGACCACTCGCCCGAGGCCATCAGCCGCCTGGTCAACAACATCATCGACAGCCAGGTCGACGACGGCCTGCACCGCGAGAGCCCGCTGTCATTCCGCGACATNCAGCAGGCCAAGGAAGCATTCATAGCCCGCCTGCGCACGATGTACCACTCACGCATAGCCTACCCCAAGGCCCCCGACAAGAAAAAATGAACGANACCACCCCCACCACCCGGCCATCGCTCATAGCGAGGCTCACAGCCTGGGCCATGAGACAATGGGACTACTGNTCGGCAGGCGTCTGGACCGACACGCGCCGCAGCTGGCGCGTGCGCCTCATCAAGACCCTCAACCTCTCGGTCAGGTCGTTCCTTGACCGCGACCTGCAGTCTCAGGCCGCCGCCATGACCTACAAGACCGTCCTCGCCATCGTGCCGGCNCTCGCCCTGTTGCTCGCCATCAGCAAGGGATTTGGCCTCCAGAGCCTCATTCAGAGCGAGCTCGTCAAACTGTTCCCCGTCCAGTCAGACGCCGTCGAGGCCACATTCACATTTGTCGACAGCTACCTCGCCACCGCCAACGAGGGCATCTTCGTGGGCGTCGGCATCGTCTTCCTGCTCTACACCCTCATNTCGCTGCTCGGCTCGGTCGAAGACTCGTTCAACCTCATCTGGGGCATCAAACGCGGACGCACCATAGGCCGCAAGATAACCGACTACACCGCCATACTGCTCATACTCCCCGTCATGCTGCTGTGCTCGAGCGGCATCACCGTGTTCATGAGTTCGCTGTTGCAGACCGCCCTGCCCTTCAAGATAATGACACCAGTCATAAGCGGCATAGTCGACTTTGTAGGCGTNCTGCTCGGGTGGCTGCTGTTCGCCGGCACCTACACCCTCGTGCCCAANACCCACGTCAAGTTCAAAAACGCCTTCATAGCCGGCATACTCGCCGGCACAGGCTTCATAGTGCTGCAATGGCTGTTCGTCACCGGCCAGATCTACGTCACCCGCTACANCGCCATCTACNGCNGCTTCGCCTTCCTGCCCCTGCTGCTGCTGTGGCTGCAGCTCGTGTGGCTCATCACCCTCGCCGGCGGCGTGCTGTGCTACGCCTCACAAAGCATNTACGAGTTCAGTTTCAGCAACGAGATAGCCCGCATATCGCCCGACTACCGCTTCCGCATCATTCTCGGCGTCATGCTCATNGCCGTCAAGCGCCGCGAGCAGGGACAGCGCCCCATCGACGANAGCCACATATCATCGACCTACGGGCTTCCCATCTCACTGATAACCAAAGCNGTCAACGACCTCGTCGACGTCGGGCTGCTCGAGCGCGTCGTCGTCACCTACGACAGCGACTCGGCCGCACGCGGCATAGCACCCGCCCTCGACACCGACACCATCACCGTCGGACTCGTACTGCGCCGCCTCGCCGCCAACGGCACCCACGGCTTCATACCCGACTTTGACAGCCGCTTCAAATCGGTCAACGACGCCGTCAGCGNCATCGAGGCCACCGTAGCCCCCGCCGCCGACNGCNTNCTGCTGCGCGACCTCCCCCTCGAAGCCATNGACACCCCCNCCGCGGCCAATTGACCGCAAAAAGTGGCCGACACCCCCTAAAATATTGCCTAAACAGTTGGAAATGCGTGTACAAAGTATTATCTTTGCACCGCTTTGTGTGCGCCCCGTGCGCNCACACGGCACGAGACTTTAATTAACTTTATTTATTAACCCTTTTTTTTCAAATGACTGAAGAAGTAAAAACTTCCCCTCTCGCCGACTTTGACTGGGACGCCTACGAGAAAGGCGAAACTCAGGGCGAGAAAACCCGTGAGGAGCTCACCAAAACCTATGATGAGTCACTCAACACCGTTAAAGACAAAGACGTAATCGAAGGTACCATCATCGCCCTCAACAAGCGCGAGGCAGTGGTTAACATCGGCTACAAGAGCGACGGCATTATCCCCATGAACGAATTCCGCTACAACCCCGACATCAAGGTTGGCGACGTAGTAGAGGTATTCATCGANAACCAGGAGGACAAGAAAGGCCAGCTCATTCTCTCTCACCGCAAGGCTCGTGCATCACGCTCATGGGAGCGCGTTAACGAGGCTCTCAACAACGACGAGATCATCAAGGGCTACATCAAGTGCCGCACCAAGGGTGGTATGATCGTTGACGTGTTCGGCATCGAGGCATTCCTGCCCGGCTCACAGATNGACGTTAAGCCCATTCGCGACTACGATATCTTCGTAGGCAAGACCATGGAGTTCAAAGTCGTTAAAATCAACGAGGAATTCAAAAACGTTGTCGTTTCACACAAAGCCCTCATCGAGGCCGAGCTCGAGCAGCAGAAGCGCGANATCATCGCCAAGCTCGAGAAGGGTCAGGTACTCGAAGGCACCGTCAAGAACATCACCACCTATGGCGTATTCATCGACCTGGGCGGCGTTGACGGCCTCATTCACATCACCGACCTGTCTTGGGGCCGCGTAAGCCACCCCGAGGAGGTTGTACANCTCGACCAGAAGCTCAATGTCGTTATTCTCGACTTCGANGACGAGAAGAAGCGCATCGCTCTCGGTCTCAAGCAGCTCCAGCCCCACCCATGGGACGCACTCAGCGCCGATCTCAAAGTTGGCGACAAGGTCAANGGCAAAGTNGTTGTCATGGCCGACTACGGTGCATTTGTTGAAATCGCNCCCGGCGTCGAGGGTCTTATCCACGTCAGCGAGATGTCATGGAGCCAGCACCTGCGNTCAGCTCAGGACTTCATGAANGTTGGCGACGAGATCGAGGCTGTAGTCCTCACTCTCGACCGCGAGGACCGCAAGATGAGCCTCGGCATCAAGCAGCTCAAGGCTGATCCCTGGGAGGACATCGAAGAGAAATATCCCATCGGCAGCAAGCACAACGCCAAGGTTCGCAACTTCACCAACTTCGGTGTATTNGTTGAGCTCGAGGAAGGCGTTGANGGNCTCATTCACATCAGCGACCTCTCTTGGACCAAGAAGATCAAGCACCCCAGCGAGTTCACTCAGATCGGTGCNGACATCGACGTTCAGGTTCTCGAAATCGACAAGAACAACCGTCGTCTCTCACTCGGCCACAAACAGCTCGAGGAGAACCCCTGGGACGTATTCGAGACCATCTTCACCGTTGGTAGCGTACACGAAGGCACAATCATCGAGATGCTCGACAAGGGTGCCGTTATCGCTCTCCCCTACGGCGTAGAAGGCTTTGCAACTCCCAAGCACCTCGTTAAGGAAGACGGCTCACAGGCCAAGGTTGACGAGAAGCTCGAGTTCAAGGTAATCGAATTCAACAAGGATAGCAAGCGCATTATCCTCAGCCACAGCCGCATCTTCGAAGACGAAGTTAAAGCAGAGAAGGCCGAGGCCAAGAAAGCTAAACGTGCTCCCAAGCGCGCCGAGGAGACCCCCGTCCTCAACACCCCCGTTGAGAAGACCACACTCGGTGACATCGAGGCACTTGCAGCCCTCAAAGAGCAGCTCTCAAAGAAGTAATCAACCCCACACGTTGATACACAACAGCGGGCGACCCCACCGGGCCGCCCGCTTCTTATTTTTATACCCACCTTGACAGTGCACCCCCTGTGGTCAACCCCGTGCCTCTGCCACTTGGCGCTGTATCATATTGACTGTTAGATGTTTTTTGGTGGCGGACGCGAAAATTCGCGTCCCTACATTCCCGACACCCAAATGGTATTGACGTGCTGATATGCAGTAAGGACGCGATCTATCGCGTCCGCCAGGCGAAGGCACTCGGCACTGTATTATGCTGACTGTTAGACATTTTTGCGGCGGACGCGAAAATTCGCGTCCCTACATACCTGCCACCCGACCGGTCGTAACTTGCTGATATACAGTAGGGACGCGATTCATCGCGTCCGCCAGGCGATGCCCCATTTCAACGGTGTGGTGCGGTGGTGGGGTTAGCGGAGGCGGCGCATAAAGTATCCTAAGCCAAACAGTGAGCCGAACGATGAGGAATATGTTGACCGAGGTGTTTTCCGACCATAATATGCCGCAGAATTAATTTGCGAAGCTACTATTGCAGGATCATTACCATTACAGGCAGCTTGCGTAAACACGTTCATTATTTCACGCTTATCGCCGTAATTAGCATCGGGCTGTCTCAAAATATCAGCAACTACCTCACATATTGAGTGTGGATATATTATACATGTATTCGGAGCGTTACAAGTAATATTTTTAAATTCACAATTACCAAAGAACACGATTATAGAGTAAAATGGAATACCCGGATTGTGCCGCAGGCATTGTTTTATAGCCTGGATATGACCCTTATTTTGCATGACAGGATTATAAAAACGATGCTTTTCTCGACCATAAGACAGAATTTTCGTCCAATACCTATGGTGTTCGTCGCCGAAAATCCAACCACTATAATCCTTAATTTCAAAAACGATAATTCCGGCTTTTGTCGCAACAGCCATATCGATTTGCGTGTATTCGCCATTAGGTTTTTTAATATACAAGTCATGAAATATTGCACCGGGGTTTATTCCAGCCTTCAGTAACTTCAGTACCACTCGACGTTCAGACCACTCACCTCGTGTAATGGGCGTAACCTGCTCAATCATTGCCCGTTCTTTTTGTTTGCGATACACAAAATATGCAACGCCGGCTATCAAACAAATAAAGAATACAATAGACATAATTGAATTGATTAAATAATTGACATTAAGTAAGCAACAAATTTAATAAATTTGCCCCAGAATACAATATAAGCCATGACAACCGCGTGCCTCAGCCACTCTGCAGATGTAGCATATTGACTGGTAGGTATTTTGGCAGCGGACGCGAAAATTCGCGTCCCTACATACGTGACATCCGACCGGTCGTAACTTGCTGATGTGCGGTAGGGACGCGATTTATCGCGTCCGCCGGGAGAAGGCAGTTGGCGCTGTATCATTCTGACTGGTAGGTGTTTTTTTGGCGGCGGACGCGAAAATTCGCGTCCCTACATTCGTGACACCCGAACGGTCGTAACTTGCTGATATGCAGTAGGGACGCGATTCATCGCGTCCGCCGGGCAAAGGCAGTCGGCGCCATATAATATTGACTGGTAGACATTTTGGCGGCGGACGCGAAAATTCGCGTCCCTACATTCGTGACACCCGAACGGTTGCGACGGGCTGATTTGTGTGGCGGTGGGATTGGGGTTAGCGTAGGCGTTTGTAGGTTTCCCAGAGGAGGAGACCGGTGGAGACTGAGACGTTGAGCGAGTGCTTGGTGCCCTCCTGAGGGATTTCAACGCACATATTTGCGGCGTTCACCACCTCTTGCGATACTCCGTCCACCTCGTTACCTGCGACGATTGCAACGCGTGCCTGAGGCGGATATTCGAGGCGCGTCAGATCGACGCTTCCTTTCACCTGCTCGAGCACGACTATCATGTAGCCGTCGGCCTTGAGTTGTTCTATTGCATCGATCGTGGTGGGATAGTAGCGCCATGCCACTGAGTCCTCTGCGCCGAGGGCGGTTTTATGTATCTCGGGCGACGGGGGTGTGGCGGTGATGCCGCACAGGCACAGGTGGTCGACGCGGAAGGCGTCGGACGTGCGGAATATCGAACCGATATTGTTGAGCGACCGTATATTGTCGAGCACGACAACGATGGGCAACTTGGGCGTGGCGCGGTAACTGTCAACATCGGGACGTTCAAGATCCCATATAGTCTTTTTATCCATTGTTTTGATTGATGCTATAAATGAAAAAAGCGGGCTGACATTGGTGCTGTCGACCCGCTTTGCTTGTTTTTGGCTGGCGCTTCAGGATGGGCTTGAACCAACGACCCCCTGATTAACAGTCAGGTGCTCTAACCAACTGAGCTACTGAAGCAATGTGATAAGTGATATGGTTTAAATGGCGCTTCAAGATGGGCTTGAACCAACGACCCCCTGATTAACAGTCAGGTGCTCTAACCAACTGAGCTATTGAAGCATTTTTGATTGCAATTGTAATCCGCTCTTGGATTTTTGCGGTACAAAGGTAAACGTTTTTTTTGATACATGCAACAATATCGCCCAAAAATTTACTCGCACGGCCCAAAATATTAGAAAAAAAGGCCGGGAGGCAGGACACTACTATGTGAACCCTGACTCCCGGCTATAGTTTCATACAGCAATGGGGTGACCGTTAGTTGCAGCCACAGCCGCCGTCGCCACAGTCGCAGCCATCGCCGCACTGGCCGTCGCCACACGAGCCACAGCCGCAACCGTTGGCGGGCTGAATCTCCTCGGGGGTGGCGTCGCGGACGGTCAGAATCGAGCCGTCAAAGCGCACGTCCTTGCCTGCGAGGGGGTGGTTGAAGTCCATCTTCACCTTGTCGGCGGTGACGTCAAGCACGATGCCGCTGATGCGGAAGCCGTCGGCGGTCATCATGGGCACCACGGCGCCTTTCTTGATAACCTCGGCGTCAAATTTGCCGTCGATTTCAAAGATTTCTTTCTCGAGCTCGGCTACCTGCTCGGGGTCGTAGGGGCCGAAAGCCTGATCGGCCTTAACGGTTACATTGAACTTGCCGCCGGGCTCCAGGCCGTCGATAGCAGCCTCAAGGGGCTCGATCATGCCGCGTGTAACGCCAAATATTACCTTCTCGGGGTCTTTGGGGTCGCTCTGGTGAACGAGTTTCTCGCTGCCGTCGGGGGCTATCTCATAGAGGTCATAGACCATTTCAACATACTTACCGGGTTGTACTTTTTCCATACTTTACTTTATTTAATGGTTATTGTTTACGTTCGTTGTGGTCGGGGTACACTGCACCCCATAGTCCTGTTATAACAAATACTGTGCCAAAAAGGTTGTCATGCTGTTAAAACAGGCTCCCCGCGGCCGGTGTCAGTGACTTTGACACGTCAGTCGCGGGGAGTCAAGATAGTTATTCAGTCAGAGTCGTGATTACTCGGCTGCTGTGATTTCGAGCTGAGTGAAGCGAATCTGACCGCGCTTGCCGGCACCATCAGAGCCGAGGGTAGCGTCATGGCCAACGGTAAATGTCACCGATGAGGCATCGCCTACCCAGGTGAACGAGGTATCACTCTCGGCCTGTGCTGGCGAGATAGAGCCGGTATTCGGTGTCATCTCGGTGTAACGATAGCCTGCATCACTCGCGAGAGTGAAGACAATCTTGGTCATGCGACCGCCGCTCACCTGCATGGTGTTGTCGGCATAGAGGCGTATGGCCGAGGTTCCGGCATGAGCACCGGGTGCTGTACCACCCGAAGCCTTCTGAATGTCGATTGTGTAGCCCGACACGGTAGTGGTTCCAGGCACATTGGTGATTGCTGTTGCAGCAATAGTTGTCACATCACCGGCAGCAGGGGGAGTCACGGGCTGATCGGGGTCGGTAGGTTCGGTTGTGCCGCCGCCCTCGCCGAGAACATATTTTGTCACGGTCTTGAGGCCGGGCATGCCGAAGTATTTCTCGAGCGAGCCATACAGCTTGACCTGCTTGCCCATGTTGTCGCGGTTGGCATTGAGGTTGAGATTGTCGCGAACCTCACCGATGGGAAGCTGAATGAACAGACACTTGTTGTAATCGGTCTCAGAGGCTGTCTGAGCTATGATGATGTTGGTGCCTGATACTGTCTCGCCGAATGAGCCCAATACAGCGTCTGAGGCGTACTGTGTGGGGGTCTGACCAACGATGTAGCCATCTACCCATACATTGCCTGTAACACCCGAATTGTAGGCTGCAATGGCTGCTACGACGTCATAGGGGTCGGTCTCGGTACCTGTACCGTTGCCACCCTCAGCAGGCGGGGTCACGGGGGTATCGCCGCCGCCTACAATCTCGTAGTTGGTGGGCGATTTGAGGCCGGNNACGCCAAAGTANTTCTCGAGCGAACCCTCGATTTTAACCTCCTTGCCNAGATTTTCGGGGTGGTCTTTGAGGTTGAGAGCCGCACGGGTGGCGCTGCCGCTNGTNAGCTGTACGGGAACACACTGGGTGTAGTCGGTGACGTCGGGTGTAGCGGCTATAAGTACGTTGGCCGCGTTGGCGTTGGCTGTGCCNAACTCGGCGTCGGTCTGTATCGACTTGTCGGTCACNGTNCCNACGATGTAGCCTGTGATCCATGCGCCGGTGCCGGTAGCGCCGCCAAGAACCTGAGCCACATTGTAGGGCGATGCCTGGGTGCCGTCACCTGCGGGAGCTGAGCCACCGCCTATCTCTACACCGTCGATACGGAAGTCGTTGGCTGTACCCTTNCTGTCGATAAGACCCCAAGTACCCATGTACTCGGCGAGCTTACCGTTAACCCACATCTGACGACCGTAGTTGCCGGGGTTATCGCGCAGGTTGGTATATTCACGCAGTTTGGAATCCTGAGGAAGNGCTACTACGANACACTTGGCGATGTCCTTGCAGTCAGCATCGGGAGCTATAACGACAGTGCCGGCGAGAGTAGCCTCAGCGCCCCACTCTATGTCGTTGCTTGAAGCGATTTCAGACACCTCGGGAGCTACTGCACCCACGATGTAGCCGGTNACCCAACCGGTGGGAGTCTTGCCTGCAGCCTGGGCCTCGATGGCCTGCTCGACGGTGTAGGGATCGTCCTTGGTGCCGGGGAGCAAGGTGGGATTGCCGAAGTTCATGCAGCCGGCCTCGTCGATGAGGGTGAGCTGCCAGCCGGTGGTGCCATAGTAGCCCAAGAGGCAGACGATGTCGCCGTTGCCCTCGGGGAGAGTCTTGTTCCAGAAGTCGCTGTAGCCGCTGGTGCGTACAATCATGGTAGCGCCCTCGATGTCCTCGATGTTACGGTTAACGCCGCTCGACTGATACTCTGAGAAGGGCTCCTTGCCGCCTTCCTGGAACTTGACGTTGTTGAAACGCACAAGCTGACTCTGGAAACGGCGCAGGCCGTCGGGGTCGCTGGGAAGCTCGCTGAACGAGTTCATCACGACGGTGTCGACCTTGGCGGGTTCGGGCAGACCGTTGAGCTCGGCGTGAGCGCGGAACAGCTCGAGGGGCATGAACGATGCCTCCCACTGGCTACCGTTCTCATACCACTCGGGGTTGCCTATCTGCAGCAGGCCGTTGTACTTACCGATGTAGAGGCCGGTGAGGTCGACCACGATGTCCTGACCCACGCGGTAGCTGACGTTGAGGTCGTAGGCGTTGATCGAGAACGCCAGGGCGCAGGTCTCGTCCTGAATGACGAGCTGTTTGAACACGTTGCCCTCATAGTCGCTCGAGATGACGCGGCCATGAACTATGTAGTGGGTGCCGTCCTCGCGCTCGGGAATGGCACAGGGCACGGCGTCCTCCTTGTCGGGAGTGTTCCAGATATAGTTGGTAGCGTCGCTCCAGAAGGCGGTTTTAAGCTCCAGCAGCGTGGTGTTGGGCTGTTGTGAGGCTTCGGGAATGCTGACGGGGACGGGATCCTCGGTCATGCTGCACCCGGTGAAGGCGAGCGAGCCAACGGTCGCCAAGCCTAAGATATATGATTTTAAATTTTTCATTGTTCTGAGTCAATGGTTAGGTTAGTTCACTACTTCTTCTCGTAGACGGTGGGATAAGTGCCGCGCACGTCCGAGTATGCACCGTAGCTGCTGTACTGCGAGTCATACTGCAGGGTCTTGCCGTTCGACGCGTTGGTCACGGTCATGGTGCCGTCGCTGTTGGCTGTCACTGTCCAGACATAGCCCTCGGTGAGGTCGGTGCTGACGTTGAACGAGTTGTATGTGCCTGTCATGTACAGGTAGCGGCCGTCGGCCTGCTTGATGGTGTAACCGCCGTCAACTGCTGTAAACACGAATGCGTTCTCGTCGGCAGCCTCGACAGTCGAGCCGCTCACGGTGACGTCGGCCACCTGGAGGTAACCGTAGTTACCGCTGATGGGGAGCGCCTGCTTGCCGCCGGCAACGATAGCGTAGCTCTTGCCCGAGGTTATCGAGGTAACAGCGCTATAGGTGCTTGTGGGCGATACGGGTATGCTCTGGCCGTCGAGCTCGTAGTTGGTGGGAGACTTGAGACCGGGAACACCGAAGTAGTTCTCGAACGTACCCTCGACCTTAACCAGCTTGCCGAGATTCTCGGGGTGGTTGACGAGATTGAGAGCCTCACGGGTCTTACTGCCGTTGGTGAGCTGGACGGGCACACACTTGGTGTAGTCAGTGACGTCGGGCGAAGCGGCAAGAAGCAGGTTGGCCGCGTTGGCGTTCGCTGTACCAAACTCGGCGTCGGTCTGAATCGACTTGTCGGTTACGGTGCCGACGATGTAGCCTTGCATCCAGCCTGTGCCCGAAACACCGGCCTGTACCTGTGACACGCTGTAGGGGGCACTGAGCGTACCGTTGCCGTCACCCTCGACGGGCTCGGTGGGGGTCACAGGCTCGCTTGAACCGTCGATCTCATAGTCGGTAGGAGTCTTGAGACCGGGAACGCCGAAGTATTTCTCGAGCGAGCCCTCGATCTTGACCTCCTTGCCGAGATTCTCGGGGTGGTCTTTGAGATTAAGGGCCGCACGGGCAGCGCTGCCGCTTGTGAGCTGGACGGGCACACACTTGGTATAGTCGGTCACGTCGGGCGAAGCGGCGATGAGTATGTTGGCCGCGTTGGCGTTGGCTGTGCCGAACTCGGCATCAGTCTGAATCGACTTATCGGTCACGGTGCCGACGATGTAGCCCGTGATCCATGCGCCGGTGCCGGTAGCACCGTCAAGCACCTGAGCGACGCTGTAGGGCGACTCCTTGGTGCCGTCGCCGTCGGGCTGAGCAGGGTCGTCGTCGCCATCACCCGGGTTGCCAGGCTCGATGGCGTCGAAGCCTATGAGGCCGTCAACGTTGTTAAGTATAATCTGCCAGTCGGTACCGTAGTAGCTGAGAATGCCCACAACGGCGCCTGAGCCGGTGGGAAGGAGGTCGGCGGCAAAGTCGGCATACGAGCTGTTGCGCACATTGATGCGGTTGCCCGACGCGTCCTTGACGTAGCGGTTGGTTGTGCCGCCGTCGGCAAAGGGCTTGCCGGCGTCCTCAAAGCTGACACCGTCGATGCGTATGAGCTGGCTCTGCCACTTCTGGAGGCCCTCGACGCTGTTCTTGGCGGCGTTGATCTCAGATATTGTACCGACGATGGTGTCGATGCGGGCTATGTCGGCCAGACCATTCTGCTGGGCGTGCTCGGCGAACAGTTCTGACTCCATGAATGTCATAGAGGGGGCGCCGTTGTAGGTGCCCTCGCCACCAAGCTGCAGCAGGCCGTTGTAGGCACCAATCTTGAGGCCGGTGAGGTTGACTACAATCTGCTGACCGGGCTGATAGGTCTCGTAGAGGTCGTAGGCGTTGATGGCCACGGTGAGAGCGCCGGTGTTGTCCTGGAGCACGACGTTCTTGAACACGTTGCCGGCCTTGTCGTTGCTGACAACGCGTCCGGCGATGATGATATCCTTGCCGTTGCGCTGGCCTATCTCGGTAACGTAGTTACGGTCGGTCTGCCACACTTCGGCCTTGAGGGCTTCGATGGTTGTNTTGGGCTGTATGGTGGCCTCGGGGGCAATCATCGGGGGCATCTCCATGTCACCGGTACACGAGGTGAACGACGCCGCGCCTGCCAGCATAACAGCTGCATATAATAATGATTTCTTCATATTCTTTAAAAATCAGTTAATTGTGACACGAGATTTAGAAGCGTATGCCAACGTTGACAAACACGCGGGTGCCCTGGGCGTAGGTGTAACGGGCGGGCCACTGNCTGCGGTCATAATCTGACTTCAGACGTGACTGCTCGTAGGCATANGTCACGATGTTGCGGTTGTTGAGCACGTTGTTGACNCTGACGTTGAAGTTCATTGACACCTTGCGGTTGATGTACACGAGCTTGCCTACCGAGAGGTTGAGCACGAAGGCGTCGCTGAGNTTGTCCTGGTGGGCNAGNTCGGCAATCTTAGCCTCGAGCTCGGCGGGTGTGGGATAGAGTGTCCACAGGTTGGGCATAGCCTCGTGGTANCGGGGCGAGAGGTTCACGTAGCTNTCGCCCATCCANGTGCCGTTGATGTTGAAGAACCAGCTCTTGGGAGCGGCCCAGTCGAGACCGAGGTTACCGACGGTCTGGGGAGTAGAACCGAGGAAGTAGTTGCGCAGGTAAACGGTGTTAGAGACGTCGGCCTCCATGCCGTTGTCGATGACGCGNGTGCCGGTGGGGTTGTTCTTGTACTGTGAACGGCTGTATGTGCCGGCAAATGTAGCGGTGAGCGAGGGGGTNATCTTGTAGGCCATGCCCAGCTCGACNCCCTTGTAGACGCGTTTAACGTCCTGGAGCACGTAGTAGACGGTCGAACGGTAGTCGTCGTCATAGAAGACGTTGCGCTCGGTGGCATTGTCGATCATGGTGGCGTAGGCCGAGATTGAACCGCGNAAACGNCGGTAATTCCAGGTGTAAGAGATGTCGCCTGAGAGAATGCGCTCGCTCTGGGGGTCGTTGATGATGCCGGCNCGGTAGCGGGGTGTCAGGTAGATCATGTCGGCCAGGGGAGCACGGGTGCCGTACTGACCGTGAACGGCGAAGGCGTTGCGGCCGTCGAGCTTGTAGGTGGCGCCGGCCTTGAACATGGCGTTGTCAAACATGATGTGTTTGCCCTTGCCTTTTGAGTTCTCGGGGTCGCGGCCTGTGCGCATGTGGCCCTCGCGCATGTACTGGGTGTAGTCGGCCTTGAAACCGTAGTAGATGTCCCACTGGGGCAGGTTGATCATGTTCTGCAGCCAGGCAGTGGCACGCATNGCGTGAATGTCGTAGTTGTAGCCGAACTTGTCGCCCTCNTAGACCTTGCGGTCGGGGTGGTCGAGGTCGTTCTGTATGAGGTCGGGNTTGATNGACATGTACTGGTCGCTGAATGTCTCGTAGTCATACCAGAACTCGCCGCCCAGCAGGTCTTTGACCGTCTTGTAGTAGCTGGCCTTGGTGTAGTTGAACGACAGGCCGCCCTGGAGGGTGAAGACGTCGTTGATGCGGTGGTTGATGTTAGAGTTGAACACCGCGTTGAGCTGATTGCTGTGCTGGCTCTCGAGAATGTAGCTGGCTCCCTTGGGATTGCCGGCCATGGCGGGGTTCATGTTGTCGATATTGTTGAGGTAGTTGGCCTGGTACATGGCGTCCCAGTTGATCTGACGCACTGACTCGTCGGTCTCCCACAGTTGAGTGTAGTAGTCNTACATCTCGGGGTCGTTGCGGTAGTAGCTGGGCAGNTANCGGTAGTAGTTGGGCATGGGGTCTGANGCCTTGTAGCGCTCNATGCGGGTCTGCTGNTAGTTGACGTTGCGGAACATCACGCCGGTGTTGAGCACTGTGCGGTCAGAGGGCTTGAAAATCCAGTTCAACAGGAATGTGGGGTCGAACTGCTCGCGTATGCGGGCCGAGCGCTTCTTGCCGTTCTGCCAGCCCCAGTTGGGGTTGTAGAGGTTGTCGCCNGTGAGGTCGTACACCTCCTGGTAGGTTGCCGAGCCGGTGGCACGCTGGGTGGGAGCGCCGAATGCTGTCAGAGTGAGCGAGTTGGCGTCGTTGAACACCTTCTCGAGCGACAGGAACAGGCCGGCCGACTTGTAGAATGTGCCGGGCACCACACCCTCATCGCTCCAGCGACCTATGGCGCTGACGGTCAAGCCCCAGCCGTCCTGGCTCATGCCGGTCGAATAGGTGGCCATGCCGCGCAGCATGTAGTTGGAGTTGGTGTAGGCTACCGAGCCGTTGAAACCGGGAGCATAGTTTGAAGTGATGGTGTTGTAGTTGGTTGCNCCGCCTATGGCGCCGAAGTTGTATGAGGNGGCGTCCATGCCTACGGCGACGGTCTTGTTGCGGAATGCGCGCGATGTCATGCCGCCGAGTGTAGCNAAGTTAAACTGACCGCGTATCANNTCGTTCATCTCGATGCCGTTGATCGATACAGTCTGATATGAGCTCTCGTAGCCGCGGTATCTGAAATACATGGGGCCGAAGTTGTAGCTCGCGGTGTTGTAGTAAACGTTGTCGCCCGAACCTGTGAGGGTGGCGATAGCCTGTGAGTCGTCCTCGTTTTCGAGCATGTTCTCGTCAAAGTACATCTCCTGAGTNTCCTCATAGTAAGATGCCGACGATGCCGTAGCCTTCANGGCGATGGTGCCGACATTGACGGTGACGTCGTTGAATAGTTCGGCCTCAACGAGCTGGTCTACAAAACCATAGGCGATGACCAGCGCTCCGACCTTGCCGGGAGCGGCATTGCTGATGAGGAAGTCTCCGGCAGGGCCGGTAGTGACTGTAATCCCTTGCTCGGGCAGTGTTACGAGCGCGCCCGACACAGGATTACCGGTATCGGCCTCAGTCACCACGCCGGTCAAACGAGCCGTCTGGGCAACGATGGGTAAAGCTGCCGATAACAGTAACAATACAAGCAGTTTAATTCTCATTGATTGATTTTATTAAGGTTATAAAATTGATTTAATGTACTACACAATGGGCGGTTTGTTACCAATTAGCAAAAGTATTACATTTATTTTACAACCACAATACCTCATTTAAGTTTTTTTTCANATTGNACACACAAAACAAAGGGCGACGCATCGGTGTGATGCATCGCCCCGGGGTATAGGTGGGATTGGTGACTATCAGAGTTTGGCTACCTTCTCGAGAATGCGGCGCAGCTGCTGCCAGAAGCGCTCGACGGCGGGAATGTTCATGCGCTCGCTGGGTGANTGTACGCCCTGAAGTGTGGGGCCGAACGATACCATGTCGAGCTCGGGGTTGACCGATTTGAACAGACCACACTCGAGGCCGGCNTGAATGGCCTTGATGGCCGGACGTATGCCGTACAGCTCCTCGTAGGCGTCACAGGCTATCTTCATGATGGGCGAGTCCATGTTGGGCTGCCAGCCNGGATAACCGTCACCGTGGGTAACCTCGGCGCCNGCGAGGGTGAANACAGCCTCGACCTGGTTGGCGATGTCCCACTTGCGCGACTCGACCGATGAGCGCTGTGAGGTGGCGATGACAATCTGGTTGTCGCCGCGCATCTTGACCGACGCGAGGTTGGTCGATGTCTCGACGAGGCCCTCGAGGTCGCGGCTCATTGAGATGACGCCGTGGGGGGCGCAGTAGAGGGCGCGAATGAGGTTGAGCGAAGTTTCCTGGTCGATGCAGTAGGCGGGTGCCTCGACGCTCTCCATNTCGATGGTGAGGGTGGGCTCGATGCCGGCATACTCGTTGGCGATGACAGCGGCATAGTTGTTGAGGGCTATGCGCACTGACTCCTTCTTAGAGGTGTGTACACCCACGATGGCGTGAGCGGCACGNGGTATGGCGTTGCGCAGNTTGCCGCCGTCAAACTCGGATACGACAACCTCGTGATCCTTNCTCAGATCCCACAGGAAGCGGGCGAGCANCTTGTTGGCATTGGCGCGCCCCAGGTGAATGTCGCCNCCCGAGTGGCCACCGAGACCNTTTGAAACGTCAATCTTGAAGAACTGGAAGTCGGTGGGTGCGAACGAGCGGTGNTAGGTGAACACAGCCTGTGTATCGACACCGCCGGCACAGCCTACGAACACCTCGGCGTCGTCTTCAGAGTCGAGGTTGAGCAGNATCTTNCCCTTGACGAGGTCTTTGCCCAGNTTGAAGGCGCCGGTCATGCCGGTCTCCTCGTCGACGGTCACGAGCACCTCGAGGGGGCCGTGAACGAGCTCGGGGTCGATAAGGGCAGCGAGCGAAGCAGCCACGCCGATGCCGTTGTCGGCACCCAGTGTGGTGCCGTCAGCACGTACCCAGTCACCGTCTACTATAGTCTTGATAGGCGAGTTCTCAAAGTCGAACGACTTGTCNTTGCTCTCGCATACCATATCCATGTGTCCCTGCATTATCACCGTGGGGGCATTCTCATGACCGGGTGTCGCAGGCTTGTAGAGCGCTACGTTACCTACCTCGTCGGTCTTGGCCTCGATGCCGTGCTTGGCGGCGAAGTCGAGCAGATACTGACGTATTTTCTCCTCTTTCTTAGAGGGACGCGGCACCTTTGTGATCTCGTCAAAGATGCTGAACACGATTTGGGGTTGTAAATCCTTTACTTCCATATTTAAAAAGTATTGACTTATTGGAAAAGATGTTAAATTCTCGTTTATTCGGTGACTAAGTTACAAAATATAATTGATAAATTCTCAACTTTACATTCAACTTTCTTATATTTGCATCACAAATGTGTGCATCGCCGTTGATGTCACAACAGGCACAAACTATGAAACTGTTGCTTCTGAGCATTGTCCTTGTAGCCGTAGCGGTACTGCTGTTGAGCTTTAAAGTACTGCTGGTCAAGGGGTCAAAATTCCCATCGGGCCACGTCCACGACAACCCCGAACTCAGAAAGCGAGGCATAGGGTGCCACCGAGATACGACCGACGNCCGACAANCCGATTAATACCGGACAACATTATAATAGAAACATTAACAAATAAATAAACATCACGACCCGCGANAAACGGGTCACAGACAAAAAAAATTAAACCAAGTTCAATTTAATTGAAATTTCATGATTAAAAAGCTTACATTCGCAATCCTGTCAGCTGCAATGATTTTCGTTTCATGTTCAGGTGACAAAAACAACACTCCCGCATCAGCTGAGACCNCAACTACCGTAGCCGCCGGCGACTCGTTCGAGCCTACCACCAACATACGCTACTACAACCTCGACTCGATCATGAGCCAGTACAACCTGTGCAAAGACCTCAACGACGTCATGGCCGCCAAGCAGAACAACATCGAGAGCGAGCAGCGCGCCAAGACTGCCGAGCTGCAGCGCATGCAGCAGCAGATCGAGTCAAAAGCCCGCAACAACGGCTACCTGACCGAGCAGAGCTACAACGCCGACATGCAGAACTTCCAGTCAAANTATGACCAGGCCCAGCGCTATATCGCCAACCTGCAGCAGGAAGCCGCCATCGAGAGCGCCAACCAGCAGCAGCAGCTCATCGACTCGATCAACAACTTCCTGAACATCTACAACTCGACACGTCACTATGACGCTATCCTCGTCAAGAACGTAGGCGAGTACTTCAACCCCGCACTCGACATCACCGAGGAGATTGTAAACGGCCTCAACGCCCGCTATCCCGCCAAGGCAGCCGAATAATCAATNAACNCCCTAACCATACACACGAGAGGCGCTGTCACACCTGTGGCAACGCCTCTCGGGCATTAAAACCTTAACAACATGAAACTGAAACTACTGACGCTGCTACTGATTACAGCGACACTGAACTGCGGGGCNCAATACATCGTACACCCGTGGCAAGACAAGAAGGTAGCCTACTTCGGCGACTCGGTAACCGACCCCAACAACAACGGTTCGAAACTCAAATACTGGAATTTTCTCAATGACTGGCTCGGTATAACGCCCTACGTCTATGCCGTCAGCGGTCGCGAATGGAACGACATACCCCGNCAGACTGCCCAGCTGAAGCGCGAACATGGCGACGACGTCGACGCGATACTCATATTCATCGGCACNAACGACTACAACAATGCCGTGGCACCGGGCGAGTGGTTTNTCGAAAAGACCGAGACCGTAGAGTACGGACTGGGCTATGAAAAAAGGCCCGAAAGACGNAAACGCCGCACANCCGACATGAACCCCGACACCTACCGCGGCCGCATCAATATAGCCCTCGACTCGCTCAAACGCACCTATCCCACCAAGCAGATAGTGCTGCTGACACCNATACATCGCAGCGGCTTCTATCCCAACNACCACAACTGGCAAGTGCCCGAGGACTATGCAAACCGCGGCGGTGAATACCTTGACCCATACGTTGATGCCGTTATCGANGCCGGCAATATATGGGCCGTGCCTGTCATCGACCTCAACTCGCTGTGCGGCCTGTANCCGCTTCATGACGAGCATGGACAGTACTTCTACAACGCCGACACCGACCGTCTGCACCCCAACGATGCGGGCCATCAGCGCATAGCCCGCACGCTCTACTACCAGCTTCTCGCCCTACCCTGCACTTTCTGATCACNCACAAGAATANGACGAGCCCGGCTTCAANGNNNNCTNTGAAGCCGGGCTCGCTGTTTTATCTATTAGTTCAACGTGNGGGGNCGATGACNAGGGCGTTGAGGTGACCCTCGGCGGCTACGCCGGTATCNATACCGGTCACTTCAACGGTGATTGTGCCGTCGGCATCGGGCTCGACCGAGGTGTATGTGACAGCATACTCCTCAAAAGGCACGCGGTCGAACGACGGNTAGACTCCCGAGCCCGACGAGGCTATTTTCAGGCCCGGTTTTATCTGCTTTACCTCCGACTCAGCGCGGCCTATGACNTTGTAGGCCGAAATGCGGGCATCGCGGCTGCCGTTATATCGCACGGCCAGCAGTGTGAGGTCATATTTACCGGCGGGATTGAGCGAAGTGATGACAAGGCGCCCGGGGGCAGTATCGCCGTCGCCCTTTGTTCCGNCTACAATGAGGCCGTCTTTCCACGCGGTGACAGGAAATTCTATACCGGCGGCGGTAATAGCTGTGTGGTTACTCTCACCGCTTACACCGAGATAGCTNNCAGTGAATCCACCCAGAATATTTAGGCCGGTATTGACAAAATTNCCCTTTATATCTTTGAGCCACACTCTGTTATCGANAGGCTTAAAGGTCGTGTAGTTGTTCCATGGCGTCGCCGATACTGAGTTTGGGCCGAAGTCTATGTATACGGGCTCGGTCTGATAACCTTCCTTTATATCAGGGTTTGCATACTCTGAAATCTCGGTAACGNCGTCGGGCGAAGCGACTGCCCTNTGGGCCGACAGGCGGGCAATAGCTNCCATCTCGTCGGTTACAGTTGACGGCGCATAGGTGTTGGNGGTCACATCAATGCCAAAAATCGCCTCAAACCACGTACAGGCTGCCGTATAACGACCATAGTTAACCTCAAGATGNTAACCNTCGCGGTTAAAAACGTCACCTACATAGGTGGTGCGTGCGTTCTGGATAGCGGTTCCCGATGGTACGATTAGTTTCAGCTCGGCATTTTCGGTCATGGCACGTCGGGCGGCAGCCACGATGGCGTTATACATCGTCATCTGGTTCTTGTCATAGGCCGGAAAGTCGGCATGATTGGAACTTGACGAATAGGCCCATGTCTGGTGCCATATCAAGGTGGCATCGGGTAAAGTCGTCGTGATGTGACTTATAATCTGAGGCAGAGCAGNATAGGTGTCATACTTACCCGACTTGCCGCTNGCCTGCTGGAGGCTGATATAGTCCCACGATTCGTCGGCAAGTGCTTCAGACAAACGTACTTCGGTACGGTTTGACTTCTTGCCGTCAGNGACCTTGCGGTATTCNTAAACCGCGGCATCGCTCTGAATNTTTTTATAGTGACGGTCGAGGTCACAGCCACCTATATACATGTTTCCTACAACGATTTCGATACCGGCGGCGTGGGCCAATTCATAAAAATATTGCTCGACGGCGTCTTGTGAGAAGCTGTTACCGATNGCGAGTATTCTGACTGTGCCCTGATCNACGGTAACGGCTATCTCGGCCGATGAGGTGGCATCGCCGGCAGTNGCTTCAATGGTCACGGTAGTCTCGCCGGGGGCTATACCGGTTATGGTGACGGCCGAGTCGTCTTTGGGTGTGGCGGTCGCTATGTCGGGATTGCTTGAGGTACATGTCCATTGCAGGCTCTCATCGCCTGTAACTTCAAATGTCAGGGTGACATCGCTGCTGTGACGGNGNGTTACCGTGATATGCTCGGGGGCAGAGACCGAGACTGTNACTTCAGGAATTTCAGGAAGCGGTTCGGGTTCAGGNTCGGGCAGTAACTCGTCTGTCGAGTCAGAACAAGCCGTTAATACTACGATAAATAATGCGACGAGCATGNTCAGATACCGTCGTNCCCGTGATAAAGAATTTTTCATGATAATGATGCTGTTAGTTAGTCTATCATTATAGACGCANNACAGCTCAAAATATATAGTACGTTTATATATTTTTGTCAGCCGAGTATTCGGAGGAACATCTTGGCGATGTTNACGTAGAGTATCAGGCCCACGATGTCGTTTGATATNTGAATAAAGGGGCCGGTAGCAAGGGCAGGGTTGATTTTGAGCTTCTCGAGNGTGAGCGGTACTACGGTGCCGAGTATGGTGGCGAACATCACCACGGCCCACAGGGAGCAAGCTACCGAGATAGTGACAGCAAAGTCNTCGGGCAGCATGATGAGGTTATAAAGGAAGATGACACCGCCGAGCACGGTGGCATTGAGCAGGCCTATGAGCACCTCCTTGCCCAGCTGTGATGCAAACTGCTTGATTTCGAGCGAACCGTTGGCAAGGCCCTGAACGACGATAGCTGATGCCTGTACGCCTACGTTACCGCCCGTACCGCCGATGATGGGAATGAACAGNGCGAGGGCCGTGACAGCCTCGAGCTGTGACTCAAANCCTGCNAGAATGAGTGACGCGAGAATGCCGCTGGCAATGCCTATCAGCAGCCAGGGTATGCGCGCCTTGGTCTGAGCCAGAACCGAGTCGTCGGCNTCGACGTCGCTCGANATACCTGATGCGAGCTGATAGTCACGCTCGCTCGATTCACGCACCTCGTCCATCACGTCGTCGACGGTGATACGGCCCAGCAGACGGCCTATAGAGTCGACCACAGGCATTGCCACAAGGTCATATTTCTCAAAGTCGAGGGCCACTTCATCNATGGGNGTGTCGGCCTTNACGGCGACGGGATCCTCNTCCATGACGTGCTTTATCTTGGACACCGAGGGNTGNGTTATGAGCTTCTTGAGGGGCANNATNCCGCGCAGACGGTTATCATTGTCGACGACATAGACGTAGTAAATCTCGTCCATCTCCTCGGCCTGCATTCTCATCTGCTTGATACACTCGGGCATAGACCAGTTCTCGTTGACGACGATCATCTCGGTGCCCATGAGGCCGCCGGCGGTATCCTCGTCATACTTCAACAGATCGATAATGTCACCAGCCTGCTCGACGTCGTCGATGTGTGAGAGAATCTCGTCGCGCTCTTCCTCGTCGAGTTCCTGTATGAGGTCAACGGCCTCGTCGGTGTCGAGGTAGTCGATCTGGCGCGCGATATCCTCGGCTTCCATGCCCGACAGGAGCTTGCGGCGATCGTCCTCGTCGAGTTCCATGAGCACGTCGGCGGCTGTCTCGTCGTCGAGCAGCTTGTAAAGATATTCGGCCTCATCGAGATCAAGTTCCTGGTACAGCTCGGCAATGTCGGCCGGGTGCATGTCCGAGAGAAGCTCGCGTGCCTCGTCCTCACGGTGTGAGTCGATTATGTCCTTGATATTATCAAGATACTCGGGCGTATACTCTTTCATTTTGAATCGTTGCGCAGGGTGGTGACTATGTTGGTTAACTCAACGAACTCGCTGACTGTGAGCTGTTCGGGGCGCTTGGCAAGCAGCGGGTCGTCGGCCGGTAGCTGTGTACCGGCAGGCACGAGGCCCTTGACGGTGTTGCGCAGGGTCTTGCGCCGCTGGCCGAATGTGGCTTTGACCACCGTCTTGAACAGCACCGGGTCACAACCCAGGTCGGTGACGCCGTTACGCGTCATCTTGATGACGCCGCTCTTGACCTTGGGGGGCGGATTAAAGACGCCCTCGCTCACGGTGAACAGGTACTCGACATCATACCAGGCCTGGAGCAGTACGCTGAGTATGCCTCGGGCCTTGGTGCCGGGAGGGGCGGCAAGACGCTCGGCCACCTCGCGTTGCAGCATGCCCGAGCAGCACACCACGATATCCTTGTAATCGAGGACGTGGAAGAATATCTGAGACGAGATGTTGTAGGGGTAGTTGCCTATGACACAGCACTCTCGGCCGTTATAAAACTCGTTGAGATCGAGTTGCAGGAAGTCGCCCTCGACTATGCGCCCGTCGAGCGCCGGGAAGTTCTCTTTGAGATACTCGACGCTCTCGGTATCAATCTCAGCCACAGTGACATCATGCCCTTTATCGAGCAGAAAACGTGTCAGTACGCCCATGCCGGGGCCTACCTCCATTACCGGCAAGCCGCTGTAGTCGTCAAGTGTCGAGGCGATGCGTGACGCTATCGACAGGTCGGTGAGGAAGTGTTGTCCCAATGCTTTCTTTGGCTTAACCTGTGGCATAATAGATTGTTGTATTTAAGATTTGTTTATTATCGGTCTGGGAGGGGGAGGGTTGAAAAGTGGCTTAGGGCCCGACTTTACAGCGATGCCTTGTAAGAGCGGCGGCGCTTGTGCTGACGGCGCTCGAAATACTCCCACTGCTTCTGCACGTTCTCGTTGCTCTCGAGCTCGGGGTTACTCTCGGCCTGCTTGTAGCCGAGGCGCTGGAAGGCGGGGATCAGCTCGGTGAACAGCAGGGCATTGACGCCTTTGCCCTGATAGTCGGGGTCAATGGCCACGAGCAGCAGGTCGACGGTGTCTACGTGGCCAAGCAGAGGCTTGAGCATGTGGCGCCAGCCCAGAGGGAACAGGCGGCCGCGGCTGCGCTGCAGGGCGCGTGAGAACGACGATACCGAGATGCCACAGCCCACGAGCTTGTCGTCGGCATCGACTATGATGCAGAGGTTCTCGAGCTTGATGAGACCGAGATACTGCTTGATGTAGTAGTCGATCTGACGCTCGGTGAGGGGCGAGTAGCCGTACAGCTGGTCGTAGGCCTTGTTGATGAGCGCGAACAGCTGTTTGCCATAGCGCTCTTTAAGTTCCTTGCGCGATTTCACCTTGGCGATGGTGAGGTTGAACTTCTTCTTGACAATCTCGCCTATGCGCTTGTGTTTGTCGGGAATACTGTCGGGGATAGGTATTAGATACTCGACCCAGTCGACGTCCTTGACCATGCCGCGGCGCTCAAGCTGGGCGGGATAGTAGGGGTAGTTGTAGATGGTAGCCATGGTGCCGAGCTGGTCAAAGCCCTCGACGAGCATACCCTCGTGGTCCATGTCGGTGAAGCCCATGGGGCCTACAATCTCGGTCATGCCCTGGTTGCGACCCCAGTCTGACACGGCGTCAAACAGGGCGTCGACAACCTCGTTGTCGTCGATAAACTCGACAAAGCCGAACCGCAGCTGTTTCGTGCCCGTACGCTCGTTGACGACATCGTTGATGATGCCCGTGATGCGGCCCACGGGCTTGCCGTCACGATAGGCCATGAACGACTGCGCACGGCAGAAGTCGAAGGCAGGGTTCTCGGCGGGCGACAGCGTGGCGACGTCGTCCATAATCAGCGGCGGCACGTAGCAGTCGTTGCCGCGATAGTGGTCGATGCCAAACTTTACGAACTTTTTGAGCTGGCTTTTGGTCGCCTCGATAGGTTTTATTTCTACACTCATTATAGTGTGCGTGATGATAATGTGATTTTTTACTTGGATTGGTTTATTTTATGACTGGAACCCTATGTAGTAGGCCATCACGCCTAACATGACCAGCAGAAAGCCCAGCAACACTATGAGCATGTTGTTGGTGCGGTTGTTGAGGGCGAGTTTGAGCTCCTGTATGTCGCGATAGCGCATTTTGGGGTCGGGATTGGTACACTTGGCGGCCACGCGGCGCAGGTCGGTGTAACGCTGTCCCTCGGGCACCGCCTTGAGGGCCTCGGTGAGCACCAGGCCAAAGTTGAATATGTCCTCTGATGCCTCGGCGGGCGACAGGTGGGCCTTCTGGTCAAAGCCCACGTTGATGAGCTTCAGGTTGCCGATGTTCTCGGTGAAGATGATATTCTCGGGGCGTATGGGGTGATGCACTATGTGGTTGGTCTGCACATACTCCATCGCGTCGACAAGCTGGTGGGTAATCTTGTAGATGGTGTCGGCTGTCACACGGTTGGTGTCGATGAGCTTGCGCAGCGAGTCGCCGTACACATCGTCGGTGATGATACAACGGCCCAGTCCAGGCACGTCCTCATAGTCGTTGATCATGACAATGTGGGCGTGGGCGAGGTTGTACCTGACATCAAACTCCTTGTCGATCATGGCACGGTACTCCTCCTTGTCACGGTACTGTTCTTTGAGGGTCTTGAGCATTATCCACTTGCCATATTTCTTGGCAGTGTAGACGTCATAGAACTCCTCGTCCCACTCGGGCAGGTGTTCAATTTCGGTCCATTTCTGGTCGATAGGGGTCTCGTGTGGAGCCATAATTCAGAGAGTTTAGGTTACATTTAGATAGAGAGAACATCAATCAATTGCCCGACATCTGCAACAGTCGCGGTGCGATACCGGTATTGTCGAGACGGGTACCGAACACCTCCATGCCGTCACCGATGGCATAGACGGGTACAGGGTTGCCGCTGTGGCCGCTGGTAGTCCAGCCATAGCCCTGAATGTCGTTGAGGGTATTGAACAATGCGTTGGCAAGGGCGTTGAACGACGAGTAGAGGGTCTTCTCGTCGGCCAGGGCCTTGCGCTTGGCAAACGTATCGTCAAACATCTCGCGCAGACTGGCCTCCTGACGTTCGTCAACGGGAATGTTCGTCCACAGACCTGTGTGCTCGCCGGCAAACTCCTTGAACTTCTCCCATGTCATGGTGCCGTCGTCGTCCTTGAGCATCTTCTTGACAAGTCCCGAGAAGCGGTCTTTGCTTATCTTCTGATACTGCACGTACTGGGGATTGGAGGTGTAGCCCACATAGCGGTTGCCTACGCTCAGGCCGCCGGTCTCGTGGTCGGCTGTGACAATGATGACGGTCTCGTGGGGATGCTCGAGATAGAAGTCGTAGGCGTGTTTCAGGGCATCGTTGAAGTTGATGACGTCCATAACGACAGCGCCGCCGTCGTTCGAGTGTGCGGCATGGTCAATGTCTCCGCCCTCGACCATGAGGAAGAAGCGGTCGGGCGACACGCGCTTGAGGTGGTCGATGGCCGTGGCTGTGACCTCGGGCAACATTTCGAGCCCGGGAATCGAATCGACGGTATAGCCGGTGTAGTCGTCGTTGTAGAGGAAGACACGGCGGCTGTCCGACTTGCGTGCAGCCTCGGTCGAGGTCACCAGGTCGACACCTTTCTCGGCCATATACTCATACAGGCCGCGCGAGCTGCCGTCGCCATGACGGGCTCCGCGCCAACGCGAGCCGGCTATGAACTCATAGTCGCTCTCGGCTGCCTGACGGCCTATCTCGTAGAACATGCCGCGGTTGGGCACGTGAGCATAGAATGCACCGGGGGTGGCGTCGTCGGGTGACACGTTGGTCACCAGGCCCACACCCCAGCCTGCATCGTGAAGCACGCCCGCCATCGATGTCACAGATGTGGTGTCGGCGTCCATGCCGAGCATTCCGTTGCGGGTCTTGTTGCCGGTTGATAGAGCGGTACCTGCGGCGGCCGAGTCGGTCACGGTGCTCGATGCCGAGTAGGTCTCGAGCATACCGGCTACCGGGAACTGCATCATGAGCAGGGGTTCGTCGTTGCCCAGGACAACACGGTTATAGGTCTGGGCGGCCATGACGGCGCCATGTCCCATGCCGTCGCCTATGAAGTAGAAAATATATTTTGGAGCGTCGGCCGACATGTTCAGTACCGACGCTGCTGCCATAGCTAAGAGAAGTGATTTAAATTTCATTGCTAAGTATATTGTGTTTGTGTGATTGATTACTGTTATGATTGTTTTAGTATAGCGTCGACATATCGGCGGTCGGGGCACAGGCGCGGAATCTTGCGCTGTCCGCCGAGCTTGCCTGTGGTCTGGAGCCATCGGTCAAATGTGCCACGCGGCACGCTGACGATTGTCAGCGGCGACAGGAAGATGTCGCCCTTGCGCTTGGCGTCATAGTCGCTGTTCTCCTGCCTGAGCGCGTTGTCAAGCACGCGGGCAAACTCATCGACGTCGGACGGGCGGTTTATCCACTCGACCAGCCACTCGTGACGTCCGCGGGTGCCGCACGTGGCATACACAGGCGCCGCCGTGTAGTTGGCTATCGAGGCTCCAGTGGCTGCACACGCCTTGGCCACGGCGGCATCGGCGTTGTACACCATCAGTTCCTCGCCAAAGGCGTTGATGTAGTGTTGGGTGCGCCCGGCAACAGTGATTGTCAGCGGCGACGTGCTCTCGATACGCACGGTGTCGCCCAGACGATAGCGCCACAAGCCGTTGCTGTTGGTGATGACCAGCTCATAGACCTTGCCGCGCTCCACGTCGGTAGCCGGTACCGGGTCACCGCCACAGGCCGGAATGAACTCATAGAATGTGTCGGCGTCCATCAGCAGTAACATGGCGCGGTTGCCGCGCTCATACTGCACGCCAAAGAACCCCTCGCTGGCGTTGTAGGTCTCGAAATAGCGCATGTGGTTGTCACCCACCAGGCGACTGTACTCGGCACGGTAAGGCTCGAACGAGATACCGCCGTGAAAGAACACCTCCAGATGAGGCCACACCTCGTGTATGGTCGACGCCCCGGTAGTGCGCAACACCTCCTTGAGCACCGTCATCATCCACGACGGCACGCCCGACAGGTTGGTGATATCCTCCTTGACCACCGACTCGACCAGGCGAGGCAGCTTCTCGTTCCAGTTGCTCATGAGCGCGACACGGCGCTCGGGCACACGCACCAGTCCGGCCAACGGATTGATATTCTCAATCAGGTGGGCCGACAGGTCGCCTACCTCGACACGGCTGTCGCCGGGGTGCAGTTCGGTGGCGAAACTACCGCCCAGTATGAGCGCCTTGCCGCTCATCAGCCGGCTGTCAGGGTACAGAGACAGGTAACGGGCCACCGAGTCGGTGCCGCCGCGATAGTGTACCCGCTGCAAGCCACGGTCGGTGACAGGTATGTATTTGCTCTTGCCACCCGACGTGCCGCTCGACTGGGCGAAACGGCGTGTCACTCCGGGCCACAGCACCGAGCGCTCGCCATCGACCATACGCATCACGTACGGGCGTATATCCTCATATTCTATCGTACTCGAGGCCGCACGCCACTCGTCGTAAGTCATATCACGACGATAGCCATGCTCGCGCCCCCACACGGTCTCGCAACCCTGTGCGAGCAGCGACCTAAGAGTAGCCGCCTGAGACGCGCCGACATCGGCAGCCGCACGCAGCATCTGCCGGTCAATATGTCTGAAGTAAGGTCTGACTATGGGAGTGTAGTTCAACATCTCGTCACATATCGGGTTTAACACTATACAGGGTTTAATATGCAAAGATAGAAAAAATTTCACCACTGCCCCACCCTCGTCCTCAAAAAACCGCCGTGTCCGCCCCAAAAAAAGGCCTGACACCAAGCGAGGCGCTGTCATCACGACGCGCCTCGCTTGATAAACCAATCATTATCACATTATATCTTAGCAATGGAAAAGTCTTTCATCGTTGCTTACGGTATTATAACACACTGCCGCCCGGAATAGTTCACCCACAGCGAAATATTTTTGACAACGTCGTCGTTATGCGACTTGTTTGCGGCGGACGCGATGAATCGCACAGCTGTCCGGTTAAAATTTTAACAATTGCTCCTAATGCATAGATTTTTAATGTATTAGGAGCAGTATTTGTACTCCGACCATTTTCAGTCTA
>JAAVCJ010000020.1 GCA_014802385.1 Bacteroides sp.
GTTGATGAGCGATGCCCTTATGCTACAGGAATTGGGTTGCTTCGCAGTCGTGTTGGAGAAGATTCCGGCTAACTTGGCAGAGAAAGTAACCCGCAAACTATCTATTCCTACAATTGGTATAGGTGCGGGTGCAGCAACCGACGGACAAGTGCTGGTTGTTCAGGATATGCTCGGCATGAACGATGGTTTCAAACCCAAGTTCATGCGATATTTCGGGCATATCGGTGAATCCATAAAATCATCTGTCAATGATTATGTTGGAGAGGTGAAACAACAAACGTTTCCATCTNTTGATGAAAGCTATTAAATGACCCTTAACAACAAATTTCATGATAGGTCGTTACTGAATATAAACTCATAGAATCGAGGTGATGTTGATGCAGTGGTTCTTNNGTTCTATGCCGGNGATAAAACTATTCCACTATCAATTCCGGCTAATGATTAAGACCAGGTTCCACCCACAGCGCTCAATTACTGAATTTTGAAATCCTATATTTTAATTGCATACTCACATAAAATCACTACCTTTGCATTTGTAAAGTTTGAAGCACAATATATAAGCATAACGNACGAATAAAACCACAATGCAGATAGTGTAACATAATATGGAAAGCAAGCATTACAATATAGCGGTAGCCGGTACTGGCTATGTGGGTCTGAGCCTGGCAACGCTGCTGGCACAGCATAATCGCGTGACGGCGGTTGATGTTATCCCGGAGAAAGTTGANAAAATCAATAACCGCGTGTCGCCCATACAGGACGACTGCATCGAGGAGTACCTTGCCACCAAGGAGCTTGACCTNACGGCAACGCTCGACGGNACGAAAGCATACATGGACGCTGACTTTGTGGTTATAGCAGCCCCCACAAACTATGACCCGGTTAAGAACCACTTCGATACACACTGCATCGAGGACGTTATTGACCTGGTGATGAGCGTTAACCCCAAGGCCACCATGGTGATCAAGTCGACCATTCCAGTAGGCTACTGCCGCTCANTGTANGTCAAGTATGCNGCCAAGGGCGTCAAGGANTTCAACCTGTTGTTCTTCCCCGAGTTCCTGCGCGAGTCAAAGGCACTCTACGACAACCTCTATCCGTCNCGNATCATCGCCGGCATACCCTCGCCTATAGCCGAGCCCGACGGTGACGATGANGTGAANTTCAACGAGGCGTTAGAGTCGCTCACCAATCTTGAGGCNCTCAACAAGAGCGCACANACGTTCGCCGAGCTGTTGCAACANGGNGCGCTGAANCCNGATATCCCCACCCTGTACATGGGCATACAGGAGGCCGAGGCNGTNAAGTTGTTTGCCAACACCTACCTNGCACTGCGCGTCAGCTACTTCAACGAGCTTGACACNTATGCCGAAGTCAAGGGACTCGACTCGCGNGCTATAATCGAGGGNGTNGGTCTGGATCCNCGCATCGGCACACACTACAACAACCCGTCGTTCGGCTACGGNGGCTACTGTCTGCCCAANGANACCAAACAGCTGCTTGCAAACTATGCCGAAGTGCCCCAGAACATGATGACGGCAATCGTTGCATCAAACCGCACCCGCAAGGACTTCATCGCCGACCAGGTACTGCGTTTGGCCGGCTGGTATGACTANACGGCCAACAATACATACGGNGCAGCTCACGATGCCGAGCCTATCACCATCGGTGTTTATCGCCTGACGATGAAGTCGAACAGCGACAACTTCCGCCAGTCGTCTATTCAGGGCGTGATGAAGCGCATCAAGGCCAAAGGTGCCAACGTAATCATATTCGAGCCTACACTCGAGAACGGCACCACATTCTTCGGCAGCCGTGTCGTCAACGACCTCGAGTNGTTCAAGGCTCAGAGCCGCGCTATCCTGGCCAACCGNCTCGATGCCTGTCTTGAGGACGTCATCGGCAAGGTGTATACCCGCGACATCTTCAACCGCGACTAATCGCCGATAAACAATNGCAAAAACTTACCACGGAAAGAGGCTGCGTCAAAAGACGCGGCCTCTTTTTGTTCGTTTTAGGGTTTTAACNAAACTTTTCAATGCTTNTATGTGTTAAATANTAAAGTATATATTCAACACATTATGAGAAAAATTTTTATCCTAATCTCTATCCTGTCAATTGCCGTNTCGGGTCAGGCGACAGGNCGTGAAAACACTTCGTCACGCACTACAAACAGTGTCTCAGTATCGTCACAAAACAGTNTGTCGGCGGCNGCAAGCCGCAAGGCNGATGCCTTGTATGAANCNGTAAGCAAATCTTACCGNCAGGGCAAGTTATCGGCCGACGGAGTGGTTGACAAAGCCTTGTATCACAAGGTGTGGAGNCCGCAACTGGCCGNGCGNTGCCTNGAACTGGTGTCGGGTACAAACCCTCGCGCNATGACCGAANTNGGNTATCTTTACACTGANTATAAAACAGCCTATATGTTCCCNGNTAAGGAAGCCGAGGGCGTAAGGCTNCTGGANACAGCCACACGTAGCGGCAATCACGATGCCGCNGACTATCTTGGTGTNTACTACTGTCACAAGGAAGATTATAAAAAGGCAATGCAATACTTCAAGGTTGCCGCGCCAAACAACAATCCTGTTGCACTGAGATATATCGGTGGTATGTACGACTCTGGCAACGGGTATAAGAAAGATTTTGCCAAGGCCCGTAAATACTTCGAACGTTCGGCCATGATGGGTAATGCGTCGGGAGCAGCCAAATACGGTCTTAAACTGCAACATGCACGGTATGGCAGCGTCGACATGCCCGACGCGTTCATGTGGCTGTACATTGGCGGTGATCTCGGAGACGACAGCGCCCGCTCCAATCTCGAATTGCCGCTGAGAGGTGAACGGTTTGGCGACGATAAGCGCACNGAATTTATGCGTCATGCGCTGGCATTGGGCAATGCGTGGAACAAGGAATACGGACATAAATTCAGCACCACTCCCCTATATATCGAGGGCTTTAAAGCAGGACTCAATGAACAGGAGGAGGCAGCCGAGAAGGGCAACGACTGGGCGTTATTTTACCTCGGTAGCATGAGCTATAACGACGAGTTTCTTAACCGAAACTATGATTTGATACAAAAGTGCTACAACGCCTTAATAAATCAAGGCACTCTGCCTCAACCGGCGCTCGCACTGGTATATGAACGAATGGGCGAAATGTACCGCAATGGTCACGGTGTCAAAGCTAATGCAGCCAAAGCGGCCGAATATACCCGCAAGGCGGCCGAACTCGGTAGTCTCGCCGCATATAAAATCGTAGAGCAGATACCTGACTGAAATATCAATTTGTGNGCGCGACTTACGCCATCTCGATACTGAGTGCATATGTGGCACACAAANTATTTTCACGCATAAAATTCAACCACGTAAAATAACGTGCTTTTANATCTTGCGGCCACAATAATATGTGTTCCAGTTGTCGCGGGCATAACCGTCGCGCAGCACTTTGAAGCTGTTGACCGAGGCACCCNGTATGGGGCTACCATCATAATAGACATTCCAATTGTCGCACGCATACCAGTCGGACAACACGGTGAACGAATTGGCTGAGGCACCGTCAATCTTCACGCCATTGTAGTAAACGTTCCAGTCGTCTTTGGCGTAGCCGTAACCGAGCACCTTGAACGACATGGTGCTCGCACCGCTGACCGCGTGTCCGCAATAATAGACCGACCAGTTGTCTTTGGCGTAGCCGTCGCGCAGTATCTTGAACGACGAGGCCGAGGCACCGTCAACAACCCGGCCCTGAAAATACACTGTATTATCGATTACAAAGTAGGCTGGCTTGTGGTGGCGGCCGGCCGACTCGTACTTATCGTGCATACTGTGACTGTCGTGCCGCTCTTGTGAGAACAGGGCAAACGAACAAAGTATTGCGAGGAAAAAGAATATTGTCTGCTTCATTGATTTTTCTGACTTCAGATTATCGAGATGTAATAAAAAAGCATCGCGGCCGTGATGACTGCGATGCTTCTTGTGTAGCGGGACCGAGAATTGAACTCGGGACCTCCGGGTTATGAATCCGACGCTCTAACCAACTGAGCTATCCCGCCGTTTTACGGGTGCAAAGTTAGTGCAAGATTTTGAATTTGGCAAACTTTTGCCGCTCTTTTTTCGCATCAATATTAAATAATACACACAAATTACACTTATTCAGAAGTTTAACTGCAATAAAAAAAACACTCGCGCCGTCGTGTCGACGAGGCGCGAGTGTCGTGAATATGGTTACTTATCAGATTAATACTTAACTGTAATGTCTGATACAACAGGCATGTGGTAGCTTGCAGCGCTGGGACGAACGTAGGTCTGACGCTTAACAACCTTGTCGGCCGGATAGCTGAGCAGGTAGTCGATCTTGCGGTCGGGCACGGGGGCGGGGAATGTTACATCGTCGGTGCTGAGTTCGCTGAAACGGCCGCGCATGGTCTTCCAGCTGTCGCTGTTGGGCTCGTCGTTGAGACCGGCACCAAGAACGGCAGGAATGCCGGCATCGCGCAGGTAGCGTGTGATGAACTCGGCCTGGTGGTTGCGGGTGACGTCGTTCTCGTCGGTCATAGAGGCTGAGGCCACATTAAACTTGATGGCACCGCCGAGGTCGTAGGTGCATACGATNGCGTGGCAGGGAGTGTTGCGGAACTGGTTGGGGAGTGTGAGGCTCTTGACCTCGAGAGGTGTGGTGCGAGACATCACGGCAACACCGTTCTTGTCGTTGGCGTCGAAGTAGATGAACATTTCGCTCACCTCGGCGAGGCGGTTGAGTTCGGGAGTAGATTTCACACCCTGAAGGGTAACGAAGTCGGGGTGCTCGGCGCGTATAACGGCTGCGGCAGCATCATAAGACTCAGCGCCCTCGAGGTTGAAGTCCATAACGCGAACATCTTTGGCCGAGGGAGTCTCGCGCAGAAGCTTGATGCATAGTTCGGGGGTGTCGGTGGTGATGTAGTCGACGTCCTGATCGATAAAATACTGGGTTATCTCGGGAGTCGAGACTGTCCAGACGTTGATGGGCATGCCGAGGCGTTTGAACTCAGGAATGAAGTCGGTGTTCTTGTAGAACACTTCATAATGGAAGTCGGGGCCATCGCTACCCATCTCGACGAGTTCCTGAGGACTCTTGCCGCTGAGGAAGTAGTGGGGAACTCCATACTTGCCGAGTTCGGCGTGGGCTGTGGGCGAGAAGGTAATGTAGATGGTGCGGTCGGCGAGGCCACGCTCGTTGACCATTTCGATTGCTTTCTTGACACACAGAGCCTCACGCTCGGTGTTTGAATGCCATTTGATTTCAAAAACAAGACCGATGTTGAGGTCTTTGGCCACGTCGAGGTATTCCTCGGCGGTGCGTATGGGCTCGCCGTTGGCAAGCTTGACATTGGCGCGCAGAACGGTCGAGGGGGTGTCGGGAATCATGTAACCGTCGACAACGGGGTCGTGGTTGACCATGAGGACGTCGTCGCTGGCAATCCAGACGTCAAACTCGGCCATGTCGGCGCCGATTGAGTCGGCCTTGATGAGCGAGCGCAGTGAGTTCTGGGCCGAGCCAGCAGTTTTCCAATAACCGCGATGTGCTACGACCTTGGGGCGCGCTGCCTGTGCAAACAACCCGGCAGCGAGGGCAAGAATGGAAACAAATAGTAATTTTTTCATGTGTATGATATAATATGTTAACGATAGTGCTAAGTTACAAAATAATGCCGACCCCGACAAATATTTTTACCCGGTACGACATATATTGTTAATTATCTATATGATAGTGAACAGTATTCAAAGAGGGCGGGTGCGGTGGGGACACCGGCGTGGTACAGGCCGGGGCGGGCTATGCGATCCCAGCGGGCGAGCGACGGCAGNGTGTGTCCTGACAGCGTGTNGTCAAGGCTGACCCATTTTTTGCCATCGAGGCTCCAAAGGAACTCGGTCGGTATGCCGGCGGTCACACGCATGCCAAGATGCATGGCCTGAGCCGGAAGAGGTATATCGGCCAGTTCATACCGACTNCCGTCGTGCACGAGAGAGAGTTGCAACCTATCNCCCGAAGTGCCATAGACCAGANANTTACTGTCGTCGCCATAGAGGGTAAGACCTACCGTGCCATTATCGTTATGGATAATACCGGCTGTGAGCTGATAGTCGGCANGAGCCGGTTGCAGGCATAGGGCCNNGCCTNCGCNCTCACTCGNNCCTGTGAGNGNCAGCCTNCCNCNTTCAAGTGTAGCCTTGACATCNGCATAGGGGTAGTTCCAGCTCCATTCGGGCCTTAGCTCTGACGCGCTAAAATCGTCGTGNAAGTCAGCTACAGGTTGCTGAATACAATCATCGAACGGCACAGGCTGCACGAGNCGTGCCGACTCNCCGGTAACGAAATGTGGCCAGCCGTCCTCACCAAACCTCATCTCCTGAAGATGAGGCCGACGACCGAGATTAATGTCACTACCGGCNGTATAGGCGTGGCACAGATAGTAATACCGACCGTCGGGTGTCGTGGTCAATGTGCCGTGACCTATCGATTGTATCTCGTCGCTGCCGTGCAGTATAGGGTTGGCATTGTATTTCTCATAGGGGCCCATCAGATTTTTTGACCGGGCTACCGACACGGCATAGTCACTGCCGGGGCCACAGCAGTTTTTTATAGCATAAATGATATAGTAATAGCCGTTGTGCCGTAACCAATGTTGCCCCTCCATGCCGATATTTTCGTCGTCCCGAAGTAACGAGAACGGCTCGCCGTCGAGTCTCAGTCCGTCGGGCGTCAGGCGGCACGCGAGCAACTCGATAGGTCGCTCGTCAAGGCCATAGGCTTTCCAACTGATGTACAGTTGACCGTTATCCTCGAGCACAAAAGCGTCAATCGCCTCGGTTCCATATTCCACGACAGGGCCGTAATCGGTAAATTCGCCCGTCGGCGAATCGGCTACAGCCACGCCTATGTAAGAGACGTTTGATTTATTACGGGCTGTGTAATAGGCGTATACCTTTCCATTATGGTAAAACAGTTCTGGGGCCCAGAATGATGATTTGGTCCACTTGGGCTGCTTATCGAAGATATGGCCCGTAAGCTGCCAGTTGACCAGGTCACGTGATTTATATACAGGATAGAATGGCGCCCATTCTGACGATGTGCCTGTGGCATAATAGGTATCATCGATGCGTATAACCGAGGGGTCGGCCATATCGCCACGGATGACAGGATTAGTGAAATAGCCCGGATGCTGTGCAACGACCGCGATACAAGATATTATAGCGCTTGACAGGGCGGTGATGAATTTTTTCATTGTGATTTTACATTAAATTGTGTAAATCGGGCTTCAAATGCCAACAGCTTGTATTTAAGCGTATCGCACGGTGTGTAATGCCCCAGGAGTTTAGGGGTTGAGAGCACGCGGGCGGGATTGAGTCGCCATGCCGCTGCACCGGCGGCTGGAAGGACTCGATGGCACGGTATGATGACGGGGAGCGGATTGCGCCCTACGGCGGTCGCTACGGCCCGGACTGACTGACAGCCGACCTTCGATGCAAGCTCTTTGTAGCTCAGAACCTCGCCGTGAGGTATCGCCGCAATGGCCTTGACCACGGCGAGTTGCAACGCGGAGAGTCCTCGCGGCGCAATAGCTAAGTCGACAGCGTCGTCGCCTGCAAGATACTGCCTGACGCGCGCTCCTACATGATCATCAACACCCTTAGGGTCAAGCTCCCCGCTACCCCACTCCACCTTGACCACGGCGCCGGCAGGGTCAGTAACGATAACGAGTGACCCGACAGCCGGATGTGTGACGACGGTACCTGAAAGTGGGCCGGGAGTAATATCAACAAANCTGAGCATCGCGGCACGTAGCAGGCTACAGGCTGAAGAATGTGCTGAACGCGCTGATGATGTAGGCGTGGTCGATGACCGACGATGTCTCACGCGCCGAGTGCATGGCCCACTGGGCAGCGCCCATGTCGACGCCTCGCAGCTCGAGCTGAGAGGTGAGTATGTTGCCGAGCGTCGAGCCGCCGGCNACATCGCTGTGGTTGACGAAATACTGATAGGGCACGCCGGCACGCTCGCAGACGTTGACAAAGACGGCTGCCGACTCGGCATCGGTCATGTACTTGCAGTTGGCATTGATTTTGATGACGGGGCCGCCGCCAAGCACGGGGTGGTTGGTGGGATCCTGTTTTTCGGGGTAGTTGGGGTGTGTGCCGTGGGCGTTGTCGGCCGACACCATGAACGAGGCGTCAATGGCACGTATAAGTGTCTCGCTGTCNCCNCCCAGCGCACAGTTGATGCGGCTAAGGGTGTTNTAGAGCAGCGGNGAGGCGGCGCCCTGCTTGGTGCCGCTGCCGGTCTCCTCGTTGTCNAAGATGGCCATNACGCGCGTCATGGGGCACNGCGTGTCGGCNGTCTCGGTGAGGGCCGTGAGAGCGGCNTGAACCATCGANAGGTCGTCGATGCGGCCCGAGGTCATAAACTCGCCGTCGATNCCNACGCGGCACGCNGGAGTGGTGTCGTAGAGCGAGAGGTCGCAGTCTATGATGTCGGNCTTGTCGACTCCGAGCTCGCGGGCGATTAAATTCAACACCAGGTCNTTGGCCTTAATTTTGTCGTCGAGCATGGCGATGACGGGCANCATGTCCTTCTGGCGCGACAGGGGGTTNCCGTCGTTGACCTGNCGGTTGTANTGTATGGCNAGNTGAGGAATGNTGAGCACGGGGCGCTCGACGCGCACAAGGCGCACAATGGNATTTAGNGGNTCGTCGCNACGCAGCACCACCTTGCCGGCGATTGAGAGCGGACGGTCGAACCATGTGTAGAGTATCGGGCCACCATAGACCTCGGTGTTNAGNTTGACGATATTNCCGTCGGCGAGCATCTCGGGGCGTGGCTTGATGCGGAAACCGGGCGAGTCGCTGTGGGCGGCGATGATGCGGTAACCGGCGGCCGGATCGGGAGTGTCGGACGGCAGTATGAATGCGATGATTGCNGTGCTGTTTTTGGTGATGTAGTAGCGGCCGCCGGGTNTCAGATCCCAGGGNCGGCGCATGTCAAGGCGTGTGAANCCATTGGCATCGAGTTGGCGGGCGGNTGTGTCGACAGCCCACACGTTGCATACACTCTTGTCGAGGAAGTGCATCAGCGACTCGGCCCGACTATCAATCNGTTTGCGGTCAATCATTGCGGTATCGTATTTATTGATGGTGGTTGGTTATTCTTCGGTGTCGGGTGTGACATGCGGCTCTGACTCGGGCCCGGGCTCGCCTTCAGGCTCGGTCGACTCGTCGTCGCCCTCTGGTTGTGCCTCGTCATCGTCATCGCTCTTGGCCGGCGGGAAGAGGTCATCGTGACCCGAGGGGCGGCGCTCGGCGTCCCAGCGGAAGTCGCGCAGNAACAGNATCGAGCGCTTGGCAAGATAGAGCGGTGTGATGACCTCGGTGCTCTGGGGCCACATNTTGAGTTTTTCAATCTGCCCCTTGTCAAAGTCGGCGGCGAGGTAGCTGCTCTCGGCGCTGGCGACCTTGTTGTAGGTCGAATCGTCCTCCATGGGATAGAATATCATCATGACGTTGCCGCTGACATCGAGGTGACGCAGCGTGCGGTCGGCGAGATAGGCTTTGAGCTCGCGGCCCGACATCTGGTTGTAGTATCCGGGCTCAATCTCCTCGGCCATGAATGCCTGTGACGGTATCTCGACGCGATCGGCGGTCGAGTCGTTCATGTGTACGGCGATTATGAGGCCGCTTATCTGGCGGTTGTCNCTCCACACCAAGGGGTCGCGGTGCATNTANAGCATCGAATCTTTCTGAATGAATATCATCGAGTCGCAGACACCCTGAAGGTCGTTGCGGAAAAAGCGNACGTTGGNATANGCCACAATGTGNTGGGTGGTATCGGCAATCGCGATAGTGGGGACTTCGACAGNGGGNATTTCGAGNTCGGCCACGACCGTATCGACAGCAATCGGCTCGACAACANCTANGGTATCGNCGACGGCAATGGTGTCGACCGGGAAGGCATCGAGCATGGTCAAAGTGTCGGGATATACTTCCTCGACAGCTACCGAGTCGGACAGCGCGATTGTCGCCGAGTCGGGCAGAGCGACAGGCTGCTCGATGGGGACGTGGGTGATAGTGATGACGCGGTAGGCCTGAATGGTGTCNCCGTGAAGCGAGAGTGAGTCGGCCGACGAGTAGTCGACCGCAAGCGCGTGGCCTGTGACGAACGCGCTGTCGNTGAGCTCGTTGTAGAAGCCGTAGTCGCCAAGCAGTTTTGACTTGTTNACCGTGTCGTTGAGCACCATGTTGCCCCAGGCCTCGCCATAGCCTAACTTGTTGTCATAGAACANGGTGTCGCCGGTAATGGTTTTGCCGGTCTTGGTGACGGCCGTCGAGCGACGGTACAGCAGGGCTACGGTCGACTCGGTGTTGTACTCACCGCTGTCGGTGTAGATNGTGCCGTCCTTGCTGATGATGGTCGACTCCTGGCTCAAATCGGCNATGTGNGTGTCGGTGTTGTAGTGCAGATAGTAGGTGTAGATGTCGAGCGTGTCGTTGCGCGACAGGCTGTTGAGGTGGACGTCGCTCTTGAAGATGGCGTCCTTGGTGTTGGGGGCATACTCGCCGTAGACCGATGTCAGGCGGTTGGCCTTGTCGATGAGTTCGCCGCCGACCTCGTAGTAGCCGAGCTCGATNGCCATGTCGTAGTTGAATATGTCGGTGCGCAGTTCGACGTCGCGGTTGATGAGACGCACTTTCTTGCCGGGATCGGCATAGAGGGTGGCTATCTCGGTGCTGTCTATATATTCGAGCTCGTCGGCATAGACAAAGAGGGTGTCGCCCTGTTCCATGCGCACNTTGCCGTAGGCGCGGAGCGAGCCCTGCTGGTCGTAGAAGTGTGCGCTGTCACAGTACATGTACATGTCGCCGCGACGAAAGCGGACGTCGCCGGTGAGCACCTGGTAGTCGACGTCGGCGCCGGTCTTGAGCAGGCGGTCGGCACGTTCGAGGAACAGGCGNCCTGTCTGGTAACGGTCGGCATCGGGTATGACGGGGCGCACGGGCGAGTCGTCGGCACCCAGTCTAACATTGACCTGGGCCGTGATGGCGAGGACTATGCATACAGCAATAAAGCACAGGATACCGCGGAGGCCCCCGTGCTTGTTATTGTGCTTGGTATGGTGATGTCGTGGTGTCACCATGGCTGTTTACTTGCGGGTCTTAATCCAGCCCTGGTGTTGAAATTCGCACTCGTCCCAGCCGTCCTCGATGCGCACNTAGGTGTCTTTGATTTTGTTCTCGACCCACTCTTTGAGGATTTCCTGTTTGCGGCTCGACTCGTACATGCCCTTGATGAGCTGATAGTCGTCGCTCATGTTGGCCTTGTGGGCGGGNGTGCGCGAGGTGAGCTTGACCATAGCGACGATGTCGCGGTCGCGNTTGGGATCTTTCATGATGAAGGGTTTGGATATGTCNCCTACCTCCATGTCGTTGACGATGATGGCNACCTCCTGNGGCAGCTGGGCCATCTCGAACTGGGTGGTGCCGGTGTGGTCGTTGATCATGACGCCGCGGTTGTTGCGGGTGTCCTTGTCCTGCGAGATGTANGGGGCAGCCTCCTCGAANGTGTATTTGCCGTCCTTGAGCTCCTGATAGACGGTGTCGTAGCGCTCGATGGCTTTGTCAAGGTCGGTCTGAGAGACTTTGGGTTTGAGCAGAATGTGGCGCACGTTTACGCGGTCGCCGCGTTTCTCGATGAGCTGAATGATGTGGAAGCCATATTGTGACTCGACAATCTTGGATACCTTCTTGGTGTCGTTGAGGTTGAATGCCACTGCCGCGAACTCGGGGTCGAGGGTGGCGCGGCCTACGAAACCGAGCTCACCGCCNCGCGATGACGAACCGGGATCCTGTGAATACATGATGGCGAGGGTCGAGAAGGGGCTCTGGCCGCTGTTNACACGCTCGGAGTAGTCGCGCAGACGGGCCTTGACGTCCTCGATTTCCTGACGCGGNATAGTGGGGTTGATCGAGACAATCTGAACCTCGACCTGCAGGGGCACGTTGGGAATGCTGTCGGCGTCGAGTTGTGAGTAGTAGCGGCGTATGTCGGCCGGGGTAGCCTTGACCGACTTGGTGAGGTTGTCCTGNACCTGACGAATGCGCTCGCTGTTGCGTATCTGCTCGGCGAGTGTCTCGCGAATTTCGGGCAGGGGTTTGCGGAANTATTCCTCGACTTTCTCTTTAGAGCCGATGCCCTGAAGCAGGTTGCCGACGTAGTTCTCGACCTGGCTCATAATCATTGACTCTGATACCTCGACGGTGTCGATGTCGGCCTGGTGGAGATAGAGTTTCTGAACAGCCAGCATCTCGGGAATGACACAGTAGGGGTCGCCGTTGATTTTGGCGTGCTCGTAGAGCATCTGCTGGTACTGGTCTTCGATTTCAGATTTGTAGATGGGCTGGTCGCCTACCATCCAGGCGACTTCCTCGACGATATTGTCATTATTCTTGGCGAGCGCCACGGTGGTGAGAGTGACGGCTAAGACAATCAGTGATAAAAACTTAATTTTCACAGGTATAGTGTCTATTAAATGATATTTTAAGCGATTATTTCACAAAGATACACATTAATCGCCCAATAAACCACTCGTTAAGGATTTTTATAACAATTTTTGCAACACCGTCGGCCTGTCGTGGGCCAGGTTCAAAAAAATGAAAGCGACTCGGCCCTGTCGGGTGGAGTCGCTTTGTGGGTTTTGATCGGCAGCGCAATTATTTGCGGATACCGAGCTCTTTCTGGGCGATAACGGCGCGGTAGCGGTTGATGTCCTTCTTGATCAGATAATCAAGGAGGCGACGACGCTTACCAACGAGGGCCTTAAGAGCACGAGCTGTTGTATAATCTTTGTGATTTGACTTGAGGTGCTCAGTCAAATGAGCAATACGGACTGAGAATAATGCTATCTGAGCTTCAGGTGAGCCAGTATCAGTCTTGCCCTTACCGTATTTCTCAAAGATTTCTACCTTTTCTTCAGAGTTCAAGTGCATTGTCTTGTGAAGGTTAAGTGTTAATAAATAAAATATATATAATGTTATGTGCTAAATGCGGTGCAAAGTTAACAATTATTTTTCAATTGAGAAAATTAATTGTTAAAATTTCGCCATCAAAGCGCTCTCGCGGGACGGGAGTTAGTCGTCGAGACGAAGTTTCTCCTTGGCGGGATTGCGGAAGTGGATTTTACCCTCGATGTACTCCTGTGTGGCGATGAGGGTGGGTTTGGGGAGTTTCTCGTAGTAGCGTGAGATCTCGATCTGCTCGCGGTTCTCCGAAATCTCCTCGAGGTTGTCGTTGAGCGATGCGAACTCCTGGAGTTTCTTCTCGAGGTCGTGCTTCATCTCCTCGGCAATCTGATTGGCGCGCTTGGCGATGATGCAGACGGTTTCATAGACGTTGCCGGTGTCCTTTGACAACTCGATCATGTCACGGGTCACTGTATTGAGGGGTGCATTGGTCTTCTTGTAGTCCATGATTTACAATGAAATGATTATATGCGTTGTTATTGTTTGATTTTGCCGTAAAGGGGGTTAACGGTCGCTGCTGTCGCTGACGTAGCGTGAGGCGATGCGGTAGATGTTGTCGGCCTCGTCACGGTTGGGCCCGTCGGGGAAGTTGTTGATGAAGCTGTAATACTCATCGATGACTTCGCGGAAACGGTCGGTCTTCTTCTCCTGCACCGACAGGTCGGCTATCTGATAGCGCGACTTGAGCATGAGCATCTCGAGGTCTTCCTTGTACTTGCTGTAGGGGTACTCCTTGATGGCGTTGCGTGCCACGATGATGGCGCTCTCGTAGTTGTTGCCCATGTAGGTGCCGAGGTTGTAGTATAGCTTGGCGTTCTCGAGCTCTTTGAGCGTGAGTTTGTCCTGGAGCTCAAAGATGGCGTTCTGGGCTATCGAGACGCGCTCGCTGCGGGGGAAGTAGTCAAGGAATGCCTGTAGCTCTTCGATGGCCTTGATGGTAGTCGACTGGTCGAGCTGAGTGTCGGGCGAGGCGAGGTAGTAGCCGTAGCCGCAGTAGAAGCGGGCCAGCTCGGCGTACTTGCCACGGGGGTAGCGTGAATAGTAACTGTTGAAGTAGGTCGAGGCTGTCTCGTAGTCGCGGTTCTCGTAGTTGGAGAGGCCGAGCAGATAGAGTGCTTCCTCGGCACGATCGGTACCTTTGAGCACGCCGATGACTTCCTCGAGCAGTGTGGCCGACTGAACGTATTTTTTCTCGTCGAACGCGCGTTTTGCGTAGTCGAATTTCTCGTTCGGGTCAGTGCTCTTCAAAACACGCTGATACTCACCACAGCCCGAGAGGGTCGTCATGGCGAGTAAAAGCATGATAGCTATATAGTTAAACTTGGTCATTTACAATATACGAATATTCAAGCTACAAAGGTAAGATTTTTTTCGGATATCGCGTGCTGTTGCAGCCGTTTTTTTATATAAGAGAGAGGAGAAAGGGTGTATGGGTGTGATTATCGAATGACAATCTTACGGGCAACGGGGTTGGCGTTGGGAGCCTGGACGGTGAGAATGTATGCGCCGGGCTGAACGTCGGCAGCCTCGATGATGAGCTCGTTGCCGGCAGCGGTGACCGATGCTACGGTCATGCCCTGCATGTTGCAGATTGAAGCCGAGAGCGAGGGTGCACCGTCGACGATGACATTGAACGCACGGGGACCGGCAGGGGTAATAACGTAGCCTGTACCGTCGGCAACAACATTGTCAATACCGGCGTTATCCTTGCGGCGAATAACCTCCTTGATACCCTCGAGGGCATCGATTTTACCGGCACCCCACTGTTCGGCAGGGCCTGCTTTGACATAAGAATCAACAATTGCAGTTGATTTCATTATATCAATAACATTGCGGCAAGTCAAGGTCGGGTCGGCCTGCAACCACAGAGCCACTACACCGGCAACAAAAGGTGATGACATCGATGTTCCCTGCATGGGTGCCCAACGGTTGGAACGAGCGTTGGCATAGGCAAGAGCTGTTGTAGTGGCATCTGAGCTGTAATCATCGCAATAGTTATTGACAGATGAATTCAACAGGCTGCCGGGGCCGCAGATAACGGGGAGCTGCACGCCAGTGGCTACATTCGGGCCATAAGACGAGAATGACGATATGCGGTTGAGTGACTGACCGAAAGAGCGGGTGGTGCCGGGCGACGCCAGGTAAGCGAACGATGTTGCAGAGTTGAATGAACCGATAGCGATAACGTTGTCACCGGTAGCCATGTCGCTGATCGAACCGTTGGCGGTACCGTCTTTCCAGCCTTTGGCGGTAATATTATTGTTAGAGAAGGCTCCCTCTTTGGTATAGCCGTAAACAGTGCCTGTGCGCGATACCTTATTGTAAACCTTAACAGCCGGAATCAGATAGCCGTTAGAGCTAAGCACCAGCTTTGACTCGATGTAGACATAGTAGCGCTTGCTGTTGGGATCGACCTGAGACTGCATACGGATAGAGCTGCTGGCCGTGAAATTGGCCGTGAAATTGTCATCGTGAGTGTAATTGGTCGATGTTCCACCTATTGACAGCGCTCCTTTGTGGCCATTCTCAAGTGTGAAAGTGGACACAGCCTTAGACTCAACGGGGCTATACAGTATAAAGTCCATATCGAAGCCTTCGGCATCATCGCTCCAAAGCTCGATGATATTAGTATCGTTTTTATCGAATGTGGGAAGTCCGGTATAGAAAGTTGAATTGAAGAGGTTAAATGCACCCAGGTCGACTGCACACTTACGGTCGGCGTCATTGCCGGCAGAAATACAGATTATACCTCTCTCACCAAGCTCGGCAAGCGCCAATGATGTGGTTGACTTACCATCGTGAGGGCCCATGATAGAACCCAGCGACAGATTAACAACAGCGGGCTTATTCTGACTCTCGGCATACTCAATAACTTTCTTGACGCCGGCAAGAATATTTGTATCGTAAAGACTGGCGCCACACATAACGATGTCAGAAGTAGTAGCGACACCGTAATAAGGGATATCGTCGGTAACGCGTTTGCCGTTGTCGACAAATTCGCCTTCACCATTGTATGAACCTGTCATGATGCCGGCTACGTGCGTACCGTGAGATTCACGAGCATTGTCGGTGGTAAAGCCGAGTACCTGGTCGGGAGTGGTAGCCGACACAGTTGGCACACCGTTTGAGCCGTTAAAAGCATAGGCCTGCTTAACGCGCGATGCAGTGAGGTCAGAGTTCATGAAGTTGACGTGATTGGGGTCAACGCCGGTGTCGACCAAGCCGACAACGACACCGGTTCCGTCATAAGAGTGTGACAGGCCGTCGCTACCCTGCTGAACCTGATCGACCTTGCCAGCCGGACGGGCCTTATTCATCATGGGCGACTGCTGTGCCGATGCCGAGATTGAAATAATGGATTTGTTTTCGGCGAGTTCCTCAAGTTTGTCCATGGGCAACTCGATTACCAGAACCGAACCATAGGTGTCGTTGATGGTAGCGCCTTCGGGCAATACGATGTCAGCGGCTGACGCCTTGCTGTCAAGGTTAACGAGAACTGTAACAGTAGGAACCGAATTGACCGACATGGGAGTAAACTGAGACTTTACCGATTCAAAATAATCGCTTACCATCATTTGGGTGCGAATATCGAGTTTGTCTTGCGCTGACGCTACAGCGGCAATTAAAGGAATAGCAAAAAGTATAGGAAATTTGCGCATATTACTAAAAATTTCTTGTTTCAGATTGCAAAGTTAGCACAAAACCCCATAACTGACAAACAGTTTAACAAATATACACAGTTATACAGCTAAAAAAAATCGGGAGCGCCACTTGATGAGACGCTCCCGACGGGATATTATCGAAGATTTATCTTCTAAAAGCAGGTCGTATTAGTGTTTGAACTCGACTGTGCGTTTTGAAACCTTGAAAGGCATCTCAACGTAGTCGGTTGTCAACTTGAACGAAGGCACTGACAGCCACTGGTTCATAGCAGCGCTCTTTTTGGGAGCAGAAGCTGCAGCTGAGGGAAGAACAATCTTACCAACGACGGCATTTTTACCATTGGTGACGTATAACGAATTAGCCTCTTCTTCATCTGAGGAATCGGGGAAGTTAATCATACCGTGTCCGACACCGATTGTAATCACACCATCCTTAAATGTGTCATTATATCCGGCCTGCTTAATCTGATCGAGGGTAGCTCCCTGAATGTTATACAAGGCACCTGCATAGTTGGTCACATAAGCCTCACCGTCGTCCTCAGCCTGGAAACCGGTAGCATACAGGTCGGGAATGAGAACACAGTCGGGATCGGTAACATCAAAGATGATGTACTTGTTGCCGTCGTACGAGTCACCGTCAGGCATAACTCCTGCCTTGTAGGGATTAACAAGGCGGTAGAAGTTAGGATCTTCAATTGACTGCTGAACAGGTACTGAATAGGTTACCGGCTGTGCAACACCAAAAGCGGGATAGATGAACGGATCGGTATAAGTTGCCTCTCCGAGATCCTCCCAGGCATCGTCGTCATTACCGCCTTCTTCAGTAGCACCAGGGAAGATGATGCGGAAATTGCTGTTACTATTGCCGTAATAGAGACCTTCGGGATCCTCTGACTCACCTACGAGAAGTGCTTTAGCAGGGAAAGTAACAACACCGTTAGAGAGCTTACCTGCATAGGGAACAGCCTTAGACTCGTCGCCGGTCTGTGCAAGGGCGTAGTTATAGTAGCCAATCGCAAAGCACTCGCCGTACTCAGCCTGGATTGTAAGACCGGTATAGTAAGGATCGTCGGTAGGCTCACCTTTCTCGTTGCAAAGGAATACCTTGTTGGGATCGGCGGCGTTGAAGTACATGTAGTGATTGGTAGAAGCATCGTAATCGTAGACTTCTGCAAGAAGACAATACTCGGGTGCGTAAGGATTAATCACACGATAAAGACCCTTGACAGCGGGGCTTGACTGAATCTTAACCTCGTAGCGGAAGGGCGATTCAAGACCGTTGAAACGATACATTGACAGAATGATATCCTCACCATAGATACCAAACTCCTCACCATTGGGGCCAACAAGATCAACCCAGGGGAAGTAGGCAACGCTTACGGGGCATGTAAGGTTGAAATAGGGGGTGTTCTCACCATCGCCGAGAATGAGGTTCAGGAGATACTGCTTGGCACCCTCCATAGCCTCGGTATCGACAGTGATATCGATAGCAGCCTCGTTGGCGCCGTCGGCGAATGTAACAGTTGAGGGAACATTAAAGATACCGGCAGCATCGGTCTGATTAGTGATGGTTACAGTTTCCTCACCCTTGTTGTTGGCACGCGATGCGTAAACCGTAATCTCAGAATCACCCTCACCGAGCTCAAAACTATATGTAACTGACGGATTGAAGTAAGCCGCGGGAGTATCTATGGGCTGTGCGGGCACATACTCGACATCATCGCTACAGCTTGTGACAGTGAGCGCAAAAAGAGCTATGCCGGCAAAATATATAGATTTAAAATTCATAAATCTTTTTATTTAAAATGTAAATAAAATTTTTGATCGATTCCTGTCATTGACCCGTTGATATACGGGTCAATGACCGAATCATTATAATTTATTAATCGGCAACGGGGGTGGGAACCGAAGCAAAGTTCTGGTATTCGCCAAGAAGTTTGTTGGTCTGAACCTCGGTCTGTACAATCTCATAGATGAGCACGGGATCGTCAGCATCAACGAGGTAAACCCAAGCAGCATCGATGCCCGAACCACGACGGTCGAGAGGCTTCTGCAGACGCATCATGTCGAAGTAAGAGAAGCCTTCGCCCCAAAGCTCAAGACGACGCTGTTTCCAAACCTCGTCCTGAAGGGCCTGAGCCGATGAAGCCGAGAATGAGTAGTTGGTGTCACGATAAGCCTTAACAAAAGAGGCGAGAGTCTGGGCACCGGTGGCGGGGGCAGTCATACCCTCGGCCTCGGCCTTGATGAGGTAAAGTTCCTCAACACGCATCAAGGGGATATCGGTAGCACCGCTGGGAGTGCCGGGGCCGGTTGATGCAGCACCGAACTTAACCTGGGTATAAGGCAGGAATTCGCTACCCTTACCCTTGCATGATGCTATGTAAGACTTGTAGGCGGTAGGCATAGCAGCAGCGGGGGTAGCATTGGCATCAAGCCACCAGCCCTTACGAACGTCGGTAGTAGGAATCTCATTATAGAGGAGCTTGTTGATCATACGGTAAGTACCTGTCGAGCAGTAACCGTTTGTCATCCATGAGCCAATCATTGAAGCGAAGTTTACAACACCGCCGGTGAAAGACTCGGTAGAGAGATTCTGGATACCCCAGATGAAGTTGTGATCGTCAAGGCTAACGAATGCGGGCTGAGAAGCCTCGGCAACGGTGTAGGGCGAGAGGCCCATCTCGTTAGCAAGAGCGATAGCCTTGTCGGCAGCAGCAACAGCCTCTGACCAGTTCTGCATGAACAGGTAAGCGCGAGCCTTAAGACCATAAGCGGCAGCAAGGCTTACGAAACGTTTGCTGGGAATCTGATAACCGGGGATAGCCTCAAGAAGAGTGATTGTCTTGTCGAGGTCGCTAAGAATCTGGCCATAGATTTCGGTGCCGGTAGCTCGGGGGCAACCATACATACCTACCTCGACCATGTTCTCGTCAGTAATCAAAGGCACTGTGCGAGCCTCGGGATCCTTGGCATAAGTGAACTGATACATCTGAGCGAGGTTGAAATAGGCATAAGCACGGAATGCGTATGACTGTGAACGGTAAAACTTGATGTCGTCGACAACGTCGTCGTCGGCAGGAGTACCGTCAAGTAGGTCGTTGGCAGCCTTGATCACCTTATAGTAGGTGTTCCAGAAAAGGAGGTTGTCATAGTAGCTACCACCGAAGTCACTCATCTCGGCAGCAGCCGAATACCAGTTGTAACCGATATTGAGTGAGTACATGTCCATGCCGCGAGAATCGGTAACAAGGAACATTGATGGTACACCGAAGTCGGTGTGAACATCATAGTTGGTCATATAAAGCTTGAGCGACTGAGGAAGACCCTCAAGACCGGCAGCTGCCATCTCGGGATTACCGGCTACAACATCAGCTTTCTGATCAGATGTAACGGTGCTACCCAGGGGCTCGGTGTCAAGATCGTTACAAGCGACCATTGCTGCCCCGGTGAGTGCAAATGTTATATATTTGATAAATGATTTCATGTTTATAATATCTAATAAGTTGTAAAACCGTCAATTTAGAATGTCACACGAACACCACCCGAAATGTTGCGGATAGCCGCGTAGGTCTGGTTAGAGCGTGTGCCGGCAAGACCTGTACGGGGGTCAAGGCCCTTACGCTTAGACCAGAGAGCGAGGTTGTCGCCCGAAGCATATACGCGAATAGTCTCGATACCAATCTTCTTGGTGAGCTTGCCGGGAATGGTGTAACCCAGAGTCACGTTGTTGAGTGCAAGATAATTTGCGCTTACAAGTGAGAAGGTGGTCATGTTATTGGCAAGGTCGTATGTAGCATTGCTGTTGAGCTTAGGAATGTTGGTGTTGGGGTTCTCGGGAGTCCAAGCTTTGAGAATGTCGGTGTGCCAGTTAGTACCCATTGATTTAGAATCACCTGAGTGAAGCAGATCGGTGTAGCTATAGTCGAGCACACGACCGCCGAGAGAGTAAGAGAAGTTGGCCGAGAAGTCGAAGCCGTAGGCCTGCAGGCTTGTACCGAAGCCACCGTAGAATGTGGGCAGTGTGTTGCCTGTGATCTTGCGGTTATTAGCATTAGCGGTGTCGTAGTTGTTAGTCTTGTATTCCTCCTGAAGATATTCGGTAGCGTTACCGGCGGCATCCCAGGCTACGGGAATCTTGTTACCGTTGTCGTCGAGAGCATCACGCTTAGCCCAGTAGAGGGGTTCACCGTTAGAAGGATCAACGCCGGCGTACTCAACGAGGTAGTAGTTGTACATTGACTCACCCTCGCGATAGATGCGAACACCTGAAATCATCTGACCATTCAAGTCGGGGTGGAGTGAAAGCACCTTGTTCTTCTGCCAGGTGGTGTTGAGCATAATCTCCCATGTGATGTCACGGGTCTGGATAGGACGAACGCGAAGCTCGAGCTCCATACCGTTGTTGCGCATCGAACCTACGTTCATAGGAATGAAGTCGTAGCCGTTTGACGGGGGAACGGGTTTGTTATAGAGCATGTCAGAAGTCTGACGCTGGAAGTACTCGAGAGTACCCATTACGCGACCCTTGAAGAAGCTGAAATCAAAACCGGCATTGAACGAGTTTGAAGTCTCCCAGGTGATCTCGGGGTTGCCCTTGTAAGCGAGGTTGTTGTCTGACCAAGAATCGGCACCAGAGAGTGCATACTGGTCGAGGTAAGCATAGTTATTGCCGATACCGTCGTTACCCTGCTGACCGAATGAAGCTTTAAGCTTAAGCATGTCGAGGTTGGTGTACTGGTACATGAATGCCTCTTTGGCGATGTCCCATGCGGCAGATACCGAGAAGAAGTTACCCCAACGATTGTCGGGAGCGAAACGTGAAGAAGCATCACGACGATAAGAAACGCTACCGAAGTATTTGCCTGAGTAATCGTAGTTGATACGGCCGAAGATGCCACGTGTTGCATAGCTTGAAGAGCTACCGTAACCCTTGCGGCGGTCGTTGTTGAGAGTGTTATTCACTGCCCACACGCCAGGCTGATACAGGTTATAACCGACAGCCTGTACACCCTCGTTGTTATAGTCGTAGCTCTCATAACCCAAGAGGTAGTCGAGGTTGTGAACGTCGGCGATAGTGTGCTTGTAAGTAGCAAGGGCCTGAAGATTGATAGCACGCGTGCGAGACTGTTGCTGAGTAGCAGAACCGCCGTACTCGGCCATCTGACCGTAGAGATTGTTGAGCACCTCGTGATAACGGGTATTGTCGAGATAGTAACCAACAGTACCGGTAACAGTAAGATCCTTAACGGGAGTAAGGATAGCGCCCCACTTGGTGTTGAGAACGTCCATCAGATACTCGTTGGTGTTATAGATGAGGTCAGACACAGCATTGTTCTTGTTGTAGAAGTTACGGATACCCTTGCTGTATTGACCGTCACCGTAGTCATATACGGGATTGCCGTTTGATTTGTCCATGAGGACAGTGCCATTGGCATCGCGAATGAACATAGGATAGATGGGAGCAACGGTGTTGGCCATCATGAAGGCATTACTACCAGAGTTATAGTCACCGCTTGTCTGAGAATCGGGAGAGCCACTGTTAACGTAAGTGTAAGAGAGGCTGCTGGTGAGTTTCAACCAAGACTTGGCCTGGTACTCGACCGAGAGACGAGAAGCGAAACGATCGTAATCAGAACCGCGTACGATACCGTCATCGCCAAGGTAGCTGGCGCTTGCATAGTAGTTGAAGCGGTCAGTGCCACCCGAAATGCTGAGTGAATATTCCTGACGAAGACCGTTCTGGAATGAAGCGTCGGCCCAGTTATCGGGAGTAAAGTAGTTCAGACCATCGCTATAACCAAGAGTAGCGTTAGGGTTAAGCTTACCATTGGTACCGATGAGGGCCTGTCCGCTGGGCACAGTCCAGATGTTGTAGCCGGCACCAAAAGCAGTATTGGTGGGGTCGGTAGCCATAAGGGTTCTGTTAGCCATAGCGTGAGCCTCAGCGGGATTATGAGCCATCAGATTACCGTTATAGAGAGCGGTATAAGCTAATTCGTAATACTGAGCAGCCGATTTGATAACGTCGTAGTTAGGAATCATACGTGAGTTAGAACCCCAACGCGCATCGAATGTAACCTTAGCCTCGCCCTCAGAACCACGCTTGGTGGTGATGAGGATAACGCCGTTGGCACCACGTGCACCATAAAGGGCAGCGGCAGCAGCGTCTTTGAGGACGGTCATCGACTGAATGTCCATTGTATTGAGCTGAGGTATGTCACCAGACTCAACGGGCACACCGTCAAGTACATAAAGAGGTGATGTAGAGGCGTTGATAGAGCCGACACCACGCACGAGGACGGTGGGAACCGAACCAGGCTGACCGTTAGAGCTCAGGATCTGTACACCCGACACCTCACCCTTGAGGGCGTTGATGGGGTTGGTAACCATACGGTTTTCAATTTCTTTGGAATTAACCTGTGAGGCAGAACCGGTGTAAGCCGATTTCTTAGCCGTGCCGTAAGCAACGACAAGAACCTCGTCCATGCGGTTATCACCCTCGGTGAGCTTAATTACCATACCATCAACGGCGGCAACTTCAGCGGGTTGATAACCTACATAGGAAACCTTAAGGATGGCACCTTTGGCAACGCGAATCTGGAACTCGCCGTCGAGATTGGTGGCAACACCCTGTCCATCGGGAGCTATAACGGTAGCACCGGGCAGGGGCTCGTTATCGCTCGCTGAAACGACTGTACCTTTGATCAGACCGGCCTGTGCGAAGGCGCAGGTGGTTGTCAGGATAACAGTCATTAGTAATAGAAACAGCTTTTTCATACTAATAATTTAATTAGACATAATATTGATTGAAATTCTTATTGTTTTTAGGGGTGATTGGGTTGTTTGTATAGCGATGTAATTTGTATCCGTGTTTTAAGTGTTATGTTGATACTTTTTAAGTTGATTTAAACAATTTCGTGCAAAGATAGACAAAAGATTGCTAAAATTAAAGAAATTCGACATTTTTGTCGGCATTTTAACAATTTCATAACACTGTTTTATAGTTATGCTGTAAAACATATAGCGTTTAGTTGGCGGTAAATCACCGAATTAGGTTGCGGCGGAGGGTTTTGTGATACGATTTGCAGTATGCACATTTTTTTTGATGGTTGGTGGATATTTGTTCGATATTTATACAATTTTAGATGCAAAATGAATAAATAGAACATCGTCGCTGTGCGACTCGGTAAGGTACGGAGTTGCGGCGGACGCGAAAATTCGCGATCCTACCGGTGTCGGTGAGTTGGCGTGTGGTGGCACAATAAAATTCGCAGCACGGTGTGAGTGTGGACTTGGTTGCGGCGGACGCGAAAATTCGTGTTCCTACCAGTTTCGGCGCGTTAGCGGGTGGTGGGTTCAAAAAAATAAAGGTTGTGACACGTGGGTATCACAACCTTTATATAATAATGTGGGCTTAAAGCTTAGTCTTTGATTTTGGCTTTAAGGAATTCGCGGTTGAGGCGGGCGATGTTGCTCAAAGGTATGTTCTTGGGGCACTCGGCGGCACATGCACCGGTGTTGGTGCAGTTACCAAATCCGAGCTCGTCCATCTTTTTGACCATGGCGCGGGCACGACGGGCGCGCTCGACCTGACCCTGGGGAAGAAGGGCGAACTGACTAACCTTGGCTGACACGAAGAGCATGGCTGAACCGTTCTTACAAGCTGCAACNCAGGCGCCGCAACCGATGCAGGTTGCTGAGTCCATGGCGACGTCNGCTACCTCTTTAGANATGGGGGTAGCGTTGGCGTCGGGGGCACCGCCGCAGTTGAACGATACGTAACCGCCGGCCTGCTGAATNTTATCGAAGGCNTTGCGGTCGACCATGAGGTCGCGTACAACGGGGAAGGCNGCTGAACGCCAGGGCTCGATGGTGATGGTNTCGCCGTCGTTGAATTTGCGCATGTGGAGCTGGCAGGTGGTGATGCCNTGTACGGGACCGTGGGGGTGTCCGTTGATGTAGAGCGAGCACATGCCACAGATACCTTCGCGGCAGTCGCTGTCGAAGACTACNGGNTCCTCGCCTTTCTCGACGAGCTGCTGGTTGAGCATGTCGAGCATCTCGAGGAAGCTGCTTCCGGTTGATACATTGGCTACAGTGTAGTTGGCGAAGCTACCTTTTTCTTTAGGTCCGCGCTGACGCCAAATCTTGAGGTTTACTGTTATTGTATGTTCCATTGTTTTCAGTTATTTGGACGTTAGTGTGGAGTTTATGATTTGTAGTTACGGGTCTGCACCTTGATGGCCTCGTACTTGAGGGGCTCTTTGAGAAGGATGGGCTTCTCGTTGTCGCCGGTGTATTTCCAGCAGCTTACATACATGTACTCGTCGTCGCGGCGGGCTGCCTCGCCGTCGGCTGTCTGNTATTCCTCGCGGAAGTGTGCGCCGCAAGACTCGTTGCGGTTGAGNGCGTCGATNGCCATCATCTTGGCNATAACGAGGAAGTCTTCGAGACGGAGGGCTTTCTCGAGCTCGGTNTTGAGGTCGTCGGCCTTACCTACGATGCGGAGGTCAGAGTAGAATTCNTTGCGAACTTCCTCGATCTCGGCNGTNGCNTTAACGAGGCTCTGGAGTGTACGGCCCATGCCTACGAGGTTCCACATGATGTGGCCGAGGCGCTTGTGAATCTCGTCGGGTGACTTGGTACCCTTGATNTTCATGAGCTTGTTGATGCGCTCNCGNACAGCNTTCTCGGCGGCNTCAAACTCGGGTGCATTGGTCTGGAAGTGAGGCACCTTGATCTGGTCGCTGAGGTAGTTCTGCATTGTNTAGGGAAGTACGAAGTAGCCGTCGGCGAGACCCTGCATGAGGGCTGATGCACCGAGACGGTTAGCGCCGTGGTCAGAGAAGTTNCACTCNCCNATGGCGAAGAGGCCCTTGACTGAGGTCTGGAGCTCGTAGTCAACCCAGATGCCGCCCATTGTGTAGTGGCTGGCGGGGAAGATCATCATGGGGGTCTCGTAGGGGTTGTCGTCAGAGATCATCTGGTACATGTCGAAGAGGTTACCGTAACGGTCTTTAACGGCGTCCTTGCCGAGACGCTGGATNGCGTACTTGAAGTCGAGGTAAACGGCGTTGCCGGTNCCTACNCCGAAGCCTGCGTCGCAACGCTCCTTGGCTGCGCGGCTGGCGATGTCGCGGGGGCAAAGGTTACCGAAGGCGGGATAACGACGCTCGAGATAGAAGTCGCGATCCTCGTCGGGAATGTCGGTGGGTTTCTTCTTGCCGGCGCGGATTGCCTCGGCGTCTTCTTTCTTTTTGGGTACCCAGATGCGGCCGTCGTTACGGAGCGACTCAGACATAAGGGTGAGCTTAGACTGGTCTTCNCCGTGTACGGGGATACAGGTGGGGTGNATCTGTGTGAAAGCGAGGTTAGAGAGGTAGGCGCCTTTCTTAAATGCCTGTACAGCAGCCGAGCCGTTGCAGCCCATAGCGTTGGTTGACAGGAAGAATGTGCGGCCATAACCACCGGTAGCGAGCACGACGGCGTGTGCGGCGTAGCGCTCGAGTTCGCCGGTAACGAGGTTGCGGACNATGATACCGCGTGCGCGACCGTCAATCATGACGATGTCNAGCATNTCGCGACGGTTGAATGACTTAACGGTGCCTTTCTGGATCTGGCGNTTAAGTGATGCGTATGCACCGAGNAGGAGCTGCTGACCGGTCTGNCCNTTGGCNTAGAATGTACGNNNTACCTGNGCNCCACCGAANGAACGGTTNGCGAGNAGNCCGCCGTANTCGCGAGCGAAGGGAACGCCCTGCTGTACGCACTGGTCGATGATGTTGTTAGCAACCTCGGCGAGACGATATACGTTGGCCTCGCGCGAGCGGAAGTCGCCGCCCTTAACGGTGTCGTAGAACAGGCGGTAAACCGAGTCACCGTCGTTCTGATAGTTCTTGGCTGCGTTGATACCACCCTGAGCTGCAATTGAGTGAGCGCGGCGGGGTGAGTCCTGAATGCAGAAGTTGAGCACGTTGAAACCGAGCTCGCCAAGGGTCGAGGCGGCTGATGCGCCTGCCAGACCTGTACCTACGACGATGATGTCGAGGTTGCGCTTGTTGGCGGGGTTAACGAGTTTCTGATGAGCTTTATAGTTGGTCCACTTTTCAGCGATGGGACCTTCGGGGATCTTACTGTCGATCTGATATTCGGGAAGTTTACTCGACTCGATGTCAGCAAAGTCCTTCATGATGGGAGTTGAATCAATCATCCCTTCGAGATTCTTAATGTCTGCCATTGTCTGAAAAAATAGAATTAGTCTTGGTTGTTTTGGTTATTCTCGCAGTTAGCGCACTCGCCCTGGCACTCGCCCTCGGCGGCCTTGCAGCACTCACCCTCGGCAGCCTTGCAGCAGGGAGTCTCGACTACCTCAGCCTCGATCACTTCGATAACAGAGCAGCAGCTAACGGTCTCGCCTGCAAGGGCATTCCACTCTTTAGACACCTCGCAGTCACAGGCACGGTTGGCGCGGATAGTAAACACAGCAGCCTGAGCCAGGAAGAGAACTACGACGATTGATGTCCACCAGTTGCCGATGGTTTTGAGACGGGGCATCCAGATGCCGTTGTCCCAACCGGCTGACTGGAACATAGACCAGAAACCGTGGGTCATGTGGAACCAAAGGGCGATGAAGCCGATAACGTAGGCTACAACGGTCACGGGGCACTTGAAGGCCTGGTCGATGAAGTAGATACCGTTAGCGGGATCGGGCTCGTGATTGCCCATGAGCTCGGCGAGCTGCATTTTGCTCCAGAACTGCACGAGGTGAAGCACCAGGAATGCAAGGATTACGATACCGAGCACGAGCATGTTCTGTGAAGCCCACTCAACCTGCTTGGGCTTCGAGGTGACTGCATAGCGGTCGTTGCCACGAGCCTTGCGGTTCTGAACTGTCAGCCATACGGCGTACAAAATGTGAATGACAAACAGCAGTGCGAGACCTGCAGAAGCAACGAGTGCATACCAGTTGGCGCCCAACAAGAAACAAATCGTGTTGTAAGCCTCAGGCCACAAGATGGCTACGCTGTTCATCAGACAGTGAAATGTTACAAATAGGACAAGACAAGCACCGGTGATTGCCATCACGAGCTTTCTGCCTAAAGATGAGTTAGTTAACCACATAAGAGATTAATTGTTATTAATAATGATATGATTTAAATTATGATTGTTTATATATAATTAATGTGTAGCAGTGCCGTCATAATGAAGTGGCGTGGCGGCACAGCGCTTTACGCTACAAAATTAGTATTATTCTCGCGCCTTTACAACAATTAACACAAAATTTCTGCAATTTTCTCATTAGACAAGCCTAATCACACTATATATCAGCCTATTAGTAAAATTATCGTAAATTTTTCATTAAAATATTTGGCAGTTTCAAAAATTGGCAGTAATTTTGTAGCCGCAAAAGGGAGCTATCCCGAAGCAAATGGCTCATTAGCTCAACTGAATAGAGCATCTGACTACGGATCAGAAGGTTACAGGTTTGAATCCTGTATGGGTCACTACTTAAAGAGAAAGCAGTGACAACAGCTGCACAAAATGGCTCATTAGCTCAACTGAATAGAGCATCTGACTACGGATCAGAAGGTTACAGGTTTGAATCCTGTATGGGTCACCAAGGAAGTCGCCCCTCGAACGGGTCGACTTCTTTGTTTATATAACTATGGAGCTGTAAATAATTATGGAAATAATTCCGCAATAACATTTCTTTTAGTAACTTTGCGGCTGAAAATTATAGACATAACACAGTCGAATAATCATAAATTAAACAAATATGGCTACTAAGAAGCTACAAATCAGAGACCTGACCATGCGCGATGGTCAGCAGTCACTTTTTGCGACCCGCATGCCCCAGAGCGACATCGACCGCCTGCTCCCCTATTACGAAAACGCCGGCTACTACATTCTCGAGGTGTGGGGCGGAGCCGTGCCCGACTCAGTGATGCGCTATCTCAACGAGTCGCCGTGGGATCGTCTGCGCAGCGTAAGCCGCGTAATGAAAGGCAAATCGCTGTTGTCAGCACTGTCGCGCGGACGCAACCTGTTCGGCTACAAGCCCTACCCCACCGAGGTACTTGAAGGCTTCTACAAAGAGGCTATCGCCAACGGTCTGAACGTTATGCGTATCTTTGACGCCCTCAATGACATCAACAACGTCAAAGAGTCGATCAAACTGATTAACGAACTGGGCGGCATAGCCGACGGCGCTGTCTGCTATACAGTCGACCCCAAAGTCGAGCCCGTGAAACTCGGATTCTTTGACCGCCTGCTGGGCAAGAAGGCAAAGGAACCTGAAAAGATTTTCACCGACGAGTATTTCGTGAACAAAGCAATCGAGATGGAGCGTCTCGGTGCCAAGATAATCACGCTGAAAGATATGGCCGGCCTGGTCAACCCGATGCGTGCAGCTTCGATAATTTCCAAGCTGAAGGCAGCCGTTAAGGTACCCGTAGACTTCCACACCCACTGTACCCCCGGCTATGGTCTCGCATCGTCAGTGATGGCTGTGATGAACGGTGTCGACATACTCGATACCAACATCTGGTACTTTGGCGGCGGATCGGCAGCTCCGGCCATCGAGCTCATCTATGTATTCTGCCAGAAACTCGGCATCGAGGTCGAGGTCGACATGAAGGTCGTAGCCAAGATTCGCGCCGAGCTTAAAGAGATACGCAAATCGCTGGCCGCATACGACCTCAAGGCCGATGCGTTCCCCAACGAGTTTGACCCGCTCACCGACAAACTGCCCGCCGAGATTGACACACTGTTTGACCGCGCCATCGAATGTGGCCGCGCCGGCGACGAACAGGGTATGCTCGACGCCTGCCACGCCATCGAGAAGTATTTCAACTTCCCCGCTCCCAACGAACTTGTCAAGAACGCCGAAGTTCCCGGCGGCATGTACTCAAACATGGTGGCACAGCTCAAGACCCTCAAGGCCGAGGATCTGCTTGAGGACGCCATGCGCCTCATTCCCAAGGTTCGCCGCGACGCAGGTCTGATTCCGTTGGTAACACCCACCAGCCAGATCGTAGGCTCGCAGGCCGTTAACCTCGCCATCGACCGCCGCAAGGGCAACCCCGACTACACCACCAAGAGCAACGAGTTCATCGCGCTCGTCAAGGGCGAATACGGCAAAACTCCTGTTCCCGTCGATCCCGCCTTCCGCGAGCTCATCACCGGCAGCCCCGTCGAGCACGACTATGACGTGTCGAGCTACAAGAAACCCGCCAACCCCAAGATTGCCGAGTATGACAACGTACCCCTGGCTTCAAACAAGGAGGAGGAGCTGCTGCTCGAACTTCTTCCCAACGTAGCCAACCCCTTCCTGCGCCGCCGCCGTGACGCCGAGTACGCCGCCAAGGCTGCAGCACTCGCTGCTCAGAAAGCCGCCGAGGAAGAGGCTCGCCGCGCTCGCTTCGAACCCATCACCGGCGAGGTATATTGCGCACCTATGGGTGGCAAAATCATCTCGGTCAACGTCAAGAAGGGCGACCAGCTCAAGAAGGGCGACATCATGCTCGTGTACGAGGCAATGAAGATGGAGAATGACGTCGAGGCCGAGAAGCCCGTCACCATCAAGCAGATATTCGTTGAACCAGGAGAGGTTGTCGGCACCGATGCACCCCTCATCGAGTTTGAGTAATCAAGACCATATATAGACTGAAATCACCCGGCCGATTGTAATGTCGGTCGGGTGATATTTCGCTATCGCCAACTACTATTTACCGTCAAGTACCCATGAAGAAAACCAAGCCCTATAACGTAATTCTTGCCGATTGCGCCCCGTCCGAGGTTCAATCGTTCGCCGATAGTGTCAGCGAGATTATTAACGAGCCGTTCGTCATCGAAAGCTCGTTCAAGAAAAAAATCTCCAAGAATACACTGAAAGGAAAGGTTCTCTATTACGGGTCATTTTTCACATTTGCATTCAAGGCATGGAGAAAACGCCATAACTACCGCATAGTTCTGGCATGGCAACAATTTTACGCCAATAACTTTGCATTCTATTCCCGCCTGTTTGGCAGCCGAAACAGCAATATAACCCTTGTATCGGTAAATTATACATATAAGGAAAAACACGGGCTGATAGGACGCATCTACAAACGGTACATGAAATATTGTACCGACAATAGATATATCGATTTCTTCCATGTACTATCAAATAATTATGCCCAATCGGTCAGCGACCAGTTAGGCATCCACTCCGACCGGTTTATCGTAACACACTTCGGTACTCCCGATAATGCTGAAGAATGGCGCCAGCTACCCTCACCGAACAGCACGCCTTACATTTTATCAATCGGACGATCCAACCGCGACTTCGATTTCTTATGCGACGTCTGGCGTCAGCCCGAACTAAAAGATTTCAAACTCATAATCCTTGCCGACGCATGGAATCCCGGCTATAAGTTGCCCGAAAATGTGGAACATCACACCGACATTATAGGCCACGAAGCCTTTCCGTATATAGCAAACGCTGCGTTGTCAGTGATACCGATCGAGAATCCGAATATTTGTTCGGGCGACACCGTGCTGCTCAACTCAATGATGATGAGTATACCTGTAGCCGTAACATCGCCCTCCACATTGTCTGAAATGTATATTACCGATAATGTAGACGGCATATACTTGCCACGTGATGTAGAAAGGGCTGCTCGTCGCCTTTCGGCACTATTAAAAGACCGGGATCGACTCAAAGAACTCGGTGAAAACGCACGAAAGACATATATTTCGAGTTTTTCACGCAATGCTATGGGACGGACACTGGCACAAAAACTAATGAATAAAAAGCGAGAATAGTCAAAAAGTTGGCCCGAAATTTTGTGAGCTAAGGAATTATCACTAAATTTGCACGCCATTACGAATAGAGTCGCCTTACCAGCAACTCATCAAAATGTTGAATCATAGTAAAATAGACGTAATAAAATGAAAAAAGACATCCATCCTTCAAACTATCGCGAGGTCGTGTTCAAAGACATGTCTAACGAGGAGATTTTCATCACCCGCTCGACCGTAGCTTCAAAGGAGACCATCGAGATTGACGGCGTTACTTATCCCCTGGTAAAACTCGAAATCACCAGCTCTTCTCACCCCTTCTTCACCGGTAAGCAGAAGCTCGTTGACACCGCCGGTCGCGTCGACAAGTTCATGAGCCGTTACGGCAACGTCAAGAAGAAATAAATTCACCCCGCCCACAGGCGAGGCNTATGACACCCCACAGCGCGAGGCTGCCGATTCACTATATACCGAACGGCAGCCTCGCTCGCGTTCATCACAACTTCAAGATTACAACCAACACCACAACTTACCATGAAATCTACTGAAAACAAGCGCCTGCTNGCACTCGACATTATGCGCGGCATGACCATAGCGGGCATGATACTGGTCAACAACGCCGGCAATTGGGCNTCAGCATTTGAGCCCCTGCGCCATGCCNAATGGAACGGTCTCACACCAACCGACCTTGTATTCCCGTTCTTCATGTTTATGATGGGCGTGTCGACCTATATGTCACTGCGCAAGGGNAACTTCAGCCCNACNCGCGCCACNATNACCAAAATTCTGAGACGCGCATTGATAATCTTCGCGATCGGTATAGGCCTAACCTGGCTTTCAAACTTCATGTTCGGCTACTTTGCCAACGGTATGCCGGCCTCCGAAGCCGCCAACAGCTTCGCCCGCCTGCGCATACTCGGCGTGCTCCAGCGCCTCGCACTAAGCTACGGNGCCGGTGCNCTGCTCGCNATCACACTGCGACACAAGTGGTTGCCCTGGGTNGCCGGCGGACTACTCGCAGNCTACNCCGTCATCATGATAGCCGGCGACGGATTCGAGTATNCCGACAGCAACATCATNGCCCGTTTTGACCGCGCTGTNCTCGGTGCCAATCACATGTACACCGACNATGCCTTNGGCGACACCNNTCACANTCGACCCCGAGGGANTGTTAAGCACACTGCCGTCCATAGCNCANGTGCTCATAGGCTTCATCTGCGGCAGCCTCATCTGCACNACCNCCGACCGCCGGCGCCAGCTCAANCGGCTGTTTATAGTCGGNACCATCATGACATTCACCGGGCTGCTGNTCAGTTACGGCCTGCCAATCAACAAGAAAGTNTGGTCNCCTACTTTCGTGCTCACAACCTGCGGTCTGGCAGCCCAACTGCTCGCNCTGCTGATATGGATAATNGACGTGCGCGGCTACCGTCGTTGGGCNGGCTTCTTCCACGCCTTCGGCATCAATCCGCTCTACCTCTACGTCCANAGCGCNGTCCTTGCNTACATTCTCTACACGATACGCGTGCCGTCACCCGTCAGTGATGGTACGGTNGCCATCAACGGGTGGGTGTATTACACCNTNCTCGACCCGCTTTCGGGCCANAATCCACAGCTCGCATCGCTGCTATGGGCACTCGGATTCGTCCTGCTCAACTGGATTCCCGGCTACATTCTCGAGCGACGCCACGTCTATATCAAAATTTGANGTACANGACGNTGAATTTTAATATCTGAATTCTTTTTTGTACCTTTACGGTGATATGAGCAAGAGTTTACCCGAAGACGATATCGATCTTGTACAGCGNCTGCGCGAACCGGCTACATGCCGCGCNGCGTTCGGCGAAGTAATCAACCGATACAGCGAACCGCTGTATTGGCAGATACGTCGCATGGTAAACTCACACGACGATGCCAACGACCTGTTGCAAAACACATTCATGAAAGCATGGCAGGCGCTCGACAACTTNCGCGGCGACGCCCGGCTGTCGACATGGCTNTACAAGATTGCCATCAACGAGAGCCTGTCACACCTTGANCGTGAACGTCGCCGTCAGGACATATCGCTTGACGACGAAGCCGCCTCGATAGCCAATACCATCGAGGCCGACGAGTGGATNGACGGCGACAAGCTGTCAATAAAACTGCGCAAGGCCATAGCCCGACTGCCCGAGAAACAGCGACTGGTATTCAACATGAAATACTTCGACGAGATGAAATACGAGCAGATGTCCGAGATNTTAGGCACATCGGTCGGGGCACTGAAGGCATCTTACCACCTGGCAGTGAAAAAAATCGAACAATATCTCGAGAGCGATTAAACTTTACACCGNCACAGNCGTCTAAATACATAGATATTGAAAATTAATACACTTAACCATAAAAACGACAACTGAAAATGGCAACAAAACCCTATAACAACAGCGTCCTCGACCGCCCCGGTCACCCNGACGGCATGCGGGTTCCCGAGAACTATTTCGAGTCGTTTGCTCGTGACATGATCTCACAGTTGCCCGAGAACGAGCTCGAGAAACAGCCGGTCAAGACGCTCGAACCGCCCACNCGCTGGCAGCGCATACGTCCGTTCGTCTACATGGCCGCNATGTTTGCCGGTATATGGTGCATGATGAACATGTTCTCGATGATACACAANAACGCNTCGACACTCAACGACAACTCGCTTATAGCNACAGTNACACCCGGTCAGGACGATTATATCATCGACTATGTCATCGACGACTACAGCGGCGACCAATTGCTCGACGAACTGTATGCCGAAGGATTCANCCCCAACGATTTTAACTTTTGATTGATTAGAACAGACACTATGGGTAAGCGACTTNTATTCTCTTTAATGGCTCTCGTCGTCATGGCGCAGATCTCATTCACAGCCGTAGCTCAAGACAACGACTCCAACCGCGACCGCTGGTTCAAGGAAATGCGAGCCAAGAAACACGACTTCATTGCCAAGGAGCTCGAGCTGACGCCCGATCAGACCGAGCCGTTCTTTGCCATCTANGACAAAATGGACGCCGATATCCGCGCTGTAGGCTCACGTACNCGNGCGCTCGAGAAGAAAGCCTTTGACAACGCCGACGCCAGCGAGGCCGACATCGACGCTGCCATCGAAGCNATGTACTCACAGCGCTATCAGGAATGGTCGATTGAGAACGAAGCNAAAGCCAAATTTGAGACGATACTGACTAAAAAACAGATGCTCAAGCTTAAACGCGCCGAGTTCAAATTCAACCGCGCGCTCATGCAGCAGCACAATCAGAATCGCCGCCANCCCAAGAAATANCACAACCTNACAGGTCATAACCTANCANGGCCTGCCCTGCCTTGCCTCACCCCNTTGGAGGCAGTTCAACCCTAATCAAAACACTATGACAAGATTCAGCATTAAAANTGCCCTGATAGCACTCACTGCCGTCGGGGCTTTTTTGTCTTTCGACGCCGTTGGACAAAACGTGACAAAAAGCTCATCTACAGNCAAATTACGTCCATTAACNCCNACAGCGACAACCNNTTCTGACGGTCCCGACTTTGCCTTTCCCGACAAGNTTGCAGCNGACGCCGACAAGCGACTGAAAAGNGCGCTCGACAGNGGNGACGGAGTCGAGGTGGTCAACTCGCTCGTCTGCTACTCNATTGCACGAGACTGCGTGTCGCCCGAACTGCTCACACCGGCCATCTCACGCATCGACTCGNTAACCCGCATCGAACANGACCAATGTGTCAAGTCACTGCTGAATCTGCTNCAGGCCACAATCTACAAAGACNTGTATTTTGACAACCGTTGGAACTACGACCGCCGCGAGATACCGCTCGACTCNATNTCGGCCGATTACACCGAGTGGAGCGGNGCCCAGTTCCGCCNACGCATCAACGCCCTGCTCGACTCGGCACTCACACCGCGNGCCTCATTGCTGGCATCACCGGTTACCGACTGGAAATCGGTCATAAAGTCTAACGAATACACCGCCACGTTCTACCCCACCCTCTATGACATGGTGGTCAACAGNGCCATCAGCATCAAGCAACAATTGCGNACCGAATACAACTCGATATTGCCNGCCCGCTATGTGATGCCTCAGCTGGCAATAGAACCTTTGCCNGCCTACGCGGCCATTAGCCCNGAGAGCCGTGAAATACACGCCCTCTACNTCGATTGGATCTCGGCNCACCCCGACCGACTGCCGCCGCGCCTCAACGCAACTCTCAACGACATCGAATTTATGTCACAGCTTACCTCTAACGCAGACATAAACAGNGCATATATAGCCGTATATGAGCAGTATCGCGGCCACGACTGGAGCGTCGAAGCCCTTGGCCGCTGTTACAATAGCGACGACCTCGCGCCACTNCTNACCCAGGCCATCGNCCTCTACCCCAACTACTTCCGCATCAACCTCATCAGAACCAAACTCGCCCAACTCGANCAGCCTGCACTGAATATCAANACACAATCGAACGTGGCCCCGGGCTCGAATTTAAAGGTAAATGTCANGTATGACAATCTCAGCAANTTCGCTATCAAAATANCACAGCNTCCACTCACCGANGCAAATCTAAANTCGCGTGCAACATTGACCAAAGAACTGCTTTCTAATCCGAGCAAAGTAATTAATATTGAGACTGCGACACGACCTCTTCCATTCAAGANCGATACTGTTGTCGAGATACCGATTACACAGCCCGGCGTATATTACGTTTGGGGTACATATGACGCACTAAGCGAGAAAGACAGCCGNAACAACTATCCCATAACNGTTATATGCTCAGACATAGCGCCAACTATAATAAGCTATGACGGCATNGCCTATCCTTATGCCCTCAATGCTACCACCGGCCAACCGGTCAAAGGGGTNTCTATCACCCAACGCAACAACAATTCAGATCAACTTAAAAATCTTGGTATCACCAATGCCGAAGGCACAGTCAAGCAAANCCAAATCAAGAGCGAAGGCACAATGTTGTTCAGTCTCGACAACNAAATCGTATCTTGCACGCCGGCCTATTCCTACAAATCCACTCACATAGATAACTTTTACCAATCGGCCGCGATATTCACATCACTGCCACTGTATCATCACGGCGACAGTGTTCAATGGAGTTTAATCTTATATAGCTCCCGACGTGATGAGCATCATCTCGACACCAACACTGATGTTTGTGTCAAACTTTTTGATGCCAACCACAGCCTTATCGACTCGATTAAGGTCACAACCGACAACAGTGGCCGCGCCAGCGGTTGTACCAGGCTGCCCGATGATGGTTTGTCGGGCAACTATACAATCACCGTATTCGATAACGAAGACGACGAGATCGATAATGCTTATTTTAAGGTCAATGACTACAAACTGCCAACATTCACAGCAACAGTATCCTCGTATAAACGTGGTACAAATCCCGACAGCATCTTCACTGTTACTTGCCAGGCCAAGACATACAGCGGATTTCCTGTCGCCGGTGCACGTGTATCGGTTGAACTTGCCGATGCCGAACTGTACAGCTGGTACTACGCCCGCAATGACAGGCCATTCTGGACAACAGACACAGTTACCGACACCAATGGTAATATCAGTATAACAATACCTCAGCATCTGTTTGATTTATCTCCTTCCGATTCTGATGGATTTCGTATTTCGTTTGACGTCACATCACAATCGGGAGAAACTTGCAGCTGCTCACAAATCATCAACCTCGGCAAGCCATACGATATAAGTCTTAAATCCTATGGCCCGTTTGACATTGACAAAAACTTGTCAGCCATCAAGGTTGATGTGCTTGATGCGATGGGCAATCCTCACACTATCGACCTCGACTACAGCCTGATAAGCGGGTCCGATACCATTGCTGTAAATCTCAGCGATCCAATGCCCCAAATCAAGCCCGGCAGCTACAAACTATGCGTTACGCCGCGTGACACCACCCTCGCCGATATAGCCATATTCAATAACATCACACTATATCGCACCAGCGGCCCCTCACTTCCCGGTCGACGCATGTTTATTCCGACAACAAACCTCACTACCGATGCCAGCCAAGTCAAACTACTGATTGGCACCGAGGAAAAAGGCACCCCTATATTGATTGCCAAGGTTGTAGATGGAGTCATGGACTCGCAGTACTGGGTGTCTTCAAAAGGCGGCATGGAGTATATCCCCATTACCCTACCGTCAGAAGCTAAAAACATAAAACTGAGTCTGACAACAATATATGACTGTAAACAGTCAACTGCAACGGTCGACATCAAACGCATCACCCCTCAACTTGACGTTGAAATAGAATCATTCCGCGACAAAGTCACGCCGCTTGAAAACGAACAGATTTCATTTAAAGTCAATTTCGGCGATCAACCCTCTGAAGCGTATCTGATTATGGCTATGCAATCAAAGGCATTACTCTCTATCGCTCAATCCAATTTCGATTTTGATGTAAACGGAGTATATTATTACAACCCGCAATTATCAAATTTCTTAAAAGGATTTTCATCTCGCTATTACCGGGGCACATTACCCAATTTAAAATATCCCGAGATTGAACTGCCTTTGTACAATCTTTACGGACATACTTTTGGCAGAGCGCCATACATTACCAACTTGAGATTTCATAAGTTAATGGCGACCTCAGCCGGTATTGATGCCGACAACGGGGCCAAGTCAGAGTACGACTCCCTTGAGGAAGTCGTTGTTACCGGCTATGCCGCCGGAGTCGCATCTGAAGCGGCCGTTGAGGAACAAGCTGAAGTTGAAGATGCCGAAATTACTGAAGATGACTCATTCAACTACCGCCCGAGCGAGATACCGCTCGCGTTCTTTGCGCCGATGCTGTCGACCGACGCCGAGGGACGGCTCACATACACCTACACCGTGCCCGACGCCAACACGACATGGACGCTCAAAGGCATTGCCTACACCCGCGATCTGCAGACAGCTACATTCGAGCGCGAGGTCATAGCTTCACGCCCCGTGATGGTTCAGCCCACGCTCCCGCGCTTCCTGCGCTACGGCGACTCGGCCTCGGTCAGCGCCTCGGTGATGAACGCCACCGACTCGACTCAGTACATTACTACCGTCGTCACACTGCTTGACGCCGACAATCACGAACTGTCGGCCCACACATTCACCGACACCGTTGCAGCCAACCGCTCGATTACCGTCAGCACCCCTGTCGTTGCACCGCTCACGGGCACCGCACTGATTTACCGTGTCAAAGCCACTGCCGGCAACTATACCGACGGCGAACAGTCTATTCTGCCCCTGCTTCCCGCCTCNCAGCCTGTCATCACCTCGACTCAGTTCTACATGCAGCCCGACTCGACCCACATGCTGATTGATATACCTGCGGCCGGCGCCGATAACAACACGACGCTCTACATGTACGACAACCCGTTGTGGGAAGTCATCACCGCCCTACCCTCGCTCGGCGACGACGATGCCGTCACATCGANCGGNGCTGCATCACGCCTCTACATGGCCGCAATAGCACGCGGCATTATGCGACGCAATCCCGCCATACGTCANGGNCTCAAATCATGGCTCGACAGCGACCGCAGCGACTCGACACTCACCTCNATGCTTAACCGCAATGATGAGCTGAAACAGCTCTCAATCTCAGCNACTCCCTGGGTGCGCGAAGCCATGAGCGACACCGAGCGTCTCACATCGCTCGCCNTGTTGCTTGACGAGTCGAACACNACCGACGTNATCAACCGCAGNATCAAGACACTCNGCAATCTCGCCACACCACAAGGAGGCTTCGAGTGGTGTCCGTCTGACGGAAANGCTTCGTTATGGGCCACCTACCGTGTTCTTGAGCTGTTCGCGAGCCTCAAGNAGCGCGGCTACATGCCNTCNGACAAAAANGTAAGCTCCATGCTCTACNANGCCATNGGCTACATCGACCTGTCGATTGCTACCGAACTGACCCGNAACAAGAACAAAGGCGACTACACGAGCTACANCTACATACGCTCACGNCTCGGAGGCACTCAGGCATCGCCCNTAGCNCAAAANGCCATCAAACTGACTGTCAACAANATTCTCAAACGTTGGGAAAACGAGCCCGTCGCCNACAAGGGNNTCGANGCCATCATTCTCTATCACAANGGCTACCCGACNATGGNACGCCGCGTCATCGCNTCAATCAAGGCTTACTCTATAACCAAAGCCGANAACGGCACCCACTGGTATGGNCTCGACGCCGATGCAGCGGCCCGTCTGCTCTACGCCATCGAGACAATTACGCCCGACGACAAAGCNCTCATAAACTCAGTNGCCCAATGGCTGATAGTCAACAANACCAATACCTCNTGGGGCAACAGCACGGCCACCTCAGCCACAATCGACGCCCTGNTCGGNGCCATTGACGTTGAGAGCGCNGTCAACNCCACCGCCGATGTCACNNTCAANGGNCGNGCNGTNGTCAGCACCACACCTCAGATGCCCGGCNTGACCGTAGCCGACATCTCGGCCGACGTAGCCGGCACCCCGGCTACACTCGCCATCGACAAGTCAGGTTCGATGCCTGTCATGGGCTCGATAATCTCGCGCCGCGTGGCCGCTATGGACAGCATTCCGGCAAGCTCGTGCCCATCGGTATCGATAACCAAGCGCTATAACAAGACCGACGGTACCACTGTCNCCGATGCCTCCGACCTCACCCCCGGCGACCGAGTGAACATACAGCTTGTAATCAAAGTCACCGACCANCTCGACTACGTNACNGTCNTNGACCGCCGTGCCGCCTGCCTCGAGCCCGTCGAACAGTTGTCACGTTACATGTCGACCGACGGCCTNTGGTACTACCGCGAGATGACCGACAGCGAGACCCGCTATTTCATCGGCTCAATGCGNCCCGGCACCTACGTCATCGANACCGCTATGAACGTCGTCGTTCCAGGCCNATTCTCNTCGGGNGTCGCCACACTCCAGAGCCAGCTCAATCCCGGCGTCACCGCCAACTCATCAACCCGTCAAATCACCNTCAAATGAATCGTACATATATAATAATGTNTNGNGCCCTCCTATCGCTGTTGCTCGCGGTCATATCACTGGGCGCTCATGGAGCCGANCCNGTCAAGCGCGAGATGCGCGGCGCGTGGGTAGCNACCATCTACGGACTCGACTGGCCGTCGATGAATGGCACCGACGCNGCCACNGCCANCGCACAACGCCGGGCCATGACCGAGATGCTCGACCGCCTGCAGNCAGCCGGCTTCAACGCCGTCATGTTCCAGGTGCGCACATTCTGCGATGCCATGTACCGCTCTAAACTCGAACCGTGGGCGGCTGCCCTCACCGGCAAACGCGGTGCCGCTCCGGCCGACGACTGGGACCCGCTGGCATTCTGCATCGCCGAGTGCCACCGCCGCGGCATGGAGTGCCACGCNTGGGTCAACCCGTTCCGCTACTCTTCGTCGGCAACACCCTACACCGACAGTTTTGACAGCAAGATGCGCCCCATGCTCATCACATACACAACNCGCCCCAAGAACAAACGCGAGAAAGCGCGCACTACCGCCATACTCGACCCCGGNAACCCCAAAGCCCGCGAGCATGTTGTCAACGTGTGCCGCGACATCGTCACACGCTATGACATAGACGGCCTTATATTNGACGACTACTTCTACCCCGACCGTCTGCCNCTGGGNAGCGGCTACGACTTCAACGAGTGGAAAAAGAGCGGTACCAAGCTGANNCAGGCCGACTGGCGCCGCAACAATGTCAACCTCACGGTCAGTGCAGTCAGCGACATGATCAAGGAGGTCAAACCCCACGTCGCGTTCGGTATCTCGCCAGCCGGTGTCGGCGGTGGCAACGGTGTGGCCGCCTCACGCTACGGACTCGAACCGTGCCACGGCAACGACTGGATGTACGACCGCATATACTGNGACCCGCTGGCATGGCTCGCCAACGGCGACGTCGACTANGTCTCACCCCAGATTTACTGGAACCGCGATCACAAGACCAANCCCTACGGCCCTATCGCGACATGGTGGAGCNGTGTAGCCGACCACTTTGGCCGACACTTCTACGCCAGCCANTCNCTCAGCTCGTTCGCCAACAAGGGCGGCGATACNCCCGACGCATGGCGTGAACGCGGTGCCCAGATTGACATAAACCGNNAGCAAGCNGCNAGCAGCACNCCNGGCTCCATNCACTACGCCGCCCGCAACATCAACCNCTTCGGCAACCACCTTGCGGCCAACCAGTACGCCANCCCCGCCCTGCCGCCGGCCTACGACTGGAAGACGTCGCCCGACCCGGGCCCGGTCACTCACCTCAGCCGCAAGAACAACCACCTCACATGGCAGCCCGTCGACAAACTGTGCCGCTATGCCGTNTACGCCATTCCANCCGACATTGACGACCTCGACGCCATGTCNGTCAACTATGGNGGNTACANCGCCCAATACCTCTTGGGNCTCACTTACGACCCGTCGTTCNCTATCCCCGACAATAAACTCAAAGGCTACCGCTACGCCGTCACNCCCGTCGACCGCAACGGTCACGAATGGGAGGCCGCGATAACCCNATAAGCATTTGTAAATGGAACANATAGACACCCNATACATGCAACGCGCCCTCGAGCTNGCAGCACGTGGCCGCGGATACACATCGCCCAACCCCATGGTGGGCGCCGTNATTGTACACGACGGCCGCATCATAGGCGAAGGCTACCATCGTCTNTTAGGCCAGGCTCACGCCGANGTCAACGCCGTCAACAGCGTCGCCCCGGCCGACCGACACTTNCTNACCGACAGCACNATGTATGTCACCCTCGAGCCATGCTCACACTACGGCAAGACGCCACCCTGCGCGCGCCTCATTATCGAGACCGGCATACCACGCGTCGTTGTAGGTGCCGTCGACCCATTCGNAAAAGTCGCCGGCCGCGGCATCGCAATGTTACGTGATGCCGGTGTCGAAGTCGCNCANGGCGTTCTTGCCGANGAGTCGCGCCGCCTCAATGCCACATTCTTCACNGCCCACACCACCGGCCGACCGTTCGTAACCCTCAANTGGGCCCANAGNGCCGATTATTTCATGGACCACCGACGCACCGAAGCCGACCCCAATGCNGCACGGTTCTCCAACCCGGCTACCACCATGCTCACACACCGACTGCGCTCGCTCCACGACGCCATACTCACCACNGCCGCCACCNTCAACGCCGACAATCCGCAACTCAACGTGCGCTGCTGGGGTGGCCGAGACCCAAAGCCNGTAATCATCGACCGCCNNGGCACTGTCAACCCCGAGGCCGCCATTCTCGGTCGCTCGCCCATNATCATTGACCGNGACATGCCGCTCGANGCCATNCTCNCCACCCTGTACNCAACCCACGGCATCACATCACTGCTCGTCGAGGCCGGNNCGACCCTGCTGCAACAGTTCATTGACAACGNCCTGTGGGATNTTGCGCGTGTCGAGACATCGCCCGCCAAGCTCGGNGATAATGGCACTCACCCCTCGCCACGCCTCGCCGCCACTCCGGGGCTCACACGCATGGTCGACGGCAACCGCCTCGACTACTACACCACCAATCAACTCGTCGACCTATGATATACCAGACCGAAATCGTACTGCCNCCCGCGAGACGCGGCTGCCACCTCATCACCCGCANCATCGANCAACATNTCGCCGGCCANATGCCCGATACAGGCCTGCTCAACATCTTCGTCAAGCACACGTCGTGCGGTCTCACTATCAACGAGAACGCCGACCCCGACGTGCTCATNGACATGTCACACATACTCGACCACATAGTGCCCGANCGCGAACCCTACTACCTGCACACCATCGAGGGCGACGACGACATGCCGGCCCATGCCAAGAGTTCATTGACNGGCACGTCGCTCAACCTTCCTATCACTCACCGCCGNCTCAACCTCGGCACCTGGCAGGGCATCTACCTTTGTGAGTACCGCGACCACGCCACCCCGCGGCGCATCGTNCTCACCGTCTACTCTTAACATCTTTTTTTGTATTATTGCAGGATTTGTATATCTTTGTGTGTTTTAATAATAAAACATTTGTCTAAAAACTCACGATAATGCGCAAGAAAATCCTACCTATAATAAAGAACGACCCGTGGCTCAAACCATTTGCAGCCGCCATCGAAGGTCGTCACCGCGATGCNGCCGACAAGGAAGCCGAACTCACACGCGAGTGTGGCTCGCTTGTCGATCTCGCCAACGCCCACAAATATTACGGCCTGCATCGCTCTCCCAACGGCTGGACTTTCAGGGAGTGGGCACCCAACGCATCATCAATCACCCTCGTCGGCGACTTCTCCGACTGGCAACCGCGTGAAGAGTTCANCCTCACACGTCTCGCCGGCGGCACTTGGGAAGGTCATTTCCCGACCGACGCCATCAAGCACGGNCAGCACTACAAGATGCTCGTGACATGGCCCGGAGGCAGCGGTGAACGCATTCCCGCCTATGCCAACCGCGTNGTCCAGGATCCCAACACNTACATTTTCTCGGCCCAGGTATGGGAACCCGAGAAACCNTACCGCTGGAAAACCAAGCAGTTCACACCGCGCNTATCGCCCCTGCTCATATATGAGTGCCACATAGGCATGGCCCAGGAGAAAGAAGGCGTGGGCACATNCGAGGAGTTCCGCACCAACGTNTTACCCCGCATCGCNGCCGANGGCTACACCGCCATTCAGATTATGGCCATACAGGAGCACCCCTATTATGGCTCGTTCGGCTACCACGTCAGCAACTTTTTTGCCGCCTCAAGCCGTTTCGGCACGCCCGACGACCTCAAGGCGCTCATTGACGACGCCCACTCGCGCGGCATCGCCGTCATCATGGACATCGTTCACTCTCACGCCGTGAAGAACGAGAACGAGGGACTGGGCAATCTCGACGGCAGCAAAGACCTCTACTTCTATGGCGACGAGCGCCGCGAGCACCCGGCATGGGACTCACTGTGCTTTGACTATGGCAAGAACGAAGTGCTTCACTTCCTGCTGTCAAACTGCAAATACTGGCTCGAGGAATTCCATTTCGACGGATTTCGTTTCGATGGCGTCACCTCGATGCTCTACTACAACCACGGCCTCGGCCAGGCATTCGGGTCGTATGACGACTACTACAACGGCGGCCAGGACACCAACGCCATAACCTACCTGACGCTGGCCAACAAGCTGATACACGAAATCAACCCTCACGCNATNACCATTGCCGAGGAAATGAGCGGCATGCCNGGACTGGCACTGAAAGTTGAAGACGGCGGCATAGGCTTCGANTACCGCATGGCTATGGGCATACCCGACTACTGGATTAAAACCCTCAAGGAGAAAAAAGACGAGGACTGGCACCCGACGTCGATATTCTGGGANCTCACCAACCGCCGCGANGACGAGAAGACAATCAGCTATGTCGAGAGTCACGANCAGGCNCTCGTGGGNGACAAGACAGTGATATTCCGCCTCATCGACGACAAGATGTACTGGCACATGACCGTNGGNGACGATGACATGACCGTGACACGAGGCATCGCCCTNCACAAGATGATACGCCTTGTCACGCTCGCNACCATCAACGGCGGNTACCTCAACTTCATGGGCAACGAGTGGGGTCACCCCGAGTGGATCGACTTNCCGCGCCAGGGCAACGACTGGAGCTACAAATATGCACGTCGACAGTGGAGCCTCGTTGACCGCGAAGACCTNCAATACAAATTCCTNAACGCGTTCGACAACGCTATGGTCGACCTCGTCAGCGGCGTCAANAACTTCCAGAACCTCGGCATCGAGAAGCTGTGGGAGAAGGACGACGACCAGGTGTTGGCCTTCAGACGCGGCAACCTTGTGTTCGTGTTCAACTTCAACCCCTTCAAGTCGTTCAACGACTATGGCATTCTCGCCCCTGCCGGATCATACACCGTCGAGCTGTCAACCGACAATCCCGACTTNGGCGGCTTTGGCAACATCGACGAGAAGGTGCGACATCTCACCCTCAACGACCCGCTCTATGCCCCCACCGGCAAGGAGTGGCTCAAACTGTACCTGCCTGCCCGCTCGGCCCAGGTGCTGAGACTGCANCGNTCGCGTCGACGTCCGGCGTCCAACTCTAAGAAGTAATCANACCCATACACCAACTACACCCTAAACACCGTGTGGATAACCCTTGCATTCCTGTCAGCAGCGCTGTTAGGATTCTATGATACGTTCAAAAAGCACTCACTGCGTGACAACGCCGTCATACCCATATTGTTCCTGAACACCCTGTTCTGTGCCCTGATTTTCACGCCGCTCATAGTGCTGTCGGCCTCGGGACACATAGGTTCAGGCTCGACATGGTACATGCCGACGCCCGANTGGCNCACNCACCGCTATGTCCTCATCAAGTCGTTCATAGTGCTTAGCTCTTGGGTACTTGGCTACTATGCCATGAAGCAGCTGCCGCTCACCATCGTCGGCCCAATCAACGCCACCAGGCCGGTGATGACCATTGTGGGCGCGCTGCTCATATTCGGTGAAGACCTCAACGCTTGGCAGTGGGCCGGTGTTATCATAGCAATCATCTCGTTCTGGTTCATGAGCCGCAGCGGACGCCGCGAGGGCATATCGTTTGCACGCAACCGGTGGATATATTGTCTCGTCGGCGCCGCCCTGCTTGGTGCNGCCAGCGGCCTATACGACAAGTACCTCATGAGCCCNGTCGATACCGGCGGACTNGGACTCAACAAGATTGCCGTTCAGGGCTGGTACAATGTCTACCAATGTNTCCTCATGGGTATAGTCATGATTGTNATATGGTGGCCCAAACGACACGCTACGACACGGTTTGAATGGCGATGGTCGATAGTATTCATCAGCCTGTTTCTCACCGCGGCCGACTTTGTCTACTTCTATGCGCTCACCGACCCCGACGCCAAGATAGCCGTCGTGTCGATGGTGCGCCGCGGCAGCGTCGTGGTGTCGTTCATGTGTGGNGCGCTGATGTTCAAGGAGAAGAACCTCAAATCCAAGACAGTCGACCTCGCCCTCGTACTCGCCGGCCTCGCGTGCCTGTGGATAGGCTCACACTAACCTCNGGCACNGCAAAACAGTTTGACAGCCTCGGGTGTTATACATTATATAATAAANAGGAATATACTAACTACATTAACCAAAATAAGAGTATGAACAAATCACTGTTAATAGGCAGCGCGCTCNTTGTAGCGGCACTGTCATCATGCAGCACAGCCCGCACCGTTGGCGCCGACGANCTGTCGGGCGAATGGAATGTAACCAAAATCGAAGGCAACACCGTCAGNATCGCAGCNGACCAACCCACCCCCTACCTGGCATTTGATGTCGTTAACGGCCGCATGTTCGGCTCGACNGGCTGCAACCGCGTGATGGGCGGTATNTATGCCGGCGAGAAAGGNCAACTCGACTTCTCGGGCATAATCGGCACCCGCATGATGTGCCCCGACATGTCACTTGAAGACTCACTCCTCACAGCCATCAACCAGGTCAAGCTGTTCGGCATCAACAAAGAGGGCCAACTCGTGCTCATGGACGGCCAGCACCGCCAGATGGTAACACTCGACAANCGCACCGACGAGATTTCGCCCGCGTCGCTTGTAGGCAGCTGGAAAGTCAATATGCTCGGNGACATGGATCTCAGCGTCAACGTCGAGGGTGAGTACACCGTCACATTCACAGCCGACGGCACCTTCAACATGACAACAGGCTGCAACAACGTNGGCGGCAACTATGCCGGTCGCTATGTCGACCTGACATTCAGCCAGCTGCGCAGCACACGCATGATGTGTCCCAACATGGAGGTCGAACAGGCAGCCTCGCGCTTGCTNCCCACAGTCGTCAGCTTCAGCCAGCTCGCCGACGAGGATTCGATGGGCTTCTATGACGCCGACAACAACATGGTGATGGCCATATCGCGTATTGAGTNAAAAATTTCGTGATACGGAATTTAAAATGTTTGGGAATNTCAAAAACAATTCGTACTTTTGTACCCGATTTCGCAATCTCTGGCAGGACAAGCGGCCTGTTATCATTGCGAGTAATGTTAACATTTTAAATTAATCACGAAAATGGATTTAATTAAAGTTGCTGAAGAGGCTTTTGCCACCGGCAAACAGCATCCCGATTTTGCTCCCGGCGACACCATCACAGTTGCATACCGCATCAAAGAGGGTAACAAGGAGCGTATCCAGCAGTACCGCGGTGTGGTAATCCGCATCTCGGGCGAGGGTACTAAGAAACGTTTCACCGTTCGCAAGATCAGCGATAACATCGGTGTTGAGCGTATCTTCCCCATCGAGTCACCCTTCATTGACTCTATCACCGTCAACAAGTATGGTAAAGTGCGTCGCGCTAAGCTTTACTACCTGCGCAGTCTTACCGGCAAAAAGGCTCGTATCAAAGAGCGTCGCGTCGTTAAGTAAATCACTACCGCCTACTTATAACAAGCCCTGTGCCATGGCCACGCCGCCATGTCGCAGGGCTTTGTTATATATGGAATGACCACCAATCGATATTGTGGTATCACCTATGGAAATTTGTTACAATTTTCGCTCGATTTATTACAATCTTTTACTAACTTTGCATTGATGAAACAACCGATTACATCATATAACATCTAAAAGACTATTTACCAAACATTATAACAACCTAAAAATTATAACTAAACATATGGCACGACAACAATTAGACGCTCTTGATGTAAAAATTTTAGGCTACCTTCTCGAAAACGCACGCCGCCCCTTCCTTGAAATCGCACGCGAATGCAAGGTATCGGGTGCAGCCGTCCATCAGCGCATAGCCCGCCTCCAGTCGCTCGGCGTTATCAAAGGCTCAGAGCTGCTTATCAACCCCTCGTCGCTCGGTTTCGACACTTGTTCGTATGTAGGCTTCTTCCTCAAAGACCCCACCCGCCTCAACGAGGTCATCGAGAAACTCAAAGATATACCCGAGGTTGTTGAATGTCACTTCACCACCGGCCGATATGACCTGTTCATCAAGCTCTATGCCCGCAACAACGACGACCTGCTCAACATTATCCAGAACAAACTGCTGTGTCTGGGTCTGGCACGCACCGAGTCGCTCATATCGTTCAAGGAAATCTTCAACCGTCCGCTTCCTGTAGGGCCCGGCGAAGTTAAATGAACCGACAACTGCAATACAACGGCGGCTCAATGCACTACACCGTCACCGGTGAGGGCGACCGCACTGTAATACTGATGCACGGCTGGGGCTGTAACACAACCACAGTCGAGAGCATACGTCAGGTAGCCGCCGCGTGCGGCTACCGTGTCATTACGGTCGACTTTCCCGGTCACGGCCTGTCGGCCGACCCGCCGCTGAGAGCCGACGGCACACCCTGGGGCGTCGAAGAGTACACCGCACTCATAGAGCAGCTTGCCCGTGAGGAGAATGCACGTCACATAACCCTGATAGGACACTCGTTCGGCGGCCGTGTAGCCATACTCATGGCATCGCGCAACGACATCGACAGCGTGGTTCTCGTCGATGCCGCCGGTGTCAAACCGCGCCGCCCGTTGAGCTACTACTACAGGGTCTACTCGTTCAAACTCGCCAAGTGGGCAGCGCTCACATTCATGGGCCGCAAGCGTGGCCGGGCAGCCGTCGACCGTATGCGCGCACGCCGTGGCAGTGCCGACTATAACCAGGCCTCGCCGATGATGCGCAGCGTTCTATCCAAGGTTGTCAACGAAGACCTCACAGCCGTCATGCCCCTAATCAAGGCACCGACACTGCTCATGTGGGGCGAGCAGGACACCGCCACCCCNCTGCACGACGCCGAGGTGATGAAATCACTGATACCNGATGCCGGCCTGGTAACATTCCCNGGCTGCGGACACTACAGCTTCCTCGACAATCCTCGAGCATTCAGCTCGGTACTGACCAACTTCCTCACCGCCAATCTCAAAAAACACTAAAACCCGAACACCGTGGAACCTGAGAAACTACACCTCACCGTAGCCNTCATTCTGGGAATACTGACACTCATATACGCCGTGCCCGTGCTGCGTCGCGACCTGATGATGCTTCAGCANAACTCCTACCGCAACGAGCGCTATACACGCTGGTTCAACACCAGCGGCGAGTCGACACGCCCCGCCCGCATACTGGGCTGCATCGCCCTGTTCCTCATTCTGGTACACCATCTGCCATTCGGCCTCACCGGCATCTTGTCGGNCATCATCATAACAGGGTGCATGATTGCATTGCTGCGGGCNCGATACAAGAAGCCGCTGGTGATGACACGCCGCGCGTGGCGCATACTGATTACCGACCTCNTACTGGTGTACGGACTGACCGCCGCNGGCTGGTTTCTCACCCACAANCCGGTCACCACATGTGCCATAGCNCTCACGCTCACCATCGCGTCGCCGATAGTGACNCTGACGTCAAACTGGNTGCTGCGCCCGGTCGAGAAGGCTATCAACCGCCGTTACTACAACGAGGCCCGCGACATGCTCGCCTCGATGCCCGACCTCCGCATCATAGGCATCACAGGNAGCTATGGCAAAACGAGCACAAAACACTACCTNCACCACATCTTGTCAGAACACTTCGACACNCTGATGACACCNGGCTCGTTCAACACCACGATGGGTGTCATACGCACCGTGCGCGAACANCTGAAGCCCTACAACGAGGTGTTCATCGTCGAGATGGGCGCCAAACANCCCGGCGACATTCGCGAGATTTGTGACCTGGTACACCCCACCGTCGGCATCGTTACCGCCGTCGGCGANCAGCATCTNGAGTCGTTCAAGACCATCGAGAACGTACAGCGCACCAAGTTTGAACTTATCGACTCACTACCGTCTGACGGCCTNGCCGTGCTCAACGACGACTTCGAGTATGTAGCCAACCGCACGGTCAACAATGTCAAGGCCCTACGCTATGCCGTNACCAACACCGGCAACGCCGTGTACACGGCCGGCGACATAACCTATGCACCCGACGGCACCCGTTTTACAGTCAACGGCCCCGACGGATTNGAGCTGACACTGCACACACGCCTTGTAGGNGAGTGCAACATNTCCAACCTCATGGCGGCNGTCATCACCGCCCTCTATCTGGGTGTTCCCCACGAAAAAATACGCTACGCCGTCTCTAAAATCGAACAGGTTGAACACCGCCTCAACATCAAGCGGACACCGGGCGGCATNACCATAATCGACGACGCTTTCAACTCCAATCCCGACGGCTCACGCATGGCGGTCGACGTACTATCGCGCATGACNGGCGGCCGGCGCATCATCGTCACCCCCGGCATGATCGAGCTTGGCGAGCGTCAGGAGTTTCACAACCGCGCNTTGGGNCGNCACATAGCCGGCGGTGTCGACCACGCCATCATCGTGGGACGCTACAACCGCGACGCACTGTTGCAAGGCATAGCCGAGGCCGAGAATGCCGTGCTGCAACCCAACAACGTTCATGCCGTCGACTCGTTCGCCGAGGCACAGCGCGTGCTTGCCGGCATAGCCCGCANCGGCGACANCGTATTGTACGAAAACGATTTACCCGATACTTTCAAATAATCTCCAACACAAAATACACACTGCAATGAAAACAAGAATAGGCGTAATATTCGGCGGCCGCTCGACCGAGCACGAGATTTCGGTAATCTCGGCTTCACAGGCCATGCATGCCATCAACCGCGACCGCTTCGACGTCACCCCGATATACATTACCAAGGACGGCAAATGGTACACNGGCGANGCCCTGCTCGACGTGGCCAACTACCGCAACATTCCCGCCNTGCTCGCACGCTGCAAACAGGTGTACATGCGCCCCGAGACAGGCAATTTCAACCTNTACCTGGCCAAGAAACCGTTCCTGGGCTCGGACATTGTCACCACNCTCGACGTCATCATACCCGTGCTCCACGGCTCGAACGGCGAGGACGGCACNCTCGAGGGCCTGCTCGANACCATCGGCATACCGTTCGCCGGNTGNAACACACTGTCATCGGCCAACGGCATGGACAAGATAACGATGAAAATGATACTCAAGGACNCCGGCATACCGGTGGTCGACTACNTNTGGTTCACCGACAAGCAGTGGTTNCGTGAGCGCGATGCACTCNTAGAGCGCATCGAGTCGACCATAGGNTATCCCGTNATCGTCAAGCCCGCCAACCTCGGTTCGAGCGTAGGCATAGGCCGTGCCGANAACCGCGAGCAGCTGCTCGACCGCGTCAACGACGCCGAGCGTTACTCGACACGCATCATCGTCGAAGACCTCGTGGAGAATTTGCAGGAAATCAACTGCTCGGTGCTCGGCGACTGTGACGAGTACACNATGTCGGTGCTCGAGGAGCCTATCAAGACCGGCGACTTCCTCACATACGAAGACAAGTACATGGGNGGCACCAANGGTNCCAAGGGAATGCAGGCATCACAGAAGCGCATACCCGCCGAACTGCCCGCCGACGAGACCGAACGCATCAAGTTCCTGGCCGGCGAGACATTCCGCGTGCTGTCATGCCACGGTGTGAGCCGCGTTGACGTCATCATAGACCGCGACACCCGTAACATCTATGTCAACGAAATCAACACCATACCCGGCTCGCTGTCGTTCTACCTGTGGGAGGCCACGGGCCTGTCGTTCGAGAAGCTCATGGAGCGCCTCGTGGCACTCGCCATCAAACGCCGCCGCGAGATGGCTCAGAAGACCCAGACCTATGACCGCAACATCTTCTCGCTCGGAGGCGGAGGTGTCAAAGGAGTCAAGGGCGTCAAAGGAGCCAAACGCTGAATAACCTTAAAAAAGAATAAATCCCGCCGTCCGTGCTTAAAATCATGGGCGGCGGGTCTTGTATCTTCACCTATAATTATTAACTTTGCGTTGTGTATGCGTCCGTCTTTACAATCGGAGCCGCACCCGCGCTTCAAGGCGTGGAGATAAACTGAGTATTATTAATATCATCTTACTTTATAACATAATAATCATGAGTAAACCTTACGTAGTAGGTATCGACATAGGTGGTACCAACACAGTGTTCGGCATCGTCGACGCACGTGGTAGCGTGCTCGCAAGTTCATCAATCAAGACCCGCAAGCACAGCAACATCAACGACTACATCGACGAGTTGCACACCGAGCTCACCAAGCTCATGGAGACTACCGACACGGTCGATAAGATTCACGGCATAGGTATCGGCGCACCCAACGCCAACTTCTTTACCGGCATGATCGAGGACGGTGTTAACCTGCCCTGGCCTACCCCCATACCCCTGGCCGAAATGGTAAGCCAAAAATTCGGTATCCCCGTAGCCATCACCAACGACGCTAACGCCGCCGCCATCGGCGAGATGACCTACGGCGCCGCTCGCGGTCTCAAGGATTTCATAATGATAACCCTCGGTACAGGCGTTGGATCGGGCATCGTAATCAACGGCCAGCTCGTATATGGTCACGACGGCTTTGCAGGCGAACTCGGCCACGTGATTGTAAAACGCAGCAACGGCCGTCTGTGTGGCTGTGGTCGCACTGGCTGTCTCGAGACCTACTGCTCGGCTACCGGCGTAGCACGCACAGCCCGCGAGTTCCTCGAGATACGCACCGAGCCCTCACTCCTGCGCAATATTCCCGTCGACGAGATTACCTCTAAGGACGTTTATGACGCAGCTATGGCCGGCGACCAGATTGCCAAAGAAATATTCGAATATACCGGCGAGATACTCGGTGAGGCTCTTGCCGACTTCACCGTCTTCTCGGCTCCCGAGGCATTCATACTGTTCGGAGGTCTCGCCAAGAGCGGCGACCTGCTCATGAAGCCCCTGCGCAACGCGATGGAGAAGAACATGCTCAGCATCTGGAAAAACAAGGTTAAAGTCCTTCCCAGTGAACTCAAAGAGGCCGACGCTGCCGTTCTCGGCGCTTCAGCTCTCGGTTGGGAAGCCAAGTAATCAACCCTACCCCATACCCATAAACAGGAGGCAGTGTCAGCACTGCCTCCTGTTTGCTTTATTGCGGCACTTTTTTGTTATTTCTTGTCAGTGCCGGGGCTCTTTATCGGTGAGTGAGTCGCCGGCAGTTTGAAGTGCAGGTCGTTCATCTCCATAGGGGTGAGTTGAACAGCATCTGCAATATCGGGGCGTGGTATCTTCTTCATTTTCGTGTGAGATAGGGATTAAACATATTCAGAGTCATGAACACGAGCGCATAGGCCGCAATCAACACGGCAATGCCCCAGCCGAGCGGGAATGTGGACGACCATGCTCCCGACACTATATACAAAGACTGTGACAGCCACAGGCATACCTGGGTGATAAGGCACAGCGTACACCATTTATGCGCACGGAACTTCTGGTACCACACACTCCACAACGAGTAGGGGCAACACAAGGCATTGATTAATGCCAGCCAGCCCAAAGATGACGGGAAAATCACCATTGCCGCCAGACTCACGCTGAAGTAGGCGAGGCCGATTTCACTCCAACTGAAGATGCCTAAAAATTTAGATGCCGGCGTCTCGAGAATGGAGTTGCAGCCACCGCGGTCTATGACGCCGCATATTGAGTCAGCCGCCGCGGTATGTATGCCCAGAGTTTTCAACTCAAGCTGAAGTGTGACATACAATCCGACCAATGTCACTAATATCAGACCGTTCGACCAGATGTTGTGCCACAAGCCATTGGTAATATAGAAGTAAGCGAATAGAAAAAGTGCTGCAAATCCTATAATCCACGGGCGCATTGTACGTGCAAAATCGGCCACACGGTGTACGGCATAGTCGGGTTCGGCCGAATTGTCCTGAGGATAGGCCAGCATGACGATACCGTCCCAAGCAGTCATGAATCTGTCGCGCGACATCGTTTTGGCCGTTCCGTCATAACCTGTGTAAGTTATCTCGTCAGGCCCGATTGCTTCGACTATCGCGAAACAATCGCGAGTGTGGGCCAGAAATGGCGGCGTGAGCTTGTCAAGGTCGGTCATCTTGTCGTTGAGCCGCAGTGCCTCGGTGGGCACGTGGTAGTCTTCCAACACCTTCGATAGCCCGAAAAGCGACTGGAAAGTCATGGCATGAAACCGGCCGTCGGAATANCTGACGGTGTGAGGCACGCCCAGAGACNGTAGAAAACACGATAGTATAGTCATTATCGTGAAGCTGCATTCTCAATCTTCTGAAGCAAGACGTTGCCGTCAATCTCNCCGCTGTAACGCCACACCTCGCGGCCTCCNGAGTANAGTATGAATGTCGGTGTCGAAGTGACCTCCTCGCTGTCGGCCGCTTCCTGGTTCTCNTCGATGTCGAGCTGATATATCTTAGCCGTGTCGCCGATAAGTTCACGTATCTGTTCTACCACCGGCATCATTCGCTGGCAGTGAGGACACCATGTGGCATAAAACTCAATNAGTACCACATTGCTGCTTGTTGTCAAATCGTTGTAAGTTGCCATAGTATTAAATATTTATTGTTTTAACATCTTGTGTAAGTATAAACATCAGACAGCATTGAAAGTTCTTCGAAAAAATCTTATAAAGTGTTGTATCAACGCNCAGNTCAAAAATAAATACTGCCGCCATCGNGTCGACGATAGCAGCAGTATATAATTTATAAGGTAAGTGCTGATTAGAGAGCGCCTGCGAGAGCAGCGTTGGTCTTGCGAACAGCGGCTGCGCTGGCTGCGAATTTCTCTTTCTCGGCGTCGTTGAGGGGGAACTCAACGATTTTCTCNATACCGTTCTTGCCAAGGATACAGGGAACACCGATGCAGAGGTCGTTCTCGCCATACTCACCCTCTACGAGAGCCGAGCANGAGATGAGACGCTTCTGGTCGCCCAGAACGGCAGCTACAACCTGTGCNGNNGCTGCACCGGGAGCATACCATGCCGATGTGCCGAGGAGCTTGGTNAGGGTTGCGCCACCTACCATGGTGTCAGCAGCNACGGTNGANAGNATCTCGTCGCTGAGGTAGTTGGTAGCGGGCACNCCGCGGTAAGCAGCGAAGCGGGTCAGAGGAATCATGGTGGTNTCACCGTGACCGCCGATAACGATGCCCTCAACCTCGGTGGGGTTAGCGCCGAGTGCGATGCTCAGGAAATACTTGAAGCGTGCGCTGTCAAGTGCGCCGCCCATACCGATGATGCGGTTCTTGGGCAGACCCGAGGTCTTGTGAATGAGGTAGGTCATGGTGTCCATGGGGTTAGACACGCACACGATGATAGCGTTGGGTGAATACTTGAGCACGTTGTCGGTAACCGACTTAACGATGCCNGCATTAACGCCGATGAGCTCCTCGCGGGTCATACCGGGCTTGCGGGGAATACCTGATGTGATAACTACAACGTCGCTGTTGGCGGTCTTCTCATAATCGTTGGTCACACCGGTGAGACGGGTCTGGAGACCAAGGATATTAACGGTCTGGTTGATATCCATAGCCTTGCCCTCAGACAGACCTTCTTTGATATCGATCAGAACTACTTCGTCAGCTACCTGGGTGGTAACCAATACATTTGCACATGTTGCGCCTACGTTACCGGCGCCTACGACTGTTACTTTTGACATAGTTACAAAATATTAGGGTTTTGTTTGTCGCAAAATTACTGAAATTTTTCTTTATTACACTCACTATTTAGTTAATTTTTTTTACGACGTTGACTTTATAGTGCNTGATACCTCACGAGCCCCTCCATNGGATCGGACATTATGGCNGTNATCTCGTAGCCNTAGCGGGCNGCCGCAGCGCCTATTTCGGGCGCAAAGTGCTGTGCTACNGAGCCTACGAGTCCAAGCGAANTGACATGGTCGCCATACTTGACGACGTTGCGTCTGAAAAATCGGTCAAACTCATCGGCCACCATAGCTCCGACCTCGGGCACCGATGTCAGACGACGCACCAACGGGACAATCGAACCCAGGAAACTGTTTGCACGCGGCCGGCGGTACACGCGTTCAATCACGCCGGCAAGGTCGAGGCCTATCTCGGCGTCCCATGCGCGNCGCACCTCGTCGGGATATTCGCGCTTGAACAAGTCGGACACAAAACGCCGGCCTATCGACGCCCCGCTGCCCTCATCGCCGAGTATGTACCCCATGCCNGGCACATTNTCGACAAGGCNGNNNCCGTCATACAGACAGGTGTTTGAGCCNGTACCGAGTATGCAGGCTATGCCCGGCTGCGAGCCCAGNACGGCACGCGCCGCGCCAAGCATGTCGCCNCTAACTTCGACGCGGGCCGACAGNCCACCCAGTNCCACTGCGAGCAACTCGCGGTCGGNCNCCGATACCACTCCGGCACCATAATAGTGTACGGCACCGACGGTGTAGCCGGCACCCAGCAGGGGCATTAGCTCACCGTCAATGACGGCACGNACGGCATCGGCCGACATTGNCGACACGTTGATGCCGCNGGTCTTGATCACTCTAAGCNGCCTGTTATCGCCACCGACCTCACACCANGTTGTCTTNGTNCCACCGGCATCGACTATNAGCCGACATTCTAAAAAATTCATAATAACTAAATTCAGCAGTTTGTACAAAAGTAATAAATATGTTTGATTCAACGTTAAGTTGTTGATGAAACATTTATTATTGTATCTGCTGGGCACGTTCGCCCTCATAATATCATTGACGGGCTGCATCGAAGACGGGTTCACAAACTCGCCTTCCGACCGNCCNCGCTTCTCGGTCGACACACTCGCACTGGGCACACTGTTCACGGCCGAGGGTTCGCCCACCTATCAGTTCAAAGTCTTTAATCCGCACAACAAATCACTCAACNTTAGCCGCATAGCCATGCGCGACGACGACGGNTCGACATTCAGGCTCAACGTCGACGGTGTGGCCGGCCGNGAGTTCACCGACGTCGAGATACGCGAGAACGACTCGATATTTGTCTTCGTCGAGGTCACCCTACCCGACCTTGACCTCGACCACCCTGTCGACTACAAGCGTCATCTCGACTTCACCACCANCGGNGTCACCGAGACGGTTGTCATCACAGCCACCGCCCTCGACGCCACCCGCTTACAGGCAGTCACCATNGACACNGACCGCACGCTCACAAGTGCGCGCCCCTATATTATATATGACAGCCTGGTGGTAAAGCCCGGCGNACGGCTAACGCTCGAACCCGGNACAAAGCTACACTTTCACGACNGNGCCGAGCTGCGCGTACACGGTACGCTTCATGCCAACGGCGAGCCGGCCGACGGGCTCATCGAGATGACNGGCGACCGCTGGGGCAACGTCGTGGGTCGCGTNGACTATGAGATTATGTCGGGCCAATGGGAGGGCGTGATGTTCACCCCCACAAGCCGCGACAACCGAATGGCCTACACGTCGATACGCAACACNAACTGGGGCGTCGTAGTCGACTCGGNGGCCTATGACGACACCACACCGTCNCTATCGCTGATNAACTGCCAACTGCGCAACAGCAAGGAGTATGCCCTCCTGTCATCATTCTCATCGATACGCGCCTGGGGCTGTGAGCTCGCCGATGCCGCCGCCGGTGTCGTGGCCATTCAAGGAGGACGCGCCGAGCTGATAAACTGCACGATAGCCAACTACTACCTGTTCAGCATTCTCGGAGGCCCGGCACTGCAATTCTACCACGTGAGCCCTGACGATGCTGTACCCGGCGTCGACCTGCCGTTGCTGAGCGCCACNGTNGACAACTGCATCATCTATNGCAACGGCTACGANTTGTCGCACGGCGACCTGACCGATACCGACGTGTACATACGCCGCACACTGCTCAAGAGCGAAGGCAGCGACGACGACCACTTCATAGAATGTATATGGGGCGAAGACCCGCTNTATGGCACCATACGCGAAGACTACCACTTCGACTACCGCCTGCACNCCGGCTCGCCCGCCATCGGCACGGCCGACCCTGCACTGATGCCNGCCACGCTTACCACCGACATAGACGGCGCCGCACGCCTGCCCGAGCCATCACTGGGNGCCTACGCCACCATTCTGCCCGAATAACAAACAGTTAGCGACGGGGTCTTAGCTNTCTTGACAAGTTNGGATTGAACCTTGACGANGTGTGAATTGTTGAAGTTTGAGGAACAATTCAAAACCAAACCGAAAGGACTTAAAATTTCAATATTATGAACTATCTAACGACTGACAAACTTGTCATAATCGGAGCTGCCGGAATGATTGGCAGCAACATGGCACAGACCGCCATCATGAAGGGCCTGACTCCCAATATATGCCTATATGACCCCTACGGCCCCGGACTTGAAGGTGTGGCCGAGGAGCTGAAACAGTGTGGATTTGAGGGCCTTAACCTCACTTACACTACCGACATTGCCGAGGCGCTTAAAGATGCCAAATACATCGTCAACTCGGGTGGCGCCGCGCGCAAAGCCGGTATGACCCGTGAAGACCTGCTGAAAGGCAATGCCGAGATCGCCGAGGAGTTTGGCAAAAACGTTAAGAAGTACTGCCCCGACGTGAAGCACATCGTCGTGATTTTCAACCCGGCCGACATCACTGGCCTTATCACGCTGCTGTACAGCGGACTGAAACCCAGCCAGGTATCGACCCTCGCAGCCCTCGACAGCACACGTCTGCGCAACGAGCTCTCAAAACAGCTCAATGTCGAGCCCGACAACATCGTCAACTGCCGCACGTACGGTGGTCACGGCGAGCAGATGGCGGTATTCGCATCGACCGCAAAGGTTAACGGCAAACCGCTGGTTGACTTCATCGGAACCGAGCCCCTGACCAAAGAGGCCTGGGAGGAACTGAAGCAGCGAGTAATTCAGGGTGGTAAGAGAATCATCGAACTGCGCGGACGCAGCTCATTCCAGAGCCCTGCATATCTGTCAGTCGAGATGATTGAAGCCGCAATGGGTGGCCCGATGTTCCGCTGGCCTGTAGGCACTTATGTCAACAACGACCGTTTCGGCCACATCATGATGGCCATGGAGACCACCATCGACAAAAATGGCGTGACCGTTCAGCCCGTGAGCGGTACCCCCGAAGAGGAGAAGGAACTTGACCAAAGCTACAAGCACCTGTGCGCACTTCGCGACGAGGTGATAGAGCTCGGCATCATGCCCCCCATCTCAGAGTGGAACAAGCTCAACCCCAACCTATAACCGCTCCTCAATCAAACACTAAACAACAGGTAGTCAGACTCTCGGTAGTCCTGGCTACCTGTTGTTTGTTTTACGGTCTTACCACCGGTAAATAAAGCGTGAAAAATAATTTCACACTTTTGTGTTTGCCGATTTCGATTTTATGAGTAGTTTTGCAACGCAAACTGCTTGACCAAACAAGTAGAGGGAAGATTACATCATCTTGGCAATTCGGTCATAACCAACTGAAAGTGATGGAACGGCTCTTCTTCCCGGGCGATTAAAGACGCCTTCGTACAGTGAAATAGATTACATCCCGTTTGTAATATTTGACTTAACCACTATGACAATGTCATGCGGTGTTGTGTATCGTCCCGTGTGCCCGTCATGTGCTTTTATCAGATATATACAAAAATGGATCAGAATGTAGTATCAGCCGAAAAAGAGCCGGTATTCATTGGTAAAATTATTGAAGAGGAACTGCGCCGCCAAAAGTTGAGCGTTACCTGGCTTAGTCGCAAAATACATTGCGACCGCCGCAACGTGTACGATATTTTCGAACGTACCTCAATCGATACCGAACTCCTCTACCGTATATGCCAAGTGCTGAATGTCGACTTTTTTGCATATTATTCACAATCCCTAAAATCACTTGATCAATAATACGACACCCTCTTATCTACTAAGTAAACCTTATCATTAATCATTTCAACTTTAAAAAAAGAACGTATCCGTGCTTCGATTGAACACGGATACGCTTCTTTATGCCTAAATCCGAGCCGGTATTCCGACTCAATTACCAAAATTATAATATCCAGACATATTATAGTTCGTAGGTATTAACGCAGCCACAGGGAGTGATCTCAAACTCGATGGTCGGGTGATTTATTCCGGCATCATGAGCGAGAGCCTTGATGGCGGCAAGGGCCGAGTCCTCGTTATCGCGGCTGTCGATAACTACATGTGCCGTCATGGCGTTAAGAGTGGTGCTCAGAGCCCATACGTGTATGTGGTGTATTGACTTCACATGTTGTAGACCTTCGATGTCGGCTTTCAATTTGTCCACATCAATACCATCAGGGACGCCGTCTATTGAAAGGCTAAGACTCTCGCGAAGCATCTGCCAGGTCGACACGAGGATAACTGCAGCTATAACGAGTGAGATTATTGGGTCGACGAGCACGAATCCAGTGAGTGAGATTATGATACCGGCAACGACCACTCCGAGCGACACAAGAGTATCGGCAGCCATGTGGAGGAATGCTCCACGTATGTTGAGGTCATGTTTCTGATCTTTCATCAGCAACCATGCCGTGAGTCCATTGACTACGATGCCGACCCCAGCCGTCCAGCTTACTAAAGCACCGTCGATCGGTTCAGGGTGCTGTATCTTGCGGACGCTCTCTACGATAATGACACCTACTGCAACCAGCAGAATAACAGCGTTGAGCAGGGCTATCAGAATTGTAGATTTCTGATAACCGTATGTAAACTTATGATTGGCAGCCGCATGGGCGAGTTTGAACCCAATCATGGTAAGCACGAGCGAGAATACATCGCCAAGATTGTGACCGGCGTCAGACACAAGCCCCAGCGAGTCGCTATATATGCCGACCCCGGCCTCGATAACCACATAGAGAAGATTAATAACAATAGCCCATATCATTATCTTATTGATAGTTTCTATATGGTGGTGATGATGGTGACCGTGTTCAGCAGACATAGTTATTGCAGTTTATAAAGTTTTTATCAATTACTTTATCCAGAAAAAATCACTCACTTACTTCGCTATTATCGTTTACTTCTTTCGCTCTTCTCAAATCATCAAGAATACGACCCTCGTAGGCGAAATATTTTGCACCTTGGTATGCTCCTGAGGTGTTACGTTTTTCTTCGGGCATAAAGGTGCCTACAAATGGAGACAATTTATAAATGCGCCCATCATACTCTATAGCATCATCTGAGGCCACTTTTACTACGATCCCGGTAGGAACAAACGTTATTAACTCTCCAATTTTAATATCACACATACTGAATTTAAAACGAGCACGTTTAACCTCTCGTTTATGAGAAACCGTGACAGGATTGTTCGTCACTATCGGTTTATTCTCATGATAAAGCACAACTTCCGCATCATCGATAGTCGTGGCTATATCACGGAAGATTTCAAGTGCCATTTGGGGTGACACATTGAAAAATTCGCGATTCTGACGTATGCGTAAATCCGTCAGTCGGTCGATTGTTTTGTGCACCAACTTCTCAACCTCGTTATACTTGCAAGTCTTCATCGTTGCAAATATTTCAAATGGAAGCGGCACAGCAGTATTGTCCAGTTCCTTAGATCTAACATCAACCGGCCGGGAACTTTTACCAATCTTCACCCAATCCTCCTTAAAACTTGGGTTAGTAAGAATATATACATAGCCTTGTTCTATGGCTTTCATTGATGTTAGAAATTTGAAGATCCGACATAACGTTTATTTAATAATTACGAGCTGCTCTTGCTAATCTTTAGCTCGCCGCACTTGATTGCAACAAACCGGCAACTGTGACTCTATGCAAATTTAGCCATAATATACCCATTATCAAAGAAGATCATGATTTTAACATTCGCAGTATCCATTTCAGAAGTCCCAATATTGCTATTGGGACTATATTCAGTTGAACCTTTGGTGGCTAGAAGACTTCATTGATGGAATATCCCAACTGAGTACACAATTTTACGAAACTATTCCAATTGTGTTGTGCACCATAGTTATTACGCCACTGAGTATAGGTATGAACTGTAATAGATTCTATTGATTTATTGGTTTTGTGATAACGGCTTTTACCAATTGCATCGGCTACATACTTTCCAAACACATCTTGTAGTTGAGCGTAGGTTATATGAATATTCCTATCAATATAGTCTTCAATAACTTTTACGGCCACTTCAGACATTCCGACAATCGGACTTGCCACTATCGATTTGCCGTTGAATTTAATCTCAAAAAATGGTCGTCTCAGATTTATTAGCCTCACACATTCAGCCCCTTGATTAACCACGACTAAATCAAAGGTACTTTTTATATTTATTCGTTTCAATATTTCATGTGCATACTTACCATATTTTATACAGCCATGTTCATTGCTTTTAGTAAATTCATACAATACCGCAACATAATGAATAACCTTATCAGACAATCCAAGTAGCGCTAATCGAGAAAGGAACTTAGCGGCAACCTGATCTGCACGAAGGGCATCAATCTCAATTACCCAATCATCATCACACGTCTTTTCGCATACATTATATTTACCATCAGGTTGAATTCTTTTTATACTTTGACCATTTTGTAGAATTTGAGAATTAGTCCTCAAGCCACCATATATATCTGCTCTATCTCCATGTTTCCCACCAAACATTTTTGTCTCCATATTCCATTCATAGTCAGAAATATTAGACTGTAAATAACTGGTCAAAGCTTGTTGGAATCGATCTACATGATCATGCTTACTTGCACCAGGCGCTGTATTTAATTTAGGCAACGAGAAATCAACTCCTTTAATGATATCATTTATATCCATACACAAGCGAATTAATGATGACAAAACTTTCACTCATTTCATAATGGGTAATCGCAAAATTAACAAAAAAGTCAACCTATGCAAAGTTTTTTCTATGTTAACTCAATGCGGTTCACGGTAGCGCGTTTTGTACTATCCACGACTTAGGTATTAATTTGAGTTGTGGCTACGTTTTTATACGTAAGCATTTTGCTGACGGTTTAGATGTCAGTGCCGCTGCTAATCAGCAAAGTAGCATAGGTATGGCGATGCACTTAGAGATTGGGAAAAAGAAAATTCACCTGAGTCACTATCCATACCTTTGTTTTGAGGGAGGATACAAGGATGATGTGTGGCAACTCTTCGGACACGTTCATACTCGACCTTCCAACATCGGAATAGATGTCGGTTGTCTCCAATATCTTTATCCGACTCAACTTGATGTCGGAGTTGACAACAACAATTTCACCCCGCTGTCATTCGAGCAAGTCAGGGTAAAAATCCTGAAACAAATCGAAATAGCAAGGAAGTAAATCTGCAAAACGCTCCAGACAGTTGCGCTTGGAGCGTTTTGGTTTAATGATTGTTTGTGATATGTCAGATATTCCAATACTTTACGCGGAATTTGCGTAACGAGTCGAATATCTCATGTAAGTCCATTCCAATATAAGGAGAATCCGATAGTTCGGCTCCCTCAAATACTTTTCTTCCGGCATACTCTCCAGAAGGCTCAATATAGCGATTCTTGATGTCTATTACCTCAATGACTTTACCCTTATAGCACCCAAGTATATGTGTAGCGACATCTTTTCCTCCTTGATTTGCCAATACATATATAAGGCTACTGCGGAAGAATAGATTATTTCGATAGTCATTCAGCTTTGCTTCGTATGGGTTCTTCATGTTGACAAAAATTAGTTTGTCAATAAAATTTATGAACATACTACTTTGACTATAAAGTCATTATTTGTAAGATGTTATTTTCATGACGCATTAAGTTGATGCAATTATACGTCAAAAATGCAAAATTTGTGATAGAGCTTTGTCTATCTTAATCTCGATACTCCATGATTTTCATGGGAATGCGACATGTCGATAAGCTGAGTAACAAGGTATTATTCGATGATTAGGGAGGATAGTTTATCGATAAGAGCTTGAATCTTCTCTTTTTTAGAGATGTGTGATTCGGCATCGCAGAACTTTTTGAGTCTCTTAATATCCTCAAGGACGAAAGACAGAACTTTTTTCTCCTTTATAGCCAATTCATATAAATGGCTCATAAACTCATAATATACATTATCTGGTATCACTGGATACATTCTAAGACAATAAGAAAGGAGCGGCATAGGACTTTCAGTTTCAGTATCAATTACCCAGTATTTTTTGTTTTCAGGCACGAATGGATCAAACGCCTTGATGTTACCATCTTCTTGCTGTTCAAACCATAACAAAAAGTGCATATCTCCAGGAGAAAGAATATCGAAAAATCTTTTTTGAAACTTTTGCCTTTTCTCAGGATGATAAGAACGGTTATAAAATATGAAATTAGCTAATACCGAAATGATATCAAAATCTTTATCTGAGAAATTGGTCATATCCAATTCATATGGCAGATTAAGTCTCCGCATGGTCTTTTCTAAGATACTAATATTAGAACTTTCATTCTGGAATCTCTCAAGATCTTCTTTATTCGAATATTTCAAATCCTGAGATTCATTGCCAAACGTAATTTCCTTCCCTGAAATTAATGCAATCACAAAATTCAGGTCGTTCTTAACGTCACTCAGTTTTCCCTTGTATGAAATATTTAATTGCCCGCCTTCCACGACACTAGAGAACCTTTCTCTTGGCCATTTCATGGAAACACCGTTCCCAAAGTGCATTTCAATATTTTTATAATCCGAAATTCTAGTGAAACCATCATAATATTTTATCCCATCAATAAGAATTGGGCATGTTAAGTATTCTGTGCCTTTTACGTATGCTGCACATCCCTCAATTGGAATAGATGCAAATCTATCTTTCAAATAAAGATAATGTGGAATCGCCGTTAATCTCAAAATATTATTTATCTCCGTTGTCTTCGGTAGAATAAATTCAGTGCCGATTTCAACTTTCTTAGAAAAATCAATGTCTGAAAGATGCATTGTCTTATTATCAATGAAGCTTTGCTGTTTTACGGCATTGATTCTGAAATTTTTAATGTCATTTTCAAAGAAAATGGACCTTTCTGGTACTGCTGTTAAATCTAATTTAATTTCATCTTCAGGATTGGATTTAAGTAAATTCCTTATATCAAGCGGTAGGAGGAGAATGTAAAAGATTTTTGATTGCTTATATTCCGGTTTCTCAAGTTCAACTCTAAAGAAGGCCACCCCTCCATGGCGCATATAATTATCTAAATCTTTTCGAGGGACTTTGTATGATTCTATCTCTTTGAATTTATTGACACCAGTTCCCTTCACTTGAACCCTTATAGCACCCATAAGATCCTTATTACGGTCACCCGGCATGGTATAAATCAGAATCTGGCCATCCCATATAGGGGCTCTATCATTTACGGGAATTTCGGCTTTAAGGCTATCTGTGTGATTTATATAGAATTTTACTGCGTCAACTGCGAATTCCTCTATCTTGCTATTGCTTACATTTTCCATAGAAAAAAGAGTTTTATATTTTGGGATAAAAAGTGAAATTATAGAAATCGCTCATAAATGTGCTGAATTACGGTGCTAAGTGTCTGCATGCTCCCTTATCTTCAGGTTGTCGCTATGCGATAACTTACCAAGTTCTCGTATTTCTACCAAAAGATGCTCGAAATAGTCGGCATGTAGAAACGCTCTATCATCCTTTCCTTCAATTTGATAGATCAGGGGTCTGCCATTCTATTTCGTATCTCAAGCTTCTTCACAATAGAATATAACGATGATTCTTAGTTTATTGTGGCACACGACTCACATAACTTTAAATTAACTAATTCTTATATATGTCTACGAAATATAATTTCCTATAACAGTCGATAAGTATCAATATTGTTACTGAAACTTTTTTTGTCAAATAAACAAAGTAAACGCCTATAATCACTGCTTTTTCTCTGATTTTCAGGAATATTTTTTAGATATCTTTCTATGTCATCTAATCTCCAAGTATCTAAAAGAGAATCCCGATCCAATAAATAGAATTGGGTAATTAGTATATTGTTCTATAAACTCTTGAATATTCATCATTTATATCTTATGGGCGGTGATTAATTCAATTATAGTATCAAATATGCGACAATAAATAATACGTTATTTATATCACATCTAATCCAAGGCTTTTGAAGTATTCGTACGTCGAATCGTAGAAGGAGGGTTGGCGTGTTGGGTCTTCGGGGAAGCCTTCGTGGGTGGTTCGACCGTTGCCTTCCGGAACACAGATTACCATTCCTTGACGGGCGCGGGTGAGGAGCACTCGATAGGCGTTGAGCATGTATTTCTTAGTTTCAAGATTCTTTTCTGGTGTCCACTGCGTTTTGCCGTTGAATTTCCAGAAAGTCCATTTGCCGTTATCGTAACGCATATCAGCATCCCAAAGTACACATGCAAAGTCTACTTCTAAGCCTTGTACCTGAATCTCGGTGGCTGCTTCTTCAAGATAGTTTGACGATCGAACATCGGTTTTATCTTCGAGAAACCAATGCACGGCGTTTTCTTCGCTTTGTGGCAGAACATGAACAGCTAAAGGCTTAAAGCGAGCGGAAACTTTTGAAATCAGAATGCCTGTTTGCTGTGTTCCTCGTGCTTGTTGTCTGAGCCACTCGCGGGCTTTATCCATACTACGTGTGAGCACTATCGGATAGCCGTTACTAACGACATTCTTATACAACTCCGCTGCATCCGAGTTAAATGATAATAAGGAGTGTACGAATGCAGACAATCGTTCAGCTCTGAAAGAACGAAGGCTCACACCAAGATGTAGTTTATCTGAAAACACAACGCGTGGATTATGCTCAAGTAGTTCATTAACCTTACCTTCAGCATATTCGGGTTCGGTCAATTTATCAGAAATGTAAACCTTCCAATGGGGAAAGCGCTCATTGAGAGCAACAATCCATTCGGAAATACCTGCTTCGCCAGTATTTATTTCCTGTCCGCCACCGATAAGGCATACGATCGTTGCCCAATCTTCTCGTTGATCAAGAGACCATATCAAAAAAGCCGCCTCTGACATCGGAAAATTGTCAACCTTAAGTTTGTTTCCGTATGTACCGCCTCGTTTCAGATAGTCTGCTATGCGTTTATGAGTCCATGCTCGTTGGGCTTCATCGAATATCGCTACATGTTCAACTTCTCCATATCCGCTTTGCTGGAGTTTCACGGCTTTATTGGGATCTATTTCCAATTTACCATTAACCACAGGATTCTTAATCTTGGCGAGCATATTATCTCTATACCGGTGAATAATTTGAATAAACTTACTCACCTCTCGACGTGAATCCGAAAGTTTTTTATCATCGCCTTTTTCTCGGGATTTCTTATAGTTATCGCGAGCAAGAGCTTCTGTCAGAACTGCTACAAGAGGTCCATTACCTGAGAGGTAGACTGCGCCATCATCTTCATTGAATGTGCCATTGTCTTGATAAGATTGCTTGACCGCAACATCAAGTCCAACCAAAGTCTTACCTGCACCGGGAACACCGGTAACGAAACAGATACTCTTTTTGCCTTCTCGTTTTGAGCGATTTATTACGTCAAGAATATAAGCAATCGTTGCGTCTGTGGTAACTTTGTCAGCTTCATGTCGGGTTATATCCTCAACAGAGTGATTCTCATATAACGAACGCGCTGCTTCAATGATAGTTGGAGTAGGAGTATACGGGCTGATAATCCAATCTTGTATCGTTCCGGGGGTATTTGCACTAGCATGTTTCAGAACTTCTTGGATAAGGTTCTGCAATCCGTTAGCCCCAGTAATAAGAGGATTGAAAATAGAATCACTATAAACCGATGGCGTAAAACAACTTGATGACGACGTATGTTTAGTCGGAATTAAAATGGGAACAATAATACGGTCATGGCTATAACGATGAAAATTCTTTAGGTCAAGCGCATAATCCATTACTTGCTCTACATCAGACTGTAAGGCATCTCTTTGCCCCACTTTGAATTCAAGACAGAAAATTAATCCTCTCAAAAGTAAAACGACATCAATACGCTTACCCAAACGAGGGATATCATACTCAAAAATTATCTCCGCTTCCTCATCTTTCCAAGGCAAAAGAACATTTTGCAATAGTTGGATTTCTCCTAACCACGCTTCATCGGTAGTAGTCAATGTTTGTCCGTGAAACGCATCATGGATGCGTCCCAGAACTGAATACGGATCTGCTTCAATGAAAGATTTGAAATACGATTTGTAGAGGCATCTATTAGTTCTTTTATTTGCCATTGAAAATTTGGTTTATTATTATCGCAAAGTTACAAAAAAATCTCATCTTACAATGAAATATGCTGATAAACATAAGTTAAGCCCCGACAAGAGGGTGAATTGCTCTTTGTTAAACAAAGCGACTTCGTCGATAAGTCAGGGCGAGGTGCTGGATTTGGTGTGCGACGCCGAGTTTCATCAGGAACTTGATGAAGCTGCCGAGGTGTTCGATGAAGTCGTCATCGCCTTTGTCTGTTTTGACGTAGCCCAAGAGGATTACGTTGTCGGGAAGATGGAGCAGGCCTTTGGTCTGCGTCAGGACGACAACTGCTGTTGAGAATGTCGGGGCATCAGAGGTTAGACTGATGCCGTTGTTGTACTCTTTGTAGGTAAGTACGGAGGCTGCAGTTCCGAAATTGTCAGCGAGATATTTCTCTACATCGGCGAGCGCATTTCGCAGATTCTGGTCGGATTTTTGAGTTTCCTGTACAGTAGGTTCAGGTTTTTCTTCATTGTGTGCCTTATGGCTGAAGATGGTTTTCACACGGGAGAAGAGTTGATTGAGATTCTGAGATACTGTCATTTCTTTAAGTTTTTGGTTTCTTTCTGCCGGAAAGCCGACAGTTCTCAACAATGGTCTGATATTGCTCATCAGTAAGCCTTACGCTGACAACGTGTATCTTCGCAGGCTTTTCTTGTGCTCCCGGAGGAGCCTTCTTTCTACGGGTAAAAGTCATGTTTTGGGGGATTTGAAGTTTGACATTGTGACCATCGGGAACGGACTCCAGCATTCCAATTTCGGAGGATGCAAGGTCGGGAATGTTTAGTATCGGGCGATACGTTCAACGCGGTCAAATGTCTCACTGCGTTCCGCCATTCTCGGCTGCACTCGGCATAGCTCAAGCAAGCTTGGCTCTGCTCTCATTGGCACGAGAAGTTTCTGATTGCTACCTGATGCTTGTTATCCTTACCGAGTTTAATCGGCGAAAAGAAAGCCTTGCGGTAATCGTCAAGGTCGCTCTTGCGCTGCTTGGCGGTTGAACGTGCCGATTTGGTTGGCACGGTTTCGCTCTGTTCAGCCACAGGCTGAGTATCGGCGAAGATTGAATTTTCCATAGGGTTAGACATACCAGTCATTTCAGATGACTGAGAAGAGGGGTTGATTGCTGTTGGCATAATTATAAAGATTTGTGAGCTTACGCTCGATTTGACATTTGGAGTTGTTTGTCGGAGAGAGGCTGAGTCTATCAGGCAATGCACGGATGTAAGGAATGATGAACTTACGGCGCATTACGGTTGGCGAATAGTTTCTTTTCATTGCGTATCAGAAATTATATCCTCCGCGCGGACGTCGTTTCATTCCGGCTGTTATGGCATTCGTATGATCTGCGAGACTTGGGGCGGTGGCATGTTTGCGGCCGCCCTCAATCCATGCGTACAGTTCATCTTCATAGAAATAGAGCAGCTTGCCACGCTTATAGCTCGGTATGGGATCATACGGAGCTTTAATGCCACGGTAGAGTGACGAAAGTGACTT
>JAAVCJ010000021.1 GCA_014802385.1 Bacteroides sp.
TACGTCGATGATTGCGACACCGTCTTTGACCATATCGGCCTTGACGAAGCCTGGCTTACCGAGTGCAGCGATAATCACGTCAGCACGACGGGTGTAGTCGGCAAGGTTCTCGGTGGCACTGTGGCACACAGTCACAGTAGCATCACCCTTGACACCGGGCTGAGACTTCTGCATGAGCAGTGTTGCGACGGGCTTGCCAACGATGTTGCTGCGGCCGAGTACGACACAGTTCTTACCCTTCAAGGGCACGTCGTAGCGGGCGAGCAGCTCCATGATGCCGGCCGGGGTGGCCGAGTGGAAACAGGGCAACCCGATGGCCTGGCGACCAACGTTGATGGGATGGAAGCCGTCGACGTCTTTGCGGAAGTCGATAGCCTCGATTACACGCTGTTCATTGATGTGACGCGGCAGGGGCAGCTGAACGATGAAGCCGTCGACATCGGGGTCGTTGTTGAGCTTAGCGATGGTGTCGAGCAGTGTCTGCTCGGTGATGTCGTCCTCGAAGCGTATAAGTGTCGACTTGAAGCCGCACACCTCACAGGCTTTCACCTTGTTGGCGACATAGGTCTCACTGCCACCATCGTGGCCTACCAGAATGGCTGCGAGATGGGGGCGACGCTTGCCCTCGGCAACCATCTGTTCAACCTCGCGGGCTATCTCCTGCTTGATGTCGTCAGACACCTTCTTACCGTCAATCAATGTCATAATATGCTGTATTGTTTATATATTATTAAATGTATAGTTATCGTTTCATGCCGCGCATGGCACCCATGAGCTTCATGGGGTTCTTAAGCTTGGTGACAGCCTTCATGGCTTTGCGGGTCTGCTCGAACTGGTTGAGCAAGCGGTTTACCTCCTGAATGGTTGTACCCGAGCCGGCAGCGATGCGTTTGCGACGGCTGGCCTGAATAATCTCGGGGTGTGAGCGCTCGGCCGGAGTCATCGAGTAGATAATAGCCTCGATGCCCTTGAAGGCGTTGTCGTCAATCTCGACATCTTTGAGCGCCTTGCCCATGCCGGGAATCATGCCGGCGAGGTCTTTGAGATTACCCATCTTCTTGATTTGCTGAATCTGGGCCAGGAAGTCGTTGAAGTCAAACTTGTTCTTTCTGATTTTCTCCTCGAGTTCCTTGGCCTTCTTCTCGTCGTACACCTCCTGGGCGCGTTCAACGAGCGACACGATGTCGCCCATGCCGAGAATACGGTCGGCCATACGTGCGGGATGGAACTGGTCGAGAGCCTCGAGTTTCTCGCCCGTACCTACAAACTTGATAGGCTTGTTTACAACCGTGCGAATAGACAGGGCTGCACCACCTCGAGTGTCACCGTCGAGCTTGGTGAGTACCACGCCGTCAAAGTCGAGACGGTCGTTGAACTCCTTGGCGGTGTTGACGGCGTCCTGACCTGTCATCGAGTCGACTACGAACAATATCTCGTTAGGCTTGATAGCCTTCTTGATGGCCGCGATCTCGGTCATCATCTGCTCGTCGACAGCCAGGCGACCGGCAGTATCGACAATGACGAGGTCGAGGTTGTTGGCCTTGGCATATTTGATACCGTTCTGTGCAATCTCCACGGGATCCATGTTGCCGGCCTCGGTGTACACAGGCACGCCCACCTGGTCGGCGAGCACCTTGAGCTGGTCGATAGCCGCGGGACGGTAAACGTCACAGGCTACAAGCAGCGGACGACGGTTTTTCTCTTTCTTGAGCTTCAGAGCCAGCTTGCCTGTAAGGGTTGTCTTACCCGAACCCTGCAGACCCGACATCAGTATGACTGTCGGATTGCCGCTCAAATTCAAAGGCACAGCCTCGCCACCCATGAGCTGGGTGAGCTCGTCGTGAACAATCTTAACCATCAGCTCCTTGGGCTTGACAGCATTGATTACGTTCTGACCCATAGCCTTGGTCTTGACGCTGTCGATAAAGTTTTTGGCAACCTTATAGTTGACATCGGCGTCGGTAAGGGCTCGACGAACGTCTTTCAGGGTATCGGCAACATTGATTTCGGTAATGCGGCCTTCACCTTTTAAGATTTTAAAACTGCGCTCAAGTCTCTCGTTTAGATTTTCAAACATATTGATCAGCTGGTTAAGATTAGTCTAATTTGTTGGTCATGGTGTCGGGGAAAATCACCTTTGGCTTGAAGCCCTCGGCCTCCTCGGGTGTCATCAGGGCGTAGGCCATGATGATGACGATGTCGCCGGGTTGTACGCGGCGGGCTGCCGCACCGTTGAGGCAAATGACGCCCGACCCCGGCTCGCCGGCTATAGTATAGGTGTCAAGGCGCTCACCATTGTTGTTGTTGACAATGAATACCCGCTCGCCCTCCATGATGCCGGCGGCCTCGAGCAGCAGCGGGTCGATAGTGATGCTGCCTATATAATCAAGACGTGCCTCAGTGACTGTGACACGATGAATTTTTGACTTTAAAACTTGAATTAACATGAGTGGTTCTTATATTTGATGTTATCTATAAGACGCACATCGCCACAGTAGACGGTTATACAGCCCACAGGCTCGTTGCTCCAATTATCGACTGGCTGCATTGTGAGCGGATGCACAATCTCATAATACTCGACCTGCATCTGGTCTACATTATTAATATTATCTATAACCCACTGCTTCACCTCGTCGACCGTATGGTCGGCTGCCAGGGCAACACTCTCGGCCATGATGCGGTGAATAGCGGGAGCGACGGCGCGCTGTGCCGCGGTGAGACGCACGTTGCGGCTGCTCAGAGCCAGACCGTCGTCGGCACGCTTGATGGGGCAGTCGACGATGTCGATGTCAAAGTCCTCGATCTCGACCATGCGTCGTATCACAGCTATCTGTTGGAAATCTTTCTCGCCGAAATAGGCACGCGTGGGCTGCGTCATACTGAAGAGCTTGCTCACTATCTGAGCCACGCCATTGAAGTGACCGGGGCGCATAGGGCCCTCCATCACATTGGCTACCTCGCCGAGATCAAACACCCTGGTGTCAGGCTCGGGATAAACCTCCTCGACCGAGGGAATGAAAGCAATATCAACACCGGCGGCCTCGAGTTTGGCACAGTCAGCCTCCTCGGTGCGGGGGTAAGTCGCCAGGTCGGCGGCATTATTAAATTGGGTAGGGTTAACAAAAACACTTACTACAACGACATCATTCTCGCGACGCGCACGGTCAACAAGCGATATATGGCCGTCGTGAAGGGCACCCATAGTGGGCACGAGACCTATCGAGCGGTTAGCCCCCTTGGCCTCGGCGATGCGATTTTTGAGTTGGTCTACTGTTCTTATAATTTCCATTACAGTGTCAAAACTTATTCAGCTGGCAAAATTACAAAATATATTAATCGCACCCAATATTAATGTAACAAAAAAGATTACATGTCGATTTTTGCATATCAACAAATGCGCATTCTTGCCTTCGAAACAAAAAACGATACAAAAAAACGCATAAAAATTTGGCAGATTCAAAAAGTGTTCATACCTTTGCACTGTTGTTAGCCGAGGCTCAACGTCAGATATGGCGATTTAGTGTAGAGGCCTAGCACGCCGCCCTCTCAAGGCGGAGACTCGGGTTCGAATCCCGGACTCGCTACAACACCAAGCGCCGACTCCCCACCGAGTCGGCGCTATTTTTTCATTACAAACGAGGGACGTCGGGTAGCCCGTCAATCATGTATCTACATCTATAGAGCCTGACGCGACAAATTAACACGGTTTAGGTTTACGTCACAAAGATACTACCGCGGCATGGCGATTTCCAAGCAAATTTACCACATTGGCGCATCTTTTTTCTCACCACTCTTCAGCTACTACATCACCCTACCCTCCGCCAACATCGCCGACGTTCGTCACATCAACAAAAACTAATTACGACTTCCACTCACACGCAATAGCACGCGCGCGCAAACTGCGTCAGCAGTAGTTGTAGTTGTATTTTTATTTATTATTATCATTTTATTTATTATTAAGTATGTTCTTTGTTTTTTAGTTTGTTCTTTGTTTGTTTTTAGTTTTGTTTCTCGTGTGTTTTTTCAGTTTGTATTTCTTTTTGTATATCAATTAGTTGAGTTTTTTGTTTTGTTTTTAGTTTAGTTCTTGGTTTGTTTTTTGTTTGTTCTTTTCAGTTTAGCTATGACCGTTGATTTTTGAATGAATTTTCGATTTCACGGAATAAAAAATTGCCGAAAGATTTGGTGATTTAAAAATAAGTTCATACCTTTGCAGTGTTGTTAGCCGAGGCTCAACGTCAGANATGGCGATTTAGTGTAGAGGCCTAGCACGCCGCCCTCTCAAGGCGGAGACTCGGGTTCGAATCCCGGACTCGCTACAACACCANGCGCCGACTCCCCACCGAGCCGGCGCTAANTATATTAAAACACGAGATTATCATACTAAACCTTCATCTACCNCAAACTCATTATCAACCGAAGTTCAAAATTCTACCGAGATACTTATTTTTTGGTAGATTATCCACTATACAGGCTTATGTGACGTCAAAAATTAATCAATTATAAGTATTTCATAACACCTATAAATATCGTACCTTTGTCCTTTGAATTATGAAGATATCGTTATCACACTATATATTATCGGTAATTGCTGTAGGTACAATTTCCAATGTAGCCNTTGCGGCGCCTGTCAAGATTGTAGTTCTTGACAAGCAGACACGCGAGCCACTTGAGCTGGCAGCTGTTGCTATCAGCAACGACAAGGCCGGCAACGTCGGCGCACTNACCGATGCAGCCGGTACACTCACCACCGACCTTGAGAACGGAGCCTGGACAGTAAACGTACAGGCTGTGGGCTACAAGCCGCTGCGCTACAAGCTGAACGTGGCCAAGGGTNCCCCCGATACCTACACGCTGATNATGGAGCCCCACGACCCTATAGGCGAGGTGGTGGTGACCGCACGCGAGGGTCGTCACGCATCGAGCTCATCACTTATTGACTCGACTGCCATGCAACACCTCCAGCCGTCAAGCTTNTCTGACCTTCTCGAACTGCTNCCCGGTAACGTATCGAAAGACCCATCGATGGGGTCGCCCAACGTTATAAACCTGCGCACGGCCACCAACGTGACCGCGACTGACGACTACATGACATCGGCCATAGGCACATCGTTTGTGGTAGATGGTGTGCCGATGAACAACAATGCCGGTATGCAGACAACGATGGACTCCAACCGTGCCGGTCACGCCACTGTTGGCAAAGGCGTAGACATGCGTGCCATAGGCACTGACGACATCGAGAAGGTTGAGATCATACGCGGTATCGCATCNGTCGAGTACGGTGANCTGACCTCNGGNCTTGTCAACATCAAGCGCAAAAGCGGTGTCACACGCCTCGAGGCCCGCTTCAAGGCCGACACCCAGAGCCAGCTGTTCTATGTCGGCAAGGGATTTGCCATGCCCGGCCGCGACTGGATAATGAATNTAGGCGTGAGCTATCTTGATGCAAAGATAGACCCACGTAACTCGCGCGANAACTACAAACGCATCACCGGCTCGATACGCAGCAACAAACGCTTTGACAATACCACCNTGAACNCCGAGTGGAACTCATCGCTCAACTATAACGCCACGTTTGAGCGCGACAANAATNACCCNGACCTGACGGTCAACAACACCATCGANAAATTCTCGACCACCAACAACGCCTGGTCGTGGAACAATACATTAACTATAAAGCCTGTCGAAGTCAAGGTNTTTCGCGAGGCTTCGCTCACGGCCGGTGTCAGCTACTCGCGCGAGCGTCTGAGCCAGGAGAAGCATGTGTCGTCGACACGCATCATGCCTATGCCGGTGTCGCTCACCCCGGGCAGCAACTATGTAGGCTACCTGCCGTTGCTCTATCTGGCCCATCTTGATGTCGAGGGCGACCCGTTCACTACCTACGTCAAGGGTGCCACCACACTNCGNTTTACNGGNTCNCGNATCACNTCGACCCTCAAAGCNGGNNTNGAGTGGAACATGAGCAAAAACTATGGCCGNGGCAACGTGTACGACATCGAGCGCCCNATCACCGCCAGCCCGTCGGTGAGACCACGCTCGTTCAACGACATTCCGGCCATGCACCAGCTGTCGGCNTATNTCGAGAGCNGCAACATGATACACGCCGGCAACCANACNATCGAGGCGACCGTAGGCCTNCGCGAGACCCAGCTGGCCCACCTCGACTCGCGCTACGCGCTGGCATGGCGCCCNTANCTCGACCCNCGNGCTACNNTCAACTGGACNCTGCCNGCCCTGTATGCCGCCAATAATCCCATCGTGTTCGAGCTCAACGGCGGCATAGGCCTGCAGACCAAGATGCCCGTATCGTCGTTCCTGTACCCCAACCTGCGTTACAGCGACTTCGAGCAGATAAACTACTACCACAACGACCCCGACTTCCGCACGATGAACGTCATGACCTATGTCGAAGACCTGACCAACTATGACCTCCGTGCCGCCCGCAATCTCAAGTGGGAAGTGAGGGGTGATATAAGCTATCGNGACAACCGCCTGTCGGTGACCTACTTCCGCGAGTCGATGAACGACGGCTTCCGTCACACAGGCAACGTACACCGCTACACCTACAACCGCTATGACGCNACAGGCTACGACCCGTACGCCACAGGCCACGCTCCAACTATCGAAGAGCTACCCTTCACCGAGGTCGTCTACCAGGCCGTGCGCTCGACAGTCACCAACGGCAGCTCGACNCGCAAAGAGGGCGTCGAGTACACCTTTCAGTCACGTCGACTNCCGNTCATCAACACCCGANTGACNGTGAGCGGAGCCTACATGCACACNACCAACAACAACAGCCAGCCGCTGTGGTANAAGCCCAGNATNGTGCTCAACGGCCGCGANCTGCANTATGTNGGCCTGTATGATGACACCGACGGCAGCGACTACAAGAGCTTCAACNCCAACTTCATGTTCGACACCGACCTGCCNAAGCTGGGCCTGCGATTCTCGGTAAGTGTCCAGAACATGTGGTTCACCACCCGCCAGACCCTGTGGCGCGACGGCGTACCCACCCACTACATGGATCAGGACGGCGCCATACACCCATACACCACCGAGTGTCTCAGCGACCCATATCTCAGACAGCTCGTGCGCACGTTCACCTCGTCGGCCTTCGACACCTACACCGTCCCGGTCGAGACNGCCTTCAACATCAAGGCCACCAAGACATTCTGGAATAACCGCATCAATATAGCCATGTATGTCAACCGCCTGTTCACCATACAGCCCGACTACAAGCAGAACGGACTCACCGTGCGACGCTACTCGTCGCCCTACTTCGGAATGGAAATAAATTTCAAAATCTAATTAATATTTTCAATTATGGTATTTAACAAATCAATCATTACCCGCGCTATGTTGTGCGTGGNTCTTGCGGCCTCAGTAAGTGCATGCTCTGACGACGATCCCGCACCCATCTATCAAATCACTGCTACCGAACAGCTTCCCGCCGCCGGTCTTACCCTCAAGGACGTAGTAATCAACTTCACCGAGATAAACACAGGCAACGTTATTACCGTCAACTCATTGTCGAGCATCAACTTNCCAGCCGGTACATATAATATCGACGGCAACGCCAAAGCNACCGATGCTGATGGTGTTGAGAAACANCTGCGCACCGTGGCCAAGAACGTCGTTATCACCGAGACTTCAAAGAGCATCAAGCTCGAGTGGTTCTTCTACAACGCTGACAACTCATTTGTGTTCAGTGAAATGTACGTATCAGGCACCCTCAACGCCAAGGGNTCGGGTGGACTGCTTGACGTCTTCTTCAAGATTTACAACAACACCGACGAGGTACTCTATGCCGACGGTCTCGCCATCTGCGAGAGNCAGATGCTAAACACCACCAGCAACAAGATTCTCACCGAGGCAAGTTTCCCAGAGAACAACTTTACCACACAGGTAGTCTACGTCATACCCGGCAAAGGCACTGATGTTCCCGTTCAACCCGGCGAATCACTCCTGATTGTTGACCAGGCCATCGACTGGTCGGCCGAGATNCCTGCCGCACTTGACCTGCGCAACGCCGATTTCGAGTGGTATGACGAGGTTACCAGCGGCAGCGTCATGGACACCGATAANCCCGACGTGCCCAACCTCGACAAGTGGTTCAGCTACTCTCCCACCATCTGGCGCGTATCGATACAGTGTAACCGTTCGTATGCACTCGTACGCTTCCCCCAGGGCATGACAGCCGAGCAGTATCTCGCCAACTATGCCGGCGACTATGACTATATCGGAGTNACCGGCAAGCAGATGACCGCATCAAAATGCTACCGTGTGCCCAATGACTGGATCATNGACGGTGTCAACATGTGCATCGCCTCTAAATTCACTCAGGCAGCCCTGTCGCCCCANNTCGACATGAGCTACACCTCGATAGCCGACGAAGACCTNGTGACACTGCGTTGCAGCCGCAAGTTCGTCCGCAAACAAGCCGGAACGTCACCTGCCGGCAACGTCATACTCCAGGACACCAACGACTCAGCCAACGATTTTGTAATCGCTTACGCAAACGAAGCTACAAACTAACTCTTGATAAGTGAAACACTTACTAACGATATCGACCCTGATAATAACCTCAATAGCCGGTGCTGACGCCCAGTCAGCACCGGCCGTTGACGTCAGTGACATGCTGACGTCGGTGCGCGACATCAACTCACTCACAGGGTCGGCATGGCGGTCAATGTACACTGCCGCCCCGGCCACCATGGCCTGGCGCGACTCGGTGTCGGTATCATCGGCACGCGCCACGTTCGACCGTCAGACACTCTCGACACCCGTCGTGGTACAGGAGGGTACAGGCCACAACCTGTACTCGCTCACGATGGAGTCATACTACAAATTCTCGCCCCTCACCACACTGTGGGGCCACGCCTCGTACACCACCGGCCAGACCCGCGACGTCAGGTTTGCCAACTGCATCGACTACAGTCTCGTGGCACCCTACTCGCTCGGCGACGAANTAGGTGGTGACATCAGGCACCAGCGCTACATGTTCGGTGGCGGCTGGAACCATCAGTACGGCCTGTGGACGGTGGCCGCCGAGGCCAACTACCGCGCCGAGGTAGCCCACCGCAGCCACGACCCGCGTGTGCGCGATGTGGTGTCAGACCTCGACTTCACTGTAGGCGGTGCACGCCGCGTGCTGTCACGCTATGCAGCGGCCGTCAACATCGGTGCGCGCATCTATCACCAGGACAGCGACGTCGACTACTACAACCCCGCCAACACCATCAAGACGCGCCTGCTCACAGGCCTCGGTTCGACCTACTCGCGTTTTGACAACAACCAGACCAACAGCGTGGGTCACGACCTGACGGCACTGACAGCCTCNCTGCANTTCATGCCNNCCGANGCCGATGCCACAGGCACCGCCGTCAACGTCAGCTACACAATGGCATCGGCCGGNCTGAAGATGCGCAACTACAACAANCTGACACTNGGCACNACCAAGACNAACACCATCGCCGCAACAGTCGCCCAACACATCAACATCGCCCAACGTCTGACTATACTGCCCATGCTCTCGGGCAAGCTTGTTAACCGCAGCTCGACCGAGAANATATTCGGCACACCCCAGGGAGGCAGCTACGACAAGATAGGCTCACGCCCCAACTACTCNCTCGACGTGACATCGNCCACCGTGAGNGTNCCCGTCGAGTGGAANCCCAACGCTGCNTGGTGGTTTGCTGCCCGCCCCGCNGCCACATGGACNAGNTCNACCGAGAAACTGCTGCAGCCNTCNCGCAAGCTCAANATCGACAATCTCACNGCCGGCATTGACCTCGAGGCCACACGCCNCATAGGCCNACTGACGACCCTGNCACTGGGTGCCGACGTCGCCATGACCTCGTGTCTGTCATCATCGGCACTGTGGGGCGACCTCGACAAGGAGTCNGCTCTGGGNCAGGCCACCGTGTCAAACTACNACNTNGCANCGAGCAGCCGTCGCCTCATAGGCGGNCANGCAGCCGTNGACCGNGCCTTCGGACGCCGTGCNGGCCGANTTNCAATNGACTATACTAATATCAAATATTCACATTATTCATCAGGCTATGCCTTGACGGCATCGCTCTCATTTATTTTTTAAGCTTATGTCCGAACCAGTAATTTCGGTTAAGAACCTGACACAACGTTACGGCAAGGGTCGCATCATNTACAAAGACCTGAGCTTTGACGTTCCCAAGGGCCGCATTCTCGGTCTGCTGGGNAAGAACGGTACAGGCAAGACCACAACCATCAACATCCTCATGGGCTATCTCAAGCCCCAGGCAGGAGAGTGTCGCATCTTCGGNGAATCGATTACCGAGATGCGCCCCGANACAAGAGCGCGCATCGCCCTGCTCATCGAGGGTCACGTACAGTATGCCTTCATGACCATCGAGCAGATCGAGCGCTTCTACTCTCAATTCTACCCGAAATGGAACAAAGATGCCTACTATGAGCTCATGCACAAGCTCCACGTGTCGCCCAACCANCACATCTCGACCATGTCGTGCGGACAGCGCTCACAGGTNGCACTCGGCCTCATTCTGGCCCAGAACGCCGACCTGCTCGTGCTNGANGACTTCTCGCTCGGTCTTGACCCCGGCTACCGACGCCTGTTCGTCGANTACCTTCAGGACTATGCCAAGGCTCAGGACAAGACCGTGTTCATGACTTCACACATCATTCAAGACCTCGAGCGTCTCATCGACGACTGCATCATCATGGACTATGGCCGCATANTGACCCAGACATCGGTCGACGACCTGATGCGCGACTTCTCACGCTACACATTCACGTTTGACGGCGGCAANCTGCCCGACCTCACCGACGGCGACACNGGNCTCATCAACCAGTCGCTCATAGGTCGNGAAGCCGAGTTCTACACCTTCAAGCCACGTGCCGAGGTCGAGCAGATACTCACCGCCAAGGGTCTCACCGCCACCGATCTCGAGCGCCGCCCCATGTCGCTCGAGGACGCATTCATAGGTCTAACCGGTAAATATTGATTCACATCATGTATAGCGCTATTATATTAAAAGAATGGCTCAAGACACGCCGTGTCTTCTTNCTGGGCCTCATACTGTCGCTGCTCNTAGCCGTGTATGCGATACTCACCATGAACTCGGCCATCAAGACGTTCGGCGTCGTTTCAATATGGCTCAACATGCTGCTCAAGGACGTGTCGATGGTCGACGTCATCACCTACCTGCCGCTGGCNATAGGNNTNGCNCTNGGNNTNGCCCAGATGGCTCCCGAGATGTCACACAAGCGTCTCAAGCTCACACTCCACCTGCCCTACCCCAACATGAAGCTCATAGCCCTCATGCTGTCGACAGGCATAATCGAGATATTTGTCATCTCGGTAATCCAGATGGCCGTCATTGCCGTCTATGACCTCACCATCTTGCACCCCTACCTCGTAGGCCGCGTCATGCTCACCATGNTNCCCTGGTACCTTGCCGGTTTCCTCGGCTANATGTTCACAGCCGCTATATGCCTCGAGGGNACCTGGCGCATGAGAATACTGCTCGCGCTCCCCTCGATAGCCATTCTCATGACACTGTTCATGCAGAGCGGCGTCATGGCAGCCTACAACCGCATGCTACTTATCATCATACTGCTCATCATCTGGGTCGCCGTACTCTCGTTCGGCTCAATCATCAGGTTTAAGGAGGGCCTTCAAGACTAAACGACATGAAACGCTTCTATTATATCACTTTCACACTGCTGTGCATAGCCGTCCTCAGCTGGGTANTNCCCTGGCTCGTATCACTGTGCTTNCCACAGTCTGACCGCGATCCCTTTGTAGGCTATTCGCCAGTCAATGACAAATTCATCGTCAGCCTCGCCACCGAGACCGGCGAGCCCGGCAAAGTCGACTACCGTATATGGGACGTCGACCCCGTCACCGGCGAGTCAACCACCACCTACACCACAGAGGAACGCGACTCGCTGCTCCCCGAGATTTACGCCAACCAGCTCGCTTCCAAAGGCTTGATGNCCGACTCGCTCAATGGCGTCGAGATGTCGATGCACAACATACGCCGCAACCGCTGGATGTTCAACTCACAGCCCCGCAATCTNAACCGCAGCGTCCCCACCTTCTACCCGCTCATGGAGTCAATGCCCAAGCGCTTTGACCTNGAGAACCCCACCGTNGCTCTCTACCTGCCCGGCGAGGTACAGGTCATAGACATGGAGACCAACTCGATCGACTCGCTCAAGACACGCCGCTTCGCCAAGATGTTCGCCGACCGCGGCTTCGTGTTCCCCGCCAAGGAGGCTACNGCCAACGTNACCGTGCGCAAAGCCTACGACAACGGCTACCTGCTCATCGACGCCAACGACGACCTCTATCACCTCAAGATGCAGGCCAANCGTCCCAGCATGGCNCGNATACCCCACCCCGATGACATCACACCCGCCCACGTATTCGTACTNGAGAACGCCGANCGNGCCCNNTATGGCATCGTCACCACCCTCGAGGGCCGCACATTTGTCATCGCTCGCGACGACTACTACTCGCTCATCGAGCTCCCCGAGGTAGTGTTCAATCCCGAGACCGACCGCATGACCATCATCAAAAACCTCTTCTCGTGGGTCATCAAGGTCAACTATGGCGACAATACAACCTGGACAGCCCTNTCAAGCGACGACCTCTCGCTCATCGGCACTTACAGCTATGCCGCCCCCGCCAATAAGCTCGAACTCATCGAGCCCTGGATATTCCCCTTCACCACCAGCTTCACCAGCAGCAACGACTACCTCGTTTATCCCCGCATAGCCGACTTCTCATGGCGCGCCGTGTTCCTCAACATCGTTCTCGCCATCGTGCTTGCAGTCGTGCTAAAACGTCGTCAGTCACGTTGCGTATGGCCCAAATTGGTGATGACCGTAATTTTTGGTATATTTGCATTCATTCCGCTAATGTTTAAACTTAAATAAATCACAACAATGAAAAAAACNATCNTTTTCNTCGCTACCTTAGCGATGCTTTTNGTCACCACATCATGTGGCGGATCTAAAACCAACACCACCACTGACGCCGACGAGACAGTCGACACCATGACCGTAGANGACCTCCTGACCAACGCNGAACAGTACGTTGACCAGACCGTAACATTCGAGGGCATNTGCTCACACCTGTGCAAGCACGGCGGCCGCAAGGCNTTCATNGCCGGCAACGCCGACAACATGATCATACGCTGCGAGGCATTCCCCGGCATGGACGCACCCTTTGCAGGCGAGACCGTACACAAACCCCTCAAAGTAACCGGCATCTTCCACGAGGAGCGCATCGACGAGGACTACCTCCAGAACCTCGAGCGCATGGAACAGGAGCGCGCCTACAACATCAACAGCGAGGGCGGTGACGTCACNCCCGGCGAGTCACAGAGCGGCTGTGACACCGAGCGTGCAGCTCAGGGCCAGGCCAACCTCACCACACTCAACGAGCGCATCGCCGACTATCGCGCACGCATCGCCGAGCGTCAGGCCAAAGAAGGCAAAGACTACCTCTCGTTCTACTACGTAGAGGCCACCGGCTACGAGATTCTNCCCGAGTAATCNCTACCCATCACCTATAAAAAANCTCGACCGCACATNNGTGTGGCCGAGTTTTTTTNTATCATCACACAATATCGCGGNGGACATTATAATTCACACCGNGATATTTTNATGGTGANAATGTTAATAATGGTTAAATATTAGGGGGGGGGTAAAATTGCCTAAATTTGTGAGAATTAACTAAAAAACCAATCTCACAAATTATTTATGAAAAAACTTATTCTATCACTATGTTCGGCNTTGACGCTCACGTTCGCGGGCTGTTCCTACGACGACGGTTGGATCTATAACCGCTTCGACGACATCGAACAGCGTATTCTCACNCTCGAGGAACTGTGCGGTCAGATGAACANCAACATCGCNTCGCTNCAGACCCTCGTCAACGCCCTGCAGCAGAACGANTACATCACNTCNGTGACTCCGCTCTACGCCGGCCAGGACGTTATCGGCTACACAATCAGTTTCACCCAAAGCCCCTCAATCACCATCTATCACGGCCGCGATGGCAAGGACGGACTCAATGGTGCNGACGGCAAAGACGGTCAGAACGGTGTCGATGGCAAGGACGGTTACACCCCGTCGATAGCCGTGGGACAGGACACCGACGGTCACTATTACTGGACACTCGACGGCGAATGGCTGTTGGGCAACGACGGTCAGAAAATACTTGCCGAGGGTCTACCCGGCCGTGACGGACAGGACGGCCAGAACGGCGCCGATAGTAAAGATGGCGTTGATGGTCAAGACGGCAAGGACGGTCAGAACGGTACCGATGGTAAAGATGGTAAAGACGGCATCACACCCGAGTTCAAGATAGAGAACGGCGACTGGTATGTGTCGACCGACAATGGCCAGACATGGCAATACCTTGGTCGAGCCACCGGCGCTGACGGAAAAGACGGACAGGACGGTATCAACGGTACTGACGGCAAGGACGGCCAGAATGGCGCCGACGGCAAAGATGGTCAGAATGGCGCCGACGGCAAAGATGGTCAGAACGGTGTTGACGGCGACTCGATGTTCAGCAGCATCGACACCTCCGACCCCGACTTTGTAATCTTCACACTCGCCGACGGCACTCAGATCAAGCTGCCCACATGGTATGCTTTCGAGGCCTTGAAACAGGCTTGTCAGCAGATGAACGCCAACATACAGTCACTGCAGACCATCGTCGACGCCATGCAGTCGGGCGACTACATCGTGTCATGCACCCCACTCATGGAGAACGGCAAACAGGTAGGCTACACCATCACATTCGCCAAGGGTGGCTCCATCATTATATATAATGGCCGGGACGGTAAGGACGGCGCCAACGGTTCAGACGGCAAAGACGGTCAGAATGGCCAGAACGGCGCTGACGGAAAAGATGGCGTTGACGGCAAGGACGGTTACACCCCCTCAATCTCGGTCAAGCAGGATACTGACGGCATCTACTACTGGACGGTCGACGGCGAGTGGCTCAAAGATGACAAGGGCAACAAAGTGCCCGTAACCGGCCGCGACGGAACAGATGGCTCAGATGGCAAGGACGGTCAGAATGGCCAGAACGGTGCCGATGGCAAAGATGGTAAAGACGGCATCACACCTCAGCTCAAAATCGAGGACGGCTACTGGTTCATAAGCTACGACAACGGCTCATCGTGGACTAAACTCGGCCGAGCAACCGGCGCCGACGGCAAAGACGGCCAGGACGGTAAAGATGGCCAAAACGGTCAGAACGGTTCTGACGGTAAGGATGGTGCCGATGGTAAAGACGGCATGAGTGGCGACTCGATGTTTACCAATATTGAAACTACCAACCCCGATTACATCATCTTTACACTTGCCGACGGTACTCAGATCAAGCTGCCAACATGGTATGCTTTTGAGGCCTTGAAGCAGGCTTGTCAGCAGATGAACGCCAACATACAGTCACTTCAGACTATCATCGACGCCATGCAGTCGGGCGACTACATCGTGTCATGTACCCCGCTCATGGAGATCGGCAAGCAGGTAGGCTACACCATCACATTCGCCAAGGGTGGCTCTATCATTATATATAATGGTAAGGACGGTGCCAACGGTTCAG
>JAAVCJ010000022.1 GCA_014802385.1 Bacteroides sp.
TATGTCTGCGCCGACTGCTCGATAGCCGAAGTTTGCTCAACCGTATCGGTGGACTGTGTGGCAGTGAGGGTGTCAAGCACCGCGATAGCCTGCTGCTGGTTCTCACGTTCACGGGCAGCGTCTGCCGCCGCGTTCACCGTTATCATGCGGTCGGGCGGTTCAGGCTCGGTGATTGACCGCTTGATCTCTTCAAGGGTGTTCTCAATTCTCATGAGCCTCATTGAAATGCGTCTGTCCTCGCTCATAGCTGATGTGTTTTGAGTTTCTGATAAAATTTCGTTTAGTCGCTAATAGCAATATTTAGAAAAATGATTAACTTTGCGATTAGAAATGATTAATCTAAATTAGTTATTGGTACAGAAACAAACAAACCAATCGTACTTAATGATTGTTTGGATTGTTATTATTGGAAAATACTAATCAAGATAATTAGAAAATCTAAACTCAAAATATGGACAAACGTGTAGAACGTATCAGAGAGGCACTTGAATGGCTCAAGACAAACGGGGTGTTTCGCTCCAACCGGGAGATTGCCGAAAAGATGGGTTACAATCCGAGTATGCTGTCACAGGTGATTACCGGAAAATCCGCGGTCAGCCAGCGTTTCGTAAAGACCCTGTGCGCTGTGGCGCCGGGTCTGAGGCAGGATTGGGTATGGAACGGAAACGGGGATATGTTCATGACTCAGATCGTCCCCGAGCCTGTATCGGGTGAGGTTCCGACGGATTTTGAACGGCTCACATTCATAATGGAGCAGATGGCGCAGCTCGTTAAGAGTTTTTCAATAGTGGTAGGCCCACTTGACAATAAACTGAAAGCACTTGAAAAGACAGTGAAAGAACAGGACAAGAAGATAAAGCAACTTGAAAAGGAACTCCAGCAAATGAAGAAAGCCGCCCCTTCAAAATGAAGCGACGGCTTATTGAATGGTTGTTGTTATACCTTATAATAGGGAGTGGCGCATATTATTTAAGGATTCCGTAGCCCTTGATTACGCTTGTCTGGAGAACCTGGGCGTATTTCTCGGTCATGGCCACGCTGGAGTGAGCGAGCATCTTGCTCACCGTGGAAATATCGACACCCTTGGTCAGCGCCCACGTCGCAAACGTGTGGCGCCCGACGTGCATTGTCAGGTTGATGTGTATGCCTGCCATGTTGGCAATGAGCTTCAGCTGGTAGTTGCACTTCTGATTTGACATACGGTTAAGGTCGTAGTCGTACTTTTTAAGTATTTCCGCAGCCTTCGGAAGCAGCACTATGATATAGGGCTGTCCCGTCTTCGTGCGCTTATCGCGTATGCACAGGTCGTCCCCGTGCTTGAACACGTCGCTCTTCTTGATCTTCACGAGGTCGCTGTATGCAAGCCCTGTATAGCAGGAGAATATGAACATGTCGCGCACCTGTTCGGTCATGCCGAACAGCTCCAGTGCCTCGATACGGTTTCGTTCCTCTTCAGTAAGGAACTTTATGCCCTCCGATTTCCCTCTCGGTATCCTCATGTTCTCGTAAGGGTTGGTCTCCAGTTTCTCGAACTGGATTGCCTCTACGATATAGGGTTTCAGCCTCTTGTGATAGCCGTGGACGGAGGACTGTGCAGTGACGCGCTTGCGTATGAAGTCGTCCCACAGACGGATATTCTTTGGCGTTAGGTCACAGAAATTGCGGATAAGCCCGAACTCCCGGAGGCACGAGAGCATGACCTTATGCTGCCGTCTGGTGGATTCACCGACGGGGCGCATGTCGATACGTTCCTCCAGCCATGAGAGGAAATCCATCGTAGAGCCCTGTACCCGTGTCTTGCGCACCTTCTTCAGCTGCGACAGGTCGTAGTCTCCGCCTTTAGACGCGATGGAGGACATTTTCTCGCGTATGCCGTCGTACACACGCCGGATCTGGTCGTTGAGTCTGCCGGCTTCAGGATGGTTCACCACCTGATTGCCCTGCCACTGTTGTTTGAGTACGGCAACGCCTGTCGAGAGGCGGACGCGCTCGCGGTTGTATGACACCTCGACCTCGACGGTTCCGGTGGTGACTGCCGACGCCTTCTTGCGACGGTCGAAAATAATCTTTATCTGGGGTATTCCAGCCATAGTAGTTTGAGTGTTAGGGATTAAACTTGTAACGGACTTCGTTGTGGTACACTCCTAAACCGTGTACCACATTCTCTGAAAAATGTACCACGTGTGTACCGCCTACAAGAATAACTGACTTCGACGGCATGCTGTTGTGTGCCGTTTCTCTTTTGGGAGTATTTAGCACAAAACAGCAAATATCAGAGAGTTGAGTGGTATGACCGCCCTCCAAGCCCGGGATATGGGGGACAGGTGCCTCAACATTGATGATATGTCGGGAAATCCGGTACATTTTGTGGTACATTTTTGTGGTACATTCACGAAATCTGTACCAAAGATAATGTGCTAAATCGGAACTAACAAATGCTAACTTTGGCTAACGGACGGAAAGCCAATTTGTGCTAAATCCTTCTAACACTGAAAAATACAAAATTGCTAAATACTAGCTGACAGTCGCTTACGAGCATGAAAAAAGGCCACGATTTCGGTAGAAAATCGTGACCTTTGTGTGATCCGCCTGGGGCTCGAACCCAGGACCCCAACATTAAAAGTGTTGTGCTCTACCAGCTGAGCTAGCGAATCTCCCTCGGCTTCCGGAACTTTAGCGTATCGGTTTTATGTGATACTGTCCCAAAAAGCACTGCAAAGTTAGGCACTTATTTTGTATTGTGCAAATTTTTTGACGGTTTTATTTATGCGATTTTTTAACAGTCGGTTTATATCGGTGTTATTTACTTGAATTATAGCATATAATAATTGTGGAGTTGTGTTCGTTTTATGTGTGTTATGTATAGGTTATTTGTTAATTTTTGGAGTTTGGTTGTCTGTGCGGGTGTGTTTTGTGGCTGTGCCGATGATAGTCATCGCGCCGAGTTGCTTAGTGATTTGCATGAAATTGTGGACGCTCAGGAGGCCACTGTGGGTGTGGCTGTCATTGTTGACGGTAATGACACTATCGAGGTGAATGACCGTGAATGTTTCCCGATGTTCAGTGTCTATAAGTTTCCTATCTCACTGGCGTATGTTGCCTATTGCTATGAGAATGGTCTGAGATGGGACAGCTACNGCACTGTACNCGTCGATGAACTTGAGAGGGGNACTTATAGCCCTATGCTGGAGCTGTTCGGTGACTCGGCGTCGGTTTGTTTGTCGAGGTCTGANATTGTTGATTATGCGATGCGGCTGAGTGACAACAATGCGTCTGACCTNATGCTGGCCGAGATGGGTGGGACGGTGTATGTTGACGGTTATCTCAAAGCGTCGGGGTATGGAGATATTTCGGTGGCAAACNCNGAGGCCGAGATGTATCGTGAACACTCGCTGTGCCATNACAACGGCGCGNCGGCGGTGGCGATGGCGTCGCTGCTTGACCGATTTGTCACTGAGGCGACCGACTCGCTGTCGATGGAGCTGAGGGGNATAATGGAATCGTGCTCGACGGGGGCTGACCGCCTGGCTGCGGGTCTCGGAGACGAGGCTGTAGCGTTCGGTCACAAGACCGGGAGCGGGTTCACCCTACCCGATGGATATGATATGGCGGTAAATGATGCGGGCTATGTGCTGATGGCGAACGGTCACCGATACACTATCGTCGTGTTCATCGCCAACAAGCCNGGTATCACCCCGGCCGATGCGTCAGTGATTGCGCGCATCAGCGANGTGGTTTACCGATATGCCTGTAGTATTTAAGATTTTTTCATCACGTCCTTGATGACAAGGCCGGCGAGCGTTAGGCCGAACATGGCTGTGATGTGCATNAGCGAGCCGTTGATGCGTGCCTTGGGCGATGGTTGCGGCCCGGNGGTCAAATCGTCGGAGAATGTCTCGTCGATGGGATCGGGGCCAAGATTTTCAAGCAACTCGTCACTGTAAACACACTGAAACTTGCGTGCCGGNCGAATGCCTTGGCGCTTGAACCGCTGTCTGAGCGCACGTGCGAGCGGNCAGCCTGTCACGTGCCAGAATTCGGCNACCTGAACNCGAGTCGGGTCGAGCTTCAATGCGGCACCCATTGACGAATAGAAGCGTGCGTGAGTGCGNGTNGCGGTCTCTATGAGCAGCGCTTTGTCTTTGAGCGAGTCGATGCAGTCGATGATGTAGTCGTAACTGTCGAGGTCAAAACCGGCGNCATTCTCGGCACANAACACCTCNCGGCGGGCATCAATCTCGGCGGCGGGGTTGACTGTGAGCAGGTGGGCTTTCAGTGCGTCGACTTTTACCTGCCCCACGGTCTCGGTCGTGGCCATGAGCTGGCGGTTGATGTTGGAGACGGCCACGCGGTCACAATCNACGATGGTGACNTGTCTTACACCNGAGCGCACAAGGCTCTCGACACACCANGACCCGACNCCGCCGACNCCTATGACGATGACGCGTATGGTCTCNAGACGGTGCATGTTGTCGNGGCCNAGCAGTCGGCGCGCGCGGCTTTGTATNTCGTCAACAGTTATCATAAAAAGAGGTGTGTTATTTAACTTCCCAGGTCTCGCCTGCCAGTATCATGTCGCGCAGCGANGTGAAGCCCTTGNGTGCNTTCACCTCNGCNACCTGNNGGCTNACNGCGGCATCGTAGGTGGGCGACTCGACGTCNCGTATGACNCCGACTGCCAGCGGCAGGGCGTGGCCGTCCATCATGGCAAGNTGCTGGTGCAGGAAATTGCTCTCGCAGTGAGCGTCGTGTACGAGCACGTCGTCGAGTGTATAGCCGTCCTCGCCGACAGTNACCGCCTTGAGCAGGAAGCCGTCGCGCACGAGTCCGCNCTCGTTGTTCTTGCCAAANAGCATTTTCTCGCCGTGGCGCAGGTGAATAGTGCGCTCNGCTCGATGTTCCTTATCGGTGATGAAGTTGTGTACACCGTTGTTGAAAATGACACAGTTCTGGAGTATCTCGACTACCGATGCGCCGTGATGNCGGGCGGCAGCNACGAGCACCTCCTGTGACGTCTGCAACTCGACGTCGATAGAACGGGCGAAGAANTTGCCGCGNGCNCCGAACACCAGNTCGGCCGGAATGAAGGGGTCTTCGGTGGTGCCATAGGGCGACGACTTTGACACGAAGCCGCGGTCGCTCGTGGGCGAGTACTGACCCTTGGTGAGACCATATATCTTGTTGTTGAACAANAACATGTTGATGTCNATGTTGCGTCGCACGGCGTGTATGAAGTGGTTGCCTCCGATCGCNAGGCCGTCGCCGTCGCCCGAAATCTGCCACACGGTCATCTCGGGATTGGCTACCTTGAAGCCTGTGGCGATGGCGGCGCCGCGGCCGTGAATGGTGTGGAAGCCATAGGTGTTCATNTANTAGGGCAGTCGCGAGCTACAGCCTATGCCCGAAATAACGGCTGTCATGTGGGGAGGTACCCCCACGGTAGCCATTGCCTTGTGAAGGGTGTTGAGAATGGCGTGGTCGCCGCAGCCNGGGCACCAGCGCACCGATTGGTCACTCTTGTAGTTGGCTGCCGTATATGTTTGGTTCATTTCTTCCATTGCTCTTTTACTTTAAAATGTTCCTGACTGCGTCCTTGACCTCGCTTATCATGAAAGGCTGGCCNTGAATTTTGTTGATACGCTCGATTNTGACATCAGGCATCTTGCCCTGCAGATAGTCGGCGAGTTGGCCGGTGTTGAGTTCNGCCACGATGACACGTTTGTAGCGTGAGAGCACCTCGCGGGTGTTGGCCGGCAGAGGGTTGATGTAGCGCAGNTGGGCAAACGCTATGGGCTGACCCTCNCGGCACAGCTCCTCGGCTGCCGAGCGCAGGTGTCCGTAGGTGCCACCCCANCCCAAAAGCAAAGTGTCGGCATCGGCGTCACACAACACCTCGAGAGCGGGTATNTCNTTGGCTATGCGCTCAATCTTGGCGCGGCGCAGGTTGACCATCTTCTCATGGTTGACAGGGTCGGTCGATATCGAGCCTGTACGGGCGTCTTTCTCGAGTCCNCCAAGGCGGTGTGTAAGCCCCTCGGTGCCGGGGATAGCCCAGTATCGGGCGAGCGACTCCTCGTCGCGCTGATAGGGTTTCCAGTCCTCGCGCAACTCGTCGGGAACGTAACGGGGGTGTATCTCGGGGTATTCGTCGNCATCGGGCACACGCCATGCGCTCGAGCCGTTGCCTATGAACGCGTCGCTGAGCAGTATGACGGGTGTCATGTGCTCGATGGCTATGCGGCAGGCCTCAAATGCCATAGTGAAGCAGTCNGTAGGCGANGCCGGTGCAANCACCACGATGGGCGACTCGCCGTTGCGGCCATACAGTGCCTGCATCAGGTCGGTCTGCTCGGTCTTGGTGGGCAGTCCGGTCGACGGGCCGCCGCGCATCACGTCAATGACAACCAGGGGCAGCTCGGCGATGACGGCGAGACCTATGCCCTCGCTCTTGAGCGCCAGGCCGGGGCCTGAGGTCGATGTAACGGCCAGATTGCCTGCAAACGACGCTCCGATGGCCGAGCACACGCCGGCAATCTCGTCTTCCATCTGCACAGCCTTGACACCAAGGTCTTTGCGCTTGGCCAACTCATGCAGAATGTCGGTAGCCGGAGTGATGGGATAGCTGCCCAGGAAGAGGGGGCGACCCGACTTCTCTGATGCCATTATGAGGCCCCATGCGGTGGCCGTGTTGCCGTTGATGTCGGTGTAGACACCGCGGCGTATGCTCTCGGTCTCGATGCGATAGGTCGACACCGAGGCGTGTATGTTGTGGCCATAGTCATAACCCGCATCGAGCACCTTGNAGTTGGCCTCATAGACGGCAGGTTTCTTGGCAAATTTATTTTTAAGCAGATGNTTGACAGCATCGAGCGGGCGGTCAAACAGCCAGCACACCAGTCCGAGAGCCAGGATATTGCGGCACTTCAGCACCGATTTCACGTCCATGCCGGTGTNGGCAAGCGCCGCCTTGGTCATCGACGTGATGGGCACCTCGACCACCTGNGCGGTGATGCCGAGTTCCTTGATGGCGTCTTCGGTATCAAACTGGGCTTTCTTGAGGCCGTCGGCCTTGAAGGTGTCGATNTCGATTATCACGACGCCACCCTTGGCCAGGAACTTGATGTTCTGCTTGAGCGCGGCAGGGTTCATNGCGATGAGCACATTNCACTTGTCGCCGGGCGTGTGGACGCCCTGACCGACGCTCACCTGGAAGCCGGACACACCGCTCAACGAGCCCTGCGGCGCACGTATCTCGGCCGGATAATCGGGGAATGTCGATACCGAGCAACCGAGGCCGGCCGACACATTGGTGAACATATTTCCGGCGAGCTGCATGCCGTCGCCCGAGTCGCCCGAGAACCGAACAACNACTTTCTCGAGCTCTATGACGTTTGTTTTCATGATTACGATTAGTTTTCAGTAAGTTTTGAGCAAAGATACAAAAAAATGCATAATGCAAGATGCACTATGCAGATTTTATCGNAATCAATTAAGTGTAATCACTACACTTCTACGTCATATTTCGCGAGTATGATNGCCGNGTGGTAAGATAACTTGGCCTGGCGCAANCCCTCGTCGCCGGCGTCCTCCTCGCGGTTNATNTAGGTCACGGCCGGGTAGCGCTCGGTTATATACTTGGCAAACATATTATTGATTGTCTCGCCGGCGCCCGACACGGTGTGATCCATCTTCTCGATGTGACTGAAAAGTGTGTCGCCGATTACCTCGCCCATCGTGAAGGCCACGATGCGGCCGTCGTTGTCNCGCANCACNATACCNTCAAAGCCATAGTCGGCATAGTTGTCGATGACATTGAGCGTCTGGACGCTCTCGGCGGCAGCCGACGCGGCGTCGACGGGGCTCGATGCGAGCCACTCGCCATAGACACGGCGCACCTCGGGGAGCACCTCGGGCGTAATGGGCTCGACACGGTAGCCGGGGTTGGTGGCGATGAAACGGTTGACGTGATTGCGCTTCTTGTTGTAGCGTTTGCCGGCAAGCGTGGCAAGGTCGGTGGCGTTGTATATGTAGTNGNTCCAGTCGTCAAGACGCTGTATCGAGACNGTGGGGCGCANCATGCGTAGGTCGTCNANACGGTCATCGGGNACGGCCGAAAANCTGACAGGCAGCCTGTTGGCACGGCAGTAGTCGACNATGAGGTCGACGGCACACGACAGNGGCATNGCACCGAACGGCAGCGAGAAGGCNGGGGCCTGGCGGTTNAGCTCGCTGACACCCTTGATAAACAATGTATTTCCGTATATGCAGTATTCGTAGTCGAAGTAGTCAGCCCACATCAGTATGCCGCCTATCGAGAAGTCGTTGGCACGTGTGCGGGCAAGCGGCANCAACCGGCGTATGGCGGGAATAGCCTCGGCGGTGAGCGGCTCGAAGTGCANGGCCGTCGCNGTGCGGGGTGAACGTCGTGTGGTAGTGGTCGGGGCTGTCAGTGTAATGTTTCTCATAAATATAAAGGTTGAAGTATGTGTGTGTTTANTTGTGTTTTCACTATCTTAACAAATAAACTACACCGAGGGTTGAGTGAGTGAACATTTTGNAGTGGCNGAGTGTCTTTAATATAAAGCAACATTTATATAAACTATTCATCATGTTAAACACACTCATTACTGCCGCGGCTGCCGAACCTATAAGCATGGAGACAGCCCATAACCTGACCAGGTTTATCGGAGACAACACCACGGGGTTGTCTTACCAGGTAGCTTCATTTGTCATGAAAATCGTCGACTGGATTCTGGGCCTGCTGGGTCTGGAACACAATGACACGCTGGTGACGTTCCTGTATGCCGCCGTCGTGTGCTGCATTGCGCTGATAGTAGGCTGGGCCGTGCAGTGGGTGATACTGAAGATAGTCGAGCTGATAGCACGGCGCACGAGTGCCGTCACCTACAAAGCCCTGACCGGACAGCGGTTCTTTCACAAGATATGCCGCATAGTGCCGCCGCTGGTATTCCTGGCCCTCATCGAGTTCACGCTCTCAAATCACGACAAGCTGTCGGCCACGCTCATCAAGATTACACTTATATATATAGTATTGGTCATAACGGTAGCCCTGTGCGCCATTATCATGACGATATGGCAGAGCTTCAATGAGAGCGCCAACAAGCGCAAACTGCCCCTGAGCGGTCTGGCACAGCTTGCCAAGGGCATCGTGTGGATAATCGCCATAATCGTGATGGTATCGATACTCGTAGATAAGTCGCCCGTGAAGCTGCTCACCGGCCTGGGTGCATTCTCGGCCATACTTATGCTGGTGTTCAAGGACAACATACTGAGCCTCGTGGCAGGCATACAGCTGTCGAGCAACGACAGTCTGCACGTAGGCGACTGGATTGTGGTCGAGGGCACCAACGCCAACGGCACCGTGCTCGACGTTTCGCTCGTGTCGATTAAAATCCTAAACTGGGACAAGACCACTACCTCTCTACCGCCCTACAACCTCATCAGCTCGGGCTTCACTAACTATCGCTCGATGCAGGAGAGCAACACGCGCCGCATATGCCGTAGCTACATGATTGATGCTGACAGCGTGCTGCCGGCCACACCCGAGATGCTCGATGAGATAAGCAAGATACCGTTCATGGCCGACTTCATAAGCAAAAAACTCGAGCAGAAAGCCGCCGGACAGGTGGCCGACGTCAACAATCCCGCCGGACTGGTCAACGGCACCATCGACACAAACCTGGGCCTGTTCCGCGCCTATGTCAAGATGTGGCTCGATGCCAACCCCCACGTGGCTCACGACAGCGACTGTTTCGTGTCGACACTGGCCCAGACCTCGGGCGGCATACCGTTCCAGGTGTACTGCTTNACCTCGACCTCGGCATGGTTCCCCTACGAGGCCATACAGGACACCATCTTCGAACACATCGCCACGATGCTCGAGCACTTCAAGCTCTATGCGTTCGAGAACCCGTCGAGCCGCGACACCGTCGTCGAGGGCTACCTCAGCGCCGGNAAAGCNATNGACCCCGTGTATGGCATTCCGCAGCCGTTCTTCAAGGANACAGCCACACCGGCCACACAGCCCGCAGCGGCACCGTCTCAGCCCTCAAACAAGTAAAACTCACCTGCGCACGTTGAATATTCATGGCAAAAGATGTATCTTTGTAGTGAAAACTTCACGTGCTTATGAGATTCATTCTATCAATCATCATGGTGGTCGGCACGATGTTGTCGGCCACTGCCCGTTATTCGGTCGACATCGTTCCGGCCCCGGTATCAATCGTNGAGGGTGGCAAAGGCGCCTTCACTATCAACGACAAGACNTCACTATACATGCCGGGGGTGNCCGACTCGACTGCCGCCACATTAGCAGCAGCCGTCNAGGCCCGACTGGGTGACATGGCCATAGAGCGTTCGCGCCGCGGCAACNAGATCGAGCTNTCNCTCACCACCGNCGATGCCGCCGACGAGGGCTACACGCTGAGCGTCGACCGCAAGCGCATCAAGGCNTCGGCCACATCGCCTGCCGGCCTGTTCTATGCCGTGCAGACGCTCGGACAGCTCGCCGACCGCAACGACGGACTGATACCCGACGTNNCCGTNACCGACACGCCCCGTTTCCCATATCGCGGCGTGATGATTGACGTNAGCCGCAATTTCCGCGACAAAGAGTTCATCAAGAAGCAGATTGACGCCATGGCGGCACTGAAGCTCAACCGCCTGCACCTGCACCTGACCGACGGTGCGGGCTGGCGCATCGAGATTGACCGCTACCCGCGTCTCACCGAGTTTGCCGCGTGGCGNCCGGGCGAGACGTGGAAGCAGTGGGGCGGCCGATANCTGGAGCACACCGACCCCGAGGCTCACGGTGGCTACTACACCAAGGACGACATACGCGAGATTGTCGACTATGCCGCNCGCCATTACATCACCGTGATACCCGAGATAGAGATGCCGGCCCACTCNGAGGAGGTGCTGGCCGCCTACCCCGAGCTGTCGTGTGCCGGCGANCCCTACAAGCAGCCCGAGTTCTGTGTGGGCAATGAGCAGACGTTCGAGTTTCTGCAGAACGTCCTCGACGAGATTATCGAANTNTTCCCGTCACACTACATCAACATAGGCGGCGACGAGGCATCGAAGGTGGCNTGGAAAACNTGTGAGAAATGCNAGAAACGCATGNCCGACGAGGGTCTCAAAGACGTNGACGAGCTGCAAAGCTACCTCATACACCGCATAGAGCGCTATGTNAACTCNAAGGGACGTGACATCATAGGCTGGGACGAGATAATGGAGGGTGGCCTGGCNCCNAANGCCACAGTGCTGTCATGGCGCGGCCCCGAGCACGGCATCAAGGCTGCGAGCGAGGGNCACAAGACAGTTATGGCACCCGGCAAGTTCTGCTATCTCGACGGCTATCAGGACGTGCCTCANACCCAACCCGAGGCGATAGGCGGCTACCTGCCGTTAGAGTTGGTCTACAGCTATGACCCGGCTCCCGACTCGCTCGCNNTCGAGACNCGCAACAACATACAGGGCATCGAGGCCACGATGTTCACCGAGTACATNGCCACCGACCAGCACGCCGAGTACATGCTCTACCCNCGAGTGCTCGCCACGGCCGAGATAGGCTGGACNCCCCAGGAGCAGCGCGAGTACACCGACTTCAGNCGTCGCGCNNTGCAGGTNAACGACGACCTGCGCGGGCGCGGCTACAACGCCTTCGACCTNCACACCGAGATAGGCAACCGCCCCGAGTGGGAGACACCCGTCGACCATCTGGCACGCGGCAAGCGAGTCATATACAACGACTGCCAGTGGGCACCGCGCTACTGTGCGGCCGGTGAGGCGACATTTACCGACGGTCTGCGCGGCGGCTGGTTCTACAACGACATGCGCTGGCAGGGCTTCTACAACGGTGACACCGACCGCGACCTCGACGTCACCATCGACATGGAGACACCCACCGACATCACCTACATAGGCGCCGACTTCATACAGCTGTGCGGCCCCAACGTGTGGTTCCCCGAGAAGGTTATCATCTCGTGCTCAGACGACGGCGAGAACTTCACCATGCTCACCACCATCACCACCAACCTACTGAAAGACAACAAGGTCGCCTTCCGCACATTCTCTTGGCAGGGCAACGTCAAGACACGCTACGTGCGCTANCAGGCCTTCAACCGCTGGCGCTTTGTGTTCACCGACGAGATCATCATCAGATAATTTACCCCCCTAATCCTCNTAACTAAACAAGCACGATACAATGCAATCTATTTCGCAATTTGTCAAGTATGTAGGTGCCCAGGACGACACCATCGACCTGTTTGAGGGACAGTATCCCGTCCCCGGCGGCATCTCTTACAACTCATACTTCGTTGCCGACACCGAGACGGCCGTCATCGACTCGGTCGACCTGCGACGCACTGAAGACTGGCTCGCAGCCATAGAACGCAATGTCGAGGAGACCGGCNGTACACCGCGCTACCTGATNATACAGCATGTCGAGCCCGACCATGCCGGCAGCGTGCGCCACTTCATAGAGCGTTATCCCGAGGCCAAGGTCGTGATGACAGCCAAGGCNCTNGCNATGCTCGACAACTTCTTTGAGGACGTCGACTTCGGGCCACGACACATCATCGTAGGCGACGGCGANACCCTGACATTAGGGCGCACGACGCTCAAATTCTTCACCGCCCCGATGGTTCACTGGCCCGAGGTGATGATGACGCTGTCGGTGGCCGACCGCGTGCTCTTCTCGGCCGANGCCTTCGGTACATTCTCGATGTCNAACACCCTCAAGGNGTGGGACGACGAGGCTCGCCGCTACTATACCAACATCGTNGGCCGATTTGGCGCCAGCGTGCAGGCCGTGATGAAGAAGCTGGCCCCNCTCGAGTTTGACATCGTTGCTCCNCTGCACGGCCCCGCCCTGCGCGACAACCTCGCCCACTACTGGCAGCTGTATGACAAGTGGAGCCGCTACGAGCCCGAGACCCGCGGCGTGCTTGTAGCCTATGCCTCGGTCTATGGTGGCACNGCCGAGGCCGCCCGACGTCTCGCCTCGCTGCTCGANGAGAAAGGNGCCGAAGTGATGCTCATCGACCTATGCCGCCACCACGTGTCGTATGCCGTGGCTATGGCCTTCAAGTNCAGCCACATGGCCCTGTGCTCAATCACATACGACGGCGACATCATGCCGGCCATGAACGACTTTCTGCACCACCTGGAGCGCAAGAACCTGTGCAACCGCACGGTAGGCCTCATTCAAAACGGAACATGGGCGCCCACCGCTGCCCGCATCATGGCTCAGAAGCTCGCTCAAATGAAGGATATGACCGTCATAGAGCCCACCGTCACACTGCGCAGCCGCCTGCACAGCGCCGACCTCAACTCGCTCAATATCCTCGCCACCCACCTCACCGAGAGCTGATATACAGCTACATATACAAAGACAATGCCGCGCTTCAGAACTGGCTGAGGCGCGGCATCATTGTTTTTTATGATTAATGGTCAATGCTTGGCTATTAGGCGCCACAGCTCGCCTATCCACAGCACCACCGAGGTGCCGCCGACAATCAGGAGCCAGTCGGTAAGTCTGAGCGGACGAACGGTGAAGAAGTCGCCGCCGAAAGTGACTATGAGTACCTGGCCTACTACGATGAACAGCACGATGAACAGGAACTCGCCACAGTTCTTGAAATGGAACGCCGAGCGGCCGGTGGCAAACGCACGGGCGTTGAACAGGTTCCAGAACTGGAGGAAAACAAACGTGGTGAAGAACAGCGACAGCTCGTAGGGGGTGAGACCCGTGTTGCCGTGCCAGGGCACGCGGCCTATCTGCAACAGGCTGTCGATGTCGACATGGTCGAGGTAGTAAAGCAGCCCGACAAGCAGCAGGAAGAGCACGCCGCCCACGCCGATGATAAACTTCCACATGGGGCGGCTGATGATGAACGCGCTGCGCGAGCGAGGGCCGTCGTTCATGACCGAGCGTGACGGGGGCAACGAGGCGAGCGCCATGGCAGCGAAGGTGTCCATTATGAGGTTGACCCACAGCATCTGGGTCACCGTCAGCGGCGACTGCATACCCATGAACGCACCACACATCACGATAAGGCATGCCACGACGTTGACCGTCATCTGGAACAGTATGAAGCGCTGTATGTTGCGGTAAAGCGAACGTCCCCACATCACGGCGAGGCCTATCGAGGCAAACGAGTTGTCGATGATGGTGATGTCTGATGCCTCCTTGGCCACCGACGTGCCGTCGCCCATCGACAGGCCCACATGGGCCGCCTTGAGAGCGGGAGCGTCGTTGGTGCCGTCGCCTGTGACAGCCACCACCTCGCCGTTGGACTGCAGGGCCTCGACAAGTCGCTTCTTGTCCATGGGACGTGCGCGGGCTATGATCTTGAGGTCGCCTACGCGCTGTCTAAGCTCGCCGTCGCCGAGAGCGGCAAACTCAACGCCGGTAATGATGTTGCGGTCGCCGTCGACAGCGTCATTCCACAATCCTATCTGACGGCCAATTTCCTTGGCCGTGCCGGGAGTGTCGCCGGTGACAATCTTGACCTTGATACCGGCATCGGTAACGACACGCACGGCTTCAGGGACATCGGCTCGCACGGGGTCAGATATAGCGGCGATACCCAGAAATGTCAGTCGCGAGGCCACGACCTTGCCGTCGGCGATGGTCTTGTCGCCCGGCTCGACAATCTGGTAAGCGAAACCGAGCGTGCGCATCGCCTGATTCTGATACTCGAGCAAGCGGGCGTCAATCTCGGCCTTGGTCACCCCGGCTGTGTCGCTGCACATGCCGAACACAATCTCGGGTGCGCCCTTGACATATAATATAATGTGGCCCGTGGCCGACTTAACCGCCGTAGCCATGTACTTGCGCTCGGTGGTGAAAGGCAGCTCCTCAACCACCTCAACCTGACCGCGCAGGGCGGCATAGTCAACGCCACGCTCGCGAAGCCACAGCAACAGGGCGCCCTCGGTGGGGTTGCCCAGTACCTGAGGCTTGTCGGTGTCGGTGCAGTCGAGGCGGGCGGTCGAGTTGACAGCGATACCCTCATAGAGCACCTCGTCGGCCGGCTTGCCGAAGAACTCGGTGCGGTACACCTGCATGCGGTTCTGAGTGAGTGTGCCCGTCTTGTCGGTGCATATCACGGTGGTGGCACCCATTGTCTCACAGGCGTGCATCTTGCGCACAAGGTTGTTGGTCTTGAGCATGCGGCGCATCGAGTAGGCCAGCGACAGGGTCACGGCCATCGGCAGGCCCTCGGGCACCGACACCGCCAGCAGCGCCACGGCTATCATGAGCGACTGGAGCATATAGGCGATGAACGATACCCAGTCGAACGCATCGACGTGGGTAAAATACATCAGCACGCGGCCAACGATGATGATGCCGGCCACGATGTAGGCTATGCGGGTTATCAGCAGCCCGAGGCGGTCGAGCTGCTCATTGAGCGGCGTCTTGACGCTGTCGTCAATCTGGGCGGCGGTGAACACCTTGCCGTTCTCGGTGCGGTCGCCTACGGCAGTGACCTTCATCACGCCGTGGCCCTCCATCACCTTGGTGCCCTTGAGCACATGGTCGGACGGGAAGGTGGCTTCGGGGTCAAACTGGGCCTCGTCGGTGGTTTTTGAAGCCATAGGTTCGCCGGTGAGCGTTGACTCGTCGACGTTTAGTGCCACAGCCTCGAGCAGTGTGCCGTCGGCGGCAATCTCGTCGCCGGTGTTCAGTATCACGATGTCGCCCACAACGATGTCGCGGCGCGGCACCTGACATACATGGCCGTCACGCACCACCTCGACCGACTCGTCGTCGTTGACACGGTTGAGAATGGCGAACTCCTTGTCGGCCTTCATCTCGAAGTAGAAAGCGAGCCCGGTGGCAAGTATAACAGCCACAAAGATGCCTATAGGCTCGAAGAACACTCCGGCACCCTCGTCGAGACACCAGTACTCATAGCACGAAATACCAACCGACAGCAGCCCGGCGACAAGCAAAATCAAGATAAGCGGGTCGCGGAACTTCATCAGGAAGAGTTTCCACATAGGGTCTTTGGCGGCCGGTGTGAGCACGTTGACGCCATACCGGGCACGGCTCTGCGACACCTCGTCGGCGGTGAGCCCGGCGTATTTCAATTCATTTGACATTTCTAAGAGTGTTGTTCTGCTTTATAACGCTTACTTGTCGCCTAAAGTTTCGAGACGCGAGGCTTCGAGTATGGGCAGATTATTCTCGGTGGGCACATAGATAACGGTCTTGTTGCTGAGGTCAGACTGCTGGCGCACCCACAGGTACTGAATGTAGGTAGGGGTGAGTGAGCCGTTCTCAATCCTTATAGCCTCGGCCGCACCCTTGGCGCGCTCAATCTCGGCCTGGGCGTTCAGTTTCTCGGCCTCAAGATTGGCCTTGGCCTCCTCGATTTTGATTTTGCGGTTATGCTCGGCCTTGGCAAACTCGGCCTTACCCTCCATCTCCTGTGACCACACATTGTACCAGGGTATGGCCACGGCGAGGCCTCCGAAGAAAATAATCAGTCCCAGAACACCTAAAACGACATAGCGGCCCAACTTGGGCGACAAATTTGGATTAGCATTGTTGTACATACTGAAAATCAGTTAAATAGTTGAATTTATCGCGTTAATTTACACGCCAACGCGCGTGTGACGACTCAAAAGTAGCAAAAAAATATGGATTTTAAACAGTTTCTATTGGCCCAACAGTCTCCCGACCCCGAGAAAAATTCGTATCTTTGCAATTCGAAACTTGCAATTCACATTATGTCAGAATACAACAACTTTGAAATGGTGGCCAAGACCTTCCAGGGTCTTGAAGGTGTACTGGCCGAGGAGCTGCGCTCGCTGGGCGCGCTCAACGTCGAGCCGGGCAATCGTATGGTATCGTTTGAGGGCGACCTCGAGATGCTTTACAAGGCCAACCTGTGCTGCCGCACCGCGCTGCGCATACTCAAACCCATCTATAAATTCATAGCCTCGGACACCGACACGCTCTATGCCATGGTCAAGGAGTATGACTGGAGCACAGTACTGTCGCCCGACAAGACCTTTGCCATCGACACCGTCACCAACGGCGAGGAGTTCAAGAACTCGCGCTTCGTGACCTACCGTGTCAAGGACGCCATCGCCGACTGGTTCACCGACCGCATGGGTGCCGGCAAGCGTCCGGGCGTGCGCCTGCAGGACGCCGACGTGATGATTAACGTACACATTGCCGGCGACCGCGTCACNCTGTCGCTCGACTCGTCGGGCGAGTCGCTCCACAAGCGCGGCTGGCGCGAGGCTCAGACCGAGGCCCCCATCAACGAGGTACTNGCCGCCGGCATCATACTGATGAGCGGCTGGCGCGGCGACAANCCCTTTGTCGACCCCATGTGCGGCTCGGGCACNTTCCTTGTCGAGGCTGCCATGATAGCAGCCAANATTCACCCCGGCATNTACCGCAAGGGCTTNGCGTTCGANTCGTGGCCCGACTTTGACCGCGACCTCTTTGACCGCCTGTACAACGACGACTCGCAGGAGCGCACTCCCGNGTTCCCCATCATAGGCGCCGACATGTCGCCNAAGGCTGTCGACATAGCCCNCCGCAACGTCAAGCGTGCCGGCATGTCAAAGTACATCGACGTGCAGCTCAANCCGCTGTCACAGTGGACNGAGGCTCCGGCCGAGGGCGTCATCGTCACCAACCCGCCNTATGGCGAGCGCATCAGCGCCGACGACATGGAGGGCTTGTACGAGCTCATCGGCAACAAGCTCAAGACCGTCTTCACCGGCTACCACGCCTGGATTATAGGCTACCATCTGGAGCANTTCAACGCTATACACCTGTCGCCGTCGCTCAAGGTGCCCCTGCTCAACGGCTCGCTCGAGTGTGAGCTTCGCGAGTATGTCATCTTTGAGGGCGACTACAAGAGCTACCGCCAGGCCGGCAACAAACTGCACCGCGGCGACGAGCAGCCGGCCGAGGGCGACAAGAAAGACCGCAAACCNCGACGCCTGACCGACCGCGAGTGGACCCGCGATGCNCGNCGCAAGGGCATGGGNGGCGCCATAGCNCGCAACGATGACCGCCGACCGGCGCGCAAGTTTGCCGGTAGCGCCAAGGGCGACGACGAGCAGCGCCAGAGCCGCCGCTTTGACGACCGCAAGGCCGCNCGCAAGTTCGANNACCGCGCGCCCCGCGCCGACCGCTTCGAGACTGCCGAGCCCGAGGTTGAACCCGAAAATCCGCTCTACAAGCGCCGCAACCCCAAGGCGCTCTCGATACTCAAGGGCAAGACCCCGTCACTGCCCGCTGCCGACGGCCCCATCATGCGTCCCCGCCGCGGCTGGAAAAAGAAATAAACAACNCAAAATAACCACCTGATCATGAAGATTTTATTACTCGGCTCGGGCGGTCGTGAATCGGCCCTGGCATGGAAAATCAAACAGAGTCCGTTAACCGACAGCCTCTTCATAGCCCCCGGCAACGGCGGCACCGACAGCTACGGCACCAATGTCGCCATCAAACCCACCGACTTTGAAGCAATCGACAAGTTTGTCACCGATAACGCCATCGACATGATCGTGGTGGGCAACGAAGACCCGCTCGTGGCCGGTATCTACGACTACTTCGAGTCAAAACCCGTCCTCGTGGTAGGCCCGTCAAAGGCCGGCGCCGCTCTCGAGGGCAGCAAGGACTTTGCCAAGGACTTCATGTCGCGTCACAACATACCCACCGCNCGCTACCGCAGCTTCACAGCCGACACCATCGAGCAGGGATATGAGTTCCTCGAGACCCTCACNCCACCCTACGTGCTCAAGGCCGACGGCCTGGCAGCCGGCAANGGCGTNCTGATAATCGACTCNCTCGACGAGGCCCGCAAGTCGCTGCGCGAGATGCTCGACGGCATGTTCGGCAACGCCTCGGCCACCGTGGTCATCGAGGAGTTCCTGAGCGGCATCGANTGCTCGGTATTCGTNCTCACCGACGGCAATGGCGGATACCGCGTGCTGCCCGTAGCCAAGGACTACAAGCGCATAGGCGAGGGNGACACAGGCCTCAACACCGGCGGCATGGGCGCCGTATCGCCCGTACCCTTCGCCGACGAGGTGTTCATGAACAAGGTCNCNGANCGCATCATCGAGCCCACCATCAAGGGTCTGCTGGCCGACGGCATCACCTACCGCGGNTTCATCTTCCTGGGTCTCATCAACGTAGGCGGCGAGCCTATGGTAATNGAGTACAACGTGCGCATGGGNGACCCCGAGACCGAGGCCGTGATGCTGCGTGTCGACTCTGACCTCGTTGAGCTGATGCAGGCTGCCGCCAAGGGCNATCTGGGNAACCTGGAGCTGCGTCAGGACCCGCGCACGGCTGTCACCGTCATGATGGTATCGGGCGGCTACCCCGGCAGCTATGCCAAGGGNAAGGTCATCACCGGNACCGAGAACGTCGGCCCCGACACCATACTGTTCCACGCCGGCACAGCNCGCGACGCCGAGGGNCGTCTGNTCACCTCGGGTGGCCGCGTCATCGCCGCCAGCTCTTACGGCACCGACATAGCCGATGCACTGGCACGCAGCTTCGANGCCGTGTCACACGTCGACTTCGACGGCAAATACTTNCGCCGCGACATCGGTAAAGACCTCATGAAACTTTGATATTCAACCCATCACACTGGCTCCACTCCCGCTCGGGAGGCAACACCATAGTCCTCGCTACCGTGGTGGCGCTCATAGTGGGTGCCTGTGTANCCGTCACGCCCGCCGGGGAGCCAGCAACAACTGTTGGCGGCCCCGGCGGTGCCATANTGGGNCTGGTGTCGACACTGCTCACGGCCCTGATGCTGCAGCTCAACAACAAGAGCTACAACATGCTCAGGTCAGACACAGCACTGCCGGCNGCNNTGTTNACCACNCTGATGCTGGCGCTGCCGGCGCTNNCCATCGTCCCGGGCCCCGGCATGTTGCTGGCACCCGCCATGACAGGCGGNGCNTGGCTGCTGTTCAGCACCTACGCCGACCNGTCGGCGAGNCGGCGCGTCTTCCTGCTGTTCACGTGNNTATCGGCGCTGTCGTTCGTCAGCCCGGTATTCATCTACTATCTGCCTGTCATGCTGTTAGGGTGTGTCCAGATGCGCATATTCGACCTGCGCACGCTGCTNGCCGCNCTCATAGGCATCGTCACACCGCCGTGGATAGCCGTAGGCAGCGGCTGTGTGGAGCTTGACAGCCTGCCGCGNCCCGACTTCGCCACCCCCGACCTGCACATCGACAGCCCCGCCGCAATCACCGTACTGGCNGTNGCCGCCGTCGTCATCATCTCAGGCATCTGCTTCGCCAGTGCCAACCTNATCAAAGTCTACAGCTACAACTCACGCACGCGAGCCTTCAACGGCTACTACACCGTCCTGTTCCTCGCCACCGTGCTNCTCACNCTCATCGACTTCAACAACCTGACGTCCTATCTGCCCCTGCTCATGGCCATGACGGCCTATCAGGCAGCCCACTTCTTCAGCACACGCCGCGGAGGCTCACACAGCTGGATCGGCATCGTGATACTGATGGCAGCCTGCTGGGGCTCATTCATTTGGTACACATGGATAATATGAACACANCCAACCGTCGGCCACGCGTCGTGGCCGACCGCAACATACCCCTGCTCGACACCCTCATAGGGCAGAGCGTCGACCTCATAANCCTCGCTCCCGACGACATCACGCCCGAAGTGATGAGCACGGCCGACGCTATCATTACACGCACTCGCACACGCTGTGACGCCGCCCTGCTCGACGGCTCGCCGTGCCGCCTCGTGGCCACAGCCACTATAGGTACCGACCACATTGACTTTGACTACTGCCACCGTCGCGGCATACGCGTGGTGAGCGCCCCGGGCTGCAACGCGCCCGCCGTGGCCCAGTATGTCTGGAGCTCGATACTGCGTCTGACAGCCGGCAAGCGCCCCGAAGACGTCACTGTAGGCATCGTAGGCGTGGGACACGTTGGCTCGATAGTAGAGCGCTGGGGCAGGTCGATGGGCTACCGCGTGCTGCTGTGCGACCCTCCACGCGCCGACCGCGAGGGAGCCGACGCCTTTGTCAGCCTCGACCGCATAGCGAGAGAGAGCGACGTCATCACGTTCCACACCCCACTGACTGCCGACGGCCCCTACCCCACACGGCACATAGCCGACGCGGCCTTCCTGGGCAGCCTCGCACGCCGCCCTGTCATAATCAACAGCGCCCGTGGCCCCGTGGTCGACAATCGGGCCCTGGTCGACGCGCTTGACCGTGGCCTGGTGTCGCACGCCGTCATAGACTGCTGGGAGGGAGAGCCGGCCATCAGCCCCGAACTACTCGAACGTGCCACCTACGCCACCCCCCACATAGCCGGATACTCGGCAGACGGCAAGACCCGCGCCTCGATAGTCGTAGCACACGCCGTGGCCGACACATTCGGCGTGGCCTGCAACGACACCATCGCCACCCCACCACCGGCACCCGAGACCATGACTGCCGGGCGTGTGCTCGCGAGCTACGACCCTGTAGCTGACACCGAGCGTCTGAAAGCCGACCCAGCCACCTTTGAGCAGCAGCGCAATCACTACCACCTGCGCCCCGAAGCCTGACCTCAGGGTCACTCAGGATTGTTTTTTATACGTGTAGGCTGCAAGCAATAGTACAGCGGTTGCAAAGACGGCTAATACAGCATACAGATGCCACAGCTCGGCTATCGTCGCACCTTTGAGGTAGACCGACCGCATTATCTCTATGAAGTAGCGTGGCGGAATTGCATAGGTCAGATACTGCGCCCATTGAGGCATTGAGCGTATAGGGGTGAACAGGCCGCTCATGAGCTGGAATATCACGATAAAGGCAAACATCACGAAGATGCTTTGAAGCATTGTCGACGACTTATTGGCTATCGTGACCCCGAGACCTGACATAACAAGACTGAACAAAATGGCAGCGAGGTATATCGAACCGATACACCCCTGGGGCACAAGGCCATATACAAGCCAGCCCACAAGCATACCGACTGTAACCACCAACATTGCTACGGCCCAGAACGGTATAAGCTTAGATAATACTAATGTAAGACGGCTCACAGGGGTTACATTCATGGCCTCTATGGTGCCGCTCTCTTTTTCGCTGACGAGATTAAGAGCCGGCAGAAAGCCACAAATTATAATCAGCAGAACCGCCATCAGTCCGGGAATCATATAGTTGCGGAAATTCAGCGTCGGATTATACCTATAGATTATGCTGTTATCTAAGTTTCCTACGGTGATACCGGCTTCACGCCGCTTCTCGGCAAGAGTTTCCATAACCGACTGCATAACATACCTGGCACCGAGCGTACCCTTTATGGAATTAACGCCATTCGCCTCAATATCAATGACTGCAGCATCGCCATTCACAGCCTGTTTCTCATAATCAGCGGGAATAGACAGCAGCACATCGGCATTACCGTTTTCAATATCCCTCAACGCCTCGCTATGACTATCGCTTACTGACAATACCGACAGCAAATCAGAGTGGTCAATATCTGATATGATCAGACGCGACAGCTGGCTGTGGTCATTATCAACTACCGATACACTCACGTTTTTAACATCAAGATTGGCTACAAGCGGCATCACAAGCATCACCATCAATGGCATGATAAATACAACCTTAGGTATGATTGGATTACGCCTCATCAATGCGATCTCTTTACGCAGCAGCGCTTTAAGTATTCTTTGATTAATCATTTTGCGGAACTGAATTTTTTCACAGACAACGTAAGCAAAATCAGAGTCATAGACAGCAGTATTACAATCTCCCTGATTACATATACCATGTCGAGCTGCTGTATCATCAGCTTGCGCATGGCCTCTATGTACCAACGCGCAGGAATTATACTTGAAAGCCATTGGAGCACTACCGGCATGTTGTCGACCGGAAATATCATACCCGAAAGCATAATCACCGGGAGCATGAAGGCAACGGCAGATACAATCAGAGCCGTCAGCTGTGTATTGACAATTGTAGAGACAAGCAATCCGATTGACAATGACAATATGATGTAGAGCAGGGATATAGCGACAACATTCACGACACCGGCCGAGAACGGGAGCCGGAGCAGAGTGTAAGCCATCAGCAGCATCACTGTAAGTATGATGCACGACAGCAAAAAATAAGGCACAAGCTTGCCCAGAATAATCGTCCGTGGCTTTATCGGAGATACAAGCAGTAGGTCCATTGTCCCTGTTTCCTTCTCACGCACAATTGAAACCGATGTCATAATCGCACATATCAATATAAAAATCATACCCATTATGCCCGGCACAAAGTTATACGCGCTCTTCATCTGCGGGTTATAGAGCGTATATGTCAAAATCTGAGACGCGGCCGGACTACCGCTTAAGACAGCCTCAATATATCCTGTAATTGTCTGTGCCGATGTCGTGTTGGACGCGTCGACCACTATCTGTGTTGTAGGCTGTCCATTGTCATTTCTGATAAACAGCACCGCATCGGTCTTTCCTGTCCTGAGCAATGATTCAACCTCGTCGGCCGATGTGAGTCCCTGGAACGTGAAATAGTCATTAACGCTGATTTTCTCAAGAATAGTCCGGGTACTATCGGTGTGTTGATCCACTACAGCGACAATTCTAACATCGTTAACCTCGGTCGATATTGCAAAACCAAACAAAAGCAGCAACACCAGGGGCATCAGCAGCGTTATGAGCATCGTGCGTTTGTCGCGCACGATGTGCAGTAATTCTTTCCTTACTAATGATATCAGTGTCGCCATGTCAATCTCCTCTCTTGGCATCTTTAGCGACTATTCGGAACACCTCGTCCATAGTCGCAGCATTATATTTCTTTTTCAGTGCATTAGGCGAGTCGAGCGCATTTATGCGTCCGTCAACCATTATCGAGACACGGTTACAATACTCGGCTTCGTCAAGGTAGTGAGTTGTCACAAACACTGTCATGCCTTCTGACGAAGCCTTGTATATCAGCTCCCAAAACTTACGGCGCGTGATAGGGTCTACGCCCCCCGTAGGCTCGTCAAGGAATACAATCTCAGGGCTATGAATGGTGGCCGTCGCAAAAGCAAGTTTTTGTCGCCAACCTACCGGGATATCCTTTACAAGCGTGTCGCGCATATTTTCCATTTCAAGGTTTTTGAAAAGATTGGCCGAGATTTCTGATATTTGCTTATCAGACATTCCATAAATTGTTGCGAACAGTCGCAGGTTCTGCATCACTGTCATGTCACCGTAGAGCGAGAATTTCTGACTCATATACCCTATGCGACGCTTTATTTCCTCGGCCTGAGTGTTTATATCGCAACCGGCGACAACGCCGTCGCCTGATGTCGGATAACTTAGGCCACACAACATTCTCATGGCCGTTGTCTTTCCGGCACCGTTTGCACCCAGGAAGCCGAATATCTCGCCACGTTTCACGTCAAATGAGATATGGTCAACAGCCGTGAACGATCCGAACTTCTTTGTCAGGTTTCTGACCGATATGGCAATATCATTATCTATTTTCATTACGCGTGAGTTTTATAAACAAATCCTCAATATTTCCCTTGGCCGGATATATATTTACGTCCGTCAGTCCGGCCGACACCAGCTGGCTCGTTGTTTCAGCCGGGTCAAAACCGTCGGCACCAACCAGATGAAGTGTAGCACCGAATGTATAGCAGTCGACGACATCGGGTCGCTGACGCAAGACCGAAAGCAGCCTGAACATATCAGACGAGACTGCATTATATAGATTTTCTCCCAGCCGGGCAACAAGATTGTCAGGGGTATTTGTTTCAAGAATTTGTCCTTTATCAATCATCGCCACGCGTTCACACAGTGTGGCTTCGTCCATGTATGAAGTCGAGACGAGTATTGTTATTCCTTGTTTTTTAAGCCCCGATAGCATCTCCCAGAACTCGCTGCGCGACACGGCATCAACGCCTGTGGTCGGCTCGTCGAGTAGCAGGACTTCGGGCCTGTGGATAAGCGCACAGCTCAACGCCAGCTTCTGCTTCATGCCACCCGACAGAGCTCCGGCCTTACGGTTGGGGAAACGTTCCAGCTGCCCGAAAATAGGAGCAATAAGCCCGTAGTTATCACGCAGTGATACACCAAACAGTGAGGCGTAAAATTTCAGGTTTTCTGCTACGGTCAGATCCTGATACAACGAAAATCGCTCGGGCATGTAGCCAACCTTCGTGCGTACCTTGGTATAGTCTCTGACTGTATCCAGGCCACAGACAGTGGCATGACCGCTATCGGGACGCGACAATGTAGCGAGAATTCGGTAAAGTGATGATTTACCGGCACCGTCAGGCCCGATCAAGCCAAAAAGCTCACCCTTTGATACACTTAGCTCAATGTTATCGAGAGCCAGTAGGGAACCATAGCTTTTTGACAGGCCCGATATGTTTATGGCCTCGCTCATAACCTGACCTCTCCATATTGTCCGAGTTTAAGGCGCCCGTCGTTCTTAACCGCCACCTTCACGGCATAGACAAGATTGGCCCGGCTGTCCTTTGTCTGTATGGATTTTGGTGTAAACTCGCTTTCCTGGGCAATCCAGGTAATTGTTCCCGGGTATTCATATTGTTCATCGCCGCCAAAATCAGCTATGACAGTCACATTCTGCCCTATTTTAACATCGGCGAGCTGGTTTGCCGTAAAATATGAGCGCAAGTACATGTTATTGAGGTCGGCTATTTTACAAAGCGGTTTACCTGGAACTGCATATTCGCCGGGCTCGGCATACTTGACAAGTATAGTCCCGTCCAGCGGCGAGCTGATTTTACTTTTGGTTATCTGATCGGCAATCTGCTCCAGCTGGTATTGTATAGCCAGAGCGTTTTCTGAAATCGACGAGCGGTTTTTGCCGAGAGTCGACAACAAGGCTGCAAGTTGGCCGTTGAGTACAGATAACTGTGCCTTTGCGTCGTCAAATTGCTTTTGTGTTGTAGCACCGTCGGAAAGAAGGCGGCTCAATCGGTCACACTCGTGCTGCTGATGGGCAATCTGGGTGCGCAACGCGGCTGCCTGCGCCGCTACGTCGGGCAATGAGCTTTCAGCCGACTGTCTCTGACTACCAAGCTGCAGTTGCTGAAGCTCCAATAAGGTTGTATCTATAACGGCTATATTCTGCCCCGCACCGACACTGTCGCCTTCAGAGATTGCAAACGAAATAATCTTTCCGGCAGTCTCGGCCGAGACTGTTACCGTTGTTGTCTCAAAAATTCCCGTAGCGTCATAATCGGCCGTGTTGTCGCAGGCCGCAAGAATAAACAGTGCAGCTACCGGGTATAAAATTCGTTTCATCGGTCAAGAGTATATTTTAATTTATAAATTTCCTGCAATAACAATATCTCATGATATTTTGATGCCAGCTTGGCAATGTTCTCATCGCTTATCTTCGTTAACAACGCGGTAATATCTATAACCCCGTTGGCCAACTGCGATTCGGCGGCCATTCTGACGTTAGACCGCAACAGGACTATACGGCTATCGTCTTTCATCATGTCTCTGATGCCTTTTATAGTCTCGCTTTGCAATGTCGACTGAATATGGGTGTTGAACAGAAAGGTTTCACGGTCGGCGGCAATTTCGGCGGCGTTTATGGCCGTCTTCTTTGATTTATTATTCTTTGTGTAAAATGAATCGATATTCCATGCTACCTTCACCCCGGCAATAATATTGAATGACATGTCACGGTTCATCATGCTCTGGAAATAGTTGAAACCGGGATAACCATAGTAACCCTGTGCAAACAGTCCTATACGCGGCATCAGCGATGAATCGGCGAGACGGTCGACAGCTTCGTTATATCTCAATCTGCACTCAAAGAGTTTCAGTTCGGGCCGGTCAGGATTGGCATCAAGAGGCATTTCACCTGTCGGCATTGCTATAGTGTCGTTTTCGAGACTTTCACCGATGAACAGCTCCAGAGCCCTGCGGTAACTATCCAAGGCACTCTGAGCTTGAATGATGGTTTGATTCACGGTCAGAGCCTGGGCTTCAACCATGTCGATGTCTGATTGCATTGCGACCCCATTGCGATACATTGAGCGCAGTTTATCAAGATTATCACACAGCAGGCCGTGTGTGACGAGCGATTGCCTTATCTGCTCCCGGGTCAGCAACATCGCGAAATATATATTCTCGACACGTTGCCTCACCTGATAAAGCTCAACATCGAGACTTGCCCGCTGCACGTCCTCATGCGTGCGGTTCATTTCCCGCTGAGCCTTTGACGTGCCACCGTCCCATATAGTCTGCGATAGATCGACGCCGGCCTTGTACTGAATCTTACCCATTCCTTTCATCTCCTGCCCCATATTTTGCAGTACGCCCGAAAAGGCTTCAGGGAATGATGGTACGATATTCTGTCCGGTAACCTGCCCGTACACTGCGATCTTCGGAAGCCAGCTCTTGTTAATATCAGACAATTCTATGTCTTTTGCGGCCTCAATCAGATTATATCTCTTTATAGCCGGATAATTAGCTATCGCTTTCTCCACACATTGCTCTATCGTCACCTCAGCTCTCACAGCCGACAGGTGCAACAGGCAAATCAATGCTAATACAGTCCTGATTTTCATATCGTCATGGTCTAAGTTTTCTCATGATTGTATCGTAATTATCTCTTTTGCGCATTTCCTTAAAAGACTCGGCATCAACCATACAGTCATCGAGTGCCGCATTCACAGCCGGAGCCGCCATGTAAGCAAATACGTTAAGCGATATGATATCAAGCATCAGCATTTTGGCATCGACTCTCCGGCACAGTCCTTTGGCTGCTTCACTGTCTATTTTGTTCTGAAGCGCAGCTATGAATAGAGGGGCCAGTTTGTATATATTATCAATGAATACGGCCATGCGTTCGGGATTGCAGAAAATTTCCCCGGTAAGAAAACGTGGCAAATCGGGATTGGCAGCGATAAACTCCATGTGATTGTTTATTATATTCCTCAGGATTTCATCTAACGAGGAATCCATCTCTCCGATTGGCCCCATGACAGCTTCCTTCAAGAGTGAGATTTTCTCAGCAATAATTTTGTCGAAAAGTTTCTCCTTAGTACGGAAATAGTAGTGAAACATAGCGTGTGTCACCCCTGCCGCCTGAGCTATCGATGTAGTGCGCGCGCCGATGAAGCCCTTGGACATGAACTCTCGCTCGGCAGCCTGAAGAATCAGAGCCTCCGTGTCCATATCTTGCTGTTTATCTTGTCGTTTTTCCATAACAATTTAGTTTATCAACCATGACTAACAATATTGTTAGTACAAAGCTACAACAATTATTTTTGTTGTCCAAATTAGCAATAGCCAAAAATCGCAAAACTGATAGGGTAATACAAATCATAACTGTGCAGCCGGCGTTTTAAGCAAATTTATGGGCTGACAGCGTGGCGGTTGGGAAAAATTTTAGTAGCTTTGTAACTTAAACGGCACGCTGTCACCGACGATGGTGGTGCCGCCTACTCATAAACCACATATTATTAACACGTTACCTACATGATTACACAGGAACAGCTAAAAGAGACTTTTGAACGCAAGCTCGCGTTGAGGAGGTATCTTTGACATCGATAGCAAGAAAATAGAAGTTGAAGAAGAGGAGTTGCGCACTCATGTGCCCGACTTCTGGGAACATCCCGAACAGGCTCAGGCCCAGATGAAGAAAATCAAGGATCTCAAGGCCTGGATCGAGGGTTATGAGGAGATAGAGACACTTGTCGACGAGCTCCAGCTCAGTTTTGATTTCTACAAGGAGGAGCTGGTGACCGAACAGGAGGTCGAAGACCTGTATAACCGCGCCATAAAGTGTATCGAAGACCTGGAGCTGCGCAACATGCTGCGCCGCGAGGAGGACAAGCTTGGTGTCGTGCTCAAGATCAACTCGGGCGCCGGTGGCACCGAGAGTCAGGACTGGGCGTCGATGCTGATGCGTATGTACCTGCGCTACTGTGAGAAGCACGGTTACAAGACCAAGATTGCCAACTTGCTCGAGGGCGATGAGGCCGGCATCAAGTCGTGCACCATCGAGGTCGAGGGCGACATGGCCTACGGCTATCTCAAGAGCGAAAACGGCGTGCACCGCCTGGTGCGTGTGTCGCCCTACAATGCTCAGGGCAAGCGCATGACCTCGTTCGCGTCGGTATTNGTCACCCCGCTGGTCGACGACACCATCGAGGTCAANGTCGAGCCGGCCCTGATATCNTGGGACACCTTCCGTTCGGGCGGNGCCGGCGGTCAGAACGTCAACAAGGTCGAGTCNGGTGTGCGTCTGCGCTACCAGTACACCGACCCCTACACNGGCGAGAANGAGGAGATNCTGATCGAGAACACCGAGACCCGTGACCAGCCCAAGAACAAGGAGAANGCCCTGCGCCACCTGCGCTCCATACTNTATGAGAAGGAGATGCAGCACCGTCTCGAGGAGCAGGCCAAGGTCGAGGCCGGCAAGATGAAAATCGAGTGGGGCTCGCAGATACGCAGCTATGTCTTTGACGACCGCCGTGTCAAAGACCACCGCACCAACTTCCAGACAAGCGACGTCGGCGGCGTCATGGACGGCGACATCGACGGCTTCATCAAGGCCTACCTCATGGAGTTTGCTGCCGATGAGGAAAAAGATTAATAGACAATAATGAAAAGATACAANATCGTCAACAACACGCTCGGTTGGCTCTGCTTCGTCATCGCGGCAGTCACCTATCTGCTCACCGTCGAGCCTACCGCCAGCTTCTGGGACTGTCCCGAATTCATAGCCCAGGGTTATAAACTCGAAGTGGGACACCCGCCGGGCAACCCCGTGTTCATGCTTGCCGCGCGCTTCTGCGTCAACTTCATNGGCGGCGACACGTCACAGGTGGCCCTGGCCGTCAACTGCATGTCGGCACTGCTCAGTGCGGGCACCATACTGCTGTTGTTCTGGACTATAACNCACCTGACGCGACGCCTGNTGGTGAAGCGCACCGACGAACACGTCTCGCTGCCCAAGCTGATTGCCATCATGGGCTCGGGTATATGTGGCGCGCTGTGCTACACATGGAGCGACACGTTCTGGTTCTCGGCTGTCGAGGGCGAGGTGTATGCTTTCTCATCATTCTGCACGGCGCTGGTGTTCTGGCTCATTCTCAAGTGGGAGAACCGCGCCGACGAGGCTCACAGTGACCGNTATATCATACTGATAGCCTANGTGATAGGTGTTTCGATAGCCGTCCACCTGCTCAACCTGCTGTGCATACCGGCCATCATACTGGTGGTGTACTACCGCAAGTGGGCCAACCCCACGGGCTGGGGCTCGCTNATAGCNCTGGGTGTGTCGGCCATCATCATCGCGCTGATACTCTATGGCCTGGTGCCCGGCTTCATCGAGATTGCGGGCTANTTCGAGCTGTTTGTTGTCAACGTACTGGGCTGCAGCTACAACATGGGTGTGCTGGCCTACACGATACTGTTCGTGGCCACCATCATTTGGTGTCTGTGGAGCATCTACAACAACCGCAGCGCTATGGCCAAGACGTCGTTTGTGATCACCGTCTTCCTATCGGGCATGCTCTTCTTCGGCCACTCGCTGTGGATTCCCGTACTGCTGACAGGCGCCCTGATTGCCTACATGTGCATCGGCAAGAACATTTCGGGCCGCATACTGGCCATCACCACACTGAGCATTCTGGTCATCTTCATAGGCTACTCGAGCTATGCGCTGCTGCTGATACGCGCCGAGGCCAATCCGCCCATGAACCAGAACGCTCCCGACAACGTCTTCACGCTCGCGTCCTATCTGAACCGCGAACAGTACGGTGACCGCCCGCTGTTCCTGGGTCAGCAGTTCTCGTCACAGCGCAAGATTCAGGTCGACCGCATGGGCAACGCCTCATACATGGTCGACGAGGGCCCGTCGTCGTACATCAAGGCCCTGAAAACGTCGCCCGACGAGCCCGACCGATATGTCGAGCAGCCCGGCGCCTATAACGTACACTACACGCCCAACATGCTGTTCCCGCGCATGTACAGCTCGGCTCCCGAACACGTGGCCGAGTATAAGAACTGGATGCAGAATCCCAACGACATGAACACCGAGAGTGTCGACCTGTACTTCAACGAGGACGGCACGCCATACGGCAACTACAAGGTCGACGTGCAGATGCCCTCACAGCTTCAGAACCTCGACTTCTTCCTGCGCTACCAACTCAATCACATGTACTGGCGCTACTTCATGTGGAACTTTGCCGGCCGTCAGAACGACCTGCAGGGCAACGGCGAGCTGAACCGCGGCAACTGGATATCGGGCATACCGTTCATCGACAACCCGCGCCTTGGCGACCAGTCGCTGCTGCCGCCCGACCAGGGTAGCGACAATCCAGGCCACAACGTCTTCTACATGCTGCCGCTCATCATGGGTCTGATAGGCCTCGTGTGGCAGTCGATGTGCGGCAAGCGNGGCATCGAGCAGTTCTGGGTGGTGTTCTTCCTGTTCTTCATGACGGGTATCGCCATCGTCATCTANCTCAACCANACGCCGCTGCANCCGCGTGAGCGCGACTATGCCTANGCCGGTTCGTTCTATGCCTTCGCCATCTGGGTGGGCATGGGTGTGGCCGCCCTGTGGCACATAGTGATGAAGCTGACCCACAAGGACAACGAGTCGAGCTATGACAACGGTAATAAGTCNCTAATCATNGCCTCGGTAGCCGCCATGATAGGCATCGCGGTGCCCCTGCAGATGGTGTCACAGACGTGGGACGACCACGACCGCTCGGGCCGCTACACCACCCGCGANTATGGCCGCAACTACCTGTCGAGCCTCGACGAGAACNCCATCATATTCACCAACGGCGATAACGACACGTTCCCGCTGTGGTANAACCAGGAGGTCGAGGGCTTCCGCACCGACGTGCGCGTTGTCAACCTGTCCTACCTCACCACCGACTGGTATGCCAACCAGATGCGCATGCCCACCTATAACGCGGCCGGCATCGACATGCAGGCCGAGCCCGCCGACTACTACAACAACCGCATACAGGCCAGCACGTTCGGCCCCGGCGCTCAGTCACAGGAGTTTGTCGACGTGTTCGCGTCGCTCGACAANCTGTACAAAGGCGNGAAACAGGACGGCACGTCGGTNATGAANTATCCCAAGGTAAGCATTCCGGCCAACATNGCCGCCGCGTCGGCCACCGGCCTGCTCAATCCCGGCGAGGAAGCGCTGGCCGACTCAGTGATTTTGGCNGACCTCACNGACGGCAACAACTATGCCACACTGAGCAGCGTGCTGTCGCTCGACATGATAGCCACCAGCGCCGCCAACGGCTGGAACCGNCCGGCCTACTTCGCCATGACCGTTCCNACGAGCTACTATCTNGGACTGAGCGACAACCTGCGCACNACAGGTCTCACCTANCAGGTGTCGCCCCTGCGCACAGACAGCAGNTATGGCATGGCGGTNGACACCGACAAGATGTACCGCAATGTCACCGAGCGCTTCAGCTGGGGCGGACTNGACTCGGTNCCNGACGGCAAGAAAGTCTACCTTGACGAGACCGTGCGCCGCATGGTATCGACCCACCGCAGCGCCCTCTACGACCTCGCGTCGGCCCTGTTCCTTGAGGGTCTTGACGCCGCCGAGGCTGCCGACGCTCAANCCGACAGTGCNTACGTGGCNGACCGCTACAACAAGGCCGTCGAGATACTCAATCTGATGGACGAGAAGCTNCCCGTGCGCTTCGCCCCGTACGCCATTCAGGAGGGCCAGCAGATNGGCACCCTGTATGTCGAGCTTGGCAACCGCCTGGGCCGTCCCGAGCTGGCCGACCGTGGCCGCGAGATACTGCGCGACGAGATACTGCGTTACGGACTCTACATACCCTACTANCGCAGCCTCATCGAGCGCGAGGGCGGCATCATAGCCGGCAGCCAGGCCACNAAGACGGTCAACGACCTGAGCCTGTCNCGCATCGACCGCTACATACCCATCTACGTTACCAACCTGCTCCAGTCATACATGGACGCNGACGGTGACGTCGACGAGGTAGACAGCACGCTCGTCGAGATGGGCGTCAACCTTGACGACATCATACCCATCACGGGCTATCGTCGCCAGCCCCAGCAGCAGAAGTAAAGAAAAGAACATAGTGACCCAAATATCATGCTGATCGAACGTCCCCCTTCGCTCTACCGCCTACTCTTCCCCGAGGCTATATGGCGCATGAAGCGTAGGGGGCGTCGTGTTGTCTACCTGACGTTCGACGACGGCCCCATACCCGAGGTGACACCCTGGGTGCTTGACACGCTCGACCGATATGGCGTCAAGGCCACATTCTTTCTGGTCGGTGACAACGTGCGCCGTCACCCCGAGCTGCTCGACGAGATACGCCGCCGCGGCCACAGCTACGGCAACCACACGATGCACCACGTCCAGGGCCTAAAATCGACCCTGCGCTCCTATCTGCGCGACATCACCGAGGCCGACGAGCTAATCGACTCGCCCCTGTTCCGTCCACCTCACGGACTGCTGTGGGGCGGACAGTCACGCGCCATCAAGCGCAAGTACAACCTCGTGATGTACGACCTCATTACACGCGACTACAGCCGCAAGATGACACCCGAGCGCGTGCTGGCCAACGTCAAGCGCTATACCCGCAACGGCTCCATAATCGTATTCCACGACTCGCTCAAGGCCCAGCGCAACATGCAGTGGGCCCTACCGCGCGCCATCGAGTGGCTCAAGTCACGCGGATATGAGTTTGACACCCTGCCGATGTAACCCATGACCGCCTACCCACAGCTCGACCAAGTGGCACACGCCGCCGGCATAGACCGCATAGGCATCGCTGCCACCCACCCGGTACCAGACAGCGTCACCGACTCATACGCACGTTGGCTCGCCGACGGCAACAATGCCGGCATGGACTACCTCGACCGCTATCCCGACATACGCCGCGACCCTGACCTATTACTGCCGGGCGCCCGGTCGGTAGTCACCTGTGCCGTCTCCTATTACCACACTGCGGCCCAGCCTGCGGGCACGCCGCTCATAGCCATGTATGCCCACGGCGACGACTATCACGACGTCATGCGCGATATGATGCGCCCCGTGGCCGACTACATAGCCGAGACCTACAGCGCCGAGACACGCATCTGTGTCGACACAGCACCCGTACACGAGCGCTACTGGGCCGTCGCCTCAGGACTCGGATTTCGCGGCCTCAACGGCCTCGTTATCGTCCCCCAACTCGGCTCATACTGCTTCCTCGGCGAGATATTCACCACCGCCGTCCTCGAGCCCACCGAGCCACTGCCACAGGACACATGCACCCGGTGCATGCGCTGCGTCAGAGCCTGTCCGGGCCACGCGCTGAACGGCCGCTCGACCCTCGACGCACGCCGCTGCATCAGCTACCTCACCATCGAACACCACGGCGACCTGCCCGACGACCTTCACACCGGCGGCCGCATGTACGGCTGCGACACCTGCCAGCGCGTCTGCCCCCACAACGCCGACGTACCCGAGATGGGACACAGCCGCTTTGACCTGAGGCCCGAGTATGCCGCCCTCACGGTCGAATCAATCAACTCAATGACCCCCGAGACGTACGCCGCCACCTTCAGGCGATCGGCCATAAAGCGCGCGCGCCTCGACGGCCTGAAACGCAACATCAGACACCTCTAACCGATATGGAACACAAAACCGAAAACTGGAAAGTGATAGCCAGCGAGTATGTCGTTAAACGCCCCTGGCTCACAGCACGCCGCGACACAGTGCAACTGCCCAACGGAGTAGTCTATCCCGAATATTACGTGCTCGAATACCCCGACTGGGTCAACGTCATAGCCATCACAGCCGACGGCCGCTTCGTCATGGTCGAGCAGTACCGTCACGGCCTTGGAGGTGTCTACACCGAGCTGTGTGCCGGCTGCATGGAGCCCGGTGAAGACCCGCTCGACGCCGCCCGCCGCGAACTGGCCGAGGAGACCGGCTACACAGGCGGCACGTGGGAGAAATTCATGGTGATTTCAGGCAATCCCTCGACAACCAACAACCTGACCCACTGCTACATTGCCCGCGGCGTCGAACTCACCGAATCACAACACCTCGACAAGACCGAAGATATAGCCGTACGGGTGCTCACACGCGACCAGGTACTCGACATGCTTCAGCGCGACGAAATGAAACAAGCCCTCATGGCCGCCCCCCTCTGGAAATACTTCGCCCTCAACCCCACCTGACCCAAAACTTCTCTATAGAAAATCCAAAATAAATTCGTATATTTGCGTATATTTAACCCTTTAACATAGCAATTATATGCCTAAACTTGTAGTTTGGTATAAAAATTAATACGCCTGGAACCGCGGAATAAACAAGTTTCTCGCTCCCTTAAATCACGATTAAAAGAAATAATTTCACTAACTCAACATAATAATAATATGTCAAATGATGAAAAAGCCCTTATTAAGGGTAAAAAGATTGAAGCTATTATAGCAATTTTCTTACTGATTCCACCACTCTTAGGTGTAATTTCTTTTGTCCTGTGCCTTTTGGGCAATTCGAAAGATTTTGCAGAAATGTCTGATTTAAGTTCACACTGGACTGGATACTATCATGATGGCGGTTATACTTCGGCAGCCCCTATATACTTAGGTCTTATGGCTATTGCAGGGGTAATCCTTCTTAAAGATTCTTTTAGATACTTATTCCTAAAAGATGACCAGGCAACAGAAGAAAAAACGGACATAGCGGATGATTTTTACAAATAAAACAACATAGCCAACCTATCGAATAGACTGGCTTTTCTCTAATGCATAACCTTAATCCACCAAACTTAAACAAATTCACATTCATCTGCAAACTAAAAAAACTAAACCCAATAGCTTGAAAAATCAGTGGCTACCGGGAATCAAGTTTTATTCTTTTAATGTGAATCAATAATCAAATTAGTATTATCTACATACTTACGGGGAGAGTCTGATACGCTTAGTCTTATCCTATCTAATCCTAATTTTATATCGTCTATGCTATCTTCATACCAAGCTAATTCGAAGTGGTATATTTTTCCACTCTTTAGCGGCACTAAAGTATTTTTGAACAGATGATTTCCGCAGGATTTAACCGAACTCTCAGCTGTGTGATGTACTACCACACCGTAATATTGAACATTTTCCTCAAGAAGATACGCATCAATTAACGCTTGACCAAAGAATAACTGTTTGGGCATATCACAGGTAATATTTCCTTCAGCCAAAGCGCCTTTTAGCGGTATAGGCTTTTCTCGATTTATGGCCGATACCATTATTTGCTTTGCAACATTGGAGATAAGGTCTAAACTCTCCTTCGAATTATCATTACTAAAAAGAACTATACTGTCAGAAAACTGTGCCAGCATGATTTTATCCTTTTGTTCTTCTGAAGATATTAAAGCGACTTCAGACTCACCGCTATTCTGAGACAGGCCTTGAGTATCGACTTTTTTAGAAGAGTTTATAATATTAGTGATATCTCTATTGAAGTCAGTAAGTTCAGTGTATAGGTTCTCAGGTGCACTGCGCGCTACCCTATCCTTAAAACCCATAATATCCAGAAAAACAACGAATCGTTTTTGTATTTGATTGAAAGTCTCCATTGTTATTCAGTTGTTGTTGGGGTGACAACATAGCAATATACCATATTAGAGTTTTCTTTTCCTCCGCCGGTACCTCCACGCATACCAAGCTCTAGATAGTGCTTCTCTACATCTCGTGCTACTTCGGTAGATTGGGCAGTATCGTAAATCCACCATGAGTTGTTCATATCAACATGGTGTTGCTCAAAAAGCCTTTCTCGGGCATTATTGGATATTCCTATATAAAACTCAGAATAATAACGTTTACCGCTCTTACCTAAATGTTCGTCAATTCTTTTGACGATCTCATCGTATGTTTGTCCCATACTTATGAATCTTTAATATGAAACCCTATTAAATACACTCTCAATGCCGATAAAATACGTGATTTTATCTCGAGAAGATTTTACTGTTTTCTTTTTGCAAATATAACAAATAAAATCAATATAAAGTACTATAAATCAAGCTAAAAATTTTAAAACACGCATATTTACCAGACGAACATACATCAAATATAGTGCATATCAAATAGTTACTTTATCAAGCCATTGGTTTCTATACGACTGAAATTATTACGGCTGCAACAGGCAGGTAATCCTGCAACCGGTTGATTTATCGATAAGAATCATTTTGATATTTCTTGCGATAGCAAACTGAGAGGAGGCGACACTACCGTCCCAATCTAAGTCAAATATGCGTTCAAACAGGCTCATACACTCGCCATCGCCGCCCATAGTATATTCAAACGACTCAGCATCCTCATCTTTTGGCGGTTGCAGCGAAATTTGCATCGTGAAGATATTTGTACCGCTGCGATCTATGTCGAAATGCCCGTCTACTACATACTCTCTGAACGACATGTGGTTATGCCAGACCACTTTTAGCGGTTTCGTATTCTCCTCGTCCCTGATGAACCTGATCTCGCCGTTGAGTTGAAAGGACCAATTGGTATTAGTCCCCTCAATTTCGTCAATTTTGAAGGATAAGTAAAAATCTTCGACCGCGATATTGAGAGTGACCATTCGGTCTGCGTTAACATCAGTGATAGTCAGCGTCGACTTACCTGTTTTAGACGGATTTATTATAACCTCATGCGCCTCGGCATCAATGCTCACCTCTCCCAGCACGGCCTGATTACCCACCTCGACCACATACTCGCCGCCACCATCGGTAAACGGGATTGCGTGTGACACACCAAACATGACAGTGTAGTCGCTTGAGCCAAAATGAATTGGCAAAATCTCATCAGGCTCATTATTATTGTCACTGCACGCAGCCACCAGTAGACAAAGCGAGAATATGATGACATTGAAAAACTTGCCCATAGATTGATATAGTTTTGTGTACAGCTACAAAAATAACGAGTTCTCAGACCTTCACGAACTAATCGCCCACAAAAATCAGGGCTACCGGGAATCAATGTCACAAAGATAGTACCTAATGTGAGTTCTATATATGAGAGCGTTTTATAAGTACGGAACAATTAGTCTATTGCCGTGAGTTCTCTGAAATCTTTGATTTTCTTTGGGAGCATTATAAAAGCGATGATTAAGCTGACCAGCAATGCACCGGCAACAAGCCAGAAAGTGTAAGAGCCGAGAGCCCAAAGATTGCTGAGAAAAATGGTAAAGAACACTGCAAGGACAACGGCGAAGAAGATCTCAGCAACGAGAGTATAAAGCCTGAGGGATGCTACCTGTTTCATCATCTGCATCGGTGTGGAAGTTGCGAGCTTTATCTTTTTGATTGAGCGATACAGCAACATATAGACTACTGCAACTACCGCCATGAATATCCCGAGAAACCCTTTCATTGCAACCGGGAAAGCGCTTTCGTCTGTTCCACTGAGCCATAGAATGGTGAACACAACTGCCAGAATAGAGCTGTTAAGAATGCCCTTTCGATACTGCTTGGCAACGCGGGATTGTGCAGAATCACATGTAGCAGTGTTGAAATTGATTGGCTCGTTAGTTTTTTGAGCGAGTATATCATCGAGAGTTGACATGCTTTTTTTGAGTTCGTCTAAGTTCATATTATTTCGATTTTGAGATGAGTTTATTTTTAATTCTATGAAGTTTGGTAGCCACATTGTTCCTTTCGATTCCGATTATGTCTGCAATTTCCTCGTATGAGTATTCATCAAGCCAAAGCAAAATAATCGCTTTCTCAATCGGTAGAAGTTGATTTATCAATTCGTGTAGAACTACAAGTTGTTCAGTTCTGCTATCATCTACCTCAGATGAAATATCGGATACCGATATTTCAAATGGCAGGGTTTCAACCTTCGGCTTATAATTGCGTATGGCCATTAAAGCGGAGTTGACGGATACACGATATACCCATGTTGATAACTTGCTTGTACCCATGAACTGCTCTAAACCCAACCATAGGTTGGTGAGTATTTCCTGACGAAGGTCTTCATAAGGCACTTTCGGGGTCGAATAGACCCAGCAGACCTTATTGATAATCCGGGAGTGTTCTTTAATAAAAGAAGCGAACTCCTTGTTTGTTTTTGGTGGACTTTCCATTTTCTTGATGTTTTTTGTAACGTTAGGTGCAAAATTATCCCTAAAAGTTACACTCATCTCACATTTTTTTAATTAATGAGAGTCCGATATAATAGTCAACGGATTCATCATATCGAATACACGTTAACTAAACTTCTAACAGCCAATATTTTCGTACACTTATATCTCTTATCTATCAAGACTCACAGCCACTCGGAGGGGGAGCGGCGCGAGGGGGCCCACTCGGTGGGCTCGATGCGGGTGCAGTAGCGGCAGAAGGGGGTGGGACGCAGTTTGAGGCGGGTGAGGTCGGTGCGGCTCGTGACGGCTTGAACCTCGACGTAGTCGCCGCCATGGCGCCCGTCGCGCGGCTCGCTATGTTCGAATTTGCGACCGAAGGCGTTGTTTACAAGGTCGGCGTAGGCCGAGGTGGCGCATGGGTAAATTCGGCTGTTTCTGAGCGTCAGACAGCCTATCTCGTGACAGCGCAGAAAGTTCACATGTCGGTTGCCGGGGTTGATGTCGTCGATGACGTGTTTTGAGAAGAACCGCCCCTCTTTGGGCTGGTGGAATACCTCATACCGGACGCCGTGCCGGCGGCACAGCTGTTCGATGAGGTCGTAGTCGACCTTGACGGGATAGATGGTGACTGACAGAACGGTGTCGGTGTCGCGGCAGGCGGCCCAGAAGGCGTCGTCCATCTGGGCAACGCGCAGTCCGTTGGTGAGCAGTTTGATGCCGACGGTGGGGAAGTAGCGTCTGACCATGCGGCAGATGTCGCCGATGGCGGGGTGCAACAGGGGCTCGCCGCCGAGCAGATAGATGTAGCTGAACATCGAGCTGTCGACCGCGGCGAGGTGGCTCAGTGCGGCATCGACCTCGTCGACGGGCATCAGGTGCTGTGGCGCTATGGGGCAGTAGTGGGTGCAGCCCTTGCAGTTGAGATTGCAGTGGTCGACAAGCGACAGCTCGAGTCTCAGGGGCTCGTCAATCTTGGCTTTAACGGTCTTGACGACGTTACAAAGTCGGGCTACAGGATTCTTCATTTGTCTAAAATAAGCGGTTGACACATAATTAACGTTAAAGCGGCGCGTTATATTATATATGGCACATGAGCTCAAAATACTACTGTTAGGCGACACGAGCAACTTCCATCACACGCTCGCCGCCGGACTGCGCCACTATGGCCACGATGTCACGGTGGCCTCGGACGGCACGGGGTGGATGAACACCGCGCGCGACATCGACCTGAGTCGCGGCGACGGCAAGCTGAGCGGCGCGGCGCTGTGGTACCGTATGCGCTATGGCTCGATAGCCCGCCGACTCGAGGGCTATGACATAGTTAGCCTGTCGGGCACACACTTCGCACGGCTGCAGCCGGCACGCCTGAGGTCGGTATTCGACATGGTGCGCCGTGCCAACAAGCGCGTCTACATGACAGCTCTGGCCACCGACACCAACCACATCACCGAATGTCTCGACCCGGCGTCACCGATTGCCTACAACGAGTGGCGCGTGGGCACGTCGTCCACACTGTATGCTGCCGAGAAGGCCCACATAGCCCGTGCGTGGCTCGACGACCCGCTGCGGGCCTACTGCCGACACCTCACCGACCATGTCGACGGCATCGTCACGGCCCTCTACGAGTATCACGTCGCCGCATTGCGACAGTCGGGACTCCCGGCCTCGCGGATAGCCTACGGCGGCATTCCGGTCGACCTCGACTCGATACCCTACACACCCTACGAACCGGCACCTGACGGCAAAGTGAGACTGTTCCTGGGCTACCCGTCGGCACGCATGCACGAGAAAGGCGCCGAGCGACTGCTGGCCGCCGCACGACAGCTTGTGGCCGACCGACCCGACCTATGTACGCTCGACGTCGCAAGCGACATACCGCTCACCGACTTCAAACGACGCCTCAACGCCGCCCACATCGTCATAGACCAGTTATATTCCTACACCCCGGCCACCACGGCACTGATGGCCATGGCTATGGGCAAAACCGTCATATCGGGCGCCGAGGAGGCCTACTACGACTTCATAGGCGAGACCTCGCTGCGGCCCGTCGTCAATGTCGTTCCCGACGACCGCGCCATCTACGAGACCCTACTCGGTGTCGTTACCGACCCCGACATGCTGGCAAAGCGCGGCATCGAGGGGCGCAAGTTTGTCGAACGTCACAACTCGGCCACCGTCGTCGCTCGCCGTTATCTCGACTTCTGGGGCTGCTGAAATCAGCAAAATATTGGACAAATACGGCCACTGTGGCATCGCATTGTTTAAAATTTGTTAACTCGACGCATTTTTATCGTCACATACTTGCACGGTAACAGGAAAACCCATACCTTTGCAGTGCTTTTCAGAAATCGGGGTGTAGCTCAGTTGGTTAGAGTACGCGTCTGGGGGGCGTGAGGTCGCTAGTTCGAGTCTAGTCACCCCGACAAAATCAAAGCACGAGGTTGAGTCCACAAGACTCGACCTCTTTTTTTATCCCTGGCCGTGTCAATCGCGCGCCACCCCACAGCGGCCGTTAGGCAGTTTGACAAAAAATCACTAACTTCACACCATGAAACCATCAAGAATAGCCATCTTTGCATCGGGCAGCGGCTCGAATGCCGAAAACATAATCAATTACAGCCAATCGACACCCGACA
>JAAVCJ010000023.1 GCA_014802385.1 Bacteroides sp.
GCCCCCCTCAAGATAAGATCTCCATATAAGGGTCGTCAAAGACGATGACGTCGATAGGTCGCAGGTGCAGAGGCGGTAACGTCTATAGCCGAGCGATACTAATCACCCAAACCCTTTCCGGGGAGCAATCCCTACAAATAAGAAAATAGAACGACAGACAGTCCGTGAAATGAGCAAAGAGTCATGCCGGCCATAACCAAAGCCGGGTAGACAGATAAAGAAAGCGATCACGGAGCGTATTGGCCGGGAGACTTGAAAGGACGTGACACAGTAAAAACGAAGTCCGAGCTTCCATCACTCTTTTTCACCTTATACAGCGGAATGAAGTCCTAAGAGGACTGCGAACCGACTGAAAACCGAACTAAGGTGGCAATAGCGTGAGGGTTCCACCTCTTCCCATTCCGAACAGAGAAGTTAAACCTCACCACGCCGATGGTACTGCGAAAGTGGGAGAGTAGGTAACCGCCCCCTATCCGACGAGAGAGTCCCTGCACAAGAGCCGACAGCTCACTGCAGGGACTCTTCTCTTTTTTATACCCATACGGCTCACGTGAGAAGTATAATCAGTAAATTCGTTTACTGATTATATGATGAGTCCGATTATTATTACTATCATGCCGATCAAGATTGTCAGTCTGCAATAGTTGCGTTTAAGCAGCATTGCCTTTCGTTCTTGAGGTAATTTATCCATTTGTTTTTTAGCGGCGATTGCTTTTGCTGCTTGCCGTGCCAACGCAAGCCAGCCTATTACTGTTATAATAATTCCGCTCCATACCATTACACTATCCATAGTCGTTGTATTTTTAGATATAACATGATAATCGAGCTAATAGTTTGCGTCGAACTCGCTTCTGATAGCCGTTAAATGCTGCTGTTATAAGATTTGTGGGCCACGGTATTGGTGTTTGCCTTTGGTGGCGTTGCCGTAGGCGATGGCATGGGTGGGGCACTGATGGTAGCAGCGCAGGCATAGGGCGCAGGCATTGCTCCACTCAGGGCGCCCTGTAGCTGACATGGTAATGTTGAGCATGGGACAGTTGCGCGCGCATTTTCCACATGAGATGCAGGCGTCGGTGGCGCAGAATGGCTTGGGTGACATGGCGTATCTGATGAACCACGGATAGATCAAGTAGCTTTTGATGCGCGGAAAGCTGCCTCGTAGCATATCGTCGTTGTTACATTCTGACTCAATTCGGTCGATAGCCTTCTTGACCTGTGTCGGGGCCGCTGCAAGCTTTTGCTTTTCAACAGCGGTTGAGTCGGTGTCAAAGCCTTTCATGAGGACGTAGGTATTGGGCATTATTATTGAAGTCGCACTTGCGGCTGTCCATTGACGAGCGTGCATCAGTTTGCGCCACTGTGATGCCGTCATGCCTGTGTCGTCGCCACATGTCACGATAAGGTGATGTCGGGCCGACTCGGCGTTGGTGATGTTGCAATGCTTGATGAAGTTTACAACAACGGGTGGCAGTCCCCAAGAGTAGACCGGCGTTACCCATATAATGCGGTTGTCGTCACACGACAGTGTGTTTGCCTTGGGATAGAGCAACAGGTCACCCTCCATGGCAATGAGCTGTGAGTTGAAATGACTGTTTACAGTACGGGCAATAGCAGCGCTATTGCCCGTACCTGAAAAGTATATTACCATAATGTTATATAGTTACCTGTGTGGCTCCGTAGCCGTATTCCTGGAACGATGCGTCCTGTACACGGTGGCCTTTGTATCGGTGGTTTAATTCTTTCATGAGGGCATTGCGCAGTACGCCTTCGCCTTTGCCATGAATGAAAACGATGCGTTGTCCCTGCTTCTTGAGGTTCTCGTCCATAACGCGGCGGAACTCGTCAATTTGAAGATTGAGCATGTCGGCTGCACTCAGCCCGTTGGTGTTGTCGATAAGTTCGGTTATGTGCAGGTCGACCTCGATGATGTCGCCGTTGCGTTTGTCTGATTTCTTGAGCTGGCGCTTCACTACAGGCTTGCGGTCAATAGCTTTTTTTTGTTTGAGTGCTTTCTCGAGTTGGCCGCTGTCGACGTTGTGCTGTCGCTGCGGACGGTCGTCCTTGACGATGTCGTAGGCGATGACGGGTNAGTCGAAGTAGGGGTTGTCGCGGAAGCAGTGNANCTTGAACAGGCGTGTGGCGTCAAAACNNTACTCGACAAGNGCCGGGTTTTTGAGGTCAAATTCACGCTCCTGTTTGAACGCTATGTACTGCACGGCTATGCGGTCAATCTCGGCAGGAACCTCGTTGGTCATGCTGTCGATGAGCACCTGTATGTTGGGCTCGACGATGCCGGCATACCTTGTAGTCCACCCTTNGGCGCTGTCACTGCGGGTCATGTAGGTGAAGAACAGGTAGTAGTTTGAGTCATTTATCAGGTAGGCGTCGAACGTCGTTGAGTTGAGATGCTTGATGTCGGCCGGCTCGTAGCCTAAAACNATGTTGAGCCTGTCGCCGCCGTCGGTCTCGCTGGTGTCAACCAAATCCTCGGCCTGCNCGGCAGGTTTTGGTGCCGACTCCTTTGGCTTGGCNGCAACATTGCCGGNAGGTATCCGCGGGGTTGGTGCGGGGGCTGCTGCNGGGTTGGCGTCGACAACCACGCACTCCCTCAGAAGCACAGGTACCTCNAAGCCGTCGTTGTCCTCGACGTGGGCGATGTTGCCTTCGATCTTCACGATGCGACCACCGCCTACCGAGTTAAGAAAACGTACTATATCTCCTATTTTTGCCATTGTAATCGTGTTATTTGTTTGAATCAATCTCTTTCAGAAGGGTNTCGACCGCAACTTTGAGCTGTGTGTCCTCGCCTAAGACAACCTTGGCNGGATCATTGTCGACCTTGACGTCGGGTTCGAGCTGAGTGTTCTCAAGGTAGCTGCCNTCGGGTAGGCGATAGCCAATGACGGGGATACCGAACACGAGAGTGGGGTCTTGCATCGTAATCCAGTTGACGCTGGTCATTGTACCGGCGACNGGCATNCCGACGAGTTTGCCGATGCCCTGGTGCTGNTATACCCAGGGTGTGCCGTGAGCGTTAGAGTAGCANGCCTCGCTCTGGAGCATGATGCTGGGCTTGTTCCAACGGCGGCTGGGCATGTCGCACGACTCGTTGCCGCGTACAACCTGAGTGAAATATTTCTTGCCCGAGAACANCACNTCGATGTCCTCGTGCATGCGGCCACCGCCGTTCCANCGNATGTCGATGACAATGCCCTCGCGGTCGTTATACTTACCGAGAATNTCGGCATAGACGGGACGGAAGCTGTCGTCGCTCATTGACGAGATGTGTACGTAGCCAAGNCGTCCGTTTGACCAGCGGTCAACNTCGGCGGCGCGCTGTTTGACCCAGCGGTCTTGCAGCAGCGAGTTCTGCTGAGATGTGAGAATCGGTTTGATGGTCTCGTCAATCTTATCGCCGTCGGGCAGNGTGAAGCTGATGCGGGTCTTTTTGCCGGCCAGGTTGTTGAACAGNTCGGCATAGTCGGCTTTAGAGTCGATTTTCTCNCCNTTGACNGCNGTGATGATGGCACCGGCTGNCATNTTGCTGTCGGCCTTGTCAAATGGGCCTCCGGCAATAATCTCGTCGACCTTGAGGCCGTCGCCNGTATAGTTCATGTCGTAGAGCAGGCCGAGCACCGAGGTGCGGTCGGCNTTGCCTGACATGCGGCCCATGTATCGGCCACCGGTGTGTGAGACGTTGAGNTCGCCGAGCAGNTCGCTCAGTAANTCGGCGTAGTCGTAGTTGTTGCTGATGTGGGGCAGGAACTTCTTGTAGTGCTTGACGAGTTTGTCCCAGTCGACACCNTGCATGTCGGTGCGGTAGAANAGCTGTTTNTCNGACTGGTAGACATTNTCGAGCATGGCCTCACGCTCGGCNGCGCGGTCAATTGTCATGGTNGCACGNGCGGTTATGGGCGTGAGTTTGTCAGACTTCATGTCGAACTTCTTGGGCTGATTGCCGAGAATGAACGCGGTCTTGCCACTCTTGTCGGCGGCNAAGTAGCCGTANCGCAGGCCNGCCTTGCTNGCCATCTTGGGTTCACGCTTGCGCAGNTTCATTTTCCACAGGTCGTAGCCCTGGTCGAATGATGACAGGAAGTAGAGAGTCTCGCCGTCGGGGTCAATCGTAGCGTCGGCAAGCTGAGACGAGAACGGGGTCAGNCGCACGATGCGATCCTGTATGCCGTCAAGTTCGACCACGATGTTCTTTGAATCATCTTTAGCTTCCTTGCTGTCGGCATCTTTTTTGTCGTCTTTTTTATCCTTGTCGTCTTTCTTGTCTTTGCTGTCTTTNGAGTCCTTGGTGTCGGTTTTCTTTTTCTTGGCGTTCTCTTTGTACAGGGCATAGTCCTCTTCATTGAGGTTGTACTTGTCCATAGCCTCACGGTTCAGGAANACAATCATAACGTCGTCCTGTGAGCCCCACGATGCGTGTGCNCGCATACCGTAGCGCTCGGTGAANAACAGCAGGGCGTTACCGTCCATGACGAAGCGCGGGTTGGCCTCGGTGTAACCGCTGTTGGTAAGATTGGTCATCTCGCCGGTCTCGACATTTATCAGCGCTATGTCGGTGTACGGGTCGTGGTGGTTGGCACACACTTCCATTGCAATCCATTTGCTGTCGGGNGACCANACGAATGACATCGAGCCGGTGTTAGAACGACGCTGCATNACTTTCTCGTCGGTGAGCTGACGTGACTTGCCNGTCTTGAGGTCGCGCACCATCAGCTTGTTGCGGTCTTTGACATAGGCCAGCATCTTGCCGTCGGGCGACACATCGGGGCTTGAGCGCTCAATCTTGTCGTCGTCAAACAGGCGCTCCTCATTGATGACGGTNGAGTTGACAAAGTCGGGGTCGTCGTCGTTGGCGATGGTGGCCTTGTAGATGTTGAAATAGCCGTCGCGCTCGCTCGTGTAGTAGAGTGTGCGGTCATCGCCCCANGCGGGCTGACGCTCGGCTGCAGCAGTCTGGCTTATCTGCTTGGTCGACGGATACTCGACCGAGGTGACGAACACGTCGCCACGCGATGTGAANGCGAGCATCTTGCCGTTGGGCGAGGGNACGCCACCACTGAGGTTGACGTTCATCTTCTCGACATCGGCTATGGGNTCGGTGACCAGNAGGTCNATGTTGACCTTGGCGGGACGACCGCCGGGAGNGATGGTGTATATCTCGCCGTCATAGGTGTAGGCCAGCGTGCCGTTGTCGGCNATTGACAGGAAGCGGGCAGGGTGGCCCTTGTGGCTTGTTAACTTCTTAGNNTTTGAAAAGTCGTCGGCCNGAGCGCTGTAGACNTTGAACGAGTCGCCGTCGCGCTCGCTGAGAAAGTAGACGGTCTTGCCGTCGGGCGAGATGGCCGGGTTGCGGTCTTCGCCGGGACGGTCGGTGAGGTTTGCGTATGAACCTTTAGCTATATCATATTTCCAGATGTCGCCGGTGACTGATGATGTGTGGTGTTTGCGCCACTCATTTTCCATGCCGGGGCGCACCTCGAAGTACATCGTCTTGCCATCGGGCGCGAAGTCGATGTTGTCGGCCGGTGTGGCTATGAGTTGGGTGAATGCTCCGCCGCCTACAGGCACCTGATAGACCTCGCTGAGACGGGCTGTGGGGTAGAGGGCGCTGGTGGCAGGGTCCTGGATTGAGGCCGAGAATATCACCATGCGGCCGTCGGGACTGAATGTCTGCGGTATCTCGGCCGCCGAGTGGGTGGTGAGTCGGGTGGGGACACCGCCCTTGGCGTCAACGATATAGACGTCAAAGTTGCCATGTTTGTCAGATGCGAAAGCTATTGATTTGCTGTCGGGCGACCACACGGGGTTTGACTCATAGTCTTCGGTGGCCGTCAGACGGCGTGCCTCGCCACCGGCTGCGGGCACTGTGTAGATGTCACCGCGATAGGTGAATGCGATGGTCTGGCCGTCGGGGGCTATGCGCACATCGCGCATCCACAGCGGTGTTATGGCCGAAGCTGTAGCGGCCGTTGCTAAAAATAGCAGGGAAATTGCCTGTTTCATGTTATATCGTATCAATTGGTTTAATTCAGTAGTAAAATTAATGTAAAGATAAGCAAATCGGCGCAAATCTGCAAGTGGCCGGGGAGCCGGCGTGCTTGTCATTCACGAAAATATACGCGCTTGACGCGTGGCGCAACCCATGTGAGCACCTCATAGGGTATGGTGCCTAAGGTGCGTGCCACCTCGGTGACGGGTATGGTGTCGCCGAATATCTCGACACGGTCGGTGCATCGCGCGCCGGCGTGAGTGACGTCGATCATACATATATCCATGCAGATGTTGCCTACCGTCGGACATTTGACACCGTTGACTACCATCGACGTGCGCCCGTTGCCGAGCAGGCGGTTAAGTCCGTCGGCATAGCCTATGGGCAGCGTGGCGATGACCGATGGCGATGTGATTTTGCCTCGGCGCGCATAGCCTACCGTGTCGCCGTCGGCGCGTTGCTGGAGAGCGCTGATGCATGTTGTGAGCCTTGACACGGGGCGCAGATGTCTGTCACAGTCGTCGATGGGTGAGATGCCGTACAGACCGATGCCGAGTCGTACCATGTCGTACTGATAGGCGGGAAATCGCATTATTCCGGCCGTGTTGAGTATGTGGCGCTTGACGTGATAATCGAGGTTAGTGAGCAAGTATCCGCTCATGCGGTCGAAATTCTCGAGCTGTGTGAGTGTGTAGTCGTCCATGTCGAGACAATCGGCAGTGGCGAGGTGTGAAAATATCGACGCAATTCGGAATTGAGGATATTTCTTGATTTCGTCGACCAGCTGTGGCAGCTCGTTCTCGTTGAAGCCGAAACGGTGCATGCCGGTGTCGAGCTTGATGTGTATGGGGTAGGGCTCGCCGTCGGCTGCCGGTGCGAAACGGCTAAGAAGTTCGAGCTCGCGCAGTGAAAATATGGTCGGCTCCAAGTGCTTGTCAAACAGTGCGGTATAGTTGCTCGATATGGGGTTGAGCACCATTACCGGCATTTTGATGCCTCCGCGTCTCAGTGCCAGGCCTTCCTCGACAACAGCAACGGCGAGATAGTCGGCACCCTGGCTCTGGAGCGTGCGGGCCACCTCGATAGCTCCGGCTCCGTAGGCATCGGCCTTGACCATGCCAATCATGCCTGTGCCGGGCTTTACAAGCGACCTGTAGTAGTTGAAATTGTGGGTCAAGGCGTCGAGGTTCACTTCAAGACAGGTGTCGTGGCGTGTGTCTTCGAGCCAGCTTTTGATATGCACAAATTCATCGGTCGGGGTGCCTTTGATGAGTAGTGCCGAGTGAGGAAAGTCGTAGGTGGTGAACTGTTTGATAAACTCGGCTGGAGAGGGTGAGACGAATTTGCGGAACTGGTCGGAGAAGCCGGGTACAAATTGCGATATCTGAGGGCCTACGCCAACAATGGCATCGACGTTGTGGTCGGCCAGCATCTGCTCAAGCCGGCGATAACCAACCTCGGGTTGTATGCCATAGAGTTGCAGGTCACCGAGCACGGCTACGAGCGGGGTGCCCTGGGGGACGCGTCGGCCTATGCGGTCGAGTGCGGTCTCGATGCCGTCGAGGTCGTTGGTGAAGTAGTCGAACGCGAAGATGTTGCCTTCGTGCCCCTCGCTTATGTCAATGCGGGTTGAAACCGCCGGGCAGTGGCTCGATGTAGAGTCGGGATAACCTACAAGGCCTTTAACGATGCGCACGATGTCGTCATAGTCGCGGGCCTCGTGCAACGTCGCGTCGGGACATGTCTCGCTCAGCACCGTGCGAATGATGTCGTTGGTGGGGACGTATATGATGTCGCGGCAGCGGGTGAACAGGCTTGCCTTCTCGCGGCACTTCTGCCCGATGTTGTCGAAGGCGCGCGCGTGTTCGTCGGTAAGGTCGGTAAAGATGCCTATAGTGGGGCGGATAATCTTCTCAAGGTGTTCCATCTCGCCGGGGCGTGATATGCCGGCCTCGAAGATGGCGAGCTGAGTGTCGGGNTCGAGACGCCACACTGACAGCGGCACGCCGGTCTGCGAGTTCCAGCTGCGGGGCGATTTGGTGATACGCCAGTCGGCACAAGCCGACGCAATCATCTCCTTGACTACCGTTTTGCCCCGGCTGCCGGTGATGGCAATGACGGGACAGCTGACCATTGAACGGATATAAGCGGCCGACTGCTGAAGGGCGTCGATGACAGGCTCGTCGCTTACCAGGTAGTTGGTGTTGTCGAGCGGTATGAGNGCGTCGAGCATACTGTGGCTGATGACGAAGTTGCGGACACCGCGCCGCTGNAGGTCGCGTATGTAGCGGTGGCCGTCGTTGCTCGANGTGGTGATGGCAAAAAAGAGTGTGTCGCCCGGTGNNGTGAGCGAGCGGCTGTCGGTGAGCGGACGGGTTATGACCGTGTCGCTGCCGTGTCCTATGATGGTGAGCCCTAAAGCTTGGCTCAGTTGGTTGACAGTGATTTCCATTGCGATGTACCTTATTGGATAATGGGGCGATGGGCGCTGCGCAGGTATTCCTTGCGATGTCTGATGGCCTCGCGGCGGGTCGCGTCGGTGAAGTAGGCCTCGCCAAAACGCTCATAGACATAATCGACNGCGACGTCGGANGGNTGCTTCATGTCGGACGCATAGAAGCGATAGTCGCGCAGGTCGTCGATCAAAATCTCGTAGGCCGGGAAGTATTCGGCCGAGTCGATGGAGTCGACGGCGAGCAGCAATGTCGACTTGCTGAGCTGATTGCCATGTAGCGTGTCGGCCACGTGNCTGATGGGGCTGACGGTAAAAATGACCCTGTGACCGGCGTTCATGAGCGGTTGCCATGTGGCTGCAATCTCGTCGACGGTCATGAGCCGGCGTGTGAACATGGTGCCGGGCAGTTTGTGGCAGTTCCCGACGATNTTGCCANCGGCCAGTTCATAGACACGTGCCGTGCCGAGGGTGATAATCCACACCGAGGCCTCGTTGAGTCGCTGTCNGAGCGACTGCAGGTCGCTGTTAACGTGCTGCAGGAGGGTGTCAGCATGGGNCGACGTGTACTTGGTAGGGAAGTCGAGGCAGTGGTACAGGCCGTCGTGAAACAGCAGCTCGNCGGNGGTGTAATACTGACCCANGATNGCTCGCGTGACGGCACGGGCTATNGTGGCNGGGTTGTAGAGCGCGCCCATAGGGTTATAGGTGACGTTGAAGCCGTCGTGGTCGAGCCGCTCACCGATGTTGGAGGTGAAGCATGAGCCGAGCATGACNATGCGGTCGTTGTGGTCGATGGGCTGTGNGCCGCGTATAGGTTCAATAGGTGTCCTGAACTCCATGACTTCAATACATTTGGTAGTCGATTGACAGTACCTGGAACTCGGTGCGGCGGTTAATNTGGTCGGCAATCTCCTGGTTCTCGGGGTCGAGTGNCTCGATNTATTCGGGNGTGAGTACAGTGCCCTCGGGGAACTGGGGATACTCGCGGGCGAGTTTCTTNGTGATTGTCTTGGGGCGAGACTTGCCGTAGCCCTGGGCCTGCAGGCGGTCGCTGCTGATGCCTACCGATATGAGGTAGTCGATGACCGACTGTGCGCGGCGGTGTGATAGCTTGATGTTGTAGTCGTCAGAGCCCTTGCGGTCTGTGTGGGCGGCCATCTCGATGGTGATGTTGGGGTTGTCGCGCATTATCTGGGCCATCTCGTCGAGCGCGGTCTTTGACTCGGGGCGCAGTGTGGCCTTGTCGAAGTCGTAAAATATGTTGTCGATTACAACCGGCTTGTTGATTGAAGCGAGAATGAAGTCGACGTTGTACTCGGCGTCTTCCTCGGCGTCGTCGGACGTAAATTCCTGTTTGGCGTTAAGAAACCCCTTGGCACCGGCAAGCATGACATACTTGATGCCGCGCTGGAGCGGGAAGGTGAATGAGCCGTCGCTGCGTGCTACCTCCTTGCGGTTTGAGCCGTCGTTGCCGACGATACGTATGACGGCATTGGGCACAGGCTCCTCGTCCTTGTCGAGCACGTAGCCCGAGATGAGTATCTTCAGGTCGGGAAGCTGGAACGAGTAGATGTGGTCATAGCCGCGGTTGTCGCCACGGTTGGAGCTGAAAAAGCCGCTTTCGCCGCTGCCGAATGTGATGCCGAAGTCGTCGGCCGACGAGTTGACGGGCTGTCCCATGTTCTCGACGCGCCAACCGCCCGATGGGGTGAGTGTGGCTTTGAAGATGTCGAGGCCGCCGAAGCCGGGGTGTCCGTCAGAGGCAAAGTAGAGTATCGAGTCGGTGCGCATGTAGGGGAACATCTCGTCGCCGGGCGTGTTGATAAATTCGCCGAGGTTCTCGAGCGAGCCTGCACGTGCTTTGAGGTTGATGCGCCACAGGTCGCGGCCACCTTGTCCGCCGGGCATGTCGCTGGTGAAGTATAGCCACTCGCCATCGGGCGACACGGCGGGGTGGCCGTAGTTTGACAGGGTGTCGGCCGTGATGTCGAACTTGACGGGGGCGCTCCACTTGGCGTCGGAACGTGACGATGTGTATATCTCGACACCGGTGTTGCTGTTGGGCGAACGGCGCGCCTTGGTGAGATACATGGTCGAGCCGTCGGGCGTGAACGATATGATGCCCTCGTCCATGTCGCTGTTGAGTTCGCCCTCGACGGGTTCGGGGCGCATCCACTCGCCTTTCTCGTTCTTGCGCGATACCCAGATATCGCCCTTTTTCATACCGGTAATCTCGCTGCGGTGGTCGCCGGTCACCTTCTCGTTGGTGGTGGTGAAGTAGAGCTGGTCGAGCGATGAGTCGAAGTACATGGGCGAGAAGTCGGCGCGGCGTGAGTTGAAAATCTTGTTTGACTTAACGACATAGCGTGTCGGCGAGCCCTTGGCAGCTATGGCCATGCGGCAGCCGGCGGCGCCGTTGAGTGCCGTCTTGTTGTCGGGCACGAGGCTCAGATACTCCTCGAACGATTTCAATGCCTGGGCATACTTGCCCTCGGCCTGCAGTGAGCAGGCGAGTTTCAGTATCGCCGTCGAGTCGGGGTAGCCGAAGCGTATGGCGTTCTGATAGGCGGCGCTGGCATTGGGGCTCATGTTGAGCTGTGTGAAGCACTCGGCCATCTTGAAGGCTACCTCGCCTTTGAGGGGGCGTTCTTCACGCTTGGTGAGCTTGTTGTAAATCTTTTTGTAGGTGCGTGAGGCGTCATAGTATTCACCGCGCTCCATCTGCTCGTTGGCTGTGGCGAGTTTGGCCCCGCCACACGATGACAGCAGGGAGAGCAGAATCAGGGCGCTGAGGAGTATTGAGAGTAGTCGGTTCATTTATTGCAGAATTAGATAGCCGAAGTGCTCGGGACGGTGAAAGCCCGGTGTGACTTCGTTGATGGGGCTCCAGGTGAGATAATAGGGGTGGGGGGCTTTCTCGGACAGGCTGTAGAGGTTGCCCTCAAGCAGTGTCGGCAGGCCGTGAAGCTCGATGTCGAGCAGTGAGAGCGGTATGACTACCAGGAGTGCGTGTGTGAAGCCCTCGAGCTCGCTGTGGGTGGCTGAGAGTGAGGCGGCATCGAGCGGATAACGCAGCACCTCGGCTCGCTGTACGGCGTCAAGACGTGTGGCACGTGGACGGGTGACGCGGCTGGAGGCGTTGAGATAACCGGCAAAGTTGAACTCGAAGTTCCAGTAACGGGGCGAGCCGGGCTTGCGCAGAAATATCTCGACGCAGTTGTCGTCGGATACGGGGCCAAGGTCTTCGGTCACCTCGTTTCTGATCTCGAACGGCGCGGCGAGATACAGCACGTATATGTTGGCCCCGTCGTGTACGAGATAAGCCTGTGAGCGTGGTGTCGGAGGAAACTCGGCCGGCCAGTTGTTGATGTCGATGGGGGTGGGTGTGGTCGACGCGAGAATGGTGTTGACGATATCGTCGGCCTGATCAGTCGGCTTCAACGACGTGCATCGGGGTACTATAAGTGATTTCTTGTAGGGTAGGTTGGTCATGTTCATTTTTATCAATATAATAGTCATGCAGGCCGCTGTATATACCATAGGCGGCCATGATTAGAATTATTGAGCCGATGATGCGGTTGATGAGCCACATGGAACGGACGTTGAAGTGGGCTCTGACCTTGTTGACAAAGAAGGTGATGATGTACCACCATGTCATGGCACCGAACAGTATGCCGATGTATCCGGCTACATAGTGGTAGTGCTGATACTCGGGCATCAGGAAGTTAAACCGGCCGAAGAGGCTGATGATAAAGAACAGTATGAACGGGTTGGAGAATGTGAACAGGAAGCCTGTCACGATGTCGGCCCAGAAGGTGTTCTTGCTCTTCTCGGGGCGTTTGAGCGATGCCGACGGGTTTTTCTTGAAAAGGTATATGCCGAAGCCTATCAGTGCGAAGCTGCCGACGATCTGCAATATGAGCGAATTGTCTTCGAGAAAGCCTTGTACGAACGACAGTCCGAGGCCTGTGAGCAGACAGTAAAGCAGGTCGCTGAATGACGCACCGACACCGGTAAAGAAGCCCGACCAGCGCCCCTTGTTAAGGGTGCGCTGTATGCACAGCATACCTACCGGGCCCATAGGCGCCGAAACAAGGACGCCTATAAGAATACCGCTCAATAATATGTCGATAAATGGTTGCATCATCAATCTACAAAGTTAATTTTAAAAATCAACTTAAGCAAACATATAGATTGATTTTAAAAAACTTAAACCAAATTCATTAATATTGCATCTGTAACGACTATAGTGCTTAAACAATCAAGATTATTTTTGTGTTAGAAATTTGCAAGTAGATAATTTTTTTCTAACTTTGCAACAACTTATCTCCCTTAGGTGGAAAATACTAAGGCCCGCCCACCCAAATAAGGTGGGCTTATTTTTTATGGAAAAACAAAGAGTAATTGTCTATATAGACGGATTTAATTTCTACTACGGTCTTAAAAAAGATGTCCGTTGGAAGAAATATTATTGGCTTGACATCGTCAGGTTGTTTGAGATGTTCATGAGACCCAATCAGGAACTGGTTGCTGTAAAATATTTTTCGGCAAGAGTTGATGATATAGATAAAAGCCTACGGCAAAGTGCATTTTTTCAGGCTAATAAAGAGAATCCGAAGTTTAGATTGATTCTTGGAAAATATCTCAAAAAAGAAATTACTTGCTTTAAATGCGGCAATAAAATTCAAACTCACGAGGAGAAAGAAACTGATGTTAGAATTGCTACACAAATTGTAGCTGACGCATATCAGGATAACTGTGACCTTGCAATAGTAGTGTCAGCCGATAGCGACATGATACCAGCTATAGAGTTGGCTGTTGAGGCTGGTCATAAAGTAGTGGTGTATTTTCCTCCACACCAGTATTCGAGTAACCTCGCCTCAATGGCTGCAAGTAAGCCTATTCAACTAAAACAGTATGAGAGCCGATTTAAACAGTGCATTTTGCCCGATGTAGTTCATCTTGAAATTCCTGATTTTGATTTGCATATTCCGGCAAAGTGGAAAGATTTTCAGACAAAATAACAATGGCTTGGTTATAGGTCAAAGTAGGCGGGGGAGTTGGTTATCAGGGTGATGCCGTCGGTGTTGATGTTGCCGGCTATGCGGCAGCCCGACGCGAGTATGTTTGAGGGTATGTACAGTGTCGACTCGGGGTCGAGCGAGTTGACCCGCACGCGTCCTGATGAGTGTATGTACAGTCCGTCGCCGTCATAGATGCCGACGTGGACTATGCGGCCTGTTGTCGCGCTCTTGAAAAATACGAGATCGCCCTGTCGGTATTCTCTGAAGTCGTCGCCGAGCGGAGTACCAGTCGTGGCTTGCTCGCCGGCGTCTCGTTTCAATATTATGCCTTGGTTGAGGTAACATATCTTGACAAGTCCCGAGCAGTCCATGCCTGCTGTCGTGGTGCCTCCCCACAGGTAGGAGACGCCCATAAGCGCGCGTGCCATGTCGACAAGCTGTTGGGTGTTGAGCCGGTGGTGTCGGAAGTCGGACAGATGTTTGACCGACCGAGAGGCCAGTCGGCCGCTGCGGCCATCGGGCAGCACGACGTCGATGCTGTCTTTGACCTTTGATGGGATAGTCTGAAGTACCGAGCCTGCGTGTATGTCTGAAACCGGGGTGCCACGGCCGTCGCGGCTGACTATGCGGCCGGTGTAGTGGTCGGTGTACATGACGCGGTCAGACCGGCGCCATGTGGCCATCGCGGTCGAGTCTTTGGGGGCGATGGCGTTGCCTATGATGTAGCCTTGATAGCCCTCGGGGGTCTCGGTCAGCCACCAACTGCCTTCGCGTCCGATGAGTCTGAGCGGGGTGCCCATGACGGCCTGTGATACCATCTCGCCCGAGTGGGCGGGGGTTGAGCGCATACACGCGGTGGCTACTTTGACGAGTCCGTAGCCCTGTAAACTATGCTCGCCGGCGAGAGCAGTGCCCAGGCCGACGAGTATAGTGTTTATTATCAATAAAATCGTTCTCCTCATTTCGATTTATTTCACGAGGCTGTTGATGACTTCTTTGATCGACTCGGCGAGGGCGTCGGCTTTCTCAACGGTCGAGGCCTCGGAGTAGATGCGAATGATGGGTTCGGTGTTGCTCTTGCGCAGGTGTACCCATGAATCCTCGAAGTCAATCTTGACACCGTCGATGTCGGTAATCTGTTCGCCTGCAAACTTCTCTTTCACGGCAACGAGCAGTGCGTCAACGTCGATGTCGGGTGTGAGCTCGATTTTGTTTTTAGAGATTGAGTAGGCGGGATAGCCTTTCTTGAGCTCGCTCACTTTTTTGCCCGACTTGGCGAGGAGGGTGAGGAACAGTGCCACTCCTACGAGGGCGTCGCGGCCATAGTGTGACTCGGGATAGATGACACCACCGTTACCTTCGCCACCGATGACGGCGCCGGTCTCTTTCATCTTGGTGACAACGTTGATCTCGCCTACGGCGGCGGCGTTGTACTCACAGCCGTGAGAACGTGTCACGTCGCGAAGTGCGCGCGATGAGCTGAGGTTGGATACGGTCGAGCCGGGTGTGTGTGACAGCACGTAGTCGGCAACGGCCACGAGGGTGTATTCCTCGACGAACATCTCGCCGTTCTCCATCACGATGGCCAGGCGGTCAACGTCGGGGTCAACGACGAAGCCGACATCGGCGATACCCTTCTTCATGAGGTCTGAAATCTGGGTGAGGTTCTCGGGAATAGGTTCGGGGGTGTGGGCAAACTTGCCGTTGGCCTCACAGTTGAGTTCGATTATATTCTTGACACCGAGTGAGCGAAGCAGCTGGGGTATGACTATGCCGCCTACCGAGTTGACAGCGTCAACGGCCACTGTGAAGTTGGCCTTGGCGATGGCGTCGGTGTCGACAAGCTTGAGCGCTTTGACGGCCTCGATGTGTTTGGCGTTGTAGGTCTCGTTGAGTATCTCGTGACCGAGCTCGGTTACGGGTGCGAAGTCGAGGTCTTCGGCAGCAGCTATGGCCAGCACTTCCTTGCCCTCAGCGTCGTTGAGGAACTCGCCGCGGTGGTTGAGGAGCTTGAGGGCGTTCCACTGCATGGGGTTGTGTGATGCAGTGAGGATAATTCCGCCGCAAGCGCCTTCCATTGTGACGGCAATCTCGGTGGTGGGAGTCGATGCTAGACCGATGTTGACAACGTCAAAACCCATTGAGAGCAGTGTGCCTGCTACGAGATTGTAAACCATTGCGCCCGAGATGCGTGCATCACGGCCCACGACGATGGTGTTGCTGTCGAGGGGGCATGTGCGGCGTATGAATGTAGCGTAAGCTGCGGTGAATTTTACAACATCAATAGGGCTGAGTCCGTCGCCGGGACGGCCGCCAATTGTACCTCTGATACCTGAAATAGATTTGATTAATGACATAGAATTATAAATCAGTTCGTGGTTGATAATAATTGGTATAATTCAGTAGACTATTAGTTGCTGAGGGGCTCGAAGTAACGTACGTTGTACATGTATGGGGTCACGTTGGCAATCTCGCTGGTGACGCCATATTGTGATTTGATCACGATGTTGACCTCACAGTCGATGCCGAGATAGTTGAGCGGCATCTGAATGCCGGTACCCCACTGGGTCGATGATGAGTTGGTCGTGTTGTTGAAGCGGAAATAGGTTGGGGTCATGCTCATATCTTCCGAATTACCCTCGCTGTATTCCTCGCCATAGTAGTAAGAATACAGTAGGTTGTAGCGTGTCCAACGGAAGTATATGAGTTGGTCGTCGGTGGCCATATTGTTCTCGCGGTCGCCTGTGCGCAGTACCTGCATGTAGATGTTGCCCTCGTCGTCAAGACGGTAGTAGGGGGCGTCGGGGCCTACCTCAAAGTTGTTGTCCTCGGGAATCTGGTGCTCGACGCGGTGATTGCTCAGAAACAGGTTGACGGCCTTGTTCTCGTCCATGAGGCGGTCGGCATAGCTTTTAGAGTCGCTGCATGAGCTTAACACGGCTATCGATGCCAATGCCGCGAGTGTAAGGGCTGATAATTTTTTCAGTATTTTCATTACCTATATTATATATAATGGGGCAAAGTTAGTAATTATTTTTTGCTTTTCAACAGTGTGTCACCATACTTCATGGCCTCGTTGAAGCGCTCGATGCACTGCTGCATGGTACCGTCGAACTCGCCGCCGGCAGCATTGAGGTGGCCTCCGCCGTTGAAGAACTTTTCGCATAGCTTATTGACGGGGAACGAGCCTTTTGACCTCATGGAGACCTTGATGTAGTTTTCTTCTTCTCTCAGAAAGACCGAGTAGTCGACGTTGTCGAGTTGCAGGGGCAGATTGACAAGACTCTCGGTATCGCCCTTCTTGTAGTCGTACTCGTTGAGCTCGTCACGGGTCAGGGTTATTAGTGCCGCGCGGTTGGCGGGGAACACTTCCATCTTCTGGCTGACGGCATAACCGTTGATGCGCAGGCGTGAGAGGGTCGACGTATTGATGATGTGGCGGTAGATGTCGTCTTTGTTTATGCCACACTCTACGAGCTTGCTGATGGCCTGATATATGTCGGGTTTGTTTGAGTTGTAAGAGAAGTTGCCGGTGTCGGTCATCATGCCGGTGTAGATACAGGTAGCTATGTTCTTGCTGATGAGCGGTACGAGTCCGAGCGCGCAGAACACTTTGAACAGCAGTATGCAGGTCGATGACTCCTCGGGGTGAGAGATAGTGAGGTAGGGGAACTCCTCGGGGCCCAGGTGGTGGTCGATCATCACCTTGATGGCTGCCGAGTCGAGTATGTGGCTACCGAGCTTGTCGACACGCTTGATGGCGTTGTAGTCGAGGCAGAAAATCAGGTCGGCATCGTTGATGAGCTGTATGGCGAAGTCGCTGTATCGGGTGTAGATTACAATGTCTTTGGCTCCGGGCAGATAGAACAGGTTCTGAGCGAACATGTCGGGGGTGACGACGTGTACTTCCTTGCCCAGGTCTGTGAGCATGTGGCATAGTGCGAGCGACGAGCCGACGGCATCACCGTCAGGGGCTATGTGGCATGTGATGACAACACGCTTGCAGCCTGCGATTATGCGGCTTAATTCCTTGATTTTTTTATGGTCTAATGACTTTGTAATCATTCGCTTCGATATAAGTAACTCGTGGAGGTGGTTATTAGACAACAAAGATACTAATTAGTCGCGTGTCAATCAACTTTTAGGCCACACGACACGTACATTTGATGTAATTTAACACGAAAAAGTCACCGACTACAGGTTTTGAGGCCTGTTGTGGTGACTTTTTTGTATTGATAAGTGTTAGGCTATGGCTTACTTGCTGGCGATAGAGTCAGACACTGTGAGACGTGCGCGGCCTTTGGCACGACGACGTGCGAGAACCTTGCGTCCATCGGGGGTTGACATTCTTTCGCGGAAACCATGCTTGTTAACTCTTTTTCTGTTAGAGGGTTGGAATGTTCTTTTCATTGCCTTATATGTTTACTTGTTATTATTCACACTTTCGAGGTGCAAATTTAAGAAACTTTTTTCAATTATTCAAAACTTTGATAGGCTTATTTTTATATTGTTGTAAATATAAGCCCGATTTCAATCCTTTTCGAGCCGTGGTTTACTTGCCGAGCGCGCAGTTGGCACACTTGGCCTGAATCTCGGTGAAGAAGTCGTTGCCCTTGTCGTCGACGAGTATGAAGGCGGGGAAGTCTTCGACCTTGATTTTCCAGATAGCCTCCATGCCCAGTTCGGGGTATTCGAGCAGCTCGACGCTCTTGATCGAGTTGGCTGCGAGTATGGCAGCGGGGCCGCCGATCGAGCCGAGGTAGAAGCCGCCGTGCTTGTGACACGCGTCGGTGACCTGTTTGGAGCGGTTGCCCTTGGCGATCATTACCATTGAGCCGCCTGCGGCCTGGAACTGGTCGACGTAGGGGTCCATGCGGCCTGCGGTTGTGGGGCCGAATGAGCCTGAAGGCATGCCTTCGGGAGTCTTGGCCGGGCCTGCATAGTACACGGGGTGATCCTTGAGGTACTGGGGCATAGGCTCGCCGTTGTCGAGACGCTCTTTGATCTTGGCGTGTGCGATGTCGCGGGCCACGATGATGGTGCCGTTGAGCGACAGGCGGGTCGACACGGGATATTTGGTCAGTTCGGCGAGAACTTCGCTCATGGGGCGGTCGAGGTCGATTTTCACAACGTCGCCTTCGCCCGAATTGCGCAGTTCCTCGGGAATGAGTTCGCCGGGGTTGGCATCGAGTTTCTCAATCCACAGGCCGTTGCGGTCAATCTTGGCTTTGACATTACGGTCGGCCGAGCATGATACACCCATGCCGATGGGGCATGATGCGCCGTGACGGGGCAGGCGAATGACGCGAATGTCGTGGGCGAAGTATTTGCCTCCGAACTGTGCACCGAGACCTATGTTGCGAGAGGCCTCGAGCAGCTGCTTCTCGAGCTCGATGTCGCGGAATGCGTGTCCGAGCTCATTGCCCTCGGTGGGGAGTGAGTCGAGATATTTAACAGATGCTTTCTTGACAACCTCGAGGTTCTTCTCGGCCGATGTGCCGCCGATTACGAACGCGATGTGGTAGGGGGGGCATGCGGCTGTGCCGAGGGTCTTCATTTTCTCGACCAGGAAGGGTACGAGGGTCTTGCGGTTGATGGTTGCCTTGGTCTCCTGGTAGAGGTAGGTCTTGTTGGCCGAGCCGCCGCCCTTGGCTACGAACAGGAAGTGATACTCGTCGCCCTCGCCGGCGTGAATGTCAATCTGGGCAGGGAGGTTGCAGCCGGTGTTCACCTCGTCGTACATATTGAGGGGAGCGTTCTGAGAGTAACGCAGGTTGTCCTGGGTGTATGTCTGGTAGACGCCGAGCGAGATTTTCTCCTCATCGTTGCAGCCTGTCCACACCTGCTGGCCCTTGGTGGCGTGGCAGATGGCTGTGCCGGTGTCCTGACACACGGGCAGCTGACCTTTGGCGGCAATCTCGGCGTTGCGCAGCATTGTGAGCGCTACGTACTTGTCGTTGGCGCTGGCCTCGGGGTCGTTAAGTATCTTGGCGACCATTTCGTTGTGCTCGCGACGCAGCATGAACGCGTTGTCGTGGGTGGCCTGACGGGTTAACACGGTGAGGGCTTCGGGGTCAACCACGAGCATCTCGTGGCCGTTCCAGTTCTCAACTTTTACATAGTCGCTTGTAAGGTGATAATACTCGGTAGTGTCCGGCCCTAAGGGGAACATCTCCTGGTATTTGAACGGTTTTGTTGCCATATTTATAACGTAAAAATATAGATGTATTGTTGTTATGGCACAAAATTAACGATTTCATTTGAAAAAAGAAAACTTATGGCCCGATAGGTGTGTATAAAAAAAGCTGCCGCGGCTTTGGGTGCGGCCGGGCAGCTTTGTGAGTCAATATATTTTGATGATTATATGTCGCGGTGGAAGGTGAAGTCTTTTTTACCAATCTCGCACGACATGAGCGAGCCTTTGATTTTGATGTCGTCAATCTTTGAGGTGCTGAAGACGTTGGTCTGCATCACAGGGGTGATGGTGCGCTTCACGATAGCGGCAACCTCGGGTCGGATATCCTGTTCGACGGGTGTAGCTGTCTCGCTGGCGATGTTGTACTCGAGTACAATCTCTTCGGGGTCGACGTTGACCTGTAGTGTCTTGCTGTCGTACGATACGATAATCTCGTCATCATCGACTGCTTCCCAACGGCCGCTGATGGTGGCATTGCCGTTGACTGTGACTGCGATGGGCTGGGTGCCGGCTGCTTCGAGCTGTGTGCCGCCCTCGATGCTGAAGTCGGCAGTGGCTTGGAATGTGCCGCCGGTAGCCGACTGTGAGTCGGGCGTGAAGGTGAACACGCGGGTGACGGTTGTGGTTGTCTTCTGGTGGGGTGTATCGACACGCTCGGCTTGTCCCGTCCATGAGCCTGCGACGGCCTGGGCGAGTTTGGCTTTTTCGTTACATGATGTCATGATGGCCAGTGAGGCTACAAATAATGCTGAGGTAAGGATCTTATTCATGTTATTTAGTATTTTTTTATAAATCTATAACGGTGGAATAGATTATATTGTTCAATAAAAGCAAAAATATGTTTTATAACATATAGTTGAAGACTATAGTTTTGTCTAAATCATGCGGCTTTATATATAGGAGCACACGGTAGCTCCATATACCAGGATTACACATTATAATATATATCATGAAAAAATTATTATTAATGGCCGGAGTGGCCACGGTCGCAATGACTGCATGCAATGGTACAGCATCACGCTCATGGAGTGATGTCGCAATTGAGAATGCCCGCATACAGATGGGTATGCAGATTGACACAGTCGAGAAACTTGGATTGCCGTTTCATAATCCGACCTCAATTCTTGAAGATGGCAATGTATTGTATTGTGATGTTACTGATTGGCGCAGTGGATTCTTTCCGGGTGCCGTATGGTATCTGTATGAACTTACGGGCGACTCGACTCTGGTACCTTATGCCCGAAAGTACACTGAGGCTGTTGCTGACGCTCAATATCTGAAATGGCATCACGACGTCGGATTTATGGTGGGCAGCAGTTTTGGCAACGGCTATCGTCTGACGGGCGACAGTTCATACGCCGATGCTGTGGTTGAGGCTGCCCGTTCACTGTCAACACGTTTCAGACCCAATGCCGGCATTATCCAGAGCTGGGACGTGACACCGGGAAGCGAGCGTGAGGCCAAGGGCTGGGCCTGTCCGGTGATAATCGATAACATGATGAATCTCGAACTGATGTTTGAGGCGACACGACTGTCGGGCGACAGTACGTTTTACAGCATCGCTGTCAGTCATGCTGACCGCACGCTNAAAGAGCATTTCCGTCCCAACGGAAGTTGTTATCACGTAATAGACTATGACTCGATATCAGGCGATGTCAGACACAGNCATACGGCTCAGGGTTGTGACCACTCATCGGCATGGGCGCGAGGCCAGGCGTGGGCTATCTACGGTTACACGGTGGCATATCGTGCGACCGGTAATGAGGCTTATCTGGCACNGGCTGTCAAAACGTTCGACTTTGTGAAAAATCACCCAAACATGCCTGACGATAAGGTGCCTTATTGGGATTTTGATGCNCCNGGTATACCNGANGANCCACGCGATGCCTCGGCNGCGGCAGTGATAGCTTCAGCTCTATATGAGTTGTCGACCTACGTTGATGCAGCNGACTCGACATATTATGTCGGGTATGCCGATGAAATTATGAAGTCGCTGTCATCAGACAGCTATACGGCNACGCCGGGTGATAANGGCCGATTTATTCTNAAGCATAGNGTCACGAGCAAGCCNGCNGGTGTCGAGATTGACGTNCCGCTCAACTATGCNGANTANTATTATCTNGANGCTTTNAANCGTNGNCGTGACCTTAGGTAGTCGTTATTCNGTAGTGCCGATNATTGACAGGAANGTNTCNTCGTCGATNATCGGGACGCCGAGCGAGGTCGCTTTCTCGAGCTTGGCGGGGCCCATGTTGTCGCCGGCGAGCAGGTAGTCGGTCTTCTTTGATATCGAGCCNGAGTTTTTGCCGCCGTGGAGCTCNATAAGNTCNTTGTAACGGTCGCGTGAGTTCTTGGTGAAGGTGCCGCTTATGACGATTGTTTTACCNTCGAGTCGGTTGGAGGTNTCNGNCTCGTTNCGCTCTATGGCCATCTGCAGGCCGGCCTCGCGCAGTCGTTCGACGATGGCGCGGTTGAGCGGATTGGCAAAGTACTCGACNATNCTGTTGGCNATGCGTTCGCCTATGTCTTCGATNTCGGTGAGCTGTTCGGNGGTCATGGCCATGAGGGTNTCTATGTCGGCTGTGGCGCGTGCCAGTTTCTTGGCCCCTGTCTCGCCNACGTAGGGAATCGAGAGGGCGAATACCACACGCTCGAACGGTACNNGTTTCGAGTCNTCGAGTCCNTGNATNACGCGNCGNGCGCTNTTNTCGGCNAAGCGTTCGAGCGACATGAGTTTCTCGACCGTGAGGTCATANAGGTCNGCGACGTTGGTTACGAGGCCGTTGTCGAACAGCAGTCGTGCTGTCTCCTCGCCCACGCCGTCGATGTTCATCATGCGGCGNCCTACGAAGTGCTCGATGCGTCCTACAATCTGGGGCGGGCAACCGTATTTGTTGGGGCACACCCAGGCGGCTTCGCCCTCGACGCGTTCAAGTGGGCTGCCACATGCCGGGCAGTGGGTGACAAACTCTATGGGGTNTGAGTGGGGCTGGCGTCCTGAGAGGTCNACGCCNGTAATNTTGGGTATNATTTCGCCGCCTTTCTCGACATAGACCATGTCGTCGGTGTGAATGTCGAGTGAGCGTATGATGTCGGCATTGTGCAGCGACGCNCGNTTGACGATGGTGCCCGANAGCAGTACCGGCTCGAGGTTGGCTACTGGGGTGACGACGCCTGTGCGTCCNACCTCAAAGCTCACGAAGCGCAGGCGTGTGAGACCGCGTTCGGCNGCAAACTTGTAGGCTATNGCCCAGCGNGGTGACTTGGCTGTGAAGCCGAGATTGAGCTGCTGACGCAGGGAGTTGACCTTGAACACGAGNCCGTCGGTGGCAACAGGCAGCTCCTTGCGGGCTGTGTCCCAATGGTTGATGAACTCGTCGACCTCGCTGATGCTGTGCAGCAGTTTCATGATGGGTGCNACCTTGAAGCCCCACCGGCGGGCATGTTCGAGGTTGTNGTAGTGGTTGTCGGACGGTAGCTCGGGGCCGAGCAGGTAATAGAAGTAGGCGTCNAGTCCGCGANGGGCNACCTCGGCGGGATTGAGCAGTTTGAGTGTGCCCGAGGCTGCGTTGCGCGGATTGGCGAACAGCGGCTCCTCNTTGTATGCACGCTCGGCGTTAAGCTTGTCAAATGCGGCCCAGGGCAGCAGTACCTCGCCGCGTATCTCGAACATATCGGGCCACCCCGAGCCNGTGAGCTGTAGCGGAATNCTCTTGATGGTTTTGATGTTGTCGGTGACNACGTCGCCTTTCTCGCCGTCGCCGCGTGTGACAGCNCGCACCAGGCGTCCGTGCTCGTAGATGAGCGATATAGACGTGCCGTCATATTTCATCTCGCCTACAATCTCAAANTTCTGCTCNCCGAGCGACTCGCGNGTACGGCGCATGAACTCGTCGACCTCGGCTATCGAGTAGGTGTTGCCGAGCGAGAGCATGGGGTGAATGTGTGCNGCCTGGTCGAAATGGCTGTTGATGTCNCTGCCTACGCGGTGAGTGGGTGACANAGGGTCGTCGAGCTCGGGATTCTCTTTTTCGAGGGTTTCGAGCTGTTTGAGCAACATGTCAAAGTCGTAGTCGCTGATGGTAGGGGCATTCAGCACATAGTACGANTGGTTGTGACGGTTTATCTCGTCGCGCAGCTGTTGCACGAGCAGGGCTTTGTCGGTCATGATNAAATANGTGTTAGTTNAGCACNCGGCGTGCTCCAAGATAACGTTTGTTGTAGTAGGGCGACGAAACACGGTCAACACGTATGCCACCGCTTGTGGCNGAGTGTATGAATATGATGTCGCCGGTGTCGGGGTCGGTATCGATGGCTATGGCTACGTGGCCAACCGANCCACGGCTGCGNCCCTGGAANAATAGCAGGTCGCCGGGCCTGACGTCGTCTGATTCGACTGCGGTNCCCTGTTTGAACTGGTCGCCCGATGAGGCACCGAGTTTGTAGCCGAACTGCTTGAANACGTAGCTGGTGAAGCCCGAACAGTCGAAGCCTCGCGGGGTCTTGCCTCCACGCTTGTAGCGTGTGCCCATGTGGCGGTCGGCTTCAAGCAGTATTTCGGCGACCAACTCGAGGTTGTCGTCATCGGCGTCATCGTTNNCCTCAAATATTGTATTCCCGTCGGTGTTCATGAAGTTGGGCTTGATCATGATGGTCGAAGCCTCACCGTCGAGGTAAGAGTCAGGGGTATCGGCCGCAGAGGTCACAGTGGCTAACGCTGCAATGCTTAATATTAGTAATTTCCTGAACATCTTCAATGCAAATATTAATCATCTACAAAGATACAACTTTTCGCCCGATACTCAAAGCCCCACCCACCGTCAGTTCAGGTTAATTCACATTAATGTTTATAAAGCAAAGTGATTNGGTGGGGAATTTGTAGGTATAGAAAAAGCGGCTCNCANNNNTGNGAGCCGCTTTNNTGTATAAATGGGAGTAANGGTGGGATTACATCATGCCGCCCATGCCACCCATGCCGCCNGCGGGCATTGCGGGAGCAGGGTTGTCTTCTTTCTTGTCGGCGATGACACACTCGGTGGTGAGGAGCATGCCNGCAATTGANGCGGCGTTCTCGAGGGCTACGCGGGTAACCTTGGCGGGGTCAATGACACCGGCTGCCATGAGGTCTTCNAACACGCCTGTGCGGGCGTTGTAACCGAAGTTGCCTGTTCCCTCTTTGACNTTCTGTACGATGACTGCACCCTCGACACCGGCGTTGGCTACNATCTGACGCANGGGCTCNTCGATGGCGCGGCGTACGATTGCGATACCGGTGAGCTCGTCGGCGTGGTCGGTGGGTATGTCGTTGAGCGAGTCGATGCAGCGCATGTAGGCTACACCGCCACCGGGTACGATACCCTCGGCGATAGCGGCGCGTGTGGCGCTGAGNGCGTCGTCAACACGGTCTTTCTTCTCTTTCATCTCGACCTCGCTGGGAGCACCGATGTGGAGCACGGCAACACCGCCGGCGAGCTTGGCGAGACGTTCCTGGAGTTTCTCGCGGTCNTAGTCGCTCTTGGTCTGCTCGATCTGAGACTTGATCTGGGCTANGCGAGCAGCGATGGCCTCCTTGTTGCCGGCACCGTCGACTATGGTGGTTGTCTCCTTGTTGACAGTGACGGTGGCAGCGGTACCGAGCATGTCGATGGTGGCGCCGTCGAGACGCATGCCTTTCTCCTCAGAGATTACTGTGCCGCCGGTGAGGATAGCNATGTCCTCGAGCATCTCTTTGCGGCGGTCGCCGAAGCCGGGGGCNTTGACGGCGCATACCTTGAGAGAGCCACGCAGACGGTTAACTACCAGGGTGGCGAGAGCCTCCTGGTCGACGTCCTCGGCGATGATGAGGAGCTGGCGGCCGTTNTGTGCTACGGGCTCGAGAATGGGCAGGAGGTCTTTGAANTTAGAAATCTTCTTGTCGTAGAGCAGAATGTAGGGNGACTCCATGGCGCATTCCATCTTCTCGCTGTTGGTCATGAAGTAGGGCGAGATGTAGCCNCGGTCAAACTGCATACCCTCGACAACTTCAACAGTGGTCTCGGTGCCTTTGGCCTCGTCGACGGTGATAACGCCTTCTTTCTTTACTTTCTTCATNGCCTCGGCGATGAGGGCGCCGATCTTCTCGTCGTTGTTGGCCGAGATGCGGGCTACGTCTTCAATTTTCTTGAAGTCGTCACCTACCTCGACTGCAATCTCGGCGATGTGGTTGACGATGTGCTCGACTGCCTTGTCGATGCCACGCTTCAGATCCATGGGGTTGGCACCGGCAGCTACGTTCTTGAGGCCCTCATTGATGATGGCCTGTGCGAGAACGGTAGCTGTTGTTGTGCCGTCACCGGCGTCGTCGCCGGTCTTAGATGCTACTTCCTTAACGAGCTGTGCGCCCATGTTCTGGAATGCGTCTTCGAGTTCAATCTCGCGTGCAACGCTGACACCGTCTTTGGTGATGTGGGGTGCGCCGAATTTCTTGTCGATAATTACGGTGCGGCCTTTGGGGCCAAGGGTTACTTTCACTGCGTCGGCCAGTGTGTCAACGCCTTTTTTGAGCTCTTCGCGAGCCTTGATATCAAATTTGATTTCTTTTGCCATAGTTGTTGAATTTTTTGGTTAGAGGTGGTTGTGTATCAGCCTCGATTATTCACAAACTGCCAGAATGTCATTCTGACGCATGATGAGGAGTTTTTCACCCTCAACTTCGATCTCGGTACCGGCATACTTGCCATAGAGCACTACATCACCGGCCTTGACAACCATTTCTTCATCTTTGGTTCCGTTGCCAACTGCCAGAATTTCACCTTTGAGGGGTTTCTCCTTAGCAGTGTCAGGAATGATGATGCCTGAGATGGTTACTTCTTCGGCTGCAGTGGGGCGTACGAGTACGCGATCTGATAACGGTTTGATTTTCATGATTCTTATAATTTTATCGGTTTTGTTTTAATGTTTTCTGATAATCCTATTAGCAACTTCCGTGCCAAAACTGACACGTGTCATAAAAAAGTGACAGGATGACAATTTATCACTTTTTCATCCTGTCACTCGCAATAACATTTTAAGGTGTCTCTTGGTTCACTCGCCCGATTATTTAAATCGGTCGGGCAGGGCTGACCGTATGGCGTCGGCTGTGGCTTCCATAACAGTCTCACGGTCGGCTTCGCTGGCCGGTGGCTCGATGGGTTTGTGTATGGTGAGGCTGATGTGTCCCCAGTGGGGCAGCTTCATCGTGCGCGACATCACATCGAAGGCGCCGTCGATTGATACGGGTACCAGTGGCAGATTGAATTCGAGTGCGAGCTGGTAGGCTCCCTTCTTGAACTGACGCATGTGTCCGTTCCAGGTGCGGGCGCCTTCGGGGAAGACTACAAGCGATGCTCCGCCTTTGAGGCGCTTCTCGGCCTGCTCCATCGTGTCGCGTACGGCTGCACGCGATGAGCGGTCGACGAAGATGTGGCCGGCACGGTAGCAGCTGTAGCCCACGAGCGGTATGTTGCGCAGGCTTTTCTTCATCATCCACTTGAAGTCGTGACCCAGAAAGCCGTAGATTGAGAATATATCGAATGCGCCCTGGTGGTTGGCGACAAACACGTAGGACGTGTTGCGGTCGACGTTCTCGTGACCCTTGACCGACACTGTCACCAGGTTGAGCCAGCAGAACAGCTTGGCCCACCAGTGAGCCGGATAGTATGCACCCCATCTGATGCCGAGCGAGGTGAGCAGTATGGTCGACAGTGCGGCCAGCACCGTAGCTACAAACAGCAGCGGGAATGCTATCAGGAACTGGTATATTCGATAAATGACAATCATATATGTGTTGCAGTTAACCGTCAGTTGGAAAGAGTGAACCGATAGTGTGGACGCTGATTAGTAGGCGAACATGGGATAATCCTGCATCATCGTGTTGACGCGCTCGCGTACGGCCTTGATGGTAGCCTCGCTCTCGGGGTTAGAGAGTACGGTGTCGATCATCTCGACAATCTCGCCCATCTGGTCTTCTTTGAGACCGCGTGTGGTGATGGCTGCTGTGCCAAGACGTATGCCTGATGTCTGGAATGCCGAGCGAGAGTCGAAGGGCACCATGTTCTTGTTGGCGGTGATGTCGGCATCGACGAGCACGCGCTCGGCCACCTTGCCGGTGAGTTCGGGGAACTTGGTGCGCAGGTCGACGAGCATACAGTGGTTGTCAGTACCGCCCGAGATGATTTTGTAGCCCTTGTCCATGAGGCCGGCTGCCATGGCGGCGGCGTTTTTCTTGACCTGTTTCTGGTATTCTTTGTACTCGGGCTGCAGAGCCTCGCCGAATGCTACGGCCTTGGCTGCGATGACGTGCTCGAGGGGGCCGCCCTGTGTGCCGGGGAATACGGCCGAGTCAAGGAGCGATGACATCATGCGCACCTCGCCTTTCTTGGTGGTTTTGCCCCAGGGGTTCTCGAAGTCTTTGCCGAGCAAGATGATGCCGCCGCGCGGGCCACGGAGGGTCTTGTGGGTGGTCGAGGTCACGATGTGAGCATACTTCAGGGGGTTGTCGAGCAGACCGGCTGCGATGAGGCCGGCGGGGTGAGCCATGTCGATCATGAGCAGGGCCCCGATCTCGTCGGCGAGACGACGCATGCGTGCATAGTCCCACTCGCGTGAGTAGGCGCTGGCACCGCCGATAATCAGTTTGGGACGTTCGCGCAGGGCTACTTCCTCCATCTGGTCATAGTCTACAAGGCCGGTATCTTCCTTGACATTGTACTCGAGGGCGTTGAACATCAGGCCCGAGAAGTTGACGGGGCTGCCGTGTGATAGGTGGCCGCCGTGTGAGAGATTGAGGCCGAGGAACTTGTCGCCGGGCTGGAGAGCGCTCATGAATACTGCCATGTTGGCTTGGGCGCCCGAGTGGGGCTGTACGTTGACATACTCGGCGCCATAAATCTCTTTGAGACGGTCTATGGCCAGTGTCTCCATCTCGTCGACTACCTGACAACCGCCATAGTAACGGTGGCCGGGATAACCCTCGGCATACTTGTTGGTGAGGCACGATCCCATGGCCTGCATGACCTGGTCGCTGACAAAGTTCTCAGAAGCGATCAGCTCGATGCCTTTTTTCTGGCGTTCGTGTTCGCGGTTGATGATGTCGAATACAATGCTGTCCTGTTTCATTGTTAAAGTTGCTTATATATTATAATGTGTAATGTTTATTTCTTTTTCTTTACTGTCCATCCAAATCGGCCTATCTCGCCACCCTGACTGTAGTAGTGTCCGTGGGCGTAGTTGATGAGACCGGCCGAGCCCAGATTGAACGCGCCTGTCTCGGGGTCGATGAGTGTCTCGTCGGCTCGCACGTTGACGACGCGGGCTATGAACATGCTGTGACTGCCCAGCGGTACAATCTCCTGAACCTTGCACTCGATGCTCAGTGGCGACTCGGCTATCGACGGGCATGATACCATGACACCGGGCTCGCGGGTGAGACCACACTCGGCCCACTTGTCATAGTCGCGACCCGAGCGTACGCCACACCAGTCGGTGGCCCGTGCCAGGGCGTCGGTGGTAAGATTGACGGTGAACTCCATCGTCTCCCTGATCATGTCATAGCTGTAGCGTTCGGGACGTACCGATATATACAGCATGGCCGGGTCGGTACATATAGTACCGGTCCAGGCCACGGTTATGATGTTGTCGTTTCCCCGGGCGTCGGCACAACTTACCATCACCGCCGGTAGCGGATAGATCATTGTACCGGGTTTCCAGTTCTGCTTCATAAAATAACTGCCTTGTCGGCGTTGATGGTATGGCTGCAATAGTGGCAGCGAATTACAACGGGATTGCGGTTGATGACCGAGAAGCGGGTGTACATCGGCTCGTTGTTGGAGATGCACTTGGGATTGTCACACTTGACGATGCCGACAATCTGGTCGGGCAGCGCCACGGGACGTTTCTCGGTGACAACAAAGTCGTGAATGGTGTTTACCACGGCGGTGGGGGCTATGAGCGCGATGCGGTTGAGGACGCTCTCGGGGAAGTACACGTTGGCGACCTTGATGATGCCCTTTGAGTCGAACTTGGAGCTGTGCAGGTTGTTGCCGATGGTGAGCTGGGTATCAAGGTTCTCGAGTCCCAGTATCTTGACACACTTGAACAGTGCGTTTGATGGAATGTGGTCGATCACAATGCCGTCGCGCAGGGCGGCTACGGCGAGTTCTTTCTTTGCGGTCATGACTCGGTTACTTTTTAAGAGGGTTGATACCTAATGCGTTGCAGATAAGTGCCTGTCGGGTGTACAGTCCGTTCTTGGCCTGGGTGAAGTAGTAGGCCTTGGGGTTGTCGTCGACATCGAGGGCTATCTCGTTGACACGGGGCAGGGGGTGCAGAATGCGCAGGTTGTCGCGCGAGTCGTCGAGCATGGCGTTGTGGAGCGTGTAGAGGTCTTTGACGCGTTCATACTCCATGATGTCGGTGAAGCGCTCGCGCTGCACGCGTGTCATATATATAATGTCAGATGTGTTGATAACCTCGGGGCTGAAGTCGGTGTGCTCGGTGTACTTGATGCCGTGCTTGTCACAGAATTCGAGATACTCGCGAGGCATCTGAAGCTCTTTGCATGCCACGAAGCGGAAGGTGGGGTTGAAATACTTCATCGCCATGATGAGCGAGTGAACCGTGCGGCCGTATTTCAAGTCGCCGACAAGCGTGATGGTAAGGTTGTCGAGACGTCCCTGGGTCTTGTAGATCGAGTAGAGGTCGAGCATCGTCTGCGAGGGGTGCTGGTGGGCACCGTCGCCGGCATTGATAATGGGCACGTCGGTCACTTCGGTGGCATAGCGTGCGGCACCCTCGAGATAGTGGCGCATGATAATCAGGTCGACGTAGTTGCTGACCATGATAATCGTGTCCTTGAGGGTTTCACNCTTTGACGAGCTTGTGGTCGAGGCGTCAGNGAAGCCTATTATGCGTCCACCAAGGCGGTTGACAGCGGTTTCAAAACTCAGTCGTGTGCGTGTCGACGGTTCAAAGAACAAAGTCGCGACTACACGACCATCTAAAATTTTGTGATTGGGATTTTCCTCAAAGTAGCGTGCGAGCTCTAAAAGGCTCAGCATCTGCTCTTTGCTCAAATCTGAGATGGATACAAGACTGTTGGGATTCATCTTTNCCGATTTTTGTGCAAATTTACTCAAAAATCTTTACATTCACCTACACTTCGCCCTCATTTTTTCGCGCTCAGCCAACATTAGTCCTGAAGACGGTAATCACTGGTTGAAAATCAGTGTCGAGTTATGTAACCGTGGTTACTGTAACCGCTGTTGCATTAGCATATAAATGCGGCAGTCGAGGCGNGGCNGTGAATGTGGGGCCGGGTCTCGACTGTCGTGTTGTGAATANGTNGTGCCCGNANGGGTTACAGGAGNGCTGTCCAGGCTCGCAGNCGGGTGGGGGTGAGCTCGGGGTGGTTGACCTCGTCNAGCAGCAGGCCGACTGCCTTACCGTCGCGAACGGCGTCGGAGTGGTCAAAGNGGTATCCCTCGACNTCATATTCGCCGATGAACNGGGCGTGCGTGTCCTGCAGGCGGTCGTACAGTGTGCCGACGGCGTTGCAGAAGGTGTCNGACATNGTCTCGTCGCCACAGCCGAATAGNGCGATGCGTTTGCCTCGCAGTTCCATGGCNTCAAGTCCGGCGACAAAGTCATACCAACCGTCCTGAAGTTCGCCCGAGCCCCATGTGCTGGTGCCTAATATTAGTGTATCGTAGTCGGCTACNGCCGATGGGGCTGTCTCGGCTACATTGTGNACGTCGGCNGGGTNGACGTCAAGTATTTTGGCTATTCGGCGTGCTACATCTTCGGTCGTGCCGGTGGTCGAACCGTAAAAGATTCCGTATTTTTTCATAGTCTTCATCAATTAAATAGTTGTAAATCGTTTTTCTGATATATCAACGCGTGGTGGCTGAGGTTGGTTCACAAAAAAAACGATCGCCTCGAGCGTGTGTGTCGAGTGCGGTCGTTCAATCTTTGGCNGCTCCTGTAGTGTGTTTGGTGTTACAGGGCGTTGTTGACATGTTCTACGTCGGGGTCTACTGCCACAATCACNCCNTTCTTGTCGATAAGGAATGAGTGGAGGCCGCGGTCAAGGTGATAGTTGAGCCTGATTTGTGCGGCGCGTTCACCGTCGACGTGATATTGCTNGCTCGCTGTCAGATTGTCTCTCTTGACAATCTCTCCGAACAGTGCCTCGTTGCTGTCAAAGTTGACNGCNATGTGACGCAGNCGGTNGTCTCTGTCGGCNAGTGCCGAGTATTCNTTGCATCTGATGCGCGACAGTGCNTCGCCCGATGACCAGAATGTTACCAATACTGTCTCGCCCTTGTAGTCCTTGAGTGATGAAACNTTGTCGCCCGAAGTCANAAACAGGTCGGGGGCATTGTAACCNACACCCGGGGCTGTNGTTCGGTCGTTNAAGGCCGATAGGGTGATGATNAGAAACGCGAAGCTCGCAATAATCAAAATTGCTTTCTTCATAATTNGTNNTTTGTGTTACTACTTGAGAATTATAATTGTTAATGACACGCTCNNGGTNGAGGGTGCCGGGCAATCGTAATTCTTGCCGATTTTCGGCTCGNGGGACATCTCTATGTCCTCGTCTGGAGTGTTTTCACGTTGCAAAGTTACCTATTATTCAGCGAAATTACAACTTTGTAACATCTTTGGNNNCGGTTTGGTTCGGNGACNGAGGCGAAATGCTCGCCTGNCAAGCGANATGTCAACGTTATGTTAAATTTNGTTAAACTGAGAATTTTGACTCAATCAGGCGCTCTTGNGGGCGCCCGTAGAAGCTGTTTTGAAGCATNTCGNCCGGTTGNGTGCCGGGGTTGTTTTTGAGGTAGCTGCGTATGATACGGAGCCCNATGTACCNACCTATTTNGGCAGGCAGTTCGAGTGAGCCGACNCGGGCGAACGGTGCCGGGTCGANGAGGCGTGCAATNTCGTTGTCGGCGGTGGNGTATANNATACCGTCTGACGCGAGTGNGAGCCACGNGGCTCTCAANTGACTGTCGGCACTCTCATGTTCGGCGGCGNTGANGCCTGTGGTGTCGTCGCCTGAAGCGAGNGNCACGGTTTCGGCAACGGCACCTTCATACAGCATNCGTTCAAGCAGCGTGCCCTCGACCGGGGTGTAGGGGTAGGCGACCCNTACNACNGCCTCGGCGACATCGGACGGCAGNCGTGACNGCGTCTTGCCCCGGCGCACAAAGGCCGGCATGGTCTCATAGCCGGCATAGTCGCTGCCGAGGTAGTGGTTGAGCGCAACGAACACTATGGAGTCGCTCACGATGACCGATTGCATGTAGGGGCTCGCTATGCCATACAGCCGGGCAACTTTCAGTTCGGGACTCAGCTCGGCCAGTCGGGCGGCAACGCGNCCCAGCGGGCGTNCAAGCGAGTCGGCGGCGGTGAAGCGTTCGATGATGTCGCGGCCGAANAGCTGTGTGACGCGGNTTTGGCTCAGTGCCCTGAGCGCGGCATCAAGGTCAACCGTGTCNGCCGACATGAGCTGNACGTATAGGTCTATNCCNGGCTCNAGCNTGTCGATTTCACCTGCAGTNGCNGGGTAGCCGGCCACGGCGAGGTCGATGCGCTCGATAGGCATGGGGTTATACTCGGTGGTGTCGGCGTTGTCGCGACTGCACGAGGCTGACAGCAGGCAGCTCAGTAAACAGTATGGCAATATTCGTTTCATAAATTATCACATTATATATAATATATAACAAACTCACCCGTGTTTTGTCGGTGAAGTGACACAGGTGAGTTTGAGTGACGTTACAGGTCGAGTTCTACTTTGTAGCTGCCCGAGGTGTATTCGGTGGTATCCGAGCCGTCGGGCAGGGTGACGAGGGCTGTGGCGCCGTCGGGAACGGTNAACTCCCATATCCACTTGTCGCCTTCATAGCGCCAGTTGCTCNCGATGANGCCGGCGGCCGAGTTGTAGCGNGCGTTGACGTGGCCGAGGCGNTTGTCGGGAACAGGCTTCATGATGATGCGTTTGAAACCGGGCGCCGATGTGTCGGCTGCGATGCCGGCCATAGTNTCCCACATCCACTCGGCTACACAGCCNTAGGCATAGTGGTTGAAGCTGTTCATGCCCTGGGGGCCCATGCCTCGGTCGATCATGTAGCTGTTCCATCGTTCCCAGATTGTTGTCGCGCCGTTGTCGACNGAGTAGAGCCAGCTGGGATTATTGCGCTGGAAAAGCAGCTCGTAGGCTATGTCGTTCATGCCGTTCTCGCTGAGGGTGGGCATCAGTATCGAGGTGCCGAGGAAGCCGGTTTGCAGACAGTTGCCGTGTTCTTTGAAGTTNTCGGCCAGTCGGGCGAGCATCTTCTCCTTGGCCTCGCCGGTGACGATGCCGGTCTTGAGGGCGAAGAGNGCCGGAGTCTGCATGGTGTTGAGTNTCTCGGTCTTGAATGTGCCGTCGGTGTTGATGAAGTTNTCGATGAGGTGCTGACGNGCCTCTGAGGCAATCGCGTCATACTTGTCGGCGTCGCGGCCGGTGGCGGCTGCCATGTCGCGCATCATCTCGGCATCTATGAGCCAGTAGCAGGCGCTCAGGTAGTTCCAGTATTCGATGGCTTCGGGTCTCAGTGATGTCTGACCATTGGCATCGGTGTNATAGATGCCTCCACCGCAGCTCTCGAGGGGCTCGTAGCTNAGCCAGTCGGCCCACTGGAAGTTGTTGTTCTCGTCGGTGAGCAGCTGGTGGGTGTACTTGGTCGNGGTGATGTGGGCCATGTACTTCTCGAGTGNCTCCCAGTTCTCATTTACGATGGCGGTGTCGCCGAACTGTTTCCAAACGACCCAGGGTACTATGACGCCGGCGTCTGACCAGCCGAGGCGTGCGAAGTCGCCNGGCAGTGCCCCATATTGAGCGTAGGGTGCGACGCCGGGAAAGCCGCCGAGGTCGTGCTGGGTGTCGCGCATGTCACGCATCCACTTGCGNAAGAATTTGTCGGTGTTTGCAAAGAATGTGCCTGTTTCAGTGAATACCTGTGTGTCGGCTGTCCAGCCCAGGCGCTCGTTGCGTTGAGGGCAGTCGGTGGGCACAGACAGGTAGTTTGACCGCTGTCCCCAGATGGCGTTTGAGATGAGCTTGTTGATGTCGTNNTTNCCGGTTGACAATGTGCCGGTCTCCATGTCGCGTGAGATGGAGGTAACNGGGATTGATTTCATTGTCCTGATGCGTACCTCGTCGTCGGCTGTCACGTTCATGAANCGGNAGCCGAAGAAGGTGTAGCGNGGACGGTANTGNACGAAGNCGTTGCTGTCGCCGAATGTGTAGTCNAGCATCATGCCGGTGTCGGGTATGCGCAGGTTCAGTCGGTGTACGCTGCCCTCGGGGCCGTCCATGCCTCGGTCGCGGGCTCCGTTGCCGTCGTTGAGCAGNTCGCCGGGGCGCACTGACAGTGTGGTACCATCGTTGGCACGGAACTCAAANTCGGGGACNGCGGCACAGTTCTGGCCGAAGTCGACAACGAGGTTNTCGCCCGGTTTCAGNACGATGANGTCGCCGGCGGTGTACTCACGGTCGATAATCACCTTGCCGTACTCGNTGTCNGTGCTGTCGGCTATCGCANTCCATACNTAGGCGCGCTGAGGTTCGAGCGCGAGNTCGTCGCGGAAGTANATCTCGGCGCCGTCGCTGGGCAAAATNTCNCCCTGGAACTCGGTGTTGACNTCGGGTGCAGACAGCTTTTCGGGTGTCTCGTATCCGGGGCGTATNCGTGCATCGTAGGTNTCGCCGTCAAAGATNGCTGCATGGGTTACGGGGCCTGCGATACCTGCCTGCCAGTCGGTGGTGTTGGTGCCGAGNAGCTCCTGCGACCCATCGCTATAGGTCAGTTGCAGAACNCCCCTGAAGGCTGTTTTCTTGCCAATCATGCCATCGTGCCATGACGGNGTGATGATNTTGTCGGCCCACCAGCCCGGTGTCACCTGGACGGCCAGCGTGTTGGTGGCATTGGCCCCGGTGGCGATGAGATCGGTGATGTCGTAGGTGAATGAGCGCTTGGTCTTCTCGTAGTGAGTGAAGCCCGGCTTCAGTATCTCGTCGCCTATGCGGGTGCCGTTTACAAACAGGTCGTAGACACCAAGGCCGGTAGTCATCCAGCGGGCATCGGTGACTTTCTTGTCGTTGGTGATGGTTGTTACAAACCAGCTGGCGCCATCGGCAGCGCGTTCGTTGTCGCCGGTGATAGGCCCGGTGATGACGGGGGCGTCGACAACCGAAATCCACTGTGAGTGATCCCATGCCGAGTCGTCGAGGGCATCAACGCGTCGGGCGGTCTTGTCGGCCGTGGCGCAACTTACAGCAAATAGCGACATAGCTGCTGTCAATGTGATGAAATAATTGTGGTACATCAGGATTTATGGTATTTATGAATGTGANGNTTTTTATACCTTGAGTGATGCAAAGGTAGTAAATAACGGCTATATAAAGGTGGCNATTATTGCATAATAAATATACATTACTGACATCTTTTGGTGTCAATATTGTCCGAAATGGAAATATTATACAATATTTATGTCATTATGGAGATGTCGGTAACGGTTTATTTATTACTTTTGTAGCCAAATTGTATTAAAGNACTATGAACTTCAGATTAATCGCACGCTCACTCGTGATACTCGCTGTCATNGCNGTGTCGGCNNTAGGTGCCGNCGCGCGTGACTTTGTGCTCGTGATTGACGCCGGACACGGTGGNAAAGATGTGGGTGCCCGCGGTCAGAAGGCATANGAGAAGAATATCAACCTGGCTGTGGCCAAGCNNTTNGGCGAGAAGGTNAAANNAGAGTGTNANGATGTCAAGGTGGTGTACACCCGCGATGANGATACGTTCGTGTCGCTCAAAGACCGNGCCGATATNGCCAACAANGCCGGCGGCGACCTGTTCGTGTCGATCCATGTCAACTCGGTGGCNGCNAAGGCCAAGAACCGCCGCACGATAAAAGGTGCCGAGGTCTATACACTNGGATTGCACAAATCGGAGGANAATCTCGCGGTNGCCATGCGCGAGAACTCGGTGATGTCGCTCGAATCAGANCACGAGGAGACGTATCAGGGNTTTGACCCCGAGTCGTCTGAGAGCTACATCATTTTTGAGCTGAGCCAAAGNCTGCACATGGATCAGAGCATCGAGCTTGCCGAGCTGGTGCAGCAGTCGCTCGTGTCAAATGCAGGTCGTGCCGACAAAGGGGTGCGACAGGCCGGTTTCTGGGTGCTGTGGGCCACGTCGATGCCGTCGATACTGATTGAGCTCGACTTCATCTGNAATCCTACCCAGGAGCAGTATCTGGCCTCGGCTGCCGGACAAAAAGANCTTGCCGATGCTATTTTTGAGGGATTTATTACATATAAAGAATATAATTTCACGTCGGACGATGNTGCCGGCAAGTAACCAGAANAAGATATATATTATTGTATATACTCAGCAATANAAATAGATAAACTGACTTATGAAACGCAACTTTTACATCGGACTCAGTGTCCTGGCGGCTTTATTCATCTTATACTTCGGACTCGAATTTCTGAAAGGTGTCAATATGTTCAAGGCCTCAAACTACTATACAGCCTCATACACCAACGTTGCCGGACTTCAGGTGTCGGCACCGGTGTCGGTCAATGGNTTCAAGGTAGGTCAGGTGAGCAATGTCGAGTATGANTATGACAACCCCGGACATGTACTTGTTGAGATGAGTCTCGACAAGGAGCTGCGCGTGCCCCAGGGTACCAAGGCTATCATCGAGGCCGACATTCTCGGTACGGCTACCGTGCGNCTGGATATGGCTGCNNGCTCNGNNTTTCANAANGTAGGCGATAAGCTCATAGGNGAGACCGCCTCGGGCATGATGGATAANGTGTCGCAGAACCTGATGCCGGCAGTTGGCCGCATTCTNCCCACGGTCGACACNCTGCTCAATAACGTCAACACGCTCGTGGCCGACCCGGCGCTCGCTGCATCGGTNGCCCGTNTGGACAAGATAACCGAGTCGCTCGCATCGACACTCGCGNCGCTCAATCGCTCGGTGCAGTCATTGCCNCAGGTCATGACCGATGTCAAGGGNATTACTCAAAATCTCGACTCGATGTCGCGCAATCTNAACNGTCTCACCGCNCGTCTTGACAACGCCGGCATAGAGACGACGCTGAAGAATGTCGAGGCNATCTCGGCCCANCTTAACGAGNTGACAANCTCACTTAACTCTGACGAGTCGTCNGTAGGGCAGCTCTTGCACGACCCGCAGCTCTANAANAACCTCAATAACGCGGCTGCAAGTCTCGACTCGCTGTTGATTGACGTTAAGAAAAATCCCAAGCGATANATNTCGATCAAGNTGCTTTGATAGTTTGAGCGTTGCTTTAANCAAAGAGTAAATTGTCGGGTGGTTATTTAGACACTGTCTAAATAGCTGCCCGATTAAAGTTTTAGTTTAAATGCCGCATAAATAGGCGGTTNTGGGNTAGTGAACNNTGGNNAGATNTCTCAAAATGTTAATAACTNAANTTTGNNTNNTNNGCGTGNANTGTNTTNNTANATAGTTTNATGNNAATTNAATATAAAGTATTGNTTTAATAATTATGGCAAAATGGCAATAAAACACTGAACATCAGTGTGCTGAACTAATTTCGGGATTTCCAAATATTTTTGCCTTTGTTTTTCATAATTTTTATTCTCAATTTTGTACTCGGAAAAAATAGCGCAAATGCCGACGTTAAACTGTACATACAATTGGAATGATTGCCTTGCGATATTCAAGGACAACCTGCCGCCCGACCAGTATAAATCGTGGTTCGAGCCGGTGTCGGTTGTCAGNTTTGTNGATGGTAATCTCACATTGTCGGTGCCGTCGCCTTACTTTGTAGAGCATCTTGAGGAGAAATATCTCAACATCATAGGTTCGGTGCTCAAACGTGTGTATGGCGAGGGTGTCAACCTCTACTATCAGTATGAGCAGGTACAGAANCAGCCGGCCACTAAAGTAGACGTCAAGAGCGAGAACCGCAGCCGTGCCATCAAGGAAGAGCCCGTCAAGGCCAATCCGTTCCAGTCGGTGCCCGCACAGGTAAGCTTCGACTCGCAGCTCAATCCTCACTACACGTTCGAGAATTACTGCGGNAGTCTGAGCAACCGCCTGGCGCTCTCTATCGGNGCCACGATTGCCAACGACCCCAAGTCGACAACGTTCAACCCGCTGTTCCTGTTTGGCCCCTCGGGTGTAGGCAAGACCCACCTGGTGCAGGCCATCGGCATACGCATCAAGGAGCAAAATCCCGGCGCTCGCGTCCTGTATATCAATGCACGCCTNTTCGAGAGCCAGTGTACCGCCGCGCTTCGCAATGGCCGCATCAACGACTTCATGGCGTTCTATCAGAGCATCGACGTGCTCATCATCGACGACATTCAAGACCTTATCGACAAGGAGCGCACGCAGTGGACTTTCTTCCACATTTTCAACCATCTGCATCTTAACAACAGGCGCATCATACTCACGAGCGACTGCCGCCCGTCGCAGCTCAAGGGCATGCCCGACCGTATGCTCACGCGACTGAAGTGGGGCATGACAGTCGAGCTCGAACGCCCCGACCTCGAACTGCGCAAGGAGGTACTGCGCCGCAAGGCCGACCTTGACGGTCTGAGCATCTCGAACGANATTCTCGACTTCATCGCCGAGAATGTCACCGGCAGCATACGTGAGCTTGAGGGCATAATCGTGTCGCTGCTCGCACACGCCACCGTTCTGTCGCGCGAAATCACCATCGACCTGGCACGCACCGTGATGAGCAATGCCGTCAAGGTNGCACGCAAGCAGATAAACTTCGAGATGATAACCCAGAGCGTCAGTGCCTACTACAACATNGAGCCCGACGACATCTTCACCAAGTCNCGCAAACGTGAAATNTCGGACGCGCGCCAGATGGTGATGTTCCTGTCNAAGAAACANGCCAAGATGCCGCTCACAGCCATCGGAACACGCCTGTCGCGCACACATGCAACCGTGCTCTATGCCTGCAAGAACATCGAGGAGCGTCTGCCCATCGAGAAGCAGCTGCAGGAGGACGTGGCCAAGATTGAGTCAGAGCTGCTCAAATAGTCGGTGTCCCGGGCCCCGGCGGCGTGAACCACGGCGTGCGGGTTGCCGTTATACCATAAAGCTAATTTTTACCATGACAATTTCCCAATTTCTCAAACGATTGGCCGCTAATAACAATCGCGAGTGGTTCAATGCACACAAAGACGAGTATGACGACGTACTGAGACAATGGTATGACGGTCTTGACCGGCTGATAGCCCTCGTTGCCGAGTGGGAGCCGCGCCTGCGTCACGTTACTGCCCGCGACGCTGCCTACCGCATATACCGCGACACACGTTTCTCGCTCGATAAAACACCCTATAAGACACATTTCTCGGCCATACTTGCACCCTACGGCAAGAAGGTCGACTCGGCCGCCTATTACATTCAGGTGGGCCTCGGAGTTGAGGATACGCTCGTTGCCGGCGGCGCCTGGTGTATGGAGAGCGCTACGGTCAAGAAACTGCGCAAGGCTATCGTCGACAACATCGAGGAGTTTAACGAGATTATCAGCGACAAGACGTTCAACAGGTATTTTCCCGAGTGGTACAACGAGCGTCTGAAGACGGCACCCAAGGGCTGGCCTAAGGATCACCCCAACATCGACCTGCTGCGCCTCACCGGCTACTGCCGCGAGCACTATATGTCGCCTACCGACTTTGACAAGCCCGACTGGCCCGAAAAGGTCAATGAGATTTTAAAGGCTATAAAGCCGCTCAACGACTTCTGCAACTACTCGCTCTTTGAGGAATAAGACCCTGTCGACACACGCATCAGTGGTGTGACCGGCGCGAGGCGTCGATGCGCAGCAGTATGAACAGCAGGAACGTGAAGCCCCACAGCGACGAGCCGCCATAGCTGAAGAACGGCAGCGGTATGCCTATGACGGGGCACAGTCCTATGACCATGCCGATGTTGATGCAGAAGTGTACTATGAAGTAGCTTGCAACACAGTAGGCGAACACGCGGCCGAAGGTCGTGGGCTGTCGCTCGGCAATCACGATCACGCGCAGTATGAGTATGACAAAGAGCATCATGGTGAGCGACGTGCCTATGAAGCCCTCCTCCTCGCCGATGGTGCAGAAGATGAAGTCGGTATGTTGCTCGGGTACATACTTCAGCTTGGTCTGCGTTCCTTTAAGAAATCCCTTGCCCGCAAAGCCGCCCGAGCCGATGGCTATTTTTGACTGGTTGACGTTGTAGCCGGCCTTGAGAATGTCGTCCTCGATGCCCAGTGCCACCTTGATACGCATCTGCTGGTGGGGTTTGAGCACCGATGTGAACACATAGTTGACCGAGAACATGAACGCCACCGCGATGATGGCGGCACCAATGGCTGCGGTGATTTTCATAACCCTGAGTCTCATGGTCTCGAACAGGCAGTAGAGGCACGCGGCGCCTATCATGCCGGGGAAGACGTACTGTCCCGGCACGTCGATGCCACACAGCTCGAGAACCGTCACTATGAGGCCACAGCCGGTAAATCCGAGCGCCACATTGCGGGCCACGTCGGCTGTCTTGCTGTACAAGGCGAGCATGGTCACCATTGTGACCATGACGATGATGTAGACGGTGAACTGGCCCGACGGTATGCCCACAATCATGGTCTCGGTGAATTTTACCGAGATGACGAATATGGCTATCGCCAAGATGGCCGACAACAGTACCAGACCGCTCATGCCCTCGCGGTAGAGCACGAAGAACAGCCCGAGGTACACCAGCGCCGAGCCGGTCTCGTTCTGGGCCAGGATAAGGCCGACGGGCAGAAATATGATGGCGAGCGCCTTCATGTAGTTGCCTGTGCTCGCGTTCAGGCTGAAGTTGTAGCCGCTGAACAGCTTGGCGAGCGCCAGCGCGGTGGCAAACTTGGCAAACTCGGCCGGCTGAATACTCATCGAGCCTATGACTATCCACGAGTGCGAGCCCTTGATGTTGGGCGCTATGAATATGGTGATTAACAGCAATATCATCACCGCCACATAGATAGGGTAGGCGTAGGTCTCGTACATGCGTGCGTCGATGAGCAGAAGTCCGAGGCCCAGTACAAACGACAGTCCTATCCATCTGAGCTGTTTGCCCGAGAACTCGGAGTAGTCGAATATGCTGGCGTTGTCAAAGTCATAGCTTGCCGCGTAGATGCTGATGGCACCGGCCACCACCAGCAGCATGTAGATGATGACGGTGGGCCAGTCGATGCCCTTGAGCGGCGACTCCTGGTTCCTGTAGTTAATGCTTCTTGACTCCACTGTATATGATGGTGTTTGACTCGAGCATACGATCCTCGAGATACTTGCGTTCGGGAGGTATGCTGCCTTTAAGATACTTTTCAATCACGAGGCTGCCGATGGGTACGCCGAATGTGGCGCCGAAGCCGGCATTCTCGACATACACGCACACGGCTATCTCGGGGTCGTCGTATGGGGCGAAGCCTATGAACGCCGAGTGGTCGCGGCCGTGTGGGTTCTGGGCGGTGCCTGTCTTGCCGGCGACCTTGATGTCGGGCAGGTCGGTGAGCCGGCATGTGCCGCCCGTGACGGCCATGCGCATACCCTCGGCCACCTCGTCATACCAGCGGGCGTCGATGGTCGGGAAGCGTTTCTCGCTGTATATCTCGGGCATGACGGTGTCCTGAATTTCCTTCACCACGTGGGGGGTGATGAACCAGCCGCGGTTGGCTATCGTGGCGCACACGTTGGCTATCTGAAGCGGTGTGGCACATATCTCGCCCTGGCCTATCGAGACCGATATGATGGTGTTGGCGCTCCAGCGGCCCTCGCCATAGACCTTGTTGTAGAACGGTGCGTTGGGTATGAAGCCGCGGCTCTCGCTGGGCATGTCGACGCCGAGTTTGTAGCCGTAGCCCATCGAGACGAGATGATGTTTCCACACCTCGAAGGCGTCGGCCGGCGTGCCATATTTGGAGCGTTTGTCTACGAGTGCCTTGAAGCCCCAGCAGAAGAATGCGTTGCACGACGTCTGCAATGCCGGCTTCAGCGGCAGCGGCGAGCCGTGTCCGTGACAACCCACTCTAAGTCCGCCCGATATGAAGCCGTGCGAACACGGATAGGCGGTGTTGGTGTTGATGATGCCCTCCTGGAGCAGAATGAGGCCCTGGCCGGGCTTGAATGTCGAGCCGGGAGGGTAGGCTGCCATGAGCGAGCGGTCAAACAGCGGCTTGTAGGGGTTGTTGACCAGGTTGCGGTACTCGCGGCCTCGCTGGCGTCCGACAAGCAGTGTGGGGTCGTAGGTGGGGCTCGACACCATGGCCAGTATCTCGCCCGTCTTGGGCTGTATGGCCACTACGGCGCCGATTTTGTTAACCATCAGGCTCTCGGCATACTGTTGCAGCTCGAGGTCGATACTGAGCTTGAGATTGCGGCCCGACACGGGTGCCACGTCGAGTGCACCGTCGAGATAGCGGCCCTGTATGCGGCCGTGAGCATCGCGTATGAGCACCTCGACGCCTTTGTGGCCTCGCAGGTACTCGTCATAGCTCTTCTCGATGCCGAGGTCGCCACAGTAGTCGCCGCGCTGGTAGTAGGGGTCGCGCTCGATGTCGGCCTGAGACACCTCGCGTATGTTGCCGAGTACATTGGCGGCCGTCTTGTGATTGTACTGTCTGAGAATGCGCTTCTGAATGAAAAATCCCGGGTAGCGGTACAGCTTTTCCTGGAGGCGGCCATAGTCCTCGGCCGACAGATGGGTGATGAGCACCTGGGGCGTGTAGGTCGAGTAGCCCGGCGAGCGCTTCATGTCCTGCAGGCGGGCGTCAAACTGTTCGCGGGTGATGTTGAGCGTGTGGCAGAAGTCGAGCGTGTCAAACTGCTGCACGTCGCGCGGTATCATCATGACGTCGTAGGCCGGCTGGTTGAACACTATCAGCTCGCCATTGCGGTCATATATCAGTCCGCGTGACGGATATACGGTCTTGTTGAGGAATGCGTTGTTGTCGGCGTATGCCTTATATTTACTGTCGTTAATCTGCAGGTCGAACAGCCTCACCAGATAAATCAAGGCAATGAAAATCAAGAATCCCCCAATGACATATTTCCTCTTTTCAAGTCTATAGTCTTTTCTCACTGCGTTGGTAGTTTATAAGGCTGTCAATACACATTATAATAATAAACGTCAGTATGCTGCTGCCTATTATCCTGAGTATGAGTCGTCCCATATTAAAGAATGTGAACGACTCGATGGTGAAGAACAATATGCAGTAAAGCAGCGAGATGCTGATGGCAAACTTCATGTACACGCCCACGCCCAGCGACCGCATGCTCGGCTCGGGGTTGGTGAGGTCTTCCTCGCGCGGAAAGTACAGCCTCAGCACGGGCAGCCTCAGCGGCGCGAGCAGCGTGCATGCCAGCGCGTTCATGCCCAGCGTGTCGCTGAACACGTCGACCGTCAGTCCCAGCAGGAACGACAGCGTGAGGACGCCCACGAGACTCATGGTCACCGGCAGGCGCATGATGAAGTATATGAAAGCCAGCGGCAGGGCGATGTCAAAGAGGTACAGGCGGTTGAACACCAGCACCTGGGCCAGCACCATCACGATAAACAGCAGTATGAATTGCAGTATGCTCTTGGTCATCGGCGTGCTACTTGATGTTGTTTGATTCCAGTTCTTTAATCTCGTCGCGGTTGTTGCTCACCACGAGGCGCACGGTGCTGAGTTTGGTGAAGTCGGTGAGCAGTTTCACTCGCAGCGTGAAGAAGTTGTCGTCGTGGGTGCGCTCGTTGGCCATCACGACACCTACTGGTATCCCCTCGGGGAACACGGCCGAGTAGCCGCTCGTTATGATGGTGTCGCCGGGGGCATAGACCGTGTGTTTGGGCAGCTCCTCGAGCAGTGCCTCGCGGGGGCTCTTGCCGTCCCACACCAGCGAGCCTATGACGTCGCTGTCCTTGAGCTTGCACGACAGACGGAAGTCGGGGTTGAGCAGCGAGATGATGCGCGAGTAGTGTTGGCCGGTGATGTTCACCACGCCCACGACGCCGTTCTGGTCGACGACACCCATCTCGGGCTCCACGCCGTCGGCGCTGCCTTTGGAGATGGTGATGAAGTTGTGGGGGTGGGTGATGCTGTTGTTGATGACCGACGCGAGTATGAAGTCAAACTCCTTGAGCGGTTCGGCAACGGTTATCGAGTCGCTGCTCAGTTCCAGCTCCAGGCCGTTGACCATCGAGCGCAGGGCTATGACCTCGCTCTCGAGCTGGGCGTTGCGGCGCTGCAGGTCGTCGTTGATCGAGCGCAGGTGAAAATAGCCTGTGACCGAGTGGGCGACATCATACACTGACGCCGACACTTTTGATGCCGACGTCATGTAAACATGTCGCTGATAGGGGTTGTCGCTGAACAGCATGACACACGACAACACAACGTAGATGATGAATACAATCCACGCTCTGTACCTCAGCAGGAAGTTGAATAGGTTGTGCACCGGTCGTCGGGGTTCGTTTGCGCGTTAGCGTATAAGGAACGAGAACGAGTTGATGTGCTTGAGGGCTACACCCGTACCGCGAGCAACCGAGAGCAGGGGGTCTTCGGCAATGTGGAACTGTATGCCTATCTTGTCGGTGAGACGTTTGTCGAGACCGCGCAACATGGCGCCGCCGCCTGCAAGCCAGATGCCGTTGTGAACGATGTCGGCATACAGTTCGGGCGGAGTCTCCTCGAGGGCGCTCAGTACGGCTGCCTCGATTTTTGAGATAGACTTCTCGATGCAGTGTGATATCTCCTGGTAGGTGACGGGTATCTCCATCGGGAGGGCGGTAATTTGGTTGGGGCCGTGAACGACGAAGTCTTCGGGCGGGTTCTCGAGCTCGGTGAGGGCCGATCCGACCTTGATTTTAATCTGCTCGGCGGTGGGCAGGCCTATGCGCACGTTGTGGGCACGTCTCATGTGGCCCTGAATGTCCTCGGTGAGGTCGTCGCCGGCTATCTGTATGCTCTTGTTGCTGACGATGCCGCCGAGCGAGATGACTGCAATCTCGGTTGTACCGCCGCCTATGTCGACAATCATGTTACCCTCGGCAGCCTCAACGTCGAGGCCTATGCCCAGTGCTGCCGCCATGGGCTCGTAGAGCATGTAGACGTCGCGGCCGTTGGCGTGCTCGGACGAGTCGCGCACGGCACGTATCTCGACCTCGGTCGATCCCGAGGGGATACCTACAACCATGCGCAGTGAGGGCGAGAACCAGTTGCTCTTGCTGCTGGCTTTCTTGATGAGGCCGCGCAGCATCAGCTCGGCTGCGTTGAAGTCGGCTATCACACCCTTGCGCAGCGGGCGCACGGTGCGTATGCCTTCGGGGCAGCGGCCTTCCATCTGCTGTGCCTCCTTGCCGACGGCTATGAGCTTGTCGGTGCGCTTATCGAGGGCTACAATCGAGGGCTCGTTGATGACTATCTTGTCATTGTGCATGATGATAGTGTTAGCGGTGCCGAGGTCGATCGCTATCTCTTTGGTTAGAGAAAATAATCTCATTTACTGTATTCTATGGTTAAAAATTAAAGTGTATGTTCTACTTGCCTATCGGCGGCTGACGCGACAGGACACGTCAGCCATCGGCAAGAATTAGTGCTTGAAGTGGCGGAAGCCGGTCTTGACCATCGCCATGTCGTGGGCGTCGCAGAACTCGATCGAGTCGTTGTCGCGGATTGAGCCTCCGGGATGAATGACTGCCTCGATGCCTGCCTCGTGGGCTATCTCTACACAGTCGGCGAAGGGGAAGAACGCGTCTGATGCCATGGCAGCGCCCTTGAGGTCGAAGCCGAACGACTTGGCCTTGGCGATAGCCTGGCGCAGGGCGTCAACGCGCGATGTCTGACCGACACCGCTGGCCAGCAGTTGGCCGTCACGTGCCAGAACGATGGCGTTGCTCTTGCTCTGCTTCACAATCTTGTTGGCGAATATCATGTCGGCGATCTGAGCCTCGGTGGGAACGCGCTTTGTTACAACCTCGAGCTCGTCGGGGGTCACCATCTTGGTGTCACGATCCTGCATGAGGGCGCCGTTGAGTACCGAGCGGAACTGACGGGTGGTGTCAAGAGCCTGCTTCTGAACGAGAATGATGCGGTTCTTCTTCTGCTCAAGCACGGCGAGGGCCTCGTCGCTGTAGGCGGGGGCGATGACTACCTCAAAGAAGATTTTGTTCATCTCCTCGGCTGTCTCGGCGTCGATGGCGGTGTTTGAGATGATGACGCCGCCGAATGCCGACACGGGGTCGCCGGCGAGGGCGTCGATCCATGCCTGCTTGACGGTGTCGCGCTGGGCGAGACCACAGGCGTTGTTGTGCTTCAGAATGGCGATGGCGGGCTCGGCGTCAAACTCAGCGATGAGGTTGACGGCAGCGTCGATGTCGAGCAGGTTGTTGTATGAAATCTCCTTGCCGTGAAGCTGGTTGAACATAGCCTCGAAGTCGCCGAAGAAGTATCCGCGCTGGTGGGGGTTCTCGCCATAGCGCATTTTCTTCTCGCCGTCGAGTGCCACACGCATGTATGTGGGGCCCTCCTCGCTGTCGAAGTAGTTGAAGATGGCGCTGTCGTAGCCCGATGATACGGCGAATGCCTCACGGGCCAGCAGACGNCGCTCNGCGAGGGTCGACTCGGCACCGTGCTCGCGCAGCATGTCGGCGAGTATGCCNTACTGGTCTTTTGAAGCGACGATGATAACGTCGTTATAGTTCTTGGCGGCTGCGCGTATGAGCGAGATACCGCCTATGTCGATTTTCTCGATGATAGCCTGGTTGTCAGCNCCCGACTTCACGGTGTCGACAAAGGGATAGAGGTCGACGATGACGAGGTCGATCTCGGGTATTTCGTACTCGGCAATCTGGCTCTGGTCGCCGGCGTTGTCGCGACGGTTGAGTATGCCGCCGAACACCTTGGGGTGAAGGGTCTTCACGCGGCCGCCTAAGATTGAGGGATAACCGGTCAAGTCTTCAACAGCGTCACACTCGTAGCCTAAGCTCTCGATGAATGAACGNGTGCCGCCTGTCGACAGGAATTTTACACCGTCTTTGTGCAGCATGGCGAGAATCTCGTCAAGTCCGTCCTTGTGAAACACTGATACTAAAGCTGTCTTGATCTTCTTTACCTCTTGTGACATGATTTTGAGTCTTTGGATATTTTTGAATTGAGTTTGTTTTTATCGTTTTCAACGCAATCTGAACGGTTGCTAACCTGATGGTTCAAATCACTATGCAAAGTTAATATAAAAGGTTGGTGACTGAAACTAAACGGCCGTGTAAATGAGTGNCGTTAAATNTNTTTTCACATTTATTNGNANTATTTAATANNNGNCCGTTCAGCGTCCCGCACGGGCTATNAGTTCGCTCAGATGGCGGTTGAAGTCGGTGCTGTCAATCAGCTCCTCGAGGGTGAGGTGCATGCGGTAGCGCCAGTAGTGGCGCGAGTTGGCGGGTATGTTGATGCGCTCCTCGAGGGGGTTGTCGCGGCGCAAACGGCCGTCGATCGACAGCCAGTCCTGTAGCGGCAATATCGACAGTATGGCNGTCGAGTCGAGGTGCATGCCGATGATTTGCTCGCATATCTCGGGCGTCGCAAACCAGGGGGCCTTGCCGTCGCGGTGCAGCACGTCGGTGTAGAATGTCTCGGTGAGCTCGCGGTTCTCCTCCCACCACTCGCGTATGCCGCTCATGTCGTGGGTNGANGTGGTGCAGACGGTCATGTAGGGGTAGGCGAGCGGGTNGCCGAANCGGCGGCCGAACTCCTTGGGCATGCGCTGCACGTCGAGCGTGATAATCTTCAGACGGTCAAGTACNTCGGGCACACANTGAGGTATCATGCCCAGGTCTTCGGCACACGTGAGCATGCCGGTGGCCTCGATGAGCGGNGGCAGCTTGCTCATGGCGCTGTCACGCCAGAAGTCGTTGTGGCGGTGGTAGTAGAAGTCCTCGTAGAGCGCGTCAAAGCGGCGGCGNTGCTCGTCGTCGAGGGTCTTGTATATGGTGGTCTTGTCGGCCGANATGCGCGGGTGGTACTTGCCCCGGGCGACGGGGTCTTCGACAAACAGCACCTGGTCGAGCAGCACCATGAGNACGTTGCTGATAGNCTCGCGCATGGNNGGGTCGGGCAGGCAGCCCACAGTCTCGAGCACACGGCGCTGGGTNGCAACCTCGGGCTTGGGACGGTACAGGCCGTTGCCCNCGGGGNCGAGATACAGCTCCCTGATGTCGCGTGACAGGTCGCCGGCCAGGCTGTCGATGAGCNTGTCGGTGATATAGGGGCGNGTGTACAGCTCGCGGTCGAAGCTGAAACCGAACCTGTCGAGCATCTCGTCGGGACTNAGCGGCATGGCNGGGCTGAAGTGGCCGAGCANCCCATGGACGGCGTCGGTCGGAATCTGCCATATACGGAAGAAGCCGAGCACGTGGTCTATGCGGTAAGCGTCAAAGTATTCGGNCATCTTGCTGAAGCGGGCCTTCCACCAGGCATACCCGTCGCGCGACATCACGTCCCAGTTGTAGGTGGGAAAGCCCCAGTTCTGGCCCAGCACCGAGAAGTCGTCGGGTGGGGCGCCGGCCTGGCTGTCGAGATAGAACAGNTCGGGGTGTTGCCAGGCGTCGACACTCGTGCGTGAGATGCCTATGGGTATGTCGCCCTTGATNGCGACGCGGTGGCTGTGGGCATAGTCGCGCACCTCGNGCAGCTGTTTGTCGAGGTGATACTGTGTGAAGTAGACGAGGTTCATCGCGTCGGGACACTCGCGNTCCAGGCGGTCGGCGATGCCGTCGCNGTAGGTCGAGTCGTCGTTCCACCATCTGAAGTCGGGNGTGTGATGCAGGTCNCGCAGAACGCTGAATGCTGCGAACGGACGCAGCCAGTGGCGGTTGCGNTGCATGAATGCCTTGAAGCTGTCGCTCTCCAGGTCNCGGTGGCCCTGCAGNGTGAATATCTCGCGCAGGTATTCCATCTTGAGCTGAAACGCCTTCTCATATTCGATAGCCGGCANCGCGTTCAGCTCGCGGGCACGCTCACGGTAGTAGGCCATGCGGTCGGGNTCGTCGAGCACGCCGACAGCGTCGGGACGCAGNTAGATGGGGTGNAGCGCGAACGTCGAGGTGGCGTTGTAGGGGTAGGAGTCGCTCCAGGTGCCCGTCATCGTGGTGTCGTTGATGGGCAGTATCTGGACAAAGCGCTGGCCGGTGGCNGCGGCCCAGTCAATCATCAGTTTNAGGTCGTAGAAGTCGCCTATGCCCATGTCGTCGTTGCTGCGCAGCGAGAACACGGGTATAGCCACGCCGGCTCCGCGCCACAGCTGTAGGGCGCCCCTGAANCGCAGCCCGGCCACGACGATGGCGTCTGACGGGTTGTAGTCGCGTGTGTCGAGCACNCGGTTGTCGCCGTCTTCCCAGCGCACGACCGTGCGGTCGGCCTTCCTGACCACGACGGCCTTGTACTCAACGCGGTGAGGCAGCGTGTGAAGGTCGATGCCTGNGCGCCAGTCGGGAAACAGCGCGTCGCTCATTTCGGGGGCGCGGTCTACGTCCCAGTTGCCGAGCGCGTCACACGAGCCTGCGAGCACCACTGTCTCGTCGGGCGCGACNGACGGCACCTCGATGCCTATGAGCAGTGTGCCCTGACGGGCTNCCGGGGCGGCATNGGCCGACGGCTCGCGGCGGTTGATGCTGTGGGTGAACGCCTGGGTGTACAGCGGTCTGTCGGCAGGTATCTCCTGCCAGTGGTCGTTGACGATGACTCGCCCGGTGCCGGGTGCTATGGTGAGGCGGTGGGGGGTGCCCCATTCCTCACGCTCGACGGTGCCGTCGCCACGTTGCACGCGGTAGGTGTAGGCTATCGAGTCGATGCTGTCGTCGATGTCGACCTCGAGTTGCCAAAAACGGTCACCCACGGGGTGCATGGTCAATGCTCCCGTGGGTGAATCCTGTATCAGTATTGCCAATTGCCGGTTGCAATCAGCTTTGTATTCGATGTTAAATATCAGTTTTATTTTCATGTTGAGTGCGGGTGGGGTTTAGCCACATTTGGAAGTGCCGCATGATGTGCATATCAGGCAGCCCTCCTGGTAAATCAAGGTCTCCTGACCACAGTTGGGACACTTCTGGCCCGATGCCTTGGTGCCGTTGGGCAGGTACTTCTTGAGTGCGCGCTCGACACCCATCTTCCAGGTGTTGATTGACTGGCTGTCGAGTTCGAGGCCGCCTACGAGCTTGAGCACCTGGTCGATAGGCATGTCATAGCGCAGCACGCCCGAGATGAGCTTGGCATAGTTCCAGTACTCGGGGTTGAACTTGTCGCTGAGGCCCTCGATGGTGGTCTTGTGGCCGCGCTTGTTGAGGAACTGGAAGTCGTAGCGCTTGTTGCCGTTGGCGTCGACGGCCTTGATAATCTTGCCGTGGGTTACCGACTTGGGCAGGAACAGTCCGTCCTCATCGTCGGCCAGACCGGTGAATATCTCGTAGGGGGTGCCGTCGAGCAGGCCTACGAATGCAATCCACTTCTCCTTGTTGTTCTGGAAGCGCACCACGTCGGCTTCGAGCTCGTTGGGGCGTTTGCCATAGCGGTGGTGGCGCGAGTTGTTGACGGTCTTCTCTTCCTTCTTCTTCTCGATCGACACGAGTACGCCCGAGCGCGAGCCGTCGCGGTAGACGGTGCAGCCCTTGCAGCCACACTTCCACGCCTCCATGTACAGGCGGTTGACGAGATCCTCACTCACGTCGGCGGGCAGGTTGATGGTCACCGAGATAGAGTGGTCGACCCACTTCTGGACGGCGCCCTGCATCTTGACTTTCTCGAGCCAGTCGATGTCGTTGCTGGTGGCGCCGGCATAGGGCGAGCGGGCTACAAGCTCCTTTATCTCGTCCTCGGTGTAGTTGTCCTTGACCTCGATGTTGTTGACCTTCATCCAGTCGACAAACTTGGGGTGGTAGACGATGTACTCCTCGAATGCGTCGCCTGTCTCGTCGACGTAGTCCACACGCACGTCGGTGTCGTTGGGGTTGACCTTGCGGCGGCGCTTGTAGACGGGCAGGAACACCGGCTCGATGCCCGAGGTGGTGCGGGTCATGAGGCTGGTGGTGCCGGTAGGAGCTATGGTCAGACACGCGATGTTGCGGCGACCGTGCTTGCACATGAGCTCATACAGCTCGGGATCCTGCTCCTTGAGGCGCAGTATGTAGGGGTTGTTCTTCTCACGTTCAGAGTCGTATATCTCGAACGCACCGCGCTCGGCAGCCATGTTGACCGACGAACGGTAGGCGGCCAAGGCTATGCGGCGGTGTACGTCGGCCGAGAATGCCGTGGCCTCGGGTGTACCGTATTTGAGGCCCATGGCGGCGAGCATGTCGCCCTCGGCTGTTGTGCCAACGCCTGTGCGGCGGCCTTTGAGGGTCTTGGTGCGTATCTTGTTCCAGAGGTTGCGCTCGGCGCTCTTCACCTCCTCGGTCTCGGGGTCGCTGTCTATCTTGGCGAGTATGGCCTCGATCTTCTCCATCTCCAGGTCGATGATGTCGTCCATGATGCGCTGGGCCTTGGCGGTGTGCAGTGCCAGCTTGTCATAGTCGAAACGGGCGTTGGGGGTGAAGGGGTCTATGACGTATGAGTAGAGGTTGATGGCGAGCAGGCGGCAGCTGTCGTAGGGGCACAGCGGAATTTCACCGCACGGGTTGGTCGAGATGGTCTCGAAGCCCAGGTCGGCATAGCAGTCGGGGAGTGCCTCGCGGGTGATGGTGTCCCAGAACAGTACACCGGGCTCGGCCGACTTCCACGCGTTGTGGATAATCTTGTCCCAGATAGCCTTGGCGTCGACCTCCTTGGTCACGATCGGATTGTCAGACTTGATGGGGTACTGCTGTACGTAGGGTGTACCCTCGGCGGCTGCTTTCATGAAGTCGTCGTCGATGCGCACCGAGACGTTGGCGCCTGTAATCTTGCCCTCGGTCATCTTGGCGTCGATGAATGCCTCAGAGTCGGGGTGCTTGATGCTGACAGTGAGCATCAGTGCGCCGCGTCGGCCGTCCTGGGCCACNTCGCGGGTCGAGTTGGAGTAGCGCTCCATGAACGGNACGAGGCCTGTCGACGTGAGGGCCGAGTTCTTNACCGGCATACCCTTGGGGCGTATGTGNGAGAGGTCGTGGCCTACACCNCCGCGACGTTTCATGAGCTGAACCTGCTCCTCGTCGATGCGTATCACNCCGCCATACGAGTCGGGGTGNCCGTCAAGACCTATTACAAAGCAGTTGGAGAGNGATCCTACCTGCAGGTCGTTGCCGATGCCCGACATGGGGCTGCCCTGNGGTACGATATACTTGAAGTCCTTGAGGTAGCTGAACACCTCGTCGTGACTCATCGGGTTAGGGTACTTCTCTTCGATACGTACTATCTCTGAGGCGATGCGGTGGTGCATGTCGTCGGGAGTGAGTTCGTAGTAGTTGCCGAACGAGTCCTTCAGGGCNTATTTGCTNACCCACACGCGGGCTGCGAGTTCGTCACCGTCGAAGTATTTTAGCGTAGCGTCGTACGCTTCGTTATAAGTGTATGTATTCTTTTCCATCAAGATTGGCTTATTTCGCTACAAANTNTNAAAAAAAAAGTGTCCTGTGCAATACCCAAANCAAGATTGTTGAAAACTTACAGCTATTGTCAAAATCTCGACACACCCACTACGTCATCCGTTCACCGCCGTCCTCTTGNGNGCGTNNACGCGCGCGAACATGTTTCTTATTATTGTAGTTGTAGTTGTTATTTTATTTGTAGTTATATTTATTATTATTTTTCTATTTATTATTCTTATTAAGTCTGTTCTTTGTTTCGTGTTTGTTTTTCAGTTTGTTTATTTNAGTTTCTTGTTTTGTTTTTTCAGTTTGTTTTTGTGTTTGTAATTCAGTTAGTTGAGTTTNTATTTCAGTTCTTTGTTTTGTTTTTCATTTGTTTTTTGTTTGTGAAAAAATGAGTATCTTTGCACGCATTATGAAACAAGGATTTGATAANGATAAGTATCTGAAGATACAATCTGAGCATATCCAGGAACGAATAGCTCAGTTCGGTAACAAACTCTATCTTGAGTTAGGTGGTAAACTCTTTGACGACTATCATGCCAGTCGCGTATTGCCGGGATTTCAGCCCGACAGCAAGCTCAAGATGTTGAGCAAGCTGCGCGACCAGGCCGAGATCGTAATCGTGATAAGCGCTCTCGANATCGANAAAAACAAGATGCGCGGCGACCTCGGAATAACCTACGACGAGGACGTGCTGAGANTGCGCAAGGAGTTTATGAACCGAGGTTTTCTTGTAAGCTCGGTGTGCGTGACCCACTACAACGGCCAGAAGAGCGCCGACGCCTTCCGCGCCAAGCTCGAACGACTGGGCATCAAGGTCTACTATCACTACACCATCGAGGGCTATCCCAACAATGCCGACCTCATAACGTCTGATGCCGGATTTGGCCTCAACGACTATATCGAGACCTCCCGNCCGCTCGTCATCGTGACGGCTCCCGGCCCCGGCAGCGGCAAGATGGCCGTGTGTCTGAGCCAGCTCTACAACGANCACAAGCGNGGCATCGANGCCGGATATGCCAAGTTCGAGACCTTCCCGGTGTGGAGCCTGCCGCTCAAGCACCCCGTAAACATAGCCTACGAGGCTGCNACGGCCGACCTCAACGACGTGAACATGATCGACCCGTTCCANCTCGAGGCATACGGCAAGGTAGCCATCAACTACAACCGCGACATCGAGATATTCCCGGTGCTCGACGCCTTGTTCGAGGGCATATACGGCCGCAATCCCTACAAGTCGCCCACCGACATGGGTGTCAACATGGTAGGCTTCTGCATCAACGACGACGCCGTGTGCTGTGACGCGTCGCGCAACGAGATCATACGCCGCTACTTCACCGCGCTCAATCACATGGCCAACGGCGACGGCAACGAGGCCGAGGTGAGCAAGATATCACTGCTGTTCAAGCAGGCCAACATCGACATCTCTTACCGCCGCTGCATCAACGCCGCACGTGAGCGCGCCGAGGCGTCGGGACGTCCCTGCTCGGCCATCGAGCTTGCCGACGGCACCATTATCACCGCCGAGACCAGCGAACTATTAGGCCCATCGTCGGCACTCATACTCAACGCCTTGAAGCACCTTGCCGGCATCGAGCACGAAATCAAGCTCATACCCCAGGAGTTCATCGAGCCTATACAGCACACCAAGCTCACCTACCTCAAGGGCCGCAACCCGCGCCTGCACAGCGACGAGGTGCTCGTAGCGCTGTCGGTGCTCAGCACTCACGACGACCGCTGCCGCCGCGCCCTCGAGGTGCTGCCGCTGCTCGACGGTTGCCAGATGCACTCGACCGTGATGCTCGGTGAGGTTGACCACAAGATATTCAAACGTCTGGGTGTAGGCCTGACCTGTGACCCGGCTAAAAAAGCTTGAACATGAACACCAACGACTACTGGACATCGCGGCGCACCATACGCCGGTACACTGACCGCCACGTCAGCGACGAGTTGCTCGACACGATGCTCGGGCAGGCCGCCCACGCCCCCACGACGGGCAACATGCAGCTGTACAGCGTCATCGTGTCGCGCAGTGACGACGAGAAAAAGGCCCTCGCCCCAGCCCACTTCAATCAGCCCCAGGTCACGGGGTGTGATGTCGTGCTGACCTTCTGTGCCGACCTTAACCGCTTCACGCGGTGGTGTGAGGAGCGCGATGCCGACCCTTGCTACGACAACGTCCAGTCGCTCGTTGCCGCCGTGCTCGACACCGCGTTTCTGGCCCAGCAGTTCAACACCATCGCCGAGATGAACGGCCTCGGCTGCTGTATGCTCGGCACCACCACCTACAACGCCGACATGATAGCCCGTGCGCTCAAGCTGCCCCGCCTCGTTGTGCCTGTCATCACCCTCACGGTAGGCTATCCGGCCGAGGCGCCGGCCGACTGTGGCCGACTGCCTGTCGAGTCGTTCATACACCGTGGCGAGTACCGCGACTACACGCGTGCCGACATCGACCGCCTGTATGCCGAGAAAGAGGCGCGCGACGACAGCCGCCGCTTTGTGGCCGAGAACGGCAAGCCCAACCTCGCCCGCGTGTTCACCGACGTGCGCTATCCGCGAGCCAACAATGAGCACTTCTCACAGGCCATCATCGACTTTGTCAAGCAAGTGCTCCACAACTGATTATATATCACACACATAATAACAGCGGCTGTGATACCTGTTCGGGTCACAGCCGCTTTGTGTGTATGAACCCTCCACTTGGGGATCAGATTTGGTCGAGGGCTTGCGAGAGGTCGCCGATGATGTCGTCGATGTGCTCGGTGCCTATGCTCAGGCGCACGGTCGAGGGGGTGATGTTCTGCTCGGCCAGTTCTGCGTCTGACAGCTGTGAGTGGGTTGTCGAGGCCGGGTGTATCACGAGGCTCTTGACGTCGGCCACGTTGGCCAGCAGCGAGAACAGTTGCAGATTGTCGATAAATCGCCACGCCTCGTCGCGTCCGCCCGTGAGCTCGACGGTGAAGATGCTGCCGGCCCCGTTGGGATAGAGTTTGTTGTAGAGCTCGTGGTCGGGGTGCTGGGGCAGCGAGGGGTGGTTGACACGTTTCACCTTGGGGTGTCGGCTCAGGAAGTCGACCACCTTGAGCGCGTTCTCGACGTGGCGCTCGACGCGCAGTGACAGCGTCTCGACGCCCTGCAAGATGATGAANGCGTTGAACGGCGAGATGGCGGCGCCCGTGTCGCGCAGCACCACGGCACGAACGCGGGTGACGAATGCCGCGGGGCCGGCCACGTCGGCAAACACGGCACCGTGGTAGTTGGGGTCGGGCTTGGCTATGGTGGGATACTTGTCGGCGTTGGCCTTCCAGTCAAACTTGCCGGCGTCGACTATGATGCCGCCCAGGCTCGTTCCGTGGCCGCCCAGGAATTTGGTGGCCGAGTGTATCACCACATCGGCGCCGTGCTCNATNGGGCGCATCAGGTAGGGGGTGCCGAAGGTGTTGTCGACCATCAGCGGTAAGTTGTGACGGTGNGCTATGGCGGCCAGGCGGTCGAGGTNGGTGACGTCACAGTTGGGGTTGCCGAANGTCTCGACAAACAGCACCTTGGTCTCGGGACGTATGGCAGCCTCGACGGCCTCAAGGTCGCGTATGTCGACAAATGTGTGGCTGATGGNGCGCTGTGTGAGTGTGTTGGCGATGAGGTTGGACGTGCCGCCATAGAGGTTGTTGGCGGCGAGCACATGGTCGCCGGGCAGCAGTATGTTCTCGAGCGCGCAGATTATGGCGGCGGCTCCGCTGGCCAGTGCCAGGGCNGCCACACCGCCTTCGAGAGCGGCNACGCGCTCCTCGAGTACGCCCTGTGTGGGGTTGGTGAGNCGGCCATATATGTTGCCGGGGTCTTTGAGTGCAAAACGGTCGGCGGCGTGCTGTGAGTCTCTGAACACGTATGATGTGGTCTGATAGATGGGNACGGCGCGTGCATCGGTTGTCGGGTCGGGNTTCTCCTGCCCCACATGCAGCTGCAGNGTCTCGAAGCGGTAGTCTTTTTTACTCATATCGGTNTTTATTTATATTNTGTTATGGNGGCAAAGTTAANNNTAGTTGNAATATTGTTCCAATAAAATTGTTNAATATGGAATATTGTACTANCTTTGCCGTGTGANCTGGTGTCTATTTCTGCAAAGGGCGCGNTTTTATGTGCCTTGACAAAATATTATTCGGTCACCCTCCATATTATCGTCACATTATATNTTTATTATGAACATNTCCAAACCCCAACAGCCGCTCGACGAGATTGANCTCAAGATACTGAGAGAGTTGCAGGCNAACGCCCGCCTCACCAACAAGGAGCTCGCCGCCAAGATTCACCTGTCGACCACGCCCACCTTTGAGCGAGTCAAGCGTCTNGAGCGCGAGGGGTACATCTCAAACTATGTTGCCGTACTCGATGCCGACAAGCTCGACTGTGGTTTCGTGGCTTTCTGCTTTATAAAGATGAAGCAGCANACCTANCANAACAGTATGCGCATCATGGACGCCGTGCGCGACATACCCGAGATAGCCGAGTGCTACAACATATCGGGCGAGTATGACTTCCTGCTTAAAATCTATACCCGCGACATGAAGTCATACCAGAAGTTCATACTGCGCATCTTGGGCGACATCGACTGCATCGGTTCGCTCAACAGCTCGTTTGTGCTCGGCTCGGTCAAGAACTCTCACACGGTGCCGTTCCTGGCGGGCGATTAGACCCCGTTCCCCAATATTTGAACGGGGTCTTAGAAGTCGATCGTGAGGCGGACGTTGAGCTGNCGGCGTGTCAGATAGTTGGGCACGGCATANTGCATGTTGTTGACGTCGGTGACCCAGTAGTATGAGCTGACGTTGGTGATGTCGAGCAGGTTGAACACNTCGACACCCAGCCACGCNTCCTTGATGAGACGCTGAAGNCCCGAGCGCGGGCCCCCGTCACGGGGCTGNTGCACCAGACCATAGCTCAGNCCTATGTCGACACGNCGGTAGGACGGCATTCTGAAGTAGCCCCTGTCGCGGCTGCCGCGNGGNGGGGTGACNGGCAGGCCGTCGCTGAGAATGCCGCGCAGGCTGAACTTGAGGCGCGGAATCTTGGGGAAGTAGTCGGTGAAGTAAATGGCGAGATTGTAGCGACGGTCGGTGGGGCGGGGTACATGCACGCCGTTGAGCAGCTCGTCGGTCTTCATCAGCGAGAAGCTTATCCACGAGTCGGTNCCGGGCACGAATTGTCCNAACAGCTTCATGTCCAGACCCATCGTGTANCCGTTGGTGAGGTTCTCGCCGGCATANACCAGCTTCAGGTTGTCAATCTCGTAGGGTATNAGGTTGTTGAGTTTCTTGTAGTAGGCNTCGCCCGAGAGCTTGAACGGGCGGTTGAAGGCNCTGAACGTGTAGTCGGCTCCGACGATGAAGTGCAGGCTCTGCTGTGACTTGATGTTCTTGTTGAGCTGTATGGTGGCGTTGTTGTACTCGTCGGTCACGGCCATGCGGTACTCTTTGTAGAACGGTGACTGGTAGTACAGGCCGGCGGCGGCGCGCAGCGTCCAGCTGTTGTTGCGGGCCGGTATGAAGGCTACGTTGACGCGCGGGCTCACCAGGAACTCGCTGTTGAAGTCCCAGTAGGAGAACCTNAGGCCGCCGTTCAGCACCCAGTAGCCGGCCTCGGTGTTGAGGCGCAGCGCGTCCTGGACGAACGCCCCGACGCGGTTTGACCCGAAGTCCTGGCGCGAGGTGAGCGAGTAGATGAGCTGCAGCTGGTCGGGCAGCGCCGGCAGTGAAAATCCGGCCGAGTCGCGGCGTTCCCACTCGCGTGTGCGGTCAAATACACTCTCGTGGCTGTAGTTGAGGCCATAGGTGATGTTGTGGTTGTTGATGCCCAGATGGCCGCGTGCGCCCAGCGACATGACCGACATCTTCAGTCGGTTGCGGGCATGTTCGTGATAGCGTCCCACGCCGAGCTCGCCGCCNATGGCATCGCCGTCGCCGCTGCCGCTCGTGCCGGCCTGGTCGAGCCANTATTCGCCCTGTATGTCATACGACACCAGTTCGTTGGTCAGATAGCCCGACGCCAGCAGCGTCAGCGACTTTGACCGCGAGTGGGTGTAGNTGAGCGACAGGGCGCCGAAGTAGGTCTCGAAGCGGTCTTTCTCCTGGCCGTCAAAGTAGACCTTGAACTGCTTGGCATCGGTGGCGAGGCCGAACGATGTGGTGCGGCTCACGGGNGTGAACCTGTAGTTGTTGATGGCGATGTTGCCCAGCACCGANGCCTTCCAGCGGTCAGACATGCGCAGGGTCATNCTCGTCTGGTAGTCGAAGAAGTTGGGGTCGTACTCGCCCTTCGAGTCCATCGACCCGAGCAGGCTCGACGTCGTCTTGTAGCGCACGCCGTGCAGCTGGCTGAAGCGTTTGGAACCCGTACCGATGGCCAGNCTGCCGCCCATGAGACTGAGCGATGCCGAGCCTTCAAGAGCCTCGGGCTCGCGGTAGGTGATGTCGAGCACCGACGACATCTTGTCGCCATACTCGGCTCCGTAGCCACCNGTCGAGAAGCCTATGGCGCCCACCAGGTTNGGGTTGATGATGCTGAGGCCCTCCTGCTGGCCCGAGCTCACGAGCTGGGGGCGATAGACCTCGATGCCGTTGATATAGACGCTGTTCTCGTCGTACGTGCCGCCGCGCACCGAGTACTGTGACGACAGCTCGTTGCTCTGGCTCACGCCGGCCATGGTCTGTATCAGCGACTCGACACTGCCGCCGCTGGGNTCGCCGGCCAGCTTGTAGCTGTCGGTGTTGACCGACTGCATCTGGCCCGTCTGCTTCTTGAAGTCGGTTACCTCGACGGCATCGAGCTCGTGTNACGCCGACATCATCTTGACGTTGAGGGTCACGTCGCCCTGNGGCTCGATCAGCTCGCGCTTGACCTCGCGGTAGCCTATACATGAGAATATGACGCGTATGGTGTCGTTCTCGGGCACACTCAGCTTGTAGCCGCCGTCCAGCCCCGAGTTGGTGCCTATGGCCGTGCCGGCAATGCGCACGGTGACAAACTCGACNGGTTTGTTCTCCTGGTCGGTNACCTTGCCGTGTATTGTGATCTGGCTGTAGCCGGGCATCACGGCTGCCACCAATAATATTATGGTATAAATAAGTTTCATCATACATATAACGACGGTTTCAAAATTAAATTATAATTTTGTGGTATATTATGTAGCTATGGAATGGATAAAACTCTCTATACCTCATCTCGGAGGTAACGAAAACAAATATGCGGGCGAGGCCATCGAGTCGACCTGGATNGTGCCCCTCGGCCCGTTCGTTGACCGCTTCGAGCAGCANCTCGGCGACTANCTCGGCACGCCCCACGTCGTGGCACTGAGCAGCGGCACGGCGGCNATACACCTGGGGCTCGACATGCTGGGTGTCAAGCCCGGCGACGAGGTCATCTGCCAGTCGCTCACGTTCGCCGCNTCGGCCAATCCGATAGTCTATCTCGGTGCCCGGCCGGTGTTTGTCGANTCCGAGCCCTCGACGTGGAACATGTCGCCCGATGCGCTNCGCGAGGCCATCGAAGACCGCATCAAGGTGACAGGCCGTGCCCCGCGCGCCATCATCGCCGTCGANCTGTACGGTATGCCGGCACGCCTCGACGAGATAAANGCCATAGCCGACAGCTACGGCATTCCCGTTNTCGAGGACGCCGCCGAGGCCCTCGGCTCGACGTTCGCCGGCCGCCACTGTGGCCTGTGGGGACGNTATGGAGCGCTCAGTTTCAACGGCAACAAGATGATAACCACCTCGGGTGGCGGTGCGCTCGTGTGTCCCGACNCCGCGTCGGCCGACCGTGTCAAGTTCCTGTCGACCCAGGCCCGNGAGAACCGCCCCTACTACTATCACGAGGTCATAGGCTACAACTACCGCCTCAGCAACGTCAGTGCCGCCATAGGCTGTGCCCAGGCCGAGGTGCTGCCCGACCGTGTGGCNCGCCGCCGCGCCATTCACGCCCTGTACCGCAGCGCGTGGGCCGACAGCCGCTACATAACCGTACACGACAATCCGACACCCGATTTTGACTCAAACTTCTGGCTCTCGACCATACAGCTGTCGCCCGACTGCCCCTTGTCGCCCGACGACCTGCGCGTGCGGCTGCTCGACAACAAAATCGAGACCCGTCTCGTGTGGCGCCCCATGCACATGCAGCCGGTCTATGCCGATGCACCGTTCTATGGCACCACCGTGGCCGCCGGGCTGTTTGAGCACGGCCTGTGTCTGCCATCGGCATCGACTCTGAGCGACGACGACATCAAGCGCGTAATCGACACCATCAACGCCCTGCTCAAGTGATGACCGACCACCGAGACACACTCGTGGCCTTTGACCTCGACGACACATTGTACAAAGAGTGTGACTATGTCGCGTCGGGCCACCGCTACGTGGCGCGCACGCTTGCACGCCGCCTGCGCGTGCCGGCCGACGACCTGCTCAGAGTGGTCGACGGCGACAGTACGGGACGTCACCCGTTCGATGCCCTCTATGACTACATCGACCACCGCGTGCCGGTGTCCGAGATGGTCGCCCTGTACCGCGCGCACATACCGTTCATCACCCTGCCGCCGGTCACGGCCCGTTGCCTGGAGCGCCTCGCCGCCGACGGCTACACGCTGGCTCTGATTACCGACGGGCGCCACACAGGCCAGTGGAACAAAATCAGAGCCCTCGCCCTGGAGCGCTACATCGACGGGCGGCTCATCAGCGTCTCGGCCGACGTAGGCGCCGATAAGAACGACCGTCTGCCCTGGGAGCGCATGGCCGAGCTCACACCCGGCTGCACCCGACGGTGGTATGTAGGCGACAACCCGCGCAAGGATTTCCATCACCCCAACCTCATGGGCTGGAACACCGTCATGCTGCGCGACGACGGCCGCAACATACTCACACAGCACGTCGACCTGCCCGCCGACTATCACGCTCGCTACGTGATAGATACGCTCGCCGAGTTGCCCTCGCTCATAGCCGGCGCGTAGTATTTGAAATTTTTTTTGCAACGCTGTGCAACTATTTTCACCTTCGTGCGTCATATTAACCGAACGTTCAGATTGATCAATGAGTAACAAGTCACAGCGTACACTGCTTTTTGACATCATCTTGTCACAATATGGCCCGATGGTGTCCAAAATCTGCTATATGTATGGCTGTGACGACGAACAGCGCAAAGACCTGTACCAGTAGTGCATGGCCAACGTATGGCAAGGCCTGCGCACGTTCCGCGGCGACTCAAAGCTCTCGACATGGCTCTACCGCACGTGCATCAACACCTGCATCACGTCCTATCGCCGCAACAGCGTGCGCTCGACCGTCCCCCTCGACAACGTCGCCCAGGTAGCCGACGATGACGACCACCGCGGTGACAAGCTGCGCCAGATGTACAACCTCATCTCACAGCTGTCGCCCGTCGACCGCGCTATCATAATGATGTGGCTCGACGAGAAAAACTATGACGAGATAGGCGACGTGACCGGTATGCCCCGCAACACCGTGGCCTCGCGCATAAGACGCATCAAGGCCAAACTCATTGAACAAGCTAACGCATAAACGCTAATACGTCTTGTATTATGGATTTAGAAGACTTAAAACAAACATGGCAATCGCAGAACGAGCGCATCGACAAGCTCGAGGAGCAGAATCAGCATCTGCGTGAACGCTTGCGCCGCAACTCGATGAGCGGCCATCGCGAGAAACTGCTCAATACCTATATGATATTCATCGTCGTCACGGTCGTGATGATACCCATCAGTCTGCTCGTTCTCCCCGATATAGGCATTGACCCACCCATTACCTACATGCTCGCCGCCTACTTTGTCATCATGGGCGTAGCCAACGCCTGGGTGTGGTCGCTCATCAGGCGCATCGACCCTGCCAACCAGACCCTGTGCGAGAACCTGCAACGTGTTGTCAACGTCCAGACCACACGCCGTGCCATCAAGATATGCTCCATTCCGCTCGTTCTCGTCACTGTGGGCGTGTTTCTGTACCACCTGCGCACGATCGAGGGGTGTATTGAAGGCGGTATCATCGGCGGTATAGCAGGCGGCATCGTAGGCTATCGGCAGGACTGCAAGATCAAGAAAATGCTGCGCGAGATGCGGGCCGACCTTGAAGACGCACTAAGCGAAAATTAGACATAATACATAAATATATCCAAAGCAACGGAGCCGGCCCCGCGTGTAGCGTCGCCGGCTCCAACCTTTCTCCCACCTCCTGTAAAACAATAAAAACTCTCATATCAAGAGGTCATAATTGCTTATTTATAGACTAAAATTACTGGTTTTCACGACAAATGAGACAAATGCCCCAATGACTATTAAATAATTCCACTAATTTTGCCGAATTAGATATGATAAGTTATGAAGTTGACCTATAAACCGATTTGGATTGCGATACAATACATTTGTGTCCTGTTTCTTACCTTCTGCTTTGCAGGGCTAATAGTAAACGATTTTTTGTTCGTGTGGCTTATTGTAATATTCTGTTGGTTGTTTATTCCGGCAGTAGTCGTTGCGTTCATATCATTCATTAGTTCGCTAAGATGCAACAGCATACATAAGAAAATACTGTTAATCGTTAACGTTATCAATATACTATTGTTTTTATACCCGTTTTTAACTCCGTACGGCAAATGTGATGCAGATATAATGGAAGACCATTACACCGAATATTGTGGACGCATGGAGCAGATATATCGTAATTTGTATGATAAAATGACTCCCGGGTGTTACGTGCATATTGAATTTGAGCATGGCGATGTTTCAATATTCCATTTCTCAAACAGTAATGGTGAGGGGGAATCCAACTGGGATCCGAGTGAAGAAAAGATAGATTCATTGCTCACGCAAAGTGGACTCGACAGAAAATCTTTAGCATGGCTGGAAACGGAATTGGATAAAATAGGCTGTATTTCTATTTCCATGCAGGCGAAGCCTGACAAACCTTTTAGTATAGGCTTCAGACGTATCGGAATGGAAAAATACTCTTTCCAATTTTATGACCGTCCTCTATCGCTTGAAGAACAGGAGCGTATAAACGCACAGGAAAATCTAATTGTTTTTAACGATTCCACTGTCTTTGAGTATGGTAGTGGTGCTTTCGGTTCGCTGAACTTCCCCGGTAAGGAAGAATATCTGAAAAAGAAAATATCCAATAAAACTGGAAATAACGTTTAAGTTTGTCACAAGCAATCGTTTACCCCACGTAGCTATGCTCGATTAGGTAGCTCAGTTGGCATCGGTGTAAAATCCATAGCCATAACCACGCCGAGTGACTATGTTGGCATCGTAGGGTTTGATCTTGTCGCGCAGGCGGGCAACAGTCACGTCTATGGCACGCGGGGTCACCTTAGTGCCCCATATATNNTTCATNATNTNGTCGCGCGAATGNATTCGCTCGGGTTGAGTGAGGAAGAAGTGTAGCAACTCAAACTCAAGGGGCGTCAGGGTCACATCGGTGCCGTTAATAAAGCATGTCTTCTTGTCGTGGTCTATGTGAATAGNCTTGAAGATTATGTCCGATTTTCGGTCGACCGCCTTAATTTCTTGCACCCTACGGGTAGCNATAGTTTCTGACTGAGTTCTGACGGCCGTTTGCGGCTCATAAACATCGGCACGGTTGTACTGATACTGAGCACGACGCAGCACCGCCTTCACCCTGGCTATGACTTCACCTATAACGAACGGTTTAGTGATATAATCATCGGCACCCTTGTTAAGCCCCATCACGATATTGTCCTCNCCTTGCAGNGCAGAGCACAATATGTTGGGTATGAACCTTGTGGCGGGATTTTGACGTATATGCTTTATAAATTCATATCCGCTCATTTTATCCATCATGATGTCAACAATCATNAGCTGATANACNGNNAGNTCATAANTCANNGCTTCCTCGGCGCTGTAAGCAGTGTCGACATCATAACCCTCTTTTTCAAGGTTATACTTTAATATTTCGCAGAAACTTTCTTCGTCATCGATAACTAAAATNCGAGCGTTCATGATTGTGCCTTTGTGATGTTTATATTAACGGTNATACATTTCAGTTATAACACATCAGTAGGTAAAAAAGTTCATTGGTTAAGTCAGTTTATGTATCACTGAGTGACAGGGTGATGACTGAATTATATTCTTGAGCCTGTTGTATTTATCATATTATTAATGTATTATNGGNAAANATATGAAAAATATTNTTCATAGAGGGTTTGCGGGCATTAAAAAATTGTTGTAATTTTGCACTGCAATTCACAAAGAGTTGCGTTGTAAATGACCAATACTGCATCAACAGAAATAGCTTCGTCGCCCCGCGTGCCTAACTGGGGCTTTCTTGAGAGCTGGAAAAGCACTGCTCCGAGTGTGATGCCTCGATAACGGGGAAAGCGGCTGACAGCCGCAGGCATCACTTANAATCCATTATACATTTCATCTAAAAATTTCATCCTAATGAACAATCTCAGATTGCTCACAGGGNTGCTTGTCGCGACCCTGTCGGGGTGTGGCGTGTGCGCGGCCGACAATGTGGGGCAGGTCATGTCGATCGAAGACCTCTTTGTAGTCGCCGAGTCTAACAGCACGCAGTTGCGCCCCAGTCTCTCGACCGAGTCNGAAGCCGAGCGTGAGCTAAGTGTGGCACGCAGCGGCCGTTTGCCCGACATCAATGCTAACCTGTCAGTGAGCTACATTGGCGACGGCTTCATAACCCGACGCGACTTCTCGGGCTACGAGAAAGCGCCGATACCTCACTTTGGCGANGGTATTGGAGTGAATATCACNCAGCCGCTGTATGCCGGCGGAGCCATCACGGCCGGCATCGANATGGCCGAACTCAAACTCACGGCATCACGATATGCTACCGAGNTGCAGCGCGACAACATACGCTTTCAGCTTGCAGGCTACTATCTCGACCTGTACAAGTGTACCAACCTGCGCACNGTTGTCGAGGGGAATCTCGCTCGGGCACGTAAAGTGTTGGACGACATGACTGCGCGCTATGAGCAGGGCGTGGCTATACAGAACGACATCACACGNTATGAACTGCTCATATCCAATCTCGAACTTCAGCTCGTGAAGCTCGACAACACGATCGACATACTGAATACCAGTCTTGTCGTCACGGCAGGACTTCCGGCCGGCACCCGCATTGTCCCCGACGAGTCTATACTCGACCGCTCGCTGTCATCTGACGGNGAGGGCTGGTGGCAGCAGGAGGCCGTCGTCAACGCTCCGTCAATCAAACTGGCACGCTCGAGTGTGGACATCAGCCNCAAGGCCGAGNCACTCACGCGTAGCGAGCGCCTGCCCAAAATAGGACTGCAGGCCGGCTGGACTNTCGAGGGGCCGATACTTGTCGAGGTGCCACCCATCGATCGTAATCTCAGCTACTGGTATGTGGGTGTGGGTGTCAGCTACAATGTGTCATCGATCTTCAAGACCGGCAAGTCGATGGCCAGGAGTCGTGCCGCCACCCGTGTGGCTATCGACAAGCTCGATGCCGCGGTCGAGAGCGTGAGCCTGGGGGTCAGAGCCGATTATATAAAGTATCGTGAGGCCTATGAGGAACTTAAGACTCAGATCAAGAGTGTCGAACTCGCCGACCGCAATTACAANACCATCTCTACACGCTATATGGCCGACATGGCACTGATCACTGACATGCTCGACGCCGCCAACTCCAGGCTTGATGCCGAGCAACGTCTGGTCAATGCCCGTATAGACATTATTTACTATTATTACAAACTATTATTTACTACAGGAAAGATATGAATCATTGCAGCAAAAAGATTCTCTCATATACAGTTACAGTTATTGTTATCTTAGTGGCCANGTTGTGGGCCGGTAGCAAGTTAGTGCATCNGGGTGATGTCGAGTTTACCGACAATGCTCAGGTCAGGCAGCAGATCGTGCCCGTCAACAGCCGCGTGCAGGGTTATATCAAGGCTATATGCTTTGACGAGTTTGAGCCGGTGCATAAAGGCGACACNCTGGTGATTATCGACGATGCCGACATGAGGCTGCGTGTNGCTCAGGCCGATGCCGATTACCGCACGGCCCTGGCCGGACGCGATGTCGTGAACCGCAGTGTGGGTGTGGCGTCGGCCAACGTTGCTGTCACNGANGCGTCGATNGAGGAGGCNCGCGTGNTGATGGAGCAGGCGGCTGTAGACTTTGACCGATATTCAAAATTGCTNGAACAGGACGCTGTCACGCGGCAGCAGTATGACGCCGCACGCACTGATTACGAGACCCGGAAGGCACGTTACGAGATGCTCGCCCGACAACGTTCGGCAAGCCGCTCGGTGGTNGACGAGACACGCCAGCGCATGAGTCAGAGCGACGCCGGTGTCGAGCTTGCATCGGCACTGCTCGAGACCGCGCGCCTCAACCTGTCCTACTGTGTCATCGTGGCGCCGTGTGACGGNTACGCCTCGCGCAAGGAAGTACAGACAGGGCAGCTCGTGCAGCCCGGCCAGACATTGCTTGACATCGTCGACTCGGGCGACGTGTGGGTCGATGCCAACTACAAGGAGACTCANCTCAAGCACATCAGGCCCGGCAGCGAAGCCGAGATAAAGGTCGACGCCATACCGGGCGTAGTGTTCAACGGGCGTGTNCGTTCCATATCCAAGGCCACCGGGGCATCGCTGTCGCTGTTGCCACAGGATAATTCGGCCGGTAACTTCGTCAAGGTGCGCCAGCGCGTGCCTGTNCGTATCGAGTTNACGGCCGATAACGCCCCCGAGGCGATGCAGCAGCTGCGCGCCGGACTGAATGTTGAGTGTGAAGTGAAATACTGATTATGGCTGAATGGAATCAACCGCCGGGCAAATTTGATATTCCCGACGTTCCCGACTTCGTGCCGCGCCGTCTCAAGCCGTGGCTGTTCGTAGTCTTTGTTATCATAGTCCAGTTCTCGGGAGGACTCTACCTCGCGGCTGCCTCAGACATGGTGGGAACCACTGGACTTATGCAGGAGGATATCCTCATGGCCGGCTATGCCTCTCTGATAGGTCTGGCAATCAACTTCGCGGTGATGTTCCGCATCAAGTTCAGATTCTCGACGCGCACACAGCTGCTGGTGTCGTGCATGGTTCTCATCGTGGCCAATCTCATTTGTACCCATACCGGCTCGGTACCTATGCTTGTGGTTACATGTTTCGTGGCCGGTTGGTTCAGAATGCAGGCCACGTTTGCATGCAACTCGACCATACAGCTGTGGCTAACGCCGGTGCGCGACATGTCGATATTCTTCTGCTACGTGTATATCATTGTCGACAGCGTGATACAGCTGAGCGGCATTGCCGCTGTCTACTCGGCATTCTTTCACAGCTGGGAACACATGCAGTGGATTATGACCTCACTGCTCGCGCTGATGATGGTAGCGGTGATGATACTCGTCAGGCCGGTGCGCCCCCACATGTACTTACCCCTGCTCGGCATCGACTGGATTGGTGCCCTGCTGTGGGCCGGCTTCATGATGTGTTTCACGTTTGTGTGTGTTTATGGCAACTATTTTGATTGGTGGGATGCGCCCGAGATATGTCGGGCTACGATCATCGGGGCTGCATGTCTGGCCGTTAACCTGTGGCGTGCCACGTTTCTGCATCACCCCTATATCTCGTTCATGGCCATGCTCAACCGCAACGTCCTGCGCGCTACGTGTGTCTATCTCGTGTTTTTTACCATGATAGCCACCGAGCATGTGTTTGAACACTCGTATGCCATCAATGTTCTTGGTTTTGACGAGACCAACGTGATTGANCTTAACTGGTATGTGTTCGTCGGCATCATAGTCGGTTGTGGGTTCACCTACCTGACATTTGCCCTCGGTAAGTGGCGCTACAAGACCATGACTGCCATAGGGTTTGCGTTGCTTGCTGTCTATCTGGGCTATTTCTATTTTACGATCGATTATGGCGTGGAGAAGGAGATGCTGTTTATACCGTTGTTCTTCAGAGGTGCGGCATCGGTGATCATCTCCATAGTGTTCCTGACATCAATTGTTCAGAGCGGCCTGCCGTTCCAGGTTTTTCCTCAGGCGCTTACTGTTAACGGCTTCACAGGCGCTGTGATGGGCGCCACCCTTGGTCCGGCAATAATCGGCGAGATACTCAGGCACACGCTGGCCAAAAACGCGGCGCTTATAGGTGCTCCCCTTACCGACTGCAATGTCGCAGTGTCACATATACCGCTCGGCGAGCTGCATGGTATGGTACAGGTTCAGGCCCTCGTGGTGTCGATGAAAGAGATTTATGGCTGGTTGCTAATGCTGGCCCTGGTGTCGCTGTTCGTTATAGTGGTGAGCTATGGGCCATTGAGGCCTCACGCTATCTTCCCCAAGTGGCGCACGATAAGGCGCGTGTTACGACATACAGTGCGTGTACGGGCATAAAAATAGCCGCGGCATTCGGTGAGTGAAGTGTCGCGGCTATTATATTGTTTAGTGGGTGAATTTCCAGATGACGGCGCCTTTGGCCGGGACGTCGATGGTGACGGGGCTGTTGGGGGTTAGCTGCCGGGTGGCTTTCTTGCCCGATAGCAGCTCGGTCATCTTGTAGGTGCCTGGCTTGATGTCGAGGTGCTCGAATGCGTGGTCAGGCAGGTTGAGGTCGACTTTCACGTCGTTGTCGTCAAAGTTGACCACGATGAGCAGCGTCGAGTCGCCTTTGAGGCTGCGCATGAACGCATACTGACGGTGGGGGTTGAAGCGCGGGTTCTGGTAGTTGACATACATGAGGTCGAAGAAGCTGCCCTGCGAGATGGCCGGCTCGCTGTTGCACAGTGTGAGCACGCGTCTGTAGATGTCGCGCAGCTGTTTCTCCTGGGGGTGCAGGCGGGCCGTGTCCCACTTGCCGCCGTTGTTCCAGCGTGTGAGCGTGTCGAGGCTCCAGTAGTCGAATATGGTGGTGCGGCCGTCCTTGCCGCTGTAGCCCTCGGCGTCAAGTGCCTGTTCGCCCAGTTCCTGGCCCATGTATATCATCATGGGGCCGGTGCCTATCATCGACGACACCACGAGCGAGGGCACGACACGCGACGGGTCGCCGGCATACTCGGGCGAGCCGAAACGCTGTTCGTCGTGGTTCTCGAGAAAGTTGAGCATGTGGCGCGACAGGCCGTCGACGCTTTGCCAGCAGTTGGTTATCGTGGCGGCCGAGTGGTTGTGGCACTCGATGGCGCGCAGGGTGTCATAGAGGTTGACCTTGTCGTACAGGTAGTCGAACTTGCCGTCAAAGATGTAGCGGCGGTAGATGCCCACGTCATACAGCTCGGCTATGAACTCGATGCCGGGGTTGATGGCCTTGACCTGGGGTATGGCCCACGCCCAGAACTCGACAGGCACCATGTGGGCCATGTCACAGCGGAAGGCGTCGACCCCCTTCGAGGCCCAATACTTGAGTATGTCGCACATCTTGATCCAGGTCGACGGGGTGGGGAAGAAGTGGCAGCTGCCGTTGGCCGGGTCGATGCCATAGTTGAGCTTGGCGGTCTCATACCAGTCATACTTGCCGGGAAAGGCCGTGTAGCAGTCGTTGCCTGAGGCCTTGGCAGGGAACTCGACGTATGCGTCGTCGTCATGGCCCAGGTCGACGTCGACGGGCGCGAACTGCTGGCGGGTGATGTAGTAGAAATTGTTCGACGGGCTGAAGAGCATGTCACAGTTGTCGGTCGCGCCCAGGTCGGCGGTGCCTTCCGGGGCTGCGTCGCTGTGATAGCGTCGCGCGACGTGGTTGGGAACGAAGTCGATCACTACCTTCATGCCGGCGCTGTGGGTGCGCTCCACCAGCGCCTCAAACTCCTTGATTCGGTCGGGTACGTTCACGGCCAGGTCGGGGTCTATGTCATAGTAGTCGCTGATGGCGTAGGGCGAGCCGGCCTGTCCCTTGACCACGTGGGGGTTGTCGGGTGTGATGCCGTAGGCCGAGTAGTCGGCACAGTGGGCGTGTTCTATGACGCCGGTGTACCACACGTGGGTGGCACCGAGGGCCTTGATTGACGCCAGGGCGCGGTCAGTGATGTCGTTGAGCTTGCCAGACCCGTTCTGGGCCAGGGTTCCGTTGTGAACGCGGTTGGTATTGGTGTTGCTCCACAGGCGTGGCAGCATCTGGTAGATAATCGGTTTGATGTCGTTGTTCATACAAATGGTGGTTGGGTGCGGTCAAGCTGTTTAAGAGCATGTCTCGTTGAGGCGTAACCGCTTATGAAGACCTTACGTATATCCTTGAGATTGAAAATGTTGTAGTAGGCAATGTCTCTTAACTCGACAGCCAGGTCACACATGGACATATCCTCGGCCTGGTTGGCTTTGGACATTAGCTGGAACGTGCGCATCGCTATATCCATCATCGAGTTACTGTCGGTGTCGGCAGTCAGCAGCGGGCTGCAGTTGATGCCGATTAGGTAGTCGCACTTGTCGCGCAATACCCATGCCGGCAGGTTGTGAAGCACACCCCCGTCGACATAGCGCGTGCCGTCGATGCTGATGGGCTTGAACACTATAGGAATGCTGCACGAGGCGGTCATCACCTTGGCAATCTCGCCATGGCTGAACTCGGCCGGCACCCCGGCATCAAAATCGGTCACGCCTATATAGGTAGGCATCGGCAGCTCCTCAAGCCGCGTGTAGGGCTTGATATTCTTGAGAATGAAGCGGCTGAAACGGCCTATCTCGAACAGGCTGCCACGCCCGTTGATGCTGGCGAGGCTGCTGAACTTCTGGCCGTCAAATATCTTGAGCATGTCGTCGGGCTTCATTCCCGCCGCATAAAGGACGCTGATGACCGACCCCGCGCTGACGCCGGCAATGACGTCAGGCTTCAGTCCGGCCTCCTCGAGTGCTTTCAGCGCGCCTGCGTGGGCAAATCCGCGTGCGCCGCCGCCCGAGAGCGCTACACCGAGCCGATATTTCTTAGGTGAGTTGGTATCCATAGTGATACAAAGTTACAAAAGTAAGTTCAGAATGTCAAAAATCAGCATGCCCCGTCCTCAAAAATCGTATCTGTCAGGGGACGAGGCATGCGCTATAATGTCTTGATGTGTCGGCTATCAGAACAGGTATGCTGCCGTGATAGTCCAGCAGCGGTTCTTGCCCGAGTACATCGAGTCGTGGCCCGATGCCGACTTGGTGATGCCGAAGCCATAGCTGGCGGCTATCTGCACGTGGTTCACTATCTGCACGCCGGCACCTATGTTCCAGGCAAAGTCAAACGACTTGTTGTGAAGCGCGTCGCTCACGTTCTCCTTCGACAGCAGGAACGAGAAGTCGGGGCCCGTGGTCAGGAACGGTGTCACAACCTTGCCCACCAGCGGCAGGCCCAGTTTGTACTTGAAGTTGATGGGCACGTCGATATAGCTGCGGCGCTTGGTGGTAACGTCGCCCTCGTCGTTGGCAAAGTCGACCGAGCGGGCTGCATACAGCACCGACGCGTCAAAACCCACGCCGATGACGGGCACGGTGAAGTCGGCCATCAGACCGCCTGTGAAGCCGGCACGGTTGTCCGAGCTGACAACATCCTTGTTGAACTTGAGCGAGTTGACAGCGACACCTGCCTTGACACCCCATTTGAACTGTGCCTGAGCGGGCACCACAGCTGCTGTAGCGAGAACAATCGCAGCGATAACTTTAGTGAAGAATTTCATGACGATATTTTTTTAATTTGGTTATTGTTTGCAAAAATAATTAATTTTAACATAAATACAACACCGCTACGGCCAAAGTTGTTCATTTTGTCGTCATGCCTATTTGCACACCTCGGCCAAATGGCCTATTTTTGTAATTGCATCAGATAGAAATTTACATACATATATAATTATATACACAAGATATGACACCCGAACAGCATCTCGAACTCGAGGAGAAAGTCGTGGCCATGCTGCGCACCGTCTACGACCCCGAGGTTCCGGTCGATATATACAGCCTCGGTCTTGTCTACAAGATCGACATTGACGACGACGCCAACCTGGTAATCGACATGACCATGACAGCCCCCAACTGCCCCATGGCCGACTTCATAGTCGACGACGCACGCTACAAACTCGAGAGCATCGAGGGCATCAAGAGCGTCACCATCAACATCGTCTTTGAGCCCGAGTGGACCAAGGACATGATGAGCGAGGAAGCCAAACTCGAGCTCGGATTTCTCTAACCCACCAATGCCTCGATGGCCAAGCCCGTCTACTTCATCAGCGACCTGCACCTCGGTGCCACCTACCTCGACTCGCCGCTCGACTACGAGAAGCGCGTCGTCAACTGGTTGCGCTCAATCGAGAACGACGTCAGCGAGCTCTACCTGCTCGGCGACATACTCGACTACTGGTACGAGTATCACGACGTCGTGCCGCGCGGCTTCGTGCGGTTCTTTGGCCAGATAGCCTCGATGGCAGACCGCGGCGTCAAGATAACCTGGTTTATAGGCAACCACGACATCTGGATATTCGACTATCTGCCCCGCGAGCTTGGAGTCGAGGTCGTCGACGGTTCGCGAGTCGTCGAGATACTCGGTAGCCGCTTCTTCCTGGCCCACGGCGACGCCCTCGGCAAGCTGCCACTCGGTTTCAGAATGATGCGGTCAATCTTCCGCAACAAGTTCTGCCAGTTCCTCTTCTCGGCCGTCCACCCCCGGTGGACAGTGCCGTTCGCCCATCGCTGGTCATCACACTCGCGCAACTATACGGCCGAGAAACCCGTCTTTGCCGGCCCCGACAAAGAACCCTTCGTAGCCTTTGCCGAGGACTACCAGCGCCGTCACGCCTCACAGCCCGTCGACTACTTCGTGCTTGGCCACCGACACATCATGCTCGACTACAAGCTCGACGCCCACGGCCGGCTGATAGTGCTCGGCGACTGGATTCACCATTTTTCATACGGAAAATGGGACGGAAAAAACTTCGTGCTCGCACAAATTTCTGACAAAATGAATGTCAAAATTTAGAATTTAACAATATTTCACAAATGGTCGATTTTTAGGGTAAAAATTCAAAATCTTGTATATCAGTCAATTGATAAATTTTGAGAGGTCAAAAACACCAAACATATTATAAAACTATGTTGCACAACATATTTTTTTCTTTGGTAGTAACTGAAAAAAGTATGACCTTTGTATCGCAAACCTAAAACAATCTTTTTTACCTTAGAAATTGTACCTATTGGAAACCAATAAAAAGGAACTTCGTGATGAAGTTCCTTTTTATCGTTTATAACCCCTATCACCCGCACGACTGGGCAACCTTTATTAGGGTGGCAAATCTTTCCTGCGAAAATAAAAGTGACGCGAGCGTTGTAAATTTGCATGGAAAACCTATGGGTGTGGTTGTATCTTTGCATCACAATCACAACAACACATAAACCAAACAACCTAATTTTTTTTGATATGGAAAACATATTTACTGACGACACCGTCGACATGCTTGAACTTGTCAAACGTTACCGTGAGGACAATAGCTTTGTATTCTACGCCAGCTTCTATGAGGGCATACGCACACTGGCGCCCGAGGTGCAGCTCGAAGTTTATGACGCCCTGTGCCGATACGGCTGCCGTGGCGAATTTCCGGGCCGAGTGTCACGTGCCGCATCGTGTGTGTTGATGTTCTGCCTGCCTCAGATCGAAGCTGCCCAGTCTCGATACGAACGTGCCTGCAATGGTGGCGGCCGCAAAGGGGTCTGCAACAATCCGACAGGCCGTCGGGGCAAGAAGAACATGCCGGCCGACGACACCCCCGAACAGGAACTGAAACAAGAACTGAAAGAACAGACCGAAAAACAAAGCCCAAAAACTCAACTAACTGAATTACAATCTGAAAAACAAACTGAAAAAACAAACTCGGAACTGAATAAAAACAAACAAGAAACAAAGAACAGACTTAATATAGAAATAGAAAAAGAAATAAAAGAAGAAATAGAAATAAAAAAACAAATACAACTACAACAACAAATAGAAACTGAATTTGAAAAACAAAAACAAGAACAACTACAACTGCAACTGCAACAACAAGAACAAACTGCTACCACCCCCGAGCCAAGCGAAAGTGTAGCCGACGACGGCGATGCCCGAAGGGTGTTTATCGACGATTACTTTGCCGAGTCACGTCTGCCGGTAATCGAGCGGCAGGCCGAGTCGCTGGGGGTGACGATGGCCGGGTACAGGAGTCTGGTCGAGCAGGTGCTTGACGACTGGGAGATGAGCTCTCAGATACCGTCGCCGACGCCCGACGAGCGGCGCCACATGCTCTACACCGTGCGCAAGAAGCACGAAGCACAGCAGTCGCAGGCCGCGAGGCGGCGCACTCAGGTGTCCCGGTCGTCAGCGTCGCCTCAGTTCACCAATGACACCCTGGAGCGAGGCCGGCGCAGCTATGAGGAGCGCATGGAAGCCGAGCGGCGTGAGCGCGCCGAGATGAACACCCGTGCCGTGCTGAGAGGTGCTGAACTGAAGGCCAAGCTCGACAAATTCGACTTGCGCACCGGTCAATATAAAGACACCCCGCCGGCTGCCTGACCTCGCGTCCGCCGCCGATATGTCAATGAGAATTGCTACTGCGTCCGCCGTGACAATGATAAAGCACAATTGTGTTGGTGCGGTCGCTGCGGGCGTGAAAATTCACGCCCCTACGCTTAATTGTCCGATATACTGTAGGGTACGCGATTTATCGCGTCCGCCGTGACGATGATAAAGCACAATTGTGTTGGCGCGGTCGTTGCGGGCGTGAAAATTCACGCCCCTACGCTTAATCGTCCGATATACTGTAGGGTACGCGATTTATCGCGTCCGCCGCGACGATGATAAAGCACAATTGTGTTGGCGCGGTCGCTGCAGGCGTGAAAATTCACGCCCCTACGCTTAATCGTCCGATATGCTGTAGTGTACGCGATTTATCGCGTCCGCCGCCGATATGTCATTTCACGAATCATCCTAATCGCGGTCAGCGGGCGTGGTTGGCGCGGCGCAACTGCAAGGTGTTTATGACGTTGTGCCAGATGCTGTAGAAGCCGCCGGCGATGGCGGTGACGGGGGTGAAGAATGTGTAGCCTACCCAGATGGCGAGGACTGTATTCTTCTGCCCCATAGCTTGGCCTGCCGTGACGGTGGCGCCGTAGTGGCTGCCTATACGTCGGCCTGCCCAGAACTGGAACAGACACGCCAGCAGCGACGTGACCACGAGCCACAGCTGTGTCGACAGTGTGGTGTGGGTGTGGTAGAGGCTGCGTGTGGTGACGGCTATGGCTATGGTCAGCGCGACGGCCCACAGGTAGAACGACAGCTCCTGACGTGCGGCTATCATGCGGTTGATGCGCGGCAGCAGCATGCGCACGAGCTGGGCCGAGATGAGCGGTAACAGCAGCAATGGGAACACCTTGCCCAGTATAAGCAGCGCCGACGTTGTGAATGTGGTGCCCGGGGTGGGGTGGACGAGCGGCTGGAAGGCGGGTATCAGCAGCGTCGCGAGCAGGTTGATGAGAATGATGTAGGTGGTGATGTCGTTGATGTCGCCGTGCAGCTTCTTGGTGATGACGGCCGCGGCAGTTGCCGTCGGGCATATAAGCAGTATCATCGTGCCCTCAAGCGGCACTCGGAAGCCCGTATCGGGCATCAGCATGAGCACACAGCCTATGGCGGCGAACAGGCCTCCCTGTATGAGCAGCAGCCACAGGTGCCACATGCGTGGCCTGAGCGAGCGCGGGTCTATGCGCGAGAAGGTCAGGAACAGCATGGCGAATAAGAGTGCGGGCTGTGCTGCCGATATGACGCGGTTGGTGATGCTGTGTGCGATGGCCGGCAGCGGCAGCTGTATGTATACGACATAGGAGACTATGCCGGCAATGATGGCTATGACGAGGGCCCAGTCGCGGGCAAACTGTGTTATCTTACTCATAGAGCTGAGAGTTGGGTTTCTATATCGGTCTAAAATAAAAATGGTCGACTGTTGTCTTGTAACAACTGTCAACCAATTCTTGTGTCCGAAATGAGACTCGAACTCACACGATCCAATGATCACTACCCCCTCAAAGTAGCGCGTCTACCAATTCCGCCATCCGGACGAGTTGTCATTCAGACCTGATGCCTGAATGTCGAGTTGTAAGACCTTTAATTATGTCATAAAAAAATTGGTTAACCATTGTTTGAAACAACTGTCAACCAATTCTTGTGTCCGAAATGAGACTCGAACTCACACGATCCAATGATCACTACCCCCTCAAAGTAGCGCGTCTACCAATTCCGCCATCCGGACAAGTTATCATTCGCCTCAACCGACCGTGAGATTGATCGATATATTGAGAGTCATGTTGGAGCGAAAAACGGGACTCGAACCCGCGACCCCAACCTTGGCAAGGTTGTGCTCTACCAACTGAGCTATTTTCGCATTTACAATCTCTTAATCGCTGAGAATGAATGATTCAATAAGTTAAAGTTCTCTTCTTTTTATTGGAGCGAAAAACGGGACTCGAACCCGCGACCCCAACCTTGGCAAGGTTGTGCTCTACCAACTGAGCTATTTTCGC
>JAAVCJ010000024.1 GCA_014802385.1 Bacteroides sp.
AAATATAGACTGAAAATGGTCGGAGTACAAATACTGCTCCTAATACATTAAAAATCTATGCATTAGGAGCAATTGTTAAAATTTTAACCGGACAGCTGTGCGATGAATCGCGTCCCTACAGCACATCAGCAAGTCACGGCCGGTCGGATGTCACGCATGTAGGGACGCGAATTTTCGCGTCCGCCGGGAAAAGGCAGTCCTCAAGGGGATAAACGCTATCTCGATGCGGACGCGATGAATCGCGTCCCTACTGCACAGCAGCGCGTTAATACTGCATATCAGTGAGTTAGTGTAGGGACGCGAGTTTTCGCACCCGGACGCGGGGGTTGCAATTGTACTTTGCCGCGGCGGACGCGATGAACCGCGTCCCTACAGCACAGCAGCGCATTAATACTGCATATCAGCAAGTTAGCATAGGGACGCCAGCCACACAACAACGGCGCGGCGGACGCGAAAATTCGCGTCCCTACAGCGCTGCAGCGCGTTAATACCGCACATCAGTAAGTTACGACCGGTCGGATGTCACGTATGCCACTTTGTGAGCGGTGCCTGTGGCCTGCCAATGTGTTGAATTGCACATTGAGCATTGATTTTTGGATATAATCTGAAAGTTTTTGTATATTTGTGTTCTGAACCGATTATCAGAGCATCATGACGAGCGAGAAGCTGACTACACGTGGACGATACGGCATATATGTGCCGTATGCGATGCTGTTGTCTGACTTTGTGGTGCTCAACGTGTTGCTGATAGTGGCGTTGTGCCTCAACCCGGACATCACCGCCGAGTCGCGGCGCATGCTGTTGGTGCTGGTCAACGCGGCCTACATACCACTGGCACGCATGTCGATGCCTCAGCGCCGCGAGCGTGCCCTGCACATGGATAGGCTTGTGGGCAAGGCGTTCACTACGGTGGTGCTTCACGCGGTGATCTTCCTGGCGCTCGTGGCCTTCATCGAGATACCGTCAATCAACTGGGATTTCTATGCCGAGTTTTACGGACTGCTGATTGTGGGCCTGCCTTTGAGCTGGATTGTCACACGCCTGGCTGTCAAAGCCCTGCGCCGCCGTGGCCGCAACTATGTCGACGTCATCATCATAGGTCACGACGAGCACGCCAGGCGCATTGCCGACGAGCTGTTGCGCGACCCGGGCTATGGCTTCAAGATTCACGGCTACTTTGACAACGACGAGCCGGGGCGCTATGGCAACGGCCGCTATCTGGGCACGATCGACCGCGACCTGCCGGCCTACCTCGAGAAGCACCACATCGACGAGATATACTACACGCTGTCGGGCAGCGAGGCCCAACTCAACGCCGTACTGCGTGTGGCCGACGAGCAGATGGTGACATTCTACTTCGTGCCGAGGCTGTCGCGCAGCGTGGCACGCACGTTCCACCTCAGGCGCTTAGGCTCGATACCTGTGCTGGCGGCCCACAACAACCCGCTCGACAACAACATAAACCGCGCCCTGAAGCGGACGTTCGACATCGTGTTCGCGGGGACGTTCATGCTCGTCAGTCCGCTGATATTCACACCCATAGCCATCGCCATCAAGATGACGTCGCCGGGGCCGGTGTTCTTCAAGCAGCTGCGCACGGGCTACAAGGGCCAGGAGTTTCTGTGCTGGAAATTCCGCACGATGCGGGTCAACAACGACTCGGACAGCCGCCAGGCCACGGCCGACGATCCGCGCAAGACGCGGCTGGGCGACTTCCTGCGCCGCACGTCGCTCGACGAGCTGCCCCAGTTTATCAACGTGCTCAGGGGCGACATGTCGGTGGTGGGGCCGAGGCCTCACATGGTGAAGCAGACGGCCGACTACTCGCGCCTTATCGACCGCTACATGCTGCGTCATGTCGTCAAGCCGGGCATCACGGGGTGGGCCCAGGTGGTGGGCTACCGCGGCGCCACCGAAGAGCTGTGGCAGATGGAGGGACGCGTCGAGAAAGACGTGTGGTATATCGAGAACTGGAACCTGTTGCTCGACATCAAAATCATAATCCGCACCATAACGAACGCCATCGGCGGCGACCCAAATGCCTACTAAACCGGGGTGGAGCGCAATTTTTAGGCACTTTTTAAAATATTTGTTTATATTTTGTGTATATTTGTAGGCGTTAAAATAACTNCCTTAAACTCATTGACACCTCGACAGGCCTAATTAGTTTAAATAAGTTAGAATATATCATACCTGAACCACATTATACATTATGGCTAAACAAGATCCCTACAGCGCTCTGGGTGCCCTGCGCGGACGCTTCATGTCATGGCAGATGCGCGTGATACTGTTCTCAATGATCGGTTACAGCATCTTCTATTTCGTGCGCAAGAACTTCTCAATCGCCATGCCCGGCCTCACCGCCGAGTATGGTATCAGTAACAAAAGCTTCGGCTGGATTATCTTTGCCGGCTCGCTCGTCTATGGCTTCTCGAGGTTTGTCAACGGCTACCTCGTCGACCGCGTCAAGGGNCGTGTAGTCATGGCTGTGGGCCTGTTGCTGTGTGCGCTGGCCAACTTTGCCTTCGGCTTCGGGGCCGACCTCAGCTCGTGGATTACCGGCCAGCCCGGCGGCCCGCGCATGGTCGAGTTCCTCATTCTCATAATGGGTATCACCATCATTGTCAATCAGTTCTTTCAGGGCATGGGCTACCCGCCGTGTGCNCGCATTCTTCCTCACTGGATTCACCCCAGCGAGCTGGCCACCAAGATGTCGATATGGAACTGCTCTCACTCTATAGGCGCCGCGCTCGCCGTCGTGGTGTGCGGCTACATCATGGGCACGATGGGCACCAANATGTCTGACAANGAGNCCGTTCGTCAGCTGCTGGCAACCAACCTGTCGGCCAGCGGCGTGAGCGATGCCGACCTGTCGACCCAGGTGCTCGCCTACGCGTCACACTACGGTGCCTGGAAGTGGTGCTTCTGGCTCCCTGCCTGCATCGCCGTGGCCGGTGCGATTGTATTGTTTGCCGGCATACGCGACGAGCCTCGCGAGGTGGGNCTNCCCGACCTGCCCGACACGGGCCTCGGCGGCTATAAGGAGACCCGCTCGGCAGCCGCACGNAAGCGCTTTGAGAAAGTAATGGTGTGGCAGAACCGCTGGGTGTGGACATTCTGCATCGCNAACCTGTTCGTCTANGTCGTGCGCATGGGCATTCTCGACTGGGGCCCCAAATTCCTCAGCGAGAGCCGCGGCCTCTCNATCGAAAGCGCCGGCTGGAGCGTGGCCGCNTTNGAGATAGCCGGTATCATAGGCACTATATTTGCCGGCTGGGCCACNGACCGCTTCTTTGCCGGCAAGGGCCACCGCATGTGTGTNTTCTGTATGCTCGGCGCCGGCATCTTCATGACACTGTTCATGCTGCTGCCCGAGAGCGCCAGCCTCACGCTCACGGTGCTCGTGCTCGTGGGTGCNGGCTTCTGCATCTACGGCCCNCAGGCCCTCATAGGCATCGAACTCGGCAACCAGGCCACCAAAGAGGCCTCGGCACGCGCCAACGGCCTGGCAGGCATTCTGGGCTATGTNGGCGCCGGACTNTCGGGNCTGCTCGTNGGCTACGTGGCCGACTGGTATGGCTGGGGCATGGTGTTCAAGACCATCATCGTGGTGGCATTCATAGGCATGGTGATACTGATGACCATGTGGAAGGCTCCGCGCGACGGTTACGAGCGNGCCTCACAGATCAAGTATGANGAAGACAAATAAACAGCACACTATATATATGTACACAAGCACTTTATCTGACGACAAGCTGCGCNCCGCGTGCGCGTCGNTAAAACATGTGGCGCTCGACATGGACGGCACNATATACCTCGGCTCACGGTTGTTTGACTGGACGGTGGGGTTTCTTGACGACCTGCGCCGNGCCGGCATCACCTACTCGTTCCTGACCAACAACCCCACNCGNTCGGTGGCCGACTATGTAGCCAAGCTCAAGAAGCTGGGNATCGACGCCACCCCCGACGAGATATACACCACGGCTGTGGCCACNATCGACTACATCAAGCTGAATTTTCCNGACGCACGCCGCCTGTTTGTGCTCGGAACACCCAGCATGATCAAGGAGTTTGAGGAGGCCGGCTTCGANATGACNGCCGACGACCCCGCCGACCGTCCCGACCTGCTGGTCGTGGCTTTCGACACCACNCTNACCTACGACCGNCTGTGCCGCGCCGCCTGGTGGGCATCACNGGGNCTGCCCTACATNGCCACCAACCCCGACCGCGTGTGCCCCACCGACAAGGAGGTGATACTCGTTGACTGTGGCTCGATGACTACATGTATCGAGCACGCCACCGGCCGCAAACCCGACATCGTCATCGGCAAGCCCAACCCCGACATGCTGCGCTGCATCATGGCTCGCCGCGGCCTGCGCCCCGACGANGTAGCGATGTGCGGCGACCGCATCTATACCGATGTTGCCACAGCNCGNAACGCCGGCGCCCTCGATGTGCTGGTACTCTCGGGCGAGACNACCCTCGACACGGCCATGAGTGCCGANCCGCGCCCCACCATCACTGCCGACAATGTAGCNACATTCGGCCGCCTNATCATCGAGGCCCGTGCCCGGTGACCCGCACCCCACNGCGGCATTGATTTAAAAATAGAGATTATATACCTTAGCTTNCCCCCCACTGCAATGAATTTTGATACTATAATAATAGGTGGCGGCCTCACAGGCCTNACGGCTGCGATAGCNTCGGCCGAGCGTGGCGAACGCACGGCCATCATATCGGCCGGCCAGAGCGCGTTGCACTTCTCGTCGGGCTCGTTCGAGCTGCTCGGAGCGGTCGACGGCGAGCCTGTCACCAANCCGGTCGAGGCGATGGACAAGCTGCCCGACACACACCCGTACCGCCGCATAGGCCGCGACCGCATGCTCAGCCTGCTGCCGCTGGTNCAGCCGNTGCTGTCACGCGCCGGCATCGCCACTACGGGCAACCACTACGTGAACCGCTATCGCCTCACACCGCTCGGCAAGATTAAGCCNGCATGGCTCACGCTCGACGACTTTGCCACNTTTGACAGCCCCGACNGGCTGCCNTGGCGCTCGGTNGCGATAGTCAACATAGCCGATTTTCAGGACTTCTACCCGACATTNCTGGCGCGCGGNCTGCNCGACCACGGNGTNGAGTGNACCATCACATCGACCTCNATCAAGGANCTCGACAACCTCAGACGCAGCGNCACCGAGATGCGCGCCGCCAACATNGCCCGCGTGCTTGACTACAGCGCCGTGTGCAACCTGGCCGGNCGCATCAANAGCGTAGGCCGCAATGCCGANGCCATACTGATGCCCGCCGTCCTCGGTCTCGCCGACGACCTGATGGTGTCACTGCTGCGCCGCCTTGTCAACAAGCCCTTGTATTTCATNTCGACGATGCCCACCTCAGTGCCCGGCGTACGGGCCCAGATGATGCTCAACCGCTACTTCACCAACCTGGGCGGCACGTTCATGAACGGCGACACCGTCACCCATGCACGCGTCGAGAACGGCCGTGTCGAGGCNGTGTTCACCAANAACCANGGCCCCGAGCCGCTCACAGCCTCTAAGTTCATTCTGGCCACCGGCTCATTCTTCAGCCACGGCCTGGTAGCGACNCCCTCGTCGGTCATCGAGCCGGTGTTCGGCCTCGATGTCAACTATCCCGCCGACCGTGCCGACTGGTTCAACAAGGACATAGGTCAGGCACAGCCCTTCATGGAGTTTGGTGTCGCCACCGACAACGACTGGCACCCGTCNNTCAACGGCACCACCATCACCAACCTGCAATGCGTCGGTTCGGTAGCCGGAGGCTGCAACCCCATAAAGCAAGGGTGCGGTGCCGGTGTGGCACTGCTCACCGCCCTCGATGTCACAACCCCAAGATCATGACACTATGAACGATATACATACATCTAACATCAGCCCCAACAACTTCGAGCAGTGTGTCAAGTGTACCGTGTGTACCGTCTACTGCCCTGTTACGGCTGTCAATCCGCTATATCCCGGCCCCAAACAGGCCGGCCCCGANGGCGAACGCTATCGCCTGAAGCGCGGCGACTTCTATAACGAAGCTCTGAAATACTGTCTCAACTGCAAGCGCTGCGAGGTATCATGCCCGTCGGGCGTGCGCATAGGCGACATCATACAGCAGGCACGCATGAAGTACAGTCACGGCAGCGCCGGACTGCGCGACCGCATGCTCGCCCACACCGACCTTATGGGTGGTATAGCCACGCGCCTGTCGCCCACCGTCAACGGCATACTGCGCCTCNCCCCNGTGAAGATGGCGATGGANCTCACGCTGGGCATCGACCGTCACCGCACGTTCCCGTCATACACACCNCGCAAGTTCACCACCTGGTTCCGCCGCCANGCCGCCNCCCACCAGGAGCGCTACACACGCCGTGTAACCTACTTTCACGGCTGCTATGTCAACTACAACTTCCCGCGCCTNGGCAAAGACTTCGTCAAGCTGTTCAANGCCTGTGGCATAGGNGTCGACCTCATGCCCGGCGAGAAATGCTGTGGCGTGGCCCGCATAGCCAACCGACTCATCAAGCAGGCCACCGACGCCGCACGNATNAACCTNCGCGAGATACGCNCNGCNGTCAGCCGCGGCACCGACGTNGTGGCTACCTCGTCGACCTGCATTCTGACCATGCGCGACGAGTACCCCCACCTGCTCGGTCTCGACAACGCCGACGTGCGCGACAACATCATGACCGCCACACGCTACCTNTACCGCCTCATNGAGAGCGGCGAGGTCAAGCTCGTNTTCAAGAAGAACGGCTTCCCCTANCATCTGGCCTACCACACNCCGTGCCACATGGCCAAGCTCGGCTGGGGTGTCTACTCGATCGAACTGCTCAAGATGATACCCGACGCCATGGTCACCGTNCTCGACAACAACTGCTGTGGNATCGCCGGCACCTATGGCTTCAAGAAGGAGAACTACAAGTATTCGCAGGCCATCGGCAAGACNCTCTTCGACTCCATAGCCCGCGAGAACCCCGACTTTGTGGTCACCGACTGCGAGACCTGCAAGTGGCAGATCGAGATGTCGACCCCCTACCGTGTTGTTAACCCGATTTCAATNCTTGCCGACGCCATCGACTTCGAGGCGACACGNCAGGCCAACATGCAGTAAGAGAATTATGGAAAACAAGAATCAGTTTGATGTCATTATAATAGGTGGCGGCGCCACGGGTGCCGGCACTGCNCGCGACTGTGCCCTGCGCGGACTGAGCGTNCTGCTNGTCGAGCGGTTNGACTTCACAGCCGGCGCCACCGGCCGCAATCACGGCCTGCTTCACAGCGGTGCCCGCTATGCCGTNACCGACGGCGAGAGCGCTACCGAGTGTATCAAGGAGAACATGACGCTGAGACGCATAGCGCGCCACTGTGTCGAGGAGACNGGCGGCTTGTTCATCACCCTGCCNGACGACGACCTGGCCTACCAGTCGCTGTTTGTCGACAGCTGCAACCGCGCCGGTATCAANGCCGAGGTCATAGANCCCGACCTGGCACGCCGACTCGAGCCGTCGGTCAANCCGTCGCTCATNGGTGCNGTCAAGGTACCNGACGGNGCCATCGACCCCTTCCGCCTCACCACAGCCAACATCATTGACGCCACCCGTCACGGCGCCAAGGTNCTCACCTACCACGAGGTCGTGTCGCTCGTAACCGATGCCACAGGCCGCGTAGTAGGCGTCAACATGCGCGACTCGCGCACGGGNGCGACATCGACAGCCTACTCACAGCTCGTCATCAATGCCGGCGGCATCTGGGGCCACAACATCGCCTCGATGGCCGGCGTGACAGTCAACATGTTCCCCGCCAAGGGNGCGNTGCTCATCTTCGGCCACCGCATCAACAANATGGTCATAAACCGATGCCGCAAGCCCGCCAACGCCGACATTCTCGTNCCGGGCGACACCATCTGCCTCATCGGCACCACCAGCGACCGCGTGCCNTTTGACCAGGTCGACAACATGGAGGTGACACCCGCCGAAGTCGACATACTCATGAGCGAGGGCGCCAAACTGGCCCCCGAGCTCGCCCGCACACGCATACTCCGTGCATACGCCGGTGTACGTCCGCTCGTAGCCAGCGACGACGACCCCTCGGGCCGCTCCATCAGCCGCGGTATCGTATGTCTTGACCACGCCACTCGCGACGGCGTCGAAGGCTTCATCACCATCACCGGCGGCAAGCTCATGACCTACCGCCTCATGGCCGAGTGGGCCACCGACCTCGCCTGTCGCAAACTCGGCGTCGACGCCCAGTGTACCACTGCCCGCGACCCACTGCCCGGATCCGAGCCGTCTGAAGTGCGCAAACAGCGCCGCCTCAAAGGCTGGCGCCGCACCAAGAGCCACGTCATCGAGCTCAGTACCGACCAGAAAGCCGCCGAGGGACGTCACGGCACCATGAGCAGCAAAATCGATCGCAAAGACCCCGCCGCCGAGTCGCTCGTGTGCGAGTGTGAGCAAGTGTCGGTAGCCGAGGTCAACTATGCCATCAGCGAACTGCATGTACACAATCTGCTCAACCTGCGCCGCCGCACACGCATGGGCATGGGTACCTGCCAGGGACAGCTCTGCGCCTGCCGCGCCGCCGGACTGCTCGACTCGAGCGGAGCTTGTGCCAAAGACAGTCTCGACGACCTCGCCGGCTTCATCAACGAACGCTGGAAGGGCATGTCGCCCGTAGGCTGGGGCGAAACAATCGAGGAGGCCCAGTTCATGTCATGGCTCTACGAAGGCGTCTGCGGACTCTATTGATTAATAAAAAAGTCACGGCATGTAAAAAAAAGAGACAAGAGTAAGCTAATTACGCAGAATTTTTGTAATTTTGCACCGCATAAGTGCGATGGTCCGGTAGCTCAGCTGGATAGAGCATCTGCCTTCTAAGCAGACGGTCATGCGTTCGAGTCGCATCCGGATCACCACCGCCCAACCTCACTGACCCCCGCGTTCAGTGAGGTTTTTTATTGCGTCCCACCGCTCCAGATAACAATTGCGGGGGAGTAGGAATGCAAAAATGCACGATGGAGGGCCGGGGAGGGGCTGCCATCGTGCATTATGTATGTGTGGGGTTATTGAATAATCAGGCGTTGTCGAGGAGCTGGATTTTGGCGGCGAGAGTGCTGATTTCTTCTTTAATGCCGGCGATGCGGCGCTCCATCTCGGCTATCATGGCATTGCCACGACCCGACTTGGTGGTGAAGAATCCGAGGTTGTTCTCACAGGTCTTGAGCTCCTGGCGCTTAGCCTCGTAGGCACGTACTATACGCTCGCGCTCGCGTGACAGTTTGGCGGTATCGTTGCCTATGTCGGCAAGGGTGTTCTCAAAGCGGGCCATTGAACGGCTTGAACGAGAGAGCTTGAAGCGGTCGCGCAGGGCACTGACGGTGGCGCGGTACTCGTCGTAGATTTTGTCTTTATCGCGGAAAGGTACGTGGCCGGCCTGACGCCAGTCGGTATCGGCCTGTTTGAGCAACGAGTTCACTTCGTCGACGGGGGTGGCGTCGGCAATATCTTTGAGACGGGCAATGATGTCGCGTTTGGCTTTAAGAGCGGCTTGCTCGCTCGAACGTAGATCGCTGAGATCTTTTTTCTTCTGCTCGAAGAAGTAGTCGCATGCCTGCTGGAAGCGTGCCCACAGTGCGTCGCTCTGGCGGCGTGGTACAGCTCCGATGGTTTTCCAACGACGCTGAAGCTCGACAAGGCGGTCGGCAGTACGGCGCCAGTCGGTGCTGTCTTTGAGCGACTCGGCCTCTTCACACAGGGCTGTCTTGGCGGCGAGGTTCTCGGCCTGTTGGTCACGGGCAGCTTTATAGAAAGCGGCCTTGGCAGCGAAGAATGCGTCGCATGCCTGGCGGAAGCGGGCAAAGAGTTTGTTGTTCACGCGGGGTGATGCGAAGCCCAGTGCGCGCCATTCTTCCTGTGCGGCGAGTATGGCGGCTGTCTGCTCGTCCCACTGCTTGAACGATGTGAGGGCCGCGAGGTCGATGGCCTCGATGCGCTCACACAGGGCTGTCTTGGCGGTCTCGTTCTGCTGTTCGAGGGCCTTGCGCTCTTCAAAGTAGGCCTGATAGCGCTTGTTGACGACGGCCGATGCGTCTTTGAAGCGGTTCCACAGCTCGTCGCGCAGCTCTTTGGCCACGGGGCCTGTGTCGCGCCATGTCTCGTGGAGGGTCTGCAGGCGCTTGAAGGCGGTCACGACGTCGGCCTCGTTGGCGAGAGCCTCGGCTTCGACACAAATCATGGTCTTGGTGTCGAGGTTCTTGCGGAAGTCGTAGTCGCGCAGGTCTTTATTGATGCGGTACTGGTCATAGAAATGCTCGACGGCGTCCTGATAGCGTTTCCACTGGGCTGTCGACTCGGTGGCGGGCACCTCGCCTACCTCTTTGAACTGCTGCTGGAGTTCTTTGAAGCGGGGGAACTCGCGGTTGACGTTGTCGGCATCGGCCGACATCTCGAGCATGAGGCCGATAATCTCGTCGCGACGGGCAAGATTGGCTACGCGCTGTGCCTCGACTTGGGCGGCGCGGGCGGCCTTCTTCTCCTTTATAACGTCGAGCAGGGCGCGGAAGTCGGTCTCGACTGCATCGGGGGCTGTCTCGGCAGCAGGCGCGGCCTCGGCTGTCTCAGCGTCGGTATTAGCCTCGGCCTGAGCGCGACGCAGTGCATAGAACTGCTGTTTGAGACTTGAGACCTCGTCGCGGGCTATCTCGTCGGCGTCGCGCTCGGCAAGCTGACGTGCAGCCTCAAGCACCTCATCGACGGTGGTATAGTGTATGCGGGGACGAGCCTCGGTTTCTTCTACTGCAACATTAGTCTCAACAACAGGCTCGAGAGCCTCTTCTGGCATTTCCATAACAATGTGGTATTAAGTCGGTTAACATAAAGCTATGCCAACGTGTGGCGATAGCAGTGCCCAAATTTATGAAAACTTTGGCGATAAAACAAAATTTAACACGTATTATTTGAGAAAACGGGCTGTGAGCCAGCGGCGCACGGGCTCGTCGTAGTAGCGCAGGAACAACCAGGCCAACACTATGACGGTGACGATGATGGCGCCGGCCACGGGCCAGACCTGACTGAAACTGAGGCCACGGCTCCACACCCAGGCATAAAACATGTACATGAACGGGTAGTGAATGATGTAGACCGGATAGGAGATGGCACCGAGGAACTCACACGTGCGCTGTGACCAGGCGTCGGTAGTGATGCCCGAGGCTCCGAGATAGACGATGGCGGGGAACACAATCAGTGTACACAGCGCATCATAGAAGCCATTGGCCACGGGACATGTCTCGCCACCCACAAACGGCACTGACAGCACGGCAACGATGAGCGCCGAGCATATCCAGAAAGCTCCGCCTATCCTGACGGGCTTGAAGCGGCGCGACATGAGCAGACCGACCGAGAATGAGAACGTCATGCGGGCCAGACCCATCCAGAAGCCGCCATTGGCTGCCGTCCAGCCGACGCCGAGGTGGAAATCGCCCGAGCCGTTACCTATGGCTACACAGGCGAGTATGATACCGGCTACAGCGGTAAATATGGTGAGCACACGGGTCGACATGCGGTGCAGAAATAAGGCGTAGAACAGGCTGCCGATGTACTCGAAAAAGAGTGACCATGAAGGGCCGTTGAGTGGGAACATCTCGCCGTTGCCTCGCACCTCGGGGGCGGTACCGGGCATGGCGGGTATTAGGAACAGGCCGCAGATGAGCGACATGATGACGGCCGATGTGCTGACAGCCGTACCGTCCCACTTTTCACAGCCTTGTATGACAAACGACAGTACACCGAGCAGCACGGCGATAACGACCATGGGCTGCAAGCGTATGATACGGCGCAAAATGAAGTTGCCGGTCGACATGCCGCGTTGCCAACGTCCGTCGTAGGCATATCCGATTACGAAACCCGACAGCACGAAGAAGAAGTCGACGGCAAGATAACCGTGATTGATAACCTGGTCGCGTGACGATGTCGCGAACCCTTCGCCCACATGATAGAGTATCACCATGAGAGCGGCCACACCTCGAAGGCCGTCAAGCAAATCGTAACGTGGCTTAGTAACTGATGTTTCCATTCTACAAATTAAATGATTAGTCAACTTAACAAACAGGCGTTATTATTCATCAATGAGCGAGAGCAGATTGAAATACATAGCAAATGTTGGGATATCGTCGATTAATTCGCGATTGCCGTAATCCGAATTCTTTTTTTGCCAGTCTTCATAACCCTTGCGTTCCTTTTCACCGAGGAACTTAAAACCGTTCTTCTTATAAAATCCTACCGCAGTGGCATAGGCATCAACGGTTATAAAACAACAACCGGTTTTGTTTTCGGTTATCATCCAATATTTGATAAAGTCGAGAGTTCGTGATCCCCAATGACGGCCGGTTCCACGATACTCCTTATTAACTCCAAATCGGCCTATTTTAACAGCCGGATAGTCCGAACGATGTTTTGTACGCCCGAATTTATCTTTAAGTTTTCTGAAGAAACTTTTTGAGAACAATAGCTCACCATTCTTCTGCTCTATTTCAGCAATTTTATCATTCGACAGAGTGAAGAACAGTACGGTCTTACCTTCAGCTTCAAGATAATATGTCACTGAGAGCAGCTTTTTCATACTATCCTTGGCCGAGTTCAAAAAGAAATCAGTCAGGTCGGCATTACCGCAATCAAACGGATAGAGTTCGGAGTCGGAAGAAAGCCGTTTAAAGGGAATGCTATCTATTTGTGCGCTCATTGAGGAAGTTCAGCAATCATTAACTTTAATTGCTCAACACTTGCAGCAATACGTTCCCTCTCCCTCCTGCGTTCTGATGCAGGGGGAAGACTTGATATCTCAGCGTTAAAAATTGCCGCATCGCGACCGCTAAGAATCGGTGTATTTCGTATAGGTTTTGCCATTATGTTGCAAATGTACAACAATAATGCTATATATGCAAATCACCTCAGATGCCAGTAGACAACGTAGCGGTGGTGATGGGCATCGTACAGGGGCAGCAACTCGACTCCGTTGGGGGCGCGGAAGTGCAGCGGCTCGCCGGTTGGAGTGATGGAGCGGCCGGGGTTGGCGCGGTCAATGGCTATAGTATCGGGCAATGTTGCCGGCACGTGGTAGTCGTATGTGTAGTAGTCGTTGCGCACGGTAGGGTCGGAGAACGGTGCGGGCGACTGCATACCCTCGGTTCCAAGATTTCCGGCCAGAACGATGGGGCCGTAGAGCAGCGCTCCGCGGTCGGCATCGCCGGCAACGGTCGCGAGGTGGAGCGACATGGGGTAATCGACTGTAATGGTATCACCGGCTTTCCAACGGCGGTTCAGGGTAATGTAGCTTGATGGGGTTGCACGGCCTATGGACTGCCGGCGACCGTTAATGCGAACGGTGGGCTTTCCGCTCCACGACGGGTAGCGCAGAGCTATGGCCAGCGGCGCATCGGGCGCATCATCGATGGTTAGGGTGACGCGGCCGTCGGCCGGGAACTCGGTAGTCTGAGTCACGGTGAGTCCGCGTTCACGCCATGTCAGCCGCGATGGTATGAACAGGTTGACGAGCAGGGTGTCGGCTGCCGTGTGATAGTAGATAGCCTCGGCATACTTGGCATGACTCTCGAACCCGCTGCCGACACAACACCAGAATGACTGTTCGGGGGTGCTGTAGACCTTGTAGGCGCCATTGAGCAGTGGCAGAAAGTAGCACACCATGCCTGTGGCCGTGTCCTGTTGGGCGAGAATGTGGTTGAACAGCGCGCGCTCGTAGTAGTCGGCCACCTCGGGCGATGCGTGCCAGCAGAACAGGTGACGCGAGAGTTTAAGCATGTTGTAGGTGCAGCACGTCTCACCGGTGTAGCCGTTGATAAAGTCGGCCATGCGGTCGGGGGCGAAATAATGTTCCTTCTGACTACTCGACCCGGTGACAAACGAGTGATGTTCGGTCATCTCGTGCCAGAACAGGTCGGAGATGGCGCGCGAGTCGACACTGCCTCCAAGCTCATAGTTACGGGCCTCGCCAATCACCTTGGGTATAAATGTGTTGGTGTGTTTGGTACCGAAGTCGGTGACACCGTCGCGCAGCGAGTCGATGACGTCGTTGTGATAGAAGAATGCGGCCAGGTCGCGGTAACGGGTGTTGCCGGTAACAGCATAGAGGTTGTAGAACGCCTCGTTGATGCCGCCGAACTCGTTGCGCAGCATCAGGCGGCGTGTCTCATCGGGCAGTCCGTTCAACTTGCCGTGCGCCCAGTCTCCCATCTTACGGGCCACAGCGAGAGCCTCGGTGTTGTCGGCATACAGATACTGGTCAATGAGTCCGGCCAGCAGTTTGTGCAGTGTGTACCAGGGTGCCCATACGCTCTTGCCACGCATGTTGCGGTTGATAAGTTCCTCGGGGAAGGCACTGAGGTAACCCGACGGGCCCAGTGCAGCCTGTACCTCGGCGAGTCCGTTCACAAGGCTGTCGCCCTTGAGCCTGAACAACTCAGAGCCAGTGGCCGCATACATGAGACCATAGGCCGAGAGCAGGTGACCCGACGTGTGGCCGCGCAGGTCACAGTCGAGCGATTCCCAACCGCCGAGCTTGGGGACACTCTCATAGCCGCCCTCAAGACCCGCGAAGACACCGGCATTGGTGCGGAAGCTGTGCAGCAGGCGGTTGACCTGTATTGATGCTATCCATGCCGAGTCGCGCTCAAGGTTGTCACGGACACGTCCGGGCAGCAGACTGACGTCCTTTAGGTCAAAACTATAAGCCTTCACCGGCACGCCGGTGTCTGCCACCATCTTGCCGGCATGTTGACCGGGATAGACTGACTGGGCCGCGGCGCCGCAGGCCATGAATGAGATTAAAACCGTAAGCAGCTGACGTATATTCATGATTGGTTGTTTTTAACATTATACGTACTACAACGCGGCGATACTCAAAGATTTGGCAATGTGGCGGCAAATGGCTAACTTTGAACTGCACAATCAACTCACCTATGACTGACAACGATATCACAATACGCTGCCTGGCCGGGATTGAGCCGGCTGTGATACACAAGGCTTTTCTGGAGGCGTTCTCAGACTATGCCATCACGCTCGACGAACAGTCGCTCGCAGCGATGCTCAAGCGACGCGGAGCCAGATTTGACCTGTCGTTCGGAGCACTGAACGGCGATGGCCGTCTCGTATCGTTCATTATCAACGGCATAGATAGCCACAACGGCCACACATCAGCCTATGATACAGGAACTGGGACAGTCAGGGAGTATCGCGGTATGGGACTCACCGACCGCATATTCAGTTTCCAGACCGATCATCTCGTCAGTGCCGGCGTTGACACATACGTGCTCGAGGTACTGACCGACAACACGCCGGCAGTCAAGATATACACACGCCAGGGGTTTGAGCGAGTCAGAAAGTTAGACTGTTTCACAGCCGATAACAGCCACGTCATTGACAGCGTGTCAGACCGTGCAGCGGCTGCCGTTGTAACCGTAGGTGAGACTACGGTCGACGAGATTGCACAACTGGGGCACTTCATGGACTTCACACCGTCGTGGCAGAATACACTCGCGTCGGTCGGGCGCAATCAGGGTGCGTTCCTGTGCATGGCAGCGTACTCGCCTGACGGCCGGGAGGTGGGTTTTGGAGTATCAGAGACAGCCTATGGCGACATCACACTGTTAGCAGTCGACCCCGCCCATAGGCGACGCGGCATAGGGTCACGGTTGCTGGCCGAACTGACAAGCGCCAACCACATTGACCGCGCAAAAGCACTGAACATCGACAGCACATGCACCCCGATGAGGCTATTCCTTGAGGCGTCGGGGTTTGACCTCGCCTGCCACCAATATGAAATGACTAAAAAATTGATATAGATGACTACTATTCGCAACATCATATTTGACTTTGACGGGACACTGGTTGACACTGCACCCCTGATTGTAGCTACGATACAAGCAACCATAGCCGAGCTTGGACTCGAGGCGCACACCGACGCCGAGTGCCGCGCGACCATAGGTCTGAGACTCGAAGATGTGCCGTCAGTGCTGTGGCCGGCCAACGAGGTGGCGGCGCGCGACTTCGCCGGCACATATCGCCGCATCTTTGACGAGCTCAAACGGCCACTCGGTGTCACATGCTTTCCACGGGTCATCGAGACACTCGACACACTACACCATGACGGCTACCGAATGGCCATCGCCAGCAGCCGCAGCCACAAGTCGCTCGACGAGTATGTGAAGCAATTCGGCATCGAAGACTATTTTGACATGCTCATAGGTGGCGACGACGTTGAGCACGGCAAGCCGTCGGCCGAGCCGGTCGTGAAAATATTGCAGGCCTGTGGGTGGAGTGCCAACGAGACACTGACTGTGGGCGATGCCGCGGTCGACATTATGATGGGTCATGCAGCCGGTACAGCCACTTGCGCCGTCACATACGGCAACGGACAACGCGCAGAACTGACATCAGCCGCCCCGACATTGATGATTGATACATTTGACAGCCTCACCAACGCCCTATTGAAAAAAGACAATGTGTGATAAAATATTTTGTGGTGGTATGTGTCTTATGGTATATAAAGACTAAATTACAACTATGGGAATATTAGATAAACTGCGGGCCCGTCGACAGACGGCTTACATCAAGATTGACGCACACCACTGTGTGGCATGCTGGAAATGTGTCAAGTCGTGCCCAAAATCAGTACTGGGCAAAGTGGATTTTCTTGGACACCGCCACGTGAAGATAGTCGCTGCCGATGCCTGTATCGGTTGCCTCAAATGTGTCAACCGCTGCCCACACGGCTGCATCACATCGCGCGAAAATTAAGGAGAGCGGCATGATAGGCCGCGAGTGTGCGTGATTTGGCTATCTGTTTGGTGACGCGCTTGTCAGGAAGCGGGAGATAGTCCCAAAAGGTTTTCATACGGCCGAGCAACTGTGTGTCGCCACACAATATGCCCGAGTAGTGCTCAAACAGGTGGTCGTGCAGTTCTATGAGTTTGAGGCGCTGTTGCTCGGAACTCCACTCACGACCAGCGGCGATTTCGGCGCACAGTGAGGGGCGGCCGAGTAGTCCGCGACCTATCATGACACCATCGAGCGACGGGTATCGGGTGACAATTGCCTCGTACTGAGCCGGTGTGGTAATCTCTCCGTTAAACACCACCGGGTGACGCACTGTGTCGATAAAACGATCGGCCATGTCAAGGTACAGGTCGCCGCGATACTGCTGCCGGGCCGTGCGTGGGTGCAGTGTCACCGAGGTCAGCGGCATGTCGTTGAGCATAGGAGCGACCATCAGCCACTCATCGGGCTGTTCGGCCCCGAGACGCATCTTAATCGAAAAGCTGACGTCGGGATAGTGGGTCATGGCGTCCAACAGCGACCGCCACGCATTGGGGCGTGCAACATATCCGGCACCACGACCGCGATGTACCTGAGGCGGGAACGGGCAACCCATGTTGAGGTCGACACGACGGTAACCGAGGCCTGTGAGCGTGTCGACGAGCAGTCTGAACTCGTCGGCGCTATTGAATATAATCTGAGGCACAAGGGTGTGATTGGCATTGAGCGGCGACGTGATGTCGCGCAAGGCCTTTGACGCCGGCGCCTGTTTCTCGACCCGCAGGAACGGGGCATAGTAGGCGTCGACACCGCCATATAGCGCGGCGTGCCAATGACGAAACGGAGCGTCGGTGTATCCTTGCAACGGTGCTGCGAATAGTTTCATAATGACAAATTTAGCAATATTCGGCGTCATAGCCAAACAAAAGCGGCCGACGTGATGTTTTAATTTTAACACAACAGTTAAAAAACACTATTTTATTCATCACACCCAAATCGCTCTCTGAACATGAATCTCAGACACACACTACTGCCGATGCTGACCGGCGTTGCAGCTCTCGCATGTGCATTGACGGCAAATGCCCAGACTAAAAGCCTTGTTGACCAACAGACCGATGCCCTCGTAGCGTCGCACAAGGTTGTTAATCTCGACGGCACAGGACGCCTGTCGGACGCCGATGTCGACTCGNTCCAAAAGAAGATAATCACATTCTACTACGACCAGTTCAGACACTTCTCTGACCCGGCCGCACCCTATTTCCTGTTCATGAGCAAAGATGCCCAACTCGCGATGGGTATCGGTGGCTGTGTACGCATGCGCGGTTACTATGACTGGGGCGGAGCCATACCGGCNTCGGGATTTGCCCCCTACCTCATACCGATGACGCCCGACCCCACCAACATGCGTCAACTCGGCACAACTCCGGCCGGATCAACGTTGTTCTTCCGGGTGTTGGGTCGCAACAAAATGTTAGGCGACTACCAACTCTATATCGAGGCCAACTTCAATGGCTATCAGGGCCGCGACTTTCACCTGAAGAAAGCTTATGCCATTATCAACGACTTCACCATAGGTTATGCCAACTCGACATTCAGCGACCCGTCGGCCATAGCGCCCACGGTCGACGCGCAGGGGCCTAACAACAAGATTTCGCCCACATCGGTACTCGTGCGCTATATGCCCACATTCAAGCAGCGCTGGACGGTAGCCGTATCGGTCGAGACTCCGTCGCCCGCNCCGGGCGTTGACGGACAGTCTACAGCCAACGTNACCAACTGGCTGCCCGATTTTGCCGCCTTCGGTCAATACCAGTGGGCACCCGGCCAGCACGTAAGGCTCGCCGGCATAGTGCGCACACTGTCCTACCGCGATCTGATTGCCCAGCGCAACCACAACCGTGTGGGCTGGGGCCTGCAACTAAGCTCGGTGGCACACCCCGCCACGCCGCTNACCACATACGCNACACTGTGCTACGGTCACGGTTANCAGAGCATGTGCGGCGACATGCNGATAGGCCACTATGACCTCATACCGTCNCCCGACCANCCCGGAGAGCTGTATGCACCGGCCATGGCAGGCTGGAGCCTGGGNGTACAGTACAACATACGTNCCAACCTGTTCGTATCGGTATCGGCCAGCGAGAGCCGCTATCTGCCGGCCAAGCCTGTCGGGCCCGACGAGTACAAATACGGCCTGTTCGGCGACGTCAACGTGTTCTGGAACATGACACCACGCATGCAGTTAGGNGCCGAGTTTGACCTCGGTATGCGCCANAACTACAGCGGCGAGCACCGNTGGGCCCGNCGNGTCGGCCTCATGGCCCAGTTCTCATTCTAATATTTTATAGCTGTAGGCTGTCGAGCCAGGCGAGTATGACAGCGAGGGCATCGGGCGAGATGTCCTCGCTGATGCTTGCATATTCCTGAACNATGCCTGTAGAGCAACGTTGCAGCAGGTGATTGTGCTTGTCAAGCAGACGAGTGTCGGCCGCCGGGTTCAGTTGCTCAATCGTANCGAGATTTTCAGGCAACACCTGCATATCATGACTGCCGTTGAGTGCAAGCCAAGGCACTGTGACAGCCTTGATGTCGGCCGTAGGATCATATTTNACNAGGTCGCGATAAGCGGTCGAGCACATGGCCGAGGTTTGAGCCATAAGTTGTTGCTGAACTTCGGGCATCTTGGCCATCTCGCCNAGTGTTCGGGCAACCTCGGCATAAAGCATGGGGCTGAGCATGAGCGATGACACGTCGCTCNTGACCATGTCGAGCAGGCGGCGTTGCAACGGCTCNCCGTCCCATTTGCCTGTCATGGCTANGGTCATGGCGCGGGCCTGTGACATGATAATCGAGTCGCCGGGCCATGCCGGTGCACCTATGGTGACAATGAAGTCGCACACCGATGTGTCGCNGCCCAGNTTGATGGCGGCTGANCCACCCTGGCTGTGGCCGAGCACACCCGTAGGAACGCCGTCGCCGAACGTTGCCTTCANGTAATCGAGACACGAAGTGATGTCGGTGACATAGTCGTCGGTAGTCATTGAGGCGGCGTCGCCTGTACTCTCGCCTANCCCACGGTCGTCGAACCTCAGGACGGCATAACCGTTNGACGACAGNTGCTCGGCAATTGTCTTGAACGGTTTGTGACCGAGCAGCTCCTCGTCGCGGTTNTGAGCGCCGCTGCCGGTGGCAAGCACTAAGNCCGCACGCGGTGNGGCATCGACAGGACGGGTGATGGTAGCACCGAGNGTGACGTGTTGTTTCTTATTGTCGACAGTGATGTCGCTTGCCGTGAAATCGGCGGCCGAGGCAGTCATGACAGCGGCGACAACCGCTGAGATGAACGAGAGGGCCGTTTTCATTTCTCGCGATAGATGAAGCTGCCGTTGGCCTGATGGGTGGCGAGCACAAGCATCTCGGCTATCTGCACATGGGCCGGCGCCTGAGCGGCATACACGACGGTATCGGCTATGTCGTCGGCGGTCAGCGGCTCGATGCCCTTGTACACATTGTCGGCGCGCTCGTTGTCACCGTGGAAACGCACACGGCTGAAGTTGGTCTCGACCAGACCGGGCTTGATGAGGGTGACGCGCAACGGTGTATGAGCCACGTCGATGCGCAGTCCGTCGGTGATAGCCTTTACAGCAGACTTGGTGGCACAGTAGACGTTACCGCCGGCATAGGCGGCATCGCCTGCCACACTACCCATGTTTATGACGTGTCCGCGACCACGCTCAATCATGCCGGGCACGATAATACGTGTCATGTTAAGCACACCCTTTATGTTGGTATCGATCATCGTGTACCAGTCGGTCGGGTCGCCCTCATATTCAGGTTCAAGGCCCAAGGCGAGGCCGGCATTGTTGACAAGCACGTCGACAGCCTGCCAGTCGGCGGGAAGTGACCCGATTGCCTCACGGCACGCCTCGAGATTGCAGACGTCAAAGACGAGCTTGCAGACCGACTCGGGGCCAGGCTCTCGGGCCAGGCGGTCGGCCAGCGAGTCAAGTGCCGCTGTATTGCGGCCGGTGATGATTACACGGTATGATGCAGCGGCAAGTGCGGTGGCACATGCCATTCCGATGCCCGATGTAGCACCGGTAACTAATGCTATCTTTTTCATTTTGACAATGGTAAATTACGTGATTTAATAGTGAGTGTGGCGCCGTCGAGCATGTAAATAGACGGTACAGCCAGTATGGGGAAGCGGTCTTCGACCTCATCAGTAATCTCGGCGATGACCACCAGCAGTTGGCCCGACTGTCGGCGCGCAATCCAATCGGGATCGGTCGACAGTGTGTGCATAGCCTCGTGACAATCGTCACAGTCGGGGTCGTAGAACAGCAACATAACCTCGGCGGCCTTACCGGCAGCCTCGCATATATCAAACTGTGACCCGCCGTCGAGTGGCGATACCATCAGGCCGGTGATCTCACACCCGGGAGCATAACGGGCCAGATAGTCGTGGCGCAAACGATACAAGCCCGCAGCCGTCTCGTCAAGCAGAGGGTCGGTAGCCAGGCCGTCGAGCGCGGCGAGGTAGAACGTCTCGTTGTACATCTCCGAGTCGATGGCATACAGGTAGCCCTCGGCAAGCCCGTTGACATAGTCGGCCTGTGACGGCGGAACGGTGTGCATAAAGTCATATATAGCCACTATGGCTGTGTCGGGTGTGGCATGGGGCAGAACGCTCAGAAAATCGGCCCACGACTGCATCACAGCGTCGGGCCCGGACATAGCCGCGTCATTCCAGTCCATGCCGTCATAGAAATGAGTGGCGATGTAGTCGGCACGGTCACGCGGAGCGGTCAGCGTGGAGGGTACCGCAGGTAACGGCAACTGCCCGTAGGCCGCAAGGCATACAGGCAGTAATAAGGTGAGAAACAAACGTTTCATATTAGGCATTGCTGATTATCGACGGCGACGTACCGAGCGTACAGCCGAACCGGCCGAGCTCTGGGTCTTCGGGCCGTCGTTCTCTTTGACTTTGGGAGCGCGCGACTTGTTTGAACGGGTNGAGCGGCGCGGTGTCTCGCGNTTGGCNTTCTCNACNGGNNCTTTGCCCTCGATGCTGTCACGCTTGGCAGCGGCAGCCTGCAACTCCTCGCGGGTGGGCACCCACAGGTTCTTGTCGTATGAATCGAGTCGNGCCTGNATGCTGTCCTGAGCGCGCTTGCGGTCGTCGGGGTCGGGATATAGCTGCATCAACGACTTGTTGGCAAGGTTACGGGTCTTGTAAATCTCACCGTCGTACATGTTCATCGCGAAGAAGTCATCGTAGGTNAAGCGGGTGAGGTTATTGTCGTCGTCGACAAATATATCCTGCTGGGCAAGGTAGGGACGCAGTGGCTCGAGCTTGACCCAGAACATCGGGTACTTGACACTCTCCATGCCGAAATCGCCCGAACGGTGTATNACNGGACAAACGGCCTCGACCTTGACGTCCATCTTGTTTGAGCGGGTNTCNAACTCCCAACGCTCGACAATGTAATAGGACAGCACCTCATAGGCGGGAAAGTCGTCGGGCTCGATGGTGAAGCGCGGATTCTTGTCGGTCGAACCCTTGGCCTGGGTGTAGGGAATGTGGAAGCGGTCAAGCATCTCGGCCACATTGAGGCGCGACTTATCAGTGAAGTCCTCACGGCCATCAAGATACTCGTAGGCCGGTATACGACCGTCGGCAACGAGTCTCAGTATGATGCGAATGAGGCTCTCCTCGCCCTCTGAAGGCTCCTCGGGAAAGTAGAGTGCCTGNTTGGCGGGNTTTTCGAGGTCGAGCGAACGGTATATCACACGCATCCACTGCANGTCGGCGTCCGAGCCCTCGCTCGACTCGTAGAACGACTGCATGCGCTGTGTCACTCCGGGGCTCTGCTGTNGCTGTGCCTCGGCGGCACGGTCGCGGGCACCGCGACGTATTCCGGTACTCTGAGACTGTGACGANTGGGCGAACGCGGTGAGCGCACCGGCCGACATGAGCGCCGTGAGTGTTAATGAGCGTAGTATGTTGATTACTTTCATTGTGAAGTGTATTGTTATTACATTTATTTGACTATGACCTCAATGGGGGTGAGCGTACGTGTCACGCCGTCGGGCCCCGATGCCTTGACTGCCGAGATGTAAAAGCGCTGGCCNGGACGCATCTTGGCGAAGCGGTCGAGCTGTCGCGGCGAGAATGCCGAGCCATTGCTACGCTCGATCGAGGCGTTGCCCATCGAATCAAAAAACACGGTCTCGAACGACTCGACGTTGAACGCTATGTTGAGNAACTCGTCGTCGATAGCGGCCTCGATGCCNGGCGACTGACGCAGGGTACCCTTGGCTATGCCGCCCGAACCGCTGCGATAGCGGTCGCGGTTGCCCTGAGCGTCGGTGTAAATGATGAANGGNGTCGGGTCGGGCAACTTGCGCACACGGAAGTGGGTCTGGCTCATGTCCATNCGTCGGCCGTCCATCTCGGCGTTGACCGTTATGACGGCCTCCTGGCCNACATTGGCGGGNCGCGCTATCCANTGGTCNCCCTGACGTGTGAGTGTNCCGTTGGTCATGGTGGCCGACACGTTGGCGTTGGCCACGCCGGGNACCGAGATGCTTATCGGGTTGTCGATGCCGGCATAGAGCACGTTCATCATGGTAGCCGACACGGTGGCGGTGGGCTCGATGACAGTGTAGCTCGACGAGAAGTCGTGGCGGGTTACAGTGCCATCACCGTGAGGCACCTCGAGATAACCGCTGTAGTCGAAGTTGCCGGTAGCGCCNGTGACGGTCTCATACATGCCTTGGTCGTTGGCAAGCAGTGTACCGTTCACGTAGATGGCCGGTCGCTGAGTGGTGTCGACGGCTGCAAGCACAATGTTGGCCTGATAACGGCCACCCCTCATCACAAAACGCGACTGGGGGATAACAAAAGCGTTGAGCTCNTTGACACGGACATCGCCGGCGTCGACATTGGCAAGCAGTGTGGCCAGGGTCTCGCCCTCGGCATACTTTATATCGTTCTGCAGCTTGGTGAGCAGCGTCACAGCCGCCACCACGGGCTGGTTGTCAAANTTCATTTCTTCCCANCTNGAGCCGGCAAGCTCGCCGGGAGCGGTNNCGGGGTCGGTTGACAGTGCGGCCTCGATGTTGACACGCTTTACTGGGTCGGTGACAATCGAGGCGAGATACTCGCGATAGGCATCGACGTCGCGGCGCAGGAGCTCACCACGGCGATTGGCCGGATTGAGCATGATGACCGACGCGGCCTCGAGGTCGTCNCGGTTNANAATATTATGTATATCGGCATNNTTNCCGTCGGCCTTGGTGACAATNAGNAGCTTNATCGAGTCGACCTGNCGNTAGAGACGGTCGGTTAACTCGCGCACCTCGGCCGCTTTCTCATACCAGGGCAGACCCTTGTCGGGGTTCTGCTCGCTGAACGATTTGAGCGATGCCAGCAGGGCGGCATTGCGCTGCTCGACATTGTCGTTGGTNCGTGTCAGTCCGTCCTCAACCTGAGTGAAGCCGTTGAGGACATCGCTCGAGACGTTGAGGGCGAGCATGGCCGTGAGGACGATATACATAAGGTTTATCATCTTCTGGCGGGGTGATAGCCTGTTGTTATTGGCAGCCATTTATTTCGCGTTAGATTCAGTCGGTGTTGTTGTGGGATTGGCGGCTTGTGTAGCGGCCATGCCGGGGTACATGTTGATAGTCATGGCCGTTAGCATCTTCTCATAAACGTTGTTGAGACGCTGCATGTTGAGAGCCATCTTCTCGGTCTCCTCACAGTAGCGCGAGCTATTGTTGGCTGTGTTCATGTACATGTCGCTGATTTCCTTGATGCCGCGGTTCACACGGTCAATGGCATCGAGCTGGCTCGACACGCTCTTGAGCTGAATTTCGTAGATAGTGTTGAGGCCCTGTATGTTGCGGTTGAGGGCCTGCATCTGCTCGACATATCCGTTAGAGTTGGCCGAGATATTGTCAGAGTTCTCGGTTATAGCGCGGTATGACTCGAGCAGTGTCGACGACACCTCGTTGAGACGGCGTGTAGTCTCGCGCAACTGTTGCATCTCGGCGCTGAAAGCATCCATCTGGCCGGCAAGGTCGCCTGTGGGCTGTGCGCCATAGCCTGATACCGACGGCATGGGGCCGCCTGACATAGCACCGACGCCTGCTGTAATGACACCTGGCGCCGAGGAGCCTGTACCGCCGCCGTTAATAACAACGGTGGTGCCGCCGGCCACACCGTGTACCGAAGGTGATGACACAGTGCCTTCAACAACGTCATCGTCGGCCTGCTCTTTATCAAGAAGTGCAGGATAGATGCGCTCCCATTTGTAATCAGCGGACGGACGGTCAAAGGCCGTGAGTATGAACATAAATACCTCGGTGCCCATACCTATCGAGAGCAGGGCGTTACCACCGGGCAGGTGCAGAATCTTGAACAAAGCACCCCAAATCACGATGGCGGCGCCTATACTGTAGGCAAAGTTGAAGAAGCGCTGGCCATTCTCGCTCGAGATGAACCGACTTATAACATTGCGATATTGCTTGATTTTTCCCATTGCCGTATTTATCGTTTACTTATTCTTAGTGTTGATTTTCTGGCCGCGTGCAAAGCCTATCTGCGAGCGCACACAGCGGAATCCGATATATGAGCGTTGCTCGTTCTGATACTCCCACATGCGCATGTCGCTGCGTATGTTCTGGGCTACATCTTTCCACGAACCGCCGCGCACGATCTTGCGCTTCATCTTGTAGGGGTCTTCGACTGCCGCGTCATAGCGGTACTCGGGATTGAGGTCAGATGTCAGGCGGCTTACGCTCTCGGTAAATGCGGTCGATGTCCACTCGCTCACGTTACCGGCCATATCATAAAGGCCGAAGTCGTTGGGCGCGTATGTCCCGACGCGCGACGTTATAAGGTGTCCGTCCTTGACATAGTTGCCGTCGTTGGGCTTGAAGTTGGCATAGAAGCAGCCTTTGTCCTCGCTCATGGGCAGGTCGCCGTCCCACGGGAACTTGTTGGCATCGACACCGGCACGGGCAGCGAACTCCCACTCGGCCTCGGTGGGCAGACGGTAGGGCTCGATGTAGACGCCCTCGCGACCCAGCGAACGACGCAGGAAGTCGGTGCGCCAGTTACAGAACGCGTTGGCCTGCTCCCAGCTTACACCAACGACAGGATAATCGTTGTAGCCGCCGTTCGAGAAGTACAGGCGGACATAAGGCTCGTTGTAGGCATTGTCGAAGTCGTTAATCCAGGCCGTGGTGTCGGGATAGATGTTGACTATGTAGGTGTTGACAAAGTCATAGTCGCCGGTGAGACCACGGGTGATGGTCTGGCGTACAATCTCGCCCTCGTCGTTGACATAGGCAGTATCTTTAGAGATTACAGGCACATCGGTGGGCACGGGGCGGTCGGTGTTGTACTCGCGGCGACGCGGGTCGAGGCGATTGCGTCGCTTGGCAGCCTCGGTGTGGTTATAGGTCTCGTAACGGTAATTGAGCTGCTCAGGGTCGAGTTCGCGCTGTCCTGTGATAGGATTGGTACGGTACAGGCTCTCAATGGCTCGCTGCTCGTCCTCGTTGGCGTTGCGCCATGGTATGGCCTTGGCCCAGTTGAGGTAGGGCTTGATGGGGTTGCCCTCGCGGTCTTCCTCGATCTTGAACTCCTCGTTGCCGCCATACGCGGGGTCGGCGAGTCGCTCACGAATGATTGAATCGCGCACCCAGAACACAAACTGCTTGTACTTTGAGTTGGTAATCTCGGTCTCGTCCATCCAGAACGCATCGACCGACATGCCCTTGGGAGCGGCCTTGATGTGCCACAGCGAGTCGTCCTCGCCGGGGCCCATGTGCATGGAACCTCGCGACACCAGCACCATGCCGTAGGGGGTGGGCTCGGTGAGGGCCGAACCACCTACACCGGTAACCTCGCCGCCGGTGCGGTTCTGTGAGCCAACGGCACATGAAGCCAGGACGAGTGTCATGGCTGCCAGGGTTAAGTATATTGATTTCTTTCTCATGTAGTTAATTACATTATGCGTATGCTCTTGTGTTTATTCTTGTTTTTGTCTGACAGGTCAAGTTTGAGACTGTAACCGGCAATGAGTTCGTGGCTGCCGCTCGAAGCCTTGGCGATGGCCGACGTAGGGTAGTCATAGCTGTAGCCGATGTAGAACCCCTTGAGCTCGGCGCCGAGAATGAGCGAAATGGCGTCATTGTAGCGGTAGGCGATGCCTCCTGACAGGAATTTGTTATACCTCACACGGGCCGTTACCTCGGCCGTCGTGAAGTTGAAGTCACTCTTGACCATCAACGAGGGTATCACTTCTAATAACGTGTTTTTTACCTGAATATTGCTACCGGCCATGAAATATGCTGCACGACCGACGTTAAACTCGTAATTGTTCTCCGAACCACCCTCGCCCGACTCAGAGTTAAACGTCACCGTAGGACTGTTGAGGTGGTTGACCGAGAGGCCGGCCCAAAACCACTTGTGGGTGTAGAAAGCGCCGAGGCTAAGGTCGAGTGCGTTACCTCTGATGTCGCGGGTGGGTATGGCGTCGTCACTGCCCTGGTGATAGTCGTCCTCGTCGGGCAGATAGACTTCCGAGCCCTTGAAACTCTGGTCGATGAAACCGACACCGAGGCCCACGCTGAGGCGTCCCTTGAATAGCGGCTGGTGATAGCCGAGGCGAGCGCCGAGGTTCATGTTGCTGTACAGGCCCATGCTGCCCTGGCTTGTGACAAGGCCCACTGCAAAGCGTTTACCAAGCAGCTTGAGGGGCATGTCGGCAGTAGCTACGAACGTGCGCGGGGCGTTGTCAATGCCCACCCACTGCATTCTCATGCCGCCACGTATCCTCAGCAGGTCGGTCGTACCGATGGCTCCGGCATTGTAGTAGGCCGGCACCTCATAATACTGTGTGAGCTGGGCGTCACTCTGAGACATGGCACGCAGGGCCGGCAGCATGAGAGCGACGGCGAGCAGCAGACGCTGCAACATGTGACTGTGTGTGAGGCTGTATCGTGACATCGAGGGGAGGGGAGGGGTAGTTATTCAAAGTAGAACGTAAGCACCACCATCTGACTGGTGGCACGTTTCAGCGAATCGGTTATTTTCATCATGCCAGGATCGTCGACAAGGTCGGGGCGGTCGTGCTTGATGACATCGGTTAGTCCGAAGCAGAACTTTATCTCGGGATTGAGCTTGAAATATGGCAGATAGAAGTCACAGCCGAAGCCTACTTCGAGATACAGGTCGGCCGACTTGAGTTTGAGATAGTCGGTGCGTTTCTTGGCAACGTCGATAGCCGGCATCAGACCGCCTATAAGATAGGGTCGGCAGTTGCGGTAGCGCTGACCGGCAAACTTCAGGTCGACGGGAAGCACCACAAAGGTTGATTTGATGTTCTGCTTCAGGCGTACATCGTCGGCACTGCCCGATGTGTTGACCATCGTGACCTCGCGGTTGCCGAAATATAGTCCGGGAGTAAACCTAACCGAGAAATACTCGTTGAGACGCAGGTCGATAAGGCCGTTGACACAAAAACCGGGTGAAAATGACGGTTGCTCCATGAACCATGTCTCGCCGTCGTCGGTCATAAGCCCGTTGTGCGAAAACGACAGGTCTTGGGCGTGCAAACCCACCGAGAAGCCCAGATGCCAGGGTCGCAGATCGGCATAGGGCCTGTTCTGCAACTTGTCATTCAGCCTGTCGGCGCTGGCCGCGAAGCCCGTCGCGAGAAGCAACATGCAAAGTATAAATCTAACCGCTTTCATTACAATCATTCATATATGCCGGTCAAAAATTACACAGCCGGCTATAAATTGATAACGCCCCTACCCTTTAATTATTGTATTAGCCGACAGCTCCTCACGGTGTTACTTAGACCCCGTTCTCCAATATTTGTTAACGCCGTGGTCGCATATCTCTGAGTGATTTTTGTCTTGTGATGAAGGAGCGTAGCCGTAGCTACGTAACTGAAGAACAAGGCAAAAAGCGCCGGAGAGATGCGATGATAAGGTAATTTTATACATCAGCACTCAATTAATTCCACCCGAATTCAGTTATATGATTTTAAGCATTTGTAACTTGTTGGATTGGCATAACCTTCGCCTCGGCGTTAATAAATATTTGGGAACGGGGTCTTAACATTTTTTGTGCACCGCGCGTCAACCATTACAGTCTTAAAGACGTTTTCTGATAAAACACAAACTTTATCTGATAAACACTATGAAAAGAATTATTTTATCAGTAGCCGTGGCGATGGTGTCGCTTGGTTACATGTACGCCGAGTCGCCATCAGCGACTCCTGAGACAAGTGGTTCTGAGGTCTCGACTGTCGACAAAGTCAAGACCGGAGTGAAAAAAATCTACAAAAAGGTCAAGGACGGAACTGTCAGCACAGCCGAGAAAGTAGCCGACGGTACATCAGATACTTACGAAAAAGCCAAGGAAGGCACTGTCGAGACTTCTGAGAAAGTCGCTGACAAGTCGGCCGAAGTCTACGGCAAAGCCAAAGAGGGCACCGTCGAAACATCTGAAAAAGTCGCTGACAAATCGGTCGAAGTCTACGGCAAAGCCAAAGATGGTACTGTCCAAACATCAAAGAAAGTTGCCGACAAATCAGCCAAAGTCTATGGCAAAGCCAAAGAGGGCACCGTCGAAACTTCTGAGAAAGTTGCCGATGGAACAGTCAAGGTCTACAACAAGGCCAAGGAAGGCACTGTAAAAACAGCTAAAAAAGTCGGTGATTTTTCAAAGAACACCTTCCAGAAAGTTAAAAAGGCTCTCTGATAACCCCAACCCCACTACATAACCATATATAGCAAGGAGGATATGTCTCGGCGATTAACTTCGCCGGCATATCCTCCTTAACTGTTTATATGAACCGGATTGATTACTNGATGTTGAATGTCAGCTTGCCGCCCTGCATTATGTCACCATGTTGCAGTTTGANCGACTGATGTTTCTTGCCATTGAGCATTACCGAGTTGACGCGGTAGGCGTCGGGGCGTTTGCGGTTGGCCTCGATGGTGAAGTCNTTGCCGTCGCCCAGATGTATGATGCAACGGTCGAATGTGGGGGTGCCGAGATAATACTCACCGGCTGCAGGATTGACCGGATAGAAACCCATAGCCGAGAAAACGTACCACGANGACATCTCGCCACAGTCGTCATTGCCGGCATAGCCNGAGTGGTCGGTGGTGTAAAGCTCGGTCATGATTTTGTGAATCATGTCCTGAGNCTTGGCCGGAGCGNCACAGTCGTTGTAGAGGTAGGCTACATGGTGTGACGGCTCGTTGCCGTGGGCNTACTGGCCTATTGAGCCCGAGATGTTGTCGTTTTTAGCTCCCGACGTCTCGGTGATGGTGAAGAAGTCGTCGAGCTTCTTAACCATGCCTTTCTTGCCGCCGCAGTAGTCAATGAGGGCCTGCACATTCTGAGGCACATACCAGAAATACTGCCATGCGTTACCCTCGGTATAGGGGTAACCGCCGTTGCCGCCGAACTTGAGGGCATCGAACGGCTCGAGCCAGCTGCCGTCGCTGTTACGTCCCTGGAAGAAACCGGTCTCGGGGTTGTAAACGTTGGCATAGTTGCCGGCTCGGTTGTCAAAGAACGCCATGTCGTCGGTGTACCCCAGATGCTCGGCGAGACGTGCCACACACCAGTCGTCGAACGAGTCTTCGAGAGTGATTGACACCGACTGTGATATCTTGTCTTCGGGCATATATCCGAGTTCGTCATATATGTCGAACGGAGAACCCGGGTGAGGATTGGTCGACGAGCCCTTGACGGCGGCATAAGCACGCTCGGCGTCGATGCCGGGAATGCCCTTGAGCACGGCGTCAACCACAACGGGAATAGCGTGATTGCCTATCATGCAGTAGTTATCTTGACCCCACAGGTGCCAGATGGGCAGATAGCCGTAGTCGTCATAGTGTCTGAGCATCGAGTTGACAAAGTCGGCCGTTGCCTCGGGCTCGATGATGGTGTACAGCGGGTGAGCGGCGCGGTAGGTGTCCCACAGCGAGAAGGTGGTGTACTGATTCTGACCCTCGGGCAGCTGTTTNACGGCATAGTCGGCGCCGACATACTGACCGTTGACGTCGCTGAAGATGTTGGGCTGTATCATGGTGTGATACAGGGCGGTGTAGAACATCTCGCGTTCGGCGTCAGTGCCTCCCTCTACCTCGATTTTACCCAGCTGGCTGTCCCAGGAGGCATCGGTCGACGCAGCCAGAGCGTCAAAGTCAAAGCCCTTGACCTCAGAGTCGAGGTTGGCGCGAGCATTCTCGTACGAGACTCCCGAGATGCCTACCTTGGCGACGAGATTGCCGGTGATTTTGCCGAAATCGAGCCATGCCTTCAGCTCGCGGCCATTGATTACGGTACAGCCCTTGTGGGTCGAGCCGCCGTCATAAAGCGCTGTGCTCACAATAGGCTTGTTGAACTCAACGACAAAATACACACGGCGCAGTTTGGCCCAGCCGGTGATGACGCGGTAGCCCTCGATGGTGTGGTCGTTGACAACGCGTATCTGCGAGTTGATTATCTTGCGGTCCCAGCTACCCTTCTGAGCCGAGTGGTCAAGGTCTATGAGCAGACGGGCATCGCTGCCGGCCGGATAGGTGTAGCGGTGCATGGCGGCGCGGCGTCCCGAGGTGAGTTCGGCACGTATGCCCTCGGCATCGAGGACTACCGAGTAGTAGCCCGGGTGAGCCTCCTCGTTGTCGTGAGAGAAGGTCGACTCGGTCTTGTCGGTGGCCGTTGGGAAGAACAGGATATCGATCAGGTCGCTGGCACCCGTACCACTGAGGCGTGTGTGTGAGAAACCGTAGATTTTAGAATCGTTGTAGTCATATCCTGATGCGTTGTACCAGTCGGGCACGGGGTGAGTGTCGGGGCTGAGCTGAATCATGCCGAACGGAGCTGTGGCGCCGGGGTAGTTGTTGCCCGACAGGCCGCCGTCAATGGGACCCGTACCGATAAAAGGATTGACATATTGAGTGAAATTACCGGCCGATACAGCAAACGCCGAGGCTAGCATTAGTGACAATGATATATGATGTTTCATATCAGTAGGTGGTTACTATTTGGTTATCTTCAATTCTGACATTGGTTACATTCTCGAGCTCGACGAGGTCGGCGGCTGTGGGCTGCACATCATGACCGGTGTAGTCAAAGACATTATCTTTGACGGTGAGACCGTCCGATGCCCTGACCACGACAGCTTTGCCACCGCCTGACATGATGAAGCGGTTGGCCTCGATTGTGATGTTGCGGTGAACAGGCTTGTCAAAGCGGTCAATCTCGGGAAAGATGCCTATGACGGGAGTGCTGCAATCGATAAACGTGTTGCGGCGTATGGTGAGATCGTGCACCGGGCCCGACTCGTACCAACCACGGGCATCGTCAGACACCTGAATGGCATACATCGGTATGCGGAAGAAGGTATTNCCCTCAATCAGCGACTTGCCGCGNGTCGTAATNAGCACGCCGCGNGTGGGAGTGCGCGCAAANTAGTTATTGACAATCTCGACACGCGGTGTCCACGTCACATTTTCGATAGCGAGGTCGCCCAGCTCATAGCCGTCGGGCAGCGTCGGCAGGGCGCTGCCGAGTGTGAGCCGGTAGGTATANTCATCAAGATGCGTTCGGNCTNCTTCACTGTAGCCTCTCCGATAGCGTTGAGCGTGTGTCGGTCGACTATCTCGATTTTGTCGCCCGGGACACAGGGCATGAAGCCGTATGTCTGACCGTGCATGTACTTGACATTGATTTCACGTGGCGAGTCCGAGCCTACAATCTGCAAGTGGGTGCCGTGAATGTTGATAGGGTNGTCGTGCGCACCCTCAAAGTGAGAATCAGCTATGCGTATGAGCCCCTTGCAACCAGACATCTGCACGAAGTCGGCAAAACCGGCGTCAGTGCGACCCGAGCCAACCTGTGGCCTGCACCTTATATTATTATATGTGAGATTTTCTGAGAACTGACCCACGATGCCAAAGTTGCCGAGGAAGTTGAACTCGACGTTGTCGATGGTGACATCGCTGCTGCGGTTTATGAGGCCGCACACCTCGTTGCGTATGCCGTGNCGTATCTGGTACACCTCACCTACATGTACATCGGGTGNGNGGTCATAGGTCATCATGACCGTACGGTCGTCGAGCTGACGGGCCGATTTGTAGCCTTTGAGCGGCGACTCACAACGGTGGGTGACATTGCGGTCAGGATAGAACACCTGGGCATACTCGGGTAGATTGGTCAGGCGTCCGCCATCGGCACACACCCAGCCACACCCTTTGAAATGGAAGTGGCCGTCATTGACCTCAAACTCAGAGGGCCGCGTCACTTCGAACGTGACACTGCCACGACCTACAGCCAAAATCTTGATCTCTGGCACCGATGGGTCGGCCGCCGTGACTGTAAAGTCGGTCAGCGTGACGCCCGAGCACGAGTCGACAACAAATGTCGTCATCTCGCCATGTGTCACCAGCCACGCTCCGCCGCCGTCAAGTGTCACATTCTTCAGGTTCTTTAGAAGCAGCCCTATGTGCTTGGTAGGGTCGGGATTTTCGTCGGCCGACGTGGTATTTGACACATGATAAAGCAACGGGGTTGCCTCATCGCGGCTCAGGTTGTAGTTGCCGGGGGCCAGTTTTATGGTCACCGGTTTGCCGTTGAAAGCAGCCGCCCTGTCAATGGCATCGCGCAGCGTCGCCGTAGCATCACCTTGTGGGGGTGTTACCGTGATGACGTTGGCGGCACGGGCAGTCACGGCCGAAGCCATGACTGCACATACCGTGAGAAGTTTTACAACGAGATGTTTCATCAGGGGCGCGGTGTTCAGATTTTATTGACAGTGAATACGCGGCTGTTGAGACGGTTGAGCGTGAACAAGGGCAGACCGACAGTCATCAGATAGTCGCCCGAGTACTCGCCTATGACACTGTCGTTGCCGTCGGTGCGGTCAATCTCGGTCACACGATAGCGTGCATCGGGATTGAGTCCGGCGAGCTTGACACTAGCCTCGCTCTTGAAGATATTCTGCTTGTAGCGGGGATAGATGTCGAATGTGAACACCACGGCGTTGCCGTCGTTCTTGCCCACATACATGGTCGATGANGTATGCTNNCCNTCNTAGGGNGANACNAGNCGGTACTGNTCACCNTCNAGNATGATNGGNTTGAGNGCGTTGTAGTTCTTGATGGCNCGNTTGCANTATTCNACNTCNTCNTTCGACATNTCNTCGAGTTTGAGGTCNAANCCGAGNTTACCCATCATNGCNACATTGGTGCGGAANTTCACNGGGGTNGAGCGGTTCCANGTNGTNACNTGNGCNCANAGNGTCTTGGCNGGGAANANCTGNGAGAATCCCCACTGNATGTANAGNCGCTCNATGGGATCGGTGTTGTCGCTGGGCCAGAACTCGGTGAAGTATTTGAGGCCCTCATAGTCTGAGCGGCCGCCACCACCCGAGCACATCATCATCATCAGGTCGGGATACTTGGCCTGGATACGCTCAAGCACGTTGTAGAGACCCTTCACATAGTCCACATACAGGTCGGTCTGTTCTTTCTCGTAGTTTGAATAGATNTTGGTGATNGGCGAGTTACAGTCCCATTTGAAGAATGCGATGTCGGGGTACTTGGTCATCAGGTTGTCGACAATGCTGTACACATAGTCCTGAACCTTGGGGTTTGAGAGGTCGAGTACGAGCTGATTGCGGAAGTAATACTCGTCGCGGTTGGGCAGCGTGATGACCCAATCCTTGTGCTTCTCATAGAGCTCGCTCTTGGGGTTGACCATCTCGGGCTCGATCCACAGGCCGAACTTCACACCGTTCTCACGGGCAGCCTTTGTGAGTGCGCCGATGCCGTTGGGCAGCTTGTCGGCGGTCTCGTCCCAGTCACCGAGGCCCTGAGTGTCACTGTGACGGGGATATTTGTTGGCAAACCAACCGTCGTCGAGCAGGAACATGTCAACGCCAAGCTCCTTGGCCTCGCCGATAAGGTTTATCAGCTTCTCCTCGTCAAAGTCAAAGTAGGTTGCCTCCCAGTTATTGAGCAGGGTCATGCGTGAATCTTTGCCCTTGTGGAGCTGATGGTCACGTGCCCAATCGTGGAAATTGCGGCTCGCTTTGCCACGACCGGCATCAGAGAGCGTGAAAATGAACTCGGGGGTGGTGAATGTCTCGCCCTTGGCAAGAGTGCGGGCCGAGAAATAGGGGTTGATGCCCGAAATCACACGCAGCTCGCCCTTGTGGTCGACCTCAAATGTGAAACGGTAGTTACCCGTCCAGCCCAGTGTGCCGACGAGCATGTCGCCCTGTGTCTCAGACGCGGGAGCACCAAGGCCGAGCTGGAAGAAGGGCGAGCAGAACATATTGGCACGGGTGCCGAGCTTGGTATCAAGTTGTTTTTTACCATACTCGAGCTTGGTCTCGGTGGCGTTAACCTCCGATGCCCAGTCGCCGTTAAACTGTGTCAGATAGTAGTCGCCGCCATTGAAGTGAAGCAGTGACGACGCGTATTTCTCGATTTCGACCGGTTTGTTGCCGCGGTTGGTTATCTCGGTATAGGTCTTGATGATATCGTGCTCGGGATACACTGTATAGTAGAGCTTCACCTCGTCGTTGTACTCGGGGTCAGTCAGGGTGATAACCGTCTGTGACGCACCGTCACTCAATGTCGTGGTGTCGTGTTTTACATATTGCAACAGTGTCGACGAGTTGCCGTCGGCATGGTTGATGTGGAGCGCGGGCTCATAGTAGTCTTCCATGCCGTGAGTCAGATAGGCCTCGGGGCCGTCGGGAATCTGCTTATAGTCGGCATTGTTCTTGAGTTTCTTGCCGAGATAACGCTGATACAGGCGGTTGTTGTCGGCGACGTTGTACACCAGGGCATTGTTGTCGGTCTCGATGACGATGAGCTGCTCGGCATGCACGAGCGATGGCATTAGCAGGCAACCTGCCATAAATGTGATAGCTTGATGGGCGATTTTCATGATTCTTATTGCGCGAATTAGCCGCGTTATAGGTTAAATAATGTGATTTGATACTTACTTATCGGTTGCAAACGGGGCCACGGGGAGTCCGTTGGTGCCATAGAGGTTGCCACCGGGATAGTCGGCCCAGTCATATCGGGCCACGGTGGGCTCGGCAACCTCGGCGGCGCTGAGTTCGATGGTCTTTTCGTCAATCAGACGGCCGGCGGCGACAGCAAAGCGGCCGGCAGCATCGCCTACAATGAAGCCGGTGACAGCCACCGACTTGGGCGACAGCGGAGCGTCGAATGTGAGACGCAGCTTGTCTTTAGCGGTCTTGACCGACGTACACACAGGGGCTTTGTAGTCGTAGTCCTTGCCATAGTCGCGCGTCAGTGCGGTCTCGGCCAGGCGGCGCGCAATCTCCTGCTTGTTGCGGGGGTGAATGTCGGCAGGGTTGCCGAGGTCTATGGCGGTCACCATGGCGGTGTTGTCAAGTGCGAGAGCCTTGCTCTGGGCATTGCGCAGGGCTGCCCAGGGCGATTCGGGCTGCAGTGCCTGAGGCTTAAGCCAGCCTGCAAGCTGCACAAAGTAGAAAGGCATATCATAGCCCCACAGCTCGCGCCAGTTATTGATCATCGACTGGAACAGGGGCTCGTACTGTGCGGCGCGGCCCACGTTGGCACAGCCCTGATACCACAGCACTCCCTTTACGGGCATCACATGGAGCGGGTGGAGCATGGCGTTGTACAGCACTGACGGGAAACTCGAACCGGCCCATGATGCCGGCATAGGTTTCATCTTGCCGAAGTCGACGCCTACACGATAAGCCCAGTCACCGGCAAGAGGTATGCGGCGGTCGCAGGTGGTGGCATAGAGCTTGGAAGGGTCACCGGCAAAGCCACCCTCACCGCCACCGTCGGTGATACGAATGGTGAGTACGTTGTCGCCGGTCTTGAGATACTTGGAGGGAATGACATAGTGGCGGGGGGTGCTGAAANCCGAACCGCGCGCAACTTCTTTACCGTTTATGTACACGATGTCATCGTCGTCAATGGCGGCGAAGTCGAGCTGAAGNTCGGCGGCTGCCTCGGAAGCGGNGAGATTGATTACAGTCTGCGCNAACACCACGCCGTCAAGNCCGGGCGCAACGGTGTTCTCCCAGTATCCGGGTACAGGCATTTTGTCCCAGTCAGACTGGTAGACCGACATGTCGAATTTCTCGATTGCAGCCTCAGCTTCGGCCAGACGGTCGGCGCGCAGTTTGTTCCACTCGCGCTCGATGATGCCGCGGTCGCCGTCNGCCTTGGCCAGTATGGCGAGTTCTTCGTCAAATCCGGGTACCGATGCTCCGATAGCGGCTGCCGACGTCCACGCCTCGGCGGGCGTACCGCCCCANGCACAGTCAATGACACCGACCGGNACNCCCAGCTCGTCGTGCANACGGGTGGCGAACAGGTANGCTATCGCCGAGAAGTCCTGCATGGTAGCCGCGTTACACTCGACCCAGCCGCCCATGGTCACCTCGGTNTCGTCCTGAGGTGTGAAGGCGGTAACGTCCTTGATTTGAAGCAGACGTATGTCAGGACGGTGGGCGTTGCCAATCACGTCATCGTGATTCATGATGTGAGTCCAGCCGTTGACGGGGAACTCCATATTNGACTGTCCCGAGCATAGCCACACTTCGCCCGCCAGGACNTTGATAAGTTTTATTGTGTCGCCGGGAGCTGTGACCGTAATTGAGTATGGGCCTCCGGCTGCAGGGGTGTTGACCCGTATCTCGGCACGGCCGTCAGCGCCGGCCTTGGCCGACACGCTCTTGCCCCATGACGGGGTGACGGTTACTTTGTCGCCGGGAGCGGCGTTAACCGGGACTGTGAGCACCGAGTTTTGCTGGACGATCATATTATCGGTGAAAAACGATGGCACCGATATAGCTGCCGACAATGAGGCCGGTAGGACAACCGACAGCGATGCCGACAAAATACACTTTTTGAGGTTGAGTGACATATTGGTTTGATTTTTCAATGGTTATTCGTCTTCATCAGAGCCGTTATCCTGCAACGTCGACGTGCGGGCATTCTTCTGGCACTGCATCTCGAACGCCTTTGGAGTGATACCGAACTGCTTGAGGAACAGCTTGGAGAAGTAGCTCGACGAGTTGATGCCTACCATGAAGCAGATGTCGCCGATGCGGTACTTGCCTTCCTTGATAAGTTCGGCCGCCTTCTTGAGCCTTACGAGACGTATCAGCTCGAGGGGTGACAGGTTGAAGAGTGCCTTGATTTTGCGCAACAGGCTCGAACGGCTCATGCACATCACATCGGCCATAGTCTCGACGTTGAAATTCTCGTCCGAGATATTTTCTTGAATCGTCTGCACGACCTTGTTCATGAACTCTTCGTCGGCCTTTGACAGCTTCATGTTGTCGACGGTGAAGAACGGCTTCTTGACAAGCGAGCGACGTTCGTGACGGCGATTTTCGAGCAGCGATTTCACCTGCTCGCGGAAGTATTTGATTGAGAACGGCTTCTCGATATAGGCCTCGCCGCCACACTTCAGGGCGTTGACCTTGCTCTCGAGGTCGTTCTTGGCCGTGAGGAACACAACGGGTATGTGGCTGTGCTCGACATCGCTCTTGACGGCACGGCAGAACTCGTAGCCGTCCATCTCGGGCATCATGATGTCGGTGACTATGATGTCAAAGTTGTTGTCGGCAAGTTTCTCGAGAGCCACTTTGCCATTCTCGGCGGTCTCGATTACAAAGTAGCGGCTAAGTTGCTCATTGAGGAAGTCACGCATCTCGGGATTGTCCTCGACCAGCAGCAGCGAGTTACCGGCAGGTGCGTTGGCCGCCTGAGGCTCCTCGTCCATCACATAGTCGGTGAGCACGGGGTTGAAGCTCGTCAGCGGCGACTCTACACCCTCCTGAATGAGCGGTAGAGTGAGCTCGAAGTTATTGGTAGGCTTGTCGTCGATGACAAGTTCGAGCGAACCGTTGTGCAGGCTGGCAAGCATACGCGACAACGGCAGGCCTATGCCCACGCCCTCGACTTTGGCATCGGTATGTATCTGATAGAACGGGGTGAAGATGCTGTACACGTCCTCGCCCTCGATTTTCTTGCCGTCCGACACCACGCTCAGTGTGAACGAGTTCTCGTTGGCCGTCAGCGTGGCTACTATCTCGCTGGTAGCATACTTCATGGCGTTTGACAGCAGGTTGCTGACAATCTTGGTCACAGCCTCCTTGTCAATCATGGCCTGGACTGCAGCGTCGGGCAGATTGAGGGTGAGGTGTTTGTTGCGTATGTCGATAGCATCGCGGAAACGCGAGGCGATGTCGTTGACAAGCGACGACACGTTGACATACTCAAAGTTGAGTTTCTTGCGCGAGTTGCCAATCTTCTGGAAGTCGAGCAGCTGGCTCACAAGGTCGAGCAGACGCAGCGTATTCTTGCGCATCACGCTCAGATAGCGCTCCACNCGGGCGTCCTTGACCCCTATCTCCTCGATGGCCTCGAGCGGTGTCTGAATGAGCGTCAGCGGTGTGCGTATCTCGTGAGCGACCTCCGAGAAGAACTGCACCTTGTTCTCATACAACTCTTTCTCGGTCTGCATCTTGAACATGTATTCACGCTCAATCAACTTTGTCTCGCGGCGTTTTTTCCACTGGAACCAGAACACGTACATGCTCATCAGCACAATCAGCACATACGATACCGACGCCGTCTTGGTGCGGTACCACGGACTGGGGACATAAATAGTGAGCGCGCGGTCTACCTCGGCTGTCTCGCCGCTGGCGCGCACCTCGAGGGTGTATGTTCCGGGCGAGATGGTGGCAAACGATATGTTGCGGCTGTCATCAAGCGTTATCCACTCGTCTGATGTCGGCAACATGCGGTAGCTGTATGTAACACCACCGGTGTTGCCATAGGCCGGCGATGCCACACTGATGGTGATGTGGTGGGCATCGTTCGGAATCTCGATCTTGTCGGTGAACATCAGCGACTGCTCAGATACCGTCTGGGCCGACAGTGCCGTGATGTCGGCATTGCCTATCTTGAGGTTGGTGAAGTAGATGGGTGCCAATGACGACGGCTCGCAATCGAGCTCGGGATTGAAGGCGATGAGACCGTCGATGCCGCCNAAGTAGAACATGCCGTCGCTGCCCACTGTGGCNGCATGGTAGTTGAACTGGTTGCCTGCCAGGCCGTCAGATGTGGTAAACACCTTCACGGCACCGGTCTCGGGATTGAATTTCACCAGACCCTTGTTGGTGCCGAACCACAGGTAACCGCGCGAGTCTTCGAGNACATCATACACCACGTTGTCGGGCAGGCCGTTCTCAATATCGTATGTGTCAAAACNGTCAGTCTCGGGATTGTAACGACTCAGGCCACCGCGGTCGGTCGAGACCCAGATGTTACCTTTGGAGTCCTCGGTGAGCGAGCTGACNGAGTTTGAGCGCAGNCCGTTNGAGTGAGCCTCGTCGTATGGGTAATGTTTGAACTCGTTCTTCACCTGGTCGATAATCCACACGCCGTCACCCATTCCGGCAAGCCATATACGGCCGTTGCGGTCTTGGAGTATATCGAACACCCATGTGTCGCCTACCTCGTCAACCTTGGTGAAGGTCGATTCACCTCTGCGACGATGGAACAGACCCCAGTCGGCACCCACCCACATGTCGCCGGTGGCATCGACAAGTACCGAGTATGAACTTGACGGGTTGCCGACAAGATCATCGGCTATAATACTGTGTACGCCGGTGGCCGGGTCATAGACCTGCAGACCGTCACGCGACAGACCGAAGAACACCTTGCCGTCATAGCATCGTGTCATCAGTGACGGTGACAGGTCTGAAGCCATTGGGCGCAGAATGCCGGTCTCGCCCGTNCGNGGGTCAAAGACGCTCACACCGGCATCTTCGGTACCNATGTATATGTTGCCGTCNGGGCCNGTGGCCANACCGCGCAACCTGTTGCTGCGCAGCGAGTGGGGGTGNCCGGTGGCGAGGAAGCGCTCNAACGAGAAGCCGTCGCGCTGATAGAAGCATACGCCACCAAACATNGTGCCNATCCANACNTTNTGGCGNGAGTCGTTGTANATNGAGTAAATCAGATTNTCGGTCAAGCCGTTGGCATTNGNNGTNTGNCCNGATATGNACTGNTCNGAGCGNTCNGTGAGATTNAGTATNTACAGGCCGTTCTGGGTNCCNATCCACACNTCGTCGTCAAACATCTGGGCCGCACGNAGNAAGATTTTACCNGCNCCNGAGAAGTCCACCGGCTGTATGTCAAGCGTCTTGGTGTTCAGACGATAAATCTCGCCGTCCTGAGTGAGCAGNAGCAGCTTGTCACGGCCNATCTCGGCCGAGACCTGNATTGTCTTTTCNCGTAGACGCGAGAATATGGGCGAGCCGTTGCTGACGGGGCGGAATGTCTTGAGCATCGAGTCATAGCGGAACAAGCCCTCGTTGGTCGTACCGATGTATATTTCGCCGTCCTGTGTCACGGTTATCGAGGCCACGGTACAGTTCTTGAGCGAGGGGTCGGTCGTNACATTNTGATGGTCGACACCGCCGNTGTAATANCGGAACANNCCCTGATTNGGCACCAGNACCCAGATNTTGCCGTTAGCATCGCCCTTGATGTCCTGCACCCAGTCGTCGGCGCTCACGCCGTCGTTGCTCTTGGCATCGATGTAGGTAAANCGCTCAGAGTGCGGATCATACTTGTAGATACCACGGTCGGTNCCCACCCANAGCACGTGCTCGGCNTCCTCATANAGTGCNCCNATATTATTGTTGCCGCGGTGGCTCTCGTTGTCATAGCAGTTGAAGTGACGCAGTTTGCGTCCGTCATAGCGGTTCAGGCCNTTCTTGGTGCCGAACCACATGAAATCGTACGAATCCTGNAATATACACTTGACGCAATTAGATGTCAGGCCGCGCTCGTTACCTATCGAGGTGAACGAATAGACGCGCGACGCCATCGACGGCATCGAGACTATGACAGCCAGTAGAATTGATAGACAAAATCTCAGATACATAGACAAGCTTTGTATAATGTGATGGAGNGAGAGGTTGTAAATGGAGTGTTATTTAACAATTACGCGTTCAACTTTTGAGTCGCCCGACGTGAAGCNTACGCTGACGATGGCCACGCCGCTGAAACCGTGTGTGTCGAGAGTCACGCTCTCTGAGNCAGCCNCAGCACAGGCGGCGATTGTCTTGCCGTCGATGCCATAGGCTGTAACNGAGGCGATGGGACGGTTGGCNGTGACGTTAATGACACCGCCCGTCGAGCCGACAATCAGATTGTCGTTATCGGTCGTATCGGCAAACACGTCGTCGACACCGGCNGGNTCGCTCCACGAGAACTCGATGCGGTAAACCTTGGCATCGGCCGTGGGAACCGAGACCTTGAAGCCNTCGGTGCTGAAATCGACATTGTCGCCNGACCACAGTTCGGTGATGGCTGTAACCTCGCCNCCGTTGATGCCGAGGCGCTCCCATTTGAGNTCGGTGCTGTAGCTGTTGTAACGCGAGAAGCAGAAGGCTGCGACATAGCAGTAGTTGTNGTCCATGCGGTAGAACAGTCGCTCAGACTGCTGTCCGCTGCCATTCAATATGGAGGTCGGATCACCACCGTCAACNGGCATGAACGAGCCTGTGTGAGTACGTACATACTCGTTGATATCCTTATTTGACAAAATCTGCTTGGCACGTTCGCGCGACTCGGCAGGCCAACCTACGNGATCGCCTACCGATACNCCCTGTTTCGAGGCCTCCTCTGAGCTTGTGTGTACACACTTCTCTGAGAAATTGTCNCCCCAGATGTANGCGCCGGTCACCATGCCCGATGTCGCACGCGCACGGTTCTCGCCGATGGTTTCCGATTTCTTGTTGTTNCGGCCTACGAGCACAAGCTGGTCGGGGTCGTTGACAGTGTAGAGGCGGTCAGTCCACCANCCGTACGAGATGGCNTTCATCACATACTCGGTCTCGTCGATTTTCGAGAAGCGGTCACAGCATGTACGGCGGCCGTGGGCATANTGGTAGGGGAAAAGCGGNGACATGGCCATGACGATGTACATGTCATACTTCTCACATATCTCATACATCATTTGCATGGCATAGTTGTAGGCCATCACGCCGGTGGTTATCTCGGGGTCATACCAGCTGTCACCCTCGATGATACCGCAGTTAAGAAAGTCCATTTTGACATATTTGACACCCCAACGGCCCCACTTGTTCATGAACTGCTCGAGGTTGGCGCGCACGGCCGGGTGAGTCGGGTCGACGGCGAGAGCACCGTTACANGGCATCGGGTAGACATCGCCATTAACCTTCAGTGCCATATTCTTACCTATATATGATGGATAATCGGAGCCGGGGCCCGTGCCGTTTATAGGCGAGTCAACGCCCCAGGGCCACAGGCACAGGTGTCCGCCATACATACCCAGTATCTCATTATTGCGGCTGAATGTATTCTTGATAAGCGAATTGATACGGCTGTCNGCGATATTATCGTTGGCACAAGCGTCGAACGATACCGATATGATGCCGTCGGCGTCATAGAAACCGGCCTGGTCGTAGAAATTGTCGCGCAGAAATGCNACACTCTCTTTGACACCGGTCTCGTTGGTGCGCTCCTGNTGCACGCCATAAGTNCTCCAGCCCACAGGGTTGCCGGCTGCCCACTCGGGACGTTTCACAACCATGTTACAGCAGTCGCCAAACGTATTGAAGCCCTCACGCCAGTCGTCGAACAGACCTACCATGTAGCGGGCCGATGACACGCTAACNCCCTTGACCTTGCCGTGAGGCAGCACGTCGCGAGTGGTGGTGTTGGTCAGTCCCGACAACANNTCAAACTTGTAAAGGCGTGTGTTGTAGCGGCCATACATCTGAATGCCGCTCTTCCACTTNTCATGGTCGACCGAGCCGGCCACGAGGCCCTGACGGGTCTCGGCGTCAAAGACNGCTCCAACCTCGTGTGAGATGCTCTCCGACTCCTTCATCGATGAGAACGAGTAGTTGTGGTAGCGTCCNTGNCCGTCATTATCGAACGGCACCCAAAGCATACGCTTTGTGGCCGAGCCGCCNAGGGGTGTGGTGTAACTGCTCTCGTTGGCCGACAGTGGTATCATGCGGCGTGTCTGCAACACGGTCACGCCGTCNTTGGCCTCGACTGTGTTGTAGCAGATNANGTAGTCGGTGTCGCCATAGAAGTTGAAATACTGCTTCATGGTGGCGGTACCGTCGGTGTAGCTGAATATAATTGANTTGCCCNAGCCAAAACAGTCCTTGACGTCGGCCTCGTCTACGGCAGCCTTGTGAGTGGCTGTCGAGATTGTAGCGTCNGTGTCTGAACCGAGCANATTGTAGACAGCCTCGGCCTTGGCGTTTTTGAACAGCTCGGTNCCGTTAACCAACACCGACATTTCGAGCGTGGCGTCGTCGTATGAGATTGTATATTTGCCTTGGGTAAAGCTATGGTTCCCGGCCCACACCGTGGCAGCCGAGAGCAGCGATATAGCGGCGATTAATGAATGTTTCATGACTATTTATAATGATTGGTATTGAGTTTACTTGGTCANGATACGGACAACGCGAACGTCCTTTGACGGGATTGANACCTTGACAGTACCGTCGGTGTCGGTTGTTACCGGCGAGGCCNTCCACAGCTCGGTCATGCCGACAACATCNCCGGCTCCGAGTGAGAGTTCGCCAAGATTAAACGAGAGCTCGGTGTCATTGTNGTCATAGTTGAANAGNGCCACCCANACGGTGTTGCCTGCACGACCCTCAAAGATGTTGGNCGCACGGTCACCGTTGCCGGCGCGCAACGGGCGGAACGACTTGGTGAGACGTGCCATCTCGTTNATNTCGTCGTTGCAGGCGAAGCGCTTGGCGCGGTCACATGTCTCGGCATTGCCTGTNGCGCTGAAATTGTCGCCTAAGAAGAAGACGCCGGTGATGGCCGACGATGTCAGTCGGGCACGATTTTCACCCTCGGTCACCTCCTTGAACACCACGTGGTCGGCATCGTTGTAGTGGTACATGTGATCGAGCCACCAACCGTAGGTCAACGCATTGAGCGTGTACTCGGTGCTNCCGATATTGTTCCACGCGTCGCAGCCTATGCGGCGGCTCTGAGCATAAGAGGCTGGGAACAGCGGTGCAATCGACAGGTTNATCCACATATCGTCGCCGGCTATGCTGTCAATGAACTGCATGCCGCTGGTGAACGCCTGTGTACCTGTCATCGCCTTGGGGTCGTAGTGTGANTCTGACTCNTAGGCACCNTGAGCCATGAAGTCAATTTTAACATACTCATAACCCCATTTCTTGAACTCGTTGAGCTGACGCTCTATGCGGGCGCGAGTGCCGGGGTGAGTNGGGTCGAGAGCGTATGCGCCGTCAAACTCGAGCGGCTTGCCCTCGTGAGTGAGATACAGGTCGCGCATCTTATAGGCCGGAGCCTCGCCGACAGTGGCGTCGGGATTTTTGGCCCAGTCNGTGAACGGACAGTAGTAGATGCCNGGCTTCATGCCCTTGGCACGACAGGCNGCCACAAACTCATAGTGCTGGTCGGGNNTGAAACCGAAGTCCCAGAAAGCATCGAGGTCAATTACCAGCGTCGAGTCNGCGGCATGAAACGAGCNNGCGAGATTTTCGCTGATGAAGTCGACTACCTGTGAGGCATTCTCGAAGTTAATCTTGGTCTGGAGGTCGCCCCAGCTGTTCCAGCCGAACGGACGCGGGCCGCCTTTGGTTTGATTGGGNTTCACAGCGGCACAAANGTCGGCAAAGGCCTCGAGGCCGTCACGCCAGTCGGGAGTGCTTATGATGATGAAGCGCGGCGANCTNACNCGANNGCCCNTGACCACACCGTGGGGGCGAACGTCGCGGGTGAGCGACGACGACGCGCCACAATACAGGGTCAGACTGTCAACGAGTGAGGGCGACGATGTCGAATATTTGATGGCCGATTTCCACACATCGTGNTCGATNGAGCCGAATACGACACCCTGACGGCCGGCNGCATCAAATAAGGCTCCGACCTCATAGCTCTCGGGGGCCTGCNGGCCGAACTCACTTACCGAGTAACGCACCCAGGCNTCATTNTCATAGGGCACNAACAACTGACGGTTGTCAGCACCNTCAAACGATATGGCGNTGNCNTTGCACACAGGCNCCATGTAATTNACNCCACGCGCTGCAACGANACCGTCGAGCGTGAGNCNCACNGTCATCTCGGGTNCCACATTATTTAATATCATATCGAGAGTAGCCANNCCCTGACCGACCATCTTGCCGGTGACCGACACACGGGTAGCCTTTTCAAAGATTTCGTTCTTGACACGAGACGANGCGACCTTTATGTCGCTGCAATCAGACATGAGNGTCAACNNTCCGTTACGTCCCCACCGGGCAACCGAATTNTTGAGCAANGTATCGCCGTTAAAGGNGGCGGTTACAGCGCCGGTGGTTTGATCTATGTCAACGGCCCAGCCTCCGGCACGAACGCTCTTGGCCTGAGCCAGCCCCGAGACAGCCATCAAAAAAACTGTGAGTAACAAAATGCGATTGCAATTCATGGTTTTTAGTTCGATAGATTTATTTGGTTAAAANGCATTGTTTTCAAGTGTAAAAGTAGAAATTATGCTTCANACTAAATAGGGTAATTCATGCAAAAAATGCAACANATGCGTTATTTACTCAAAATTTTAGAAAAAAAACGAGCGCCGAGGTCATCACTGACTCCGGCGCCCTTTCATATTATATATGAGATGATTACCTTAAAAATCGATACTTATNGAATTAAATTTTGCAAACTTTCAGTAAAATTATATCAAAACCATCTTANAAAACAATCTTTGTTGCCTTATCACCCTGAACTTTGATCAGGTTCTGACCCTTGGCGGGGTTCTCGATGCGGATACCCTGCATGTTGTAGTAAACGGGGGTAGCGTCGCTCTCGCTGTCGGCGATAACATTGTCNATACCGGCATTGCTGCCCTTAGCGAATTTAGAGAAGGTATAGTTGTTGAGCGATACAGCCTGTACGCCAACCTCGGCAACAGCGTTGCTGTTGGTGATNCTGTATGATGTAAGTGTGGGACGAAGTGCCACGTGCTTGCCCTCGCTCACTTTTACGAAACCNGTCTCGATGTCGGCNGGGATCAGAGTGTAAACTGAACCGTCGGCAAATTTAACGAAGATGTTGTAGGCGAGGTTTGCATCAACCGCAGCCTCGGTGTCATAGTTCCAGGTGATGTTGATTTTGCCGTCCTCGATGGTGTAGGCAACAGCTGTGGGAGCCTCGGGGGCCTCGACGGCACCGCTTACCATGTTGTTGATGTAGATTGCTGCGGGACGGGGGTTGGGAACTACAGTAGCNTCATTTTCCCAACCGCGCTCGTGGGGAACATACAGGTCGGCGATACCGTCACCGTTGAAGTCGGCGATTGTGCCGAAGTGGTCACCGTCATTCTTCATATCACCCATGTCGGTGTCGTCCTCCTCAAAGCTATAGTCACCGAGACCGTAATAGATGGCTGCATGGCCTACACCTGAAGCGTAGTAAACGTCGATGTTNCCATCGTTGTCAAAGTCTGATGCAAAGCAACGNCCGCGCTCGGGAGCGGGAAGACCGGTACCGTCAAGCTGATTTGAAAGATAAGAGCTGAAGATAGTCTCGGGATCGTTGGCAAAGTCGTTGGGATAAAGGAAGCTGTGCCAGCCGCCCTGGATATGGAAAGCATANCCTGAGTTGAGAATGTCGAGATAACCGTCCTTGTTGAAGTCGGCGATGACAGGGCAGCTGTTNTTGAGCGACTCAAGCGAACCATTCTGGTCGGTGATGTCAACAAACTTCTCACCGTTCTGGTTAAGGAACATCTTGATAATAGTACCTTTGCCTTTGTAGACATCAAATGTCTCACCATAACCGGCGATAACAACGTCGAGCCAGCCATCGTTGTTGAAGTCGGCGAACTGTACGCTACCGCTGATGTTGGGGAAATAGCCGTCGAGCTTAACAGGCTCAACAGCATACTCGTCAGAGCCTTCCTCTTTCAGACCGCGAGTCCAAACACCACCGGTGGTCTCGGCAATGAATACCTCGGTGAACTGAGCCTCGTCGGCACCGACATTACCGTTGTTGTGGTAAAGTTTTACAAAGCGGTCGTACTGGTTGCCCTCGTTGCAATATTTCTCGTAGTCGGCTGAGTGGAGCATACCCGATACGATGATATCGATATAGCCGTCACGGTCGTAGTCGCCGGCCGACACTGCACGTACGGCATCGCCGTCCTCGCCACAATTCTCAACGAGACCGGTATTGCGCATAAGTTCGAACTTACCCTCGCCTTTGTTGATGAAGATTGACAGTTTCTCGCCACGACGCTCGGCTATCTGGTCGCCGGCTTCCTCGCCTGCGTCGTTCTTACAACCGCCGCCCCAGAATGTGTAACCATCCTCCACGTCCCTCTCACATATTACAACAAGGTCAACGAGACCGTCGTTGTTAATGTCCGCTGCAACAAAATCACTCTTGTAGAGCATGGGGATATTGTGATTGGGCCAACGCATGTAGGTGTTGTTGGGTTCGCCATCGACATAGCTGTCGGGGTTCCAGGTGGGGTCGGCAAAGTTGATAGCTTCGTTCCAGTCGAGGGTATAGGTGCCGTCACCGTTGTTTTTGATCATTGAAGTGATTGACTCCACACCCCAGCCGCGTTTGCAGGCAGCCCACTCGGTCGAGTAGTTACCGGTGTGGTACAGGTCGAAAGTGTTGTTACCATAGAAGTCGGCTGCGATAGCGTGACCTTTGTAGTTGTCGACAAGCTTGGCGTCGAGTTTCTGCCAATCTTGGGCATTCACGGTAGCCAGAGAGGCAATGCCGGCAGCAACGAGTGAAAGAGTAATAGTTTTTTTCATGGAAAAAACGATTTGATTTATTTTATATAATGTTAATTGTAGATTCAGGATTTTTTGCACTTTCGTACGATGCAAAAGTATCGAGAGTGCATCAAATGCAGCGAATAAATCGCGCCAAAAATTAGCAAATTTGTAGCAAACACGACTGACGCATTAATTTGGACGACATTATGACGCATTTGCTACAAATAAACTAATCTATTGCCAATTAATTACCGCCGAGGGGTTTAAACTCACCATCACGCTTGGGACCGGCACTGTCGGCCGATACAACTGCGTCGGCATACACGTCGCCGAGCGACACGACCTTGAGCTGAGACTTGAACTCGTCGGGTTGCAGGGGTGTGGTGACATGAATGGTGTGTTTGTCCCCCGGTAAAATGTTAAAATAGTTATCGGAAAAGAAATTGTCAATACCTTCGAGCGACAGGAACACTCCGCGCGCAAAACGGTCGCTACCTATGGTGACATCATAGCCACCGTCGGCCTCGGCTATGTCGACGCTGTATGTCGGCGAGGTGTAGTTCATATACTTCTGCTTGGTGGGGAAACCTACGTTGGTATAGGTGCGGTCGCCGGTCACAAACTCGGTGTAGACAATGATGTCACCGCGGTCGTGTTGGCCTATAACGTCGCCCACCCGCTCACTGAACACGGTCGACGACGTGAGCGGTGAGGCCGTATAGTTGAACGAGCGGTTGAANACCGGCTTGCCGTCGAGCGTCATGGCTGTAATGTTGACGCGCCCCTTGGCCTTGTCGCGGCGGTCGGTGACGACAGTGACCGACAACGTGTCGTTGATGACTACGGGCGATATGAGAATGTCGTCGTAGGCCGCCTTGCTGTAATACTGCTGGGCTTTCCAACGNCCNTAGTAGTCACGGCCTGCCCATGAAGCCACAGGCCAGCAGTCGTTGTGCTGCCACACGAGCGTGCCCATGCAGTGAGGCATGTCGCGGCGGTGAGCCTCGACGGCAGTCTTGATTGCATCGCCCTGAAGGAGCGAGCCNACATAGAGGAACGAGGGGAAGTCGGCCGGCGTGCGGAATTCCTGATCCATNTACTCCTTNATGAGATTNTTGGCATANGAACCGGCACGCTGGTGGGCCATCATGACCTCNGAGTTGATATCCCAGTCACGTTCCTGCGGAGCATAAATCTTGACTGACTCAAACTCGGGNAACGACTGGAAGCCGTACTCNGAAAAGAAGCGGGCCTTCTCGACATTGTAATGNCCTATCGAGTCGCGACCGTGCCACACNCCCCAGTAGTGGGCGTCGCCATGAATGCCGTCAGACGGGGTGTCCTCGAACGCATAGGGCGATGACGGGCGATACTTGATGCCGCCGCCATACTCGGCCACGACCTCGGGCAGTGTCTTGAAATACATATCCTTGAACTGGCGGGTGGTCAGNTCCTCGACACCCTTCTCCTTATAATAATTGTATCGGTTGCCCCAGCCGTAGTACACGTCCTGACACTCGTTGTTGCCACACCACAGGGCGATGCAACAGTGATTGCGCAGGCGCTCGACATTATCGATAGCCTCGNGGCGTATGTTGTCAAGGAATACCGAATCGGCCGGATAGGTCGAGCAGGCAAACATGAAGTCCTGCCACACGAGCAGACCGTTGCGGTCACACAGCTCGTAGAAGTAATCGTCTTCGTAGACGCCTCCGCCCCAAACACGTATCATGTTCATATTGACCGCCTTGGCATCAAGCACATGGCTGTCGTACTTCTCGCGGGTGACACGGGGCAGGAAGTTGTCGAGCGGTATCATGTCGACGCCTTTCATGAAGACAGGCTTGCCATTGAGTTCGAATGTGAGCGAGCGGCCCCACTCGTCGTCTTTCTCAATAAGTTTGAGCGAGCGAAGACCTATGGCATCGCTGCTCGAATCCTCGGTACCGGCCTTTACAGTGGCGGTAAAATCGTACAGATAGGACTCGCCGAGACCGTTTGTCCACCATAGGCGCGGGTTCTTGATTGTGTAGTCAAGTTCCACGGTATTAACACCTTTGGTTAGCTTGGTCGACTTAGAGGCGACCTCACACCCGTCGGCGGTCACAGTGACGGTGGCGTTGTCGACATCGCTGTCAGACAGCACTCTGACAATTGTCGACAGCTCGGCTCGGCGGGCGTTAACATCGCGCTGTATGTACTGCACGTTGTCAATCTTGATGCCGTCCCACGTCAGCAGGTCGATGTCGCGCCAGATACCCGAGGTGACCAGTCGGGGTCCCCAGTCCCAGCCATAGTGATAGCCGGCCTTGCGGGCAAAGATACTGATTGTCTTGTGCAACAGGCCGCCGTTCTGGCTCTGGTCGGGCCCGGTGTTGAATGTGTAGTCGTACATGTCATACTTGGGCAGGTCGATCTTAACGGGCGAATGGAAGTAAACCTCGAGCAAGTTGTCGCCCTCGGTGAGAATACCTTTGACGTCACACTTCCACGTGCGGTGCATGTTGTTGGCGTTGAGTATGAGCTGATGGTTGAGATACACATCGGCGTATGTATCAAGACCGTTGAATACAATCTGCTGATTTTCAGCGGCGACTTCGTCGGCTGTAGCGATGAATACCGACTCGTACATCCAATCCTCCTTGTCGACCCACTGAACGGCACGCTCATTGAGACGGAAGAAGGGGTCGTCNATTATCTCATTGTCCATCAAGTCGGTGTGTACGGTGCCGGGCACAGTTGCCGGGTACCATATCTCGGAACGACCCTGTCTGAAACGCCAGTTGTCGTTGAGCGTNCGCTGTGAAACGGCAGCGTCGGCGCTGACAGCACCGAACACTGCACACATCACAGAACCCGCAATCAGAAAATTGCGGCATTTCATATCGTAAAGTTCAGATTTTCACCGGGCTTGAGCGAGAACTCGGCAACGCCGTCGGCTGTAGATTTAACTTTCATGAGACGGCCGTCACAGTCGACCTTGGTACCCTCGGGTATGCGCACCTTGAACTGCGCGGGCTTGTTGGCTCGCAGGGTTGCTTTCACAACACGGCCATCGTTCCAGTCGATGTCGGCCTCAATGGCACCGCGGGCACAAATACCTGTCACACTACCTGTGTTCCACACAGCAGGGAGAGCGGGCAGGAACTCGATGTAGCCGTTATGGCTCTGGAGCAGCATGTCACACATGCCGGCAACGCTGGCCTCGGTGGCATCGAAGCTGAAAATGTCGGCCGGTGCACCGGCTATACCCTTGGGCGACACGGTCATGAGGTTTTCGCGTGTAAAGTTGTGGAACAAGTCCTGTATATAATAATGTGCCATAGCACCGTCCTTGAGGAACGAGTAGAAACCTACCATGTTGCCACAGCTCCACTCGGTGTTCTCCCAGTTGGGGTCGGCAGTCTGAGCCTCGAGCGAGCGGCGCGAAGCCTCCATCAGTTCGGGAGTCTCATCGAATGACATCTGACCGAAGGGATAAAGCGCCATCAGGTGAGACGAATGACGGTGTGAGGGATCCTGACGCACGACGTCGAGCAACCACTCCTTAATCTGGCCGTCCTTGCCGATGCTGATGGGGGGCAGACGCTTGATGTCGGCCTCAAGTTGCTTGCGCATTTTCTTGTCGACATTGAGCAGCTTGGACGACTCGATGCAGGCAGTGTAAATCTGGTAAACGACAGCGCGGTCGAGGGTCGGCATCATCGAGGCCGAGAAGCCGCGGCCGTCCTCCATCTTGAAGCCATTCTCGGGCGAGATGCTGGGGCCGGTTACAAGGTAGCCGGTGTTGGGGTCTTCGACCATATAGTCCATGAAGAACTCGGCACAGCTCTTGAGCAAGGGGTAACCTGTCTCGCGCAGGTAGTCAAGGTCTTGGGTATATAGATAATGGCTCCATAACTCGGTAGCGAGCCACGCGCCGGCACTCACGTTAAGGCCCCAGCCTACATCGCCGCCGGGAGCGGTGTAACCCCAGGGATTGGTGATGGTGTGCGCACACCAGCCTTTGCAGCCATAGAGCTTTGAGGCGGTTTCCGAGCCATACTTCTCAAGCAGTCTCAGATAGGTGAACAGGCCTTCGTTACACTCGTGCAGATTGGCCTTGTTGGCCGACCAGTAGTTCTGATTGATATTGATATCGAGGTGATAGTCACAAGTCCAGCCCATGTGGCAAGCGAGGTCGTCGTTCCATACACCCTGCAGGTTTGAACACAGCGGCGAGCCGGGACGTGACGATGCGATCTGCATGTATCGGCCATATTGGAAGAAGAGGGCGTCAAAGTCGGGGTCAATGTTGCCGCTCTTGATAAGCGCCAGGCGCACGTCGGTGGGCAGTGCCGAGCCATCGGTGTCACCGAGGGTCAGCGACATGCGGTTGAACAGGGGCGCCACGTCGGCCACGTGAGCGGCACGCAGCGAGTCGTATCCTTTAGCCACAGCCTGAGCCACCGTGCGGTCGCACAGCTCCTTGTAGTCGGGATTGAACATGTCGGTACGTATGTCGGCCACAAGCACCACCTCGTCGGCGCCNTTGACTGTGACGGTGTTGTCAGTGTGCGACATCTTACCACCGGTGGGTATGAGGGTGATGTTGGTGTAAAATTCGACACCGCCGGGGCCGAACATCGGATAGTCGACCTTGCCGCCGAATGTCAGTCGNCCGTTGTCGGCCACATGGGTAGCCTCACGCAACAGGTCGGTGGCGACAGTCATGTCGATGCTGCCGGGCTTTGAAGNCGACACCTTNACAACGAGCACGCTGTCAGGGTAGTCACAAAAATACTCACGCGTGTAGGTAACGTCGCCCTTTGTGAANGTCGTCGTTGCAACNGCATTCTCGAGGTCGAGCTGACGACGGTAGTCGGTCACACGGCCCTCGGGATATTCAAACTTGAGCAACAACTCGCCCATAGGCAGGTGAGTNCCGAACGACTTGGAGTGACCNCGCAGATACTGATTGCACAGGTCGTTGCCGAGGGCAATGTCACCNTCAAAAAATGCCTGACGAATTTTTGCAAGATTTTCGGGGCCGCAGTGGTCATTCTGNTGGTCATCACGCTGACCGGCCCACAGGGTCATCTCGTTAAGAGCTATGCGGTCGCAATTGATGCCGCCGAATATCATGGCACCCAGACGACCGTTNCCGAGCGGNGCCGACTCCATCCATTCCTTGGCCGGCGTCTGATACCACAGGACAGGNTCAGTCGCCCCGGCCTGACTGCCTGACACAGCTAACAGCGCCAGNCCCAAAAGAGAGCTTTTAATTTTACGATTCATTGGTATTATATAATGTAATAAATTTGACTTGTATCAACATGGTATTTCAAGGCTGAATTAACGCACCGTAAAATTACACCCGAATATCAACATTTTTTAGGCCGCTTTTTTCAAAATTTTGCAATTTTCAACTTTCTTGACTAAATTAGCCCTCAGACAGCACAAAACAGATTATTATTTTCATAGACATTTGAGATTTAGCGACTTGTCAATTTGTAAAAATTAGCTCATTTGCGTCAAAAAAGCGCACATTCGCCACATCGCGACCATTTTCAGGTCAAGATAGAGAGAAGTTTGCAATTTTTTGAAAAAAAGTTGTTATTTATCCTTTTTTATAATGAGTAATTTTGGTCATCGAAATCGGCCACCGGGGGCATGGCCGACACAGCAAGTCCCCGATACCATGAATTGACAATCAAACTAATCATTAAATACAAACTACATGTTTCTCAAGAATCATCTAAAACTCGGTCAGTGGTTCATGACGCTGGGACTGGGATGTTCGGTGGTCTTCTCATCATGTAGCGACGACTACAGTCTCGCCAAAGAGGAGCCCTCGACCGACATTCTTGGATCAAGCATCTATGACTACCTCACCGATGATGGAAACTTCACCGTCTACCTGCGGTTAATCGACGACCTTGACTACCGTGAAACACTGCAACGCACCGGCAGCAAAACCGTGTTCCCGGCACGCGACGATGCTTTCGAACGGTTTTTCAAGAATAATCCATTCGGCGCGTCGAGCTACGAAGACCTTACTGTAGCACAGAAAAAACTTCTGCTCAACCAGTCGATGGTCAACATGGCCTATCTGAGCGAGATGTTGCCCAACGTCGGCGGCACCGACGGTCCCACCGAGAGTGTGGCCCTGAGACGCAACACCCAGAGCGCCTACTACGACACTATACGCGTTGTCAACGACAAGGCACTGTTTGACAACGAAAACGGATACTGGAAACGCTTCAACGACAAAGGCGGAATAACACTCGTTGAAGAGGCACCCATGATTATACAGTTCACCCCCGAGGTTATGGCGGCCCGCAGCATCACCGACGCCGACTTCAGCCTGATGCACAACGGCACCACCTATAACCGTGCCGACAAAGACATATATATTAACGGCATAAAGGTTGTTGAACGCGACCGCATCTGCAAAAACGGATATGTCCATGTGCTGGCCGACGTGCTCACCCCACTGCGCACCATCGCCGATGCCATCGAGGCCAATGACAACGCCAAGACGTTCGCCAAGATAATGAGCCGCTTCAGCGCTCCTTACTACGATGCCACAGCCACCGAGGATATAAAACGTAACTTCACTGGCTCAAGCCCCAACTACCCCGCCATAGAGGTTGACTCGGTGTTCCGCAAAGGCTACTTCAACCGTCTCACCCACACCACCGGCCCGCGCGGCGAGAAGCTGGGCGACGACGTGCTGCGTTTTGACCCCGCACAGGTGTCATACACCAGCTCGAACGTACTCACCGACATGGGTGTGATGTTCGTGCCCACCGACGAGGCCATGCGCAAATACTATGAAAGCCCCGAGGGCAACTTCCTCAAGTCAAACTACCCCACATGGGACGATGTACCCGTGAGCCTATTGGCCAAGTTCATTCAGAACCACCAGAAGAACTCATTCCTGACATCGCTGCCTCACGATTGGGACATCATGAATGACGAGAAATCGTTCCCGATGAACATCAACACTGCCGACGTAGACCACGTAGAGCTGTGCTCGAACGGTGTGGTTTACTTTCTTAACCGCGTTGTGGCTCCAGTCGACTTCCGTGCCACCTATGCACCCACACTCGTGTCGTCAAACACCACGATGATGCGTTGGGCACTGCTTGACGGCGAGGATCTGAGCGACGCCAACGGTATGCGTTTCTTCATGTATCTCTACTCGATGGAGAACATGTATAACCTGATTGTGCCCACCGACGAGGCTCTCGGCGAGTATCGCGACCCCATCACATGGGGCAANAGCACTAACACCAACAACCGCGAGGTGTGGGAGTTNGTCTATGACGCCGACCGCAAACANGTCAACGCCAANGTGTACGGNGCCACCCCCGAGGGTCTCAAGGACGTCGACAACTTCAAGCGCACAATCACCAACAAGGAGATNATACGCTCNCGCTTCAGAGATATTCTTGACATGCACACCGTGGTAGGCACCATGGACGACGGCGTCAAGGGNGGNTANCTCAACGAGGNCAATCCCGGCAGCTATNTAGTCACCAAGGGCGGTNCCAACATCAGCATCGACGGTCTCGGCGGCAACCTTACCCTCTCGGGTCTCGGCGACATGGAGCTCAATATGCCCCGCGCCGTTGTCGANCTGAAAGCCGACGGTACACCTTATATATATGATAACGACAACGGCCGCACATACTTCATCGACCGCGTGCTCCACGACTCGCGNTTCACNGTCTATGACGTGCTGGGCCANCACCCCGACTTCCAGGCATTCCGTGANCTATGCACCGTCCCCGCCGAGGTATCGAGCATGCTCAACTCGCCCGACTACGAGGACATCAACCTNATNTTTGAGATGAAGACCGACAAGATACTGTCGGTNGGTACCGTGGTATCGTTCTTCAANAACTACCGCTACACCATTCTCGTGCCCACTGCCCAGGCCATCGACGAGGCTATCGCAGCCGANCCCGAGCTCTACCCGTGGNATCAGATCGTCAACCAGCCCGAGGCTGTGATGATGGAGCGCACACGTGCCCTGCTCAAGTTCATACGCTACCACTTCATCGACAACTCGATCTACATCAACGGTCTGAACACAGCCGAGGCCGAATACTACTCATCGGCCCGCACCGAGTATGGCTCATTCCACAGCGTGAAAATCAGCCGCACACCCNNCNCCATCACGGTGACCGACGAGAACGGCAACGTAAACACCATCAGCAAATCGGCCCTCACNAACATCTCGGCCCGCGAGCTGCTCTATCACCGCGAGGGCATCGAGAACTACATCGACGCCTCGTCACACGCTGTTATTCACAAAATAGACCACGCATTAACTTTCAAGAAGTAAACCAACGATCACAATGAAANTCTTTAAGTATATACTGACTTTAATGTGGGCGTTGATACTGCCATCACTGGCCTACGCCCAGATAACGACGGCTCGTGGTACCATCTACGACGAGTTCGGTGACCCCGTGGTAGGCGCCGCCATTCACGAGGTTGACAATCAGAACCGCGTCTACAACAACGCCGTCACCGACATCAACGGTGAGTTCTCAATTCCAATCAAGAACCCCAAGAACAAACTGCGCATCACCTACGTNGGCTANGANCGCGTCGACCTGCCCATCGCCGAGAAAATCGAGCANACCCTCAAGGCTACCACCACGCTCAACGAGGTTGTGGTGACNGCCCAGAAAATGATGAACGACGGCACGATGCCGATACCGCGCCGCGAGATTACCGGCGCCATGCAGACCATCAACACCCAGGAGTTTGAAGGCNTNTCGGTATCGTCAATCGACGACGCCCTGCAGGGNCGCCTCGCCGGCCTCGACATCGTGAGCGCNTCGGGCGANCTTGGTTCGGGNTCATCAATGCGTATACGTGGAGGCGGCTCAATCAACGCCAACACCACCCCGCTCATCGTGCTCAACGACATACCCTATGAGAGCCACGTCGACGACTCGTTCGACTACTCAAACGCCACTCAGGAACAGTTTGCATCGCTCCTCAGCATCAACCCCGAGGACATCGAGGAAATCTCGGTTCTCAAAGACGGAGCTTCGGCCGCCATCTATGGTGCACGCGGTGCCAACGGTGTCATCATGATCAAGACCAAACGCGGTGTCAAAGGCCCGCCCAAGGTGCAGCTACTCTACAAATTCTCNGGNCACAAACAGCCCAAGGGNCGCAANATGCTCAACGGCGACGACTACACCATGCTCATGAAGCAGGCCATGTTCAACGTGCGCCAGGACGAGAACGACTGCAACATTCCCGAGTTCAACTATGACCGCTCGGANATGGCACGCTACTANAACTACAGCCAGAANACCGACTGGGTCGACGAAGTGCGCCAGTACGGCTTCACCAACGACCAGACGCTGAACATCACCGGCGGCGGCGACAAAGCCCGCTACCGTGTGTCACTCGGCTACTACGACCAGTCAGGTACCATCATCAAGCAGCACTACAGCCGTATCTCTAACCTGATGAACCTTGACTACCAGGTGAGCGACCGTCTGAAATTCTCGACCGAGTTCCAGCTTACCTATGCCAAGAACAACAAGAACTACCAGGACGGCGACTTCAGCGGCGGCATGAGCCTGCTCGACATCGCCTACAAGAAGATGCCTAACGTGTCAAACTATGAGTATGACGCCGCCGGCAACCGTCTCGACAACTACTACTTCATTCCGCGCACGGCCGGCATGGACAACAGCCAGAAATACCTGCCCAACCCTGTGGCGCTGGCCAACCTCGCCGAGAACAAGGAAACCTCGATGCGCATTATCCCNACCCTGCGCCTGCAGTACGACATTCTCGACCCNCGCCGCACCACCCTGCGCTACTCGGGCTACGTACAGTTTGACATCGAGAACAAGAAAGAAGAGTCAATGCTGCCCCGCCAGTTCACTCAGGACGGCTGGCAGACCTACGATCTGGGCCGCGTTTACAACCGCGACGCCGAGTCACTGAACATACAGACCAAACACGACCTGCTGTTCGTGCCCAAGATTTCTGACGACCACTCGGTGATGCTCTATGCCGCGTGGGAACTCACCTCGGGTAATTCACAATATCAGGCGTTCAAGCGCAGCGGCATACCCGACGGCATCATCGACGCCACTCAGGCCGGACGTCTGCTCGACAANGTGTCAGAACGCGGACAGTGGCACTCGATGGCCTACATGGGACGTGTACACTACACATTCCTTAAGCGTTANATTCTCGACGCCACCGTGCGCCGCGACGGCTCGACNCGCTTCGGTGCCGGCAACCGNTGGGGTACATTCCCTGCAGTNTCGCTCAAGTGGATTATCTCAGACGAACCNTTCCTTGCCTCACAGGACAACTGGCTCAANATGNTCGCCATACGTCCNGGCTATGGTAAGACCGGCCGTATGCCCGANGCCGAGTACCTGCACTTCGCNAAATACTCGACCGGCGGCTCATACATCGACATTCCCTCGATGCACCCCGAGTCGATACGCCTCAACAACCTGCGTTGGGAGACCGCNCAGTCATTCAACGTCGGTGCCGACCTCGCCTTCTTTGACTACAAAGTCAACGCCGACATCAACTTCTATTGGGAGAANGACAACAANCTCCTGTTCCAGAACCAGTCGATACCCTCGTCGAGCGGTTTCAGCAANCTCGAGTGGGTCAACGGCGGCTCAATGAGAAAACACGGCTGGGAAATCAACGCCTACACCACCAAGCTCATCAAGGCNGGCGACTGGACTTTTGACGTCAACGTCAACCTCGCCAANTCGACAGGCAAAATCACCTCACTGCTCACCTCTATTCTCAACGACTACAACGGTGAGTATGGCTACAACAACGGCGAGTACCAGAGCCGCATTCAGGTTGGCAACTCATACGGCTCGATCTACGGCTTCCGNTACAAAGGCGTGTACCAGTACAGCGACTATGTCGAGGGACGCGAGGGCACATCNCCCGTAGCCCGCGACGCCCAGGGCAACGTCATTCACGATGCCAACGGCAAGCCCCTNCCCATGTACTTCAACTATGGCGGCAANCACCAGTACCGTTTCCAGGGCGGTGATGCCATCTATGAGGACATCAACCACGACGGTAACATCGACGAGCTCGACATCGTCTACCTCGGTAACTGCAACCCCAAACTCACCGGNGGATTTGGTTTCACCGTACGTTGGAAACAGCTGTCAATGAACGCGTTCTTCAACTTCCGCTACGGNAACAAAATCATCAACCGCGCCCGCATGAACGCCGAGGCNATGGAGAACAGCTACAACCAGTCGATAGCNGTCAACTACCGCTGGCGCAAGGAAGGCGACATCACCGAGATACCGCGTGCCCACTACAACGGCAACATCGTGGCTTACAACACCCTNGGTTCCGACCGCTTTATCGAGGACGGCTCGTTCCTGCGTTTCAAGTATCTGACATTCACCTACAGTTTCACCAAGGAAGCGCTCAAACCTATACGTCTCAGCACCCTCAACCTGTACCTGACACTCAACAACCTCTGTACATGGACTAAATACACCGGCGTCGACCCCGANATCTCGCCCGACAGCCGTGGTATCTGCTATGACGATTCAAACACNCCNCGCTCACAGTATTTCACCTTCGGCGTTACAGTGGGATTCTAAACNATGAATTATAAGGCATTACCAACTATGACTAAATCAATTATAAAATACATGGCCGCGGCACTGTTGATGGCGACAGTGACCACATCGTGTGACAGTTTCTTTGANCTCAAACCAACCAACAGGCTGGTCATCGACGACTACTGGAAAAGCGAGGACGACGTCCTGGCCGTGACCGCATCGGTCTACAACCAGCTGTGCTCGTCGGGCTGCATGGAGCGCCTGCTGCTGTGGAGCGAGTTCCGCAGCGACAACTGCCTCCTGGGCACTGCCGACAACACCGACATATCATCGTTTGCCAATCTGAGCCTGTCGCCCACCAACGGCTACACCTCGTGGAGCGACTTCTACAAGGCCATCAACTACTGCAACACCGTCGAGGCCTACGCACCCCGCGTGTGNGAGGTGTCGCCCACCTTCACCCGTGCNCAGCTCGACGCCTATATCGCCGAGGTTCGCGGCCTGCGTGCATGGTGCTACTTCAACCTGGTACGCACATTCCGCGACGTTCCGTTCATTCTCACACCCACCATCGACGACGAGGTCGAGTTTGAGGTCGAGCAGAGCGATCCCGACTACATCGTCGACTATCTTATCGACGACCTGAAAGAGTANGAGAACCGNTCGCAGGTGAGCTTCACCTCGGTGCTCTACAACCACGGCCGNATGACACAGGCCGCCATACGCTCGCTCATAGCCGACATGCTACTGTGGCGCGGCCGTTACAGCGAGTGCATACAATACTGTGACATGATTATCAACGACACGGCCAACCCGTTCTCGCTCGTTCAGGGCTCAAACTTCAACAACATCTTCTTCTCNGGNAACTCGCGCGAGTCTATCTTCGAGCTCCAGTTCTCGACCACAACCCAGTCAAACAGCGCGCTCAACCGCATGTACGGCAACACAACGAGCGGCGGCAACGAATACTTNATGGCCAACGACATGGCCTCGTTGCTCACCACCAACGACGTTCGCCTGTACAACTCGATGGAGTACCGCTCGGCCGGCGACGCCACACGCCACATCACCAAGTATGCNGCCGTTGTATCNAATGCCTTCAACAACAGCGAGCGCCGCTACTCGTTCTCTGACATGTCATCGTCAGGCTGGATCGTTTACCGTCTCGCTGACATCTACCTGATGAAAGCCGAGGCCCTGGCCGAGTCAAACGGCTCGCTCGACGAGATATACGAGCTGTGCTGCAAGACCTACGATCGCGCCAACTACAACCTCGACCCNCAGACTCTCGCCAAACCGACCTCTCACAGCGACGCGCTCCAGATGGTNATCGACGAGCGTCACCGCGAGTTCATGTTCGAGGGCAAACGTTACTTTGACCTCCTGCGTCAGATCAAAAACCACCCCGAGCAGTTCTCGACCATCGTCACCAANATTCTCAAGCCNCGCTACATCAAGGAGAACGTTGACAACCAGACCATCAACGCCAAGCTCATAAGCATCGATGCGCTCTACATGCCCATCAACCACAACGAGCTGCGTCAGAACACCAAGCTGAAACAAAATCCCTTCTATCAGACATCGTCAAACATCGAAAAAAACTAATCAACAATGAAGATTATCCATAAAATACTCTCACTGCCCTGCCTGCTGGCTGTAGCGTGTGGATTGACATCATGCTCCGACGAGTTTGACGAGGGTTCGCTCTACACTCTGACNGCCGACACCGTGGCATCGTACATCGAGGGCAACGACGACTTNTCGACAATGGCNCGTCTCATGAACGATACCGGCACTCGCGGCCTGTTGTCGACCTACGGTCACTACACCTGCTTCCTGCCCACCAACAGTGCCTTCGACCGCTTCTTCAACGAGTACANCCTCACCTACGACACCATGAGCGACGACGAGAAACTCGAACTGATGTACAACCANATCATCATGAGCGGATCGACCGACTATACATCTGACACCTTNCAGGAGGGNGCNCTCCCGTCGGTATCGATGAGTTCTCAGAAAATCAACATCTCTTACCGCACGTCGACCGACGGCAGCAGCTATGACATCATGGTCAACGACGGCGCCGCCATCGTTGAACGTGACATCGAGGCCCACAACGGCGTGCTCCACATCATCGACAACATACTGTTCTACCCCGACGAGTACATTGCCGACATACTGGCCCAGCACAGCGAGTTCTCACTCTTCCGCCANGCCCTTGTANCCACCGGCGTCAACTCACTCGTGGCTTCGGCCTACGACACCGACTATGTACCGTCGACAGGCATNGACGGCTTCAAAGACCCCAGCAANCCGGCATGGGATCCNTACTTCGTGCCTCAGGAGAAACGCGTGGCTTACACCTGCTTTGCCGAGACCGACGACGTCTTCGCAGCCAAAGGNGTGACATCGCTCGCCGACCTGGTGACACTGGCCGAGAAATACTATGGNACAGCCGACCGCGATNACTACACGTCTGAGAACAACGCGCTCAANAAGTTTGTCCGCTACCACATTCTCGACCGTCAGCTCAGTGCCAACGAGTTCTTCTTCACCACCAACACCGTGCCCTCACGCATCACCGAGGTCGAGGAGTTCTACCCCACCCTGCTCAAAGACCGTCTCATCGAGATGAAGAACCGTCAGGGAGGNGTCATCAACTTCCGCAACTATCCCACCGACCTCTCACGCGTACCGGCCTACGTCACCATCAGCGAGACCAACCGCAATATCACGGCCATCAANGCCTATATCCACGCCATCGAGGACGTGCTGGTGTATGACGAGGANGTGATGCGCAACGACGTTCTCAACCGCCGCCTGCGCTTTGACATCGTCAACCTGATACCCGAGGCCTCTAACAANAACTACCGCTGGAACTACCAGTGGCCNGGCTTCGCCGGTGTCAAGCTCCCCGGCGACGGCACTTACACCGAGTGGTTCACCTGNACCGAGAGCACCCGCCCCTANATCGTAGGCCCCTACACAGGTTCATACCACAACCTGCAGTTCTACGTGCGTGGCTGGTTCGACTACACAATCAAGACACTGCCCGTGCCTCCCGGCGAGTGGGAGCTGCGCATCGGCGCCACCATGCACGACTACTATGGCATTGCCCAGATATTCATCGACGGTGAAATCCAGGGTATTCCTATCGACCTCGCAGCCGGCACCACCGCCAACGACCTGCGCGTGGGCTGGGAAGAGGACGGCGCCACACTCAACATCGATAACGACAAGGCGATGCGCAACCGCGGCTACATGAANGGCCCCCACTCAGAGTTTGCCTCATCNGGCAAGACTATGCGTGAGAAAGACCAGTGCCTGCGCATCATCGCCGGCCGCTTCACCGCCAACGAGTATGGTTCGCACTACTTCCGCAGCAANAACATCTACTCCGACGAGAAATTCTTCGTTATCGAGTATCTCGANCTCATACCTACCTCTCAGATTGAAAACGAGGACGTATATTAACATCGGGAGACCAAATTTTTGTAACCTAATTATCACAGTCTCATGAAATATATAAAGACAATGCTACTGATGCCGGCACTGCTGGCCATGGCCGTTGGCGCCACAGGTTGTAACGANACCTGGGACGACCACTACGAAGCCCCCGTCGAGGGTAGCGACAAGACTATATACGAGGCCATCAGCGAGAACCCCGACCTGTCGACGTTCAAGCAGATGATCGACAACGCCGGATATGCCAAAATGCTGAACTCGACCCAGACATTCACAGTCTGGGCCCCTGTCAACGAGTCGTTCAACGGCTTCGACCTCAACGACGAGGCTCTCGTGCGCCGCACGGTNCTCAANCANCTCGCCCGTTTCAACCGCTCGACAGCCGATAACTCNTCAAACGGCATACGCATGTACAATGGCAAGAAAATGCGCTTTGACGGCCAGACATTCTCAGGCATCAGCATTCTCAGNGCCAACAACCTGTGCAACAACGGCGTGTTGCACACTATGGACGGTGTCATTCCCTATGTTTACAACATTCGCGAGTACATNGACAGCCATGACGAGACAAGCTCCATAGCATCGTTCCTGGCTCGCTTTGACGAGGAGCTGTTNGACCTCGAGAACTCGATACCCCTCGATGTCAACGACAANGGCGAGACCGTCTACGACTCGGTCAAAATCGAGTATAACCGCCTGCTCGACTANCCCTACACNGGCCTTGGCCCCATCGCCGACGAGGACTCTACATTTACAATGATTGTTCCCAGNAACAAGGCGTGGAGTGAGGCTTACGACCGCATCAAACCCTGGTTTGTGACCAACAGCGACTCNATCACCGACGTGCAGACCTCGCTCGCAGTGTTCCAGGACATGGTGTTCCGCCAGAATATCACCGACCCCTCGGGTTACCGTATGCTCACATCGACCACCGGCAGCGAGTATCTCGACATCANCGACCTCTTCGGCACATCAAGCTACATCAATGCCTCTAACGGCAGCATCTGGCTCACCGACGCNATGACTCAGAAGCCCGTCGAGTCATGGAACCGTGAGATTGAAATCGAATCGGAGNCTGCCGTGACNCGNCGCATGCTCACNTCGACCAACTCTTACTGCACCACAATGAACGTCGACGCCGATAGCCCGTTTGCCGACGANATCAGCGAGATGTCCTACATCTACATCAGCTCGTCACGACTCAACAACGCCGGTGCCGAGTTCACTATCAACAACCCCCTNTCGGGCACCTATAANATATATGCCTACTTCGTGCCCGCCATTGTCGACAACCCCACCGCCACTGCCGAGACTACCCGTCTGCAGTTCTCGGTCACACACCCGCGCGACGCCAACTCGACACGTACCACCACGGTCANCTATAAAAACAACGACTTCCTGACCTCGCCCACCGAGGTGACCGAAATGTATGTCGGTGAAATCACATTCCCCTGNAGCAGCTACGTCGACCGTCTGCGCCCCATGGCCGACGGCTATGACCCCACGAGCGATGAGTCTAAGTTCAAAATCACCGTTCAGACCAACGTGTCACAGACCGAGTTCAACCAAGGCACCCTGCAACGCTCATTCCGCATTGACCGCGTCGTGCTTGTTCCTGTAATCTAAACCGCAAATACATTTTTCACAATGAAAAGCAATAAAATAGCATATAGCCTCCTGTTATCGGCNGCATTAGGTGCCNCCGTCTTCCCGATGCGGGCCGACGGCACCGCCGNCGNCGCTGCCACAACCCAACAGGCAGCCTGTGAAGCTACATTCAAAATCACCAACGGCGCNACAGGTATGCCGCTTGCCGGCGCACGTGTTACCGTCGACGGCAGCNCCGTCACCGGCCTCACAGGTGACAACGGTGAGGTNAAACTCAACCTNCCGGCATCATACGTCAACGTTGTTGTCGAGGCTCCNGGCTTTGACAAGGCAACCGCAGGCGTCCGTGCCCGCGCTACGGTGTCAGTCACCCTCAACCCCGTNAACNCCCAGGCGCTCCCCATNGGTCAGACCGTNGCCGATGAATCGGTAGCCGACCTCTCGGGTCAGCTCTACNCCATCAGCCGCTCGNGCATGCCCGGTGCCGGACACGCAGTGTTCATCGACGGTCTGCACTCGGTCAACACCTCGTCACAACCCATCTATGTAGTCGACGGCCAGGTGTGGCAGCACTACGAGAACGCCTTCAACATCATCGANGGCTTCAGCAACAACCCGCTTGCACTTATTGACCCCAAAGACATCGAGTCGGTACGCGTCATGCGCGACGGTTCGGCCATCTANGGTGCCAAAGGCGGNAACGGTGTCGTTATCATCGACACCCGTCGTGCCCGCAACGAGGGTACCACAATCGAGGCATTCGCCAATCTGGGCACCCGCAGCAAGATCAAATCNATACCTGTGATGAATGCCGACGACTANCGCCGCTATGCCACCGACGTCATGGCCGAGATGCACTCTAACAGCGCCGCCATCGACCGCTACAACTTCCTCAACGACGACCCCACATCGTCGTCTTACCTGGGAAGCCACGCCAACACCAACTGGCTCGACTGCCTTAGCCGCAATGCCATGCTCATGAACTACGGCATCAACGTGCGTGGCGGTGACGACCGTGCATTGTATGCCTTCTCGTTCGGCTACACCAAAAACGAGGCTCCTATCAANGAGACTTCGTTCGACCGCCTGAACATACGCTTCAACTCCGACATCAACCTCTGGGCCGGCCTCAAGCTGCGATTTGACGTCGCCTTCGCTCAGGCCACAACNCACATGTTCAACGACGGTCTCAACGACATCTCGTCGCCCTACTTCATGTCGCTCATCAAAGCGCCCGTCTACTCGACCAACATNTACTCGTCGGCCGGCGTTCTGACCGACAAACTGTCGAANGTCGACGAGCTCGGCATCGGCAACCCNCTGTCGATTATCGACCTGGGCCAGGGCGAGAGCCGCAACTACCGCTTCAACCTCATCACGTCGCCCTCCTACACATTCAACAACAAACTGACCCTGCGCGGAACNATCGGTTACATATTTGACAAGGACAAGGAGAACACNTTCCTGCCNGACTATGGTGTCACCGACGTGNTGCTAACCAACAACACCGGCGAGATATACGGCACCGTGCGTCAGGACGTGGGCAACCTCATGAATCGCCGCACCACGTTCTCGGCCGATGTACACCTTGAATACACTCCGCTCAACGACTTCAACAACCACCTTCAGTTCACCGGCGGCTGGCGCTGGCAGAACGACACNTGGCTCATGTCGTACGGTCACGGCCGCAACACCGGCTCAGACTANGTCAATGACCTGCGTGCCACCGACAACAACCTCTTTGAGAGCGAAGGCTACAAACTCGAGTGGCGCAACATGGCATGGTATCTGCAGGCCGACTACTCGTGGCGNAACCGCTACTTCCTGTCGGCAAGCGCCGTCATGGAATCGTCGTCACGATTTGGCAACGACGCTNCCGGCGCAGCCCACATAGGCGGTGTAAGCTGGGGCATATTCCCCTCNNTCAACGCCGCATGGCTCATCTCGAGCGAGGATTTCATGGCCGGTGCATCGGCTGTCGACATGCTCAAGNTGCGNGCATCATACGCCATNACNGGCAACGACAACCTGCCTTTGAACGCCACCTCGACCTACTTCAGCTCNGTCGCATTCATCGGCAACACATTCGGCTACTCGCTCGCCAACATNGGCAACGACCGCCTCAAATGGGAACAGACAGCCACAGGNCGCNTAGGCATCGACGCAACACTGTTCAACAACCGCCTGTCACTGTCGGCCGAGGGCTACCTGTCTAACACCCACGACCTGCTTATGTACAAACACCTGCGCGACGTTGCAGGCATGGACTCTTACTGGACCAACGGNGGCTCGCTGCGCAACCGCGGCTTCAACTTCTCGGCCACCGTGCGTGCCCTTAATCTCAAAGACTGGAAACTCGACGTCGGCGCCTCAATCGGAGCTTACAAGAACGAAATCACAAAACTCAACGACGGTGACTTNGTGACCGACATAGCCGGCGGACAGGTGCTCACCTCGGTAGGCNACCCCGTGGGNGTGTTCTACGGCTACAAGACCGACGGTGTNTATGCCAACTCGGCCGAGGCCTCGGCTGCCAACCTCGCGGTCAAGACCGCCAACGGCTCGCTCGCNTACTACCGTGCCGGCGACATGAAATTTGTCGAGAACACTGTCGACGGTATCATCAANGACGCCGACCGCTTTGTAATCGGCGACCCCAANCCCGACTTCTTCGGCAACTTCAACTTCAATCTCAGCTGGAAGAACCTGTCGCTCTCAACGCTGTTCACCTATTCGGTNGGCAATGACATNTACAACGCCCANCGCGCCGCCCTNGAGTCGGGCTCGGACATCTTCAACCAGTCGACCGCACTGCGCAACCGCTGGCGTGCCGAGAACCAGGTGACCTCGATACCGCGTGCCACCTACGGCGACCCCATGGGCAACGCACGNTTCAGCGACCGCTGGGTCGAAGACGGCTCTTACCTCAAGTGGAAATCGCTCTCAATTAGCTATGCACTGCCCATCAACACCAACGTCATNCANGGTGTGACATTCTCGTTCTCGATGAGCAACATTCTCACCTGGACNAAGTATCTGGGCTCAGACCCCGAGTGCTTCTCGGGNACATCGCCCCTNTACATGGGNATNGACAACGGCCTGATACCTACATCACGCGAATTTAACTTCGGCGTCAAAATCAATCTCTAACCTGCCTCTCTAAGTAACTTACAATGAAAAAGATTATATATTCAGCAATACTGGCCGCAGCNGCGATGGCATCAATGACATCGTGCGAGGACATGATGGATCCCAAGTCGGGCAGCTACCTCTATGACGAGGATCTGAATCTGAACAGCCCCAACGACTCACTCTANACCATGGCGGCACTGCTCACCAAGGTGCAGCAGCTCGGCGACCGCTACGTGCTGTTCGGCGAGCTACGNGGCGATCTCGTCAGCGTGTCGCCCGANGCCAATATCGAGNTCAAGAACCTGTCAGAATTTACACCTCAGGAGAACGACACCTACCTNCGCCGCTCCGACTTCTATGCNGTCATCAACCACTGCAACTGGATTATCTCTAANATGGATCCAACGGTGACCAAGAACAACGAGGCCGTNCTCGCCGACGAGTATGCCNCCGCNGTGCTGTACCGTGCCTGGACTTATCTCCAGCTCGGTCTCGCCTATGGCAGCGCCGAGTGGATTACCGAGCCTGTGCTCAGTCTCGAAGACTCGGAGAAGGAGTACCCCGTCGTTCAGCTCGACGANCTNGTTAAACGCCTCATCACCGAGGTCGAACCCTACGTTAGCGAGCTACGNCCCAACTTCGGTGAGATTGACGGCACCGACGCCCGCAAATTCTTCCTCGTGCCCTCGATGTTCCTCGGCGACCNCTATCTCTATGACGGCCGCTATGACAATGCCGCTATGATGTACTGGAATGCCATCAACGACAACAAACTCGTGATGGGNGACAACTGCATACAGTTCAACAGCAACACACAGCGTCTGCAACTCAGCTCGACATCATTCAGGAACACCTACATCGACGAGTGTGTCACCGCNATCCCCTACTCGACTGCNGCCAAAGACTACCACCCCACNATTCTCAAACTCACCTACAGCTTCACCCCCTCAATAAAGCCGGCTGCATGGTGGATTGACAACATGGCCCAGTACAACTACTACTTCGGCACCAAGAACTACAACCAGAACTCATTCACCATGGCCGAGGCCGGCGGTGACCTGCGTGCGGCTGTGAAATTTGCCGACGAGCGCATTTCGGACGGTGGTTCGGCCGGCTACTTCTACAACCGTCAAGGTAGCGACTGCAGCCTCATCATCAACAAATTCAGCAGCAACGCCCACTTCNTCAGCGAGGCNNCGATGCCCGACGACAGCGAGTACAACGANCCGAGAGGTGTAACCTCGCTTGCAATCGAGCGNATACCCCACGCCTACCTGCGATTTGCCGAGGCTGTCAACCGTCTCGGTAAGCCCACCCTCGCATACGCCGTCNTACGCTACGGCCTCAACANCGAGACGCTGNCCGACGAGGATAAAATCAATCCCGACGAGCTTGAAAGCGGAGANCCCTGGCTCGCATGGGGCGAGACATTCCTTGAGAACAANATAGGTAGNGCACAGCGCGGCCGCGGCTATGGCATAGCCTATCCCGAGGCTACTGACGAGGCNCTGCCCACCGACCTCACCGACAACGAACTGATGTTGTGGATTGAAGACCGCATCGCCGACGAGCTNGCTGCCGAGACTGCATTTGAAGGCAACCGCTTCTTNGACCTGGCCCGCATAGCTCACCACCGTGCCGACGACAGCTGGTTTGCNGAGAGAGTGTCACGCCGCTTCGACAACCCGTCACAGGCCAAGTCNCTACTCAGCAACCGCGCCAACTGGTTCATACGCTAATCATACCCCAATTATACTTAGAGACAGCACCCGCAACTTCATAGCGAGTGCTGTCTCTCTTTTTATATCTCGCTTAGTTGAGAACAGCGTCGAGAACAATCATGAGCAGGAAGCCGACGGCAAAACCTATCGGGCCGTGATTGGAATGAAGGCCCTGAGCCGACGTCGGTATCAGCTCCTCGACAACCACATACAGCATGGCACCTGCCGCAAAAGCCAGCAGATAGGGCATCAGCGGCACGACAAACGATGCCAACATAATGGTAATNACNGCACCCAACGGCTGCACAAGGCCACTCAAAACNCCTATCGTGAACGCCTTGTTGCGGCTGTTGCCGGCATCTCTCAGCGGCAACGATACGATAGCTCCCTCGGGGAAGTTCTGAATGGCGATACCNATTGACAATGCCAGCGCACCCGCCATCGACANGTACTCACTNCCCTCGAANACGGCNGCAAAAGCAACACCGATGGCCATGCCCTCGGGAATGTTGTGCAGTATGATGGCCAGCACCAGCTTCCACGTGCGCGAGATGTGGCTGCGCGGCCCCTCGGTCGAGTCATCGAGTCCGTGCTGGTGGGGTGTCAGATGGTCCATGAGCAGCAGGAANNCGACACCGAGAGTGAAACCCACCACNATAGGCAATACCTTGGCGAACCCCGTGCCGACAGTCATGTCGATTGACGGTATGATGAGCGACCACACTGCCGCGGCAATCATCACGCCGGCAGTGAAGCCCATAAACAGTTTCTTAGCNANTGGAGGCAATGTGTCCTTGACAAAGTACACACATGCCGCGCCGAGTGTCGTTCCGATCACCGGCACAATCAATCCCAATAACAATTGCTCCATATCGGGGTNANTATTCAGATGGTTTTATGACCTAATTTCAGTATATTGAAGCACAGTTGCCTGCGCATAGCGCCCAGCGTCGTCTCCTCAGGCATCGATTTCTCCTCGATTTTGACAATCGGGACATACTTTACTCTAAGCCTGTTCTTGAAACAATACACATTGAGCAGCCGCTCGGACATGTAGCCGAATATTCGTGCCTGGGCCTGATAGGGTGATATCTTACAGTGNTTCTCNGCCTCAAACAACACGGCGAACAACCATTCAGAGTAATCNTCAAANACCTTNTCGGTNGTCAGGAACATATTATAATGACTTAGTTTATTGTTCCAAATCATTATACGATCAAATGCNTCCAGATAATCNGGCGACACGCTGGCCACCGCCCGCCTAAGTATNTCAAAATCCTCGGCTATGTGACANTAGCAGTAGTTGGTTCTGAGGTTATANGGATAAATTCTCGGCTTTGGCAACACGATGTCGTAATTCTCAAACAGCGTGTCAACGTTGTCGGGCAACGACGTGTCAAGAGCCTTATCNGCNTCGGGNGTACGGCTGATAAAAGTGAGGCCATAACGCAATGACTTATTGAACTCNAGATAACGGCGGTAATGTGACAAACCCACATAGGGTGTCCTGACACCGTTCTTCCAGTACCAGTAGTGNGCTGTCAGCTCACAAAAATTCGGATTTTTTTCAGATATATTGTCGCCNGTATCATCGCCTGTGATGTGCAGGTCGACCGGCGACACAGCCTTGCCTACCTGCACCGGCAGGTAGCCTTGGCCCGTGCGGTAATAGTCTTGCTTGTGGGCGCAGACAAGCATTGTTATATCCTTGCTCATCTTTTCTTCAGAATTTTGATTGAATGTAAGTCCATGATGAGTGAATCGCGCATCAGGTACAGTGAGATGTAATATGTTATAAGCCCGGCGGGGATACCGACAGCCAGTTTGAGCCAGTTATCGTCGACAGGTATTGTCACGGCAAGCACCGCGGCCGACATTATGACCGTAGCGAGTAAATAATGCCCCTGGAACAGCTCCCTGACGGCAAACGGATAATACCGNCGTCCCATGACAATCTGNACAACGAGTACCGTGAACTCGGCTATAAGCGTTGACANCGCCGCGCCTGTNGCNCCCCACATNGGNATGAAGACGAGGTTGAACAACAGGTTGGCAACCGCTCCACCCGTCACACTCCATATCACGATATTGATTTTGTCCATGGGGTACAATATCTGTATGCCCATTATATTGGTCAGNCTGATGAAGACCACGACAGGCGCGTTCAACAGCAGCACCGGGATAGCGGCCGTGTAGTCTTCNCCACAAAACACATAGGTGACGGGCGCCGCAAGCAACATCAGCCCGGCCGTCACGGGCAGCGACAGCCCCAGNGTCAGTCTCAGCGACTTGTGTATCACAGTCCTGAAGCCCTCGGTGTCGCCCGACTTCAANAGGTTNGCACAGCGTGGCAACAGCACGGTGCCTATCGAGCCAATCATCGTNAACCCTATGTGTGANATTTTGGTACCGGCGGTGAAATAACCAACCGCATCATCGCCCGACATAAATCCGAGCATGACCGAATTGAGCTGAATATACAGGCTTATAATCAGATTGAGAATAAANACCTGAAAGGCNGGNGANAGGTGGCGCCATATTTCAAGCTTCCNGAACNCGATNGTCGACAACGGGATATGCCTNCGCAGGTGNACAAAATTGATTATGTTGTTGCCCACGGTCGACCCTACGGTGATNAAGCCGTAGATNAGCANGTCGTCAGCATCGTGTACAAACAGGAACAGGCATAATGCCGCCANCGTGCGAATAACTATGGCACGTATGGTAATAAATTTAAAATCCTCNACNGCCTGATAGAACCAATTGACGCCTATGGCATTGAANACAATCGACAGGCTGAGGACATAGAACANCGCNGNCTGCNGNTTAATCTCNGGNACAAACGNGGCCAACAGCCACACGGCGACATATCCNGCCAGACACAGCAGCGAACTTAACAGTATNATCTCAACGGTNACNTGATTGCGCAACGCCACNTTGTCGCGGCACTTGGCNANCTCCTTGACNGCATACATCGGAATGCCGAGNCTCGTCAGCANCACGATGTACCCGATGATGGAATTAAGGAAGTTGACAGCGCCTATGCCATCGGGCATGAGCACTCGCGCCGCATAGGGGAATGTTATAATGGGGAATATGATACCCGACACGGTATTTATCCCATTCAATATAATATTCTTCTTTATGGCNGACATCAAATACAGCTACTGGCGGTTGGCAACNACTATTTATAGATAGGGTCGTCGANGACTTTTGNTTTATTGAACCTGATCTTGCCGGCAACAAAGTCGCCGAAGTCACCGCCGGCCTCACGTATGACATCGCCCACCAGGTTGGAGAACGAACCGTAACGGCCNTCTTTNATGGTGCCTGTCACCACTACAAGGCGNTTGCCGGTGGCCACGTCGGTGAACACATACTCTATGTCGGCCACGTTGCCCTTGGGGACGATACTCTTCACATTCACCGTGAGCTGCAGCTGACGATCGCCCGAACGTGTCAACGTCAGATATTCACAGTGGCTGTTGAAACGCTTTATAAAGTCAGCATAATATTTATTGACCTCCATCTTGAATTCCGCGCGGTGATTAATATCGGTCAGGAACTCATCAAGCGACAGCCCGTCAACCATAGTCGAGTCAAAGTCAATGACAATCTTGACCGGTGCATCACTGTTGACAGCTGCAAAATCGCCCTCGGTTATAAAAAACCGGGCAGCCGACACATTGACCGACAGCAGCAGGCCAAGAGCGAAAATTAAAGTAAGGAGCAGTTTTTTCATATCAAATAATTTACTGACATTTAGAGGGTGTTTCATACACCTGTCGGACAAATGTAGTAATTTTTTTTTATCTGGTCAACATCATGTTCTAAACCATATATAAACTTTGTTGTTTAAGGTGAACTTTTCAATCACGGCCGGTGTTATCAATGTATACAGTTAAATTCGCTTTACTAATCTAATAATCCCTGACACAGTATGAGAAGTATTACTACATTTGATCTTCAGTATGCCCACCGTTTCTACGGATTCAAGGGTGAGGCACAGTACCTTCACGGCCACACAGGAGTCATGACCATCGAAGTGGAAGATACCGTAAATGAAGGTGTAAACATGGTCTTCCCATGCAATGAGATAAGAAAAACGGCCTGGAACGTCCTGCAGAACTTCGACCACGCGCTCATTCTGCGCGAAGACGACCCCCTGCTCCCCGCCATATTAGGCGTGTATGAGAAACAGGGCATTCTCAACGGCCACCCCCAGAACACAATGAAGGGACCCGCGTTCAAGACCGAACTCGCAACCGCCTATCCCGATGCCCGCCTCGTAGTGACCAAAGAGACTATGACCGTCGAGGGATTTATCAAAATCGTCTACGACTTGCTCAAGGACAAGCTCAACATCGCCAAAATCAAATTCACCAGCGGCGTCAATGCCGCCTCAATGGAGTTTGACACCCACAACAACATCGACCGCTGCCCCCTGTGCGGCATTTCGCTCGACGACAACGGTGTGTGCCCCAAATGCGGCTACCGCAAACCCAAACCCTGACACGGCCCTCAATTGACCGTAACCCTACGCCGCGCCCTCCCCATGAAGTCACCTCGACCGGGGGAGGGCGCTCTCGTCAACATGATGTCAAAAAAATTAAAATTTTTTGAAAATTTGCGTAAGTAGTATTTTTCGGGTGTGTGTTTATTGTGTACCGATACACATGGAAACAAACCCTAATATTAACCATATTCATAATCATGTTGATTAAGACCTTAAAGCTAAAGCCGCGCCCGCTTCTGAGCGGTGCATTGCTTGCCATGACACTGATGGCAAACGCGGGTATCACGCTCAAGACAGGAGCTGATACGAAACTGAGCGATGTGATTAACGTCCTCCAGCAACAGTCTGATTACAAATTCTTCTATGATGATGACATCGCCCGTCTGAAGGCGAAGGCAGTCACTCTCAATGATGAAGATGTAGATGTTGCTCTAAGCAAACTCTTTGACGGCACGCCTGTTTCTTATGTAATCAAGGACAATGTCGTCTATCTCAAAAAATCAGAGGACAAAAATGCCGCCGTGAAAGAAAAAGGCGAACGCCGCAAAGTGCAGGGCGTTATCCTCGACGAGAACGGTGACCCCATGGTGGGCGTGACCGTACGCATCAAGGGCACATCAGTGGCCGGTGCTACTGACCTTGACGGCAACTACTCACTTGAAACCGACGAGGTTGACCCTGTGATCGAATGTTCTTATATCGGCTACCGCCCCATGTCGGTCAAAGCCGGTAATGACAATGGCGGTGAAATTGTCATGACTCCCGACGCTCAGGTGCTCAACGAGGTCGTAGTGACCGCTCTCGGCATCAAGCGCGAACAGAAATCTCTCTCATACAACGTACAACAGATCAACGGCGAGGATCTCCTCGTCAACAAAGACGCCAACTTCGTCAACCAGCTTGCCGGTAAGGTTGCAGGTGTCAATATCAACGCTTCATCATCGGGTACCGGCGGTATCTCGAAGGTCGTGATGCGCGGTACCAAGTCAATCATGCAGTCATCGAACGCACTGTATGTGGTTGACGGTATGCCCATGCGTGCTCCGCGCTCGGACGGTGACGCCGGTGCATTCGGCTCAAGCGGTGCTTCTGAGCCTATCGCCGACATCAACCCCGAGGATATCGAGTCTATGTCAGTGCTTACAGGTGCCGCCGCTGCCGCCCTCTATGGTTCGGACGCTGCCAACGGTGCTATCGTCATCACCACCAAGAAGGGTAAGGCCGGCAAGACCAACGTGACCGTCAGCTCTAACATGGACTGGAGCCGCGCGTGGATTCTGCCCCGCTTCCAGAACCACTATGGAGCAGGCCAGAACGGTGCTCTCGACGCAGCCTCGTCTTACAGCTGGGGTGCACGTCTGACACCTTATAACAACTATGGCTATGACGTTGCGAGCGACTACCTGCGCACAGGCATGGTAGCCACCAACTCGGTTACATTCTCGACCGGCACCGAGAAGAACCAGACCTACGCGTCGGCCGCCGCCGTCAACTCCAAAGGTATTGTCCCCAACGACCGTTATGACCGTTACAACTTCAACATACGCAACACGGCGACATTCCTTGACGACAAGCTGACCATAGACCTCAACGCCAGCTATATATATCAGAGCGACCGCAACATGATCAACCAGGGCTCGTACATGAACCCGATCGTGGGCGCCTACCTCTTCCCCCGCGGCAACGACTGGGACGAAGTGCGCACCTACGAGACCTACGACCCGTCACGTAAGATCAACGTGCAGAACTGGCGCTACGGAGCCTACAACCTCACGGTTCAGAACCCCTACTGGGTCAACTACCGCAACCTGCGCGAGACTTCTAAAGACCGCTACATGCTCGGTGGCCAGCTGTCATACAAGGTTCTGCCCTACCTCACACTCAGCGGCCGCGTACGCATTGACAACTCATACACCAAGTCGACCGACAAGCGTTACGCCTCAACCATCAGCAACCTCACCGACAACTCAGAGCGCGGTTACTATGGCGAAGCCAACTACAAGGAGAAGCAGATCTATGCCGACTTCCTCGCCAGCTTCAACAAGCAGCTCAACGACGACTGGGACCTGCAGGCCAACTTTGGTGGATCGATCTCGGACATGCGCTTCGACGCCATCGACAACCACGGTGGTATACCTGACGGCACCGACAACTTCCCCGGCCAGGACGCCATGCTCACCAACTTCTTCTCAATCAACAACATCGCCGTCAACGCGACCAAGACCTGGGAAATGTGGCACGAGCAGACTCAGTCACTCTATGCATCGGCCGACCTCGGTTACCGCCGCACATACTACCTGACACTCACCGGCCGTAACGACTGGCCCTCGGCACTTGCCGGTCCCGACTCCAAGAAGTCAAGCTTCTTCTACCCGTCGGCCGGTGTATCGGTGCTGATGACCCAGATGCTCGCCGACGCCGGCATCGAGATACCTCAGCAGTACCTCTCGTTCTGGAAGGTACGCGCATCATGGGCATCGGTAGGTACAGCGTTCCAGCGCTACATCGCCAACCCCCGCTATGAGTGGAAGAACGGCACATGGTCAGTGCTGACCCAGTATCCCGTCGACAACCTGCTGCCCGAGCGCACCAAGTCGTGGGAGGTAGGTATGAACTTCCGTTTCCTCAACGACTTCAACTTCGACGCCACCTGGTATCAGGCCGACACCTACAACCAGACGTTCAACCCCAATATCCCCGTCGGCAAATACTCTCAGATTTATATCCAGACNGGTAACATACGCAACTGGGGTATGGAATTTGCNCTCGGNTACTCACACTCGTGGGGCAACTTCACCTGGAACTCAAACATGACCTACTCGTTCAACAAGAACAAGATTGTCGAACTGGGCCGNAACGCCTANAACCCCATNACCGGCGAGAAACTCGACATCGACCAGCTCGTGATGTCTGAGAANCAGGTTGGTGCNACCCGCTTCATACTGCGNGAAGGCGGNACNATGGGCGACCTCTACTCGATGCTCGACCTGCAGCGCGACGCCAACGGCAACATNTACATCGACGCCAACGGCAATGTNGCCACNACNTCGGTTGCCGACAAGCCCATCAANCTCGGCTCGGTACTGCCCAAGGGCAACCTCGCGTGGAGCAACTCGTTCCGCTACAAGAACCTCTCGGCCAGCTTCATGCTCTCGGCACGCTTCGGNGGTATCGTTTACTCACGCACACAGGCCGTCCTCGANTANTATGGTGTGTCTGAGGCNTCAGGCAACGCCCGCGACCTCGGCTTTGTCAGCATCAACGCCGACGACCGCGTGAACCCCGAGCAGTGGTACAGCCTCGTTGCCGGCGGTGANACCGTTCCTCAGTACTACACCTACTCGGCCACCAACGTGCGCCTTCAGGAAGCCACCATCGGTTACACCATTCCACGNCGCCTGCTCGGCAACGTCTGTGACATCAACGTGTCGCTCGTGGGCCGCAACCTGTGGATGATNTACAACCGCGCTCCCTATGACCCCGAGGCAGTAGCCTCAGCCGGAAACTACTTCCAGGGTATCGACAACTTCATGATGCCCTCGNTGCGCAACTTCGGTTTCAATGTTAAATTCAACTTCTAAACTTAGTCCCCGATGAAATATATATTCAATAAAGCAATGTTGGGCTGTGCCACCCTGCTGGCAACAGCTGCGTGTACGGGCGATTATATGGATATCAACGGCAACCAGTCGCAGCCCGATGACCTCTCGGCCGACGGTTTCGCTCTGGTATCGTCGATGACCAATATATTCAGCACGGTAGCTCCCTCTGATGTCAACTGCACACAGTTTGTCGACTGTCTGCTCGGTGGTACCCTCGGCGGTTACTTCTCGGACGGCGCCGACTTCCAGACATCATNCGTTCGTAATAATGCACCTGACAACTGGACATCGGTGTTCCTCTCTGACTCGAAGATTATCTCGACCCTCTACACCAACCTCTCGATGGTCGAGGGNTACTGTGAGTCGAGCGGCGAGGTTGTCCCCATGGCTGTAGCCAACATCGTGAAGGTGGCCGCCATGGACCGCGTGACCGACTGCTATGGTCCCATACCTTACAGCGCCATAGGCTTCGAGGGCGCCGTCAAGACCCCCTACGACTCTCAAGAGGAAGTCTACAACAAGTTCTTTGAGGAGCTGATGGCGGCCCGCGAGGTATTGCTCAACAACCTCACCTCTGAGATGAGCCCCCTCGTNGACAAGGTGTACAGCGGCAATGTATCAAACTGGGTGCGTTTCTGCAACTCGCTCCAGCTGCGTCTCGCCCTGCGCATCTCTTATGCCAACCCCGCCCTGGCCAAGAAGATGGCCGAGGACGCCGTTAACCCCGTCAACGGCGGCGTTATCGAGGAGAACAGCCAGAACGCCACCTGGAAGGCCTACACATCGTCAACCAACGCCATGCGCACCGCAATCCTGTACAANGANCAGGACTCACGTCCCAGCGCCGAGATNGCCTGCTANNTGAACGGNTACAACGATGCCCGCCGTCAGGCCTACCTCGTCGAGTCGAGCTACAAGGACGCNGCCGGCAACTGGCTCACATCAACTACCGGCACTTCGCTTCAGTATGTAGGCATACGCCGCGGCTGGCAGANATTCAACACCCAGTGGAGCGTTAAATTCTCGGGTATCAACCTGCCCGGTTCTCAGCCNGCCTTGTGGCAGAACGCCTCTGAGGTATGCTTCCTGCGTGCCGAGGGTGCAGCAGTGTTCGGCTGGGATATGGGCGGCACAGCCGAGAGCTTCTACAACCGTGGTATCCAGCTGTCNTTTGAAGACTATGGCGTAGGCGACGCCGCTGCCGACTATATAGCCGACGCCACCTCAGTACCCGCTCAGTTCTACGACCCCGAGAGCCTCAACCCCTGGAACGGTAACATACCTGCCGTCACCATCAAGTGGAACGAGAGCCTCAGCGCCGAGCAGAAGCAGCAGAAGATTATAACCCAGAAGTGGATTGCCAACTGGACNCTCGGCAACGAGGCATGGGCCGACTATCGCCGCACAGGTTATCCCTTCCTTATCCCCGTGGCTTATAACGGCTCGAACGTGGTCGACATCAACCGTGGCCCCCAGCGCATGCCCTATCCCGCAGCCGAGTACACCGACAACCTCGCCAACGTGCAGCAGGCAGTCTCAGACTACCTCGGTGGCCCCGACAATCTCGCCACNCCTCTGTGGTGGGCCTGCAAACCCGGTCTATAATCTTCAATAAGCCATTTTCATACAATAATAAGACAATAAAATGAAAAGAGTACTTAAACATATATCATCGGCAGTGGCCGTTGTCGCTTTAGGTGTCTCGATGACTGCCTGTGACGACTGGACCGAGCCGAAAAGCATAGACATTAACTACGGTACCATCGAGAGTGCCGACCCTGCTGCCTATGCTAAATATCTCGCCAACCTACGCGCCTACCGCAACAAGCCCCACAAGAAAGTCTACGCGTGGTTTNACAACAACGACAAGGCCATAAGCTCTCAGGGCGAACGCATCACCGCNCTCCCCGACTCAATCGACGTAGTCGTTCTCACCGCCCCCGCCTCGATTACCAACCAGATGGTTCAGGANATCAGCAAGGTGCAGACNGAGAAAGGCATGAAAGTGCTTATNGATGTCACTTACAACGACATCAAGAGCGAGTANCAGACCCTTTGTGAGGAACTGGCCAACAAGCGTCTGGAATTTGGCAACAACCCTGCCAACGANGGTGTCGATATNCCTGCCGAACTTCTTGACCCTTCGCTCGCCGAGTTCTGTGCCGATGCGTTCACCAAGCGTCTCGCTTATATCAGCCTGGGTGTTGACGGTCTCATGACCGGCTTTGACGGTAAGTCGACCCTCCACCTTACACCCGCCGAGATCGAAGCTTATTATGCCGAGGCCAATACCTACCTGGGCGTGGTTACCGATTTCCACGAACGTAACAAGGGTGTGATGATGGACTTCGCCGGCCGCCCCCAGAACATAACCGANTATCCTATTCTGGCCGATTTCAACATGCTGTTCATATCTGACGCAGTTGAAGCGACTGACTCATACATGTACACCCGATATTACAGCCTTGTNAAGGACGTTGTCGACGATTCCAAGCTGGGTCTGATGGCAAATTACCGTGCAATCGACACCGCCGAGGATTCAAAGACAGGTTTCTTTGCCGACGGCTCGCTCGCACTTGACGGACTCGCCAAGTGGACAGCGTCACACAACGTCGGTGCGGCCGGTATAATGAATGTTCAGAATGACTACTACGTCTCTAACGGCACCTATGAGGCCATACGCCGCTTCATTCAGGAAATCAATCCCGCAGCTAAATAAGTAGTTAAACCAACCATCAAAACTTATTAAATTGATCATGAAATTCTATTCATATATTACAGCTGCCATGCTCGTTGCCGGCCTGTCATTCACAGCCTGTAGCGATGATAACGAGAATCCCGACAACCGCGTGATGGACAACGACGCCCNCAAGCCCTCGTCGGTTCTCATCGACGGCATGACCGAAACATCGACCCAGACCTTCAACCTCACGATGGCCTTCCCCGTTACCGAGAAGGTTGACGTCGTGTATGGCGTCGACGAGTCGCTCCTTGAGGCNTATAACACGGTCTACAAGGAAAATGCCGTNCTGCTCCCNACCGACAACTATGACATCGTTGAACCGACTGCCACATTTGCCCCCGGAGCCGTAACCTCGAGCGATGTTACAGTAGATATAACAAACCTTAACACTCTCGACCGCAATATCGTATATGTATTGCCGTTAATAGTTAAAAGCTCNACCGTTCCCGTGTTGGACAGCCAGAANGTCCGTTACATCGTGGTGCGTGGCGCGGCTCTTATCAATGTGGTTGTCGACATGGCTCACACCGGCGCCATTCTGTACAACTCGGTAGCGGCCACCCAGCTTGCCGGCCTTACCGAGCTGACNGTGCAGATGCTGTTAAACGTCAACGAGTTTGGCGGCAGTGAGGCAGGTATCCAGACACTTCTCGGCATCGAGGGCATGTTCNTGCTGCGTCTCGGTGACTCTGAACCCGTNGACCACATTCAGCTCGCCACCCTGTTAGGTAACATATCTGACGACTCATGGACNTTNAAGGCCAAAGAGTGGACACGCCTGGCGTTCACCTTCAACACNGCNACCGGTGAGGCGACAGTGTTTATCAACGGAGCCCGTAAGGCNACCAAGGTATCGTCATACAAGATGCCTGTGAACTGGACAGCCGGCTTTGCAATAGGTCAGTCCTACAGCATGAACCGCTGGCTCAACGGCTATCTCTCGGAAGTGCGCATATGGAACCGCATACTCTCTGACACCGAGCTTGCCAACGAGGAACAGGCCTATGTAGTCGATCCCCAGTCAGAAGGCCTGGTATCATACTGGAAGTTTAACGACGGTTCGGGCTCAATGATTCATGACTACACCAACGGTTATGACTTGTTGATGGTACCTGCCCCCAACTGGGTACAGGTTAGTCTTCCCGAATAATCTATTATCACTAATTAATCTAAACTATCACAATGAGAAAAAATTTCATTTTTAAATCTTGCCTTTTCGCTNTGGCCTCGATGGCAGTTGTAGCCTGTGACGACGACATCAACGTCGGAGCAGTCGACACCGACACCATCGCCGTGCCNGACAATGGTGTGGAAGTAGCTTACGTTACTGATGCAGCNGGCAAGCGTACCTATTCAAACATAGAGTTCCGCGACAATACAACCACCCAGTTGTATGTCAATACTCAGGCTCCAGTGTCTGGTGCCACCACCGTGACATTCACCTACGACGCGAACGTCCTGACCGAGTACAACAAGAGCAACGGTACCGAGTTCAAGGCCATGCCCCAAAGCTTTGTGTCATTTGACAACGGCGGTGTTGCAACAATCGCTGCNGGCACCAATAAGGCTGTGGTCGAGTACACTCTCACCTCTGACGGCTCGCTTGACCACAAAGAGAACTATGTGATNCCTTTGAAGGTCACCATCAGCGGTGCCGCCCANCTCGGCGAGAACGACAANACAAAGATCATCTTCGTGCGCGATCTCACCAACCTGCCCGACGCTACCAAGTATGTCAAGGACGCCAACGGCAACATGGTTCCCGGTGTCAAGATATTCTCTTGCCCCGAGGTTAACGACACCAACCCTCTGAGCTTGCTGTCTTTTACTCTCAAGAACAGTGGCAAACCCATGTTTGACGCTATCGTTCTGTTCTCGTCAAACATCAACTACAACACGACCACAGGCCGCGTGTATATCAATAACAATGATAACATCACAGCCGTGTTCAGTAACTACGACAAGTACCTNAAGCCCCTCAAGGACCGCGGTATCAAGATTTACCTCAGTATCCTCGGCAACCATGACTGTGCCGGTATCAGCACNCTCGCCGACGAGACTGCCCGTGAGTTTGCCAAGGAAATTAAGGCAATGTGTGATGCGTACGATCTTGACGGTGTATTCTGGGACGATGAGTACACCACCGACCCCGATGTGCTTCCTCCGGGCTTCGTACGACCGATTAATGCCGGTGAGCGAGCATCNCGCCTCATCTATGAGGTGTGGAAAGTCCAGCCCCATCGCGACAACATCGCCTACAACTTCGGTTCTACAATGAATCTTCAGCCTGTTGACGGCGTGCCCGTGTGCGACTACTGCCAGTATTCGTTCAACAACTATGGCGCCGCCAATGACCTTACGCAGCAGTATCCCGGCATGCCGAGGAGCAATGTCGGACTGTGGAGCCAGGAGTTTGCCCAGGGNAATACAGCACCGACTTACGGTCTGGAGCAGATTCGTAACGAGGGCTGGGGCTGCCACATGATATTCGCCATGAACCCCATCGACAAGAGCCATGGTGGTCCGCGCGAAGACTGGGTTGTCATGATGATGAACATCTCACTGAACAATATGGCCCGTATATTATTCGACGACGAGCTTGTCGATGACGGTGTTCGTTATCCTGTTGACTGGTAATTATATGTCGACTGATAATTATAATCGTGTACTTCAGAAATTACAATAACATGAAATTCAACTATTATATATTGAGCATGGCCATGCTGGCCACGGCATCAGTAGGATTCACCGCCTGTGATGACGATGATGATTTTGACGCCATTAATGTNGTAAGTCCCGTCAATGGTGAACTCACATTCACATCTGACGTCATCGAGGTAAAAATCGGTGCGCAGAATAAGGCGGCTCTCCCTGTGGCAACATCAGGTGGCGAATTGAAAGCTTTCTCAATCAACCCCGAGATTGCCGAGNTTGTCTATGTCGATGGTGTTCCCATGATCGAGGGTATCAAGAACGGTATCGCCGAGGTTATGGTTTCAGACTCAAACAACAACTATAAGAGCCTCAAGGTCGACGTNTACACTACCNACGACAAGCTGGAATTCAACTCGACCAATCTCACTGCCGAGCTTCCTTACGGCCTCCGCGCCACTTGTGGTGAGGCCAGGGTTACCGTCGGCAACGGTGGCTACACTATCGAGTGTGACAACGAGTCGGTAATAGCGGCTATTGACAGCGAGAGTGGTCAGATCACACTCACCNCCACTNCCGGCGATGTCCCCGTAGTCTGCAACCTCCTGGTTACCGACTGCCGCAACCTCACCGGCACGATGACTGTCACGCTCAAGGGTGGATTCTTCGCCTTCACCGAGTATGACTATATTGAGATCGCTGCCATTAACAACAATGTCGGCGAAATGAACGGTATGGTTCCTACTCAGTTTGATGAGTACACTGCGTTCTATGAAACGATCGAAAATGGCTATATCACCTTCGGTGGTAAGAAGACCGGNTGGGGATTGACTTGGGGTGTCGCACAGATTGTTTATCCCGAGGGTACTCCTCTTAACGAGGAAGTTGACGGTTCGTTCATCTTCGGTGACTGGTCAGAGACAACATACCCCGGCAAGGTAAAAATCCTTGTCGACAACGATGTCAAGCGCGTAGGCGTATGGTACAACGTTGACGCCTCTGCCAAAAAGATTTCGCGCGGNTACNTANTATGNAAAAAATAATCTAAATCAGAGCCCAATAGGTTCCTATTTAATAACGAGTGGGGCTGAGTCCGTGACTGTACGGGTTCAGCCCCATTCTATTAAATGTTATATTTAACTAAAGTTAACATCGGTTTCAGTAGGTGAATTTATCAGTATGTGTGCTAATTAATATAGTAGAATATCCTTATAGAATTTATTATGAAAAACTTATTTGCGATTATTACCATCGGCACTNTAATTGTCGCGGCGGNCTGNTCNGGCAGCAACGACATCAACAGGGTGTCTGACCCGGCAGCATACGTCAATCCGTTCATCGGAACAGACTTTACAGGCAATACATATCCGGGCGCACAGGTACCGTTCGGCATGGTGCAGCTCAGCCCCGACAACGGCCTGCCCGGTTGGGACAGGATTGCCGGCTACTTCTACCCCGACTCGACGATAGCCGGCTTCAGCCACACACACCTGTCGGGCACAGGCGCCGGCGACCTATATGACATATCGTTCATGCCGNTAATGCTGCCGGCANGCGAGGCCGACGAGCCACTGGGCATACACTCACGTTTCAGCCACGACGACGAGACNGCCNCNNNCGGCTACTANNGNGTNAGGCTCACCGACTANGATATNGANGTNGAACTGACTGCCACCGAGCGCTGCGGCATGCAGCGTTACACGTTCCCCACGGGCGACGCGGCCATAATACTCAATCTCGCCAAGGCCATGAACTGGGACGCGACCCAGGACAGCAAAATCACTGTCATCGACTCGGTAACCGTCGANGGGTACAGNTTCTCTGACGGGTGGGCACGCAANCAGCGTCTGTGGTTCCGCTCGCGCTTCTCGACACCGTGGGACAGCATCAGCATCGTGTCAACTCCAATCGTTAAAGACGGGGTAGAAATAGGACACGGNGAGACCGCNTATTTTTACTTCTCGACCACCGACGGNCAACAGATTACCGTAGCCACGGCACTGTCATGCACCGGCGAGGAGGGAGCGGCCCTTAATCTGGACTCCGAGATGCCCNCAGACGATTTTGATTTGTACNTGAAACGCGCCCGCGACAGCTGGAACGACGNGCTGTCAAAGATAACAGTAGAAGGCGACAACGAGGCCGACAAGGTCAAGTTCTACACNGCCATGTATCACTCGATGCTGGCCCCGACNGTNTACTGTGANATNGACGGNTCGTANATGGGCCCCGACGGCAATGTNCACCNNNCNGANGGNTGGTGCAACTACGGCACATTCTCNCTGTGGGACACNTACCGCGCCGCTCACCCNCTCATGACCTATCTGCAACCCGACCGTGCCNGNGACTTNGCCCTGTCGCTGATAGCGTTCGGCCGGCAGAANGGCCGCCTGCCGGTGTGGAACTTCCAGGCCTCGGAGACCGATATGATGATAGGCTATCACGCCGTACCCGTCATTGTCGACGCATACCTCAAGGGGCTGCTGCCCGACTCGGTGGCCACCGAGGCTCTCGANCTGTGTGTGGCCACAGCCAACATAGACAGCTACCGCCAGATAGGTGAGTACAAACGCCTGGGCTACGTGCCCTACGATCTCGAAGACGAGCACAACAGNGACAACTGGTCGATGTCAAAGACCCTTGAATATGCCTTTGACGACTATTGCATAGCACTGATGGCCGACAAAATGGGACGTGACGCGACCGCCGCCGAGTTCTATAAACGAGCCGGCAACTACCGCAATGTCTACAACCCTGCCACCGGGTTCATGCAGCCGCGCGACTCACACGGCAACTTCCTCCCCGACTTCAACGCCGAGGACTACAGCGAGCATATATGTGAGAGCAACGCGTGGCAGTACCTGTGGTCGGTGCAGCACGACATTGACGGCCTGATGGAGCTGATGGGCGGTCGTGAGAACTTCCTGGCGAAGCTCGACAGCATGATGACATTCAATCCGAGCGCCGACGCCTCGCTGCCCATCTTCAGCACCGGCATGATTGGACAGTATGTCCAGGGCAACGAGCCGAGCCATCACGTGATATACCTGTTCAACAAAGCCGGACGCCCCGACCTGACCCAGAAATACATCAACGANGTGGTAGAGNAGCTCTANGACACGACTCCGGCCGGACTGTGCGGCAACGAAGACTGCGGCCAGACCTCGGCATGGCTCGTGTTCAGCGCCATGGGATTTTACCCCGTCAACCCCGTCNGCGGCGTCTATGAACTGGGAACGCCGCTATTCAAGTCGATGGAGCTCAAACTCGACAACGGCAAGACTTTCAGAGTCACGGCACCCGGACTGTCAAAAGAGAACATCTACATCAAGTCGGCACGGCTTGACGGCGCACCCTATAACGAGACATTCATCACCCACGACATTATCATGAACGGTTCACATCTGGAACTGGAAATGTCGCCCACCCCGTCTATCTGAATCATTGATTAATTATAAAACACCCNCTAAACCCAATCCATGAGACAATCAATCGCATTATTAACACTGCCGGCGCTGTTGCTGTCATGTTCGGTACAGAACACCCCGGTTCATGAAGAGCATCTCACNGACTATGTCAATCCGTTCATNGGCACCGGCGACCACGGACACGTATTCCTGGGAGCCAACCGNCCGTATGGCATGGTACAGTTAGGCCCGTCACAGGAGGTGAAGGGTTGGGACTGGTGCTCAGGCTACCACTACTCCGACTNTACCATTCTGGGCTTCAGCCACACCCACCTCAGCGGCACCGGCATCGGCGACCTGGGCGACATACTGATACTGCCTGTCACCGANCNNNANGACACNATNTCAATCTTCAGCCACGACAACGAGTCGTGTCGCCCGGGCTACTACAAAGTGAAGCTCGACAGCTCTGATATAGTCGCCGAGCTCACGGCCACCACACGCACGGGCTTCCACCGCTATACGTTCCCCGACGGTACCGACACCGCCTATGTCAAGGTCAATCTGCGCTATGGCATTGGCTGGGACAAACCTGTCGACACCTCGATTGTAATTGACAACGACAGTACCATTTCGGGCTACAGGTACTCGACCGGCTGGGCCAAAGACCAGAAGATTTACTTCACGGCACAGTTCTCTCAGCCGTTCATAAGCCACACAGCCACCGGCGACGACATGCTGACGCTGGCGTTCAAGGGCGATGAATCACCGCTTATGATGAAGGTCGGCATATCGCCCGTCAGTGTCGAGAACGCCCGCCTTAACCTCGAGACCGAGAACAACGGCTGGGACTTCGGACTGATTGCCGACGAGGCCGACAAGGCATGGAACGCCGAGCTGTCAAAGGCACGCGTTACGACCGATAACGACACCGACAAGCACAAATTCTACACGGCGCTCTATCACACGATGTTCGCGCCGGCCGTGTTCAACGACGTCAACGGCGACTATCGCGGTGCCGATGGCAACACCTACAACACCGGCGGCGAGTTTACCGACTACACAATCTTCTCACTGTGGGACACATATCGTGCAGCTCACCCGCTGTCGACCATCATTAACCCCGACATGCAGGCCGACTATGCCAACACATTCATAAACATATACCGTCAGCAGGGCAAACTGCCCGTGTGGCACCTGCACGGTAACGAGACCGACTGTATGATCGGCAATCCCGGCGTGATAGTGCTGGGCGACCTGCTGGCCAAGGGATTTGTCAGCGACACACTGACAGCCTACGAGGCAATGAAGAACTCATGTCTGCTCGACGAACGCTCGCTCGACGCGCTCAAGATGTATGGCTACGTACCATACGACGCCCCCGGTTGTGACGAAAGCGTGGCCAAGGGTCTGGAATATGCCGTGGCCGACAATGCCGTGGCCGTGGTGGCCGCGATGCTGGGCCGCGACGATGACGCGCGCTACTTTGCCGACCGCGCCGGTTCATACAGCCACTATTTTGATACCATCACACACTTCATGCGAGGCAAGTCGGTCAACGGCACCTTCCGCGACGAGGTTTTCAATCCGTTTGCCACCACACACCGCGCCGACGACTACTGTGAAGGCAACGGCTGGCAGTATGTGTGGCTTGTGCCTCACGACCCGCACGGGCTCATCGACCTGTTCGGTTCAGACGAGGCGTTTGTGGCCAAACTCGACTCTCTGTTCACCGTCGAGGGTACACTGGGCGACGAGGCATCGCCCGACATCAGCGGCCTGATAGGTCAGTACGCTCACGGCAACGAGCCAAGCCACCACACAGTCTACCTGTACAACTATGCCGGCCAGCCCTACAAGGCAGCCCCCATACTGCGCCACGTGATGAACGACCTGTACAATGACGACATGGCGGGCCTGTGTGGCAACGAGGACGTGGGCCAGATGTCGGCCTGGTTCGTACTCTCGTCGATGGGGCTATATCAGGTTGAGCCCACGGGCGGACGATTTGTATTCGGCACACCGCTGTTTGATGCCGTGACTCTCAATGTAGGCGATGGCAAGCAGTTTGAAATCAAAGCTCGCAACAACTCGGCCGAGAATATCTACATTCAGAGCGTCACTCTCGACGGCGAGCCCTACGACAAGTCGTACATAGACTATGACCTTATACGTAAGGGTGGCGTGCTTGAATTTGTTATGGGCGACAAGCCATCAGACACTTTTGGAACCGACCGCGATGCAAGACCGTAAGAGCCCCTCGCCTATAGCATGGATTCCCACCGCCTACTTTGCGATGGGACTGCCGTTTGTGGCCGTGTCGCTGGCAGCGGTCATCATGTTCGCCGACCTGGGTATTGACGAGGCGAGCATCACATTCTGGACGTCGCTGCTCATTCTGCCATACTCCATCAAGCCGTTATGGAGCCCGTTGCTTGAGCTGTACTACACCAAGAAGCATTTTGCGTTGGCGTGCCAGATGATAGTAGGTTTCTGCTTCGGACTGATTGTATTCCTGCTGCCGCTGCCCGACACGTTCCTATACGTGATCGGTGTGATGTGGATCATAACGATATGTGGAGCCACCAACGACATCGCTACCGACGGTATATACCTCACAGCCATCGACAAGACGACCCAGGCCAAGTACATAGGCTGGCAAGGGGCGTTCTATAACCTCGCCAAAGTTCTCGTCAACGGCGGCCTGGTGTACCTTGCAGGCACGCTTATGGGATATTTCAAGGCCGAGAGCCCTGAGAACGCAGCCCGATATGCCTGGATGATTATCATGGGTATAATTGCCTGTGTGATGATAGGAATAGCTGTGTATCACCGTTTCTTTATGCCCGTAGGGTCGCGCAACGAGGAGTCGCCCGACAGCTTCAGCGACGCGATGTCATCGCTGCTTGAGGTGTTTAAGGATTTTTTTACAAAGAAACACATCTGGGTCTACATCATCTTCATCGTCTGCTATCGCCTCACCGAGGGTTTCGCCGTCAAGATGGTGCCGCTCTTTCTCAAGGCTCCCGTCGAGGCCGGCGGACTCGGGTTGTCAAACGAGTCTATAGGCCTGATATATGGCACGCTGGGCACGGTAGCTTTTATCGTGGGTTCGATACTGGGTGGCTATTACATAGCCCGCTTCGGGTTGAAGAAGGTACTGTTCTCTCTGGTGTGCATATTTAACATTCCGTTTGTTATTTACCTGCTGCTAGCTCAGTTTCAGCCCGACAGCCTCGCCGTCATAGCGACAGGACTGGTGGTCGAATACTTCTGCTATGGATTTGGCTTTGTGGGCCTGACCCTGTTCATGATGCAGCAGGTGGCTCCCGGCAAGCACCCGATGGCCCACTATGCGTTTGCATCGGGCATCATGAACCTCGGCTTCATGCTACCCGGCATGATAAGCGGATACGTCTACCAGCACCTCGGCTATGAGATGTTCTTCACCATAGCGCTGGCCATGTCGGTGCCGGCCTTCATTCTGGCAGCCGTCATACCATTTGCCCACAAAGGCACCGATGCCTGACACGATATTCACAACGCAATAATAACCAACACTATAAACACAATAACCATTATGACAGACAAACATCAAGTAGCTCCTGGGCTGATGCCCTGGGAAGATAAGCCCGCTGGCTGCAATACCCCCCTGTGGCGCTATTCACAGAACCCCATCATAGATCGTTATCACATTCCGTCGTCAAACAGCATCTTCAACAGCGCTGTGGTACCGTTCGGCGATGGTTATGCGGGGGTATTCCGCTGCGACAACAAGGCTGTGCAGATGAACATATTCGCCGGATTCAGCAAGGACGGTATCAACTGGGAGATAAACCACGACCCCATTGTCTTCAAAGCAGGTAACACCGACATGATTGAGTCAGACTACAAGTATGACCCCCGTGTCACCTGGATCGAAGACCGCTACTGGATCACATGGTGCAACGGTTATAACGGCCCCACGATAGGCATAGGCTACACGTTCGACTTCAAGGAGTTCTTCCAGTGTGAGAATGCATTCCTGCCGTTCAACCGCAACGGCGTGCTGTTGCCCGAGAAGATTGACGGCAAGTATGCCCTGCTCAGTCGCCCGAGCGACAACGGCCACACCCCCTTTGGCGACATCTTCATCAGCTACAGTCCCGACATGAAGTTCTGGGGCGAACACCGCTGCGTGATGAAGGTGACTCCGTTTGAAGAGAGTGCCTGGCAGTGTCTGAAGATAGGTGCCGGCTCGGTACCGTTCCTCACCGACGAGGGCTGGCTCATGTTCTATCACGGTGTGATACGCACATGCAACGGCTACCGCTACTCGCTCGGCGCCGTTATACTCGACAAGGCTAACCCCTCGAAGGTGCTCTATCGCTCGCGCGATTATCTGCTGGCTCCGGCTGCTCCCTACGAGCTTGTAGGCGACGTGCCCAACGTGGTGTTCCCGTGTGCCGCCCTCACCGACGGCAAGCGTGTAGCCATATACTATGGCGCGGCCGACACGACCGTGTGCATGGCGTTCGGCTATGTCGACGAGATAATCAACTATGTCAAAGCAAACTCTTACATAGGGTGATACGCCGCCTGTCCATANTGACATCGCTGTGTCTGTCGGCCATNCTTGCCGCCGCCGGCGTGGAGCGCGATGACACAGCCGTATTGAGATATGTCAATCCGTTTATAGGCACCACTAACTTCGGGACNACCAATCCCGGGGCAGTGGTGCCCAACGGTCTCATGTCGGTGTCACCGTTCAATGTCACGGGCTCTGATATGAACCGATATGACAAGGACGCGCGCTGGTGGTCGACACCATACGACGTGACCAACAGCTATCTGACGGGCTTCTCACACGTCAATCTGAGCGGTGTGGGCTGCCCCGAACTCGGCTCGGTGGTCACGATGGCAACCACAGGGCCGCTCAATGTCGACTACACNGCCTATGGCACTACATACGATGGCGAGACGGCNTCNCCGGGATATTATGCGACCCGNCTCGACAAGTACGGNATCANGGCCGAGGCCACGGCATCGCCGCGCACGGCTGTCGAACGNTACACCTTTCCGGCCGGACAGGGCAACATACTGGTCAATCTCGGCATTGGTNTGACCAACGAGACCGGCGGCTCGATACGTCGNGTCTCAGACACCGAGATTGTGGGCAGCCGCCTCATGGGCACGTTCTGCTACAATCCCGACGCAGTCTTCACGATGTATTTTGCCGTGAGGGTAAACCGCAAGCCCACATCGTCGGGTTTCTGGAAAAAACAGCCCGCGATGCATGGCGTGGAGGCNGAGTGGACGCCCGATAACGGCACGTACAAGATTTATAACTCTTACTCGCGCGAGATGTCGGGCGACGACATCGGCTATTGGTTCACNTACGATAATCTTGCCGAGGGCGAGCAAATCGAGGTGTCGGTGGGTGTNTCGTTCGTATCGGCCGACAATGCTCTTGAAAATCTGAATGCCGAGCAACACGGNGCCANCTTCGATACCNTTCTGGCCGACGCACGCAAGTCATGGGCGCGACANCTCAACAGNATNGAGGTNGAGGGCGGAACCGACCGNCAGAANTCGGTGTTCTACTCGGCCCTGTATCACACGCTCATACACCCTAACATACTACAGGACGTCAACGGACAGTACCCCATGATGGAATCGGGTCAGAACGGCATCACCTCGCGCGACCGCTACACGGTGTTCTCGCTGTGGGACACCTACCGCAACCTGCACCAGCTCATGACGCTCGTGTACCCCGAGAAGCAGACCGACATGGTCAACTCGATGGTTGAAATGTACCGCGAGTGGGGCTGGCTGCCCAAATGGGAACTGTATGGCCGCGAGACGTTCACAATGGAGGGCGACCCNGCTATACCTGTCATCGTGGACACGTGGCGCAAGGGNCTGCGCGACTTCGATATAGACCTGGCCTATGAGGCNATGACCAAGTCGGCCACACTGCCNGGCNNNNAGAACCGTATGCGACCCGACATNGACCCGTATATAGAGCGCGGATACATACCGCTGGGTGTGCANCAGAGTGACAACTCGGGCGACAACTCGGTAAGCCACGCGCTCGAATACTACGTTGCCGACAACGCCCTTGCATGGCTNGCCCGCGAGCGCGGCGACATAGAGCTGGCCGAGAAGCTTGAGGCGAGAGCCNCCGGCTACCGCCACTACTACTCGACCGAGAGCGGCACACTGCGCCCCATCAACCGTGACGGCACCTTCCTCACACCGTTTGACCCCCGCCAGGGCGAGAATTTCGAGCCGGTGCCGGGCTTTCACGAGGGCAGCGCGTGGAACTACACGTNCTTCGTGCCTCACGATGTCAAGGGGCTTNTAAAACTCATGGGAGGCAACCGCAAGTTTGTCGACAAACTGCAGAATGTGTTCGACAGCGGCCTCTATGACCCGGCCAACGAGCCCGACATAGCCTACCCCTACCTGTTCACTTACATCAAGGGCGAGGAANACCGCGCCGCCACTGAGNTTGCACGCCTGCTGGACACCTACTTCACCACCGAGCCNGACGGCATTCCGGGCAACGATGATGCCGGCACCATGTCGGCATGGGCCGTATTCTCGATGATGGGCCTGTACCCCGACTGTCCCGGTGTGCCTGAATATGCGCTGACCATGCCGGTCTTTGACAAAGTGACCATACACCCCGACCNCGAGGCCTACGACTCAGACACCATAACNATAGAGAAATTGCCCGCCAAACGCTCACGCATCGAGTCGGGCAACAAAANCATAGGCCATAGAATAAGCCACGCCGACCTTGTCAACGGCCGGACGCTGAAATTCTACACGCCCCGNTGAGTCAGGGCGCGTTCAAATCATAAGTATTGATTGGGTGCTATCAGCCATTCGGTTTCTTTTTTAACCGGGTGGCTGATTAATTTTTGGGTGAAATCACAATGTGNCCTTCCTTGTAGGCAAAATCAATCGGAATNGTGTAACCGAGACGGGTGAGAGTCGAGTCGACCTTGTCGTAATAGACAGTCACACCCGAGTAGGTCTTAGCGAGGTCAATGCGNGGGTCGAGCTCGATGTTGACGTCATAGAGCTGTATGAGTATGTCGCATATCTGACCTATGTTGGCATTCTCNAACGGTATGANNCGGTCGTGCCATGCAGCGTCTATAACCGCCTTGGTATCGTTGACAGTAAAATAGCCCGTCGAGACATTGTAGCTCGCCTTCTGGCCGGGCGCCAGCACCACACCCTCGTTCTGACTTGACATCAACACCTCGACCGAGCCTTCAAGCAGGCTGACACTGTTGTCGATGGTATCGCGGCTTATGAAGTTGAACTTCGTGCCCAGCACCTCGACACTGAGATACTTGCCATTGACAACGAACGGGTGCTCGCGATCCTTAGTGACCTCGAAATAGCCCTCACCGTCGAGTGTGACCTCACGTCGGTCGGCAACAAACAGCTCGGGGTAGCTGAGAGTTGAATTACGGTTCAGATATACAACAGTGCTGTCTGGCAGTATGACCGAGCGGCTTGAAGATGTCGCCGCCACGTGCATAGTCTTCACATCGGGCTGCCCGAGCATCATGATGCCCGACACAGCTATCACCGCAATCATGGCGGCGATACCCGACGCCCATGCAGCGACACGACCGAAAGTATAGCGTTTAGGTTTGATTCGGCTTTGAGCGAGACGCATCTTGACATCGTCAGCGATGCGCGTCCGCATGAGGTTGCCGTCGCCCATGCAGCGGGACTGCATGACTATCTGCTCAAACTCGAATAGCTGCCGGGCGTTATCGTCCGACTCATCGAGCCAGCTCCTGACGGCGACCAGTTCATCGTCGGTACAGGTGTTGTTAATAAAACGTATTATAATATCCTCGGAAAGTTGTACCATATTCAATAAACACTTATAGGGCTCGAACTACTTAGACATCAAAGAAAATAATTAGCAAACTCAAATACTTTAGACGGGCCCGCAGAAAACGCAGAGCCTTGTAGATGTGTGCCTCGACCGTGCGCACCGAGATATTCATCGCATCGGCTATCTCGCGGCTCTTCAACCCGTTTATGTAGCTAAGCATGAACACCTCACGGCACTTGTCGGGCAGTAGTTTCATAGCGTCCCTTATGCCTCGCCTAATCTCCTTTGAATATATCTCATCGTCCAGATTCTCCTTGGCAACAAACTCCATGCGCTTCTCATTGACAGCCTCGAGAGCCTCGATGCGCACAGGCGATATATTCTTATGTCTCAAACAATTCAGCGCCCGAGTCGAGACCGCCCTATACAAGTAGGTAGTGATACCGCTGTCAAGGTCAATCTCATCAATTCGCTTCCATAAGTCGCAGAAAACATCAGCGACAATATCCTCGGCGTCCTCGTCATTCTGCACAAACCTCAGAGCATGAAAATACATACGACGATGGTTATCGTCGAAAATTTTTTCGTAACGTTCCCTGAGATGGTTTGATGGCATCGAGTAGCTCCGGCTCTAAATTAAAGCAACAAAGATACTAAAATAGTTCATCAATACCATAAAATCGTCTTTAAATCGACTTTATTGTCATAATCCGCTCGGTATGTGAGAAAAAGTTAGTAATTTTGTAGTGTGTAATATTTTGCAGTCGATCTCAATGGCAATTCAAGATATCAGTTCCGTAAATACATTTTTTGTGCTATTAAGGGCCGGATTATACGGGTCACCTGTACCCGCGTCCCAACTTCCCGAGGAGATTGACTGGACGGCTGTTACACGATTAGCCAAAATGCACGCTGTTCTTGGTCTGATTATAGACAGCGTCCAGTATGTGCCCGAACGGCTACGCCCGTCGAGTGACATGAGGGCCAAGATGAACAGGTTCGCGTTGTCGCTCATACAGTCGAACATGGTCATGGACAAGACGGCCGCACGCCTGGCGGCATTCCTCGGACAACATGGCTTCAAAGGCGTCTTGCTGAAAGGACAAGGCGTGGCTCGGTCATACTACCGCATGCCTCAGATGAGACAGCTCGGTGACATCGATTTTTATGTAGGCAAGACGGCTTACAAACAGGCTGCAGCCCTGTGCAAACGAGAATTGGCCGATAACGTTGCCGAGTGTCATGAAACTGAACANCACTTCAACTTCTCAATGTCGGGTATCCCAATCGAACTGCATCGCATAGCCACACGCATCTTCACNCCCTTCAGGAGCTCCCGATTTCAGAACTGGCTTGTCGAGGGGCTCGAGCACTCGCCAGGGCGCCGCACGATGACGGTCGACAACGTTGACATCACACTGCCGTCATACGACTTTGACGCCATCTATATATTCTACCACGCATGGCGTCACTTCATTACNGGCGGCATAGGATTGCGCCAGCTGTGTGACTGGACNATGGTGTTCAACTCACACGCCGACGACATTGACACCGACAGGCTGAAGACAAACATCGCCCGGTTTGGCTTGACACAAGGCTGGNAGCTCTTTGCATGCATCGCGGTCAACCACCTTGGACTGCCCGAAGACAAAATGCCGCTCTATGACCCGACATACAGCCGCCGGTCAGAAAAAATANTTGAAGAAATCGTNACAGGNGGTAATTTTGGTTACTACTCCGAGTCATATTTGCGCACCAAAGATCTCGGTTACAGCCTCATCGACGAGCTCCACAAGGTACGCAACATCACCGACTACTTCATAGCCCTGTTCCCGATTATCCCGGTCGAGGCGACATTTCTGTCGCTCAACCGACTGTTCTCAGGCTCGTTATCGTCNGCTCGACGTTTTTTTAAAAAGTCACACCACTAAGACCGCGCCGTCTTGAAACGTATCATTCCATATCTGAGCTATCTATGGCACATCACCGAGGGGTTCCATCGCGCTGTCGCGCTACGCACAGNGATCGGAATCATTCGTGTGGGCGTCGTTCTTGCCTTTATATGGCTGAGTAAAACGGCAATAGACTGTGCCACCGGCAAGATACCCGTNGCCANCNACACGCTGATAACCATGTTCGCCNTGATGGTAGTGTGCCTGTTAGGCGACGTCAGCCTGTCACAATGNGTCCGATACATCGAGTCGCGCACCACCATGCTCATGAACAACCGCGTCAACCGCCGCCTGTTCAACACGCTGATGACGCTGCCCCTGGTCAACGGCCAGCAGGGATTTCACAGCGGCGACATGCTCAACCGCCTCACTCTTGACGTNCGCACTGTCACCTCATTCNCGCTCTCACAGCTGCCNACTATGCTCACAATGGCGGTNCAGCTCGCGGCATCGTTCGNATTCCTGGCGTGGCTCAACCCCTGGCTGGCTCTCGCCCCNCTGGTCATCATGCCTGTGTGCCTCGTGGCCGGCAAGATGTACTTCAGACGCCACCGCCGCATCACCGCCGAGATACGTGAGAGCGAAAGCGACATGCATGTCTCGATACAAGAGGGCCTCAAGCACCGCATGGTACTGCAGTCACTTGAGTGCATCGGCGAGATGGACAACCGTCTGAGCACCATACAGCAACGGCTTGACAAGTCAAACAGGGAACAGACCCGGCTGTCGACCGTGAGCGGCGCCATGACCCGCATAGGATTCGTNCTGGGCTACCTCACGGCATTCGGTTGGGGCNTCTTCAGTCTCAAGGCCGGCGTCATCACGTTCGGCACCATGTCGGCTTTCATACAGCTCGTCAACCGCATACAGCACCCCATATCGGGCATAGCCGGTTATCTGCCGTCATTCATCTCGACCTCGGTAGCCATCGACCGTCTACGTGAAATCGACATTAATCAGCCTGATACCGCCATCAATNGATCGGCGTGCCGCCCACTCCACCACCCAGGCGTNCGTGTCGATAACCTGTCNTTCCGCTACGAGTCAGATGGCCGCGATATTCTATCGCGCTTCAGCCACGATTTCAAGCCCGGTAGCCGCACCATGATTGTCGGGTCGACCGGTGCCGGAAAAACCACCCTTATAAAACTNCTGCTCGGACTACTTAGGCCCGACAACGGCACTATAGAGGTTTATGACAATGACCACAGCATTGTGGTATCATCATCAACCCTTTGCAACTTTGTCTACGTACCACAGGGCAACTCACTGCTGCACGGCACCATACGCGACAACCTGCTGCTGGCATCACCCCATGCCACCGACGAGCAACTGACACAGGCCCTTCACATAGCAGCCGCCGACTTCGTGTTCGATCTACCTCTNGGGTTGGAGACCTCATGTGACGANGCCGGCGGTGGNCTGAGCGAAGGNCAGGCCCAGCGNATAGCCATAGCCCGCGCACTGTTGCGCCCCGGCTCAATACTGGTGCTCGACGAGTTCAACAGCGCCCTCGATACCGACACCGCCGCAACCCTGATGCAGCGCCTGTCACGAAGCTGCCCTGACTCAACCATCATCGTCATTGCCCACCACCGCTCGGTCATAGCACCATACTGCGACACCGTCCTCACTATCTCCCCATTAACAACAGACAATGGCAATTTATTAAGCTAAACGTTTGTTTTGATATTAGTAATTGGGTAACTTTGTGACATAAAACTACAAAAACCCGGCTTTTTTGAATAAGTATGGACTATGTTGCTTCGCGTCGACTGATGATTGAGCAGAATGGCTTTGCGTTGTCAAAGACGTTCGGTTCGAGCATGCGCCCTCTGATATGGGGCGGCCAGCATTGCGTGGCCGTCGTACAGCTGGACGGAGAACCCCGTGTGGGTGACATTCTGATGTTCGTGCAAAGACTGCCCGACGGCAGCGAGAGGAACATAGTACATCGCCTGGTCGACATCAAAGAGAATTACCTACAACGACTGTATATCACTCGTGGTGACAACTGTCTGGGGTGTGAACAGGTGGAGCGCGACGAGATCATAGGACTCGTGGCCGAAGTGCACCGCACGTCGGGGTTCAGACCGTGGCATATCATACCACGAAAGCAATTCTCGATGACCGACCAGTCATACATCATATACTCGCAAATATGGGCCCGTACGTGGCCCGTACGGCAATTTTACTACCGTCTGCGCGCAAAGGTTCAAGCCATACGTGCTCGCCTGACGTCAATAATCAAAGGAAAAGAAAGATGAAGGAACTGTACATAGTAGCTCAAAATGCGTTCACTGTATCTGCACCCGACTCCCTCAGAGCGTGGAATGTGCTAAAGCACCGTTTCAGTCCATTCACAGCAGCATCGGCCACGAAGCCGGTGCTTGAGGTCGAGATAACCGCCGATGAGTTGACCGAATGTGATGCCGAGACGGTGTATGAACCGACACATGCGGGCATCGGTGTCATTACATCACGCGCTGCCCGGCACGATGACGGCAGTACGGTGATTGAGTTTAAACATATCGATGAGACCAGGCCTTGCCTGCGTATGAAAATGTCACCCGATATGAACCGGGCCGACATCATCGTCAGCCCCGAGCACCGGGCCGACGACAGCTACTTCATGGCCCACGCTCTGATGATTGCGTTCATGCTCGCGACATGTGGTAACGGAACGCTGCTCATACACTCGTCGGCTGTAATGTTCGAAGACAAAGCCTACCTGTTCCAAGGCAAGAGCGGCACGGGTAAGAGCACACACGCAACGCTGTGGGTCGATAACATAGCCGGAGCCGAACTGCTTAACGACGATAACCCGGTAATACGCTTCGGAGCCGACGGCGTGGCAATGGCCTACGGCTCACCGTGGAGTGGCAAGACACCTTGCTATCGCAACGTGGAGGCGCCGATTGGCGCCATGGTGCGCATAGTACGCGACCGGGAAAACACACTGAAAAGGCTTGCCCCCCTGGCAGCATACGCATCGCTGACAGCATCGGTATTCTACCTACCGTTCATCAGCGACAAGCTCAAAGAGGTACGCCACAAGACAATAGAGCGTCTGGTTGGAGCTGTACCGTGCTGTGAAATGCACTGCCGCCCCGACGCTGAGGCTGCCATGACGTGCATGAACGGCCTAATTAATCAATAAAAAAATAAACGACATGAAAATAAAGAACGACTTCACGCTACGCACCGTAATGGGCCAAAATATCGTACTGGCCGAGGGTAACAACTCAGACAGCTTTGGTAAAATCATCACGCTCAACTCATCGGCAACCATGCTGTGGGAAGAGTTGAAAGGGAAAACATTCGAGATAGAAGATGCCGCCAAGCTATTGGTCGAAAAATATGGCATCGACCACTCGCAGGCACTCGCCGACGCCACCCACATCATCGATCTCATGGCCGCCAAAGGCCTCCTCGAGCAGTAATGCACCGCACGCAATTCACAGTTTCAGCAGATCTGAAGTGCGTGCTATCCAGCTGTCCAACGCTTGTATCAATGAATCCATAGCCGTAACCGCACGGCGTTTAGACTTAATCTGAGCTTTCTCCATATCCGGTATGCCAATCAGACTGTCGCGCATACCGGCCTGTGCTTTACGCGCCTCAATAAGTTGTTCAAACAAACTGTGATAAGCTTGACGATTACTATTCTTAACCTCTTCATTAAGACTGGCACTTTCTTGAATCAGTTTAACTGAATCTATTAGTGTATTGTATTTATCGTTAGCTATAGGTATGCATTCCTCAAGGACAGTTGAGAATCGGTCATAGTCCTCGGCAAGAGCCTTCATTATGCCTTTGGCCTGACGCGTATTCAATGTACCGTTAGATACCGATGTAAGCTGCCGCGTACGTGTGCGGAGTTGTGGTACAAGCGTGTTAAGACTATTTGTAATGCGGCCCATGAGATTGATAAATTCAGCATTTTGCTCATCAAACAGCTCCCGATAATCGAGTAAACCAAGTTCACATTGAGTATTAGTCTGGACGGAAACTTCGGAACGCTCATCAATCTTTTCGGAGTTGAGTTGTTTGAGTCGCGCTATAAACTCAGCTTTCTGACGATTCCACACAACAGTCTTGGTTTGCACAGCGCACATCTCAAGGAACTCATCACGTAGCTCGTCAAGCATATCCGAATCAGACAATCGTGCACATAGGTTCATGTGGTAGAGCCACCCTACCGAATCGAACGACATGTTATCATGTATCAGCAACGGCTTGACATTCTTGTCAAGTGCCCACGCAGCCCCCATCTCATTGAGGCACACCTCACTACGGCGATAGTTTTCAGATATAAACAAGAACACAAAATCACTATCCCCAATATTTGACTTTATAAATTGAGGGATACTGCCACCTATTTGGACACCTGTTTCGACAGCCGACGTGTATGCAATATCCTCATCGGCAATACCAAGACCGACATTGAGCAAAACTGTTTTGAAAAGATCCACAATAATCTTATCCTTAGACGAATGACTTAAAAATAACTTTGCCATAACCTACATTTATTTACAATAACTGTTACCGATCCATTAAGGCCGCTACACCGTAAAGATACAAAAGAACTTAATTTCAATCAAGTATTTAATAATAATTCGCAGGGCATCCGCATCAAAATTTGGCAGGAATCTTCAAGTCCGGGAATTTATATTCCTACTCTTTAAGCCAATTGATTTTTTCGCCTTACGGCTCAAGGAACTTCTCTCGTGCAGTGCCGCCCCGAAACTTCATTGCCGAGACAACCTTTAGCTCAACGAGTTTGCGAGTTAATCACTGTGTCCGGAGACAGTTTTGTAACCTCCGGCTTTGCTGCCTCCATTTCTCCAACGGCAATAGGCTCATATCCGGCTCGTGTGAGCAAACTGGACATCAGCCGACAATCGGAGTCGGAGGCATCTACAATGATTACTTTATTCATTGTTTCATTTATAAAAGTAAATTACTTAATGCTCAATGAGCAGTTTCTGTTGTTTTAAGTTGTTTTTCATGCACTAAATGCCTGTTTTATAGGATTGTATTAAAAAGCAAAGTTATAATGTATAGTCGAATATATTGTAGTGATAAAAACGGCAAATAGTGTAATTATTTCGGTTTTTAGCAATGAAAAGAGCAACGTAGAAATATTTATTCTACGCTGCTCCTTTATATGTATGTCGTTAAGTTAATGACCTATGTTGGATTGGTTTTGGGCGTTGTAGCGGTCACCCTGAATGTGTATGGTATCGAGAAAGTCATTGATGCGTTTCATTTCTTCGGGAGTATATGACACGTTGGCGGATGTGATATTATCCTCCAAGTGATTCAAACTACGGCTACCGGGAATAGGAACAATCCACGGTTTCTGATAAAGCAGCCATGAGATTGCAACCTGTGCAGGGGT
>JAAVCJ010000025.1:0-114592 GCA_014802385.1 Bacteroides sp.
CTTCTCGACCTTGTATGCTCATACAATGACCTGACCACCCTGTCGGTAGATGCCTGTCCCAACCTGCTGTTCGTAGACTGCTCATACAACGATCTGACCAGCCTCACACTCTCAAACCAGACCTTCCTGCAGCGTCTTCTCTGTAACAACAACCAGCTGACCATGCTCGACGTATCATTCGACTCGGCACTCACCTACATCAACTGCCGCTACAACATGATTACCGACTTCCGCACCATCGCCTGCGACAATCTGCACATGGTAGCCTGCCAGTGGAACTACTAATCGATACCGAAAGTAATCATAACAATCAATCCACGGCAATGTCCCTTAATTAAGCCTACAGCTTATACATCATAATACCGAAGGACCCCGGCAACCCTGAAAAGTTGTCGGGGTTTGATGCGTCTTGGACAGTATGACAATATTTAGTATCTTTGCGTTAAAATTAAGCTGTAGATTATTTATAATGAAACTTTTGTCGCATAGATACATATTATCATCGCTTATAATGGCTGCATCGCCTACGTTTTTTGCTCAGGAGCCGGCCGATACTGCCGATGTCAATCATAAACTCGACGAGGTCGTGGTAAGCGCCCAGAGTCGTGGAATCAGAGGCAGCGTGGCAACCAACACCTCGCTTATAAGCGCGCGTGAACTGACTCGTGCGGCTTGTTGTAACCTTGGCGAAAGTTTTACTACCAATCCGTCGGTCGATGTCAGCTACAGCGATGCTGCCACAGGTGCGCGTCAGATTAAGCTGCTCGGACTGTCGGGTGCCTATGTGCAGATGCTAACCGAGAATGTGCCTGCGGCCCGTGGCGCGTCGGCTCCCTATTACCTCGGTTATATCGCCGGCCCGTGGATGCAATCGATACAGGTGTCAAAGGGTGCCAGTTCGGTAAAGAATGGCTATGAGTCGGTGACAGGCCAGATTAATATCGAGATGCTGAAGCCACAGCTTGATCCGTCGTTGTCGCTCAACGCCTACGTCGACCACATGGGTAAAGCCGAACTGAACGCACTCGGCAACATACACATTGGCGAGAAATGGTCGACCGGCCTGCTGACTCACTTTGAAAACTCGTTTGCGACCCACGATGCCAATGATGACACGTTTGTCGACACGCCNCGACTGCGTCAGGGAGCGTTGATGAACCGCTGGGCCTACCTTGGTCGCAATTATGTATTCCAGGCNGCCGTCAAAGGTTTGCTCGAAGACCGTCGCAGCGGCCAGATAGGACATGCCGCTCACCATGTAGCAGATCCGTATGTGATTGACATTGANACAAAACGCATAGAGGCNTTCACCAAGAACGCATATATATTTGACCGCGAGAATGAAGGCAACATCGCGCTGATTCTCTCAGGCANCATTCACGATATGGACGCGTCTTATGGCTCGAAGCTCTATGATATCACACAGCGCGAACTCTATGCCTCGCTGATGTTTGAACGTAAATGGAGTGGGGGACTGCACGCCCTGTCGACCGGCTTGTCGTTCAACCACGACGACTTTGACCGCCACTACAGGCTNGAACCGACGGTATCTGACGCNGACTACAGCCGTCAGGGCGAAAATGTCTATGGAGTCTACGGTCAGTACACGCTCAATCTCAATGGACGTCTGGTGGCGATGGCCGGCGTGAGGTATGACTACAACTCGGTCTATGGCAGCCTTGTNACNCCNCGACTACATGTCAGGTGGAATGTGTCNGACAACGTGTCGCTGAACGCATCGGCCGGTCGTGGCCNCCGTTCGCCACACCCGCTCGAAGAGTACAATTATCTNCTTGCCTCATCNCGTAAAATACANCTGCCCGAGACCCGAAGCCTGAAGATGGAGACGGCCGACAACATGGGAGCCGGTGTTAAATGGTCGTTTGATCTCGGCGAGCGNTCAGTGTCGCTTGGNGCCGAATATTATTATACTACATTTGANAACTGTCTGCTCGCCGACCTTAACAGAGACCCTCATGCCGTGTACATNTACTCGTCGAGCCGTGACGCGTGGTCACACGCTGCTCAGTTTGAAGCTACGGTCGANATNATNGNGGANATGAGTCTAACGGCAGCTTACCGTTACACCGATGTCAAGGTCGATTATGGCCAGGGTGCTGTTCAGAAACCGCTCACATCTCGTTCNAAAGGCNTGTTTAGCATCGATTACCGTCCAATGATGGGGCTGTGGCAGTTTGATGTGACTTATTCGATAACCGGTGGTGGAAAAATGCCGNCGAATTATCGNCTGCCCGACGGGAGCGAATCGTGGAGCAGTAGCTACAAGGCNTTTGGAACACTCAATGCCCAGGTGACAAGGAATTTCAGAAACTGGTCGGTNTANCTCGGAGGCGAAAATCTTACNGGTTACAAGCAGAAAAATCCGATAATTGATGCACACAATCCGCGTGGCAACGACTTTGATGCCACTATGATTTACGGCCCGCTGCACGGTGCTGTTGTATATGTCGGTTTCAGATANAATATTACTAAGTATTTATAAATTANATGTTGATTGAAATGAAAAAANTGATATTCATACTCGCTGCAATGCAATGCGGCATGTTCATGTCGGCCTCGGCTGCCNCCCCTAAAGTNGCCAACGATACCACTATTGTGGTTAAAGTGTCACCTGACATGCACTGTGAGAACTGTGAGAAAAAAATCAAGGGNAATATACGATTTGAGCGCGGCGTCAAAAGTATCGCTACCGACCGANCCAAGCAGACGGTGACAATCAAGGCCGACAAAAGCAANCTAAAAGAGGGCGGTCTCGAAAAAGCATTCGGNAAAATTGGCTACAAAATCACTCCTGTCAAGGCNGGTGCCGACAAGTGAAAGNGATGCCTATTTTGCGAATTTTTATACAATTTTGTATAGCTTGACAGTGNNAATTTGNGTNGTATGATATTTTTTTGTACCTTTGCGGCCTAAATCAAGATATTTATACCCAAATGGATATCCAATCGGTAAAACCAAAACTCCTGTTTGAGACAAGCTGGGAGGTATGTAATAAAGTNGGCGGCATATANACAGTGNTGTCAACGAAGGCAAAGTCACTGCATGATTTATACAAAGATAAATTGATTTTCATAGGTCCTGATGTCTGGACTGCCGAGAATAAGTCACCATATTTCATAGAGTCGGACTCNNTGTTGAAAAACTGGCGTGAAAATGCACAGTTGCCCGATGGCGTCAATGTCCGTNTCGGTCGATGGGACGTGCCCGGNAAGCCCCTTGTAGTCCTGGTGTCGTTTGATTCTTTGTATGCTGTAAAAGATCAATTGTATGGCGAGATGTGGAACCGTTATGGTGTCGACTCGCTCCATGCCTATGGCGACTATGACGAGGCGTGTGCGTTCTCTCATGCTGCCGCGCTCGTAATTGAGAGCATAGCCCGTTTTAACGGCCTTGCCGACGGCAAGGGTGTGATAGCCCACTTCAACGAGTGGACAACCGGAATGGGACTATTGCACGTCAAGTGGCAGATGCCGGCGGCGGCCACCGTGTTCACCACCCACGCTACGAGCATAGGCCGTAGCATTTGTGGCAACGGTAAACCCCTTTATGACTACATGGCCGGATACAACGGCGACCAGATGGCNCGTGAACTTAACATGGAGTCGAAACACTCNCTGGAAAAAGCTGCCGCTCATCAGGCCGACTGCTTCACAACCGTGAGCGATGTGACTGCCGCAGAATGTGCCCAGTTGCTCGAAAAAGCACCCGACGTGGTGACACCCAACGGCTTTGANCCNCGTTTCGTGCCGTCTAAGACCCGAATGCCTGCNGCNCGCAAGGCTGCTCGCAAGCGCATGCTTGATGTCGCACGTGCTTTGACTGGCGCTCAGTTGCCCGACGACATCACTATCGTAGTAACATCGGGGCGTTGTGAATACCGCAACAAAGGCATNGACCTGTTCCTCGACTCAATGAACGAACTGAGGGCTCTGGCGTTCGANACNNCCGTACTTGCACTCGTNATGGTGCCCGCATGGAGNCGTGATGCCCGTGCTGACTTGAACGAGGCTATGGCACATGCCGCCAACGATGGCAAGATGCTTGTTGATCCTGTCATAACACATAATCTCAACAATCCTGACAGTGATCCAATAATCAACCGCATTCACCAACTTAANTTCAACGTTATACCCGACGACAATATCAATGTCATCTACGTGCCCTGCTATCTCAATGGCNACGACGGCGTGTTCGACATGACATATTATGACCTTCTNCCCGGTCTNGATATCACGGTATTCCCCAGCTACTATGAGCCTTGGGGCTATACGCCGCTTGAGAGTGTGGCTTTCGGGGTGCCGACTGTAACGACTNCATTATCGGGCTTTGGCCAGTGGGTATTGAGTTCGGTCGGGGAACAATTCTCCGCCACAGGTGTTAAGGTAGTGGAGCGNACGGANAGCAACTATGACGCTGTTTGTGACGCCATAGCCGAGACTGTGTCGACCGTGGTCGAAAAGCAGATTGATATTAAGTCACTCAAGGAGGCTGCCCGTCACACNGCATCGCTCGCCGACTGGTCTCACTTTATCGGACTGTANGTACAGGCGTTTGAAATAGCTGTGAATAACAGTCTTAAACGCAATAAATAAACTTAACACACCGTTAATCGATATAGACTAATACAAATATTCAAGTATAAACTGAATCAAAATTCAACTCTCAATTATAATTATGAAACTACAAGTAAGTAACACTAACGCGCCTCAGTGGCGTGACCTTACAGTTAAGGCCGAGCTTCCCGCAAAGCTTAAACCTCTCGAGGAGATTGCCAAAAATCTTTGGTGGGTTTGGAACAGCGAGGCTAAGGCTTTGTTCCGCGATCTTGATGCCGACTTATGGAGAAACACCGGTGAGAACCCCGTGATGGTTCTGCAGCAACTTCCCTTCGAACGCCTCCAGGAAATTCTTGCCGACAAGGAACTGATGGATCGTATAAAGAAGGTGTACGACATGTTCAAGGCTTACATGAGCGAGCCTATGCGTACCGATGTTCCCTCGGTTTCGTATTTCTCGATGGAGTACGGTCTCTGCAACTGTCTTAAAATTTACTCTGGTGGTCTCGGCGTGCTCGCCGGCGACTACATCAAGGAGGCCTCAGACAGCCGCGTCAACATGACCGCTGTAGGTTTCCTTTACCGCTATGGCTACTTCACCCAGACACTTAGCGTTGACGGACAGCAGATAGCCAACTACGAGGCTCAGAACTTCAACCAGCTCCCCATCGAGCAGGTACTTGATAATAACGGTCACCCGATGATTCTCGAGGTGCCCTACCATGACCGCATCATCTACTCACACATCTGGCGTGTGAATGTTGGCCGCATGAAACTTTATCTGATGGATACCGACTTTGATATGAACAGCGAGTACGACCGTTCAATCACCCATCAGCTCTATGGCGGCGACTGGGAAAACCGCATCAAGCAGGAGTATCTGCTCGGCATCGGCGGTGTTCTCATGCTCAAGAAGCTTGGCGTCAACAGTACTCTCTACCACTGCAATGAGGGTCATGCCGCTCTTCTCAATCTGCAGCGTCTTGTTGACTATGTACAGGAGAAAGGTCTCGACTTCAACGTCGCCCTTGAGCTCGTGCGTGCATCGTCACTCTATACCGTACACACTCCCGTGCCTGCCGGTCACGACTACTTCGACGAGGGTCTCTTTGGCAAGTATATGGGTGCATTCCCTGCCAAACTCGGCATCAGCTGGAACGACCTCATGAACATGGGTCGTGAGAACCCCAATACCGACGAGCGTTTCTCGATGAGCGTGTTCGCTCTCAACACCTGCCAGGAGGCTAACGGTGTGAGCTGGCTTCACGGCGAGGTTTCGAAGAAGATGTTCGCCGGCATCTGGAAAGGCTACAACTGGCAGGAGTCACACGTCGGCTACGTCACTAATGGCGTACACATGCCTACATGGGCTGCCAGCGAGTGGAAGGAGTTCTATGCCGAGAAGCTCGGTGAGCAAGTATTCAAGAACCAGAGCGACCCCGAGGCCTGGAAAGGCATCTTTGATGTAGACGATGAGGAAATATGGAACATGCGCATGTGCATGAAGAACAAGTTCATCAACTTCGTTAAGCGCGATTTCAAGGCCAAATGGCTTGCCAACCAGGGTGACCCCTCGGCTGTGATGAAGATTGTCGACAAAATCAACCCCAACGCTCTTATCATTGGTTTCGCACGCCGTTTTGCTACATACAAACGTGCCCATCTGCTGTTTACCGACCTTGACCGTCTTGCCAAGATTGTAAACAACGAGCAGTTCCCTGTACAGTTTGTATTCTCGGGTAAGGCTCACCCCGCCGACGGTGCCGGTCAGGGTCTCATCAAGCGCATCATGGAGATTTCGCGCATGCCTCAGTTCCTCGGCAAGATTATCTTCCTCGAGGACTACAACATGGTAGTCGCCAAACGTCTCGTGACAGGTGTTGATATCTGGCTCAATACCCCCACACGTCCTCTCGAGGCATCTGGTACATCTGGCGAAAAGGCCGAGATGAACGGTGTGCTTAACTTCTCAGTGCTCGACGGCTGGTGGTATGAGGGTTATCGCTTCAACGAGAAAGCAGGCTGGGCGCTCACCGACAAGCGTACATTTGCCGATCAGTCTCAGCAGGATAAACTTGATGCCGCAACCATCTACTCGATGCTTGAGAATGAGATTATCCCCTTGTACTTTGCAAAGAACTCAAAGGGTTACTCGCCCGAGTGGATCCAGTATATCAAGGGCTCAATAGGCAACATCGCTCCTCACTTCACCATGAAGCGTATGATCGACGACTACATCGCCCGTTTCTACGATCCCGAAGCAAATCGTTTCGACAAACTGTCGGCCAACGACTATGCTAAGGCTAAGGAAATCGTTGCATGGAAGGAGAAAGTTGCACAGGCTTGGGACGGCATCAAGGTGTTTGATGTTGTATCGACCGAGCATGCCAATGCTACTTCAGGCAATGACTACTCGGTTCGTGTTATTGTCGACACCAACGGTATCGGCAAGGATCTCGGCGTAGAGCAGGTTGTCTTCAAGATTGAGAACGGCGAGGAGAAACTGAGCAAGGTTCTTCCCTTTGAAGTTGTCAAGGAAGACGGTAACGTACTCACCTATGAGCTGCGTTGCAAGCTGAAAGATGCCGGTGTATTCCGTTATGGTATCCGCCTGTATCCCAAGAATGCCGAACTCCCTCACCGTCAGGATTTCGCCTACACACGTTGGGTCTAATTGTCCGGGCAAATAATCATACTGAAATATAATATAGCAGGGCTGTCATCAATCATGGCAGCCCTGCTTTGTTTGATATGAAAGGTATGTCACACTATATCGTATATCCACAATTTCGTATTAGTACAGTCCGATAAAACTTGTTAGTAAATATAAAAATTATCGAACAGCAGTATTATCCTTTAATACTGGAATAGCTTTACAACCTTACTATTGAAGAAAATAATCACTCACTTTTAGGGGTATTCTCGCAAAAAATAGCTACCTTTGCATATCCGTTGGGGAGAAATCCGACGGTGCAAAAGGCATTTAGCTTAGTTCTTTATCTCGAAATCGCCAATTTCAAATGTCGAAGAACAACGCAGAGAATGCCCCTTTTGTCGTATTCGTATATGTTGGTGCAATTACCCCTGCACTGTTGTCATACACGATAACGGCGCGGGGTGATTATTTTCTTCCGTTCTTTCGACAATGGTGTTTGGCGATACCAGAGATAAGAGGGCGTGAGCAAAAATCAAGCTCCGCGCCTTTTGTATACCCAACCATTAATGCCGGAGTTTGGCGGGGCTTGGATGGCAACAGTTATATATGAATAAATTCATAATCTCACTGATAACCGCATTTGCCCTCGGTGCAGGAGTTCCTGTCTTCGGTGCGCCCCCTCTGTCGGTAATCCAAAAGGCCAAGGAACAGGTTGAGGCTGCACGTTACCAGTTGCCCGTACAGGCTGGATACGGCCTGACCCTGACTCAAGTTAGTTATGACAGTCAGACATATACCATAGTGTATCGCTATCACTACAACATGTATGTTGAAAAGCCAACGCCAGAAGCTATCAAAGAGGCAAAGTTAGGCATTGTGCACATGATGAAGGCCAACCCTAATTCCGAAGATTACCAATTTGTCAAATCCGGTATCTCGTTCCACTATAACTACTATACGGAGAACGGCCAATTCCTGTATGCTATTAAAATCATATCTGCAGATTTAAAATGAGAAACTGTTTGTCTATAACCGGCTTGGTCTTTTTTTTAGTAAGTATAGTCTCATGTTCAAACAAGAGGAACGAGACAGAAGAAGAATATCCGCTGCTCGAAGAGGAAGCCGTAATGGAAGCTCCATCGGAGAGTCTCGAAGATATATTTGCCAAACATCCCGAGGAGAGTTTCGAAGAACGGTTTGAATCTATGAATCCTTGGCGAAAGGCTTACTTCAAAAACGAATGGGATGAAGATAGACCCGATAAACCGTATCTTTACACAACGCTTTCAGGTACAGGTTGGGGTATTCAGATTAGCTACGAAAGTGCTGAGAGTACCAATACGCTTAGCGGAGTCTTTGCTATATTCATTACGGATGAGCATGGCAAGACAAGCATGTATGGGCCAGTCAATATATTAGTTAGAGGTTCGGATGATGAAACAAAGATTATGCCAGTCACGGAGGTTCATGACGGAGTTGCATACATAGCAGATCCATATGTCGTTGAGGGCTTTAAGGAGTATCTCAATTCGGATCAGTTTGACATCCTCTTGGAATTCGAAAAATATAATGAGCGGCATAAGACGAAAGCCCATTGGTGGTCAGAGCCCGGTTTCTTCAACCACGCCGTTGAAACAATGTTTTAATAATTAATAATACTCCACTATCTTGCGAAAGACAGGATTCTTTCAAGACACCAATAATAAACATAAAACTAAAAATCTTTCAATGATGAAGAAAATTACACTGGCTATAGTTTGCATTCTCACAATTGTAGCGACATCCTGTAAATCAGATGAATCAAAGGCAAAGGATGTTGTAAAAGAATTTTATCAAGCTGTCGAGTCAGGCATGAATGACAAGCTTTCAACACTTTACCCTGATTTTACAATCGGGGGCTCAAGAATCAGTCAGATCAATCTAACTGATCTTGAAGCAATACGTCAAAACGATGGAGCGTGGAAAGTAGTAGATGGTGCAAACCACATATTTTTTGTATCTGACAAAAACGGAGAGTATGTTATCAATAGCACTAAGAATGTGGTAAATCCTGAAGCCGATGAGGTGAATGGCAGAGAATCTGCTGCTCGCCGACTTGGGATGGTCGATGACGAATCAACCGACATGGAGGTAATTAAAGCCTACAATATGCTCAATGATTGCAGCGATCTGATTGAGTTCCTCAATCGTAAATATCCTGAGGCTCAGGTTTACGGAATCGAAGTACAGAATATCCGCAAAAAGAAAGAGGGAGGAATGGGCATTTATTGGCTTGAAGTCAAGGCGACCCTCAAGTCCGGCTCAATTAAACCTTTAGGAGCCGTAAACGCGAATTTCATCTTTAGGGACAGGGATGGAAATGTAGTTTATAAATGCAACCAACTTGGGAACCTTAGCGAGAATGATATTCAAGATGTAGAAGGTATGGTTGATTTGTCCGACTATCCTAATGTAACAGATGTGGATGTTGAAATCAAGCCTTTCGGACGTCGTAACAAAAGCATCCGGGACATTGATATTCTGGCAGCCTATGCTCCACTCTCCACTAACGATTACAAAGAATTTTTAAAACGAAAATAATTAATATGAAAAAACTGTTATCCATTTTAGGAGCCATAGGTTTGCTCTTTTTTGTCAATTCCTGCTCAAATGAAAAGCAGAAATCTCAGAAATGGGAATATAAAACACTGATCGCCTGGGGGGAACTGTCAAGCCAGTTTGATTACTTTTCAAACAACTCAATTCCTGTGCCAGAAGTGGAATTGAACAAACTGGGTGAAGAGGGTTGGGAACTTGTTAGCGTATATACACGTATCCAGACTGTCCATCCGAATTTCGGGAATGATAAATACGTCACTGGATTACAACCCAACACCCGTACTCATGGCGTTTTCTATGTGTTTAAACGCCTAAAACAGCATAATGGGGATTCTTCTGATACAAAGAATTCAAAATATGTTGTAATAGTTGGACAGGATGAAGAAGTTGAAGAATGTGATTCAGTACCTGTTCCTGAAGCCTTAGCAAACTAATCTTGGCCATTGCCTAAAGGCTTTACAAATTGTAACTATGAGGAGAATAAGGATTTGTATTCTTACTGCGTTACTGCCTTTTCTGTCTCTCGCCAAAGTTTATAAGCTTGACGGCATGATTGGCAGCAAATATCCTGTGGTTATTGAGCTGGAGGAATTTGAAGAAGGGTGGTTCTCCGGTCAGTATGCCTATACGTCTACTTTACGGAAAAGTGGCGACAATGTTTGTTCGTGGCTGTTGATCAATCCGAGTTATGAAGCCCCGGAGACGCAATGGGCTATCCGCGACTGCAAGCCCGATGTGGTCGAGACGTGGAGCAACGTGAAGTTTGACGGAAAGCATCTCACTGCAAGGATGAAAAACGTTAAGGGCACGACTTATGATGTTGTGGCCACCGTCACACAGCAGGCTAATGAAAGTGCCCCGCTCACATCTTTCTTTAAGCAGCATATCGGTGAGATGGTATGTGACTTCGATATGTTCAACTACTTGCCCATAAAGTTCCGCCTTTTGAATATGATGGAGAATAGTAGTTACGCGGCATTGAAAGAGATTTACCAAACACAAGGCGATATCGAATACTCCAAGGGCATGTTCTATGGTTCAGGTTTCATGGCTCATCAGTGTTGCGACCCGGCTACGGTCTGGGCCTACGACACCGACAACAACTCCTTCTACGTCTGGATTCGCAAGGACGGCAAAGACTATTGGTGGTCGGAAACCGGTAATATACCCATCAAGTTCCGCGAGATAGTGAGAGAGAGATTCTGATAAGAGAACTCGAAAGAGGTGGCAGCGTCTTTTCGACGCAGCCTCATTCGATTTTGTCGTAGTGTTGCACGATTGATGAATATGTAGTAACTTTGTCGTTTGAAAATTACAGAGACGATTTAATGAAGAATATTCGCAACTTTTGTATTATAGCACACATTGACCACGGTAAATCGACGCTGGCCGACCGCTTGCTCGAATATACCAATACGGTCGATGCTAAGGATTTGCAGGCTCAGGTGCTTGACGACATGGAGCTCGAGCGCGAACGTGGCATCACAATCAAGAGCCATGCTATCCAGATGGATTATAATCTTGACGGTGAGCATTATATACTTAACCTCATTGACACTCCCGGACACGTAGACTTCTCGTATGAGGTATCGCGCTCAATCGCCGCGTGTGAGGGTGCGTTGCTCATAGTCGATGCCTCACAGGGCATTCAGGCTCAGACCATATCAAACCTGTACATGGCCATTGACAACGATCTGGAGATTATCCCCGTCATCAACAAGATTGACCTTGACAGCGCCAAGCCCGACGAGGTCGAGGATCAGATTATAGAGTTGCTTGGGTGCAAACGAGACGAGATTATCCGTGCCAGCGGCAAAACCGGCGTCGGTGTGCCTGAGATACTGCAGGCTATCGTCGAGCGCATTCCGGCACCAAAGGGCGATCCCGAGGCTCCGTTACAGGCACTCATCTTTGACTCGGTGTTCAATCCGTTCAGAGGTATCATTGCTTACTTTAAAATTCAGAATGGCACTATACGCAAGGGCGACTTCGTTAAGTTTGTAGCCACCGGCAAGGAGTACAATGCCGATGAGATAGGTGTACTCAAACTTGATATGTCGCCGCGCAACGAGCTGTCGGCCGGCAATGTAGGCTATATCATTTCGGGCATCAAGACATCTCGCGAGGTGAAGGTGGGCGATACGATCACCCACGTCAACCGTCCGTGTGACAAGGCTATCGAAGGCTTTGAGGAAGTTAAGCCGATGGTATTTGCCGGTGTATATCCCATCGAAACCGAGGATTTTGAAAATCTGCGCGCGTCGCTTGAGAAACTGCAGCTCAATGACGCATCACTGACGTTCCAACCCGAGTCGTCGGCTGCGCTTGGCTTTGGNTTCCGNTGTGGCTTCCTTGGNCTGTTGCACATGGAGATTGTACAGGAACGTCTCGGACGCGAGTTTGACATGGACGTTATTACCACTGTACCTAACGTTTCATACAAGGTCTATGACAAGAAAGGTAATGTCACCGAGGTTCATAATCCGTCGGGNCTNCCCGAGGCAACGCTTATTGACCATATNGAGGAACCATATATNCGCGCATCGGTCATCACGGCTGCCGACTACATCGGCCCTATCATGACCTTGTGTCTNGGCAAGCGAGGCGAGCTGGTCAAGCAGGAATATATATCAGGCAACCGTATCGAATTGATATTCGACATGCCCCTCGGCGAGATTGTGATAGATTTCTATGACCGTCTCAAGTCNATATCAAAGGGCTACGCGTCGTTTGATTATCATCTGCACGATTTCCGCGAATCGCGACTCGTAAAACTCGATATTCTGCTCAACGGNGAGAGTGTCGACGCTCTGTCTACANTGACTCACGCCGACAACGCCGTTACNTTCGGCCGCAAAATGTGTGAGAAACTCAAGGAGTTGATACCGCGTCAGCAGTTTGACATCGCAATTCAGGCTGCTATCGGTGCCAAGATTATTGCCCGCGAAACTATCAAGGCTGTGCGTAAGGACGTNACNGCCAAGTGTTATGGCGGCGACATCTCGCGTAAGCGCAAACTNCTTGAGAAGCAGAAGAAGGGTAAGAAGCGCATGAAGCANATCGGCTCGGTCGAAGTGCCCCAAAAGGCATTCCTTGCCGTTCTCAAACTCGATTGATTNCAATTNAATAGGTACAATATACAGGCTTGTCTGGNAAANGGACANGCCTGCATTATTGTTGAAAAACAAAATGATGTATAATATTGTTAATAGGTAAAAAAGATCTTAACTATGACACAGAACCAAGTTCAAGCCGAAAACACCAATCACGGTGTATTCTTTGCTGCGAGGCAGGCCCTGCGCCGTCATGCTTCGGGCGGTAACGTGTTGATTGCTGCNACAGTATTAGCGCTGGTAATAGCTAATATTCCNGCTATCAACCAGTATTATTTCCAATTTTGGGATCAGGAAGTGAGATTACAGATAGGCTCGTTCAACCTGTTCAGCCACGACGGCCACCCGATGACCATGCTCCAGTTTATCAANGACGCTCTGATGGCGATATTCTTTTTCAGCATCGGCCTCGAGATTAAACGTGAGGTGCTTGTCGGTGAGCTCGCGTCGTTCAAGCAGGCNCTCCTGCCAATAGTCGCAGCTATTGGCGGCATGATTGTCCCTGTGGTCATTTTTTATATTCTCAGTGCCGGTACTCATTACAGTGGCGGAGCGGCTATTCCGATGGCTACTGACATCGCTTTCTCGCTGGGCGTACTTGCCATGCTCGGCTCGCGTGTACCTATCTCGTTGAAGATTTTTCTGACTACGCTCGCGGTGGTCGATGATATAGGCGGTATCATTGTTATCGCAGCTTTCTACTCAACTCACATCGATGCCATGTTGCTGGTATATGCAGCTTTACTGCTTGGCGTACTNCTGTTTGGCTCGTTCCTGAAGATTCAGAGCAAGATATTCTATCTGACAATAGGTACGGCAGTTTGGTTCCTGTTCCTCAACTCGGGTATTCACCCCACCATTGCAGGCGTATTGGTAGCCTTCTGCATACCTGCAACGCCGGTGTTTGAGCCTAAGAAGTATATTCAGAAAATCAGGTCNTCAATAGCTAAGTTNCGCGCCGAAGACGATGAATTGCTCAACCGTAAATCGATACTNACCAAGGAACAGATGAACTACCTGAAAGAAATTGAGTCGGCATCTGACAAGGTAATTTCGCCGCTTCAGGAACTTGAAGATTCGCTCCACCCGATAGTAAATTTCTTTATTGTGCCTTTGTTTGCTTTCGCCAATGCCGGAATATTCCTTCTTGATATGGATCCCGTGTCAGTCTTCGAGGGCATATCGCTTGCAGTGATTTGCGGCCTTGTTATCGGTAAGTTTGTCGGCATATTCTTATTCTCATGGGCTACGATCAAGCTTAAGCTCGCACCGATGCCTGTGCGCAGCACGTGGTCGATGCTCGCTTCAGTGGCCATGTTGGGAGGTATCGGTTTCACAGTGTCTCTGTTTATAGCCAACTTATCGTTCGGTGCCGGCGGTGAAGAGAACAATGCGTTGCTCGACCATGCTAAACTCGGCATTGTTGTCGGCTCGCTGATAGCAGGCTTCCTGGGCTTCCTTGCTTTGCATCGCACGCTGCCTAAGGGGGCCGCCGACCCGGAGACTGAGGAGTAAAACACTTGACGCAGCATACAGTCTAATCGAGAGTGCGCGGCCGGCAGTAATGAGGTCACGCACTCTCGCTCTTTTATGACATTATCGCTCTTAATTATTGCTAAATTGTGATTTAGATTTGATAATGAACGTTGTGGCGTTTGGAGCGTTAAAATAAAAGTGTTAATTTTGAACCGAAATGCAAATTAACATATAGGTTGTTGTTTAGCATTTATTAAAACTGTTGTCACGAATTAATTTTAGTATAATAAAAACTAAAATTAACGTGAATTGTTAATATTGTAGGAAACGATAAAAACGATACAAATATAATGAAGAAATCAACTATATGGCTGCTCACGATAATNATGGCAATAGTCTTTGCCGCGCTGCTCTATATGCAGATTATGTATATGGAGAGCATGATAAAGATGCGTGAGGACCAGTTCTCTGAGGGCGTGCGACGCGGACTGCACAGCGTTGCCATGAAGCTCCAGCAGGACGAAATCAAATACTATCTTGAAGAGGACGTGTCGTTTATCGAGACTTCGTCTGTCATATCGCAGTATGGCGATGATGACTTGCGGCATCTGGGCGGTGTTAAATACCGTTTTACCACTGCGAGCGGACTCGATGCCGACCTGACTATCAAGGCCGACATGTCAAAGATATCTCAGCTGCAGAACGACTCGCGTGATTTCGCGCGCCGTTATCGCGCCATGCAACAGGACGCTTACAAGGATAGGGTGATGTACAAGCGCGGCCTTATAAACGACGTTATGCTCAATATCATGAGTCAGACGGCCGACCGCCCAATCAGAGAGCGTGTAGACTCGGCCACCACGACTCAGTATCTGAAGACCGAGTTTGCCAACAATGGCATTGACATACCGTTTGAGTATGCGCTCGTAAATCGTGACAATGTGCCCGTGTTCCGCACCAGTGGCTATATGTCTACCCCGGACGCACAAGGCAGCATGTTTGTCGTGTCGCTCTTCCGTAACGACACGCCCGACAAAGCGCACTTCATCAAAGTGTCCTTTCCCCGCAAGAGCGACTATATTCACAAGTCGCTCGGGTTTATGGTGCCGGTGCTTATAATGACCATAATACTGCTGATAATATTTATCTACATCATCGTGGTAGCTTTCCGTCAGAAGAAACTCACCGAGATGAAGAACGACTTTATCAATAACATGACCCATGAGTTTAAGACCCCTATCTCGACTATATCGCTTGCCGCGCAGATGCTCAACGATGACTCGGTGCGCAAGTCGCCGGCAATGCTTCAGCACGCGGCCTCGATTATCAATGACGAGACCAAGCGTTTGAGATTTCAGGTCGAGAAGGTGCTCCAGATGTCGATGTTTGATAAAAAGAAGGCTACAGTAAGACTTCAGGAAATAGATGCCAACTCAGTTATTTATAATATAATAAATACGTTTAAGCTGAAAGTTGAACGCTACGGTGGTACCATTCGTTCAAATCTTGACGCCGAGGACGCAATCGTTATGGTCGACGAGATGCACTTCACAAACGTGATATTCAACCTGCTTGACAATGCAGTCAAGTACCGTCGCGAAGATGTGCCGCTGCAGCTCATGGTGACAACACGTGATATCGATAACAAAAAACTCGAAATCACGGTTAGTGACAACGGCATCGGTATCAAGCGTGAGGATTTGAAGAAGATATTTGAGCGATTTTATCGCGTACACACCGGCAATGTTCACGACGTCAAGGGCTTCGGTCTTGGATTGGCTTATGTCAAGAAGATGATTGAGGTATTGGGTGGCGAAATCAAGGCTGAGAGTGAGATTAACGTAGGAACAAAATTTATAATTATATTACCGCTAACTAAAAATTGATTATTATGGAAGAAAAAATGAAAATTCTTCTGTGCGAAGACGATGAAAATCTGGGCATGTTGCTCAGAGAGTACTTGCAGGCCAAAGGCTTCAACGCCGACCTCTTCGCCGACGGTGAAAGTGGCTACAAGGCCTTCCTTAAAGGAAAGTATGATATATGTGTGCTTGACGTGATGATGCCTAAGAAGGACGGATTCACTCTCGCTCAGGAGATCAGAACTGTCAACAGCGAGGTGCCCATCATTTTCCTCACTGCCAAGTCGCTGAAAGAGGATATTCTCGACGGTTTCAAAATCGGTGCCGACGACTATATCACCAAACCTTTCTCGATGGAGGAGCTCGTGTTCCGTATTGAGGCTATCCTGCGCCGCGTCAAAGGCAAGAAGGGCCGCGAAATTACCATGTACAAGATTGGCAAGTTCACATTCGATACTCAGAAACAGGTGCTCATGATTGGCGACAAGGTAACAAAGCTCACCACCAAGGAATCGGAGCTGCTCAGTCTGCTGTGTGCTCATGTCAATGAGATTCTTGAGCGTAACTTCGCCCTGAAGACCATCTGGATTGACGACAACTACTTCAATGCACGTTCTATGGACGTTTACATTACCAAGTTGCGTAAGCACCTCAAGGAAGATCCCTCGATTGAGATTATCAATATCCACGGTAAGGGTTACAAACTTATTGCCCCCGAGACCGAGGAAAATTGATTCTGAACACGATACAATACAACTCTCCCGACACATGAACGCCAAAAGGTGGCATCAATGTGTCGGGAGAGTCGTTTTTAGTTGTTGGTTGAGAATGCCGAGTCAGCAAAAGCCTGTCTGAACTCGCGGGCATATTCCTCGCCGACCTCGTCGTTGAGACGCGATTCGAGTGCTTGAATATTCAGCAGAAAACCCTGTCGCTCCATCTCGGTCGAGCCTTTATCGAGCTGTCGGTATTTGGCCGCATGCCGGTATCCGAGGTCACGAACGTAGCCATAGTCGGGGGCTGTCGTCTCTGTAGTCGGGCGGCAAGACGCGGCTACAGTTGCGAGTGAGGCGATGGCGATATACAGTGTAAGCCTGTTCATTGGTTGAATGTGTTTAAGACAGTGTCTTTGACGCGTTCCATGAGCCAGCGCGGTGTGGAGGTCGCGCCACATACGCCCACGCTGCTGACGCCCGTAAGCCATTCTGAATCGAGATCTTTCTCGCTCGACACCATATGGGTGTTGGTGTTGACTTGCAGGCACTCGTTGTAGAGAATACGACCATTGCTGCTCTTACTGCCCGACACAAATAAAATTAGGTCGTGTGATCGGGCAAACTCCTTGAGGCGTTCTACACGGTTCGCAACCTGGCGGCATATTGTGTCGTGACATGTAAGACGTGCCGGTGAGACGAGCCGTTTGCTGATGGCTTCGCTCATGGCCTTCAGACCTTCAATCGACTTGGTGGTCTGCGAGAATAGTGCAATGTCGCGTGTGAAGTCCAGGCAGTCAATCTCGTCAGTGTGCTCTATGACAATGGCGTTGCCGTCGGTCTGGCCTACCAAACCATTGACTTCGGCGTGACCGCGCTTGCCATATATGACAATCTGCACTGCGTTGTCTGAGTGGTCGTAGCATTCCTTGACGCGCCGTTGCAGTTGCAGTACAACAGGACAGGTGGCATCGATGATTTCGATATTGTTGCGTCGAGCTGTGGCATAGGTCTCGGGTGGCTCACCGTGGGCACGCAGCAGCACGCGTGCATCAGACAACTCGTCAAGCTGTGTGTGGGTGATTGTGTCCATACCCATGGCGTGAAGTCGGTTGACCTCCTCGTTGTTGTGGACTATGTCGCCGAGGCAGTACAGCTTGCCGCCACGCGCGAGTTCTTCCTCGGCCTTGTTGATGGCCGTAGTCACACCGAAGCAGAAGCCCGAGCCGGGGTCAATCGTTACCTGTATTGGGCAGGCGGTGCTCATCAGCATGATATGGTATCGTTATACAACTTGAGCAGTGCAGCGTTCTGCTCGTCGATCGACATGGCCGAGTTATCAAAGTCTATGGCATCGGCAGCACGGCGCAACGGGCTCTCGGCGCGGGTCTCGTCGATGTGGTCGCGCTGCTTCACGTTGGCGAGAATTTCGTTATAGGTCACGGTGTTACCCTTGGCCTGGAGTTCTTTGAGGCGGCGTTCGGCGCGGGTCTCTGCCGGAGCGTTGACAAATATCTTCAGCTCGGCATCAGGGAATACCGTGGTGCCTATATCACGGCCGTCCATGACAATGCCTTTCTCGGTACCGAAGGCCTGCTGTAGCGCTACCAGATAGTGTCTCACAGCCGGTATGGCGGCCACGGGAGACACGTTGTTTGACACCGGCAGCTGGCGTATCTCATTCTCGACATTCTCGCCGTTGAGCAGGGTGTACTGCTTGTCGGGCGTGACGTCAAAGTCGACGTGTATGTCGGGTAGGGCGTCAGTCAGTGCGCGGGTGTCGACATTGTGGTCGGCATCGATCATGCCGTGTCTCATGGCATATAGTGTCACGGCACGGTACATCGCGCCCGAGTCAATATACCGATAACCTATTTTAGCGGCAAGCGCGCGTGCCATGCTGCTCTTTCCCGACGATGAATATCCGTCAATCGCTATGATGATTTTATTTCCCATATTTCTTGGAATCAATGAAGTATATCGTTAATGTTTAATGATAGGTTTAACATTAGTGTCGTGGCGCCGGTGTGCGGTTGGGCGAGCGCGAGACCAACACGAAATCTTGATGTGTTCAGTCCGGCACCGAGTGAGAATCCCGATACAAAGCTGCGCGAATAGGTTGACATGTCTGTACGGGTCTTGTAATTGTAGCCGAGTGTGAGATAGAATTTGGAGCTTGAGATGATCTCGGCACCGAACACCAGGTGTCTGAAAAGATTGCTCGAGAAAGAGTCTTTGACTACGGGCTCGGAGTTGACGCCGCCATCGCCTTTCTCGACGTATGGCAGGTGCCATTTGGTAAGATTCCATGCGGTGACCGAAAATCGGACAGGAAACTCGCCGAACGATTTGGCTACGCCCAGTCTCAGATCAATAGGCAGACGGTCGGACGTGTCGTTGAACTTTTTCAGCTGACCGCCCATATTGGCTGCCACAAATGAAAATGAGAAATCTGTATCGGGATTGTAGTAGTTGACACCAAGGTCGGTCGAGACGGCCATGGCCGAGTATTGTTCGTAGCTGCTATACAACAGTTTTACCGAGATGCCGCCACGCCAGCCACCATATATGTCGTATGAGTAAGCCGCGCCGAACGATACGTCTTTGGGCGCGAACGAGCCCGTAATGACACCACCCTCGTCGGCAGCTGTTATCGAGCCATAGCCGAAATATTGTATCGAGGCACTCCAGGCCCCGTACTCGCCCGAGCTGTGGGCATACTTCAGTCCGGCGAAATTAGAGTCACCGAGATAGCGCATGTAGTTGATACCGAGCTGTCCAGACATTTCGCCGCCAAGCAGGGCCGGGTTCTGGTCGGTGGTGTATATGTCGTCGTCAACATTGGTTATGTTGATGCCGCCAAGACCGTATATGCGAGCAGATGATGTGGTGTTCAGGAAGTTATAGGCTGTTGATCCGTCCTGAGCCGACACGTCGAGCCATGCTGTGCCTATAAGCACAGGCAGGGTCAGGGCTTGTATGAGCTTCTTGCTATTCATTATTATTGTAACGAATTATGGTTGTCGTGTAGTATAAGTGAGCCGTAAAAAATATTGAACATGATTTTTTTATTCAATTTATAGGAATTTTGAAATATTGGCAGTAATTTTGCGGTGTAATTCAATGACCATTTCCAATAGATGGAACATATAAATTTCACCAAGATGCAGGGCTTAGGCAATGACTACATATATGTCAATTGCCTCAATGGTTGCCCCGCAAATCTTGCCTCCCTGTCGCGAGAGATGAGCGACCGGCACACAGGAGTGGGAGGCGACGGCATCATACTCATACTGCCGTCGAGTGACGCCGACTTCAAAATGCGTATTTTCAATGCCGACGGTTCGGAAGCCCGAATGTGCGGCAATGGCGCACGCTGCGTAGCAAAATACGTCTACGACAACAACTTGACTAAGAAACTTCATGTAACGCTCGAAACTCTTTCGGGCGTTAAACATTTATTCCTGAAGCCGGGACATGACGGTCTTGTCGAGTCGGTAACTGTCGATATGGGTTTACCCTCACTTTTGACTCAAGAAATCCCGGTTGATTCCTGTTCAGAGACGTTTGTCGACGAGCCGGTAGCGGTCGATGATGACACGGTGCTCAAATTTACGGCAGTCTCTATGGGAAATCCTCATGCAGTATGTTTTGTCGACTCACACAGTGCGGTCGATATAGAATATGTAGGTCGTGCGGTCGAGTTTAACCGACAGTTTCCCGACCGTGTCAATGTAGAATTTGCTCAGATACTTTCGCGTCGCGAAATAAGAATGCGCGTGTGGGAGCGAGGCAGCGGTGTTACCATGGCGTGTGGCACCGGCGCATGTGCCACTGTGGTGGCAGCTGTTGTCAATAACCTCGCCGACCGACATGTCATTGTACATCTTGACGGTGGCGACCTCACAGTCGAGTGGCGCGAGGCTGATAATCACGTCTACATGACCGGCCCGGCCGTTACTGTCTTCAACGGGGTTTATAAACGTCAAATTCAGGGTAATTAATTATGTATAAGGCTAACCGTAATTTCTCAGACGTCAGCGAGAGCTATTTGTTCTCGACTATAGCACGGCGTGTAGACGCCTACAAGGCAGCTCACCCCGGGGCCGACATTATCAGGCTTGGCATTGGCGACGTGACTCGCCCGGTGTGTCAGGCCGCTGTTGATGCACTCAAGGCTGCGGCTGACGCCCAGGCATCGGCCGATACATTCACCGGCTACGGCCCCGAGCAGGGACATCGCTTTCTCATCGACGCCATCATAGCCGGCGATTACACGCCGCGAGGCATCGATGTCGACCCTGCCGAGGTGTTCGTAAGCGATGGAGCTAAGAGCGACATAGGCAATATAGGCGATATACTGTCGACCGACAACGTCGTTGCCATCACCGACCCAGTTTATCCCGTCTATCTCGATACCAACATCATGGCGGGTCGCCGTGTCGTCATGCTCGACTGTCTCGAAGCCAACGACTTCAAGCCGTCTTTACCCGCTGGTCAGACGCCCGATGTCATCTACCTGTGTTATCCAAATAATCCGACCGGCACGTCGCTTACACACGGCGAGCTCAAGGTGTGGGTTGACTATGCACTTGCCAACGGTTGCCTGATACTCTTTGACTCGGCTTACGAAGCCTATATTACGCGTGACGACGTTCCTCACAGTATCTACGAGATTGAAGGTGCGCGTCGTTGTGCCATCGAGTTCAGAAGTTTCTCTAAAACGGCCGGATTTACAGGACTGAGGTGTGGCTACACAGTCGTGCCCCGTGACTTGGTCGATGCCGGCGGCATGAGACTCAACGACATGTGGCGCCGACGTCAGTGTACCAAGTTCAACGGTGCATCAGTCGTGGTGCAACGTGCGGCCGCCGCCCTCTACACCAGTGAGGGACGTCGACAGGTGCGTGCCGACATCGAGTATTATATGACCAATGCACGGCTCATGCGTCAGGGACTCGGTGAGGCCGGCTTCAAGGTCTATGGCGGTGTCGACTCACCCTATGTTTGGGCCAAGGCACCAGTTGACATCGACTCATGGCAATTGTTCGACATGCTGCTCGAGGTCTGCAATGTGGTCGTTACGCCGGGAGTCGGATTCGGACGGTGTGGCGAGGGTTACATTCGCCTTACTGCGTTCAACACCCGCGAGAAGACAATCGAGGCCATTAATCGTATAAAATCATTACAATTTAACAACATAACAATTTGAACCCATGTCACAGCTTAGATTTAAAGTAGTTGAGGAAGCCTATGACCGCAAGGCTATGCCGGTTGACATTCCGGCCGAGCGTCCCCAGCAGTACTACGGCAAGTATGTTTTCAATCGTGCCAAAATGTACCAGTACCTGGATAAGAAAACCTATGACGCACTTGTGTATGCCATTGACAACAAGGTAGCACTGTCGCGCGAGGTTGCCGACAACGTTGCCGCAGGCATGAAGCAGTGGGCTATAGACAACGGTGCTCGTCACTACACCCACTGGTTCCACCCGCTCACCGACGGTACTGCCGAGAAGCACGATGCCTTCATCGAGCATGACGGCAAGGGTGGGGTAGTCGAGGAGTTCAGCGGCAAACTGCTTGTGCAGCAGGAGCCCGACGCATCGAGCTTCCCCAACGGCGGTATCCGCAACACATTCGAGGCACGCGGTTACTCGGCATGGGACATCTCGTCGCCGGCATTCATTCTTGACAAGACACTGTGTATTCCCACCATCTTTATATCATACACCGGCGAGTCGCTTGACTACAAGACACCGCTGCTACGTGCCCTCAACGCGGTCGACAAGGCCGCTACCGGCGTGGCTCAGTATTTTGACCCCTCGGTTAAGCACGTTCAGTCGTTCCTTGGCTGGGAACAGGAGTATTTCCTGGTCGACGAGGCTCTGTTCTCGGCGCGTCCTGACCTGGTGATGACCGGTCGTACGCTTATGGGCCATGAGAGTGCCAAGAACCAGCAGCTCGAAGACCACTACTTTGGTGCTATCCCCTCACGCGTCGAGGCATTCATGCTCGACCTCGAAATCGAGTGTCACAAACTCGGTATACCGGCACGTACACGCCACAACGAGGTTGCACCCAACCAGTTTGAGCTCGCTCCCATATTCGAGGAGACCAACCTCGCCAACGACCATAACCTGCTGCTGATGTCGCTCATGTCTGAGGTCGCACGCCGTCACAACTTCCGCGTGCTGCTTCACGAGAAGCCGTTTGCCGGCATTAACGGTTCGGGCAAGCACAACAACTGGAGCCTCGGCACCGACACAGGCGTGCTGCTCTTTGCTCCCGGTAAGACCCCCCAGGCCAATCTTCAGTTCATCACCTTTGTGGCCAACGTTATGTCGGCCGTACACAAACACAACGGCCTGCTCAAAGCCTCGATTGCATCGGCTACCAATGCCCACCGTCTCGGCGCCAACGAGGCACCCCCAGCCATTATTTCGATATTCACCGGCTCACAGCTGGCCCAGATATTTGANNAGCTCGAGAACAGCAACAAAGACGAGTATATCGCCTTTGACGANAAACAGGGTGTCAATGTCGGCGCGTCTCAGATTCCCGAAATCCTGATTGACAATACCGACCGCAACCGTACATCTCCGTTTGCGTTTACNGGCAACCGTTTCGAGTTCCGTGCGGTNGGTTCNTCNGCCAACTGCGCGTCGGCCATGATAGCTCTTAACGCCGCTGTNGCTGACGAGCTCACACAGTTTAAAGAGAAGGTTGATGCCCGCATTGCCAACGGTGAGGCTCTCAACCACGCCATACTNGAAGAGGTCAAGATACTTCTGAAGCAGTCCAAGCCTATCCATTTTGACGGTAACGGCTACAGCGACGAGTGGAAAGANGAAGCTGCCCGNCGTGGNCTTGACTGNGAGACNAGCGTACCCAAAATTTTTGACGCCTACCTGCGCCCCGAGTCGGTCGACATGTTCAAGCGCACCAATGTATTCAGCGACATCGAGCTNCATGCCCGCAACGAGGTCAAGTGGGAGGTGTACACNAAGAANGTNCAGATTGAGGCACGTGTGCTNGGCGACCTTGCCATCAACCACNTTATTCCGGTGGCTACACGCTACCAGTCGTTCCTGGTCGACAACCTCGTTAAGATCAAATCGNTGTTTGACGAGGACAAGAGCCGCGAGATTGTGGCACAGGATCTCTCGACCATCGAGAAAATCTCAAACCACATGCGCATAATCAAGGAGAACGTCGAGGAGATGGTCGATGCCCGTCGTCAGGCCAACCGCGTAAAGAGTGAGCGCGAGAAAGCAATCGCCTATCACGACAACGTGGTGCCCCGCATGGAGACCATACGTTACCACATCGACAAGCTCGAGCTGATGGTCGACAACGAGATATGGCCTCTGCCTAAATATCGCGAACTTTTGTTCATCAGATAACATAAAACCAAATGCAATCCCCTTCCTGAACTCGTAATATATGGAACAACTGAAACATGAGTGTGGTGTGGCGATGATTCGCCTCTTGAAACCTCTTTCATACTATCGTGAGAAATATGGCTCGGTAGCCTATGGCCTGAACAAGCTGTACTTGCTCATGGAGAAGCAGCACAACCGCGGTCAGGAAGGAGCCGGTGTCGGTGTAGTCAAGATGCACGCCGCTCCCGGAAACGAATACGTCTTCAGGGAGCGCGCGCTCGGCACCAACGCCATTACCGAGATATTCACCGAGATTGGCCATAAGCTTGCCGGCATGGATGTCGACAATATGCCTGTCGACGAGGTTGATGCCATTGCGCCGTTCATAGGTCAGATTTACATGGGCCACCTCAGGTACAGCACCACAGGTCGTAGTGGACTGTCGTACGTTCACCCGTTCTTGAGACGCAACAACTGGCCGTCGCGCAATCTGTTGTTGTGTGGCAACTTCAATCTCACCAATGTCGACGAGATTTTCAACTCGCTCGTCAGCCACGGTCAGCATCCGCGCCTGTACAGCGACACGTTCATGTTGCTTGAACAGCTCGGTTATGCCCTTGACCGCGAAAATCATCGCGTCTATCACGAGTACCGTGACAGGTACAGTGACCCGGAACTGAGCGAGATGATTGAGAACAATATGGATATGGAACGTGTGCTGGCCGATTCGGCCCCCGTGTGGGACGGCGGCTATGTGATATGTGGTGCTACAGGTTCGGGCGATATGTTCGCCCTGCGCGACCCTCACGGCATACGTCCGGCATTCTATTACTACGACGATGAGATTGTCGTTCTGACGTCTGAACGTCCTGTCATACAGACGGTGTTCAATCGCCGCCGTGTCGAGGTAACCGAGCTAAAGCCCGGCAGCGCACTAATTGTGACGCGTCAGGGCGACGTGAAGGTCAGCGACATACTTGGCGAGCGCGAAAATCGTCGCTGTTCGTTCGAGCGCATCTACTTTTCGCGTGGTAGCGACGCCGATATTTACCGTGAACGCAAGGCTCTTGGTGCTAACCTCGTGCCCGACATCATGCACGCTATTGACAATGATCTCGAACACTCGGTATTCTCATTCATACCCAACACGGCCGAGGTCGCCTTTCTCGGCATGTGCGAGGGGCTTGAAAAGTGCCTCGATGCCTCTAAGACTGACAGCCTTTTGAAGCTATGCGCTGATGGGCGTCATGTCGATGCCGAGTCCATCAGGTCGATAATGAGCCGCAAGCTCAGGATCGAGAAAGTCGCCGTCAAGGATATCAAACTGCGCACATTCATTGCCGAGGGCACGTCGCGCAACGACCTCGCCGCCCATGTCTATGACGTTACCTACGGTTGTGTCACCAACGACGTCGACACGCTGGTGGTCATCGACGACTCGATAGTACGTGGTACGACGCTCAGGCAGTCGATCATAGGTATGCTCGACCGTTTGCACCCGCGTCACATTGTCATCGTGTCGTCATCACCCCAAGTCAGATACCCCGACTGCTACGGTATCGACATGTCGCGCATGGCCGAGTTCATCGCATTCAGGGCTGCAGTGTCATTGCTCGAACGGTCGGGTAGGGGATCCTTGTTGCGCGAGGTATATAACCGATGCGTTGCCGAGGTGCTCAAGCCGGCTGCCGATCAGATAAACTGCGTAAAAGCCATCTATGAGCCGTTCACCGACGCCGAGATTTCGGCCGAGATTGCGCGGCTGCTGACCCCAGACAATACACACGCCCGCGTCAGCATCGTCTATCAGACCCTCGAGGGCCTGCACGCAGCGATACCTTCGTGCCCCGGCGACTGGTATTTCTCGGGCGACTATCCGACACCTGGCGGTACACAGCTTGTAAACCGAGCCTATATCAACTACTATGAAGGCAACCACGATAAACGATAACAAATTTAACTAAAGATACAATATAATTTCTATGGGAGGATTTTTTGGAGTTGCATCTAAACGCCGTTGCGTTCCCGATTTGTTTTACGGAACCGACTACAACTCACATCTTGGCACACGACGTGCCGGCATGGTGACTTACGACGCCGAGCAGGGACGCTTCTGCCGTTCTATTCACTCGCTCGAGAGTACCTATTTCCGCACTAAGTTNGAGGCCGAATTGTCNAAATTCATAGGCCACAANGGNATTGGNGTCATCAGTGACACTGATCCGCAGCCTATCATCATCAATTCNCACCTCGGCAAGTATGCCATCGTCACAGTTGCCAAGATATGCAATATCGACAAACTCGAGAANAAACTGCTCGAACANGGTGTTCACTTCGCCGAGCTTAGNCAGGGTAACACCAANCAGACCGAGCTGGTGGCCCTNCTAATAAATCAGGGCAANACNTTTGTCGANGGCATCAACAATGTCTATGACAACATCGAGGGCTCATGCTCTATGCTTATTCTCACTGAGGACGGCTTCATTGCNGCCCGNGACCGCCTTGGCCGNACACCTATAATATTGGCCAAGAAAGAAGACGCTTATGCGGCCAGCTCCGAGTCTACTGCATTCCCNAATCTCGACTATGAGGTGGTGCGTGACCTCGGCCCCGGTGAGATTGTACACGTCACNGCCGANGGCATCAAACAGCTGCAGGCAGCCGGNGAGGAGATGCAGGTATGCTCGTTCCTGTGGGTTTACTATGGCTTCCCGACATCGACCTACGAGGGCAAGAACGTCGAGCAGATGAGATTTGATACCGGCTATGCTATGGGTAAGGACGACACAGCCGAGGTTGACTGTGCTTGCGGCATACCCGANTCGGGTGTCGGCATGGCACTTGGCTATGCTGCCGGACACAAGGTGCCCTATCACCGCTGCATTTGCAAGTACACCCCCACATGGCCCCGTAGNTTCACCCCGCGCGAACAGTCTATGCGCAGCCTCGTTGCCAAGATGAAACTTGTGCCCAACCGNGCCATGCTCAAGGGCAAGCGCGCCCTGTTCTGTGACGACTCGATNGTGCGCGGTACACAGCTCAACGACAATGTCAAGGTGCTGTTTGACTATGGNGCACGCGAGGTNCACATGCGCATCGCCTCACCGCCACTTATCTANGGNTGCAAATACATTGGTTTCACTTCGTCCAAGAGCGATATGGAGTTGCTCACCCGNCGCATTATCGAGGAACTCGAGGGTGANCCCAACGCCCATCTCGACGAGTATGCCACCGCCGGNACACCCCGCTANGAGGCNATGGTCGAGAAAATCAAGGAGCGCTATGGCTTGACATCGCTTAAATTCAGCACCGTCGAGAACATCGTCAAGGCCATCGGNCTGCCNAAGTGCAAGATTTGTACACACTGCTTTGACGGCACAAGCCATTTCTAACAGACTGCCGCCCACTTTATGACAANACTTCCGGCTCCGGGTATAGTGCCCGCGGGCCGGATTTTTTTTACNGTTCACCGAACCTTAACANCCCGGGCAATGTTATATAGGCATAATACAAAANTTAAATAATCTTTTAAAATTACAATATTATGAGTGACACAGTTAAAAGNATCAAAGGTACNAAGACNGAAGAAAACATCGTAAATTCNTATCTTGCCGAATCGCAGTCATTTGCACGCTATACATTTTATGCACACGTAGCCGACAAGGAACAGTATTTCCCCGTTGGTGTAGCTTTCCGTGAGACAGCCAACAACGANCTCCATCATGCCAAGGTNTTCNTGAAGATGCTTGGCAGCACACAGTTCGAGACCAAGACAGGTGTCGATGCAGGCTANCTCGGNGATACCGCCGCCAACCTCGAGACCTCAATCAAGGAGGAGAGCACCGACGGCTATGAATTTTACACNNAGGCTGCTCAGACNGCACGTGAGGANGGTTTCGAAGATATNGCCAAGCATTTTGACGCCATCGCTACTGTCGAGAAGTTCCACCACGACCGTTTTCAGACNCTGCTTGAGCACGTGAAGAACGGCACCATGTGGAAGCGCGAAAAACCTGTAACCTGGAAGTGNCTCGTATGCGGTTACACCGAGGTTGGCACCGTTCCCCCCGTTAAGTGTCCCGGNTGTGACCACCCCTATCAGCACTACGTAGCTCTTGAAGATGGCTTTGCTCCCGCACCCTTTGATGCGTAANCACTCCGTTCCCTNNCTCCCTTAGTTCAGGGTTGAAAGATATATAACAGAATATTCAGACTCTTAGGTCTATAAAAGGTCGTGATGCCTCAGGGCACTTAATCCACGGCCTTTTTTGTGTGTTTAGGGTTGGCCTTGAACCAGCCGCGCTCAACCCTCACCTTCTGCTCGTTGACCTCCTTAATGCTCCAGAAACAGCTGAAAGCAGTGACACCGAGCAGCACCGACCACAGCGTGTCATCGACCAGCACACATGCCACCAGTGTGATGATGCCGGCAATTAGAAACAGCCAGCGGCATGCCAGCCCCATGTAGTAGTACCCCTTGATGACAAGTGGGTGAAACAGTCCGATAATCAGAAACGTGCACAGGCCTATGATTACGCCCGTCCAGTTGAGTTGAGTCAGTATATTCTCCATTTAAATTTTAACTTCTGACAGGTCAATAAGTTTATGTAATATCGCAAATATGGTCAGTCCCGATGTTGAATGTATTTCGAGCTTCGTACACACATTGCGTCGGTGAGTGGCCACCGTGTGTACCGACAGGCACAGTTTGTCGGCAATCTCCTTGTTCGATAATCCTCGCGCAACGCAGGCTATTATCTCGCGCTCACGTTCTGTAAGATCACTCAGAGCCTCGTCTTTGGCCGGTGATGCCTCAGTAGTAGCCTCATATCGGCCGTTGGCCACTTGTTTCTCGAGATCCATCACTGCTGGAGCAAACAACTTATCCTCGACCTCACAGTGCTTCATCAGGTCGCGTTCGCACATGATGATGTCAAACAGCACCGAATTGATAAGATTGACCTTGTTGCCGTCGCCGTTATAATGACATATAATAATCTCCTTCAGTTCGTGAAGTTTTGACGCAATAGGTTTGTGGTTGGCCAGAAAGTGGGCTATGTTATATTCCTCGGCACGTTTGCCCGACAACAACTGCTCGACATATGTGAACACGTGGTTGTTCTCATAGCCCATGTGCTTCTCGACCTCGTCCTGGTACACATCGAAGAACTTCAGTATCAGCAGCGGCACATCGTTCTGCTCTACATTGCTCAGTCCGTCAATCAGCTTACGTCTTATCGACGGCAGCACGAAGTCAATGAAATAGGAGTGTGCGTTCTTCAGATAGCCTATCAGCGAGTTCAGATTCACACGCTTATACGAGAACATACGGTTACTCATAAGGTTGGCCACCGCCAGAAACGTCTCTGTATCAACATTCGTGTGCCGGCATACCTCACGTATAGTCGAGTCGCCAAAACCGAGCGCGATGTCAAATCGGCTCAACGCCGACAGCAACATCGTGTTGTCAGCTATAATGTCGCGCATACGGTCGGTCGCCCTATATTCGCGCGTTGATATTTCTTCAGCCTTAGATTTCATACACTGCAAAGATAGTGAAAACACGTCTAAAAATGTTATCACGTATCAATAAATACCACTAATTGGGTATGAAGCACCCTCACTGATACCACTAATGTTAATAGCGGATCAAAAATTTACTAAAATTAGAGTATTTTGGCCCCAAATTCTAATAACTAATTTTGTATCGGTAAAACCACAACAAGAGAATTTACTCAAAGACGTAAGCTTATAGATTATATTGATAGCCGGACCGTGAGGCCCGGCTTATTGATGTATGGCGTGTGATGAAATTTTTTTTGAGGTTAAAATCGTGTAAAACAGCGAAGTGATAAAACACCCTCAAAAATAATTGCCAAAATACTTGCACAGTAAAAATAAAAGTTCTACCTTTGTACTCGTTAAAGCGAGAGATCTTAAACAAAACATAAAAGGAGAGATGGCAGAGTGGTCGATTGCGGCGGTCTTGAAAACCGTTGAGGGTCACACCTCCGGGGGTTCGAATCCCTCTCTCTCCGCTGAAAAAAGCAGCTCTTAAGAGCTGCTTTTTTTGTTGAGCCAGTGATGAGAACCAGGTTCGTTATCGCGCAGCGCTTGTGTAGCAAGAATCCCTCTCTCTCCGCTGCAAAACGGCAACCTAATCAGGTTGCCGTTTTGTATTTATAATGATTGTGCTATCATGGGCACTGGTCAATGTTTTTTCTCCGGCAAATGCTGCATCATTGCTTTAGCACTTTGCATGCAAAGAAATCCGCGACTGCTGCATCTTCCGAGTAAACGATTGCGAGGTATTCCTTTGATTTCTCGCAAATTATCCGTAACTTTGCATATAATTTATACCCGATGGCTCGCTTTAACTCCTTTCTCGACAACATAAATCTCACGGAAATAACAGAATTTTTCCGCGAGAAAGGTTGTGCCTGCCATTATAAGAAAGAAGATGTATTCATCCAACAGGGAACTGTGACGCGATATGCTGCATTGGTTGTTTCGGGCTATTTCAAATTATCCACTACCAACACTGTGGGCGATGAGGCGGTAGTTAACTTTGCATTTCCCGGTGAGTTAATAACTGATTTTCACTGTTCTTTGTATGGCGAACAATCGGAAATGTCGGTTATAGCCGGAACCGATTGCGATATTCTGAAAGTGCCTCTGAAAGATTTTATTGACGTGCTGTCGCCGAATCTCTTGATTGAATATCGCTCTTTATTCAAGGCTGTTCTGCTGCGCCATCTCAATATCTATCGTAAAACGCCGGAACAACGATATATTGAGCTTTGCGACCATTATCCTGATGTTGTTAAGACCGTTGCTTTGAAAGATATTGCCTCGTATCTTTTAATAACGCCCAATCATTTAAGCCGTATCCGCCGCAAATTGGCTGCCGAAATCAAAGAAAAATACAAAAAATAGCTCGGACTATACATTTGTTAAGTCGAAATAGAGATTTAATGCCTAACTTTGCGCATTAACAAATCAAGTCGGTATGAAACATAAACTGAATACTATAATTAGCGCCATTATGGTTGCTTGTTTTTCTTCAGCTTCCATTACCTCCTTTGCTACTTATTCAGAAGTAATAGGCGCAAACGACCGGGAGTTTAAACAAGATTCGAGTAATGTCGAAAAATGCTGTAATGTCAATGTTTGCGATTCAATCAATATGCCCGTGTTCATAGTTGACGGCGTGGAGGTTAAATTACAAGACCTTGATAATATTCCGGCAGAAGACATAGAGAAAGTGGAAGTCATAAAGGACGAAAATATCAAGAGAATTTTCAGTCCACGATTGGGCGGCATTATGATCTTCACCACCAAATCCAAAAGATTCCTGAAACCGGTTTTGGATAATTATAATCGCATGATAGAAGAAAAAGAGCAAAACCGCATCCCGGGACAACTACTTATCAGAGGCGATTCAATTAGGTCCGATTCTACATATCAGTGGCCTATTTATGAGATTATGCCAAGTTTCCCCGGAGGTGAATCTGCTTTATATGAATTTTTGGAATCAAATAAGCAGTATCCTGAAGAATCAAAGCGAAATAATGAACATGGCCTTGTTATAGTCACTTTCTGTATTGAGAAAGATGGGACAGTAACAAACCCTTGCATCTTGCGTGGACGCACTCCTTCTTTGGATGACGAAGCGCTTCGTCTTGTTTCAATTATGCCAAAGTGGATGCCGGGTACAATGTGCGGAGAGCCAAAGAGAGTCGCGTATAACCTCCCCATTAAATTCTAACAAGGAAAACTGGTACAAGCCGCGTCTTTTAGCAACCGTCATAAGGTCCATAACCTCGCTGAAAATCTCAGAAAGTTATGGACTTCTCTTTTTCATACCTTAATTTCAACTCCGTTGAAAATCTGTCCGGCTTCGAGGCTCGCGTAGCATTTACCGTCAACTCCGCGTCAGTGTTCCGCGAGGACGTGGATATTGTGCCTACCGTCGTGGACGACACCCTCTCATACATTCCTTGGGGCGGCGACAATCAAATGCCCTATGACTTGTATTGGCTTGACGAGACAGCTGTCTTTATGTCATTTATACACATCCAAAAATTTATTCAATCAAAGAAAATTCAATTTATTTTTCTTTGCATAATGTTTAGTTTAGATGGATTGATAGCATACAATAAACTGAAATAACTACGCCAATGTCGATACTCGTTATTTCAATTTTGTTTTGTAGTTGTTATACTTATATTTCTATTTTAGTTTATTTTTATTATTAAGTTTGTTCTTTGTTTTAATTCAGTTCTTTGTTTGTTTCTTGCTTTGTCTTTTTAGTTCATGAGTTTGTTTTATTCGGAGGCTGTGTATTAGTTCTGAACCGATAAACCATTTTGTCGAATTGTATGTTGTATTAATAAAAAAACAATACCACTATGACACGAAAAGAACTAACCGACATCATAGCCTCAAAAGTGGCTGAAGTTATAACTAACCCTGTGAGCTGGGGCGAAGATCCTCAGATAAGCATTATCCCGACAACTCTATTAGTCGGAATTGAGCGTCACGACGATGCTGACCGCGTAATCGAATTCAACGACGAAGCTATTGAAGCTGACGCTGTGGAAGACGGCGACTACTCCGAGAGCGCAGCCGACTTCCAATCGGCGTCTGACCCGGATTTATATCCCGTAGGTACATTAATAGACTATGCCAACCAGAAACCCGACCTGACAAAAATCAGCAAACTGGTCGAGCAATACATTCCGCAGCAGGAAGAGAACCTGTACGCCGAATGACCCCTGCAAACGAAAAACAAGCAAGAGGCCGCCTAACACATTTAGACGACCTCTTGTTTATTTATTGCGGAGAGAGCGGGAGTCTTGCCGTGCAAGCGCTACGCGATAACGAACCCCGGGTTCTCATTCCGTTTCTATGCGGAGAGAGCGGGATTCGAACCCGCGATAGGCTTTTGGCCTATATCCGCTTTCCAGGCGAACCTCTTCAGCCACTCGAGCATCTCTCCTTATATGTGTCGCCCTATAATCGGTTAGGATTATAGGGCTTAATCTTTTGAGCCGCGAGTGGGACTCGAACCCACGACCTTTTCGTTACGAACGAGATTGTTATTCCCTATAATCGATTGTGTGTCAATTGTTTATAGCAACACGTTTTAAGGTCACTGCACGGATACTGCAAGAAACGCTGTAATTAATTGATACTTAATGTTTTAGGCTAAGACATTTAGTGTGTCAATAAATTCCATTTTGATATAACTAATTGACACACAAAGGTAATAAAAGAATTTTAAATAAATTCTACTGCACGGATTAAAATTTAAGTCATTAATATTCTTTAACAATCGCGTTTGTGCAATCAATACTTCGGTATTACCTTTGTCGTCGGGGATAAGGAATAAAGTAACAATAGAAGACATACGGCCGACGTAAAACCTCGGTTGAATAGAGAAGAATCAGTCCTCCCGTTGCTTTATCCCACCCCACTGATTCTTCTCTTTTTTTGTTGCCCTAAGCGAACGAACAGCAGACGGGAACAAGAGAAGAACGAAATTGGCGAAAGCCGACTATTGCATCGTTCGGGATAGTCAACGGCAGGGTGCAATTGTATAGCGGTACTGTGGGAACGTCCAAACCGCACTGCAAGGCGAAAGGGTGATGCAGGGACGGCTCGATGATGGAGCATTCACCCAAGCGAGAGCAATCATCTGCACCTCGCCCCGAAACGAAGCAAACGACCGATAGGCCGATTGAGTTCTGAGGGTAGACAGCCCAGAGTATATTACTCACAAAGGGCTAACTATACCCTCACTTCGCTGCACTCCCTCAATCCGTTTAAGTTCAACGATAAATATAATATATTATTAAGTCTGAAATTTTTTTTGTTTTCTTACGCTTGGTTTGATAAAAACAAAGTAGGCGTTAACGAGCGAAAGGCAGAGTAGGGTAGACACACCTCCCCACAGCCAGATAATATCAATGTCCGGCCACAGTATGCGGCATGACGGGATTAACAACGGCAGAAGTATAACAAAACACTGGGCACGATGCCAGGGACACAACTTTACGGCTTTAGACAATCGCCAGCATAGCAACACCGACGGCACCGAAGTGCAAAAGAACAACCCGATCAGTTCAGCCCACCTCAACGACAACCACGCTTCCAGAGGACAAAGCATAAACAAGACGGCAGAGTAGATAAACGGGAATGTCTTTATTGTAACAAACACCTTGCGGTAGTTCTCGACCATCTCATTCTTTGACATCTTCGAGAGCTTTTAGAAAATTAGTTACCGCCTCAATTTTTGCCAGCGCATGTGCGTCATCGATTATTGCCCTGACCTCATCAAGTAGCACTATGGCATCAAGTGGAGTCTGACACTTTCTCAACCCATGCGGTGGAGCCTTGCGATAGGTTTTATTCATCAGCTCTATCGCTGCGTCAATCTTCAGCCCCTTTACATGCAGCAGATCCTTTATATGAGCGGCCATCTTCACATCTGCACGTGTGAACCTGCGGCGTCCACTCGGCAAGCGGTTGGGATTGAACATCGGAAAGACATCTTCCCAGTAACGCAAAGTGGTTGCCGGGACTACAAGCAGTTCTGAAACTTCAGTTATGGTATAGAAGCGTTTTGAAAGCATTATACGAATGATTTATATTGCAAAATTACCTAATTATGAACATGACACAAAAAATTTATTTTCTAAAACTTATACCAATACTATAAGTTTATTTGTATAATTTGTGTGTGTTTCATATCTTTGCAGTAATAAGTAACACTGCTTGGCGGTCGTGTTAAAAAAGCATAAAGCATCCCTCGCGTGGCAGACCGCCAAATTAGGCTGCGCTTGGGGTGCTATTTTTTTTGACTTTATTTCAACTATATATGGCCGATATTCAGATTTTCAAAAACGAGCAGTTCGGTGAAATCCGAACTGTGGAGAAAGACTTTGCTCACATTAAAAGTTGTGGCTGGGTTTATGCGTTAGAGTTTGGCGATATGATAAAAATTGGATGTACACATAGCCCCTATAAACGACTTATAAATCTTTCGCACATTGGAGGAGATTATTCTAATCTTCAAATAGGACGGTTCGTGTTGTCTAAGCCATGTGTAAACTATAAAAGTTTGGAAAAAGAATTACAAAAAGATGGCTGATAATGCCAAAAGGATCCTCATGAGTTCTCATTAGAAATCGTTGGACTCAGAAAGGACGTATCTTCCTCTACAACGAGCTTAAAAATCGTGGTGTATTGCCTTTAATAGAACAATAGTTCAAGTAGCACTTTAATGAATGCCGGATTGTGGGCGCGAGCGCCCGGGGCCGGAAACGGACGGGTTGTTGCTGTGGTGGCAATTTATTAGAGTAATACTTGAATAATATTTGCATATTTAGCAAACATACATTATCTTTGCAGTGTGAACCACGACTCACATACTGAAGATATTTTTGAGTAGCCCCATTGGTGCGTGTCGTGGCCACCTTTGGGGTTGCTCTCTTTTTAAGCTATGAGCGCAAATTTAGCAATTAGTTCGGATATGAGCAAAGGCAGATTGAAAGTCAACTGCACCCGTGAACAACTTATGACATACTTCAAGTCGGTATGTAAACTCGTTGATGAGACCCACGACGAATTTCCGGTAAACCTTGACGATGTGTGGCCTTTGATGTATGGCAGAAAACAAGAAGCAGTAAGAGCTCTTGTGTCAAATGAAAATTTCATTGAAGAAATTGATTATCGCACCGTGCGCAATGATGCGCAAGGCGGTCAGTTCGCCTCTACGGACTATTATTTAACTACATCATGTTTTGAATTTTTCATCGCCCGAAAGAAACGTGAGGTCTTTGAGGTTTACCGCCAGTTCTTTCACAAAGTCCGCAGGGGTGAAATGTCATTATCACAACCACCCTCCAATCCTCAGCTCGCTTACGTTCAGACACAACTATATCTTGCAGATGCTTTAGCTGATCGTCTCCGTCTCAATGACGCATCACGCCTCGGAATGTATCAAAGCATAGCCGCACCATATAATCTTGCTCTGCCTCAGTATGTGGAATCAAAGGGCGTAACAAAGTCGGCTAAAGACTTGCTCAAAGAAATTGGCTCGCCAATTAGCGCGGTTAAATTCAATATGCTACTTGTGGAGCAGGGCTATCTCGAAATCATGACGCGCCCGACTTCGGGAGGTAAAATCCGTTCATTCAAGAATATCACCGATAAGGGACTTCCCTACGGTAAGAATCTTGAAAACCCCAAGAACCAAAAGGAGACACAGCCACATTGGTATGTGGATAAATTTAGGGAGCTATATAATCTTGTTGTAGCTTAATTATTCAAGTAATACAACAATAAATATAATATAACCCACTAAATTACAACGCATAGAATGTGTAAAAGGTTGATGGATAGAAAATATCGCAGATTTATTTGCAAATTCCAAAAAGTGTGTTTAACTTTGCCGTGTCTTACATCATATAGGCGGAGTTAAACCGCTCTCATAAACCGTTAGCGGTATTTTTATACCCTGACGAACCGCATACGCGGCATTGTACCCCCGTGTGAAACGTTAATGCGTTCACTGCCTATATGGTGTAAGACGACGGGAAAGGCAATGCCGTTTTTCTATTGCCTATAACTTTCATAAAACGTCTTACAATGAAAGAAGAACAAAACTCAGGGCGCAAAGCCCTAATCGCAATCGCTGTGGCGGTTGCAAGTGTAATCGCCTGCGGCTGCAGTCAGTCAGCAGAAGCAGGTGACGGTCGCAGCGATATAGACCGTCGCACACACGCAGAGAAAATCTCTCGCTTCGGGCATTCTTACATCTATTTCAGAACTCGTGACCAATGGGGTCCCTCATTCCTCCACGACCCCGACTGCCCTTGTTTGAAAGGAGGTGCGAGATGAATGGAAATGTTATTTGCTATTTCGCAATAGCTATTTTCTTAATCGGAATCTCAGCCTTTTCATACATAGTGTTTGGCTTGTTTGAGTGGATTACGGTGTGTTTTGTTTGTTCAACCATAACGTATTTTATAGCCGGAATCTTATGGTGGTGTGACAAGCACATGGAGAAAGGAGGTGCGGAATGAGTATGGTTTTGTTAGCAGAGGGTCTATTCGACACAGCGGTGGACCTTATAAAAACCGCATTGCAACAAGACAACAGTGTTGAGGGTAGAAAAAATGCACATGACTGTGAAGAACACGCTAAGAAGTGTCTCAAACAGTATGCAGAGATAATGTATTTTGTGAAAGGAGGCTCACGATGAAAACTGAGCCAAAACACAAATGCCCTCACTGCGGTGGTAACGTTGACAAAGTTGTGGCTGACGCAATAGAAGCCTACGAGCAAGAAACCGAAAGAGAGCTTGAAAGAATAGCCAACGAGCCTGTTTATATGTCAGGTATATGGAATTGCTTTGTAAGGGCTTTTTCAAAAGATCATATCAGGGATACATTAGAGTTTTTTGCTTGGCTTGCTGCTACATTTTTGGTTATGGCTGCAATTATATTTTTTGCGGTGAAGTGTAGCCCCGACATCCCATCATCAACTAAAACCGAAATTGTAATGAAAGGAGGACAAAAATAATGGCAAATCAAGATATACCCCCTACTCTTGGCGCAGACATCCGCTCTGCAATCTCAGACCTCGACAAGATACGCACACCCCACAACCGCGACTCGATAGTGTGGGTACAGTACGTCTTGACTGCATGTGCTATGATGATAGGAGAACCCGCGTTTGAAATTACAAAGAAAGCTGGATAAGAAAAGAGCCATCCATTAGTTTGGGTGGCTCTCTTATTTACTTCGGTTGTGTATTATTGCTTTATGCACTTAATCCACACACTATCACTTTTATCAGACATGACCAGCGTACAAGTTGATGACGTGAGTTCCTTAACTTCATAGCGGATGTATTCATCTCCGTCGACGTAAGTGATGATGGTATTACCTTTTTGCTTCCAAGTACCCGAGCCAGTACCGAAATAGCCGCGACCGTAGTATGTTCCATCAGACCTAAATGATGCGGTTGTGGTTGTAAAAGGCCAGCTCATAAAGCTCTCGCCATTGTTGAATGATACTTCTGAGAGCTTCCATGTACCTACAATATCATTAAGCGTAGGCTCGTCCTTGTCATCATCACTGCACGCTGTGAATGTCAGCATTGTTGCAAGTAGCAACATTAGAGAAAATAGTTTTTTCATATAAAAATATTTAAGTGGTTTATTTAATTTTACTTCCATCTTTCAGCGCGGGGCCAAGCCACGCCAAGAGCAATATCGCTATAAGTATTGCTGTCATATTGTTATTGTTTGGTGGTGGGGTTAGTGTGATTTTGGACGCTTCCATTTTGGAACGAAGTCCGGCCTATCAGGAGAACCCTCATCAGGCCATTCAGAAAAAATATCCATAAGCCTATGGGCATCATCTCGGTGGGTGTTATATAATGCAGATATTAAGCGAGACTTGTCCAAAATTGTAAAAGGAGTGCTACATGCTAATCGTCTTATTTCTTTTATTATGTTTTCATATTGCGAGTTTGTCGCTTTGTTTAGATATTCTAAAGCTAACATATAGTGCCACAATTCGTGGTGTGGCGGCTTATCCTTATATTGTGAACCACAAATTTGCTCAGAGGTAGCATAAAGCATATACTCCACATCTTTGGCAGATTTTTCCACTTTACTTACACGTTTAAGAATATTATTAAGTTCTATGGATTTGTATATTTGCCAACCGATTAACGCTGTAACAATACTTCCAAGAACGCCCACTAAAACTGAAGCCCAGTCGGCTCTTATAGGTTCGCATCTAACTATGGCAACACATAATGCTACAATCGCAATAATAAATATCATCCAACTAAACCAAAGTGATGTTTTCATTTCAGTTGCGCTTTAAGTTCCTCTATACGTTCTTTTAGCTCAGCGATACGCTCGTTTTTCTCCGCAATAGATTCTTTTAGGAATTTGTTTTCTACTCTCAGACGGATAAGCTCGTCATGCTCTTGTGGACTTAATTCGCCTACACCGACCGTTTTGTTTGTGTCTTGTATAGAGCCGTTGCCACTAACTGTAACATTTCCTTTTACTGATAATTTGCGATTATCAGGAGAAGCAACCCTAAAACTATCACAAACATCCCTTCCAAATTGTTCTACCAAGATTTCCTCGTACTTCGCGGACACAGGTCTAATACCTCTCTCGATTTCTGAAATTTGAGATTGGTTAATGCCTAATATTTTCGCCATTTCCTCTTGCTTAATTCTCATTGACTTTCGCAAGGACGCCATGTCTATCACATTTTTCATAATGTTATAAAAGGTTAAATATAACGTGATAATTTGCGATATATCACTTTTGATATTACCTTTGCATTGTCTTTTGAAAAGATAACGAAAAAGGACAATACAAAGGTGGGTCGCTCATTGGAGCAACTTATTCAAAATCACAACGCAAAGATAGCGACTCACCTTGTATTTTACAAGTTTTAAACACGAAACTTTAGAAAATGAAATGAGATTAACAAAAGAACAAGTCAAAAAGATGATACCAGGTCAAAGACTTGTAGTTAACTGTACCGATACCGCCGAACTTGATTCGGCTTATCAAACGGCATTACAAGCACGCAAGGAGATTGAGGGCTATAGAGTTGCAATCTCACGCTCAGGTAAAACTATGACCGTAAGTATCAGCGTAAGCGAAAAAGGAGATACTACATGAAATGGCAATATAAAACGGTGATCGCAGCCAACTGCTACGAACTTAACCGAGAACTTAACAGGCTCGGCAAGAAAGGCTGGGAAGCATACGGCTCGGCAACAATTCAGCATGCCGACCACTCCAGTACCCATATCGCCTACCTCAAACGCCCGAAGGTAAAACAATGACACCCGCTCAAGCACCATTTATACGAGATCCCCGGTATCAACTCGACCTTATAAGGATGGTTTTCGACAAAAAACATATCACGTTCAGCAAAACCGAAGCAGCAAAAATCGTCGGAGGCGAGTACCGGCTTGAAAAACTGGTTATGAACGGCGACATACAAGCCGACAAACCTACAGCCAAGCAAAACGGCAAGTGGTTGTGCAACGCCTTCGACGTGATCATGAACGCTAAATTATAACGGAACTTCCGGCTGCCGTAACAAGAGCCATTGAGCCAAAGAGTCGTAACCGAACAAAGTGACTCGGCACTATACCCGAGCCGTGGGACGTAGCTACGAAGTGCCTACCTATTGCCAAAGTATGGTTAAGAGCCGATTGGCCGCTGAACTCAACCGTGTGTATGTTGCGCGGACTTACATAGAGGGAGGTGATAGATACCTGAAAGTGGATTCGTTGACTTGTCCGATGAAGCCGAGGGGATAAGACGCACGGAGTAGCGACCGTGCAACACACTGACTGCAAAATGACTACAGCGGTGAGGTACAGCCCCCAGTCAGACAACATGACAACGAGAAAACAACTCAGAACAATATGGAAGCCATATAGCATAATGGTAATGCACACAACCCAGTCGTGGTTGTGACCATGTCGGTTCGACCCCGCCTATGGCTACTAAATAACCAATTTAAACAGTACGTAAAATGAAACAATTCTTTAATTTAATTTTCGCAATGAGTGTAGTCATTGCATTGTCAAGTTGCCACGGTGTACGCCCCGAGGCCGATGAAGAAGCAGTATTAATCAAAAAACCGTGGTTCTTCGGACATGGCGGCGTTGAGATGGAACCGGCAACAACGGGCTTGACATGGTGTTTTTGGAGTACATCATCTGAAACATTCAAAATCACCCCTATTCGTTATGAGGAAACACTCGATGACATTATCTCAAACGAGAATACGCCTCTCGACTTCAAGACTCAGATTATCTTGCGAATCCAAAAAGGTAAAAGTCCTGTTTTGCTCCAAAATTATGGCATTAATTGGTATGAGAACAACATTAAAGAAATATACAATAATCTGACCCGACACTATGTATCGCAATACTCACCATTCGATTTGACAAGTAACCGTGAAGTGGTTGCACATATTGACTCATGCGTTAAAAATGACATAATTAAATATATCGCCAAACTATCAGCCGATAAAGAATTTCCCGTCGTAGTAGAGAATGTCATCACCGGCCGTGCGATCCCCAATGAAGCGCAGCTTAAAGAGATGAATAATACAGCAGCCCAGATTCAGGCAAAGCAGACTCAAGAACGTCGCTATGAAACTGAGGTGGCACGTGAGCAGGCCGAACGCCAGCGCGCAGTTTCAGATAAAGCATATCAGCGCGAAATGGGACTGACTGCCGAGCAGTTCATTAATCTTAAAGCATGGGACGTGATAGCATCTAAGCCAAGCGCCAATATTGACGTATTGTTCGATGGCGGAGCATCCAACACCATGTGGAATATCCGACGCTGAATAGCAATATATATTGGGCAACCCGTGAGGGCTCCATCGCCAGGAATGGCGAAAACCAATCAAGAAATATATGATTTTTCGCTTTTGCTCCTTGGGCGCACTAATAACTCAAGGAGCATTTGGAAGTGTGGGTGAGCGGCCGAAACCACCGTCCTGCTAAGACGGCAAACGCCCCTAAAGCGTTTCGCGGGTTCAAATCCCGCCACTTCCGCCAAATCATTAAATTAAATAATTATGAAAGCTTACAAAGGTTTTAACAAAGACATGACATGCCGTGACTTCCAATATGAAGTAGGCAAAGAGTACGAACACAAAGGCAAAGTAGAGGCCTGCGAGAGCGGCTTCCACGCTTGCGAGAATCCATTAGATTGTTTCAGTTATTATTCACCCGGTCAATCAGTATTCCACGAAGTAGAACTAAGCGGTAAAACCTCAAAACATGGCGATGACTCAAAAGTAGCAGCATCGCATATTAAGATTGGGGCGAAACTTGATGTCAGGGGTATATGTAATGCGCACTTTGAATACGTTCGTTCGCGTTGTACATACAAAAAAAACGCCAATCATGGCGAACCTGCAGCCGCCGGTTTCAAGGGCAGTGCAGCCGCCGGTGACTATGGCAGTGCAGCCGCCGGTTTCAAGGGCAGTGCAGCCGCCGGTGACTATGGCAGTGCAGCCGCCGGTGCCTCGGGCAGTGCAGCCGCCGGTTTCAAGGGCAGTGCAGCCGCCGGTGACTCGGGCAGTGCAGCCGCCGGTGACTCGGGCAGTGCAGCCGCCGGTGACTATGGCAGTGCAGCCGCCGGTGACTATGGCAGTGCAGCCGCTCGCGGCAATTCGTCTTCTGGAGCTAATGGTATTTCCGTAGCGCGAGGAAATAATGTCAAAGTGCGTGGCGGAATCGGAGCTATTCTTGTTATAGCCGAAGAAAACGAAGACAACTACTCTATCAAACAGTGGAAAGCCGCCGTCGTCGATGGCGCCCGTATTAAAGCCGACACATGGTATCAACTCATAGACGGTGAATTTCAGGAAATCAAATAGAAACAATGGACACAAAAATTTGCAAAGAATGTGGCGAGCAACGCCCTATAAATAACTTTAAACTCTCACGTTTTGGCAAACGAGTCGACGTGTGTAACTCGTGCGTGTCAGCCAAACGCCGTGAGAATAAAGCCAACAAAAGGCTCGAAATGGGGGGGGGTAAATTGCCGCCCTTTTCCGACCCAGACTTCGACGGCAAAGACCCCGGCGAAGTCGTGCGCCTGATGGGCCGCGCCCAGCGCTGGCTCCAGTCCCGAGGCTACACAATCCGCCTCGACGGCGAATACACCGAAACCAAAGTACACAAACTTAAATTTTGATGGAGAGCATAATCTACAACCTCTCAAACGACGATTACCACCGAGGCGACGGCTACCGCGACTATATCTCAAGCACCCAACTCAAAGCCTACGCCAAGAGTCCCAAGTTCGCCAAGTATATGCTTGACCACCCACAGGAAGAAACCGATGCAATGATCTTCGGGGCACTATTTCACGACTTGATGGCAAGCATGGCGGAGTATAACGGCGAATGGGATGGCGTAAAAGCATGGCGATTTAATTATGCTGTATTTGAACCGCCGACCAATTCCAAGACCGGGCAACCATACGGAGCAAATACAAAGGCTTATGCTGAGGCTTATGCTAAATTTAAGGAAGACAACGCCGATACACTCATAGCCTCACAAGAGGACTTGAACCTTGTCTATGATATGTGCCATTCGCTATGGTGCAAATGTGGCGCCACCTCCGAGCAAGTCCGCAAACTCCTCAAATGGGGCAAGCCCGAAGTCAGCATCTTCTACGAGACCGAGGACGGCATCAAAATCAAGATCCGCCCCGACCTGCTGACACCTAAAAAGATTATCGACTGGAAAACTACCGCACTCGATGACCTGACAGAAGAAAGCATCAACCGCACCATACTCCGCTACGGTTACCACATAAGCGCGGCAATGTATCAGTACGTCTACCACGCCGTCTCAGGCAAGTGGCTTGACTTCTACCTCATATTCGTACAAAAGCAACCCCCTTATGACTGCGTGATGGTTGATATGGCAAACTACGGCTACCGCTATCTGCCCGACGTAGATATGGTGATACCGGGCCCCGGAGCATTAGAGTTCCAAAAACTTTTGGACTTGCACACCAAATGCGTCAAAACAAACACGTGGCCCGGCGCCGAAACATTCATCCCCGGCGACCGCTACCGCATTATGGAGATTGAGCCGCCGAGATACTATGCAACTAAATTTATCGAAGATGATTATTAACGATTAAACAATTTGATAAAATGGAAGAAATCAAAGGCTACGAAGTATTACAAGTCGAAACCCCCACACCGGCACAACTCGTCGGTTCACTTGACCGTGTCGAACGCGCCAACATCGACATTCAGGTAAGCACCGCCAAGCAATACCCCCGCTCAATAAGCCGATGCGTGAACAACGTCGTTGCACTCGCCACAATGGACAAAGACACCGCACAGTCATGCGGTTATGCCCTGCCACGTGGCGGCAAACCCATCACTGGTCCGTCAGTTCACCTCGCCAAAATTATCGCACAGCAGTATGGCAACCTCCGAGCTGAGGCCAAGGTAGTTGAGATAACCGACCGTCAAATCGTGTCACGAGGCACAGCCTGGGATCTCGAAAACAACTATGCCGTTGCTTTTGAGGTGCGCCGCTCCATCATCGGCAAGAATGGCAATCGCTTCACCGACGACATGATCACCGTCACCGGCAACGCCGCCAACTCAATCGCCTACCGCAACGCAATCTTCGGCGTCGTGCCCAAATCAATCACCGACAAAGCCTACCAAGCAGCCCAGCACCTTATCACCGGCGACCTTTCTGACGAAGGAAAGCTAATCAAACGACGCGACAGTGCGATAAAACACTTTGTCGACACTTATGCCATCACTGAAGACGAGGTTGTGAAGCTATGCGGCAAACACACCGTCAATCAGATTCAAGCTGCCGAAATCTCTCTGCTTCTCGGCTTCGCCCAATCCCTTAAAGATGGCGACACCACCGTCGACGAGCTTATGGCACCGTTCCGCAAGGGCAAGGCCTCAACCAAAGGCTCATCGGCAAACCTCTTTGACGAAGACGCCGCCCCCGTCCGCGAGGATATGGGCGGCATTTTAATTTAACCGACCATGCAGATTCCCGACTACAAAGCCAAAGCACTCATCGCCCACCTACGGCGCATCGTCGAACACGCCCTGTCTGATCCCGCCGACACCCGGATGGCCAATGCCCTCCGGCTCGCAAAAAGCGATCTGCGCACACTCGAAAAACTACTCCCCCGTGACACCTAAGTTCCTCGATAACCAACTCTGCGACGGCGGTTACTGCGACATCCGTGACACCTGTGTGCGCTACATAGGCAACATCGACCTCAACGCCGAGGATGCCTACTACCCCTATATAACATTCAACCGCCGGCCACTACCCTTCGAGTGCCCCTACTACCTCGACCGGGATAACGGCCACTATCCACAAAAACAACCCAACAATCCAACAACATGACCCAAAGAGAACGACTGCAACGCCAGCTCGACCAGCTCAAAACCCGCCACCGCGACATGATGCGCGGTCGCCTCGTGCCATCATCACGCGCACAATCACTGCAACGTCAGATACTCGACACTCAGGAACAAATCAAACAACTCGACCTCGATGCCGCCGAACGCCTTGCCCTCGAACGCGCACCCATCGACGAAATACTCGAGATAATAGCCATTCCGCTCCTTGCCGACGTCATCAACGACGTTGTAGCCGGCGTCGATGCAACACTACGTCGCCGCGGAGCCCAAGAGACAATCTTCAGCCTCCATACAACCCAAATCCGCAAAAGCGCTATGGCCATTGTCGACACACTCGCCGTCCGTGATCAAAACCTCCCCCGACTCCTCGACGTCGACGACACCCTCATCGACGCCATCAAAAAGAAAATTATGGCATTCATCCGACAACGCCTCAATATAACCCGATAATGGATCAACTCACCGACATCGAGCGCCTCGTTTACGACGCCATCAGCGAGATTCAGGACATCAAGCGAGCAGGAGGTCAGTCGCCCGACTACGCCATGCACTTCGAGATAAACAACTTCCTGCGCCCCGAGCTACCCCCTGGCTTCGAGACGTCGATACTCAAAGCCCTCAGGCTCTTGTGTCGCCGCCGTCTCATCGATTTCCACCACACCGTCAACGGCCTCATCATGTTCGGCATAAAATAATAAGAATATGGAAATATCAGGCAAAGTTCATTGTTTCTTTGAACAAAGCGGCACCTTCAAAAACGAGTTTATCAAACTCGGCATACCCGCCGAAGATTACGATATTCAAAATAATTTCGGGCAGACCGACCATGTTATTGACTTGTTTGGCGAGATTGAAAAAGCGTATTTGGGGGGGGGGCAAGCATCTTTGATACAATAAGTTGCGATGATTTGATTATCGCGTTCTTTCCTTGCATATACTTCTCTTGCATGAGTCAGATGGCAATTTCGTGGGGTAACACTAATTACCGAAAATTGACTTACAAACAAAAAACCGATAAAATATTAGAGAGAGTAACAAATCGAGAGTATTTCTTCGGACTCGCCGTCAAGATGTTATGTGTCGCACAAGAAAGACGCCTACGCTTGATAATGGAGAATCCCTGGAGCGAACAAACCTATCTGAAAGCCAACTTCGTTATGCCACCTACAATAATAGATAATAATAGAATGTTGCGTGGTGATTGTTTCATCAAGCCAACAGCTTATTGGTTCATCAACTGCCAACCAACTAATGGATTTACTCTACAGAACGATAAACAAAAAAAATCAATAATTTATTGTAAAAGTGGTGCAAAGGCAGGAATATGCTCCGAGGAACGCTCTATGATTTCCCCCGACTATGCAAGGAACTTTATCTGTGACTTCATTCTCGGCAAGCCCCAACCCGAAATTTGTCCCACCTTATTTGATAACCTATGACCGACTATATAATGCTGCCGAGGGCGTGGCTTGCCAACGGGGTTATACACGACCCCAATCTCTCACGGTTGTTGCTATATCTGCTCGGCAAGGTAAACGACAATGGCGAGGTGAAATTCAACACAACCGAGCTTACAAAAGAATTTGGTTGGTCTCGGCAACAATCTCGGACGCTTATTTCTAAACTAAAAAACATTACGGAAGCAACCACCAAATCAAACAGCACAGCAACCACTCTGCTGTTTGATATTCAAACAAATAAGCAAAAACGGCAACCGCGCCAGCAACCACCAAATCAACCGCAAAAAACAGCTGATAAGCACGGCTACGAAAGGTTTATGGACTTCTTTAATGAAACGGTAGCCAACACCTCAATCCCGACGATAACTAAGCTGACTGACGCACGAAAAAAAGCCCTATTATCCATATTTAAGGAGTATGACAAAGAAACGGTAGTGCAAGTTATCCGCAAGGCGGTTGCGTCAGACTTCCTTTCTCGGGAATGGGGGAAGGCTGGTTTTGACTGGATATTCAAAAAAGCAAACTTCATAAAAATTCTTGAAGGAAATTATGACAACAAACCTACCTCAACAACCCGCGACACAGCAGTCTCTCGCAAGGAGCAACGTGACCGAGGTTTATCCCTCGCTAACACGATTGTATCAAACTCTGACGACCTCCTCAGTCTCTACTATGATACAAGCGCAGACACCAACGCTCGCAAAGATTAAAAACTCCACCTCCGAGCTGGAACTAAGGGCGCTGCTTTATATCGCCATTTGCGAGGTATGCGACTTCTTCAACGTCGGCAAGAACATGAGCGACACCCAAATCGCTTTGACTGCCGACTTGATAATCGAAACCTATTGGTACATGAAACTCGAAGAAATCAAATATTGTTTCCGTCGGGCAATGAAGCGCGAGAAACTGTTTGACCGAATTGACGGAAATATCATACTCGGTTGGCTCAAAGAATATGACACCGAGCGCACCGAGCAAGCCATCCGAGCCTCCGACCAACAACTCACACAGCAACACAACCAACCCACCGCCGATCCCCGCGCCCGCACCTATCAATCCTACATCAACTCCCTTTGGAATCTCGCCATGTATGCCGATCCCCGCGCCGTCCAGATACTGTCCGCCCTACACGACACCCCTCCCCCGCGCATGCGACTCACCACCACCCAACAACAACACCAGAACGAATTTGCATTTCAACTATTTCGCCAACAATACATCCAAAACAAGAAAAAATGACCTACGACATTCACCTCGATTCCGAGACCGACAACACGTCCAAGCGACACTCCAACCCCACTTATCCCTACCGATGCCCCGACCTCGGCTATCACTTCACCCCCGCCGACCACCTCATGATAAAAGTCGCCTGCCGCCGGGCCGCCAAATACATGTCCACCTACGGACAAGCACCCGACCAACCGCTCATCGACTTAAAACATTATGCAAACTCAACACCCCAACAGCCATGACCGACGATATTGAATACACCGTCACCACCCCCGACGAGTCACCCCGTCAAGACCTCACCGTCCGAATCCTATCCCTCTCCGACGACGCCGTCATACCACGCCGTGCCACACCCGGCTCAGCCGCCTACGACGTCTTCGTCCCTCGCGACACCCGCGTACACCCCGGACGCCAGGCCATACCCCTCGACCTCGCCATCGAACTCCCCCCGGGCTACGAAGCCAAGATCGAACCACGCAGCGGCTACTCATCCCAAGGCTTCAACGGCCTCATCGCCGATACCACCTACCGCCTCGACGCCGACGTCCTCGTAGGCAAAATCGACTCTGACTACCGAGGCAACATCGCCGTCATCGTCCATAGCCGCGAACCCCGCCAATTCACCATCCGCGCCCACCAACGCATCGCCCAACTCACCATCTACCGATGCCACGCCGCCACATTCAATATCGTCACCTCCCTCACCCCCAGCCAACGAGGCCACAGCGGAGACTAACCCCACTAAAACTAAACTATATGATAAAGCATCTATTACGTGAAACCACATTTATGTGCCTCATGCTTTTGTTAGGTACCCTCAACTGGATAACCGCCTACCTTAGCCCCAAATGGTGGCTTGCCGCCATCAGTATAGCCGCCTCATTATACTCATTTTACATAGCCTGGAGACTCTACCGCCGCGCCCGGCGCCTCGCCGGCCTCATCGACCAATATCTGCAATCCATCAACCGCCAGCTCGGCAATCACCTGACACTACTAAAAATCATAATCAATGGCAAAGAAAGCTAAAGTAAAAGTCAAACCCAAACCCAACTCCGGGAAATCCACCAACCGCGAACTCATCGGGAAAACTAAAGTCCGCACAATCGCCCACATCCAATTCGATGCCAACGGCCAAAAACGCAAAAAAGGCTGGTAGACATCCATCACACCTGTTTTTCAAAAAATCATCAATCATCATGGAAGAATACCTGTTTCGCATCGTCCGCTCCGTCACCCTCACCGTCAAACACTTCCCATTCTACTACGCCGCCGGACTGCTGATCTTCTGGTTTCTCGCCCCCGCACTCAGCGCCACGACAGTCATCATGCTCGACAGCCTCATAGTGCTCTCAGCCCTAATGACACTGTTTCTTATCCGCTTGTCCTACTGCGTCCGACTGTGCATCTGGCACCGCCTACAATGCACCCTGCCACTCCTGCCCCAGCTCTCAGCCCACATCGACAGCCATATATGGAGCTTCGGCACCTACACCGCCACAGCCAACACCGCCCTTATGATTCTCATCTTCACCCTCTCCCTAATCAACGCATATAAAGTATTTATTAAACCAACAGTAAGGAAATGATATGGAGAAGATAGAACTTTTTAATGATAATTACCAAAATTGGAAGTCATATCAAATCCCCAAAGCGCAGCTAATCATAGCCGATGTGCCCTATAACCTCGGAGTTAATGCTTACGCTTCTAACCCCTCATGGTACATAGGGGGTGACAATAAAAACGGCGAAAGCGAGTTGGCAGGTAAGCAATTCTTTGACACCGACAAAGACTTCCGCCCCGCCGAGTTTATGCACTTCTGCTCCAGAATGCTCATCAAAGAGCCAAAAGAAGTAGGCAAATCACCTTGCATGATAATCTTTTGCGCTTTCGACCAGCAGATGTACTTCATCGAGCTCGGCAAGCGATACGGCTTCAACCACTACATCAACCTCGTGTTCCGTAAAAACTACTCCCCACAGGTATTGAAAGCCAACATGAAAATAGTAGGCAACTGCGAGTACGGCATACTGCTTTACCGTGACAAACTACCCAAATTCAACAACGACGGACACATGATATTCAACTGCATCGACTATCCACGCGACACCACAACCCCAAAGATACACCCCACCCAGAAGAGCCTGCCACTCCTTGAATCACTCATCCGACTGTTCACCGATCCCGGCGATGTTGTCATCGACCCATGCGCCGGCAGCGGCACAACACTGCTCGCCGCCAAGAACCTCCACCGCCGGGCCTACGGATTTGAAATCAAAAAAGAATTTTTCACCAAAGCCCAGGGCCTCATAGCCACCTGCGCATCACCAGTATTATTCTAACAACCTAAACCACAATGAACGAAACAAAAAACAACTTCAACAAGAAAGTGCAGATGCACCTCGCCTGCAAAAAGGGCGACGAAAATCGCAAAGAGCTCGAGTGTATCTATTACCCCACTAAAATTAATTAATATGAACAACGCAATTTTACTTACCGATGGCTACAAATTAGACCATCGTCGTCAGTACCCACAAGGCACTGAGTATGTTTACTCAAACTGGACTCCGCGCAGCAACGCCTACTTCCCACAGGCCACAGACGGCGCGGTAGTGTTCGGTCTTCAGTATTTTATCAAGAAGTACCTTATCGAAAAGTTCAACAAAGACTTCTTCAACCTTCCCGAAGATGAAGCCGTGGCAAACTTCAAACGCCGCATAGACACATTCCTCGGCGAGAACCAGGTTGGCACCGAACACATCCGCGCACTCCACCGGCTCGGCTATCTGCCCGTCCGCATCAAGTCGCTGCCCGAAGGCTCAATATGCCCCATCCGCGTGCCAATGCACACCGTCATCAACACCCTACCCGAGTTCTTTTGGCTGACAAACTTCCTTGAAACACTTATGTCATGCGAATTGTGGCTGCCTACCACATCTGCAACCACCGCACGAGTCTACCGTAAGGAACTCGAACGACATGCCGAGAAAACAGGATTCGCCCCCGACGTTATGCTCGGCTTCCTTTGCCACGACTTCTCAATGCGCGGCATGGCCGGACTCGAAGCCTCAATCACAAGCGGCATGGGACACCTCTCATCTTTTGTCGGTAGCGAGACCTTGCCCGCTATCGATGCCGTTGAGCAATACTACAACGCCGATGCCGAAAAAGAACTTATCGCCATGACAGTCCCGGCTTCAGAACACAGCGTTATGTGCGCCGGAGGCAAGGATGATGAATTTGAGACATTCAAGCGCTTCATCACCCAACTTTATCCCAAAGGTTTTGTAAGCATAGTGTCCGACACATGGGACTTGTGGCAAGTGATAACTGACTTTGTACCGCGTCTCAAAAATGAAATCCTCGCCCGCGACGGTCGCCTTGTAATCCGTCCCGACAGCGGCGACCCTGTACACATCATTTGCGGCTATACTCATGACGACTTCGAGAACTTCCAGGAAGAAGCCATGACAAGTACATCCGAGCAGAAAGGCGTTTATGAACTCCTTTGGGATATTTTCGGCGGCACTATCAACGAGAAAGGCTACAAAGTGCTTGACCCGCACATCGGCGTCATCTATGGCGACAGCATCACCCTTGAACGCCAGAAAGAAATCTACCGCCGCCTTGAAGAAAAAGGCTTTGCCGCCACCAACCTTGTACTCGGCATCGGTTCATACACCTATCAGTACCGCACACGCGACTCACTCGGCTTCGCCATGAAAGCCACATGGTGTCAGGTCAACGGCGAGCCCCGCGAAATATTCAAGTCACCAAAAACCGACACCGGCATGAAAAAATCGCTCAAAGGTCTTATCCGTGTTGATACGGACGAGAACGGCGTTTACTACGCCACCGATTGTGTCAGCAAAGAACAGGAAGCCGGTGGCTGTCTTGAAACAATCTTTGAAAACGGCAAACTGGTAAAAGAAACATCACTCAAAGAAATCCGCCACCGACTATGCAAGCAATAGACCTTACCCAACCCGGCGACAACTACAAAGTGATTACTTTCCCCGATGGGGAAATCCATCTTGAACTCTCCGGGATCAACCGCAAAGAACCCATAGCCGTAAGATGTCGTATAACTAATGCGGCTGACCTTTTCATTCTAATGCAGTTGGCTGACATTATAAAGAGGCAATGCCTTGAAGTAGCAATACTGGAGATATACTACCTCATGGGTATGCGTTGCGACAGGCTATTTGACATCAACCGACCCTTTACACTCGGCATTGTGGCAGATGTTGTCAACTCCCTTAACGCCCGCGAAGTTTGCATTTACGAGCCACACTCAGCTAAATCGTCAAGGCTGATAAAAAACAGTGCTGATATATTTATCACCACCTATTTGGCTCAAAAAAAGCCATTCGCTGAACGCCCCGAGTGGTTGTTTGTAGCGCCCGACAAAGGCGCAGCAGAGCGCTACCGCGGCACAAAGTTCGCTGTTGTTTGCGAGAAAGTAAGAGACGAGGCCACCGGCAAGTTATTGTCGTTTAAAGCAACGCCCAATGAAGAAGTGACTGGACGCGATCTGCTCGTTATCGACGACCTGTGCGACGGCGGCGGTACATTTGTCGGACTCGCGCCTAAACTTCGGGAACTTCAACCCCAAAGCCTATCTCTTCTCGTCACCCATGCCGTTCAACGCGCGGGAATTGAGAAAGTGGCTAAAGCCTACGACAAGGTGTATATAACCAGCACTTATAAAAATTGGGAAGACGAGGAACTACCCGATAATGTAGAAGTATTCTCATTCCATTAACCCCACGCTCCACTGCTCCGGCGGTGGAGCTAATATTTTTTTACAATGAACATCTGCACCTACCACTTCGGCGGCCTATGCTGCCACCCCACAAGTCCCGGACACCACTGCACCGGCATCAACCCCAACTGCATATATTACCTAACCAAGAAAAACTAAGAAATGAATACCCCACAACAAGACCTCGCATGGTCTATCTTACCAAAGGGTGTGAGAGACGGAATGAGGTATGAATATCGTAAGACTTTGTACCATCAAGTGAGAGATGTATTAGACTACTTCTTCGGTCGCCACAATTTCACCTCAGACACTGAGCCTGAGGAGATGCTGATGGTGGAGAGAAGCGAAATAATACAAAATTACACCAATTCTTTAGAAAGATCTAAAGAATCCAATAACCCAATAGAAACTTATTCTGAGGGATATTATGATGGCCAAACGGCAATTCTCGAAGAGCTTTTCGGCGACAAGTGCCTGCCCGACAAAGAAGAGCCTAAGCCTAAGTTCAAGTATAATATTGGGGATTTAGTAACTTATAGGGGTAAAGTAAAGAAAGTTATTTGTAAAGAGAGGGATTGTAAGGACAATGCAATATACACTTGTAGTACGATTAACGGACAATCACCTTTGGTTTTTAATGAAATAGACCTTGAACCCTACACCGAACAAAATAAAGACAATATGATAACAACCGAAAATGGCGATTTGCCAAACAGCAAAGAATTAGACATAAAGGTCATTAATGAAGAACCGAACCTTTGCGAACTTTTGAAGGGTTGCAAGGGAGAGGAGTTTTATAGCCTAAGTCATGGCGAAGTAATTCTTGATAATATTAGAACAAATCCTTGTAGAGGCATATCGGAATTTCTTGTCTTATATTCAAAACACTATGATAGTGGGTCGATATTTATCAATCCAAATGGCAAAACTGTAAATTATGGAAGTATTCTTCTCTATCCCTCCCGCGCCCTCTACGAGAAATATCCGCTTGATGCCTATTCAGCATGGATGGAGTGGAAAGAGGCAAAGAAGCAAAAACGGTGGAGAGCAGAGGTAGGAGAATTTTATTGGCGTATTATTTTCGATGAAAGTTACGATAATTGTATTACAGAGTCTTGTGATGGTCGCGACACTATTGACAATGCTAACTATAAACTTGGCAACTACTTCCCTACCAAAAGAACTCGCCGCCCAAGCCGCCCAATTAGTCAAAGACGTCCTACACAACTTTCACCAAAAACATCTTGACGCCGATACATAAAACCCTGACGCCTCATATCAGACACCGTGATACCGAAACACGTCACAAACGCCCGGTACAGCTTGCATTCGATACACTCCTTCGAGGGGAGATTCCTCAGTCTCCCCTCATCTCGTTTTCTTGTTGTCATAGTCGGCATACTCAATCCTCATGCTTACATGATAGATACTCCCATATTTTGGTAGGCGAGTAGCCTGACTTGTTATTTTCGTCCCAATCCACATCTTTGAAATAGAACGCATAGGCAGTTTTGATTATATGCTCATCATCAAGCACACCGCATAAGTCCGAGTGTGTGGCACATAAAGCCACCCACCAATCCCACTTTGTTACGCTGGCAGGGAATTGCAGCGTTTTCATTACACCTTCCGCTTGCTCCACCGACCAATGCGGTTCATGGCGCGTCTTACCCTCTTTGTCGGTGTAGCTCATTTGCGATACATCGTACATCGCAAAATCTTCGTGGTAGTGGTTTCCAAAGAGGATGCCGTGCTGCTCGCGAATGAAATCCCAGAACATCTGGGGATGCTCCCTCTTTATATCGGCAAGCAAATTTGCCATACTGCAAACTGAACGCCACATGGTCTTTTCGTTCCAAGTGCCGGCGTTCTTTGCATATTCTACAAGTTCTTTGAAGTTCATATCTTAACAATTATTGCACGTCTTCGGGAATCTCGGGATAGGCTTGTAGTCGCCTCTCTGACCTATCTTAATCGCCGTCGCCGTTTGTTTCGTTTCTATTTTGGTTTGCTGTTTCTTTGCCATATAGCCATGTGTATAATCGGTTAAACATCATCAGCACAATGCCGACAAAGTTACTTAGATAAGCCACAAGAATGGATAGCGACACCGCCACAACTATCTCCGTGCCGTTGTAGAGTAACGCCGCCAATGCGCCCCAAAAACTGAGGCAAGTCGGGCATTTCAGTATCTTTCCCGATACTTCGGCGATAGCATCGCCCAGTCCGAGATTGACTATCAGCACAGCCGAAAGCATTGCAAGTATCGCTATCCAAACCGCTTCCATTTTAAGCAACCGTAAGCGTCAGGAAGTTGTCACTGATAAACGTGCGTCCGCACATCTGACAGTTAGAAGTCTGCACTGCGTTTGCGGTAGTCCCCTTTTCAATAGTTACTGCCGTGGGAGCGGTAGCCGAAGTTACGGGGATTGAGAACGTAGCGTTGAGAGGCTGAGACATAGTGCCACAGCAGCCGCAACCACACTTAACATAGTTGATTGCACCCTCAACCTGAACGTCTACCATATACTGAGTGCCGCCTACATTGGTAGTCCTCAATACGGTAAATGTCGGCTGAAACACAGGCACATTCTCCGAACATACCTTAGCGCACAGACGCTGATTGATTGTCACCTGAAGCTGAAACGGACTCGCCGTGCTTCCCAGTGACGGCGTAACGCTGATAATCGGGGCAGCGATACGATTGTTTTGATTACAATTACACATAACACAAAAATTTTTACTGTTCCCTACTGACTATTTTTCTTCTTTTTCCGCGCCGGGAACGTCAGGCTCGGAAATGGGCTGCGGCGGATAGAGCGCCGCGTGTATCTCGTCGACCTTTTGAAAAAGCACCGCTATGTCTTTTGAAAGATCTATGATATTTTCATTCACAGTCTGCAAGCCAAAGGCCAGCTGTTCAAAAATTGTTTTCGGTTGCGGTTGCTTGGTATTGTCTGCCATGATTTTATTTTAAAAAGTTGGTTACAAAAAAGTTATCTTTATACTTTCTGAGAGCCTCGGCAATCTTTGCCGCTCTTACAGCCACCCCCTGCTCCCTTTTGGCGTTCACGAAGTCATATAAAGCCCTCTCAAGCTCCTTAGCCTCCCCCTCGTATTCGCAGTAAGCGTAAAAAGTTATCGGTAACGGTTGCATAATGTTGACAGCTTATGGTTTAATGTTGACAGCTTATGGTTTAATGTTGACAGCTTATGGTGTTTATGGTGCAGTTGGAAGCGGCGGAATCTCAACGGGCGGTGCCCCGGCGGCAGGCGGCATCGGCATTGCGATAGGCTGACCGCCGCGTAACGTTTGCACGAAATTCCACGCTTGCATCAGATCATTTTGATTCTCCTTGACCCATCCGAATATTCCCCCGAACGTCTGCTGAGCCTGCTGCATCAGCGTCGGTTTCGGCAACGGGTATTCAGGCATCGACTCCATCCCCTCCGAGAGATAGTCATACAACTCCCTCGCCTTTTTCACATCCCCCTTGGCCTGTTCAAGACAAGTCATGCGCAAAGCCATCTTTGAACTCGGGTCAATCATTCTCAGGTCAATTTTCTTTCTGAATAGCATACGGTTGATTATGGAAAGAGAGATTTGCCCGCCCCTTGTTCAGCAAGGCGAGCAAATCCCATAGTGGCGATTAACCCTCGTTACAAGTGTCACAGCCACAAAGACGGCTACCCGACACACGGGCCACACGCAGGTAGTTGCAACCACCCACAGCCGAGTTCAAGCCGGTGCCATTGTTGTTCTGAAGCAGAGCAAGAGCCTCAGCCTGTGCCAGTGCGTTCGAAGTTGCGTTGGCAGCACCGCCGTAAGCGGTAGTGTAAGCCTGATTACGCAGCGTGTTCTGAACGTCGATGTTCACGCCGTCCTGACGGGTAGCCTCACGGCTAACTACGCCTGCAAGAATCTCGGTGGTCTTGTTCATCTGCTCGATTGCCTGTGCGTTACCGCGGGCGCGAGCCTTCGACGCCTGATTGATTCCCCAGATACCTGCGATGGCAAGCAAGAGAGCGCCACCTCCGAGACCGGCACCGAGACCGATACCTGTTGCGGCCATACCATTACGGTGGTAGCCATAACCGTGACCATAGCCACAGCCGTCACCATACCAGTTACCGGCGCGAGAAGTGCGGGCAGTGTCCCACATGGCGAGGTCGCCTGAAGTAAGATAATTACCTTCCATAATTTGTAAAACTTGAATTTTGGTTATGCGAAGCAACATCGCTCCGTGACTGCAAAATTGCAACACCTTACGTCCCCGTGGAATTAAGTATCAAATCCCATCTATTCCACTGATAACCAACCAAAATATTGATACAAAAAAAATACCGGCACAGCCTCCCGATTCAGCCATGCCGGTATATCGACTCATAGACCCACCTTGTCCGCTACATCTTCACCCAGTCACCACCGTTGTCACGCCTCATAATCCCCCCCGGCGTCACCTTCAGGCCATATCCCCCCGCCAGCATATAGCTGCCCGACTTGTCAGCCGCCAACACCACGTCACCCCACGCCGTCGAGAAACCATCTTGATAAATCGTCGTCTGCTGGCCCACACCCACCTTAGCCTCACCCTTAATCCATACAGGTTCAAGATTACCACCCCGCCACGTGCCATTCTCATCATCCGCCACCTCATCCGACTTAATCGAGAACCTCAACGAACACATCGCTATATCCCTAACCGCTATATAGTTAATCGCCGTCGAGAACAACACCTGGTTCTTTATCACCGTACTCTTAGCCGAACATCTGAACGTCTGCAACACATTATCCGCCCCGTCAATCAGTTCAATCGTCATAACCGGCTTATCATAGATCGGCCTCAACACCACGTCATTCCCGTCAGCCGTCATAACCGTCCCATCATCAGCCACCGCGTCATCATCAACCACATTTGGAACTGCTGTGCCTATAATAGGCAACACAACACGATAGTCACACGTCAGAGATATTGACGTACCCTCCGCCACATTCGTCAGTATTCTCACCGTCATCGGGGCGCTCGTATTAATCGAGTAACCTTTTGTCGCAGTGTTCTTGACATGCACATTTCTCAGCTCCGGGCTTACATCCACCTTCGTCGATATACCGTTTAATATATTACCCACATCAGGCATCTTGTCATTCGAGATCAGACAACGCGTCGCCCCCTCCTGGTCATACAGATACAACCCGTGATCCGTAAACTTGATATTGTCACCGAGCTCAATCAACCCCCTCATGAAACGTATCGTGTTACCCGCCGCATAGGCCGTACCATCATGCCTTACACCAAATAAAGCCCCATTCACAGCATCCAGTGCCGCATCAATCTGCTCCCCACCGGCCCACATCGCCAGCGTGTTATCAACTCCGCCATTGATACCCGCCATCGTCCTGTATACACCCTCGCCGTCCGTATACCCTAATCTAAGCAACGACGCCAGTATCAGACCACCGATCATCGACCCACTCTCCGCCGCCGCATTTTTAATCGATTCCTTCAGGTAATCAATCGACGGGTCACCATCCTCCGGCGCCGCCGACCACTCCGCCACCATACAGTTACCCCTCACCAGCATCAGCTCCGTGAACTCCTGCACACGCCCATACGAGTTCAGACGCACAAAATAATCCCCCGACGGCTGGTTCCACACAAACGTCGTACCCTCCCTCTCACCAGTGCTCTCATCCGAGATTAGCTGGTAATTACTCCCGTCAAACAGCCACAACGTCACCCGGTCATCAGGCGCCCCGTTCAGAGCACCCACATGGTCAGCCGTGAACACTCCCGTCGATCGCCCCCTTATTGTGTACTCCGCACCCCTCTCCATCGGTATCGCCGTCGACAGCCTCGGCACATACAGGCTCCAGTCATTACTACCCGGCCTCGCCCCCGTCACATACGTCTCTCCCGTGTTCCTCAGCAAGTTGCGCGAACCCACCACCAAGCCCCCGACAACCTCGTCAGCCACCCCCTTGGCCGCCTCGTTCACATACTCCCCGATCGTTTTATCACCCACCGTCGACAGCACATTCAGCCTCGCCTTTATATTCAGCACACCGTTTATCCACTCTATAAAGCCCCCCTCATCGCCTATATACCACCTCGGTCTGCCATTGTACATCCCCGACTGCCGCCCTACAAAGTAATACTCCACACCCTCGGCACCCACCGAGTCCAGCCCCTCGACATACCGCTCATAGCCACCCCCCGACACATCTCTCACCTTCATATAACGGCGGTTCGCGTCCGTATAGCTGCCACGCTGCACAATCACATCCCCCGCCTCCGGCACCCCCGTCCCGTTCACACCTCCGTCCGGCCACCCCACAGGCCGCTCCGACCCGTCACGCCGCTTCGTCAGCACCACATAGTCAGCCCCCACCTCCGTCACCCTGCGCCGATAGAACTTCAGTTCAGCATTCTCAGGTGTCATACGGTTATTCCACGCCACATCTCCAACCCTGAAGAGATTAGCCACCGTCCCCTCATGCTGGTCAAAATAACACTTATATCCCCCCGTCATCTCATCTACACGCACAATCTCCATAGCCGCCACACTCTCCACCACCATGCCCCCCTGGCCCAGCACCTGGTTCACCACAAGATTATTCACCTCCACGTCCTCACGCACCATCAGCCTGTCCGCCTCGACAACCCAGTTACCCCCCGCGTCCTTATACACACCCCAGCCCGTGCCCCCCACCATACCGCTCCTGAAACCTATCGACGACAACAGCGACCCGAACTCCGTCGGCGAAATCGACCTGTCGGGCAACCCATCCTTTCTCAGATACAGCTTGTCACCCACAGCCCTCACAATCTGCTCGATATTGCTTATCGACCCCACCTGCTTAGCCAGCGCCGACACCTCACCCTGCAACATAGCCACCGGGCTCGCCGACACCTCATAACGGTCACTCAGCACAATCTCCACATCAGGATTCAACGCCGCGTCCTCCGACGTCGGCTCACGATACGTATACGTCAGCGCCGACAGGTACAGCTCCTCCGTCGCCCCGTCAATAAAACGCTTATCCGCCAGCCTCAGCGAGTCCCCCGGCCTCAGAACAAGCCCCCCCGTCCCCATCAGCTCATTCATTCTCACACGGTCAGTCTGCACCACCCACGTCGGCCTTATATCACACTTCTGCGCGAGCACGTCCTTCTTCCACCCGTCAACACGCTCCTCTCCCCACTTCACATACAGATGAGGCATATCTATACCCGTCAGGAAAAAGAAATCACCCGCCTGCGCCTGCCTCATCACCGACGGCACATACACCCCCAGCGCCTCCATCTCAGCGTCACTCTTACCTAGCTCAATACACCACTCCGACCAATACTCATGCTCCACCCTCACACCATTCTCCACCGTCTCCCACCGGCACAGCCTCCTGTCATACTTCGGCATCGACGCTATCACAAACTCATAGTCCTCATGCGCCAGCGCCCCGCTACCGAACACCACCTTAGCCTCATTACCCACACGGTCACCCAGTATAGGCTCCCACACACGCTTTGCATACTGCGCCTCAGTCTCCCTCTCCCCCTTCACCGACTGCCATATATTCTTAACCCATATACGCCACGTGTCACGCCACTTATCATCAAGCGTCGCGCTGGTCAGCCTCGGGCCCTCCAGCGACAACGTCACCTTATGATCATCACCCGTGGTATTCTCAACCCTGCACGACACCATGTACCTGTACCTGCCCGACGCTATACCCGACGCCGGCACCCTCGCGCCACCACCATCCTCAAGCACCACCGTCGTCTCCGTCACCACCACACCCTCAATCGTCGTCTCAGCCTCAGTCTCCGTCACCTTCTCGTCAATAACCCACCGCCCCTTACTGAAATCCCAATAGAAAACATACGTCTTCCCCTTGATGATTTTCGACGACTTCACCACAATGCGCCCCTCATCAAAGTTCGCCGTCTTATCCTCCGGCACCGTAAACCATGACCCGGTCAGCTCAATAACCACACTACCGTTCGCCGGCACCCTCTCAGTCTTAGGCACACAATTCTCAATCGCCGACAACTGCGCGTCACTCTCCGTCGCCCCCCCCACATCATCACTCATTATCGGCTCCACATCAACCACCTCATCAACACGCCCCATCGGCTCCACCGTCACCCCTTGTATCGTCGGGTAAATATCCTCATTATTCTCCAGTCCGTTCATCAGCGGCCCATACTTCGCTATCGACGAGTCACCCTTCACCCACGGCGCGTAACCCGGCAACACCTCCACCACCTTGTCCGTCGCCACCGGCTCCACCGTTATCTCATCAGCCACAAACTCCACCGGGTCCCACCTCTCGTCCGTCAGACCCTTCCTGTAAGCCCACGGCGCGTAAGCATTAGTCTCACCCACCGGTACATACCCCTTATACTTGTCCCTGTGAGCTGTCTTCCAACCCTGTACATAACTTCTGAAAGTCGCCGGCATCAGATTCGCGAAGTATATATTCTCAAGCTCCTCCACCCAGTCCGGGTCAGCCTCAAACGTCCCGTTAGCCTCATCCTTATCCTTGAAATAGCGGTAAGGCACATTCTTCTCACCGCCACGTCCCAGCACCATATTCCCTATCTCATCACTCTGCACCTGCCTCTCAACCCTCATCAATCCCCCCTCAAAGCCATACTCAAACACATGCCCCTGCTCCGTCGCCGGGTACCCCACCTTGATCACATACCTCTCCGGCCCCTCCACAGGCTCAATAACCCACCTCACACCATACACCTCATACAGCTTCAGCAACACATCCCACACATGCGAGTAACTAATCTCCACCACCTCCGGCTCCGCCTTGTACACCCAGTCCCCATTCAGCTCAATCGTGATCCTGTCACCATAGTAACGCTCCAGCACCAGCCCAAGCAGCTTGCAGAAATCCCCCAGATTAAGACTCACCGACGCCACATACTTATCAGGCCACGCCACCCCGGCATCACCCGGCTGCACCGTGTAGAAGTACCACCGCTTCAGCTGATACTGCGCCCAATGCACAAACGTCAGCTCCACCACCGGGCTCCAGCTCGTATTCTCCTTGCTGCCCTGAGGCCTCCTCAGCGGCATAATATACTTGTGACCCTGAAAAACCACCTCCCAGTCACGCGCGAAAGCCTCCCTCACATCACCGTCAATCCTCACCTGCGACGTGATAGTCCACTCACCCATATCCACCATCGACACCGACGCCGAGCTCAACGTCGCCCCCTCCGGGAAATTCAACTCCTGTATATCCTTTATCATCAGTTCAAAAAAAATCAGGCTCACGGCTCTGAAAAAAATACTGCTTAAACTTGCAAAATACCCCGCCCTATACTACCTTTGCACACATCTTGTCGTGCTCTTGAAGAGGAGCTGACGGTGAATTAGACTTTTTCCCTCACACACACCACCACCCACATCGGGTAGTGTAGAGTAGGGCAGAAGTCTATTTTTTTACACCGTCAGGTACTCGGTAAACCAGCGCTCATCCCCGTCATCGTCCAATCCCTCCGCTGTCTTCAACACCACCACATTCGACTGGAAATAAGCCACATTCGACACCCTCCTATCACCCTCATATATCGCCAGCCCATAAGTCAGCCGTCCACTCTTACCCGCCACACACGGTATTATGTAGTTACTGTCCGGCGCCTTCGTCGCCTCCACCACAATACGCCCCGACCTCTTCATCTCATTTCGTCGCCAGCCCACAATCTCCTCAAACGGCAACACACCCCCCTGTGAAAATACGCTCACGAGCCGCCCGTCATCACCCACCTCTAACATCATATTCTCGTCCGTCACATGCCACCTCTTCACCTCCGACACCACCCCCCTGCGATTACGCTTACGGCCACGCCTCAGCAGCGCCACACGCCTCTCCCTCGTTAACGCCTCCGACATGTTCACAAACAGCGACTCACCATCCGTACTCAGCCTCAGCTCCACCGCCTCCACCTCCTTCGTGTCAAAATCACACAGCGACGGCCGGCTCACATGTATCGTCAGCGTCACCACCACACAATCCATCACACGCCCATCCTGCCGCCTGTAATAATCCCTCTCATCAACCTCAGCGATAACCTCAGGTATACCCACAATCCTGCACCGCTTATAGTCATCATACAGCGTCACCGTCTTGCACCGCTTCACATCACCCCCCTTCAGCCGCTCCCTCACAGCCTTATTCCACGCCCTGATCTTCGAGTTCGCATTTACCAGATCCTTGTTTCGCGCCTCGATAAGAAACTTCACCGAGTAGTCAAACACATCATCAACCGTCCTCGCGTCCACATGCTCCCCCTCCTCCTCAATATACGTCGACACATCACGCTTCTTCTCCGGCGCCCCAAACCGCCTGTCACCGCTCACATACACAAACCCCCACCTCTTGTAGAAATCCACAACCTCACCCCCCTCAATCTTAACCCTGCAACTAATCATCACAACACGGTCTATTCTTCAACTCACACGAGTCACACACATGGTTATTCTTATCATACGCCAGCACCGGGCACCTCGACGTGTCACCCTCACAGTCATACGCCTCCTTCACCGCCTTCACCTTATGCTCATACTTCGCCTCCAGCCGCCTGTAGTCAGCCTCCTTATCCTGCAACATCTGGTCACGCCGCTGCAACATCTGGTCACACCGCTCAATGTGCGCATTCTGAATATCAATCACCTGCTGCACATTATCAAGAATATCACGCTCCTTCTTCTGCTTCGTCCTGTACGCATTCGTCACCCAGCCGATAATCAGCATCAGCACCGGCACCACAAGCTCAAAAATCAGCCTTTCCGTCATATCAACCCATTTTTATACACATTGAACACCACCCACCCGTTATCCACCGCACACACCTCATTCTCCCCGAACACCTCCACCGGCACCCTCACCGCGCCCCCGTTCAGGTGCCCCTCCGTGCAGGGACGCCGGGATTCATCACGTCCGCCGCGAAAACGGGAATCGCGCATCGTGCCCATCCCCGACGGCTCCACACCCTCAATCCTCAGCCTGCACCCGTTCGCTATGTACAGCATCGGTATTATAGCCCTCCCGACATTCAGACCCACCCTGACAGTTCCACTGCAATTGTGCAGCACATACGCCTGCCGCTCATTAAGCACCTCCCCATCAAAAACCCTGTCCACAAACACACCCCTGTCCTCCTCATCAGCAAAAAAATCCCTCAGCACCTGTAGCGTAGGGAAATCACGCTCCAGACACCAGTCCGGGTTCGCCACATAATACTCCACCATCGCCCCCCTGTCAGCCGAGCCAAGCATCTGCCTGTACCCGTCAGCACAGATACCCTTGGCATGAGCCGTGTTTATAAGCTTCTCTTTCAGACCATCGTTCATCGATTCATTCGTTTAATTAACCATATCACAGCGACACAGACAGCCACCGCCAATCCCCCCATAGCAATACCCCCCAAATCCATTTTAGACCGCTCCCACTGCGACAGCTCCCGCTCAACAGGGTAGGGGAGACGGATAGAGTCATTCTTGACTGATGACAGCTTAGTACGCAACTCGTTGATTACATTCTCCTGCTGTTTAACCTTACTTTCAAGTTCTTTTTCGCGGTTGGTCGAACGGTAAACGATGCGCTCGCGGTCATGACGGGCAGTATCACCGTTTTCTCTCAGCACCAACGTTTCTTTCTCTCGGTCAAACAGCGAGTCAGAGCATGTTTCCTTTTCGCGTCTTGACTCAAAGAGCCTCAGCAACCGATTGTATATAGCCGTTGTGTCAACCTCGCGATACTCCGTCCCCACCGACTCCACCGGCACATACTTTGTCGGAGCACAGCCCACAAGCACAAGCAATATGACTATATAAATAAACCTCATAGCTTCAAAATCTGACCACGGTTCACCCCCCCCCGTTTGTGGCTGACGTGAATCCACGAGAACCCCTTCTCATCAATCAACTGGTCAAACGGCAATTTCATGTCGATAGCAAGCTGAAAAAGCCGCGCATTATCCACCTTATTCCCCGTCGTTATATCAGCCGCCTCACCCACCGTGTGCTGACTCGTCGCCACACCACCCACCAGCCTGTTCAGCTCCCCGTTCCTATAGCCGCTCGTCACCTGTATCGGATGCCCCCACGCCTCCCTCAGCGGGTCAAGCACATTATCCACCAGCGCCGCCACATTCTTTTTGGCCGGTTCAGGCATCCTGTTGTCAATCGCATAGCGAGTCCCGGTCTCGCTCCTCTCAAATTCACTAAAACTAAAGTATTTCATAACCTATTAATTACATTAATTCCTCGTCAACCTCCAGGTTCTCGGCATGAACCTCATAAAACTCCTCACACAATAATACACCCTCCGTTTCGGCCTGGGCATCGGCGAACGGCTCAGCACATTCCTCACATTCTCCTTACGCTTCCCGAAGTACTCCGCCAAGTCGTCGGCCGTCCCCTCCACAGCCACCTCCCTCACAATCGAGTCATGAATCGACCTCAGCTGCTCAGGCGTGCAACGGTCATTCATCACCTCCCATTTCATGTAGTCAAGTATGTCTATAATTACCTGTTTGATCATAGCGAAACAAAAAAAAGAGCCACACACGAACTTAATCGCATGTGGCTCACGGCTCTTTATATTTGCAAATGTAGTTTATTTCAATGAATTGTGCAAGGGTTATTTAAGCATTACTCTAATAAATCGCCACCACAGCAACAACCCGTCCGTTTCCGGCCCCGGGCGCTCGCGCCCATAATTCATAGCCTGAGAAACGCGAGCCTCAAAGCCCCTTCCCATTGCAGACAAGCACCACATTGCACCTCAGTCAATCGTCACATGCAGCGAATGCACCGACTGACTACCGCGAGGCCTTATCACCCTCCTCAGCTCCGCCACCGCGTTCTCAGCCGCCACCGCCGCCCTACGGCACTCCACAACCGTGTCAGCCGTGTTTCGCTGAATAGCCATGTAGCTATCCATCGCCTGCTGCTGCCAGTCAGTCCACCCCCCCGACACTGCCCCCGACGAGGGTAGGGCAGACACCTTACCACCCTCCATCAGCTGCCTTATCGCCGCCACGTTCACCGCCATGCCCGGCAAGTGGCTGACATAATAATTCTGAGCATTCAGCGCCGCCGTGTTAGCATTCATCTCCTCACTCGTCGCCCCCGCCACCTCACGCTTTATACCCGTATACTCCCCGTCCGACTCACCCAACAGCGCCTTCATGTCATAGCCCCGCGCCTCAAGCGACTTCCACAACACCTCCATGCCATTGTTAGCCGCCGCCAGAGCCGAGTCCATACCCTTCATTATCGCATCAATCGCACCCTCCACATCATTGTCGGCAAGCATCTTGTCCATATCCTGCCACATCGGAGTCAGAGCATTCTCAATCACCCTCGCCGCAGCACCCTCCACAATCATATTCTTCACCAAGTCAGCATAGTCCTCCTTGATAGCCGTGAACGTATCACTCATCGACGCCCTCGCATCAATCCACGACTGCGCCATCTGCCGCGCGGCATCAGCCCTGCTCGACCCCGTGAAGTGAGCCGTCAGCTCAGCCTGCATATCCTTAATATTGTCAGCTGCCTCACGCGCTGCCTCCTCATACTCCTTGATCTTATCCTTATCCGCCTTTTTCCCCTTCGACCGCTCCGCCTCAGCCTGCTTCATGTAAGCCTCCTGCTGCGCCTGGAGGTTTCTGAGCTGCTGGTCATAGTTATCGATATACTGAGCGCCGAACACATTCTCAGCCGCCTTTTCAAGTCTGCCGTAGGTGTATTCGAGTTGGTCTAACAGCTCCTTCTGACGCTCAATCTCCTTATTCGCCTTGCGGACTTTATTTCCGCTTATCCACGACCCTATCGCCGCGCCGACAGCGAGCACTCCGGCAGCAATCGCTATATACGGATTAGACTCAGCAATAGCATTAAACAATGCTTGTGCAGTCGTAACCACACCGATAGCCTTACTCATCGTCTGCAATGACCCTATTGCAGCATCAAACACTAAACCTGCCGCCGAGTCCTCCGATATACCCAGTAAATCTTTCACATCACCGAGAGTGTTTGCAAGCTGGTCAGCCGCCGATGCAACATTTTGCAAATCTTTGAAAAACTTATTAGTCGCCTTCTTCTGCTTGTCTTGCTGTTCAGTGACCTTAGCCTCAGCCTCCTTAACCTTTTCAGCCGCCTTGGCCTTTGCTTGTTCCGCATTAGTTACAGCCTGTTCTGCATTGTTAAGCCGTAACTCAGCCGCGAGGATTTGCTCCTCGGTTGCAAGGCCATCTTTCTTCAGTAACAATAATGACGTTTCAGCATCAAGTCGCTCCTCCTCAGCCATACTTATGTCAGCATCAAGCTTCGGGAGTTGCTCCTCATACTCAGCTTGTGCTGTGTTCAACTCAGCTCTCGCCGTTTTTAGGTCACGCAGGGCAGCCATGTAGTCGCGGACACTCTGCACCATATCGTTGCCGAAACCGCGCCCGCTTATCTGCTCGTCTATGTCCTCCATAGCCTTGACAAGCGTCTTCATATTCTCCGGCGAAAGGTCTTTATTGGTATCTATCAGCTTACGCATTTCCTCGCGCAGACGTTTGAGAGCGGCAGTCGAAGTGTTATCAAGATTCTCAAAAATCTTGATGTAATCCTCACTCTTGGTAAACTCCTCAAAGTTCACTTTAGCCACGTCCTTGTCCTGCTTTGTACGACTTTGTGCAGCGAGACGGTCTTTCTCATCTTGCGGCAGATTGCTCTTGTAAATCTCCGCTCTGCGCTGTGTCTCGCGGTTGATTATGTCTGTACGCTGCTCCTCATAGTCCTTTGCTTTGGCAAGCTCCTTTTCCCAAGTAAGGATATTTGCGGCGGCGGTCTTTTGACCCTCCGAGACTATATTCTGTGCCGTGTCGCGGTTTTTCTCTATTATGTCGGCCTGATACTTCTCGTATATTTCTGCGAGTTTTTCATAATTGATACGCTGATTTGTTGTGTCAATAGCCGCGTCAATGTCTGCTGTTATCTGCATGTCAATACCGGCGTCGCCCGAAGTGAACGACTGCCTAATCTGCTCCACAATATTATCAAACAACCCCTCACCCGTATCACCATACACACTCATCGTCACACTCGCCGCCAAATCCACATCACCCGTCTGGCTCAGAATCTTATCATAGAACTCCCTTGCGGTCTTGGTGCGCGATATGCGGTCGGAGAGTTCTTTGAGCTTCTTGTCAACCATCTCAGTCTCATTCTTCAGCCAACGCGCGTCCATACTCTTACCCAGCGTAATCTGTGCCCTCCGCGCCACCACCGTGTTAATCTTACCCAGCGCATTCCAAATCTCCGTCTGATACCTGTTCAGCTCCTTGATCGTCTTCGGCGCGTCAAACTTCAGCCCGAACTCCCCAGCCAGCTCATTCAGATACTCCAGCTCCTGCCTGTAAGTCTTATCTATATACTCCGACGCCCTCACCGACCCCACACGCTTCTCCAGCTCCTCATACTTGTCAAGCATCGACACCAGCGCCCGCTCCATCTCCTGCAACGTCTGCACCCTCCCGTCACCACGGCCACCGCCATTTTGCACCGCCGGCAAGCGATTCAGAAACGCCTCCAGCACAGCCGCCTCCAACTTCGCCTCCTTGATAGTCTCCTTCGTCTTCTCGATACTCTCAGGCGACACAACACCCACACCAACCCCCTTCCCATAATTCTCCACCACAACATTCTCCTGTTGTATGTAAGCCTTCCTCTCCTCAAGCCACTCCTGCAACTTCTTCCTGTACGAGTCAAGATCATCACCCCCCTGCGCCAGAAACCGCTTCATCTTGTCCATATTGCCCCCCATCGCCCCAGTGATCTGCTCCAGAGCATCCCTCATTGTGTTCACAAAGCCCCCCTGCGGCACCCATTTGACATACTCCCTCTGCAACTTTGCCGTCGCCAGCTTAGCCGACTCAATCGTCTTCGACGCCCCCTTGTCAAGCTCATCATTAACAGCATCCCAGTTAATACGCATCTGCTCCCCATCCATCATCGTCATCGTCGATATGTCAAACGTCAGCCCCTCCCTCTCAAACACCTCCTGCAAGAACTTCACATACTCCCTCACCTTTACACGCTCAACCTCTTGGTCATACTCAAACGTACCCTTCTTGGCAGTTATTGGAGCATTCTTTATATTCTCAAAAACCCTCTCATACCTGTTCGCATAGCTCAGCAAATCCGCATTAAGCGCCCTCATCGTCAGCTCCGACTCCTCATCAATCCTCGAGTAAGTTTCATGAACAGTATTATAGAGCTTCATAAAAGGAATGTAGAGATTAGACACCTTGCTTATATATGACTCATCAACGTCAAACCCCGTCACACTCTCAAGCGCCTTGGTGATAGCCTCGTCAAAACTCAGCGACGTGTCCTTCGAGAACTCCTCAAGCGCCGTCTTAATACGCTTCACATCATCAGCCGACAACTCAATCTTCTGCCACCCTTGACCCTCCTTCCTATATTGAAACTCTGCCCCCTTATTAGCATTCTCAAACTGCTTATTTATCTCCTTCAGCTTCACCCCCTGCTCCTCGATAAGCGCGTTAGCCTTATTAATCTGCAACTGCTCAGCCGCATACTCCCTTATCGCCACCGTCAACTGCTCATAATTACCCTTCATCGCCCTCAGCCTCTCTATAGTCATATCCTGCACCGGGATCATCTTACCGAACGTATTATGCAACTCCTGCAAAGCCTCTCTCTGCTGCCGGCTCCCATCCGTCGACTCAGTTATCGTCTTCGTCAGGCGCTCAAACGTCAGTATCGACTGCTCCAGCCCCGTCCGCGCCTCCGCGTCCAGTCCCCTCAGCTTCTTCTCGAGCTCATCAGTCTTCGTCAGCACATCATACACCTTAAAACCAATCGCCGCCACCAGTGCTAACAACATCGTCAGCCAGTTGCGCGACAACGCCGTCTTCAGCTTATTCGTCGCCTTAGTCCACAGATTAGTCGACTGCGCCGCCCTACTTTCAGCAAAAGCCGCCTCAAGAGCCGCCTTTGCCGACACTCGCGAAGCTGTAGCCTGCGCCGTCCTCGCGTAAGCATTAGCTTTAATTGCATTTGAACTGTTCTGAGTCAGCGCCGCCTCCTGTTTGAGAGCAACAGCCTCCCTCTGCAAAGCCACATTATACGCATTTTGAGCCGCGGTCAACTTATTATTAGCCGCCACCCTCGCCGAGTCAATACCACCCTGCCAGGCACCCACCACCGACTTCACCTTATTAGCAGCCCAAAACGCCGCCAGAGCCGCGCCCGCCGTTCCGATGGCCGAACCAACCTCTCGCCAATTCCTCATCATCTCAGTCAGCAACTCAATCGTCCCCCTCATCGCCGCGTTGACAGTGCCGTTGTTACCGATCTGGTCATACATCACCGACGCCGCGTCACCCAGCTTAGCCCACATACCCGCCAACGTGTTACCCTGCTTCTCTTGCATATTGTAGAACATACCCCCCGCGCTCGTCATATCATCGAAAACCTCCTTGACAAGCTCAAACGATATGGCACGCTTCGACACCATATCCATCACCTGCGCCGCCGTAACCAATTCCCCGTTCATCTTCGACAACTTCGCCGCAAGTTCCTCAACGATAGGCACTCCCATCTCCGTGAACTGTCTGATCTCCGAAGCCCTCAGGTACCCCGTGGCGCGCGTCTGGCCGTAGGCAAGCACGACGCGATCCATCGACACACCCAAGCCCACCGACACATCCGTCAGCTTCTTAGTCGTCTCAAACAACTCATCAACCCCAATCTTATACGCCGCCAGTTGCTTCGTGTACTTCGTCAAGTCAAGAATCGACACCGGCGACTTCAACGCGAAATTCTTAATCTCCGAGAACAACTGGTTAGCCCGCTGCTGATCCTGAATAATCGCCCCCAGCGACACACGCTGCAACTCAAACTCCGCCGTAACCGACCTTACCGAAGTAAGAAACATCTTTACCTTCTGAAGACCCGCATACACCGCCAACCGCTTCGTCAGCCTCCAAATCAAACTATCCTGAGACTGATAAGCCCTGTTCAGACCCTGCGTCGCCGCCGCCCCCCTCGCCGCCGCCCGGGCATCCCTCTCCCTCGCCGCCGCCAAGTTATACTCAGCCCTCGCCGCCCTTTGAGCCGCCAACGCTGACTGCGCCTTCGCTCGCTCCTCATTCACCCTCACACGCGACGCGTCAACGGCCCCACGAGTCGACACCCGAGAGTATTTCTGCACAGCCTCCAACGCCTTGGCAAGTGTCCTCAGCTCCCCCGCCAGCTCCTTGATCGCCCTCTTAGTCTCCGGCGTCACGGGCTCCAGCTTCAGCTCCGCCAACCGCTTCTTCACCGCATCAAGACTATCAAGTTTTGACGTGTCAAGGTTCAACTTAACATTTATAGGGCGTTTTGCGATAAGTTTTTCTAATCTTTCCGCATACTTCTTATCCCAATCATCACCCGCGCCCTTAACCGCCGCCTCCAGATCAAACCCTATCGGGAATATCAATTTGTCATCAGCCATTGCCTATATATCGTAAAATTTTAAAAAAACCTCCCCCCCCCCGATAACTACTCATCATTCATCGCCACCCTCTGCATCTCCTCAGCCGTCATCTCCCCCTCCTGACGGTCACCTATCCGTTTCACCTTACCAAACCCCATACGCGAGAAAATCGACTGCGTCTGCTCATGCGTCCGCTCATGCCGCTCCACAACACCCCTCACCCTCGGCTCACAATAATCATAGTCATAGTAACCCTTATCCATAAGCATGAGTGTCACAAAATCCGCCGTGTCAAGATACCAATACCTCAGCCACGACCACAGCCCGTAATCTCCATACACCGCCTTAATCTTCTCATTGTCCGAGCTACACCCCAGCGCCGGCGCTACTTGCTGTCCTCCTCCCTTTTCGGCAAAGCGTCCTCGTCCAACATACTTTCCGCACTCGCCTTTCGCTCTTGCATCTGCTTGACGGCGTTGCCAACCTGAATCGTAGAGCGTCCGAGTGCTTGTTTTGAGCTGCCCAAGTTGGCTAAATAAAAAACCTGATTCTCACTCATGAGAGCTTCTTCGCTGTTGATTGTCCCACTCACTTGCTCCGAGGCGTTGTAAATGCGCCTCCACGTCAGAGCGAAAGCAAAGGGGATAAGCCACCGCCACCGCCCCAGCACCCTATACGCCGCCTTCTTCGCATACGCCTTACGTATCCTGGCATTCAGCCGCTTCGCCTTACGTCGGCTAATACCCTCGGCTTTTAGCTCATTCTGCCAATAAAGCACGTCATAGTCAAGATTGAGCATTTTGAGGTTCTGCCGCTGCGACGTCGGGCGCACGTGCCACACCTTGCCGTCAATCACTATCTTCTGCCCTTTGCCGCGTTGGAGCGCATTTGCCTCGGCAAGCAGACTCAACATCGCTTGCTCGTCAAGCGTCATTTCAGGCTCAGCACGTTTCTCGGTATCACTCATCCACTTCCTTCATTTTAATAATTATGACTTCAAAAAAAGTACGATGCACAACCCCCTCCTTGTAGGGACGCGAATTTTCGCGTCCGCCGACATAAAGGAATCGTGCATCGTGTCAATTGTTATTCGGTTTCGGCTGTGGGTTTACCTTTACCCATCATAAATGTACCGAGGGTATCGGTATCAATGTACTCAGCGGTCGCGGTGATATGGAGTCGCCACAGTTTTGAGTCGAGGGTGAGGTTACCGACAATCTTTGCTTTCGGGAAAAGAATCCACTTGTTTGCCTCATCGTTGAAAATTGCGATGGGAGCGGTGGTCACCGGCAGCTCCACAAACTTCACCACATCGCTCACCTCACTTATCGACGTCGAACTCAGTGTCCCCTGCACCTTAGTCGCCTTCATCAGCGCCAGCACCATCTCCGCCGAGAGGTCTGCTATGTCACAAGAGAAAGCATAAGTTCCGGCCGTCACAGTCGACACGATAGGGTCACCCTGCTCGTCTTTGATTACGTCAATTGTGGGGTCATCGCCCTCCCATGAGGTTGAGTCTTCCACAACCTGACCGAGTGACATACCGCTCGCCGTCACATCCTCAAACGACGTATTATCCTTATACCCACCCTTCGGAGCGTCAAACAACGCTATGTCACTCTGTCCGTTAAAAACCTCAGTGACCTTTTTAGCTTTAATTCCAGCCATTGTTATATGGTTTTAGTAGTTTATAATTCAGTTAAGTTGTATGCCACGCCACATTGATCACCGTTGTCGCGTAGCCCGTTGTAAGGTTCACAGTCGGGGGCGTTATCACATTGGTAGGGTCAAGAGAGAAGAAGAACCCTTGCGAGGATTTGCGGTCAGCAAGCTCCGCACACTGCGTCACCATCTGCCTTAGCCGTGCCGTCTTAGCCGTGCCGTCAGCATTAGCCTTGCAGTAGAGCGTTAGAGCGAGATTCCCCTTGAACTGCCCGATGGGGTTAGTCCATGAACTTATCACTCCGTTGCTCTGCACCGTCAGGAACTCGTCCGCAAGCCCCTTGTTAGGCATCTTGGCTTGCCCGTAAGCTTTGATGGCATACTTGCTCGTTGCCGAGGTCTGCACCTCCACCTTGCCGTCAAGCAGAGCCGCGAGCGCAACATCGGGTGTCAGTTCTGCGAGGGTCATGCTTCCGTGGGTGTTATGGGTTGTAACCCGGTTATCACATTCTGAAACAGCACCTCACCCAGCGAGTCAAAGAACCCCACACCACGCCCCCACTTAGAGCCTTGTGCGTTGATTTTGTAGGCGTAGGAAACCGTAGAGAAAAGCACAATCCATATCCCTTTTGCGAATTGTGAGGTTGCCGCTTGTAATGCGAGTCGAAGATTGATAGAGCCGTCAATGCCCACCTCGCCTCGATTGGTCTGCTGCTCAACAGCAATAGCCGTCGGTATATACGAACTCAAACGCCCGTCAATGTAAACTCCGACACCCGTAGCATCATGCAGATTACCCGTAAACACCGGGAACTGTCCCGTCCCCGATGGAGGCATAAAACCACCGTCAATGTACGCCACAAGCCGCTCAGCCACGCCGCGCAGCATTGCTTCAAGTTTAGCCTTTTCGCGCTCTGCAAAGTCTTTAAGACCCACCTTGAAAACCTTGCTGTTATGTGTCGTGTGGTCTGCCATTAGAGTATGTTTATACTTAGTCTTACTTCTCCGTTGATTGCTTAATCTCTATCTCAGTAACCCAGTCGCCCGTGAGGTCAAGTCCGAGGTCGTTAGCGAGTTTGACAACACCCTCGCGCCTGCGTCCGAGTTGCGTAGTCACTGCGATATTGTCATTCTCCTGCACCATCACCGCCTTTGGCAGATACACCACGTCATTGTGCGAGATAATGCTCAGTGAGGTCTGACCTCCCGGCTGAAAGTCGCAAATGCCGTCGTAAATCTCCTCCTCAATGGGATTGTCCCACTCGTCATACTCGCCCGAAGATCGCGTAATCCGGCAATGGTCTCGGTAACTCAAATCGCTCATGTCCGCTGTCTATTAACTATCCATGACGCTTTGTGTAGCAAAGTCATCGACCTTTGGTCGCTTTGCAACACAAAGAAATCGCTCATAACCGTCTCCTCCTCAAGCTTGATGCGTCAAACATACCGCCAGTGTCGGCCTCGCTCTCGTCAATGTCCGCGCCCAACTCCCTGCGCAACTTGTCGCCAAGCGCACGGAAAGCCTCGCGGTCTTTGGTCGTCAGCGGATAGCCGCCGATTGATATTTGACGGTTCCCTCGTTTCTCGCTCTTGGTGCCGCCCGTGATAGCCGCTGACATAGAGTAATAGACCGTAGAGAGAGCATAGTTAAGCCCCTTCAGATAAAAGTCATCGTCCAGATAATCCTCAACCTCGTCCGACAGACTCACAGCACGCAGCTTCACAGGCCTCGCAAACACCGGCGACAGCACCGCCGCCTCCAGCACACTCGCCTCTATCTGCGTCCCGATACCCTGAAACTGACCCCTAAGCCAATTCTCTACCGTCATACTCCGTCATCGTTTAGTCTATCGATACCGCCCTTGATTTGCTCGACTTCGAGGCAGGCGCGCTCTGAACCGACGCCCCTGCGACAGTTTCAGTGAAGGCCACGTTGTAAACCTGACTCGGAACAGTATAGACAGGCAGACAGGTAAGTTCTGAACGCCATGTCGCCACTTTTTCGCGGGGTTCATACCAATACTCGATGATACCACGACCACCGAAGATGTCGGTGCTTATCACAGCCGATGTGTCGGGACGGTTGGGTGCAACGGGAATAATGGAAATGATGTTACCCGACGGACGCAGGAGCATACGACCCTCGTCAAAGCAGTCCATTCGGTTACGTTTCAGCGAGGGTGCAGCGTCGGTCTGCTTGACCGCAACCTCATAGGCGGTGATGGCCGTTGAGAGAAGCACCTCGTCGATTTCGCAAATCTCCTTGAAGATTTCGATTTTCTGTTCGAGCTTAGACGACAGCAGCCAGTTTCGACCGTAGGCAACTGCATTTGCATCGTTGTTGGCAACCTTGTAGAAAGAGTTGTCAAGAGCGTAGGCGATTGTCTTTGCCCAGGCAGGATGTTTAAGCAGGAGTTTGAACGACTTGGCGTTCATTTCCATAGTAATGCGGTCGTAGCTGTGATAGGGGTGATTGCGAATGTCGTAAACAAGCTGCTGGATATACTCAACGGGGTTTACGTCCTCGTTGTAAGTAATCTTGCCGTCTGCTTCAACAGTCCAGAACTTAACCGTCTTGCGGTTTTCTTCGGGAACGTGAGAGGGGAATACAAGACCCTTTACGCCACCTTTCGAGGTTCGGTCGTCAAGTTGGAAATCAAGACGCGACTTCAACTGGCCCACCATGAAGTTCACGGTATTCTTGTGTGCGTTGGGGAGTGCCGATAGCTTGTCATAGAGGAAATTCTCCAAGTCAGCATTCACCTGCGCTTGTACGTTGTTAGTGCCGGCGAACGCACTCATCATGCCATAAACCTGATGTTTCTTTTCAGTAACATCAACCTCGTCAATAGTGGTGATTGCCTTGTGGCGGGGAATTGAGCCTGTAAGTTTGTTGAACTTCACCGAGCCACCGATTGCACGAGGGTCAGAGTACATGTCAACGAATGTCGCCATAACCTCAACGTCGTTGTAGCGCTCCCACATTTCGTATGTGAACACGTCCTGCATACGACCCCATGTAGCACCGCGAATATCGAGGTTCTGATTCTCGCCTTTAGCGAATACCGTGTTATAAAACTCGGCAAAAATAGGACTTGATGTAATACCGAAGTACCCCATCAAATCACCCATGTTTCTGTAACTATTCATAATTCGATAGGGTTAAGAGATTGTTTCAACGGGTTCATAATCGAAGTCGATAAGCGGAAGTGCCGCTTTCTGCGCCTCGGTGACAGTCGCCGCCATAAGGTTGGCACGGATTGAACCTGAGCGCACGATTGTGAGTGTGCAACCTCCCTCTGCCATAGTCACGTCCGCACGAAGCAGACCGTCGGGCTTGGTGGCGGTTGAGCCGATTTTGGGGGCAGTGTCGTCAGTGCTTAACTGCACGGGCGTACCGACAGGGAACTGAGTGCCTACGGGGTAAGTGTCATCGGGAAGCACTGCCACGCCTATTAGTTTGGAGTGGTCGATGTAATTCCAGATAGGCAACCTTTCGGCATGGGTTTCCGCTTCTGAGCGAGGGAAACTGTTTCCTCCGTAATTTACCATGTTGTTTAATTGTTAAGGGTTAAACTTAGGGTTGATTGGCAACCACACCCGCTGCTCGTTCCTCTTGGCGTTTAGCCATATCAGCGAATTTCGCCGAGTGGTTATCGCCCCCTCCGTCACTCTCGAAAGGCTTTGATGTATCTACTCCTTTTTTGGCGACCGCCTTGTTGAAGTAGCCCATAGCCTTTTCTTGCAGCTGTTCCGCAGTCCATGACTTGCCGGTAGCTTCGTACATCTCGGTAGCTCGTTCCCATGCGTCAGTAGCCTCATCAGCATACTTCTTCACATAGTCGTTGCCCTTGAATGTGGCTTCGGCTGATGCAAACGCGCTTTTTGCCGCTTGCTCGCCCTTGAACTGCGTTAGCTCATCACTAAGCGGCTTAATGGCTGCGGCTACCGCGTCAGCGATAATCTTCGCCATATCTGCCGGATTGCTCTCGGGCTTGGGTGGTTGATTGCCATTGAGCATTGCTTCAAGTTCCGCCTTTTCGCCCTCTAAGCCCTTGATTTTGGCATTGAGTTCGGTGCGTACTTTGTCCGCTGCACTCTGTTCTGCTTTGAGCATCGGTTCTGCCCCCTTGACAAAGGTTGCTATCTGCTCGTCGCTTGTGATGAAAGTTTCTCCGAACGTGGCTACCCTTTCAAAAGCCCCATCGCTTAGACCGAGTTGTTTATACCCCTCTTTCAGCGCGTTCAATAGTTTTTGCTTCATAAATTTTTGCTTGTAGGGACGCGAATTTTCGCGTCCGCCGGGTTAAAAAAAAGAGCCACACCCCACTACTGGGATATGGCTCATGGCTCTTAGAAAATATGTTTTGTGGCGCAGGGCGGACTCGAACCGCCGACCTTTGGGATATGAACCCAACGAGCTACCACTGCTCTACCGCGCTATATCATTTCCCCGCCCCCCGGTCAACCATACATTGATAATAATGCGAGAGCCGGTCTTCCTCACGGATAATCGGCTCTCGGCTCATTGTACTAATCCTTAGAAATTGTTACGTCAGAAAATTAAATCATTCTTATCACTTACTTATGGTTCTCTCTCCTATGTCATTCATCGGTCAAGGCTTATACTCTCCACCTTTACAAGCACCTCACGTCTGCAAACCTTGCAGTACAAGTATAAATCACCCTTGCCAGTCACATCCTCATGCCTCGCCAGGAGCTTCCTGCGCCCTTGCTCAGCACATCGTGGACAATATATTGCTTCTTTCATGACGCAAAAATAATATACATAAATAAATTATGCAATACTTATTATATCTTTTCTATAACTTTTTATTATCTTTGCGCTATATATCAGAGCCGAGAGCCATCTATCCCCCACATCGGGATAGGTGGCTCCTCGGCTTTTAAGCATCAACGAGTATGAAAATCAAACAAGGCGACACCGAGGGATAATGTTCCGGCTACTTGACACAAACATATCACTTCCCACACTCTACCCCAAAGTAGAGCGAAAACTGCCTACGGTCAAAGATAAGGGCTGGACTCGCGTAGGCGGTTTTACCCTGCGTGATAAAGTGGATTACATTCCACAGCCAGGCTTACAGGAAAACTTTTGTGCCTGCGAGTCAAACACAATCTACCTATGTGGAGCCGCAACAATGGGTAAGACCTTTTCGATGATATTTAAGGTCTTATACGGTATTGACAAAAAAGGCTTTTCCTCTGCGATGATTTCCAAGCGTCTGCAAGACTCAAAAAAAGGTGGCTCCATCTTTCGTGACAATGAGATTTTGCTTGGAGCTTTCGCCGGATGCGAGTCTAACACTTCCGATTACCCGACATTCTATTGGAAACAATGGCTCTCGGCTCACCGCCTTACACACTCCAGTTTCAATACCAACAACCCCGCCGAACGAGCCGCCTTTATCGAAATGGCTAAGAAAAACCAGAACGGTTTACAGCAATTCGACGAGGCCGACGCAATGGAGGAATTTGAGTACAACTATTGGCAGTCGCGTAACCGTGACGACTCAGGCATGGAGCCACAATCCACATATTCATTTAACCCTCCCGGCCCCGACCACTATCTGACGCGCAACCTCGTTAATGCCGGATATATCGGCGAGGATTGGTATTTCAAACCAGAGATGAACGGCGCGACCCGATATTACTACAAGCTCGGCGACTCAGTCGATGATTACATCTGGGGCGACACACGCGAGGAAGTTGCAGAGCGAGCCGGTATCACTCTCACACAAAAAGAAATTGACGCAGGACTTACCCCTGCCGACTTGGTTAAATCGTTCACTGCGTTTACGGGCGAGGCAGCTGACAATCTTATGCTCGTATCATCTACCGGCGGTCAGTCAATATCCAACCTCGCGCAGACGGGTAAGACCCAACGTGCAGTCCTCAAAGGCGGCTATTTCGGCCCCATCGAAAACGAAGAGAACAATATCAACCGTCAAATGATCCACAACCTTTGGGACAACCCCATCGGTGACGACAACAACCTTTACGCCACATTTGACGTAGGCGGTGGCAAAGGCGACTCAGCACCTTTAATTATATGGCACGGACTCCAGATGATAGCCATTGAGTATTTCAAGGGTGAACCAACCGAGCTTGCTTCATGGCTTCAGTCAATGCTGAAACGCTACGCAGTCCCGATCACTAACCTTGCTTATGATGCCACCGGCTTCGGCTTTTGGCTTAAAGCACTTACAAACGGCGTGCCGGTGACAGCAAATAAGCGAGTATTACAAGAATATGACCAATACGGCAACCCCGTGACCGCCGATGAGTATTTCAACTGTCGCTCACAGTTACTTGGCAAATTGGAAGTAATGTTGAAGCGAGGCGAGATCTCCTGCCTTATCCCCAAAGAAAAGCTCGTTCAGTACGGCACAAAGGACGAGACACGTCGCTTCATCGACGTACTCATGGACGGCATCAACATCTTCGCCACACTCAAAAAGAACGGCAAAATATACTACCGCAACAAAGACGAGTTCAAGGCCAAATTCAAGTATTCGCCCGGCGAGATAGATGCAATGTCGCTCCGCATGGTCTTTGAACTCGACACCCGCCAACGCAAGCAACCCAAACCCGTAGTGCCGGAGAACGCTTACAACGGACTTTACAACGGCTATCATAGCGGATGGGGAAATCATAGGCAAGCATTTAGCCGGACACGCAGATGGTAAAATCAAAAACACAACATATATGGTAGTAAAAATAAACATTTCACAGCACTTCAAAAAGGAGTTTTGGAAACGCAGAGTCACTGACGATGCGGAAGTCAAACCGCCTACCAACGCCGAGCATTACATTCAACCGATAATCACCAACTGCGACCGTTTTCAATATCTCACTCAATCCGATTTTATGAAAGAGATTGAGCCGTCCGCGCATAACATCAATGGACGCTATCAGTCAACCCGACCGATTAAAGAGGCGGTGGAAAGAGAGATTGTAGGCGAAAACGGAAAGGTCGAAAAGGTCAAGGAATGGGTGATTGTCGGCTATGACGAGTTGGAAACCGCCCGTTACGGCTATCAGAAACGCTTTGCTTTTACAAAATCCGCTCACGGCGCAGGGGACGGCTTCTCTATAAACAACGAGCAACTTGACAAGTCTGAGGAGGCGCACATCCGCTTTGACACTCTCAATTCCTATAAGGATATTGCCGGACTTGATATGGCGTTAATGGAAGTACACCTCTCCTGCAATCAAACGGGCGATGCCGGACTTTATCAGTACGTCAATTCTTCGGGCGAGATTGAATATAAGGTTTACAGCTTCCTTGACGGCTACGAGATATTCCCCGACATCGACGAGAAAGGCGACCCGATATATTATATCCTCTACTCAATCAAAGGAAAATCGGTCTGCGACGTTCATTCCACCGAGTATTTCGACACTTGGGTACAAGGCGACATTCCCGACAATGTGACCGACCCGGCGGGTCGCTTTGGCTCCGACAAAGAAACAGACACGCAAAATTCGTGGTGGGAAAAGGTCAAGGGACTTTTTAAGGTAAATGATAAAGTCGTAAGCGAGGACGGTTGGCGCAGAGTGTCGCATAAGGAGCGTCAGATTGGTGCCGGTATCGGTCAGTTTTCATATTTCCGTGTGCGTGACATTCCGAGTGGCGTTGCTCAGTTGGATATTGAGGCGGCAGAACGCAACACCTCGTTCGTATTGGAGGGTGTGAAGTCCGCGACCTTTGACACTCTATTTGTCAAGGCTACCGATATTGAGTGTCTGCCTCCTATCGGTTCACACGGCAGTGTTATCGGTGTGAAAGGCGATGTTGAGTCGCTGAAAGCGAGCGATGCGAAACGACTTGCACCGAGCGACATTTCCAACGTGGCTACCGTAGCGCAAAAGGAACTGAAAGAAAGCATCCTCCACTCTACAATGTCGGTTATCGTTGACCCCGATATTCTCCGTAGCGGTGCTGACAGCTCGTCGGCAATGAAACTCTGCTTTAACGATGAAGTGAAGTATGCAATGGCGATGCAACCTACATTCTTCAAGCCGCTCAAACACGCTGTAACGGTACTGAAGAACCTTGTCGCCAAAGTTGAGAAAGACCCCGAATATGCCAATCTCCGCGTAAGCATTACTCAAAACGTGTGGATTCCGCAGAACTTCGCCGAGGCCGTTGACAACATTACCAAGCTCAAATATGCCGATATGATTTCCGGCGAGAATGGTCGCCATGAACTTGACCTCAACTATCCCGACGATATGACTATCATTGCTAAGGAGGCCGAGCAAAAGCTGTATCGGCAGACTTTCATACCGCTAAAAGCAAAACACGATGCACAAGAAAAGTTTGGCATTGATGATGTAGCGGATGACATTGTGGTAGCCGAACCCGCAAACCCGACAAAACCCGGTGTTGACAACAACGCCAAGAAATAATGTTTAACCCTAACACTTGCAAAAATGCCCTATAGAGTAAACTACAAGTCCGACTTCGACTTCCTGCTATTGCTCAATACGTGCGTCCGCCAAGACGACGGCTCATGCACCAAACGCCCCATCGGCTGGCCCGACTACGACTGGGAAGCAACATTCTGGACATCCAACAAAGCCATAACATTCAAAGCCTCCCGCCACGGCGACCGGCTCACCAACTGCTTCAACGACAACGGCCACATACACATCGTCTGCAACAGCCACCACCTCGGCTGCGGAACACTCAACGTCGACTTCCGCTCAGTATTACCCAACGGCCTCTACGCCGACGGCAGCGAAGACCTCTTTGAACCACGCCTCCTCGACATCCAACTCGTCCCCGGCCCCGGCGACTGCCCTCACGCCTCCGAAGTCGAGCTACTGCTCCCCTACATCAAAGGCGACAAAGGCGACCCGTTCACCTACGCCGACTTCACCCCAGGCCAGATCGCCGAACTCCAGCAGCCCGCCATCGACGCCGCCCACCGCGCCGACACCGCCGTGACCAAACTGGAAGATGTAAGTTCCCAAGTCCTCATACATGAAGAAGAAAGAACCGAGGCCGAGACCCTGCGCGCCGCCGCCGAACAAGGCCGAGCCGATGCTGAAAAACTCCGGGTCATAGCCGAGAATGCGCGCATAAAGGCCGAGCAATCCCGTGACGATGCCGAGACTAAAAGAGCAACCGGCGAGAACGAGAGAATCGACAATGAAGCCCATCGGGTCGCAACCGAGACTCAACGCGAGTCAGCCGAGAAAAACCGTCAAGATGCCGAGACCCTGCGCGCCGCCGCCGAACAAGCACGCCAGGAAGCCGAGCAATCCCGAGAGACGGCTGAATCTAAACGCACTACAGCTGAAACCGCCCGAGCTACCGCCGAGGCCGAACGCCAAACAGCCGAAAAAGACCGAGCCGAAGCCGAAAAACTAAGAGCCACAGCTGAAGCCGCCCGAGTTACCGCCGAGCAGTCCCGCCGGGAAGCCGAAACTTTGCGCCAAGCCGCCGAACGGCAACGCGCCACAGCCGAAGCTGAGCGACAGGAAACCATGATCGAGATCGACAACATAATGCAAGGGGTAGTGACCGCCGGCCCGACCGACAGCACCCTCCAGGACATCGAGCCCAACATCGTCACCGACGCCCTGCGCAAGACCCCACAGCACCTCACCCCCGACGAGCAAGCCCAGGTAAAAGCCAACCTCGCCATCATGGAGCTCACCACCGCCCCCGACGGCAACCTCGCCCTGAGCCCCGACGGCCAGCTCAGCCTCACCGACATGGCCAAACGGCGCCTGTTCATCGACCTGTGGAACGAAGCCTGCGGCACTTACGGCCGATACAACCCCACCACCGGCTACTTCGAGCTCAACGGCCTCACCGACATAACCTACCAGCAAGCCATCGCGATTTATGTCAACACAATAGGTAGTAAAAATACTACCAATCTTGCTGCGGGTTTCGACCGTATGATAATTAGAACTAATCTTCCGTTTCTCACTTTAACAAAAGCAGAAAAAGGTGTTGAACTTAGTAGTGCTTTTCGTCTCTCTGATGTTGAAGTAGTAAATTTAAACTATCAAAATAATGATAGAACTCCTTTAAAAATAATAGATAGTGCTCAGTGGATTTTTCAGAGTGCTAATTTACATACCGTTATCGGTATTATACAATTTGGTGGTACATTGCCTTGGTATAATGGTTTTGGCCCTAAAATACAAAATATTAAAATTGCTAATTTGAAAAGTAGCATTACATTTCAAAATTGTCCACTACTATCATTCGAATCGCTCCAATTCGTTGTAGACAACGCTACCAATACCACAACCATCACCATCACCGTCCACCCCGACGTCTACACCAAACTGACTGATGAAAACAATCCCGAGTGGCACCAGCTAATGCTTGACGCCGCCGACAAAAACATACAATTCGCAACAGTATAAACCCCATGGCACAAATAACAACACTTAAAGACAAAACCGGCACCACACTATACCCCGTGACGTCAGCTCAGGCCGTCTTTGACGACAAAGGAGTTGACCTCGAAACACGCCTGCAACAAAAACAAGATACCATCACCACCCCCGACGGCAACCTCGCCCTCTCGCCCGACGGCCAGCTCACCCTCACCGACCTCGCCAAAAAACGCCTGTTCATCGACCTGTGGAACCAGGCCTGCGGTATCTGGGGAAAGTACAACGAGGAAACAGGATATTTTGAGCTAAATGGTATTAATGATATAGATTATCAAGAAGCATTAAGAATACATACTTATTGTGAAGGTTGGTGTATGAATTTATCACAGACTGGTGGTTTTGGCCCATTATCACGAAATTTAAATATTCGTACAGCATATCCTATTACTTTAGCAGCCGGAGATTGCCATTTGCAAATGAATGGTTTTGCTCAAACTAATAATACCATAGAAGTAATAAGAATATTAGACAACGATCATAATAACTTAGTTGATAATATATCTTATGCTTTTTATTGGTGTTCTAAATTAAAACATATCTACGGACATATTATTTGTAGACCAAATAATAAAGTTAATACTAATTCAGCCTTTACCAAGTGTAATAATCTTGAAACTCTATTTTTAAAGCATATAGATACTAATCTCGTTATAAAAGAAAGTTCTAAGCTTTCATTGGAAAGTTTTCAATATCTTGTAAAACATGGAAATACACAAGTTAGTGGAACACTTATTAAAGATAATCCTATTACTATAACAGTCCACCCCGACGTATACGCCAAGCTCACCGACTCCGACAACACCGAGTGGCATCAAATTCTTTTAGATGCAGCTGAAAAGAATATAACATTTGTAACAGTTTAAACTTATACATTTATGGAAAAAGTTTATAGAGAAAAATCTAATATGTATTCACTTAGTTGTGATAAAGAGCATATTCTTCATGATAAGAGAGAACCTGATATTACTGAAATTAGACAAGCAACTATTAAAAAATCGGATCTTGAATATTGGGAAGAATTACCTTTAAGCTCATTATCTCCATATACCAAAGCCGAGTACGACGCCAAGGTAGCCGAGCTCGTGCGCCGACGCTACTCCGCCGACGAAGAGTTCGCCATACAGCGCAAAGCCATCAACGCCGCCTTCTCTCCCTCCACCGTCAGCGACACTTCCACCGCCCTCACCGAATACCAAGCCTACAACACCTACGTCGACGACTGCAAACAGCAAGCCAAAGACCCCTCACTCTACACCAACAATGAAGATACACAAAGATAAAGCACTCCACTTCACCGCTTGCGCTGCCGTCTCACTTCTGACGGCCATCATCATCGCCGTCCTCACCAAGAGCAGCCCGGGAGCAGCCCTAAGCGGCATCAGCACAGGGCTCGCCATCGGCCTCGGCAAAGAATACGGCGACTCAAAATCCCCCGGCAACAAGTGGGACTGGCACGACCTCCTCGCCGACACCCTCGGTGCCATCACCGGCGCCGCCATCGGCAGCCTTGCAGCCAATCTGACATGACGCCCCATGTGCACCACACACCTCCGCCCATGTAGGGACGCGAATTTTCGCGTCCGCCGCAGAAAAGTTTATCTTTTGGCCCGCACGTCCCCGGCCGCGGCCGCTCGCGCCCGTTAACCTTGCATACGCCACGGGAGGTTCAGAGACTACAGTGTCTCTGAACCTCCCGATTACAGCCCTTCAACCGACAAGCGCGAGTGCCTAAAAAGGAAGATCGCTTTCCTCTTGCGCCACTTGCTGCGGATCGGGAGTGGTAGGCACATTCTTTGCGGTCGCCTTCCAAGCGTTTGCGCTCATATATCGTTTGCCTTGATACTCCCTCACGCTGAAATCAATCTCCAGCTCATACTCTCCGCCCTGCTGAATGTTGAGTGAGTCTATTTTGTCACCGAGTACGTCAAACAACACCTCTTTCGGGTATTGCTCGTTAGAGTTGTCGTAGCAGAGTACATAAGAGCGTCTGCGCCACTGCTTGCCCGATTGTGATGTTCCGCTTGCTTCGGGCATTGCAAGGGTGATAATTCCGTTAAATGTTGCCATTATTGTTATTTTTAATTGGTTCTAATAAATCTTTCGGGTCATATCGAAAGCCGTGTTCGGTTGCGATTGTTAGTGCCTTACATCGTAGACAAGCGTTTTCAATCTCTCCGCTCTTAACGTGGCTTTCAACGAATGACTTGTAGAGGCAGGAGGAGCATCTTTCGGGGAGGTATCTGCGTGGTTTTTCTTGTTTCTCTTCCTCGCCCTTAATAAATCCGAGTTTTGAGAATATATCCGTTACAACCTTTAGGCTGTCTGCGTCAAGGTCAGCACCGCCCTCTACAAGCGACATTGCTTGGCTTAATAGGCTCTTTAACGCTTTGTCCCTACGGTCGCCATCAACCTCCACAATGTCATTTCGGCTCATCTGTTTCCGCCCCAAAAACTCCGCAAGCTCACTTTCGTAAGCCTCTCGGTAATCCTTAACCTTGCCGTAGTTCCAAAATTGGGAGCTTGCTTTCTTGCCGGCAGGGTTCATCTGCTTGCCCGATGCGTCTATAAAATCGGGGTGAAAGCGCATGAAAGCGTCTTGATTGCCTACTCCGAAAAGCACAGCATAAGCCACCACCTGCCTATCAACTTTCTTCAGTTGCGGAAATGCCGCCTTGTCTTTAATCTCTAAGGGTATGTTGAAGTCCATAGTTATACTTGCTCCTCAATTTCAAATTCAATTCGGGGGTTCTCTTTATCTATTAACTTTCGTGCGTGTATCTCGGCACATAGGCGGTCATTCTTAATTGTTTTTGCCGTCTGCAAGCTATCCAGCACCACCTTTAAGGCGTTATCCAAATCGGGGCGGTCGCTACTGAAATACACGTCAATAGTCAGTTTGAAACGCTTGCTGATATTAGCGTTCCGCAGTCCGCACTGCATAAAGAAACTTTCCTCATACTTTTTAGTCGCATCCGTCTTACCGAGTTTATGAAAACCACCGCATACAATTATCTTGTAGGAATTGCTCTTACTCGGCGGCAAGCCGTATATCGTTTGTCTTGGGTAGGTCATATCTCATTCTCTTTTATAAATTTCTCACAAGCGTGTTTGACTAAATGGTTCGGAACGATGCCTAATTTATCGCTCTCGCAAACCGCGTTAGGATTTTGATTAAGAAACTCAATCATAGCCTTTGCGTACTCCACACGATCCTTGATACACTCATCGCGTTGCTTACGCTTAATCGCTCTATTCAGCGCTTGTTTCGCGGCTTTCCCCATACTCATTTCTCCTCTGAAAATGTTGCTCTTTCAAGCAGGTTGTCCGCATTAGTCCAATTAAACAAGTTACTTGTATCAATAGAAATTGACACCTTATCTCCGAGGTTGAAAATCACCTCATAATTTTCATAATCCGAGAATTCTGCATCATACTTTCGTAGCAACTCCGACAATTCGGTAAGGAAAGCGGTCTTGCTGTCTATCGGCTCTGCAAGTTCAACATCGGTTACCCACACAGAAATAGACTGAGGCTCATCTAAATCAACGCATATTCTATTTTTATCTACGGAAACGACCTCGCCATAGTCTCCTTCCGCAACTCGGACTTCATCGTCATAGTTGATACAGAACTTTTTGAACCTCACTCGGTCGCCTACCTTAATTTCTTTCTCGCTCATATCAGTAAATAATATCTTTGTGCCGATAAGTTCCGGCTAAAATTTCTTCTCTTGTTTTTTCTCTTTCCTCAGTAAGCCTTATGCGTTCCACCTCCGCCTCGTATTCCTCCTTGACATAGGGCTTGACCTCCAACAAAAGCACGTTTTCAGGGTCAAAAGCGTCTTTACCTAACCCGTCAATAACGCACTGCGCCCTCCATTCCTCAGACAGCTTCTGCCAAGTCGCATCCTCGCCGTAGATACTCTTTAAGAGTAAATTGAAACAACTTGAATTGACCTTTAGCGTAGCCTTGCGGATAAGCACAAACTTGTCGCGCCTCCAATCAACGCAAAACTCCAACACCGAGCCGTTCTCGGCCTTTTGCAGTTTGGTGTTCAGAAATTTGCCATACGGCACAATCGCAAACCTCGTCTGCATCTCCTTCGGAGCAAGCTGGTAGATTTTCAGCGGACGTTTCATACTTTACCTTTCAATACATCGTAAATGCAATTTGCCACCCACTGCATAAGATAGGCTCTCGGTTCGCTATCATCAAAGGTGACGGATTGAATACCGAACTGCTCACATATCCAACATACGATATGCTCTGCCTCGTGAGCCGTCACGCCTACACTTGCCAACTTCGGACGCTTAATGTGGCAGAATACGCCTTTCCAATTGCTATCCTTTTCAACTACGGGGTGACAAGTTGCAATAGCACAATCATTATTACTCGCCTTGAAATCATCTATCGAACCGTCCGATAAAAGCTCGTAAAACTTCTCCGAAATCTGCTCAACAGGCACATTTACGCCCACCCATATCCTTGTCGGATAGATTAGCGGGTCAAACTCGTGTATCTTTGTGGTCTTATTGCTCATCGGTTATCGGTTTTGCTGTTATGTTATAGCTCACGCCATTCTCGTTCATCTCGCAACTCACTTCCGCATTAGGGATAACAACTGTCTGAACAGGGGTAACTCCGTAGCGTTTCGCCCATTTCTTCCATATACGCCTTGCACGTTTCTTATTCGGGTATTTAAGATTTTTCGGGCGGTGGATATATGGCTTACCGCTTATAGTAAGCGAGCATACCATTGGCTGTCCGTTTTCCTCTCTTATGCCTAATATCGTTTCCCAATCTTGTCCGTCTGCGAGGTCAAAGGAACAACTTATAGGCTCTATGTTAAACGGTTCAATCTGCATCGCCTCTCTGACCTTAATGCGGTCTATTTCCATAGCCTCCTCCTCAGATAGAATGGTAGAGTCAGCAATAACCTTGCCGAGTTTCTGCATCTTATCTTCGCCAAGTGGAGCAAAGAACATCTCGCTCGCTCCACCGAAAAGTTTGTTTAGTTCTTCTCCCATATCCCTACGTCATTGCATCAAAACTTACCGCCGAGGCGTTCTTAATCCCTCGGATAAAAAAAGTATAGTGGTTGTCTTTCGCTTTCATTTTCGCATCGCTCTGTGCCGATATATACTGCCGTTGCAGAGCAAACGTCTGTGCGTCCGACACCCATTTGTCAATCTTCCACGCCTTGATACCCTGCCGAGTCCATTTCACGCGGTTGTGTAGGTCGCAGTGATTGAACGTGTGAATATCCACCGCCGAGGGCGCATCGCAGTAGTCTTTCAACCCTGCATTGTAGAAGTCCTGCGCTATCTCGTAGGCAACCGAGTAGTAGTTACGATATGTTTTCCCTGCATTGCGCCGATAGCGAGTAAACGGAGTTGAAAAACCGCCCTCAATCGCAAGTTTTTCAAGTTCCAACTGCCAAAAAAGGTCGTTAGACGCATACTCGCTGGCAATCGTACCGAAAACTCCCGGCTGACGTGTCTTTTCAATATGCGCTCTGCATAAACCCTCGTCCTGCTCCTCTGCCGCGTGGTTCACGCCGAGCCGATAGCACGAATAAAAGAGCCGCATCAGCATACGAGCCACTGCCGTAGTAATGCCTAACTCGCGTTGGTTATTCTTTTTCGGTTTCATTGGTTGTTACTCCGTTACGGGGTCATAAGTCGCTTGGAAAATATCGGGCTTACACGGATAGAACTCGCCTTTTACACCCTTAATGATGTAGTCATTAGGCGTGGCGGTCATAGTGCCTTCAAGTGTTTCAATGTCAATCTCAAAGAGAGGCGCAGCTACACCTGCTTGATATGCCGCACCCGAGAATACTCTGCTTTTGAGTTTCTTTCCTATAAATACTTCAATTTCTCCGACATTGCGTCCATTGAACTGCACTGCCTCAACCTCAACTGGCTTTTTCTTGTATTTCATAATCATTCTTCATTTTTATGGGTTAAACTTGGGTCTGCCTCAAACCACGGGCAGTTAAATCGGTATATGCAGGGTTTGATGTTTCCTCCGCACTCCAAATTGCGAGCACACATTCCGTCAATGCGGAAATAGAAAATGCAATTTCGGTAATAGTTCTCAACTTCGCTCATATCACCACCAAAATATACCTCCGTAAATAAGCGTGAATACAAACGTAAGGACTAACCATAAAGTTATCCTACAATCGCGTGAAGATATAGCGAAGTAGCCACTTGCTCTGCTATCTCCGCTTATAGCCCATACAAAACCGATTATTTCAATCAGCATATATAGGATTAAGTGCCACGTCATTGTTATCATTTTTAATGCTTTTCTTTGCTGATTAAATCCTGCAACTTCTCCGTCAGTTTTTCGTATCTTTCGGGAGGGGTTGGGTCGGTGTCATTAAGTAACATTTCGTTAAGCCTTTCCACCTTATCGCCCAACTTTTCTTTTATCTGCGAAAGTTTGTGATTAAGTATTTGTTTCGCGTTCATACCTTATCCTCCCTCAACACCTCTCTCGCGTCCTCCTTCCACTGCTTGCGCATCTGCTTACGCTTCCCGGGAGTCGCGTCTGCATAGGCAGCCACATCTTCCATTATGGCTTGCGAGGCAAGCTCCTCGTGTTCGGTCACTGCCTTTGCCGCTTTCTCCGCCTTTTTCTCCATACGCCGCTGCCATTTCTGCACACTGCGCGTTATATCATCGCAGAAACCCTGCTCCTGCGTGAGCTGTTGAGCCGTGATATAAAGCAATGCTGCGTAGCCGTGAATATTCTCCACCTTACCCTGCCGTGCTGACTCCAGCAAATAGCCGTAAGCATTGCAACGCGCATCCACGCGCATACTCCAGATCCCGCTCACGGTGCTTATTTCAAGATAGCTTTCCTTGATGTTGTTTCCCTTGAAATACCACTCGGCGACAAAGCCGCCTACCTCAACTCTCTCAATCGGTTTATTCTTAAATATGCTCATTTCAATCTCTCAGTTATAAGTTCGTAATTCCGCTTCGTAAGGCGATCAAATTCAAGCATACCCTCAACCTTGCGGATTGTGTGAATAACAGTCGGATGCTTTCGCCCGAACACAATCCCTATGTCCGTGATGTCAAGCAAAGTCTTTTCATGGCAAAGAAACATCGCCATTTGCCGAGCCTCCGCAATAGAGCGCTTGCGGCTATCGCTCATAACATCCTCCACGCTCACGCCGTAAACCTCGGCGGCCGCCGTGATTATAGCCCCGGGCAGTTTGTCAAATTCGCTCATTGTGGTTACTCGTTAGCATTACACATCGTTTCAATATCGGTGCTGATAAGCATTGTGGTCTTGCCATTGCTGACAACCTGCTCGTCCGTGTATCGACATTTGCCGTTAGCATTGGTAAAGTAGATATAGCGACCATCATCCACAAAACGATATACTTTCACTCCGTCTGCCTCAAACAAAAACTGCACATTGAAACTTTCATCGTGAGTTTTCGTAAGTTGCACACGTTCACCTTGTCCCGTGTGGGTGCAACCGCTCAATATGGCAATCGCAAATATTGATAGTAGTATTTTCTTCATATCTTACTCTTTTATCAGTTCGGTTTTGGTGGTGAGGTATAGGAACGCCTCTAATTCGTGGAGATAGCGGACAGCCATTCTTCCGTCCCAATCATTGTTGCTCACAAACACCTCCCATCGGTCTTTATGGTTTCTCACCTCAACCCACAGACCATCATATTCGCAACCTTTGGTATATACGATACGTCTTGTAGAGCTTGTGTTTTCAAACCCCAACTCCGTCAGCAATTCCTCGGTTATGCGTATCGGCTCAACATCGCTTGTAAGCACATACTCCGCAGGAAAACGGATAATCAGTCCGTTATCTTCGTCCAATCCTCGCACACGTTCACGTTTGCCATCTGCAAGGACGTGCGAGCCTATATGTAGGGTGTTTATGTCAATCATTGGATCTGCTTTTTGAGGTTGTCAACTACATCATTAGCCACCATTACGGCAAATTCACCTATCTCGCTCGGCTTATAACGTCCTTTCTCAGCATACGCCACGGCGATTTTTGACGCAAGTTCGGCGCGGTACGCATCCCAATATGTATCGTCTAAATCCGCCTTGACGGGGATTGTGATTGTGTGGTCGTTGGGCTGAATTTTGCGCCTATTTAACTCCTTTTTAATCCAAATTCCAGCATCACCATTCTCATAATGCCCGAAAATATTTTCACCGGCAATCATATCCACAATAAGCACTCCATAAGGGGTTTCAACTCGGTCGCCACACTTGATTTCATCGGTCGACTGTTTTACCAACTCCAAATCCTCGGCATAGAACGGGGCAAGTAAGGCGGTTTTGCCGATAGCCTGAGATTTTGGATTAAGTGGGTTGGGCACACTGCATCTATCCACAACCTTACCCTCAATATACAAGCCGTAATACACCTCATTACAGATTATGCCTTTTTCAATGATAGTCGCAACCTTGCCGTCATATAGGGGCTTATCCGATATGCCATGCACTATCACTTTGTCGCCGATATTCAGCTCTTGTTTGCTACGCTCACGGCGCAGGGCTATCAGTTCGTCTTTCGTCATATCTAAAAATTATGCTCAACCTTTAGCTCGCCGACCGTCGTCGGCAAACTTTCGCCCGATGGTGCGAGCATCGGGGTACTTGTCTGAGCCGTTTAATTTCTTATTCACAACCTCGCACGTTGTCATTGTTATACATATCAGTAAATAAGTTTTTCGGTTCTTCATCGGGCAGATAGAGCCTATTCACGGCAAGCACCTTACGCAATGCCTCACGGAACGTAACACCATTGTTAGTGTAGTTCATCACCATATCGTAGCACTTGGGGTAATGCGTGCGCAACGTGCGGAAACGCGTATCATCGGCAAACTGCGCTCCGAAACCGCAACCTATACAACCCGTGCGTGTCGCTCCCTTGTGGTAGATGTCGGCTATCGGCAAGTTATTCTTGGCTATGTAGTCCCAAATGTCCTGCTCTAACCATATTGAAAGGGGGTGGGATTTTGTAGATTCGCTATCAAAGTAATTGCAGTTGCCGTTTTTGAGATATTCCTTTGTTCTACGTCTGCTCTCGCTCGCCATTGTGCCGATTATGGGGTAACGACCGCTCTCTTTGCCAAAGCGGTGCATCGGCTCTTTTTTGAGTTTGTCACAACATACATTGTGAACGGCATAAGGTTCATTAACCAACCATTTCCATTTTTCGCTAATACCAAACTGAGTGTCTTTGCTCATTCTCAACTGAGCGATTTTATTATTAGGATTATGTTGGACTTGGTGGACGTAATAAGATATTTCTTTACCAACTAACGGAAACCCATACTTCGCCCACACTTGCCGAGGCGTAAACTTAGGACGGATAATCTCAATATTCGCTCCGTCTGCTTGCATCTTCCTGACAAAACGGATAATGTCGGGATATTCATTGCCAGTGTTGCAGAACACACCGAGAATATCAGGGTAGATAATTCTCGCAAGGTGGAATAGCACGGTAGAGTCTTTGCCACCACTGAACGACACATAGACCTTATCCACGCCACCCATACGGCTGACAAAAGCCTCAATAGTGCCGAGTGAGTGGTCTATCTTCTGTTCAAGCGTCCACGATTGCCGTTCTTGTAATTCCTTTAGCGTCATTCTTGCAGTTGTTAAATTACGCAGTTGAATGAAAATATGAAGCGGAAAGCGCAACTGCTTCGCCTTGTCAGTTGATTAATTACTTCAACCTATCCGTTTCATAATGCAAATATAAATACTCTTAGTGAATTACGCAATATTTATTTGTGTATTACTTTAATATTTGTACGCTCCGCATCATCGGCTTGCCGCTTGCGCCCCAAGAATAAGCTCACCCTGCTCGGTTGTGTCATAGTCCAACTTGCCGATGCAGTATTGAACATTGCCCGTGACCGTGCGGATGTTACGTTTCATCTCAAACTCCTTGTTGCGTAGGAACTGCGACAAATCGCGCTTGTCACGCCTCATGCTGCCCTCGTCAATGCAGAACTGCTTGTATTCCTCCCACAACGATTTCAGCGTTTTCCAACGTGGGTCGGCTTTTTCGGGTTGTGCCACCTCCACATAGTTGTTTTCGCTCCACCAGCGGCGTAGGTTGCTGCTGTTATTTGCAATCATATTCATAGCCTTTACAACCTCCGCCCCAAGCTCTATCTTGCCGTTGTTTTTTATCACGGCTCTATATCCATCAACTATCCAATTGAAGATATAGGCGCGTCCTATCGGAGTGGTGAGTTTAGTAGCCAGTTCGGGGTCTTGTTCATCGGGTGATAGACTTTCATCTCTTGACCTAATAATCAACTGCCGCCTCATTCCCCCATTTGAAAAATCCCTTTGTTCGGGCATTTCGTTGGTGCAGCAGAGCATAGGCGGAGCATACACGGTTATCGGTCGCTTTTCGTAGGGGATGCGAGCCTCAAAGGCTTGTCCGCTCGCAAATCGCTTATAATCGCCGCCGGAGATGTCTTTGTCGTTTAGATCGTCAACCATATTGGCGAGTTTGCCACGCAGGGCAGCTATATTCGCCCCACGGTCGGAGTCTTTGAACAACTGCCGGGGAGTGAAGTGTGAGAAGTAACGATTACCGAACACCTCCGACACCACGTTTGCGAGTACGCTCTTGCCATTTGCTCCTGAGCCGGTGATATAGCACACATATTCCCTGACAAACTTTGTTGGGTCAAGCAAAAGAGAGCCACACCATTGCTGAAACGCCGCCTGAAATTCGGGGTGAGGTAGGATTTCTTTTAGCTTTGTTTTCCATAAGTTGCACGGGTTGTTAAATGTACCGCACTCATTAGCTCCGCGCCTATAAGCCTCGTCCGAGGACATATACTCGATGTCAAGCGTCAGATAAGGGTTATATTCGGGGCTGAACGCCTTTAATTTGCGCTTTTCAAGGTCAAAAATGCCGTTGGAAAACGCGATATAGCGTCTGTCCGAGCGGTAGATATACTCCTCCGTACTCATAAGAGTACCTATCACCGCACTTGCCATGCTTCGGGGCGACCTCTGCACATACATTGAGCCGATTTCAAGCTCTCTGAGCGTCCGTTTGGCAAGTTCTATGATAAAAGTATCAATCTTAATCGTAATCTGCTCAAATCGCTCCCCGTTGTAGGCGTAGAGCGTCTGCAAATCCTCGCTCATAAGCAAAGGTTTCTCCTTGCTCATGCACAATCTCCGCTCAAAGAGGTCGCAGAGCATCGCATCTACGTTTGGGTAGAGCTTAAAACCGCCCCTGCCAAGTCCGCGCAGGGGGTTCTTGTACGCCTTCGGATTCTCTTTCCTCAGCTCCTCATGCGCCTTTTCCATGCCCTCGGCACAAAATCGGCTAAGATACTCGTATATGTCTGATTTTGCCATATTATTTGCTTTTAGGTGGTTCGGGGATAGCCATCCAATAAGTAGGTCGGATATGCGAGCCGTCTTGCGTGTACCAATCCTCACCGTCATAGTAAGCTACTGCCATCTCTATGTATGTAGGGGTATAGGAGCGTGAATAAACTACAAGCACATCTTCATCTGTTTCAGGCAACGTATCATCTACATTGCGCCATTGCCCTGCAAGAGCATCATTCGCCCCTACAATGTAGCCCCGCTGGATTAACTCAGTCGCATCTAAAGTTTCTTCACAGCCGAAAACGCGTGTATCGGTTGAGTCCGTGTAGGCTTGCGCTTTTTCTTCTATCGTTTCCATACTTATTCAATCATTACGGGTTCATCCTTCCACGTCAGCTCTCTGCCGATGAGTTTGGCGATTGAGCCAGGAGGAAGATATACCCAATCTGTATCTTCACCATTGCGGTATTTCGCAGGACTCCAACTTTTATTATGTCTTGTGGGAATCTCATCGTAAATTGCTTCCGCTCCGTCTGCGTCAACTGCTACAAATGCCATATCAGTCCTCCTTTCTCATTATTTCAACAAGTGCATCAAACTCGGATTGCAAGCGCACCATTTCAGCCTTGCTTTCCTCAACCTTCTCCGCTGTATAATCTTCGGGGTTTTCTATCGCACCGAGACATTGCAACACGAGGTCTTTATCACGCTTTTCAAGTATCTCCGAGAATGGACGGATAAAGCGAGGGTTGTTTTCAAGTTCCCAACGTGCATCCTCTCGCGCTTTCTCTGCACGATATTCAACATACTCATCTTCGGTCATATTGTAGTGGGTAATGTTATCCACTATTGTACTCCAACGGCAAAGTAATCCGTTTGGCTGTCTTGCTATAAATGCTCCCATAGTTATTTTTCGTAATAGTTCTTGATTTCCTTGCGGGTGAAAATAAGCATAGAGTTCAGTTCGTCATTGGCTCTAACTTGCGGAACGACCTGCACAAGTTCATATCCGGCTTTATTGTTTATTCTTACTGCGTCCATTATATCTCCTTTCTCGTTAGGAATAAGAGCTATAATGTTCTTAACCTCGCTTGTCGCTTGATACATCTTCTCAAACGCTCTCTTGCCCTGCCTGAGTTGCAGGACTATCCGCACGGCTAACAGCACGGCGATGATGATTAAAAGTAGGTTTGTCATTGGTCTATCGGTGTTATGGTGATTCTTACTTTTTGAGGTTCGCTTTCTGGAGTCAAGTCGGAAAAGAGTCTGCTGTCTAATTCATACTTCACTCCATCACTATACCATCCAATCTCATACTCTCCTGTATCGCAGAACTCTCTACTTTCAGCGTGTGGTTTCTGAGTGTGGAGAAAGCACCCACCTATTCCGTACTCATCAACCGCTACCCAGCCCTCGATCGTTACTTGTTTTGGGTTGCAGAGTTGTTCCTTTAACTGTTCCAACGCTTTCTGCTGCTTAGCTATGTCAGCTGCTGTATATTTAGTGTTCAGAATCTCGGCAATCTGCTCATCTGACATGTTGTCAATTGCTGCTCGTAATTTAGGGTGTATATTGTTACTCATTTCATTTTCTTCTTATTGTGGTACTTGTCAAACTTGGCATAGGGTGCATATTGAAACACGATACGAGGTATCCACGAGGGTTTGTTTGGCAATTCATGGAAATGTACCTCATTGCCAATGACAACTGTTTCTATGTGGGTATTGCGTTTCATTTCTCCTCCTCAAAAAGCGACTTACCGAAAAGGGTAGTCAGTTCACACATTCTGCCCTCTGCATGGTCTATTGCACGACTCTCCATTTCGTTTATGCACGTTGCGCTCGTATAGAGGTCGTGGGTTTTCTGAGCTTTCGCATACTCCTTGCGGATGAGTTCTTTCGGCACGATGCAGTAGTCCTTTGAAAGTTGCTCAATGAAATCATTGATAATATAGTCAATGCAACTCGCAGGACACAACGCACTGCCATTATTCAGTGCATACCCTCTAATAGCTTTCTTTATTTCTTTGCTATGCAAAGCGGCAGAGCCGGTTACTTCGTGGGTTGGCATATTATTTTAGGTCTTTTTCTTGGGTTAATATTATGTCGTTTGATGAAGGGCAATACTCAAAACTTTGAGGCTCCCAATTTTCAACGCAGACACCATCATAATATCCTCCCGATACTATAATTTTAGCATCTTCGGGATATTGGCTAAGAGCCTCAATCAATTCTTTTACTGTCATCTTTTCTTCCTTTTAAGTTGTTGCAATTCTTGTTTTTTACTCTCTATTTCAAAGTTGATAGCGTCTAAAGCGAATATATTGAGCCACGTTGCTGACTTCTTACCTAATGTAGTCATATCCGTTCTTAACTCCGCTATCTCCCTTTTCAGCCTTTTCTTCGCTTTGCGAAGCGACTGCGTCGATGACTTGGTGTTGCGGATGCTGGGCATGATTATTTCTTTTTTCTCATTTGTTGTCCGAAGTATCTTTCCCAATCGCCTGCTGAATATCCACTATACTTAAAGCCGTTACGCTCGTTGTAATTGATAAGCCACAAAGCACAACTGTGTCCTATGCTTGCTGATACTTTTTTACACATCTTAGAGCGATTGTATAGCATCTTTCCATGTCGGTATGCGGATTTGCACCACCCATATACGAGAGAAGCAAATACAATTATAATCGCTATGCTAATCAACAAGGCTCCAATTACACCTATCCAATAGAAAACGGTTACTATCATGCTCATTCCTTGTCAAAGTCCATTATGTTGTCGGCGGTAACAACCACCCCGCAACCTTTATTGATTTCTTTGCCGATAGATGCAGAGGGTGCCTCGTTATCTTTGAAATACACACTTACAGGCATATCCGTCTTGTGTGCAACAAGGGTGGCCTCAAACTCCCTCAGAAGCGACTGCAAGCGCGTGAGGAAAGCTGTACGGCGGTCAATATGCTCAATACAATCGAATGCTTGCAGATATATCTCGTTGGGTTCACAATCCCATATGATGTCTGCACTATATAATCCTACGTCTACGATTGTGCCGACAAATGCGTAATCTCCTTTGAGACGTACCCTGTCGCCCACCTTGAAGTTGTGTTCGTTGGTCATATCGTTCTTTTCTTTTGTCATACCTCGGTCGGTTGGTTGGTGAATAACTCTTTGCCGAATAGCCACTCCAATATTGCAGTATCATCAGCAAACATATCGTTAGTTATTGAGTTTAGGCTTTTAAGCTCGTTGTATTTCGCTTTTATCCTCTCTTTCTCCTCATCGGTCAGGCGGTCGGAGAGGGGCTGCTGCATGAGCCATTGTGCGCAAGCTTCAAAAGCGTCCTCAATGTCTGTAAGACAAAAATTCTCGGTTGAGACGTTGGAGCTATTCCGATATTCTACTGCCGCCTCGTTCAGTTTATCTGCGTCCATGTTATTTCGTGTTGAGGGTGTAGCCGTTAGCGTGAAGTAATTCTATTGCAAGCACTACCGCTTCAATGGGATTTCCGTGCTGAGGGAGTGTTCCATTAAATCCATCCCAGTCATAATCCACAATCCAATACTCACCATTGGAGTACAGCTTGACATAGCCATTGAGGACATTTGGAATATCCATTTCCCATATCTCACCTTCAATGAACGGAGGGTACCATTTTGTAAGTGGGAAACCGTCAAGGTGTTTAGGCAGAAGTTCAAGCAACGCGGACAGAGACCACGCAGGTGAGTAATCTACTGAACGCAGTATCTCATGAAGTGTTAATAAATCTTCTCCGAGTACACGAGTGCTATATTTGCCGTAATTCTCTCCTGGGCACATATTGATGGATAAATACATATCCGCAGTATTCGGGTCAACGCCACAAGCAAGCAGACGCTTTGCTTGATCGGGATTAGTGGCTATTTGATGTTTCATTTGTTATTGGGTTTTAGGTGTAAAGTATTTACAATTATTTACCTTACATACAATTATTTTCAAGTTGTCACCATGGTGGTAACAAATAGTCTCTTGATATTTGCAAGCCTTTATTTTTGAATTATAATGCCTACACTCTCGTGGGTCTTGTTTCTTCATTTTCCATTCAGTTTGTCGGTTAGGGATTGGGAGAGTTTAAAATAAATCTTGTTGCAAGGAGAGAATAATTCGCATGGCTTGGCATTTTTTGGGTTACTGTAATGCTCCCGGCATAGAGGCAATAAATCGCAATATAAGCATTGACCTATGCCAGGGCTTATCTCAGCCTCATACACCTTGCTGTCTATGATTATTCCGTTCATATTCTCGCAGTCTTATTGTGGGGTGTTAGTGGCGGAAGATAGCATCTTTTTGTACTCCCAATATTCATAAGTTTCGCCTTTGTACTCGGCAACCAACTTATCAAGCCATTGCTGTTCGCACATAGAGCCAGTGAATACATAACAATCCCTTAATTCCTCTTTTGTGGCGTAGGCAAAATAGCAAAGGGAATCTAAAGGGAATAACTCTCTCGCTGATTTTGATAAATCACTCCACCATTGACCTCTACATTCTTCGGTTGTTCCGTCAGTCAGTGGCAGGGTAAACTTACGACCTGCAAAAGCAGTCTTGCCAAAGGGTAGTGTCATATTATCGCGCCTATAAAAACTATGCACGCCCTCGTCTTCGCCGATGATTGTTTCTCGGTCAATCTTTGTGTACGACATTTGTATAGGGCGGTTTAAGACGTATTGTGTATGCTCGCCACTCTTAACTATCGCTAATATTTTTATCTTTTCTTTATTCATATCGCTAAATCTAATTTCGGTTGTGCCAAAGCGTCACTGACGCGCTTAACGGCAATGTTATAGTATTCTTCCATCAACTCAATTCCAATTCCTTTGCGGTTGGTGTTGGCACACGCTACCATTGTAGAGCCACTCCCCATTGTGCAATCAAGCACACAATCGCCCTCGTTGGAGTAGGTGCGTATAAGGTACTCAAGCAACGGCACGTCTTTCTCGGTCGGGTGCACCCAATCCTTATGTTTCTTCTGGAACTGCAGTATTGAGGTCGGGAATTTCATACACGATTTTCCGTCTTGAGCCGATTGTTTCATACCGCCATAGCAAGAGTTGGCATTGGGCTTGCTCTTACCACTTCTTGAGTGTGTTCTCAAATGCGGTGCAACCTCTCTCAACTGCGGATTGTAGGCAGGCAACTCCCGATAGAACACTAATATGTCCTCGTGCTGACGCAACGGCATTTTATTCGCGTTCAAAAATCCCGTAGTCCGCACCTTATCCCAGACAAGCGAATAGCGGTATAACTTGGGTTGGCTCATCATCAGTTTTGCCGAAAATAAACCTTGCCCGAAAAGCACGATAGCGGCATTAGGCTTTACCACTCTCAGTAATTCAGTCCAAAGAGCGTCAATGTCTATTTCCTTATCCCATTGAGCGTGTTTATTGCGTTTATTCAAACACCCATAGGGTAAGTCGGTCAACACCAAATCAACGCTATTGTCGGGGAGCGTAGGCAGGACTTGTAAGCAATCGCCTTGCGTCAGTGTTATGTTGCCTATATTTGTCATTCTCGCTGATGTTAATGTTTGCGCTGATGAAATAGTGAAACGGAAACACCATCAGCTTGTGCTTTCACGTGGTAGCTATTCACGATTATCCGTTTCACGTTGTTTATTGATTGAAATATTCGCTACATTCAAAACCTTTTCGTGGCTTGAAGTCTTTGAAGTCCATTGTAGTCCAGAACTCTCTACGCATAGCCCAACGTGCCATATCTTTTTGCCACTGCGGAATTACTTGCTTTGGGTCATTGAAATCGCGGAAAGGTTGTGCTACGACCCTCACACGCTTAAATCCTCGGAAATACGACAAACGCTCGTAATCCTCTTGCATATTACCCGTAATCATAGCGTACATAAGATAAGAGCGCGGAGTATCGCAGTAAGAGTCTATCATCTGCATTGCTCGCTCACACTCGCCTATCTGCTTGGGAGTATCGCAACCGAAACGGATATGTGATAGCCAACGGACTTTCGCCAACATCTTCGCTATCTCGTCAGTGACAAGCCTTGCATCTAACGCTTGGTTGAAATCAACCCTATATCCACGCTTGATTATCTTTTCGATCTGCTCCAATCCGTAATCACAAGCGAGAATGTTGTTATCCATAAGCACAAGGTTTGTGCGTCCGTCAATGGCTATTTCGTCCACGTCCATATATGGATGAACAGCACCCTCCTTAATCGGCACAACACACCACTTGCATTTATTCGGACACCCTCGCGTCAAAAAGCCGTAGGCAGTCTTTTTATCAACCTGTGGATATATTGAGTAATCCGGCTGTAAGCGGTCAATCTCGGAGGGTAAGACTGCGTGTAAATCGTAGCCAGTGCCACCGCGAACAATCTCACAATCGTAGTTATCGGTAAAGTCAGGCGAAAACGTGAAGATTTTGCTGGCGTACACTCTATCATACTCACCAAACATAGGTATAGCCCACTCTACGCTATCACCATGAGCTTTATGCCATGCCGACAAACGCATGAGCGCAAGATTTGGGAAGTTATGCCCATCTATGTCTATGAGTCCTATTCGCTGCTTCATCTATTATTCATTTGATTTTACACGGCAAAGTAAACGTAAATAAACGATTTACGCAAATTCCATTCAAGTCACACTCGAATAATAATACAGCGAAAAGGCTCATACCAAATAGCTCTCCATACAATCTATTTATATAGTTAACAGCTTTAACATCATGTAGTTACACCCCAAGTAGGATTATGCTCGCCCTATATAAATAATTAAAAATAATTATTATTCTTTTCTCTTATTCTATTTACCTAATGAGTATTTAATAATTAAAAGAAAATAATCCTACTAACCTACAAAATAAAGATAAATATACTGATAATAAACAATTTGCATAAGTAGGCCAATTTAAACATTGCTACATTAACACGACTTTTGATTTAAAATCATGTTAAACTTTCTTAAAAGTGGGAAATCCGAAATTTTGAATAAAAAATTTTTCAAGGTCGCACCTGCCAGTTTTTCGTGCGACACCTTTTTACCCCCGCCACCCCTTTGCCTCGTTCTTCATCAATCTAAGTATTTGACACTCGACTCGTTACGCCACATATAGGGACGTATGCGTGTCAAGACACCCACAACTCCGTTATTTAGACACTGTCTAAATAAGCACAACTTAAAGCATTGTGTGTCAATTACTTAACTTTCGACACAACGATAATTTTCTGCAAATATATATAAAAACAATCAACTGTCAAAATAATACACCGATTATTTTTAAATAAATGTTTCATAGCCGCAATAAATGGCGTGTATTGCGTTGTCGTTTGTTTATGAGATCCATGATATAAAAATAGTTATCGTGAGTTGTGGCGCATGTAAGGGGGTAGGGTGTACGATATTTTGATGGTTATAAAATAGGGTTGCAAATACTACTTAAGGTGTTGAAAATAAACTGCTTAAATGTTTGTAGTGTCAAATAATTTTCGTACCTTTGTAGTGCGGAGATGAAACGATAAAAGCCCCGTTCGTTCATCTTCTCAGACTTAAACGGGGCGAAATATAAAATTAAAACACCGCAAAGTTATGAAAACTTTAGCAATTTCCCTAATTATTGCCACGATGGTAGCAACTTTATGCGTGGCGTGTGTGGAGTTAGTAAACATTGAAAGCTCCGCGTTATTCATCAAGTTTTTCGGTTTTATTTCCTTGCTACTGATTGACATTTACGCAATCGTGGCAATACTGAAAAACAGTAAGGACCAGTAACAAAAAACCGAGGGGCGGCAAGCTCTGCCCCTCATTCAAATAAAAATCTCCTTCAAACACTCACCCACTAAACACCATCACGATGAAAGCAAATAACATCACCATAGAAAACGCGTTACATCTCGCATTTACACCCGAATACGTTGACGCCTTCGGACTTGCAGAAATTGCAGATGTATGGAACAGCAACCACGACACCCGCGATTTAGATTTGAATCTAAACGCGTACGCTGAAAAATGCACCTACAAAATGGAGCAAGACGGGGTAACGCTGGAGTTTGACGCGTGGGATAGATTGACCGCCGAAATAGAACGCTTTGCGGGCGTGTGGGTTCTTCTTTACTGCAATGAAGTAAGTTGGAACAATCGCCCCGAATGGCTCACAAACAGCGTCCGCAATGCGATAAACAACCCCGATAACACCACCCCCTCAACATCCGACACCATGAACACCGAGACAAAGACCGTTGAATTTTCCGAACTCTCACACGCTGGGCAGTGTTTAGACATCTATTTACACAACACCGCCGAAATATACCAGCGTTACACCGTTGAGGCGGTCAAGTTAGTAGTTAACGCGTTCACGAATCAAGGCCCCGTTAAATTGGACGATGCAACCGCGTGGGATAACTTGACATTTTGGATCTCGTGGCAGCCGGTAACAAAAAAAGCAGTAACCGCCGCCGTTAAGCTGGTCAAGAAGCACGACCACATGACACCCACCGCAAAGGACATCGAGCAGGTAACGCGCAATTACACCGCCTATATCGTCGAGAATGCCAAATATGAAGTAGAAAACGCTTAACACGATATGACAATGAAAACGAAAGTAACACGCAGCGAGATTAAGAGTTATTTTAACACCGTGATAAATTGCGACTACATGACAGGGCAAGAAATTGAGAGCCTTTGCGGCCTATCCCCCGAATATTATAACGCCGGCGGTTGTGGCTGGAACTGGGACGCGTTCGACGTTGATGGCGTGTGTATGGTTTACGGTTATCGCGGTTTTCCCGGTAACAAGTGGGTGCAATCCACCGAGGGCGCAAAAATAGTCAAGTATTTGCGCAAACTCAAAACGAAACGCGGACGAATTGCCGCCGCTGCAAGGCTGTTAACAAAATACGCCGGACTATGACCCACAAAATAAAAGCCCTCGCGGCAATCGTCGGCGTAATCGTCGGCGCTGCATTGGTCGCATTTGTCAGTATTGAATTTTGGTGGCTTTGCTATTACTCTGGGCTCCCGATGTGAATAACCTAATAACCCCAGCCGCGTTAACCAGGCGCCGACGGATCGAGACCGAGCCGGGGAACAAATAACAATCAAATACAAAAGACATGAACACAACCGAATTAATTAACGCCGTATCGGCACACCTCCACAACATCGTTACACAGTCTTACACCGTTTGCGCCGTCAATCTGACCGCGTCAATTGTCAACGCCGGTGCAGCTCTCGGGATCTGCATTTGCGGTGGTGCATACGACCCAGACACACAGACCCGCGTATTATATACTGAACTCCCCAATCGCTAACCCTGGACACTATGGCAATTTTAGGCATAACCGGCGTAATTCTCGCCGTATGGCTCAGACTGGCGAGCCTCAACGAATACGCAAAGCGACACAACGAAATTAATAACAAGACTAAATAACACAGCTATGACAGCAATTTTAATAATAATAATGTTTTTCGCGTGGATTGGCCAAGCTCTGAAGGACGGCGGCAATGTCAAGTAAATAACCCACAAAAACCCTAAACGATGAAACGCGAGCAGATTATAAACAAAGTAAAAGAAACAGCGCAGCAGATCACCGCTAACACGGTAGAAGTATTTACAAGCTGGTCTATATATCCAAAATGCTACCTTGCAACCGTCGGCGAAGTGATAGGCGACTACAACCGCCCCGGAATGCGTTTAACCCCCGACATGCGCCCTACTGAGTTACTGGCATACGTCCGCGGTATGGCTGCAACGGCAACAAAGTAAATAACCACTAAAAGCAAAGGAAATGAAAGGATTTTATTTGACATACAACAGCGGTGCCGGAGTTTTCGGATATTGTGGCGAAAGCGAGCAACCCCCGTTTTATTTCAAAGGTCATGCGATTGTATTTGCGAGCCGCAAAGAAGCGAGAGCAGCACTAAAACAATATCGCAAAGCTCACGGAGTTGCCAACCTTAAACACTACGTTGCGCGGCATTACGCAATAACTCCAGCAGACCGCGCCAATATTGGCAACAAATAACTAACCGCCCCACGGCACAAAAGCAAGAGAGATGAAAAGTTACAAACAAATACAAATGCAAGTGCAGCGAATCGGCGAAGCGTTATTGCACAATATCAGCCCGCGGCAAGAGCCTAACCACCCGAATTTATTACGCTGGTATAAAGTTTTGAATATTGGCTCAAAAATGCTTGACAGCGTAAAATATTAACCCATTTTCCCCGCTTCCGGCGAACTTGCGAGGGTCGGCACCTCGGCGGGGAGCTAATAACTAACAAATTTACTACAATGACACAGAAAGAAGCACTAACACGCATTAACGATATTATCGGGCGCAATGAAGATGTAACATTACATCGCGATCAGATTTTAGGCAAAACGTATGCCCTCACAATCAACGGGCACGAAAAAGGATGGCTAAAAAGCGGCTATCGCAAACCCGTTGAGCTTTTGGCATGGCTGGAGGGAGTTTGCGCCGTCTACCCCTACCCGTTTAACTGGCAGCCTTGGCGCATGGCTTTTGCAAATTAACCCTCACCGGCAACCCGAAAAGAATAACGAATAAATAACAGAGATATGGGAGCAATGAAGATAACAAGCATCACGCAGTTAAACGTGCTGAAATATAAGCTACAGCATCCTGACCTAAAGAAATGGGCAGTTAATTATGGGCTTTTGGATTTAGTCCGCAAAATGTTCTATGCGCCCGAAATATGGTTAGGAGGTCTAAGGATTGACACAAATTTTCGTCAATCACTCAACGAGAATGACAAAGCAATAATTTCGGCAGTGCACGACCTGTTGGCTAAAGCCGCCTAAATCTGCCCCACAATCCACGCAAACAACAAAACCGATAAAGTGTGCCACCCGAACACGCAAACGAGCTCAGAGGGCAAATAAACGGCATTTCTCGGCTATTGGTAGCACCAAACGAATAATTTAGTAACTTTACAAAAAAACGAAATATTATGGCACTATACATTTACCACCGCGTCAGCACCGATGAGCAGGATTTTTTGCAGCAGAAGCACTGTATTGACTCATATCTCGAACGCAACCACATCAAAGAAAGCGACATAAAAGAGCAGTTAATTGAGAAAATAACAGGTGTAGACGAACACACCCACCGTAAATTTGCGAAACTACTCGCCAAACTCAAAGAGGGCGACACACTGTATTTTAGCGAGCTCTCTCGTATTGGTCGTAATATGTCGGATTTGTTCAACATTGTTAATCACTGTTGCGAAAATGGCATTATCCTTATGCAATGCAAAGATGCCACACGCATAGAGAACGAAACAATAGGCGGCAAAGCTCTTTTATTTGCACTGTCACTTGCCGCAGAAATTGAAGTGGCTAATATACGCCAGCGCACACAAATGGCTTTAGACGCAAGAAAAAAGATAATACAAAAGGGTGGCAAATGGATAAGTAATTCAGGACGCGAATGTACGAAACTTGGCAGACCGGCAAGCGGTATTGATGAAAATGGCAAAGAGGTCTATGACGTGTCTGCAATGGTCGAAGCTGCAAGCATGGCACGTACAAATGCGATGATCAAATGGCGCGAAGAGTCACAGGCCTTCAGTTATGCATGTCTGAAACGTGCAGAGGGGTGGACGCTCCAACAGATTGTTGACGAAATAGGGCAACTCTATGATAATTTTAAACCCAAAAAGGAGAGCGACGACAACCCCTGGGCCACACCTACAGGCTGCAAACCCTCAAAAGGCACAATATCCAAATGGCTACGCGATGCCAATCCGCTTGTATTGGCCTGTTGAGACTATTGGCTGCACCCGACGAATTTGTCAGCGTCTTCGCGCCCATTCAGGCAACGGCATTTCGTCCTCGCCATCTGGCTCTAATGAATAGTCTATAATAGTTCTTATCGCCAAATCGGCCTGCTGACGCATAATTTTGAGGTAATTGAATACGGGGCGGTTATTTGCTTCTTTAATGGTCTGCCCGATGGCATATTCAAGTATGTATAATGGAATACCTAACTCCGAGCCGAACTGAACAAATGTCTTGCGTGCAGAATAGAACGTGAGCCGCTTTTCAAATCCCAGTTCCTCACCAATGCGGTTGAGCGACTTTGTGACAAACGAACGAAAATACTCATAGTCCTTGTAATGGTAGCCCATGTCTAATTCCCCATGATTATTGATGTATTTGTCAATAATCACTCTTGCCTCAGGCTGAATGGACATTGAGACCTCCTTATCTGCGCCAATCTTCTTTTCAGCAGTCTTTTTACGAACAAAAGTCAGAATATCGCCATTGAGTTTCACGCTTAATAGATCAGTAAGGTTAATACCGGCACAATAAAACGAGAGCATAAATAAATCACGGGCAACAGTAAGGCGCTTCGCCGATATACCAGTAAACTCCGCCTCCCTTAATCTGGTAAGCTCAGACTTACTTATACAGATGTCGCGCACATTCTTGGCCGGCATTCTATAATTGCGAAAAGGGAAAACCTTATACTCAACCACACCCTCATTGATAGCTGAGTTAATCAACGCCTTTAGATGAGTCATGCGAATGTTTATTGTAGTAGAGGAATCACCACGCTTTGATAAAAATTTCTCCCAGTCTTTTAGGGTCGAAAGATTGATGGCCGTTAACGGAATTTGTTCACCAAAGCACTCTAATAAGTATTTCAAAGTATACCCCAGGTTACGCGCATACGAATTTTGGCCGTTGCTCTTCAGCTCTGCAATATACTTCTCTCCATACTCCTTCAACGATTCGCCGACAAATCGTGGCTTCTCAAGATAATTTTTAATATCCGTAGCCGAGGCATCGGGCTTATAAAATGTCGATAGTAATTGTTCATACTTTCCGAGCAATTTGCGAAGTTCTTTATTGATAATAGTCGCTTGTGGGTGTTTTACGACCAATCCGTTTTGGAATTGAGACTCAGATCCAACTCTGAACCGAGTTGAAATATATCTGGTCGAATTTGAGTTGGTAATCTTCAATCTAATTTGATGAGAGCCGTCTGAGTTTGGTCTCGATGGTACGATGACGAACGATAAATTAGCCATATTCTTGCAGTTAAATGTTTGAATAGTTGTTTGAGAGATAGTGTTTTAGGTGAAATTTACAATGCTTATCCGTGCAACTGCCGTGCAGAATCCGTGCAGTAAAGAACATAGAGTATTACTATAAGTTTTTAGCTGTATACTGCTTTTATACATATCGGTATAAAAATTAGTAAAATAGATTTAACGAAAGTTAATAATTAAAATGCACGGATTCTGCACGGATTTCACCTCAAATTTGGGGATATTTTTTGAAATATGCAATATGTTTTACAGCATAAAATGACAAAAGCCAACCCGTAATAGGTTGGCTTTTAAGGTTTTAATCTTTGAGCCGCGAGTGGGACTCGAACCCACGACCTTTTCGTTACGAATGAAATGCTCTACCAACTGAGCTATTGCGGCAGGTCTGCAAATCGTGTTTCTGATTTGCAGTACAAAGTTACTATATTTTTACCGTTTGTTTGCTATATGAGAGCGAAATTTTTGCGTCGTCAAGCAAAATTTTTACCATTACGGGTGTTTCAACGTATGGTACAATTGAGCTGATGGTGGTGCTGGGTGTTGAGTAATAGTAGTAATAGCTTGACGATGACTCGGTCTCGGTGTTGACGGTTACGGGGGTGATGGTGAATGTGTATTCTTCCTCGGTTGCCGGTTTATCGTTTTTGACGCTCTCGGTGAGATAAGCTCTCATGTCGGGGAAGTTGTAGCACTTGTCGGTCGAGTTGTATGTGCCCAGGAACGAGGTGAGATTATCGGTTATCTGGTTCTTGGCAAAGAACTCGTTTTTCTTATCGCTACGCACCATGAGTATGTAGGGTGGGGGTGTGATGCCGTAGTCGTTGCTGATTTCCTCGACAGGTAGGCTGAACGAGAGGCTGTTGATTACGGCTACACGGCCGGCGCCTTCAAGATAGGTCGAGCGTATGTCGTTGATGGGGAATTTTATCTCCATGTCGAGACCTATGGGGGCTACGAGCAGGTTCTCGCCCGATGTGTAGCGGTCTTCGAGGTCTTTTGACATGCGATAGGTGATGTTGTTATTTGTGATAATCTCGGGTGACACTCCATAGTAGTCGCCTACATAATTATAGGTGGTGTCTTTGCCTTCGTCGGTCTTGCCGTCGATGTGGTATTTAAGCGACATCATGGTGGCACCAATCTTGACTACACGGCCGTCGCCGTAGTTACTCTTGACGTACAGGCCGTGGAATTTTTTGGCGAACTGTTCGGGTATGAGGTAGTTGTTTTTGTCCTCGACATAGATGTCGAACAGGCGCTGTGCAAGCGACTTGGGCAGATCGACGGGTATCTCGAAGTAGGCAAGTGCCTTGATCGAGTCGCTCAGGCCTGCAGTGTTGAAGTTGTAGACCTTAGATGCTATCGGCTTGCTGGGGTTGTAGTAGTTGGCTACCTCGTCACCAAACGAGCTGTAGATGGGGTACTTCAGGTTGTCGGTGAGCTCGTACACTTCGAGACCCATAGGAACGATGGTGTCGCCCACGTATCCGGTTGATTTGGGTATCGCCATTCTCAGCGTGATGCCGTCAACGATGACACCCTCGGTCTCGATTGACGATGCGGGCATGAACTGAGTGACGAAATCGCTGTAGAGCGAACCATATTCGGTGGCATCGATCGAGCCAATGAGCTGCATCGTGGTGCGTGATTGTACCTGCTCATTTCTGATGCTCTTGCCGGCGATGGTGAAGTCGTCTTCGTTGACAATCGAGATGTCGTCGGTTATGATTGATGCACCTATCTCGTCGCTGTTGTCGCACGATGACAGTGCGACGGCCACGGTGGTGAGTGCTGTTAGTGAGAATCTATTCATCGTGTTGTGTTCAAATGAATACGTGTTGTTGGGTCTTGGATTATTTGAGCATGTTGTCGTAGGCCTCGACATAGGCGCCGAAGTCTTCGTCATTGCCCGGATACTCGATGACGGGCTTACCCGACGCGTGGGCATAGTCTATGAGTTCCTGAGGCACGTCGGGGGCCGAGATGGCTATTTCGTCGCTGAAGTCGATGGCGAGCTTCATCACCTCGGTATGGGTTATCGGTTTGCCTTTGAGTCGGGCTATGACTTCAGCGGGTATGCCGGCCTCTTCGAGCTTGTCGACAAAGCGGTCGTTGAGTGCGCCGTCAAATGTGTCGTTGTAGAGGCTGTAGACTATCTTGGCATTCTTGAATGTGGGGTCGTCGGCATACAGTGTTTTCATGTACAGGGGCGCGAGGCTTGACACCCAGCCCTGGCAATGAACAATGCGAGGCTCCCAGCGCAGCTTCTTGACGGTCTCGATGACACCGTACGAGAAGAACATCATGCGCTCGTCGTTCTCCTCGGGATAGAGGCTCGTCTCAAGCTCACTGATGGTCTTGTGTATAAAGTAGTCGTCGCTGTCAATGAAGTAGACCTGCATGCGCGAGGGCTGCAGTGTCGCCACCTTAATAATTAACGGATGATCGGTATCGTCAATTATAACGTTCATACCCGACAGTCTGATAACCTCGTGAAGCTGGTTGCGGCGTTCGTTGATGGCGCCGTATTTAGGCATGAATATGCGCACCTCGTAGCCGTTTTCCTGGGCATACTGGGGTAGCTTCTGGCCGGTAGTCGACATGCGGTTGGCTGACAGGTAAGGAGTGATTTCTTGAGATATGTACAGTATCCTATTACTCATTGGCGGTTAAATAATTTGCAGCCCTTGACGGGCAAATGTTAGTTTACAATGTGCAAAATTACTTATAATTTTTTATATATCGAAATGATATACACCGTTAATGCACTAAAAATCTTTAAAATCTGAATTATGTGTGTCAAACCGTGCATCTATGATGCCAATTTGGGGCCATGAGTTGATTTTTGCGCCTAAACCGACGGTATATATCGCGGATTTTCGTTAATTTTGCACCAAGAAACCCCATATCATCAATCATGATTACATTTTTCAAAAAAGGATCTTCAACGATTTATGCTGTCGAGAGTGACCACAAATTCACGTCCGACGAGAAAGAACGTCTGTCATGGCTCCTGGGCGAGGCCCGTCCGCTGAGCGCGACATCAATAAAAGGTACATTTGTCGGCCCCCGCAAGGAGATGATCACGCCTTGGAGCACCAATGCCGTCGAGATCACCCAGAACATGGGCCTGTCGGGCATAACTCGCATCGAGGAGTTCCAGGCTTCGAAGGATGCCGAGCCCGTCTTTGACAAGATGCTCCAGCGAGTGTACCAAGGTCTCAACTCGCGCGTATTTAATGTAGATAAGACTCCCGACGCGATAGTCTACATTGATGATATAACTGAGTATAACAAACAGGAGGGTCTGGCTCTGAGCGCCGACGAGGAGAACTACCTGCGTCAGCTCAGCGAGAAACTTGGCCGCAAGCTCACCGACAGCGAGGTGTTCGGCTTCTCACAGGTCAACTCCGAGCACTGCCGTCACAAAATCTTTAACGGTACATTCGTTATCGACGGTCAGGAGAAGCCCCTCTCGCTCTTCAAGCTCATCAAGAAGACCTCACAGGTCAACCCCAACGGCCTTGTGTCGGCTTATAAAGATAATGTGGCATTTGTAAAGGGCCCGGTTGTCGACCAGTTCTACCCCGTCAACCCCGATAAGCCCGACTACTTCGAGACAAAGAAGATCGANACNGTAATNTCGCTCAAGGCCGAGACTCACAACTTCCCCACNACGGTCGAGCCCTTCAACGGTGCCGCTACCGGTTCGGGCGGTGANATNCGNGACCGTCTTGGCGGTGGTAAGGCCAGCCTGCCCATTGCCGGTACAGCCGTATATATGACTTCNTATCCCCGCATGTCGATGGAACACAGCTGGGAGATGATGATGAACCCGCGCGTNTGGTTGTATCAGACNCCTGCCGAGATTCTCATCAAGGCATCGAACGGTGCCAGCGACTTCGGCAANAANTTCGGTCAGCCCCTCATCTGNGGNTCGCTGCTCACATTCGAGCACGACGAGAACGGCAAACANTATGCCTANGACAAGGTTATCATGCTTGCCGGCGGTGTAGGTTTCGCAGCCAAGAAAGATGCCATCAAGGGCGAGCCCGTTCCCGGCGAGAAAGTCGTTGTGATGGGTGGTGACAACTACCGCATCGGCATGGGCGGNGGNGCTGTATCNTCGGTCGANACAGGTTGCTACGACAACTCGATCGAGCTGAACGCTGTGCAGCGTGCNAACCCCGAGATGCAGAAGCGTGTATCNAACGTTATACGTGCCCTCGCCGAGAGCGACAACAATCCNATCGTCTCTATCCACGACCACGGTGCTGGCGGCCACCTCAATGCTCTCTCTGAGCTCGTNGAGGCCACCGGCGGCCACATNGACATACAGGCACTCCCTGTCGGCGACAAGACTCTNTCATACAAAGAGATTGTCGGCAANGAGAGCCAGGAGCGCATGGGTATGATTATAGACGAGGAGAACATCGAGTATGTTAAGCGCATCGCCGACCGTGAGCGCGCACCGATGTATGTTGTCGGAGAGACTACCGACGACCACAAGTTTGTGTTCGAGGACGNCAAGGGTGTCAANCCTATCGACCTTGAGATGGCCGACATGTTCGGNAACTCNCCCAANACCGTGATTACTGACAAGACTGTCACCACTACATATAATGATGTCACCACCGACGCCTCAAAGGTAGACGAGTACATCAAGAACGTNCTTAGCCTNGAGGGCGTNGCATGTAAGGACTGGCTNACCAACAAGGTTGACCGTTCGGTTACAGGCCGCATCGCCCGTCAGCAGTGNCAGGGCGAGATTCAGCTCCCCCTCAGCGACTGTGGNGTTGTTGCGCTCGACTACAAGGGTAAGGCCGGNATAGCTACTTCAATAGGTCATGCACCTCAGGTAGCGCTCGTTGACTCGGCCAAGGGNTCGGTAATTGCTATCGCCGAGTCGCTCACCAACATCGCCGGTGCCAATCTCGCCGAGGGCTTGAAGAGCATATCNCTGTCAGCCAACTGGATGTGGCCCTGTAAGAACGAGGGCGAGGACGCANCTCTGTACCGNGCCGTCGAGGCATGCAGCGACTTTGCCTGNGCGCTCGGCATCAACATACCNACNGGTAAAGACTCACTGTCAATGACCCAGAAGTATGGCGACGACAAAGTGTTCGCCCCCGGCACAGTCATCATNTCGGCTGCCGGCGAGGTCAAGGATATACGCAAGACCGTATCGCCCGTCGTTCGCAACACATCATCGACACTCTACTACATCGACTTCTCTAACATGCCCCTCGAGCTCGGNGGCTCGGCACTGGCACAGACNCTCAACAAGCTTGGNCGTNAGGTGCCCGGCATNGAGTCGGCCGAATACTTCGCCAAGACATTCAACGCCGTTCAGAAACAGGTCAAAGACCGTCGNCTGCTCGCCTATCACGACATNTCGGCCGGCGGTCTCATCACNGCGNTNCTTGAGATGACATTCGGCAATACCACCGGTGGCCTCTCTATCAACCTCGACGGCTTCAACNACAGCGATCTCGTCAAGATACTCTTCGCCGAGAATCCCGCCGCNGTCGTACAGGTTGCNGCNGCCAAGACCGAGACATTCGAGAGCGACATGGCCAAGGCCGGTGTACGCATCNTCAAGCTGGGTCAGCCNGCCGACGAGCGCACNATNGTNGTTGAGCANAGCGGTAACGAGCATTTGTTCGGCATCGACTACCTGCGCGACGTCTGGTTCAACACATCTTACCTGCTCGACACACTCCAGAGNGGNAAGGTTTGTGCNGCCGAGCGCTTTGAGAACTACAAGAAACAGCCCATACGCTACCGCTTCCCCGCCGGTTGGAAAGGAACTCTTGAGGCCAACGGCATCACCCACGACCGTGCCGGTAAGTCGGGNGTACGTGCCGCTATCATACGCGAGAAGGGCGTAAACGGCGACCGTGAGATGGCCTACTCGATGCACCTTGCAGGCTTNGACGTTAAGGACGTTCACATGACCGACCTCATGTCGGGCCGCGAGACTCTCGAGGACGTCAATCTGATNGTCTTCTGCGGCGGCTTCTCTAANTCTGACGTTCTCGGTTCGGCCAAGGGCTGGGCCGGCGGNTTCCTGTGGAACGACAAGGCCAAGGAAACCCTCAAGCGNTACTTCGAGCGCGAGGATACNCTCAGCCTCGGCATNTGTAACGGCTGTCAGCTCATGATNGAGCTCAATCTCATCAACCCCGAGCACGCCAAACCCACCAAGATGGAACACAACCGTTCGCACAAGTTCGAGTCACAGTTCCTCGGNCTCACCATTCCCGAGAACCACTCGGTAATGCTCGGCTCGTTGTCAGGCAGCAANCTCGGTATCTGGGTAGCNCACGGNGAGGGAAAATTCAATCTCCCCGAGGCTATGAGCAACTACCACGTCGTTGCCAAGTACAACTACAGTGCATATCCCGGTAACCCCAACGGTTCGAAGGCATCGGTAGCCGGTCTTGCCTCGGCCGACGGTCGTCACCTGGCCATGATGCCTCACCTTGAGCGNGCCATCTTCCCNTGGCAGTGNGGNTTCTATCCCACAGCACGTCTCAACGACGAGGTNACCCCCTGGATACAGGCATTCATNAACGCCCGNAAGTGGGTTGAGGCCAAGACCAAATAAGTCGCGCCCAACTCATCACCAATAATCGAANNAGGCTCATACTCGACC
>JAAVCJ010000025.1:114597-263062 GCA_014802385.1 Bacteroides sp.
GGTCCNGTATGAGCCTGNTTGCTATTAGATAGTTTAAAATTTACCTCTATTGATGTTGTATTCAANGAATTTTTGCTAAATTTGGAGAGTTTAATTATAAAAACGGTGAATATGAATACGACATTTAAGTTGGGCTTGAGGCTGNTTGGCTGNATGCTGGTGATGTTAACTTTGGCAGGGTGTGATGAGAATGAGGCTCCGCTGCAGTTTGATGTTGTCGATAACACCACGCCCGAAGTAATCACGGTTGATTATTACTGTCCCNACTTCGGTTGGTTTCCNGGTGATAAAGAATACTNTGTGCGNACTGATTTCACTGCCGGNAGTGTTACATTAAAGTGTAATAACTGCGANCGTGGNGGCATCAAAATCGAAACNGAGCTCTCTAAACCGTGCGTTATTGAGGGTGGTGGCAGTTCTTCGTGTGAGGCAACAGCNGAGGAGACCGGAATCTATGTGTCTCTTTCTCATGCCGGAAATATGATAACGATAGACTTTGCCGANGTTNGCCCTGCGGACTCATATTCTTANTATGGNGTAATNAAGGCTTATGGTAAAGTAGGTCGCGANGACAAGGTAACCGTTATTAATNTTACTCGCAGGAATAATAACTGAGNGANGAGTTACAGTACAATAAAAACAGTGTCGGTAAAACTNAANNATGAGCTACCGACACTGTTTTGTTTATTAGTANTCTATTTATTACTTCTTGAGTGAAGCGAGCGACGACTGTATGTTGGCAATCTTTGACTCGGCNTCAGCCTGTTTCTTGCGCTCTACCTCTACAACCTGTGCNGGGGCATTGTTGACGAAGCGCTCATTGCTGAGTTTCTTCATCACNGTNGCGAGGAATCCCTGCTGGTAGGCAAGCTCTTTCTCGAGGCGGGCTATCTCCTCGTTGATGTCGATGTTGTTCTCGAGCGGAATGTTGAACTCGGTGGTACCGATNAGGAACGATGCNGCCGCGGGNTTTTTCTCGGCGTTGGTTGTTATGCTGTCAAGAACGGCGAGCTTGGTGATGATGTCCTCAAACGGAACNGCNANACTGCCGATAACGTTCAGCGCCAGNTTGTCGCGCATNGGGATATTCTTCGATGCACGTACGGCACGCACGTTGGTGATAATCTCCTTGGCCATTTCCATGTCGGNGAGCATGGCGTTGTCAATCTCGGTGGCNTCGGGCAGCGGTGCGTACATGATTGACTCNCCCTCGCGGCGGTCGTCAAGGTGNTGCCAAAGCTCCTCGGTGATGAACGGCATNAACGGATGGAGCATGCGCAGCAGNGCGTCAAAGAATTTCTTGGTAGCTTTGAGCGTCTCGCTGTCTATGGGCTGGCCGTAGGCAGGCTTGATCATCTCGAGATACCACGACGAGAACTCGTCCCAGAACAGTTTGTAGATGGCCATCAGNGCCTCAGACACACGGAATTTCTCCATCGAGTCGTTAACCTCGGCGATGGTCTGTGAGAGTTTGTTCTCGAACCACTTGATTGCCTGACGGCACTCGTCTGACGACTCNCCCTCGGCTACTTCCCAGCCGTCAATGAGNCGGAAGGCGTTCCATATCTTGTTGCAGAAGTTTCGGCCCTGCTCACACAGTTTGTCGTCAAACATGATGTCGTTGCCGGCGGGNGCGGCGAGCATCATNCCCATGCGCACGCCNTCAGCGCCGTATGTGGCNATGAGTTCGAGCGGGTCNGGCGAGTTGCCGAGCGACTTTGACATCTTGCGGCCGATCTTGTCGCGCACGATGCCGGTGAAGTAGACGTTCTCAAACGGCATCTTGCCGATATACTCATATCCGGCCATAATCATGCGGGCTACCCAGAAGAAGATGATGTCAGGGCCGGTAACGAGGGTGGCGGTGGGGTAGTAGTAGTTGATTTCCTTGTTGCCGGGATCAAGTATGCCGTTGAATAGCGTGATGGGCCACAACCATGACGAGAACCATGTGTCTAGGGCGTCCTCGTCCTGACGCAGGTCGTCGATGGTGAGCTGACGGCCGGCAATGGCGTTGGCCCTGGCGAGAGCTTCCTCCTTGGTTGGTGCTACTGCTATCTGAGTGTCGCCGTTTGCGTCCTCGAAGTAGTAGGCCGGTATGCGGTGGCCCCACCACAGCTGGCGGCTGATACACCAGTCCTGTATGTTCTCAAGCCACACGCGATAGGTGGTCTTGTATTTCTCGGGCACGAACTTGATGTCGTCGTCCATTACGGGTGCGAGCGAAATCTCGGCGAAGTGCTTCATGTTGATGAACCACTGGAGCGACAGGCGGGGCTCTATGGCAACCTTAGTGCGCTCTGAGAAGCCTACCTTGTTGGTGTAGTCCTCTACTTTCTCCATCAGGCCGGCTTCCTGCAGGTCGCGGGCTATGACCTCGCGGCACTCGAAACGATCCATGCCGGCATATTTGCCACCGTTCTCGTTGATGGTAGCGTCGGGATTGAAGATGTCGATGGTCTCGAGATTGTGGGTCTTGCCCAGCATGTAGTCGTTCTTGTCGTGTGCGGGGGTTACCTTCAGACAGCCTGTACCGAAGTCAATCTCGACATAGCGGTCTTCGATGACTGGGATTTCGCGGCCAACGAGGGGCACGATAACCTTTTTGCCTTTCAGCCACTCGTTCTTGGGGTCTTTGGGGTTGATGCACATGGCTGTGTCGCCCATGATGGTCTCGGGACGGGTGGTAGCCACGACGGCATAGCGACCCTCGGGGTCATCGGCTACATAGTAGCGCAGGTAGTAGAGCTTTGAGTGCTCCTCGACATAGTTTACCTCGTCGTCAGAGATGGCGGTGAGGTTCTTGGGATCCCAGTTAACCATGCGTAGGCCACGATATATAAGCCCTTTGTCATAGAGGTCACAGAATACCTTGGTAACACTCTCCGAGCGAAGTTCGTCCATTGTGAAGGCTGTGCGGTCCCAGTCACACGAGGCACCGAGTTTGCGCAGTTGCTGCAGAATGATGCCGCCATGTTTGCGGGTCCACTCCCATGCGTGCTCAAGGAACTGCTCGCGGGTCAGGTCGGTCTTCTTGATACCTTCTGATGCGAGTTTATTTATAACTTTGGTCTCGGTAGCAATCGAAGCGTGGTCGGTGCCGGGAACCCAAAGTGCATTTTTGCCTTGCATACGGGCGCGGCGCACCAATATATCCTGCAGGGTGTTGTTNAGCATGTGACCCATNTGGAGCACACCTGTGACATTTGGNGGCGGAATTACAATAGTATAAGGCTCGCGGGCATCGGGCTCGGAGTGGAAAAGCTTGTTCTTTTCCCAGTATTCATACCATTTTTCCTCAACTTCGGCAGGATTGTACTTAGAAGCTAATTGACTCATTGTTTTTAATGTGATATGTTGATTAGTTTATTTGTTTGGCTATTTAGTTGAACAGGTAGTTGTACTGTTCGAGCAGGCTTTTGAANCGTGCCTCATCGCGCAGCGGAGCTACCGACACGATGGTGTCGCTGTTGCGTGTCCAGTTATAGTAGTCGGCATAACCGTTCTCGAGCGAACGCTCCATGCAGTCAAATGCTTTCTCTTTGTTACCCATCTGGGCATACAGGCAGGCTGCGTAGTAGTTGATTGAACCGTCNACATCTTTGACCGACGACAGTATTGACTCAATCCACGATATTGCATCGGCGCGCTTATTGAGCTGCAACATTGCAAAGCCTTTGAAGCTCTTGACGGTGTTTTCGGGAGTCTCNAGGTCGATTACTCGCTGATAGAGATTTCGGGCCGAGCCGGCTTCTTTCAGATTTCCGGCAAGCACTTTGGCTCTCATCAGGTAGTAAAGAGCGTTATCGGGGGCGTCCATCACCGCTTCGCCAAACATTGACGACGCNTCGCGATACTTTTCAAGAGATTCGAGNCACAGGCCTTTCTCGGCNAGNGCCTGAGGCGAATTGGGCAGCTTCTCGACAGCCGCGTCGGCCGACTCNAGCGCCTTGTCATAGTCGCCCATGGCACGGCGTATTTTTGCACGTGTCACGTAATACATGCCGTTGTCGGTNGTCATNGACATAGCCTGATTNATCTCNGTGAGTGCTTCCTGATATTTNCCCAGTCCCANCAGACACTCGGCCAGTGAGCTATAGATGCCGTGGTAGTTGTACAGGTTNTCGTCAATGATGGTGTGGAAGTCGTCAATNGCTGCCTTATAACGGTAGTGTGACATGGCNATGACNGCGCGCAGATAGACGAACATGCCTACGGCGGGTGCCTGTTGTATTGCCGATGTCAGACCTGTGATTACTGCGTTGTAGTCGTCATTGCTCATTGCCACGAGGCGTGAGAGAGCCACGGTATTGTCTTTGTCGATGCTGATGGCGAGTATCAGGTCGTCGACGGCGCCGGTGTTGTTACCCATGAGCTGGCGCACGTTGGCGCGTTGCAGNTAGGCGACGCTGTTTGACGGTGCCATTGTCACAGCCTGGTCGACATATTCGTTGGCGAGTCCAAGGTTGTTCTCCTTTACGGCGATGCGTGCAAGGCCGAAGAGTGCTTCAAGGTTGCGNGGGTCGTTNCGCTGCAGTTTGCCGAANTCCTCTTTCGCNGCGGCATACTTTCCAAGTTCGAGCTCGGTGTTTGCCTTGAGATACAGTGCTGTGAGCGATGTCGGGTCNAGCTGACAGGCTTGNGTCAGGTCGGCCAGGGCGTCCTCGTTGCGGTCAGACATGGCGTATATGTTGGCTCGCAGAGTGTACTCCTGAAACAGCAGGTCGGTNTCGGTGACNGGCGTGTACTTGATGGCCTCGTTGATATCGTTTAGTGCGCGCAGATACTGTGAGAGATTGTAATATTCGCTTGCACGGCGAAAATACACTTCATAATTCTGAGGGTCGGCGTCCAGTTCTTGTTGGTACACCTCCATCATAGCCTTGGTGATGGGGTTCTCGGTTGTGGTCTGAGCCACTGATATGAGCGAGGCCGAAACTAATGTCGATGCCAGAATATACTTAAACTTCATGTTTGGTTAATGCTTAGAATTTGTTGATTGTCTGACGTATGGCAGTGAGATGTTCGAGCAGGCCTGGCAGCAGGTCGAGTCNCAGCATGTTGGCACCGTCGCTCTTGGCTACGGCCGGGTTCTGATGNGTCTCGATGAAGATGCCGTCGGCGCCGACTGCTATGCCGGCACGTGCTATTGTCTCGATGAGNTCNGGNCGGCCGCCNGTGACACCCGAAGCCTGATTGGGCTGCTGTAGCGAGTGGGTCACGTCGAGTATGACAGGNCACTCNTTCTGCTTCATNACNGGTATGCCGCGGTAGTCGACAANGAGGTCGCCATATCCGAATGACACGCCGCGCTCGGTGATTGCAACCTGGTTGTTGCCGGCGTCTCTTACCTTCTGAACGGCGAATTGCATAGCCTCGGGCGACAGGAACTGGCCTTTCTTTATATTGACGAGTTTGCCTGTGCGTGCGGCTGCGAGCAACAGGTCGGTCTGACGGCACAGGAATGCGGGTATCTGTAGAATGTCGACGTACGCGGCTGCCAGNTCNGCCTCGGCAGGGGTGTGAATGTCTGTAACGACNGGTATNCCGAATGTGTCACGCACTTTTTTCAGTATTTCGAGGGCTTCGATNTCGCCGATACCTGTGAACGAGTCAAGACGCGAACGGTTGGCCTTGCGATAGCTGCCTTTNAAGACGTAGGGNATATCAAGTCGGCGTGTGACTTCGAGCACACGACCGGCGATGTCAAGCGCCATTTCCTCGCCCTCGATTACACAAGGGCCTGCCAGCAAGAAGAAATTGCCGGTCTTTGACGATNTGAGGTATTGTAATGTTGACATGTTCATTGTCTGAGACTTGGTGATGAATATATTTAACTGTTTAGTTGATTTATAATGTGTATGGTGTCACACGCGTTGACGGCGGCCGTTTCGGTTCTGAGTCGGCAGTCGCCCAACGACACGGGTTTGAAGCCGTTATCGAGCAGCATTTTTATCTCGGCGGGCGAGAAGTCNCCTTCAGGCCCTATTAAAACAACTGTGTCGCGGTTTGGTTCAATCGCCTTCGACAATAATACNCGTTCGATGTTCTTATCGCANTAGGCTACAAACTTNTCGTACCNCTCGGGCACCGATTGTGCGAATGCGGTGATCGGTGTCATAGGGTTGATNGTCGGCATCGTTGATTTGAGNGACTGTTTCATGGCCGAAATTGCNATTTTATCCAGTCGCTCAATTTTAATNTCTTTGCGCTCAGAGTGTTCGCACAGNAGCGGAGTGACAGTGTTGACNCCTATCTCNGTCAGTTTCTCAACCATCCACTCCATGCGGTCCATGAGNTTGGTTGGAGCCACGGCTATTGANACATTGTAATTCCAAGGCAGCGGGGTCGGGCGCTTCTCGACTATCTCGACAACAGTGTGTTTGGAGTGAGGGTCGACAATGCGGCATGTGTACGAATTGCCTCGGCCGTCAATCACCTCAATCTCGTCNCCGGCGNGGCGTCTCAACACTCGTATGCAGTGCTGCGAGTCGCTCTCGGGCAACGTCAGGGTCTGCTCTATGTCAGGCGCAAAGAATTGAATCATTTTATACTATGAGTGTGTGAGTGAGATTACATTTCAACCATTCCGTCGGGCGATGCAGGGGTGTCTGCAATGTCTTTTTCAACCGACTGTACAGTNGGCTTGGNTGTGGGATTCTTGAATATGAACATGAACACCACGGCCACTACAAAAGCATAACCTGCAAATATGTACCAGGCTGTTGACCAGCCGGTGCTGAGGGCTTCTGATTGGGCTGCCGACAGCATTTCGCCGGGATTGAGTTTNAANGANGGNACGNAGTGNTCTATNACNNCNTGNGCNCCNAGCGTGCCTATNGTGGCACCGATACCGTTAGTCATGAGCATGAATAAGCCCTGNGCGCTGCTGCGTATNGAGTTNTCGGTCTTTTGATCGACATACAGTGAGCCCGACACATTGAAGAAGTCGAATGCGATGCCATATACAATCATCGACAGGATGAATAGCCACACGCCTGAGCCGGGATTGCCGAGGCCGAAGAATCCGAAGCGNAANACCCANGCNAACATNGACATGAGCATCACTACTTTNATGCCGAATCGTTTCAGGAAGAATGGTATGAGCAGAATNCACAGNGTTTCNCTCATCTGAGACAGNGATATGAGTGCATTGGCATTGTTGGCACCGAATGAATCGGCGTATAATGTCATGTCCTTGAAGCTCTTGATAAACGGATTGGCAAAACCGTTTGTAATCTGCAACGACACGCCAAGCAGCATCGAGAAGATGAAGAAGAATGCCATCTGTCGGTCTTTGAAAAGCTTGAACGCGTTGAGTCCGAAGGTCTCAGACAGNGANTTTGCAGCTTCTTTATTCACTGGACAGTTGGGCATCGTGAGGGCGTAGACAGCGAGTACGAAACTCAGCGCGCCCGATGTGATGAGCTGACCGTATGAGTCCTGATAGCCGGTGAAATTAGAGAACAGCATGGCGCAGATGAAACCGACAGTACCGAATACTCGGATTGGCGGGAAATGCTTCACTGTATCGAGGTTGGCACGGTTCAATGCCGAGTAAGCTACCGAGTTTGCCAGGCCTATGGTGGGCATGAAGAANGCTACCGAGAACGAGTAGAGTGTGAACAGCGGGCCAAATTCAACNGTCGGGGCCGTCATGGCATAGAGTCCGGCACCAAGCATTGTGGCACCTGCAATGGCATGACACAGGCTCAACATCTTCTGGGCGGGAACCCAGCGGTCGGCCGCTATNCCTATGAGGGCGGGCATGAATATCGAGACAATGCCTTGTATTGCATAGAAAATACCAATATTCTTTTCAAGNCCTATCTCATAAAGATAGCTGCCAAGTGATGTNAGATATGCTCCCCAAACGGCAAATTCGAGGAAGTTCATAATTGCCAATCTTGTCTTAATAGCTTTCATGATANTATTATTTATTAGATTTTTTATCGATTAATTGTTTGATTCGGGCGGCTTCCTCATAGTTCTCCTGCTCTATGAGGCGCTCAAGCATACGTTCGAGTTCCTCGACGGCATAATTCTCAATACGCGGCTCNGAGGTCTCATCTTCAGCGGGCGACTCGGCCTGATTGTCGTCGGCGTTTTCGCNTTCGAGCAGNAAACCGGTCTCATCGAGTATCGCCTGAGTGGTNTAGATGGGTGATTTGGTTCGTATCGCTATAGCGATGGCATCAGATGTACGTGAGTCAAGCACGACAGTACGTTCGCCGTCAGTAAATGTCAGTTCGGACGAAAATATTCCGTCCTCGAATTTGTATATGAAGACTTCCTTGAGTTTTACACCAAAGGCATGGGCGAAGCTCGTGAACAAGTCGTGAGTCATGGGGCGGGGTGGGGTGATGCCCTCCATCTTTATGGCAATTGATTGAGCCTCGGCCGCACCGATGACGACCGGTATGCGGTAGGGGCCATCGACCTGAGCAAGTATCAAAGCATAGGCTCCCGACTGCAGCTGGCTGTAGGATAGCCCCATTATGCGTAATTTTACTCGATTGTCCATCTATAGTGTTATTTTACTTTTTGTCCTGTGATTATTCCGCTGCCGTAGCAGATGCGGGCATCTTTATCATATATAATACCGAACTGCCCCGGGGCTATACCCTGAATCTTGTCTTTTGATTCGACAATATACTCGCCGTCGCCTATGCGTGTGAGCAGAGCGTCGCCAAAGTCGGGCGAATGGCGGTTCTTGAATTTGATTTCCACGGTGTCGCCGGTGCCGTTCCAGGGGTCGCGTGTTATGAAATGCATCTCGGCAAGATGTATGCGTTTGCCATACTGCTTGTCAGTGTCATAACCCTGGCTAACATATACTACATTGTCACGCACATTCTTGCGCACGACATACCACGGGCCGCCGCTTAGTCCGAGGCCTTTGCGTTGTCCGATGGTGTGGAACCAGTAGCCTCGGTGAGTACCTATCTTGCGGCCTGTCTCAAGCTCGACTATGGCGCCGGGCTTTTCGCCAAGTTTGCGTGCTATGAAGTCGTTATAGTTGATTTTGCCCAGGAAACAAATGCCTTGACTGTCTTTGCGGTATGCGTTGGGCAGATTGGCCTTCACAGCAAGCTCGCGCACCTCTTTTTTAGGCAGTTTGCCCAGTGGAAATTCAAGGTGTGACAGCTGGTCGTACGATATGCGTGCCAGGAAGTCGGTCTGGTCTTTTACCGGGTCGACTGCAGTGGCGAGCCATTTGTAGCCGTCCTCGTTAACTGTCGAGGCATAGTGACCTGTGGCTGTGAAGTCATAGTCTTTNCCCCAGCGTTGTTCAAAGAACCCGAACTTNATCATCTTGTTGCACATGATGTCNGGGTTGGGTGTAAGTCCGGCTTTTACCGTCTGCAANGCATACTCCATGACATTNTCCCAGTATTCCTGNTGCAGTGACACGATGTCAAGCGGCAGGTCATAACGTCTTGCTATGAGCTGNCACATCTCGATATCCTCCTCGGCGTGACAATCGCCCTCGTCGGTATCGATACCTATACGTATGTAGAACAGGTGCANATCGTGGCCCTGNTCNTTAAGCAGATGGACGGCAACGGCGCTGTCTACACCTCCTGATATGAGTGCTGCAACTTTCATTTACTTANTTCTCAGACGATGTTGAACGTGCATTNATCNCTCTGAANGCGTTAATGAGCTGGTCGGCACTCATTGACTTCGACAAAATCTTGTGACGTGAGTTCAGATAGTAAATCACCGGTTCNTGNCTCATGTCATATATNTTGTCAACGTCTTCGCAGGCNCCNACAATCCAGTTGTCNGGCATNCGCTTTGTGATGTCCAACCATGCGGCATCATCGGGNCTGCCCGGATATATACACACAACATTCAGTTGTTTTTTCTTTATAAACTCGTTGATGCTGTAGTCNGCTGCCAGTCTAACGCGAGCCATCATNCAGTCGGTACAGTCNGGTTCGTAAAAGAANAGTATGACATATCCAGCCGGAATTTCGTTGAATTTNCATTTCGTGCCGTCGGGTTGTGTGAATGTGAAATCAGGTGCNGTCATNCCAACCTGTGANCCTGACAGTATTTTGGCTTGCGCCACGAAACGNGCCTTTTCGGCCGGNTTGATCTTTTTGTTGTCGGCAACGGCCNGGGCAAACGGGTAGTAGACCTCGTCACAAACAAATGTGGCGGTATCGCTNTATAGTATAGCCTCGGCCATCTCGGCAAAGCCAAGCAGTTGTTTCGGATTTTTCTTGACGCGTTCAATCAGGTTTGATACCGATTCGTGTACTTTGTCAGCACTGGCGTATGGCATGATGTCGACATAGTCACTGAACGCCTGCTGTAGCTTGTTGCGGGTCGAAAATGCCTGATTTATATTACATCTGTCCCAAAAGTGTTCTATGACATAGTTGCACCTGTCCTCCATGTTTTCAAGCGATTCGGGTGCGGTCGGATACTGAAATAGTGTCGTGTCGGCCTTGGCATGCAAGTTTGGCACGAGTATTGCAATAAGTATGATTGTTTTGAATAATAATTTCATTGTTACACCTTATATATATTATCTTGCAAAGTTAAGGTAAAACAGTGTAAAATCAAAAACACGATAGAACAAAAGCTATACTATTTTGTTAAAAGTGATAAAAAGACATAATTAAAATTGACACACAAAATATTCATACTATGAACTTCAATAACTTCACAATTAAATCGCAGGAGGCCATTCAGAANGCGGTAGAATATACCCGTTCGGCAGGCCAGCAGGCCATCGAGCCCGTGCACTTGCTCAANGGNGTTATCNCCGAGGGCGACTCTCTTGTGAAATTTATTTTCCAGAAAGTAGGTGCCAACTTACAACTTGTNGAGCAGAATGTCGACCGTGATATTCAGTCGCTNCCACGTGTTAGTGGNGCCGAACCTTATCTCAGCCGACAGTCAAACGACGTCCTCCAGAAGTCGGTTGATATCGCCAAGAAGATGGGCGACGAGTATGTATCGCTNGAGGCTATTCTGCTTGCTATCTTTGATGCNGGNGGTCAGGCTTCGACNATATTGAAAGATGCCGGTCTCACCGAGAAAGATATGCGTGCAGCCATNGAGGAGCTGCGTAAGGGTAAGAAAGCCAACGATCAGAGTGCCGAGGATACATACAATGCTCTTAGCAAGTATGCAATCAACCTCAANGAGCGTGCCCGTACAGGCAAACTCGATCCTGTTATNGGCCGTGATGACGAGATACGTCGNGTGCTTCAGATATTGAGCCGACGCACTAAGAACAACCCTATGCTTATCGGTGAACCCGGTACAGGTAAAACGGCTATCGCTGAGGGNTTGGCACAACGTATCGTTCGCGGTGATGTTCCAGAAAATCTGCGTTCAAAGCAAATTTTCTCGCTCGATATGGGCGCTCTTGTAGCCGGCGCCAAGTATAAAGGTGAGTTTGAGGAACGNCTCAAGGCNATCGTTAACGAGGTGACTCAGAGTGATGGCGAGATCATACTGTTTATTGATGAGATTCATACTCTCGTGGGTGCCGGCAAGGGTGAAGGCGCTATGGACGCTGCCAATATCCTCAAGCCTGCGCTTGCGCGTGGTGAACTCCGTAGCATCGGTGCTACCACTCTCGATGAGTATCAGAAATACTTTGAGAAAGATAAGGCTCTTGAACGCCGTTTCCAGAAGGTGATGGTCAATGAGCCTGACGAGATGAGTGCCATAGCTATTCTGCGTGGCTTGAAAGAACGTTACGAGAATCACCACAAGGTGCGCATTCGTGATGAGGCGATTATCGCGGCAGTGCAGTTGAGCGAACGTTACATCACTGATCGTTTCCTGCCCGATAAAGCCATTGACCTTGTTGATGAGGCCGCATCAAAACTGCGTCTTGAGATTGACTCGGTGCCTCAGGCTCTCGATGAGATTTCGCGTATGATTGCCCAGAAGGAGATTGAGCGCGAGGCCATCAAACGTGAGGGTGACAAGGAGAAGGTCAAGGAGATAGAGAAAGACCTTGCACAACTTCGCGAGGAAGAAAATGAGTACACTGCTAAATGGAAAGCAGAGAAAGACCTTATTAACCGCATTCAGCAGAATAAGATTGACATCGAGCAACTTAACTTCGATGCCGAACGCGCCGAACGCGAGGGCGATTATGCCAAGGTTGCCGAAATACGATACAGTCGTATTCAAGAGAAAGAGAATGAGAATAAGCAGATTCAGGAGCAGCTCAAAGTGATGCAGGGCGAGAAAGCGCTCATCAAGGAGGAAATCGATGCTGAGGATATTGCCGATGTTGTATCTCGTTGGACAGGTATTCCGGTTAATAAGATGGTTCAGAGCGAAAAGGAGAAACTCCTTCATCTCGAGGAAGAGCTTCACGGTCGTGTCATCGGTCAGGACGAGGCCATTCAGGCTATAGCCGATGCTGTCAGACGTTCGCGTGCCGGTCTTAATGACCCTCGCCGTCCTATTGGTTCGTTCATTTTCCTCGGTACCACCGGCGTCGGTAAGACCGAGCTTGCCAAGGCTCTCGCAGAGTACCTGTTCGACGACGAGAACATGATGACCCGTATCGATATGAGTGAGTACCAGGAGAAGCACGCCGTGTCTCGACTGGTCGGAGCGCCTCCCGGATATGTCGGTTATGACGAGGGTGGTCAGCTCACCGAGGCTGTGCGTCGTAAACCTTACTCGGTAGTGCTGTTTGATGAGATAGAAAAGGCCCACCCCGATGTGTTCAACATTTTGTTACAGGTGCTTGATGATGGCCGACTCACCGATAATAAAGGCCGTATGGTTAACTTCAAGAATACTATCATCATCATGACCAGTAATATGGGCTCGAATGTCATACGTGATAACTTCGAGAAGCTCACTCCCGAGAACCGCACTGAGATCGTAGAGTCGACCAAGGTTCAAGTACTTGACATGTTGAAGCAGTCCATACGTCCCGAGTTTCTAAACCGTATTGACGAGATAATCATGTTCACTCCTCTTAACCAAAATGAGATTGAGGAGATTGTGGGCCTGCAGGTCAAGGGCATTCAGCGCATGCTTGCTGCTAACGGCGTTACTCTCGAAGTTACTCCGGCTGCCATACATTATCTTGCCGAGGAAGGTTATGATCCCGAGTTTGGTGCACGACCTGTCAAACGTGTCATTCACCGTATGGTTCTTAACCGTTTGTCAAAGGATATTCTGGCCCAGACCGTCGATAAGGATAAGCCCATTATTATTGACGCTGTTAATGATGAGTTAATTTTCAGCAATTGATGTGAACAAAACCGATTCTGCCGGCGTTTAAATAGCATAAAAACAACTAATATCTAATAATACTAAAACACACTGTCATGAAAAAGCTATTTTATTTATTACTGGCGCTTCCATTGTTGAGCCTTGTGTCATGTAGCGATGACGACGATATGCCCAACGTTGAGGTTGTTGCCACATTTGAGGGAGGTACACAGGTAGGCGATGTTTACTATGTAGTACAAGGCGATGAATTCCAGGTTACGGGTGTAAACCTCATTAACCACGGTGACAAAGAAGCCACACTTGGCGGCGTACGTTACTTTTGGGATTACATGCCTATCGGAACAACAATCACTGCCCCCTATGCGCTTAACATCTCAACCGCCGAGCTTCCTGTCGGTAGCCACCTTCTCACCGCCGAGATGCCTATCTATGCAGTCGGTTACTCGATGTGCACAGGTTACATGGGCAAGAAAGTGCAGATTGTAGCTGAGCCCGAGGATATTCCTACGGTAGACACGCCGGTAGAATCAAATGTAAGAGCTGATATCCAGGCAAACGATACATCAGACAAATAATATTTTAACTTCACTCTTTTGGGGCGGGGCGTCCGGTCAACTGTTGGTTGACAGAGGCGTCCCGCCTTCTTGTATATTAGCCTTACAATAATACTCGTATCGGTGACGTTATAGATGTAGTTATAACTAATCACTATAAAAGCTTAATGTCATCGGATCCTCTCATATCGGTTATTGTTCCTGTCTATAACTGTGAACGCTACATGTGTGACTGTTTAGAGAGTATACTGTCACAACACTATGATAATATTGAAGTTATTGTTGTTGATGACGGTTCGACCGACTCGTCACTTGAGATTGCCCGCAGGTATTCTAATCGCGACGAACGTATTATGGTCGTACAGCAGGGTAATGCCGGCCCGTCGGCCGCTCGTAACCGTGGATTGGATTTGGCTCATGGCGAGTATGTAGCATTTGTCGATGCTGACGACATTCTTGATCCCGACTGTCTTGAGGTGCTGTATGTATTGTGTATGGATTCGGGTGCCGAGATGTCGGCCTGCGGCATGACTCGCCGTTTTGACAGGCTCGGAATAAGGAATGATGGCTATATGACACTCGATTCGGTTGGTTATGTGACCGATGTACTATATCAACGTGTATCTGACAATTCGGTGTCGGCAAAACTGTTTCACCGCGACCTGTGGCACGGAATACGTTTCCGAGACATGAGGTATGAAGACCTCGAAGTTTTTCCGCGTGTATGCCTCAATGCCCGTACGGTTGCTGTGACAACTTCACCGCTTTACTTTTACAGGCCAAACGAAGATAGCTTTGTCTCCAACTACTCCGAGTCACGTCTCGATGTATTCAAGGCATTGGAATTGTTGCAGGATTATCTTAGGCTTCACCCTCGTAGTCACCAGATGTCGCCGGCATTAACGAGTCGTCGCCTCAGCGCGTCATTCAATGTGTTTCTCATAACACATGGTCACCCCGAGCATACTCACTACAACATCAGGGCATGGAACAATATCGTGTCGACGCGAGGCGCTTGTCTCATGGACGGCTCGGTCAGAACTAAGCTCAAACTGGGCATCATTTGTTCATATATGGGCAAGACACCAACAATTTTGTTGAACAGACTGTTTAAGGTTAGCTCTTGACCATTATTGCTATGATAGCTGCATCAATAGTTACATACAAAACGTCGACCGAAGAGCTTGCCGATTGTCTGCGGTGTCTTACGGCTTGTGAATTTATATCCATAATAGATGTCGTGGATAATGCCTCTCAACAATCGTTAAAAGATTATCTGTCAGCAAATTTTCCCGGTGTAAACTATATTCCAAATGTGAACAACGGGTATGGCGCCGGCAATAATATTTCTATTCGTCGTTCGCTACAACATCCTGATCTGAAATACCACATAGTGCTCAATAGCGATATACTGTTTGAACCTTCGGCCGTCACTATTCTTAAACAAAAGCTCGATAATGATGAGTCTATAGGTTTGATAATGCCGGCAGTCGTTGGCCGCGACAGACTACCTTTGACGAGCTGTCACCCGTTGCCCTCGCCTGTCGATTTGTTGCTGCATCGCTTTACGTCCGACCGATTGTTGAAATGTTGGCGCGATAATTACGACCTGTGTGCCCAAAATTTCAAGCGCGATACTGACGTGCCCTATATGTGCGGTAGCTTCCTATTTTTTCGACTTGATGCATTGAGGCATGTTGGACTGTTCGACGAACGTTTCTTTATGTATCCCGAGGATATTGACATTACACGCCGTGTACACCGACATTATAAAACGATTGTCACCCCCGATACCACAATAACCCATTATCATCGAGCCGAGTCACGGCATAATATGAGAATGTTGCGTATTCACGCCTGGAATATGCTTAAATATTTTGCGAAGTGGGGTTTTGTCTTTGACGGTGAGCGTCGTGAATTCAATCGCCAACTGTATAAAGATCTCAGTCTGCCCTGATTATTCCTTTTCTGANAGTTCNAGCCANCGCATCTCTTTNTCGTCAAGCAGTTCAGANANCTCNTTGTAGCGACGGGATTTAGCGTCCATNTCGTNAATAACTTCGCCACTGTTGAACAGCTGTTCGAGTGATGATTTTTCCTCGTTTAGTTGTNCTATTTCNTGTGAGAGAGCCTCAAATTCTTTACGCTCTTTAAATGTCATTCGGNCTTTCTGCTCGGTCTTGTTNTTTTCGGNCTGAGGTTTGGTNGCTTTTGCGGTGTTCTCGGCCTCCTGTCGTGNGGTTTTGATGTATTCGCGATACTCACTATAACTGCCGGGGAAATCCTTAATAACACCATTGCCCTCAAATACGAACAGATGGTCGACGATAGAGTCGAGGAAGAATCGGTCGTGTGAAACAATGATTGCACATCCTTTGAACTCACTGAGATACTCTTCGAGAATGCCGAGNGTCACGATATCAAGATCGTTNGTCGGCTCGTCAAGAATCAGGAAGTTNGGCGANGTCATCANCACTGTGGCGAGGTGAAGTCGCGCCAGTTCGCCACCGCTCAGNGTGTGAATGTATTTTTGCTGATCGAGCGGAGTGAANAGGAACCGCTGTAGGAATTGCATCGGCGAGTAGCTTTGACCGCCGTTTATGTTCACNTNCTCACAATGTTCGGTGACGGCATCAATAACTCGTTTGTTCTTGTCAAGTTGCAGNCCGTCCTGGCAGTAGTAGCCGAAACGCACAGTCTCGCCAACNTTCCAGTTGCCGCTATCGGGNTGTATCAGGCCCTGCAACATTTTGATNAACGTNGATTTTCCGACGCCGTTTTCACCTATAATGCCAACCTTNTCATATCTCGCGAAGGTGTAAGTGAAGTCATCAAGAATAACTTTGTCGCCGAATGACTTTGATACGTGTTCNGCCTCAAAAATTTTGGAACCTATGTACGATGATTTCACATCAAGATTAATGTTCTTCTCGCTGAGGTTTACGTGCGACCTCTCTTTGANGTCATAGAATGCGTCTATGCGGAATTTGGCCTTGCCGGCTCGTGCCTGCGGCTGACGGTTCATCCAGTCCTGCTCTTTGCGCAGGGTGTTTTTTACCTTTGCAAGCTCGGCGGCCATAGCCTCGATGCGCTCTGCACGTTTGCGCATGTAGTAGTCNTAGTTNCCATTATAGGTATATATCTGNTCGCGGTCTATTTCAATGATACGGTTGCACACACGGTCAAGGAAATAGCGGTCGTGAGTCACCATCAAGAGTGTAGTGCGGCTGCGTTTGAGCCAGGCCTCAAGCCANTCGATGGTGTCGATGTCAAGATGGTTGGTGGGCTCGTCGAGTATCACGATNTCGGGATTTTCGAGCACTATGCGCGCCAGCGAGACGCGTTTGCGCTGGCCTCCCGATAGAGATTTGACTGGTTGATGCAGGTCGGTNATCTTAAGTTGTGTCAGCAACTGTTTCAGNCGGTCTTCAAAGTCCCANGCGTTGGCGGCGTCCATCATGGCTATAGCCTCCTGTATCTCCGAGTCTGANCCATTGCTTATAGCATTCTCGTAGTTCTTTATGACCTGGGCACTGGGCATATCNGGATTAAGGCACGCNTCGATTACACATAGTGANGAGTCGAGTGGGGGAGTTTGCTCAAGGTAGCCTACACGTATGTCGGCTCGGAAGGTAATCTTGCCCGAGTCATAATCTTCTTGNCCGGCAATACATTTGAGCATAGTNGTTTTGCCGGTACCGTTTTTTGCGATGATACCTATTTTGTCACCTTCGTTTATACCGAAAGTGACATCACTGAATAACATGCGGTCGCCAACGCTNTTGGTCAGCTCCTCAATCTGCAAAAAACAAGCCATAATACTGAATTTAAAAAATTAAAGCCCGCCTTTATGGGGCGAGCTTTTGAGGTTCCTAGCAGATTCGAACTGCTGTAAACGGTTTTGCAGACCGGTACCTAACCACTCGGCCAAGGAACCTTATCGTGGTTTTGTGAGTGCAAAGGTAGGGGGTATTTTTGAATTGTGCAAGTATTTTCGTTAATTTTTTGTATCTTTGCAGTCGATTTTTGAACAGNAAACTTTACTAACAATATTCCAACGGTACACTATAATGATAGCAGTCAATGACTTAACGATGCAATTCGGAAAGCGTATACTTTTCCAAGATGTTAATATAAAATTCACTCCCGGTAACTGTTATGGTATTATCGGAGCTAACGGAGCCGGCAAATCGACTCTTATGAGAATCCTATCAGAGCAGCTTACACCCACACGTGGTTCAATTTCTCAGGGCCCGGGTGAGCGTATGAGCGTGCTTGAGCAGGACCACTTCAAATATGACGACTGCACGGTTATTCAGACTGTCCTGCAGGGTCACACTGTGCTTTGGGACATCATGCAGGAGAAGGACGCCCTTTATGCTAAGGCCGATTTCAGTGATGCTGACGGCATAAGAGCATCTGAGCTCGAAGAGAAATTTGCCGAACTCGAGGGTTGGAATGCCGAGAGCGATGCCGCCGAGTTGCTCAGTGGTCTCGGTATCAAGGAAGATCGTCATTATATGTTGATGAAAGACCTTACAGGTAGCGAGAAAGTGAGAGTGCTGTTGGCTAAGGCTCTTTTCGGCAATCCCGACAATCTGCTGCTTGACGAGCCCACCAATGACCTTGACCTCGACACCGTGACATGGCTTGAGAATTACCTCTCAAAGTTTGAGAACACGGTGCTTGTTGTGTCACACGACCGTCACTTCCTTGACTCGGTGTGCACACACACGCTCGATATTGACTATAATAAGGTGCAGCTCTTTGCCGGTAACTACAGCTACTGGTATGAGTCGAGCCAGTTGGCCCTGAGACAGCAGCAGCAGCAAAATAAGAAAGCCGAGGAGAAGCGCAAGGAGCTCCTTGAGTTTATTCAGCGATTCAGTGCTAATGTCGCCAAGTCAAAACAGACTACTTCGCGTAAAAAGATGCTCGAAAAGCTCAATATCGAGGATATTCAGCCCTCGTCTCGCCGTTATCCGGGCATCATCTTCACTCCGTTGCGCGAGCCGGGCAACAAGATTCTTGAAGTCAGCGGATTGCGTGCGACTGTCGATGGCGAGGTACTGTTTAACGATGTTAATTTTCAGATAGAGAAGGGCGACAAGGTTGTATTCCTGAGCCGTGACCCGCGTGCTATGACAGCACTGTTTGAGATTATCAACGATAACCGCAAGGCCGACGCCGGTACGTTTGATTGGGGACAGACCATCACAACCGCATATCTGCCTCTCGACAACTCGTCATTCTTTAACACCGACATGAACCTGGTCGACTGGCTGTGTCAGTTCAGCGACGATTCGAGTGAGATTTATCTCAAAGGTTTCTTAGGTAAAATGTTGTTCTCGGGCGAAGAGGTTCTGAAAAAAGCCTCGGTGCTGTCAGGTGGTGAGAAGATGCGTTGTATGATTGCACGCATGATGTTGAAGAACGCCAATACAATGGTGCTCGATTCTCCCACCAACCACCTCGATCTGGAGTCGATACAGGCATTCAACAACACGCTGAAGAACTTCAAAGGCAATATACTCATGGCCTCGCACGACCACGAGTTTATACAGACCGTCTGTAACCGTATCATTGAACTGACCCCCAATGGTGTCATTGACAAGATGATGGACTATGACGACTATATCACCGACGAGAAAGTTGCCGCCGCCCGTGAGCGTATGTATTCATAAGTAATAATTTAATATAGTCATGGTAAAACATATTGTAACTTTTAAACTCACAGGTACACCACAGGAACGTCTTGACGTAGCAACCCAATTCAAAAATGCTCTTGACAAGCTGCCTGAGCAGATTGATGTTCTGCGCTCAATCGAGGTCGGCATCAATGCTAACCCTGCCGAGAGCTGGGACGTGGTGCTTACCGCAATAGTAGACAAGATGGAAGACGTTGATGTGTATGCAAAACACCCGGCTCACGTTGCCGCTGCCGGGTTGTTAGCCGGACATAAAGCCGACCGCGCTTGTGTCGACTACGTCCTATAAAGTCTCTTTCATCATCTTTTTGAAACTTCCGACCGTGCCGTAGCAGGTGAAATAGTCACCTTTGATTACTTCGCGGTCGGAACTTTTTATATCAATATTTTGCTCGACAGTGTGTTTCATACCGAGCATATTGGTTGCCTCAACAGGTCTCGTTGCAGCTATCAGTGTCAGTCCAAAACGTTTAGTTAGGTCGAGCTCGCTATATTTCATTCCGGTGAAATAGGGTGTCGCCTCAAACTTCATAACATAACTGTCGCTTGAGACTGTGAGTGCCTCAATTGAGCTGCCGAGTTCCAACTCCTTGGCCAGATCGCGGGCTGCCCGCTGTTCGGGCGTGAGAATGCGTTCCACGTTTAGCCCTTCGAGTATCGACTGGTGCAGCGAGTCTGTGGCACGTGCATAGATATGTTCTACGCCAATCTTCTTCAATAGCGCCACCGTCTTAATGCTTGCGCCGAAGTTCTCGCCGATGGCTACAATAACAACGTCGACGCTCTTCAGCGGCAATACCGACAGCGCCTGCTCATCAGACGCATCAAGAATATATGCTGCCGATATGTAGTCTTTGATGCTCTCAACACTAGCACCTTTAACATCGACACCTACCACTTCGTGGCCCATGTCGGTGAGGTCGACCGAGAGATTGGCACCATATATACCTAAACCAATAACGAGATATTTCATAGCTGTTTAATTTATAATTATACTTCCGGTGGGATATTTTACCTGGCCCGACTTAAATTTGTAGGCAAATCCCATTAGCAGCGACAGCAGGCCCACACGGCCTATGAACATGGCTGTACACAACACTATTTTTGATGCGACGCACAAGCTGTCGGTTATTCCGAGCGACGATCCTACGGTAAACAACGCCGAAGCGGTTTCATAGAGCAGATCCTTCACGGGTAATTTAGGCTCCAGTCCCACTATAATCATCGAGTAGATCACAAATGTGATTATGGATAGGGTTACCACTGCATTTGCTCGTCTTATAGACTCTACGGCGATGCGGCGGTGGAAGACGATAACGTCTTTTCGCCCTGCTATCATCGACTTGAGATTTATCAGTATGGCCGCAAAAGTATTGACCTTGATGCCTCCAGCCGTTGATTGTGATGCGCCGCCTATCCACATCAGCACCACCATCATGATGATAGTGATGTTTGTAAAAGACGCCGGTGATACTGATGCAAATCCTGAGCTACGTGGTACAAATGAATTGAATACCGATTGTACGATTTTCTCATACAACGTCATGCCGCTGAGCGAATTATTGTACTCAATCAACAAGAATAGCCCCGAGCTAACAATTACTATAACCACGGTACTCCATAACACAATCTTAGTATTTACATCATAAAGGTGGGTGGGATAGTGATATTTCTTGATGCCGGTTATATGGTTGATCAGGCGTCTTATGTACGAGCCGACGATTGTTTTGAAGTTGACGAGTATCGGAAAGCCTATTCCTCCGGCAAGGATTAGAATACTTGCGATTATATATACTGACTGGTCAGAGTGCAATAGCCTTGGATTGGACAGTCCACCGTCTATATTTGAAAAGCCTGCGTTCATGAACGCTGTGAGCGAGTGAAAAGCCGAGAATATCACCTCGTCTTTCAGGCTCATGTCGAGGGTATCGTGTATGCTGACGAAAATTGCTATTGCTCCGGCTACCTCGATTACGAGTGTGAACACCATTATATACAGCAATGTCGGCAATAGGCTGTTCATTGTCCGGGTGAAGACCATGTCACGAACCATTATCTGGCTGTATATCGACGTGTTGCCGGTGAAGAATAGTGCAAATAGACTTGTGAATGTCAGTACCCCAAGACCGCCTATCTGAATGAGCAGAGCAAGAATGAGAAGCCCGAGTGGAGTGAATGTGGACGACACGTCAACGGGGCATAGGCCTGTTATCGAGACTGCGCTTGTCGAGATAAAAAGTGAATCTATATAGCTTATGCCCGATACAGTGCATTTAGGCATCATAAGCAGAAACGATCCTATGATGATGAAAAACAGGAAGCTCGCTCCCATTATAACCGATGGGTTGGCTCTCCTGCCCAATATGCTTACGATGAAACTACAAAAGTATATGACAGCATAAACCGTTATGATGGCGCCGTCAAAATAGTGGCTGTAAAGTATTTTTTCAAGCCACGGCAACCATGGGTTGATGGGGTGGGGATATATGATTGGAAGCAGCGTAAGAAGTACCAGAACATCAAGCACAAGNCTCAGTTTATGCTTGTCTCGTGTGATGGATTTGAAATTGAATATGTAGTTAAATATGATGTTGAATATGAACCACAGGTTTATTCCTCNCAACGCCCTCAGAAGCCACTTGCCNGAGCTGGCTNCATTTTCAAAGCCAACGAGCACAACCAGTATTATCAACGTGGCGAGCGATGCGACAAAAGTGAGTATGTCGGNGGCCACAGTCACTCGCCGCACAATAGGTAACGAGTGATTGTGAAAACGGTTGAAGGCTAATGCTAACACCTTCAACCGTCCNTTTATATTTTCGCTGTAATTCAAATCNATATAATTTGTTACTATTCCTTCGATAANTCAAATCCNGCATTCAGNCCATCATAGCTTTCAAGCAATGACGATACTGATTTAACAGTTGAATTNCCTGATATAGCGGCGATTTTTGAAACGAGTGTGATTAACTTNGANGCGTCAAAAGTAACGGTGATATTATTNCCGGTTTTNGTNATTACTGATGTCGCGTGACCTATGTTAACCTTGCCNAGCGCTTTGAACTGGAANACAAAATTACCGTCGTCGTCTTTGACNAGNGTACCTTTCAGCGATGTCATCTTGAGCTTCATGGTGAANGTGCTGTCGGCGGCGATTGTGAGTTTCATAGATGTCAGTCCGGCTTTCTCATAATANGGCGCAAGNTTATCTTCAATAACACCTGCTGCGGCTGCACCGCCGGCTTTTTTCAATAAATTATCGCTTTGGAAGGCTACAGCCGGTTTTGAATAATCCCATGNGCCTTCNAGGTCGGCGATGGTTACGTCGGTTTTACCAAGCAGATTGGCGATTCCNCCTATGAGGCTGCCGAGTCCGTCTGAGCCCGACTGCTCTGACGAGTTTTTGCCGCTATTTGATAAGCCCTGGAGAGCTCCCTTGAGGTCAAATGCACTTGAATTGAAAACTGATAATGCAGCTACAGCTACAAATATCATAAATACCTTTTTCATAATTGTAATTTTTAAGTTCTATATCTTTGTTAACAAACGATAATTAGTTTGGTTTGCTGCCGAGCCGGTAATTTATCCGAAAAGTGTGTGATAATTCATTGACGTTATATCGGCGAGTCGCTCGTTGGTTATGCCAAGTACATTTGCCACATATCCGGCAGTGTGTATCATGAAAGAGCTCTCGTTGCGTTTGCCACGTTTCGGCACAGGCGCGAGATAGGGCGAGTCNGTTTCAAGCAACAGCCNGTCAGCTGTTATCACGGGCAATACGTCCTTGATGCGTGCATTTTTGAATGTGACAATGCCGTTTATGCCGAAGTAGAAGTCGCCGCGNTTTCTTATCTCCATAANATCATCNGCTGTTCCNCCGAAGCTATGAAACACACCGTCGGGTACTNNCTTCATGCTNTCAAATACATCTAGAATTTGTTCCAGACCTTCGCGGCAGTGTATTATGACAGGTAAATTAAGCACGTTAGCCAGTTCGCATTGCTGCCTGAACGCCTCCATTTGTTCGCTGACAAATGTCTTGTCCCAATACAGGTCAATNCCTATCTCTCCAATTGCCTTGTAGATTCCTTTCTGCGCCTCCTGTTCTATGATATTTAGAGCCGTCTTGAAATCGGCGTTCACCTCGGTAGGGTGCAGTCCTATTGCCATATCTATCCTNTCGGGNTATTGTGCAGCCAGTTCCTTCATGGGCGCGATGGTGTTGAGGTCTACGTTTGGAAACATGAAGTGANCTACGCCNCCGTCGATTGCCCGTTTNATGACCTCCTTACGGTCGTCCTTAAACTCATCGAGATATAGATGAGTGTGCGAGTCTATGTACATCGGGNCNGGTCAGTTCTGCCTGTCGATAGCNGACATGGCGAGTGATTTGAAATAAGAGATAAACTCGGCNGGCATTANCTCAATACTGCCAAGAATATTGACTGCGTTGTTTGTGTAATATTCAATCTGCTTCATGCACTCGACGTCGACACCGAGTTGGCGGTATTGTTCGGTAACAAAATCGATTTTTTCACGGCCTTCTAATTTCTGAGCGTCAGCCAGCAGTTTACCGCCGGTCATATCGTTTGCTCTAATTTGTAGCCATGTTTTCTTGTCATTAAGTATGTCACCACCTATGGCCTTGCCAAATTTCGCGGGGTCGCCGAACGTGTCAAGATAGTCATCGCGCAGTTGGAATGCGAGGCCCATCTGTTCGCCATATCGGTACATTCCGTCAACCACATTGTCATTTGCATTGGCCGCAATGGCGCCGATGGCACATGCACAGCCCAAAAGTACCGCAGTCTTCAACCTTATCATCTCGAGGTAGTCATCGAGAGTCACATTTTGGGTAGTCTCAAAGTTCATGTCATATTGCTGTCCCTCATAAATCTCGATAGCTGTATTGTTGAACAGGTCGAGAATTTGTGACTGGACGGCAGTATCGGTTTCGCCCACGAGTTTGTTGGCGAGTGTCAGCATCGTGTCACCCGACAGTATAGCCGTCGGCACATTCCATTTCTTATGTACTGTCGGTACGCCATGTCTCACGTCGGCATTGTCCATCACGTCGTCGTGCAGCAGTGTGAAGTTGTGGAACATCTCGATGCCCAGGGCCTGGTTGCGTACATTTTCGGCATCAAGACCCATAGCCTCAGCTGTAGCGCACAGCAGGGTAGGGCGTAGTCGCTTGCCACCGCCGGCAAGCATATATTTTATGGGCTCATATAGGCCGGCCGGTTTGGCCGGATATTCGATTGACTCAATCCACTTATTGATTATTGTTGAGTAATTCTTTAACGTTGACATAGTTGAAAAGCTCGATTTTCGGTTTTATTCAGTTACAAATATACAACAAAAATGTGAACTGCCGAATTATATTTTGTCGGTTGAATTTAATGTTTTGTGAAAATTTTCTTGAATAATATTTGCGCAACTAAAATTTTAGTTATAGTTTTGCAAAACTAAAATATTAGTTGAGAATAAACCGAAGATAAAAATGAAACGAAAAAGTCAGTCACCACGCCTTACTGATAAAGAGACCGAAATCATGGCAATGCTTTGGGATTGTGATGGTTTATTTGTTCGCGAAATGCTCGAGAAGTATGATGACCCAAAGCCTCATTTTAATACAGTCTCCACAACAGTCCGTATTCTTGAAGATAAAGGTTTCGTAGGGCACGAAGTGGTTAACGGCTCATATAGATATTACGCGATAGCCGATCAATCGGAGTTTGCTAATAAGACTCTATCCAAGACTATTAAGAACTTTTTCAGAGGTTCAGCGAGTGCCGCAGTATCAGCTCTTGTTGAAGACGAAAAAATTACAGTCGAGGAGCTTAAAGAAATTATTGACATGATAGAAAATAATAAAAGATAATCATGGGTGCATTGTTTTCATATACCATCGCTGCAGGCATTATTCTAATGACGCTCTACATCGTGTATAAATGGCTGCTGTCTTCTCTGAATCAGCCGCGATTTAATCGCGTTGTCCTGCTGCTGATATATGCTATATCATTCATTATGCCGGTTTTACCTCGATTGACATTTCTAATGTGGTCGGGTGGTGGAGTGAATAACGGTGGTATAGAAATTGCCGGTGCGCATGCTCAAATATTAACCAATTATGCCGGTTGTTTTGATTGGCTCAAATTCGCTTTATTGGTGTACGCGTTGGGCATGTCAGTAATCTTTATTCGGACAATAGCGACAGCGGTTGGCCTTTACCAATTGATTAAGAGTGGGCGCAAATTATATGCTGATAACTACACGGTTGTCTATATTGACCGCCGTGATATAGCGCCATTCAGTTGGGGTAGATATATTGTTATGAATGACCATGAAGACGCAGCTGGAACGACAATGATTGAGTCTCACGAATTGGCTCACATACGGGCCTGCCATTTCATCGATTTGATCATCTCTCAGCTCGCATGTATCGTGTTGTGGTATAATCCGGCCGCGTGGCTGCTACAGACCGAATTGAAAGCCGTTCATGAGTACGAGGCCGATGAGTCGGTTATCCTCTCGGGGTGTGATGCACGCGAATATCAATTATTTCTTGTAAAAAAAGCTGTTGGCCAGAGATTCCCGTCGCTTGCCAACAGCCTAAATCATAGTAAACTTAAAAAACGTATCACCATGATGTACAGTAAGAAGACGAGTGCTGCACGCAAATCGCGTGTGTTGGCACTGGTACCGGCGGCTGCCCTTGGGCTTATGCTGCTGAATGTACCAACAGTAAGCGAGGCTATGACCGCCGCGTCAACAGCTAATATGGGCATAAGCTCAATTAGCGCAAACAAAGTTACAACAAATTCTATCGCCGAACAAATCGTTTCGGCCAGTGAAGAGATCGTAGTACCTGAGCAGATGCCCGAATTTGAGGGCGGCATGGAAGGTCTGATTTCATTCCTCCGCGAGAATGTCAAATATCCACAGGAAGCCATTGATGCTGATGTTCAGGGTTATGTTCTCGTACAGTTTAAGGTCACTAAGACAGGAGAGGTCGAGGACATAGCTGTAAAAAGATCGGTACACCCCAGTCTTGATGCCGAAGCAATACGCGTTATCAAAGCCACTTCAGGCAAATGGACGCCGGGAAAGGTCGATGGCCAGAATGTAAGCGTACAGTATTCGCTCCCCGTGTCATTTAAGACCAAGTAACAGCTAATCATACTATACTTCTGACTCGCCTATGTCATCGGTTGATGTAGGCGAGTTTTTATGTTCACGAATTATACTGTAGCTGTAATGTTAACATCTTTTAGGTAAATAGGATGCGCAATGCCGTTAACTTTTCGTAACTTCGTAAATAGAATAAATAAGCATGTGAAGATGATAGTTACGCTACCCAAAGACCCGATAATACTGTTGGGATACATCAATACCAAACTTCGTGACGACTACAGTTCGCTCGCGTTGCTGTGTGACGACCTTAACGTTGATGAGTCTGAACTCAAGGCCAGGCTCGCATCGATAGGTTACACCTATGATTCATCGCTTAATAAATTTATTTGATGCCACAGGCCGATTATCTTGAAATGCTTAACGGGCAGCAACGTGCTGCCGTGGAGTATTGCGACGGCCCACAGTTGGTGATAGCCGGCGCCGGCTCGGGTAAGACGCGTGTGCTTACCTATAAGATTGTCCACCTGCTTTGCAATGGCTATGAGCCTTCGCGCATACTGGCACTCACGTTCACCAACAAGGCGGCACGTGAGATGAAGGAGCGTATTGAGAAACTTGTGGGTGTGCACACGGCTTCACGCCTGTGGATGGGTACATTTCACTCCATATTCCTGCGCATATTGCGTCAGCACTCCGACCGTATCGGTTTCAAACGTGACTTCACAATATATGACTCGGCCGACAGCAAGTCTTTAATCAAACTCATAATTAAAGACATGCAGCTCGACGATAAGATTTACAAACCGTCGGTTGTACAGTCGGCTATATCAATGGCCAAGAACGCATTGATGTCGCCTGATGCCTATGCAATGGATAAGGACTTGATGGAGGCTGACAAGCGTGCTCGCCGACCACTGTTGTATGCAATCTACAAAGCCTATCGTCAGCGATGCTTCACGGCCGGAGCGATGGACTTTGACGATTTGTTGTATTACACAAACCTGTTGCTGCGCGACAATCCCGACATCAAGCAACATTATCGGGAGTATTTCAAGTACATACTCGTCGATGAGTATCAGGATACCAACTTTGCCCAGCACGTCATTGTATCTGAACTGTGCAACGCCGAGAATAAGGTGTGTGTCGTTGGTGACGATGCCCAAAGCATATATTCGTTCCGTGGTGCCAACATTCGTAATATTCTTAATCTGAAACGAGGTTTTCCGACACTTCAGATTTTCAAACTCGAACAGAACTATCGTTCGACCCAGAATATTATCAATGCGGCTAACTCGCTTATAGCTAAGAACAAACAGCAGATACCCAAGAACGTATTCTCGCAAAATGATGCAGGCTCACTCATTGAGGTGATACGCTGTTTCAGCGACTTCGAAGAGAGTGCAATTGTCGCCGGCCGCATTTCACAGATAAAAATGGAGTCACACGACGGCTACAACGAGTTTGCGGTACTATATCGCACTAATGCCCAGTCGCGTCTGCTCGAGGAGGCTCTGCGTAAACGCAATATACCTTACCGCATATATGGCGGTCTGTCGTTCTATCAACGTAAGGAGATAAAGGACGCGATAGCCTACTTCCGGCTCACCATCAACCCCGATGATGACGAGGCACTCAGACGCATAATCAATTATCCTGCACGAGGCATAGGCGACACTACGGTCAACAAACTGATGCGGGCCGCTATTGATAATAGGGTGAGCATGTGGCGGGTAATGAACGATCCAGACACGTATGACCTGTCAGTAAACAGTGGCACCAAGCGCAAGTTGCAAGGATTTGTCGAGATGATGCAGCGTTTCATTGATGCTAACGATGCCGGTCTTGATGCTCAGGATTTATCTAAAAAGATAATTCAGGAGACTCAGCTGTTGTCGTCACTTTACCATGACAACACCCCCGAGAGTATCTCCAAACAACAAAACCTGCAGGAGCTAATGAATGGTACGAGCCAGTTCGTTGCCGACCGACGTGAGCAAGATGAGGAAGCCGGAACAGCATTGGTCGATTTCCTCGCCGAGGTATCGTTGGCTACCGATCAGGACGAGACTGAGGCCGACGAGGAACGTGTAACGCTCATGACTGTTCATGCCTCGAAAGGTCTGGAGTTCGGCAATGTCATTGTTGTCGGAGTTGAAGATGAACTTTTTCCGTCAGGTATGAGTAAATCAAGCCTATCTGAAATTGAAGAGGAGCGACGCCTTTTGTATGTAGCCATTACCCGCGCCAAGCGTCGGTGTGTGCTCACTTTTGCGAGTCAACGTTACCGTAATGGCCAAACGGCTATCACCCAACCTTCACCGTTCTTGAAAGATATTGACTCAAAGTATCTGCGACCTACATCAGGCACCGATCTGTTCTCACCGAGTCGGCCAATCAGTAGCTATGCCGATTCTTATCATTCGTCAACTACGTCACAGCCCCGACGTGTGACATTCACCAAGGGTTATGGCGATAAATTCACATCAACGGGTGAGAAAAAGCCTGAAATGAGCCAGTCATCAACGTCCGACAATCCGTTGATACATCGTGCGTCCGAGCTAAAATGCGGTATGCATATTGAACATTCGCGATTTGGCCGGGGTGTGATAACCGAGATTGACACTGAGTCACTCGACCATAAGATTAAGGTACAGTTCTCTAATGTCGATTCAAAAGTGCTTCTTCTTAAATTTGCCAAATTTACAATATTAGATAATGAAAATTAACGAGATACCAACCCCATTCTACGTCGTATACGAAGATAAGCTGCGTCATAACCTCTCGCTTATCAATCGTGTTGAGCGTGAGGCCGGTGTAAATATTATAATGGCATTCAAAGCCAATGCGCTTTGGAAGACATTTGGTATTATCAAGGAGTACAATCGCGACTCGACCGCCAGCTCTCTCAACGAGTTGAAACTTGCGATAGATGAACTTGGAGGTGAGGTACATTCATACTGTCCTGCCTATACCGATGCGACTATCGAGGAGTATATCAATGGCAGTACCCACATTACTTTCAATTCGGTCGGCCAATATCTGCGCTTTAAAGACCGCATTAATGCCTATAATTCGAGCCCTGAGGCAACACACCATGTATCGCCCGGACTAAGAGTTAATCCCCAGTGTTCGGTTATTGAAACCGACATCTATAATCCGGCACTTCCGGGCAGCCGTTTCGGTGTGACGCGTCAGCAACTGGGTGATTTTCTGCCTGAAGGTATTGAGGGGTTGCACTTCCATCAGTTGTGCGAGTCAACGTCCTACGATTTGGCAAAAGTGCTTGAGGCATTCGAAAACCAGTTCGGTTGTTTCCTCGATAAAGTGAAATGGGTTAATATGGGCGGCGGCCACCTGATGACTCGCGAGGGTTATGATATCGAGCACTTAATCAAGTTGCTCAAGGATTTCAAGCAGCGCTATCCTTGGTTGGAGGTAATACTCGAACCAGGTAGTGCATTCACATGGCGTACGGGTGATCTCATTACCGAGGTGGTAGATATTGTCGACAATCAAGGTGTTAAGACTGCTATTATCGATGCCTCGTTCGCGTGTCACATGCCCGATACGCTTGAAATGCCATATAAGCCTATTGTGACCGGCTCGATTGACCCTGAAGCAGCACCGTGCAAGTATCGACTCGGTGGAAATTCATGCCTTAGTGGAGACTATATGGGCGACTGGGGCTTTGACAAGCCGCTTGAAGTCGGCCAACGTCTAACACTTGAGGACATGAACCATTACACTACCGTCAAGACAACCATGTTCAATGGCATACAGCACCCATCAATCGTATTGCGTAAGTCTGACGGAGAGTGTTCATATCTGCGCCAATTTGATTACAACGATTATAAAAACCGCATGTCTTAAAAATTTTTAATTACTACACAAAATATCATGGCTCACATTAAACCGTTCAGGGGTCTGCGTCCCCCCAAGCATTTAGTTACACAGGTAGCATCAAGACCCTACGACGTTCTTAACTCTGACGAGGCACGTGCCGAGGCCGAGGGTAATGAGAAGTCTCTTTATCACATTATTAAGCCCGAAATAGACTTTACTTCGGGCACTGACGAGCATGCCCCCGAGGTATATGATCGCGCCGTTGAGAATTTCAAGGTATTTCAGGACAACAAGTGGCTCGTTCAGGACGACAAGGACCACTACTATATCTATGCCCAAACTATGGAGGGGCGTACGCAGTATGGCATCGTGATTGCAGCCAACGTAGACGACTACATGACCGGCAAAATTAAGAAACACGAACTGACACGTCGTGATAAGGAGGAAGACCGCATGAAGCATGTGCGCATCAACAACGCGAACATCGAGCCTGTGTTCTTCGCATTCCCTGACAATGAGGTTCTGGAGGCTATTATTAAAGAGACCATTAAGGGCGAGCCTGAGTATGATTTCGTGGCTCCCGACGGTTTCGGTCACCACTTCTGGGTAATTGAAGATCCCAAAGCAATCGAAACGATCACTGCCGAGTTTGAAAAGATACCTTATTTATATATTGCCGACGGACATCACCGTACTGCCGCTGCCGCTCTTGTGGGTAACGAGAAGGCTCAGAACAATCCCAACCACACCGGCGACGAGGAGTACAACTACTTCCTCGCAGTAGCTTTCCCGGCATCACATCTCAAAATCATTGACTACAATCGTGTTGTCAAAGACTTGAATGGACTTACCCCAGCTGAGTTTATCGACCGTCTTTCAAAAGACTTTGAGGTTAAGGATATGGGTACTGAAGAGTATCGTCCTACAGGTCTGCACAATTTCTCACTGTATCTGGATGGTCACTGGTACTCACTCACAGCCAAGCCCGGTCGTTATGACGATAATGACCCGATTGGTGTGCTTGACGTTACAATCTCAAGCGATTTGATTTTGCGCGATATACTCGGTATAACCGATCTGCGCTCAGACAAACGTATTGATTTTGTTGGCGGTATTCGTGGCCTTGGCGAATTGAAAAATCGTGTAGACAGCGGCGAGATGGCTGTAGCGCTCGCTCTTTATCCTGTATCGATGAAACAGCTTATGGACATAGCCGATTCGGGCAATATAATGCCACCGAAGACCACTTGGTTCGAACCTAAGTTGCGCTCTGGTCTTATTATTCACAAACTCGATTAATTAAGTTACAAAAAAATGGGTAATCGTTATCAGGCAGCGATTACCCATTTTTTATTTTGTAAGTTTCTTGGAGCAGTTGTCAATTAGCGGACAGTCAGAGCAACCGTTGCAACTGCTGATGTTTTTGCGTCGTTTCGTTATGTTGCGGATTATATATAGGAGTGCGGCTAACAGTATTATTCCTACAATAATCCATTGCGTTGTATCACTCATTTCGGACAAATTGCAATTAGAGACTTAATGCGCATATATTCCTGCTCGAAGTTAGGTGTCAATATGCCACAACTGATCGCAGCCTCAACCTCCTCATTCGACCAAAAACGACCTTCGTCAATTTCGACAGGGTCAATATGCGGATTGAATGTTTCGCGATTAACTGTAATGCAGAATACATTTACAAGCTCATGCTCGCGGTCGCTGGTGAAGTCGTAGGTTACAAGATGGGCAGGCTCAATATGTTCCAGTCCCAGTTCCTCGCGTGATTCACGTCGTAGGGCGCACTCTACAGTTTCGCCATAATCGACATGACCTCCTACGGCTGTGTCCCACTTACCGGGTTGTATATCCTTATTAAGTGACCGTTTTTGCAAATAGATGTTGCCGTCAGTGTCAAATACATGCAGATGTACTACTGGATGTAGCAACATGCTTCCCGAGTGGCATTCGCGCCGAGTCGCTTTGCCGGTTACGTTACCTTGCAGATCGACTATCGGAAAAATTTCTTCGTTACCCATTACAGTTTAATCTTTTTGATTTTTGCAGCTAATTGCTTTGGTGTCAATTTTTCTGGATACTCCTCAAACGGCAGTCTGAACGAGCAAGTAGTGTAGTTGCTGCAACCGAATGCACTGCGACCTTTCATAATGTGACCTTCGTTACATTTTGGACACTGTATCATTGCATATTCAGTGATTTCAGGTTTCTTGGTCCTTGGGGCACGCGGCGTCGACGATTTGGCCTTCTTAGACTTAGTCTCGGGTACCGAAGTGTCGATGTGCATATTGGTATTGTCACTCAATACGTTAATTACAATCTCGTTAATCTGAGATTTAAGGTCGTCGACAAACTCGATGGCCGAATATTCGCCACGCTCAATGCGTCTCAGGCGGTTTTCCCAAATACCTGTCAGCTTCGGACTTTTTAGCAGTTCCTGATTGATAGTATCAATCAACGTGATACCAGCCTGCGTAGCCATTATATTCTTGCGCTGACGGTAGATGTAGCGGCGCTTGAACAGTGTTTCTATAATTGCGGCGCGAGTCGACGGACGCCCTATACCGTTTTCTTTCATAGCTTCGCGCAGGGTCTCGTCATCAACTGCTTTGCCTGCCGACTCCATAGCGCGCAACAGCGTGGCTTCGGTATAATATTTGGGCGGTTGGGTCGCTTTCTTAACCAACGACGGTGTGTGGTCGCCGGTTTCGCCGACAGTGAACGGTGGCAGAATCTTGCTGTCCTCGTCCTTGGCTGCGTCATTGTCATTCTGCACGGGTTGGAGCACCTGACGCCAACCGGGCGATGTAATAACCTTACCGATTGTCTTGAATTCGATGCCGCCGGCTTCACCCATTACGGTCGTTGTATCAAAAAGACAATCGGGGTAGAATGCGGCAATAAATCTGAGCGCAATCAAGTGATATAATTGTTTCTCTTCGCCAACAAGTACCGATGGCGATTCGCCAGTCGGGATAATTGCATGGTGGTCGGTGACTTTGGCATTGTCAAAAATGCGCGAAGTCTTGGTTATAGGCTTGTCAAGCAGTGACGATGTCAGCGATGCGTATGGGGTCATACGCTGCAGTATTGACGGAATCTTGGCATGTATATCCGTGCTGAGGTATGTGGTGTCAACACGAGGATAGGTCGTGACCTTCTTCTCATATAGAGACTGTATGCGCTTGAGGGTGTCGTCGGCCGTCCAACCCCAGCGTTTGTTGCACTCCACCTGTAATGATGTTAGGTCGAACAGGCGCGGCGCTGATTCACGACCGGTTTTCTCGGTAACGTCGGTGACGGTGAATGGTTGTCCTGTAACCTGGGCCAACGCTGCATCGGCCTTTTCACGGTCGGTGTAACGGCCGGTTGTAGCGTTGAACGTGATGTCGCGATACTGTGTCTTGAGTTCCCAGAAGTCGGCCGATTTGAATGCCTCTATTTCTTTGTGACGCGAGACAATCATGGCAAGGGTAGGGGTCTGCACACGACCCACCGACAGGACATTGCCCGGTGATGAGTATTTGAGAGAGTATAGGCGTGTCGCATTCATGCCGAGAATCCAGTCGCCGATGGCGCGTGACAATCCGGCATGGTATAGGTTATTGAAGTCAGCCTCGGGCTTTAGGGTTTTGAAGCCCTCGCGTATAGACTCGTCGGTAAGCGAAGATATCCACAAACGTTTTACCGGGCATTTTATACCGGCCTTCTGCATTACCCATCGCTGTATCAGCTCTCCCTCCTGTCCGGCATCACCGCAGTTTATAACCTCGTCGGCCTCGCTCACCAGTTGCTTGATAACGTTGAACTGACGTTCAATGCCGCTGTCGGGTATGATTTTTATTCCGAATTTTTCAGGAATCATGGGTAGTGAGCCGAGCGACCAACGCTTCCATCGTTCGGTATAGTCGGCCGGTTCTTTTAGGGTACACAGGTGACCGAAGGTCCAAGTCACGCGGTAGTCACCGCCTTCAAAGTACCCGTCACGCTTAGTCTTGGCTCCGAGAATGCCTGCAATATCGCGTGCAACACTCGGTTTCTCAGTGATACATACTATCACAGTTACTTCTTTTTAGTATTTAGGGGCGCTGTATATACACCGTGAACTGTGTGGAATTTGATAGTGTCGGTCGGGCTGAACCGTGTGTGGCGTTTAAGATCAACCTCTACAGGTAAATCCTGTTCGTCCTCCCACTGAAAATAACGGCCGAAGTCAACACCGTCAATGTCGGTCGCTTTAAATACAACACCATTGATCACGGCTGTCACCGAGTCGATGCGCGACGACGTGTGAGGTACACCCCATAGCGTACAGGCAACCCGAGATACGCCGTCACTGTTGGTATTGTCAATTTTGTCGACGCTAACCTGCATTACGTGACGCTGCTTATTGTCAGGTCGAGCGCCACATACTTCGGCGGCCGACTGTGCCTGCAGCGTAAGTGCTACTACAGCTAATGCTATATGTTTCATAGTCATTTCGGCTTATTGTATTTTTGCTTCGTTCCACAACTTATCGAGTTCGCCGAGTGTAACGTCCTTTATATTGCGGCCCGACTCCTTCACTTTTTGCTCCACGTAAGCAAATCGACTGATGAACTTCTTGTTTGTACGTTCGAGGGCGTTGTCAGGGTGAATTTTGTACAGGCGTGCAGCGTTCACCAGGCTGAAAAACAGGTCGCCCATCTCGGCTTCCTGTTCATCTTTCCCCATTGTAGACACGGCTTGTTCGAACTCGGCAATCTCCTCCTTGACCTTGTCCCATACTTGTGAGGGTTCCTCCCAGTCAAAGCCCACGTTAGCAGCTTTCTCCTGTATACGGTAGGCCTTGATGAGCGGCGGAAGTGTCGAAGGGACACCCGATAGCACTGTCTTGTTGCCACCCTTTTCTTTCAGCTTTATCTGCTCCCAGTTCTGCTCTACCGTGTGCGCGTCCTTAGCTTCGACTGTGCCGAAAATGTGAGGGTGTCTGAATATCAGCTTTTCGTTCAGGGCGTCGGCCACATCGGCAATGTCAAACGACTCTTTCTCCTCACCTATTTTTGAGTAGAACAATACGTGAAGCAGTACATCGCCGAGTTCTTTCTTTATATTGACCGAGTCTTCGGCCAGCAGCGCGTCGGCGAGTTCATAAACTTCTTCAATAGTATTGGGCCGCAGGGACTCATTAGTCTGTTTGCGGTCCCACGGGCACTCGACACGCAGTCGGTCGAGCGTATCAAGAACACGGCCAAGTGCTTCGATCTTTTCCTGGCGTGTATGTTGAGTCTTATTGTAGGTCATAGCTCAGTATTAGTTCTTCTTATAATTTGACATTCCTGTGTTCAGCCACTCTACAAACTCGGTTATATTCTCGTTGTAGCTGCGTGCCGGCGCAAGCAGTTTGCCTGTGGCTCCATCTAGAATTACATAGTAGGGCTGTGTATTGGCTCCGAATTTGTATCGCTGCAGGTAGCTCCACTTGTCACCTACGGTCGACAATACTTTTTCTTTGCCGTTTTCGTTAATAGTGATTGGTGCTGATAATGAAGCCTTGTCGTCAACCATAAGTTTGATCAGTACAAAGTTCTCTTTGATGAGGTCGCTCACTACGTCGGTGTCAAACACTGCACCTTCCATCTTGCGGCAGTTGACACACCCGTAACCCGAGAAGTCAACAAGCACAGGACGATTATTATCGGCTGCATACTTCATGCCGGTCTCATAGTCGTCAAACTCCTCGAACTGACCGCCTGCATAGAGATTGAAATCCTGTGTGTACAACGGCGGCACAAATGCGCTAACCCCCTTGAGCGGAGCGCCCCACAGTCCGGGTATCAGATATACTGCAAAGCTCAATGACGCAAGCGACAAGAAGAATCGTCCTACCGAGATATGTTGCAGGTCGCTGTCATGTGAGAATTTAATCTTGCCAAGCAGATACATGCCCAACAAGAAGAAAATTACAATCCACAAAGCGATGAAAATCTCGCGGTCAAGCAGTCCCCAGCCGTAAGCGAGGTCGGCGACTGACAGGAATTTGAGCGACAAGGCGAGTTCAAGGAAACCAAGCACAACCTTTACCGAGTTGAGCCAGCCACCAGAACGGGGCATTTCTTTTAGCCATGCAGGGAATATGGCGAACAGTGTGAAGGGTAGGGCAAGTGCTATTGCAAATCCGGCCATACCTATTGCCGGGCCGGTCTTATCGCCAATTGATGCAGCCTCTACAAGCAGTGTACCGATAATGGGGCCTGTGCATGAGAATGACACCAACGCCAGTGTGAATGCCATGAAAAAGATACTTACAAGTCCGGTGGTACGCTCGGCGCGGTTATCCATACCGTTGCTCCACTTTGATGGCAGCTTGATGTCAAACGCACCGAAGAATGAGATTGCAAACACGATGAGCAACAGGAAGAAGATGATGTTGAACAGTGCATTGGTCGATAATTCATTCAACTTGCTTGCGCCGAAGATGCCGGTGATGAGCAAACCCAATACGAGATATATTACGATAATAGATACACCGTATATCAAAGCGTCTCCAATCGATTTGCTCTTGGGTGTGCCTTTTTTCAAGAAGAAGCTAACTGTCATTGGTATGAGTGGCCATACGCACGGGGTAAGCAATGCCAACAGGCCGCCACCAAAACCCCATACGAATATCAGCCACCAGGGTGATGACGATATTGGTTGCTGGTCGGTTGATGTCTCGACGGGAGCCCACAGGTCATTATCAGTAACAGCAGTGCTGTGGCTTGCCGATATTGCCGATGCGATGCCTGTAATATTGCTTTCTTCCTCTACTGGGACAGCCGTGCTGTTGACTGCCAGTTTGAACGACTGACGTGATGGAGCTATACATGAACTGCCATTGCATGCCTGAAACGATACATTGGCTTCGATGCTGTTGCTGCCGGGCTCGACCACTTCAAAGTTTTGGGTGAAATTAACATCTCTATCCCACCAACCGAGTTCAAGATGAAATATCATGTCGACGCTGACAGTCGGTGCTATTGAGGGTGTGATGTCACCTACCAACTTGATGCCCGGAGTTGTTTCAAATGATATTTGTGTAGGATTGGGGCCACCGTCAGGCAGTGTCAGATTGTACAGGTGCCAGCCGTCTTCAATAGTTGCACTCAACTCAACGTGACCGGTTGTCTCGCTGTCCATCACTGTTGTCGCATTCCATTGTATCGGTTCAATAATCTGGGCATTGACCGCAGTAATTACAACGAAACTTAAAATTAACGATAGTAAACGTCTCATATCTTGATTTTAGTCGTGATTACAAAAAAGAAACCTGATAAAGTGAGCTCTTGCGAGGGAACTCACTTTACCAAGTCACAAAATTACACCATATTTTTATAATAAGCAATGTTATACCATGCTAATGGAGATTGATTAACATATTTTTGAGTCAAACATTATATTCAATCAAACCTTATATTCAGCTCTTGAACCGCCGATTTGTATTTGTCGTCACCATCGGCCTCGATACATAGGGTCACTCCGCTCCAAAGACGTTCCGGGTCTTCGCCAAAGTATCGTGGGTCGATAGCAAAAGAGTATTCTCCCGTTTGGATTACCGGCCCTGAAATAACTACAACCTTAGGCCTGACGTTGGCATGGTTGTCACTCTCCACGTTTCGGGTATCGTCGACAAATACAGGCTCAACGGTGAACTCTCCCTTTGCACACCGTGCATTAAGTTTGATGTGGCTATTGGGATTGTACGTAATTGGTGTGCCGTTAAGTCGTGCCGACACATATTGAGGCGTTTTGCCACGTGTCGCGTCATACCGGGCTTTTGTGAGCTCTACCATCTCTTTGTCGTGATACCAGAAACATTCGTGTGGGTCGGTCGTTTCGCTTCCGTCTTCAATCCAGCGTGAGTAGTATTCTCCACCTGCCGGCCTCGGATTTTCCATTGATTTTCCGATGAATTTGGCTATATAGTCCTGGGTTTCCTCACACAAGTCGAAATGTCCTTTGCCGGCATCACACAGGAATGAGATACGGCTGTCAGGGTACATCATTCTGAAAGCCAGTGCCGGGCGCACACGTGCCTCCCACCACTCATACTCACCCTCAATCATCAGTCCGGGTATTGAGTCGATATTGCGAGTGCGACCCCATTCAATATTTTCGCGACCATAGCCGCATAGATTGGTGCGAGGTGCGTCACCATGATATGAGATAATACATAGTGTGCGGTCGGGATTCCATGCTGCAAAATTCCATGGAAATGTAGCCTGAGCCGAGTGACCGAACGGAATTACTGGTGCTGTTTCAATCTCCGGGTGTCCTGATCCTTTTGCAAGTGCCTTTACCATCTCGTCAAACTGCTCCTGACAACCTTTTGTGATGTCCCAGTTTTGTGATCCTCTTTGTTTGAACACCATAGCTACTCCTAAGCTGTCCATTTGTTTGCAAAAACGTTCACTGCGGAATAAGACCTCCTCGGTCATGTTCTGATGGCAATACAGCATGGCTTTGACCTGTTTTGCCCCTCGAGGCAGTCTCATGTATGCCCTGTTACCCGGTTCGCCTATGATGAGATCAAATGTTGGCTTGAGTCTTTGCAAGTCGACACGTGTTCTCATGTAATCAGTTATTGCTTTAACCGAGTCGGCATTTGCATGCAGCCTGTCAAGACGTGTGCCAAACGGCCCCATAGTCAACGGCCGGTCATCGCGATCCTGATGTGCCACACAGTGCATTACGAAGAAATTAACGCCGGCTTCGCACAGGTCATCGATATCGTTTCTGAAATTGCTTAGAACAGGCTCGATGTCAGCATCGCCCGGATAAGCGGTAAAGCACTCGCATCCTATTACCTCGCGCCCGGCCGAGTGACCGTAGCGGCTGACGAACATAGGTCGCTCAATCGACCCGTAGTGACAACGGGCCCAGTATTCACTCATAGGCAAATCGAATGTCATGCCATATTCCTGTCCGTCAAAGTCTCCGTTTCCGTATGGCTCACCCGCTAGTTTGAGTCCGTAAGGCTTCAATTTCTCTTTAAATGGCATCACATATTCGTCAATAAACAAGCGGTTTTTTGTATCAGTTTTCTTGCCTATACCACCTGTAAGGAAGTCCCGTCCCTCGCCTGTAGTGATGTAATCAACACCCAACGATTCTGTCCAGTCCTGTCCGCCGGCTTCCCAACTGTCAATCAGTACATATTGTAGTGTAGTGCCGCAATATTCCTTTAGTTCGTCAAGTAACGGGCCGAGGAATCGCTCGAAATGGGCGTTTATGCCTTGACGAGACAGTTTGTCGACCTCAAGGCCTAATCCGGCCTCTGACGCTGCTGTAACGTTCTGGCCATTTGTGGTGTAGCCGACACGTCGGTAGGTTGTTCCGCTACCCGGTGCGGTCAAAATCTCTATACGGTCAAGATTGGTACCGCGGTTAGATGTCAGTCTGATATATTTGGCGTCGGTGGCATCACATTTAAAATATATAGGTATGTCGCGTGCTTTGAGTGCCGGCCCCGCCGCTGTACCCATCTCCGTCCATTCAATACCGTCGCGACTTAGTTCTACTTTAAGACGTGGTGCATAGTCTCGGGGGCCGTCAAACGGATCGAGTGGAGACTCGCGTTCTCCTCGCCATAGGTTGAAGCCCACAATGGGTTTATTGCGGCTGAGTTCTATCGTGACTGACTCGTCGTTTTCCAATCGGGTCTTGACATCAAGCATTTCATCGGCGCAGTCGGTTTTGTATGTCATGATATCCCGATAAAATCCCAGTTTGTGTACCGGCACGGGCGGATTTTTCTTCGGCGATACGCTCCATGTAAGTTGTTTCATCGACTCCTCGGGTTTGATCCAAGGGCCACCTGTGGCTGTATAACCGGGCGAATTATGAATGCCAAGGATTATGCCGAGTCGCTGGGCCTCCTTACAGGCATGTTTGACGGCTTCAATCCATTCCTGACTACCATAGTCTACCGGGCCGCGTTCAACGCCTACCCAGGCATCAAAGATGAACGCCGACTCAATTCCGGCGGCTTTCATGTATTCAAGGTCTTTGGTGATACCCTCTTTTGATATATTGCCGTTCATCCACTCCCAGTAGCACCCTGTCACCGGGTGATTGTTACTTTGAGCCGATAGGGAAAGGGTCGCAGCCAACAGACATGCTGTTATGAATTGTTTTACCATATATGACGTATATTATGTTTATTATATCTTACGTCTCAATTCTTTTAATTACTCAAATGGTGTAATTATCACTCATTGTTTGTAACTTTGCATTCCAAATCAGACGTTTTCAATGGTACAGGATTTTCTTTGTTTTGACACTGAATCGGCACAAGGCCGTCACAATCATAGATTTACTNAAGAATTGCTTGAGCTGTCAATTATGAATGCGGCTCATGANGAGGTGTATTACAGCCGTTTTAAGCCGGCTCGATTGTCTAAGTGGGATACTAAGGTGCATCACATTACGCCTGCNATGGTNGCCAACGATCCTAAGTTTGCCGAGTGTCGTGCCGAGGTNCAACGNATCTTTGATTCNGCCAAATACATTGTNGGNTTTTCGCTTATTGACGACTTTAAAGCCGTCGGCAATGTAGGTATTGAAAATCTTGATAAGAAAAAGAGGGTAGAACTGCGCCATCTTTATTGGTACTGTATAGGTCGCCACGAAGATATCCCGTTTTATTCTGGGCCGGGGCTTAGCGCGTGTGCTGAAAGNCTCGGCGTTAAAGTCGATGCCGATGCCGTTCACTCAGCTACAGGTGATACAAAGGTTACGTTAGACTTGTTTTTTGCGCTTATGAATATGTTTGNCGAACAACATGATATAGCCGGAGGTGTTCCTGATGCCGATTCGGCCGAGTTTATGAAGCTCGTAGACAATGCCATTGACCGAATAGCCGAGGCAAAAGTCGAGTATGACCGCAAAATGGCCAAGGGATTTATCCATGTNATTACCCACGAGAACGGTGGTTATCGTTTCGTNCCGTCGGTAAACCGCGAACGCGAAAACAATGATGCGGTAGTCACCATTGAAGTAAATGCCCGTAAACGCGCNGCGTTTGAACTTGAACGNATGTTTGAGAAACGTCGCATTCTCAATACCAAAAATTTCAAACTTACTAAGGCCGATCTTGACACTATCAAGGGCTATACAAATGAATTTGACAATCAGGAATCGATGTATCAGCGACTGCTCGGTCTGCAACGTTCAATGGGAGGTGGCAANCTATGAGCACTGCCACTCCATCACGNACGACGGGGCTTGATATGCTNGACCCCAAGGGCCTTACACGCAAACTCATNATCTTTGTTCTGCCAGTGCTTGCATGTGGCATTGTCCAGCAATCATTCAATGCTGTCGACATCGCTGTGGTCGGTAAGTATGTCGGNCCACAGGCTCTTGCGGCTGTCGGTGCCAACGGCCCCGTGATAGGCCTGATTGTNAACTTGTTTATGGGNTTGTCGTTAGGNGCTAATGTNGTNATNGCNAATTTTATAGGTCAACGCAATAGTGACGGCGTGCGNCGTGCGGTTGCGACATCGGCCGCTATCGCTTTGATATGCGGCATCGGTATGACAGCGATAGGGCTTGCTATTGCAAAGCCAATATTAGGGNTGCTTGATACCCCCGAAGCGGTGATTGACAAGGCAACCGAGTATCTNATGATAATATCNCTGGGATTTCCGGGCATGATGATTTTAAATTTCGGCTCGGCCATATTGCGCAGTATCGGTGACACCAAACGTCCGTTTTACTGCNTGGTAATAGGTGGCATAGTCAATGTTACNCTNAACCTTGTGTTCGTGCTTGTGTTTGGCATGAATGTCGAGGGCGTCGCCATTGCTACATCAATATCAAGCTATGTCAGCGCGGCGTGCATCGTCTATATATTAATNAAAGAAAAGAGTGACATCAAGCTCGAATGCCGCCNGATCAAGATATGNNGCAACGAGNTCGGNAAGATAATACGCATCGGACTTCCGGCTGGTATTCAGGGAATGGTGTTCNCATTCTCAAACGTGTTTATTCAGTCNGGTATCAANTCGTTCGGCCCTGACACTGTCTCAGGTTCAGCGGCAGCGTTGACCTATGAATTTTACTGCTACTTCGTCATTGTAGCATTCACTCAGGCCACGATTGCATTTATCGGCCAAAACTACGGCGCCCGACAGTATTTCATGTGTCGCCGCGTGTTCAATCGATGTATGATATTGAGTNTGTTGACTTGTGGTTTGCTGAATGTNCTGATTGTGGCGTTTCATAGCCAGGCCATCGCTATTTTTACCGACGATAGCANTGTTGCCGCCCATGCNGCNACCCGTATTTGCGGTGTACTCGTGTTCCAGTTCCTTGCTTGTTCCTATGAAATATCGGGCGGTGCGCTGCGTGCGCTNGGCTATTCGGTAATGCCGATGATTATTACCATACTTGGAACCTGTGTGTTGCGCATAGNCTGGTGCTCTATGAANTTTTGGGATAGCTTTGCCGAGCTGCTGGTGATTTATCCCGTTACCTGGTGTATGACAGGTGTGGCAATGATAATAGCCTATTACGTCATTTCGCGAAAAGTTCTTAAACTTAACGCATAGTGATGTTGTTGTAAATTACAAATGNTTTGATAATTTACAACATTCGTCACTATGGGAGTTTTATCNGAAAANCTTAAAAACGGCCGTCGAACATCAGTCGACATCACCTATTTCCTGTTGCACCTGTTGATGCTCGGGCTCTCAATATTCTTGGTCGTCAGCATCTCGCTCGACAGTTTCAGAGGTGAATTGTTTTATGGACAGCCNCGATTTATGAAGACACAACTGTGGATTTGTATCGTATTNCTGGCCGACTTTTTCATTGAATTGTTGATGGCTGAGCGAAAATGGCACTATGTGTGGACTCACCTGATATTCNTGNTCGTTTCGATTCCCTATTTGCAGATTATACATCACTTCGGGTGGACGTTCTCGGTCAATGTCATGTATCTGCTTCAGTTTATCCCACTTGTCAGAGGCGGTTACGCCATGGCTGTGATTGTAGGCTGGTTTGCCTATAACAAGGCGACAGGTTTGTTTGTCACCTATCTTGTCACGCTGCTTGCTACAATCTATTTTGCCAGCCTTGTATTCTACATGTTCGAGAATCAGGTCAATCCGCTTGTCAAGGATTACAGCGACGCACTGTGGTGGGCTGCGATGGACGTTACAACNGTCGGCTGNAANATTGATGCTGTAACGACAGTNGGNCGCATTCTTGCCGTGCTGCTTGCCGCNCTCGGTATGATGATGTTCCCGATATTCACCGTCTACATNACCTCNCTGATAATGAATAACCGCACGGCCGTCATCAACCAGATGAGCAAACATGCAATTGTTCCAATACGTCGGTCTGACTCGACCGATAAAAAGACAGCTTTGGAACATCAAACCGAGTGANGGTACACATTTCGTTAACTAAACATACTCTAAAATTTGGTCAGCCGACCAAATAAGGTTATCTTTGTAGTGGCTAATGAATANGANTTTCGTTAGCCACTATTAATTTGTTAATAAGTAACCTGTTAGAAATGAGNNACAGCAAGACTAACGACTCGCTTTATACTGCTTTCATGGCCTTTCTCAAGCAANATAAGCTGAGAGAGACCTATGANCGTAGGGTCGTAGCTCNGGCCGTAGCGTCGTTTGGCGACAGGTTTGANATTGANAGTCTGATGGCGCTATTGGACGCGAATGGCGAGCATATAAGTCGTGCAACGGTTTATAATACAATCACGTTGCTCATTAAATCGATGCTGATAGTGCGTCAGCAGTTTGACTCAGGGCAATGTTTTTACGAGATACAATCGGTGCCCCACAGTCAGAATCGCTTTCACCTGATATGCACCATTTGTGGTAAAGTATCCAATATGCGCAACAATAAAATTGTGCGTCAGGTCTCGGAAATGAAATTCGGTACGTTTGTTCCTGAATATATCACGATGTCGGTCTATGGCACTTGTTCCAAGTGCGCCAGGCAGCTGAGACGTGATCAATTGAATATGATTAAATAAATTTTACCAACCATACTAACATTTTCAAAATCATGACTAAGGTAGACGTTCTTCTTGGATTGCAATGGGGTGACGAAGGCAAAGGCAAAGTTGTCGATGTGCTCACTCCTGCCTATGATATTGTGGCACGATTCCAAGGTGGTCCAAACGCAGGTCACACATTAGAGTTTGACGGCAAAAAGTATGTTTTACGCTCTATTCCTTCGGGTATCTTCCAAGAGGGACAGATCAATATTATCGGCAATGGCGTTGTGCTTGACCCGGTGCTGTTCATGGAGGAGGCAAAGGCTCTCGAGGCCAATGGTATTCCTTTGAAGCAGATTCTCAAGCTGTCTAAAAAGGTACACCTGATACTTCCTACACACCGTCTGCTTGATGCCGCCAATGAGAAGGCTAAGGGTTCAAACAAGATTGGTACTACCGGCAAAGGTATCGGCCCGACATACACCGACAAGATTTCACGCAACGGTCTGCGTCTCGGTGATGCTCTTCATGATTTTGACAGCAAGTATGCCGCTGCACGCGACCGTCATGTGTCGATATTGAAAAGCATGGGTGAGAATCCCGAATTTTCGGAACTCGAAGCTAAATGGCTTGAGGGTATAGAGTATATGAAGGGCTTCGACATCATCGACAGCGAGTACGAAATCAACAATGCCCTCAAGAACGANAAGAAAGTATTGTGTGAAGGTGCTCAGGGTACCATGCTCGATGTTGACTTCGGCTCATATCCTTTCGTAACNTCAAGCAANACCATNTGCTCGGGNGCATGTTCGGGTCTCGGTGTAGCTCCCAACAAGATTGGCGAAGTATTTGGNATCTTCAAGGCTTATTGCACACGCGTAGGTAGCGGNCCGTTCCCCACCGAACTGTTCGACGAGACAGGTAAGACCATTCGCGATCTCGGTCATGAGTATGGTGCCGTGACAGGCCGTGAGCGTCGTTGTGGCTGGATTGANCTCGTAGCGCTGAANTATGCNATCATGATTAACGGTGTCACTCAGCTCATCATGATGAAGAGCGANGTGCTTGATCAGTTTGATGAGATCAAGGCCTGTGTCGCATACGAGATTGANGGTAAAGTTACCGACCGCTTCCCCTTCGACGTCAACACCGATAATATNAAGCCCGTCTACGTATCTATGCCGGGTTGGAAAACNGATATGACCAAGTTTGACAGCGAGGAACAACTGCCCGCTGAGTTCAAAGCNTACATTGAGTTCCTTGAGGCTGAACTCGAGACCCCGATAACCATTCTCTCGGTTGGCCCCGACCGCGCACAAACAATTGTACGTAGCAACTTCANGCAGGCATGACACGNGAGTCGGGTTGTTGCGTAGCATTAACTGAAATACTGGCGGGACACGGCATNAAACATGTCGTTGTCTCGCCAGGCTCACGCAATGCNCCTTTGCTCGANGCCATNGACCNTNGCTCCGACCTCGAGGCTACCGTTGTCATTGATGAACGGTCGGCAGCGTTTGTCGCGCTCGGTATCGCTCAGACAACGGGCGAATGTGTAGCCCTTGTNTGNACNTCNGGCACAGCCGTGTTGAACTATGCNCCGGCTTTGGCCGAGGCAGCNGCCCGCCATATTTCATTGTTGGCTATAACAGCCGATCGNCCCCANGAATCGATTGGGCGCAANGAGCCGCAAACNATTTNTCAACCTAATGTTTACGGCTCTATATTGAAGNACAACTTCAATGTTGACATACGTGATAATGACACTTATTTTGATACNGTAGTCAACGATGCGNTNATTGCNGCTAAGGTCAAACGCCANCCCGTTCATCTTAATATTGAGATTCCAGACCCGTCGGTAGGCNTNGCTAACAATGGCGATTTCAATCATCGTAATGTCGGTATCGTAAGATGTTTTAGTGCTCCTCAGTCGTTAACGTCTGCGATGTTCCGGCAACTCTCACAGCAACTCGCATCTCCGCGACGCGTCATGGTTGTGGCGGGTTGTTATCAGCCGTCTCAGAGGCTGAATAGGGCGGTATCGCGATTATGTTCGTTTGGTAATGTCATCGCGTTGGCCGACTCGGTTTCCAATCTTCATGGTACGGGTATTATTACAAGNATCGATACCGTGTTGTCTGGTATTGGTAAACGCGANTTACAATTACTCAGACCCGANGTAGTAATCACACACGGCGCTCCGATGCTGTCAACTTATCTGAAACAGGTTATCACCGATTGGCAATGTGAGCACTGGCATATAGGTGTTACCGGCATGACTGTTGATACATTCAGCTCGCCTGTGACACGTATAGAATGTGATCCAGANGAGTTCTATGCNGGTATCGTGGGGGCATCGCGACGTTCTGGCATAGGGTCTGATTACACTGANCGNTGGGTCAGTGCGTCGCAATTAGCTATCGAATCGGCCAAACGTTTTATCNCCGATGCTGANTGGAGTGATTTGAAAGCCACGGTAAGTGTCCTGTCAGAGGTACCTCGCAANACCAACCTGTTTCTATCCAATGGCATGTCAGTGAGGTATGCCCAGGTGCTGCCANTGTCATTCCACCGCGTTGATTGCAACCGAGGANTCAGTGGCATCGAGGGTNCTACATCTACCGCTATTGGTGCATCTACNGTATATCCCAACACAACACTTCTGCTTACAGGTGACATGAGCGCNCTTTATGACTTGAATGCGCTTACACTNAATTGCGTCACACCNCGATTTAAGATGGTCGTGCTCAATAATGGCGGTGGTGGNATATTCAATTTCATCAAGGGCACACGATCAAGTAGTTCGGTCGATAAATTAATGGCTGTCACAGGCGAGTATCGACTGACGGGTCTCGCGTCCGACTATGGTTTCAAAGTGTGGCNTGCTGATGACGAGGCGTCGTTGTCGGCATCATTGAAAGCTATGCTGAANGACACNACTTCACCCGGCCTACTGATTGTTNCAACCGATGCACGGCAAAGTGCTCGCGTNATGAGCGATTTTTTATCAAGAAACAAGAANTAAACTTANACATAANTATGGAAAAACGTAACTGGAAAACCATAAAAAATTATACTGATATCCTCTTTGAGCAATACAATCAGATTGCCAAGATAACTATCAATCGCCCTGAAGTTTACAACGCATTCCGTCCTCTCACTAACCGCGAGATGCTTGACGCTGTCAATTATTGCCGTGAGGCCCCTGACATCAGAGTTGTCATATTGACAGGTGCCGGTGATAAGGCATTTTGCTCAGGCGGAGACCAGCGTGTAAAGGGTATCGGCGGATATATTGACGAGGGCGGCATGCCACGTCTTAACGTTCTTGACCTTCATAAAGCTATACGTTCACTCCCAAAGCCTGTAATTGCGATGGTTAACGGTTACTCAATAGGTGGCGGTAACGTTCTACAAGTTGTTTGTGACCTGACTATTGCAAGCGAAAATGCGCGTTTTGGTCAGACGGGCCCCAAGGTTGGCAGCTTTGATGCCGGTTTCGGTTCGAGCTATCTGGCCCGATGTGTAGGTCAGAAGAAAGCCCGAGAGATTTGGTTCCTTTGTCGTCAGTACACGGCTCAGGAAGCACTCGATATGGGCATGATTAATGCAGTTGTTCCGTTTGATCGCCTCGAAGATGAGACTGTGGAGTGGTGCGAAACTATATGTAAACGCAGCCCGATGGCCGTTCGTATGATTAAGCGTGGTCTTAATGCCGAGCTCGATGGCCAGCGCGGTCTCATGGAGTTTGCCGGTGACGCCACTCTGATGTACTACCTCATGGCCGAGGCTCAGGAGGGTAAGAATGCATTCCTTGAGAAACGCGATCCCGACTTTGATCAGTTCCAGAAATTCCCGGGCTGATGCTTATAGCTCAATACTGCCGTCACGATCTGCACTTTAATTTTGTCGCCATTACATCACGTCAGTCAATGACGGTCAAAGAGACTTATTTTATCAAGGTCTTTGACCGGAATTGTCCCGATGTTTATGGAGTGGGGGAGTGTGCCGTTTTTCGTGGACTGGGTGCAGACGACACTCCTGACTATGAGGAACGCCTCAAGGCTTTGTGCCGCAACATCAATTCTATAAACGTAGATGATGTTAAGGAATCATCGTTGCGTTTCGGCATTGAGACAGCATTGCGCGATCTCGCTACCGGCGGTCGGTTTCGAATATTTGATTCGGATTCATGGTTGCAGGGGCACATGTCAATACCTATTAACGGGCTTGTGTGGATGGGTGACTTCGATACAATGAGGTCTCGGCTTGATCAGAAAGTCAATGATGGTTTCAAATGTATTAAAATCAAGGTCGGTGGTATAGATTTTGAGCGTGAGTTGGACTTGATAAGATACGTACGTGATTGCTATGCCTCTGACCGTCTCATGATTAGGCTTGATGCCAATGGCAGCATGACCCCACGTGATGCACTCGGACGACTGGAACGGCTCGCACGTTACGACATTCATTCACTCGAGCAACCCATACGTGCCGGTCAGTGGAAGCAGATGCGTGAGATTACGCGCAATTCACCAATCCCGATAGCTCTCGATGAGGAACTTATCGGCACAATGAACTACGACCAGCGCTGCTACCTGCTTGACGCGACAATGCCGCGGTATATCATTCTCAAGCCTTCACTTCACGGTTCGTTCTCAACCTGTGATGGCTGGATTAAAGATGCCGGTGACCGCGAGATAATGTGGTGGGCAACCTCGGCGCTCGAGTCAAACATAGGTCTTAATGCCATAGCACAATGGACTGTATCAAAGAATGTTGATATGCCCCAAGGGCTTGGCACTGGGGGTCTTTACACCAACAATATTCCGTCGCCACTCGTTGTGCGTGATGCTGCTTTAGCCTACGACAATAGCCGCGCGTGGAATATTGAACAACTCAGATTCTCATGATTTATTACGACGATGCCGTTACAGAGTCATTTCTTGAACAATGGAACGATTCAACCGACTACATAACAGCGCACACTTCGGGGTCAACTTCGGCTCCGAAGCCTGTCAAATTGCTGAAATCCGATATGAAAGCTTCGGCATTGTCGACATGTAGTTATTTCGATATAACGACCTCTTCGGTATTGGTATGTCCGCTATCAGCCGACTATATTGCTGGCAAAATGATGATAGTACGTGCTTTGATGTCGGGTGCTACACTCTACATGGAACGCCCGTCAAACAATCCGGCTGCCACTCACTATCCCGATATTGATCTCATAGCTATCGTGCCGTCTCAGTTAGAAGGGCTGGTTAAAAATTGCGATATAAATAAATTTCGTAATGTCATTATTGGTGGAGCACCGTTATCGTGTGAGCAGATTATGCTTATACATTCCACTGGGCTCAATGCATACTCGACCTATGGTATGACCGAAACGTGCAGTCACGTGGCGCTGAAAAACTTATCAGGTGATGAACTGTACCATGCTCTACCCGGTTATTCATTCACTACCGACGATCGCTCATGTCTCACCATTCACTCGTCGGTGCAGTCATTCGGCTCATTGATAACTAATGATGTTGTTAATCTTGTGGACGGCAACTCGTTCAAATGGCTCGGTCGCTACGATAATGTTATAATGACAGGAGGCTTAAAAGTTCACCCGGAGCTTGTAGAGCAGAAAATCGGTAGTTGTCTTGATTGCTGCTTTTACATCGCTCCGATAGGCGATAGTAAGTGGGGACAAATCGTGGCGTTGTACATAGAGGGCGATGAGTTTGATACAACCGGCTTACTTGCCGCTCTATCAAAAACATTAAGACCTCACGAGTTGCCTCGCAAGGTCATATTCAAGAATATGTTTAATCGTACTAAATCAGGTAAAATAATCAGGCGTTAACCGAACTTTGAGATTTTACGTAGCATCGGTTCATTAAGAATCCTGATGCGTCGGCCATCGACTGTGATTATCTTTTCACTCACAAAGAGCGACAGCGTGCGTATGGCATTACTTGTCGTCATATTCGACAGGCTTGCAAGATCCTCACGCGCCATGTATATGCGCAGTGTTGAGTCATCGTCCTCATAGCCATAGTTCTCAATCAGCACAAGTAGTGCATCGGCCAAGCGACCGCGTATATGCTTCTGTGTGAGGCTGACAATCTTTGTGTCCGAACCGCCGAGATTGCGTGACAATTCATGTATGAAAAACCACATAAGCTTGCTGTTCTCATTCATCAGCTCCTTGACCAAATCCATAGGAAGTGCGCCCAGGGTCGATGCCTCGAAAGCCGCCGCACTTGAAACGTATGGTTCATTTGCAAAATAAGCTCGGTAGCCGAAATATTGGACCGGGCGTATTAGTCGTAATATCTGAGCACGTCCGCCCATACCGTCTTTGTAGATCTTTACCTTACCTTTGAGTAATATCCACAGGTTTTCGGGTGTTTCGTTCTCGGCATATATNAGCTGATTCTTTTTAAAATCGTGCAACTCAAAAGCATCTATGATACGACGCTTTTGGTCACCGTCAAGTATGGCCCAAATGTCTGCAAGGTCTTCGCTCATGACCTTTTCAAGTGCACTCTTAATTATTACCATGCTTTATAATTATGTTTTATAGCACTCACTATATTGNAAATATTCAATTAGTTGCGGAAAGANTTTGTGACAGTAATTACGCTATGTAACGTGTATNNTTTAGTTCTATTTTGCACAAAGATAGCAATTTTAGCGTAATTTACAAAATGCTGTTACTTTTTTCCTCGGCTTTTCCCACAGTGAGTGCAACTACACATAATGCTCAATGATTTCGGTAGAAATCAAGAATACGGTATCTAAGCATGTATTCATACTGGGCCTGAATTTTTTGTATTTGGGCCGTAAAGTAGTTTACTTTNGANTGCTCATATTCGGTCGATGTGGCTCTGCCAAGGTTATATTTCTCACTCATNGCGTTAAATGACACTTCGGCAGCATTACAAGATATAACAGCCGTTCTATATTTATCTTGCGCACCTGTTGCCTGAACGTGAGCCTGTTGTATCGCTTTATATAAATCNCTTCTAACCTGGTCGGCCTGNAGTCGTGCCGATAGCGACTGAACGCGGGCACGTTTGACGGCAGTTCGGGTATTCAGAGCATCAAAAATCGGTATATTCAGCGAGAAACCTATATATGTGCTGAAATTCTCNCGGAATTGTTTTCCGAAAGCCATATTGTTCATACCATTGAGCTTNTAGTAACTGCTACCGGNACCGCCATTCATTGATAATGTAGGNACATAACCGCTTTGTGCTACCTTNATNGCNGCATCAGCCACTTCAATTTGTGCATCGGCNGCTTTAACNCCNCTGTTTATGNCTGCNGCACTCTCATAGACCGANATTGCACTCGGTATNATAGGTTGTGAATCGGCAAGCTCGACGACTTCAAAATCTTCAGCATTGTCGAGTTGCAACAACTGAGTCAGCTCAAGCACAGCGAGTTTATAGTCATTTTGTGCATTGACGAGCGTCAGTTTGTCNTGAGCAAGNTGTGACTCNGCTTCAAGCACNTCNATCTCGGCTATTTTNCCCGATTGTGCCAGNGATNTGCGTCGTTCCAACTCTATAGTTGACAGTTCAGCTTGATTTCGGGCACTCGCTGTCACCTCTTTATTATATAGAACCTGCAGATATTGTGCAATGACATTGAGAGTGANGTTGTCGCGNACTTGCTCGAGCTGATANGTAANCTGGCGCAGATTTAGTTTTGATTGTTCGAGCGTACGACTGTTGCGAAGACCGCTGAAAATAGGNATGGAGAACTGCGCTCCGGCCTGAAAACTTGATGTGTTGCGGTTGGCGTANGTNTTTTCTGATGTCAGACCGCGGCCAAAGTTGAACGACTGTGATGCGTTGGCNCTCAACTGTGGGAGGAATGAGTGGCGAGCATCATCAACTTGCAGCTTTCCCGATTCAATATCCTGTTCTCTGAGTTTTACATCAATATTGTGTTCGAGAGCATAGTCGATGCATTGTTGCAGATCCCACGTCTCAGCCACACCGACATTAGATGCCATCAAGGCTGTGGCTATGATTATATTTTTGTACTTGCTGTTCATNATCATTACAGTTACTTTAACTGGTTACCTCTNAGNCGGCTGTTCTCGGTCAGATTATTCGATTTAACCTCTACATTTACACCATCGCTCAGACCCAGGATTACNGGCTGACGATCATACGTCACTTTATNTCCNGGTACNACGACATATACAAACGAACTATCTCCTGCAAATTCGATTACGCTCTCGGGTATGGTCAACACGCTGTCGGCTTGATTTAAAGTCACTGTAGCGTTGGCACTATAGCCTGCGCGCAGTTTCACCTGTTCCCTGTTNTNGNTTNNTNNNTTCAGCNCAAATGTATTGGCTCCATTCTCTTCGGTGGCTATCGGCGATATTTTCTCAATATTGGCATCGAGTGTCATGTCAGGAATAGCTCCAATTACGATACTCATATTCATGCCCTCGTTCAGGCGGCCTACTTCGGTCTCATCGACCTTGCCCTTAAACAACAGATCGTTCATATCGGCAATCTTGGCTATCGTGGTACCGTCGTTCATGGTGTTTGCCTGAATTACCGAGCTACCTACCTTGACTGGTACTTCGAGCACGAGCCCTGTGATGGTTGCTCNNACNAGCGTATTGCTTTGCTGGGCATTGGTGTTCGACACACCGTCCTTAATAATCGAGAGTTGGTCGCGTGCGGCGTCNAGCTCCTGAGTCGAACGCTGATAGGCNGTCAGATCTTGCTCATATTTCTCTNGACTTTCAAATTTCTTCTCATACAGGGCTTTTGTACGTTCGAATGCAAGTCGTTTTTCCTCAAGATCGAGCTCGGCTACGGCCACACGGTTTTGGGCTGTTGACAATGTCTGCTCGTCAGGTATCACCTTAATGCGTGCAATTACATCACCTTCCTTTACTTCATCTCCAGGTTCAACGTTTACCTCGGCGATGATACCCGATATCTGAGGCTTGATTTCAATCTCGTCACGTGGCTCGATTTTGCCGGTCAGTACGCTCGTTCGCTTGATATTGCCGATTGTAGGAGCAACTTCNTGATACTTCACTTCCTTGGTGCGTGAGTTATTGAACAGGTAGACAAATGTTCCGAGAAACACTNCCACAACGATAACCCAAAGCAGAATTTTGAAAAAACGTTTCATTGTATATTTATATTTTCAATTATTTATCTATTTAGTTATTTTCTCTCATTGCTTCGATNGGCTTAATCTTCATCGCTTTACGTGCCGGTATGAGACCTGCGAGCGTACCGAAAACCACAAAGGTAGATACTATGGCCACCGCTTGNTTGAACGACAACTGGAATGCCGGAGTAGACACATCGGTTGCTGTGATTTGCTGGGCGACGTATAATACTGCGACTGCAAATGTAATACCGGCAAAACCGGCTACGAATGTCAGTACGACTCCCTCTGATAATATCTGGGTGGTTATATCCATTGGCTTCGCACCTATAGCGCGTCTTACACCTATTTCCTGTGTACGCTCCTTGACAATTACCCACATGATATTACCCACACCGATAATGCCGGCCAGCAGTGAGCCACAACCGACAAACAGCGCTAATANCGANATGCCTATAAACAGGTTGTCGACCATNGCNAANTGTTCGGAAATGTCAAAAAAGAACAACGCATTGTGNTCGNNCATGTCGATGGCGTGATTTCTGAACATTACGCGTTCTATTTGAGGAAGTAGAAAAGATGGTTTCACATCATCATTAACCAGTAACATCGCTCCATCGATTTCGTCACCGCGGTTGAATGTGCNCATCATTGTTTTAGTCGGTATTATAACCGACTCATCAATTTTGCCACCGANATNAATNTCATTNGTTTGTCCGGCNACTCCGACCACTTTGTAATATATGNCGCCNACGGCAACAAATTCACCTACGGGCGATGCTACNCCGAACAGNTCATTGGCGACACGTTTGCCAAGTACGCATACTTTACGTNCCTCGCGATCGTCNGAGTCGTTTATGTATCGGCCTTCATATATGATAGGTTCAAAAATGTTGCGGTATTCAGCTGACTCACCCTTGACTGTGACCGATGTTGACTTTGTACTGTGTGATGCAGTCATTCCATATTTATTTATCATCGGCACAATGGTTTTAATGCCAATGACAGTATTTCCTACGTTCTCAACGTCTGTACGTGTCATAGTCCACGAACTGCCTTTGTTGAATCCTTTGCACGAAATAGTTCGTCGTCCCGGCTGCATAATGGCTGTATTGGTGGCAAATCCGTCAAAATTTCTGCGTATCAGGTCTTCAAGTCCGTGTGCGCCGCCCCATAGCATGGCAAGCATTGCCGTACCCCAGAAGATACCGAATGCCGTCAGGAACGTGCGGGTCTTATTCTTGGCGAGAGTCATGCCGATCTCGCGCCAGTTTTCTATGTCAAATATGGTTACTTTCATATCATTCGGTACGTAGGGCTTCAACGGGTTTAACTTTCAAGGCTTTCAATGCCGGGAATAATCCAGCCAGACTGCCGGCAATAATTAGCACTACTGTAACTTGTAAGGCGATAGCCACCGTTACGGTCGGGTCTTTCAGAAAGTTACTGTCAGCAAACAGATGATTTAACAACTCGGTAACTCCGATGCCGAGAACGACACCGATATAACCGAAGAATCCGGTGATGAACACGCTCTCCATTATAATCTGTCCGAGTATCGAGCGCGGACGTGCTCCGATTGCACGGCGTATGCCTATCTCATGCGTTCGCTCCTTGACCGATACAAACATGATGTTGCTGACACCGATGATTCCTGACAGCATGGTGAAGATTCCTATTATCCATATAGCATAATTCAATATGCCAAGACCGGTCGACATTTGCAAGTGCTGTGTGAAGCGGTTCCATATCCACACAGCCGAATTGTCGTCATTTGCAAAATCATGCTGTTTGCTCAGTACATCTCTGACCGATTGCTCTGCGGCTTCACCCTGTTCCATAGTTGACATATTCTGTACTTCGACCAACATCGAACTGATATTATCGGTGAATCCGTTAAGCATGCGGGCTGTGGAGTAGGGAAGATATACCTCCTGGCCCCATTCCGAATGATATACACCAATCACTTGAAATGATAGGCCGTTAATTGACACATATTGTCCGACTGCATCTTCGGCCGACTCAAATAGTTGTCCGACGTTACGTTTATTCATAACAATGACTTTGCGACTCTCTTTCAGGTCTATGTCATTAATGAAGCGGCCTGCCACAATCTCACGGCCCTGAGCTTTCAGATATTCGGGATAAACACCCTCCATGTTGCCTGCGCTCATATAGTCACGTGGTGTTGAAATGGTGACACTCGACGTGTATATGATAGGCATCGCTGTTTTTATATGGCTGTCATTGCTATTCGTTACCGCCGGAGCGTCGTCTTTTTCAAGCTGAATAGCGCGACCCTGTTTGTATCCATGGTAGGGCTTCTCGGTGTACCCCGACCACACTTGCATACTGTTCGAAGCCTGAGCCATGAACCCGCTGTTGAACGAGTTATAAACTCCGCGTGACATGCCAAGCAGAATAATGAGCATGAAGATGCCCCAGGCTACTGACAGTCCTGTCAGAGCTGTTCTCATCTTGTTGTTGCTCAGTACCTGAATTATTTCTCTTATAAGGTCAAGCATGACTTAGCTAACAATACGTCCGTCGACAATTCTGATAATGCGGTTGGTTTGTTCGCCGACTGCAGGGTCGTGAGTGACGATAACGATGGTCATACCCTTGTCTACGTTCAGTTCGCGAAATATACCCATCACTTCGCGCGAAGTTTGGCTATCGAGTGCACCCGTAGGCTCATCGGCAAGTATGACTGCCGGATTTGTAATCAGTGCTCGAGCTATGGCTACGCGTTGTTTTTGCCCACCCGACAATTCTCCCGGCAGATGGTGGGCCCTATCGGCCAGACCCATGCGCTCAAGTTGCTCCATGGCCAGACGATTGCGCTTTTTGCGAGATACGCCTTGATAAAACAGCGGTAGTGCTACGTTTTCGACCGCATTTTTATAGCTTATGAGATTGAACGACTGGAATACGAAACCGATAAGCTTGTTTCGTAATTCGGCCGCACGATTTTCGCTCAAATCACGTATGAGGGTGTCGTTAAGGTAGTAATCACCAGTATCATAGTTGTCAAGTATTCCCAATATGTTCAGAAGAGTTGATTTGCCCGAACCCGATGCGCCCATTATCGATACCAGTTCACTGCGTTTAATCTCAAGATTTATATCTTTGAGCACATGCAGGGGTACTGCTCCGGGATACGTTTTATTTATATCGTGTAATTTTATCATGATTGTGTGATGAATCGTTTACTGTTTGACGCATGAATTGTCGATTAGTTGCATTTACATGCAATAAAAATTTTTATTTATTGCCTAAAGCTAACCTGATGAACACTGAATCAGGAGATTATCTATGGAATGGACTGCAAATATAGTGCGCATCGGTCGCAAAATATGTTGCAAGATTCAACTTCTTTACTTAACTTTGTGTTATAGAAATAAAGACCTTACAAGAGTGCAAGGTGCTTAATATAACTATTGACAACGATTTTACCACATCAAAGTTGATTGGGAAACTCTTCAAATTTTATTGAAATGCCGAGACAAGCTTAGCTGTCTGATGGCGGGCCCCAATCCGATTTATCGGATGCTTAAATGCCAGGCGGATTACAAAGGATAGCGAGCACTCAAATCCTGTCTATTCGGAGTTTCATCGCATCCTTTGGTGTGGTTCCTATAAAAAAAGACGAGTCTCTACCGTTCGGTTGGACTCGTCTTTTTAGTTTGTAGTCGGTCGAATTATTTCTTAGACCCCGTTCCCCAATTACCTTATAATCGCATCTCTCCGGCGCTTTTGCCTTGTTCTTCAGTCACGCAGCTACGGCTATGCTCCTTCATCACAAGACAAAAATCACTCAGAGATATGCGACCACGGCGTTAACATATATTGGGGGACGGGGTCTTAACCAATCTCACCACATTCTCGACATGATGAGTGTGGGGGAACATATCTACAGGTTGCACTGCTTCGACTTTGTATTTAGCATCAAGCAGCGCGAGGTCGCGTGCCTGAGTGGCCGGATTGCAACTTACATATACTATAACCTGAGGTTCGGCATTAAGGATTACATTTACAACATTTTCGTGCATTCCGGCGCGTGGCGGGTCAACAATCATAACGTTAGGACGTCCATGTTGTTCTACAAATTCGTCGGTCAGCACATCTTTCATATCACCGGCATAGAAAAGAGTATTGTCGATACCGTTTACCTCCGAATTGATTCGGGCGTCATTTATGGCATCTTCGACATATTCTATACCAATGACTTTGCGGGCATTGCGGGCCACGAAGTTGGCAATAGTTCCCGTACCTGTATAGAGGTCATATACGAGCTCGTTACCCGACAGTTGAGCCATGTCGCGAGCGACACTATACAGTCGGTAGGCTTGTCGCGAATTGGTCTGATAGAATGATTTAGGGCCTATCCTGAACTTCAGGCCCTCCATCTCTTCCTCAATATAATCACGCCCCGAGAATAATTTTATATCGAGATCGCCTATGGTATCATTGGCCTTGGTGTTTACCACATACATCAATGATGTTGTCTCAGGGAAACGGTTTTTTAGAGCCTCCATTACCAGCTCAATCGACTTCGGGTCGTCTTCGCCAAAGGATATAACAATCATTGTTTCACCTGTTGATGCTATGCGTATCATCATTGTACGCAACAGGCCGGTGTTATTGCGCAGATCGTAGAAGCTAAGCCCATTATCAATAGCAAATTTTCTGACAAAGTTGCGTATCTCGTTGCCGAGGTTATCCTGGAGGTGGCAACAATCTATGTCAAGCACTTTGTCAAATGCACCCGGTATATGGAAGCCCAGGGCATCTCGCTGCGGGAATTCGACTCCGCTGTTAAGCTGTTCAAACGTAAGCCACTTTTTATTCGAAAAAGTGTATTCCATCTTGTTGCGGTAGCCATATATTTGTTCAGAGGGTAGGGTAGGAGCTATTTCGGGTAGCTCCACCTTTGCTATGCGAGTGAGAGCATCGCTCACCTGCCTGCGCTTCCACTCGGTCTGGATATTGTATGGAAGATGTTGCCATCTGCAACCGCCGCATACGCCGAAGTGAGAGCATACTGGCTCGACACGGTCGGCCGACTTCTTTATATATGATACAATGTGTCCCTCGGCATAGCTGTGTTTCTTGCGGTCAAGCTTCACATTGACCACATCGCCGGGAGCGCCATACGGTATAAACACTACCATATCATTGACGCGGGCTATGCTGTTGCCTTCGGCGGCTACAGCTGTAATCTCGACATTCTCGAGCGTGGGTAATTCTTTTCTCTTGCGTGCCATACTTAAATTTTTCACAAAAATAATAATTAAGTATAACCTGCACAACAATGTCGACATGAACATACATATAATATATGTACCATAGACACACGTTCCGGCGTAAAATTTAGCTATTGTTAAAAAATCTCGGTGCCGTGTTTTATTATTAATAAGATTTTCCTATCTTTGCAATTGCAGAAAATATTACTCCAAACATAATATAAAATCATTTTTAACATGAAAAGAGTTTATACATTCGGTGACGGTAAAGCCGAAGGTAATGCCTCGATGAGAAACGATCTCGGAGGTAAAGGCGCTAACCTCGCCGAAATGAACCTGCTTGGCATGCCCGTGCCTCCTGGTTTTACTATCACAACCGGTGTCTGCAATGAGTACACCCAGTACGGTAAGGACGAAGTTGTCAAATTAATCAAAAACGACGTTGAAAAAGCTATTGCCCACGTTGAGTCACTCACCGGCAAGAAATTCAACGATCCCACTAACCCCCTTCTCGTGTCAGTACGTTCAGGTGCCCGTGCCTCAATGCCCGGCATGATGGATACCGTGCTCAACCTCGGTATGAACGATGCCACTGTTGCGTCACTCGCTGAGAAGAGTGGTAATCCCCGCTTCGCTTGGGACAGCTACCGTCGTTTCGTGCAGATGTACGGTGACGTTGTTCTCGGCATGAAACCCAAGAACAAGACCGATATCGATCCCTTCGAAGCCATCATGGAGAAGGTTAAAGAGGCTAAGGGCGTTAAACTCGACACCGAGCTCGACGTTGAAGACCTCAAGACTCTTGTAAAAGAATTTAAGGCAGCCGTTAAAGAATACACCGGCAACGACTTCCCCGACAGTGCCTGGGAGCAGTTGTGGGGTGGTATCTGCGCTGTATTTGACAGCTGGATGAACGAGCGTGCTATCATCTATCGCCGCATGAACCAGATCCCCGAGGAGTGGGGTACCGCCGTTAACGTACAGGCTATGGTTTATGGTAATATGGGTAATAACTCTGCTACCGGTGTTGCATTCAGCCGTGACGCTGCAACTGGTGAAAACATATTCAATGGCGAGTACCTTATCAATGCTCAGGGTGAGGACGTCGTAGCCGGCATTCGCACACCTCAGCAGATTACCGTTGAGGGCTCACGTCGTTGGGCTGCCCTTCAGGGCATCAGCGAAGAGGAGCGTGCAAGCAAGTATCCCTCACTCGAGGAGTCAATGCCTACTTGTGCAGCTGAGCTCATCGCTATTGCACATCGTCTTGAGGACTACTACAAAGATATGCAGGACATGGAGTTCACCATTCAGGACGGTAAACTCTGGATGCTCCAGACCCGTAACGGTAAGCGTACAGGCGCCGCTATGGTCAAGATTGCTATGGATCTCCTTCGCGCCGGTGAAATCGACGAGAAGACCACCCTTCTGCGCATGGAGCCCCAGAAACTCGACGAGCTTCTCCACCCTGTATTCGACAAGAGCGGTCTCAAGCGTGCTAAAGTAGTTGCTAAGGGTCTTCCCGCATCACCTGGTGCTGCTGCAGGTCAGATTGTATTCTTCGCCGACGAGGCAGAGGCTTGGGCCGAAAAGAAAAAGAAAGTCGTACTCGTTCGTATCGAGACCTCACCCGAGGACCTTCGCGGTATGGCAGTCGCTCAGGGCATCCTCACCATGCGTGGCGGTATGACCTCACATGCAGCCGTTGTTGCACGTGGTATGGGTAAGTGCTGCGTATCAGGTGCCGGCGAAATTCGCGTTGACTATGAGAAAAAGACTGTTGAGATGGGTGGTAAACTCTACAAAGAGGGTGACTGGATTTCACTCAACGGTTCAACCGGTGAAGTTTATGATGGTCAGGTGCCCACAGCCGAGCCCGAGCTCGACGGTGACTTTGGCGCGATCATGAATCTCGCAGCTAAATTCACCAAGACTCTTGTACGCACCAACGCCGATACACCCCGCGATGCCAAGCAGGCACGCCACTTCGGTGCACAGGGTATCGGTCTTTGCCGCACAGAGCACATGTTCTTTGAGGGCGACCGCATCAAAGCCGTACGCGAAATGATTCTTGCTTCTGACGAGGCAGGTCGTCGCGAGGCTCTCAAGAAACTCCTGCCCATGCAGCGTGGTGACTTCGAGGGAATCTTTGAGGCTATGGACGGTTATGGTGTTACTATCCGTCTGCTCGATCCCCCGTTGCACGAGTTCGTACCCCACCAGACCGCGACTCAGAAAGAGCTTGCCGACGAGATGGGCATCACACTCGCCGAGGTTAAGGCTAAAGTTGACAGCCTCGAGGAGTTCAACCCCATGCTCGGTCACCGTGGTTGCCGTCTCGGCATCACCTATCCCGAGATCACCGAGATGCAGACCCGCGCTATTATCGAGGCCGCCCTCGCCGTTAAAGCACGTGGCATCGACGTTCACCCCGAAATCATGATACCCCTTGTAGGTTCACTCAAAGAAATTCAGAACCAGGCTGATGTTATCAACATCACCGCCGCTAAAGTATTCGAGGAGAAAGGCGCAAGCGTACCCTACAAAGTTGGTACAATGATCGAGGTTCCCCGTGCAGCTCTCACTGCCAACGAGATTGCAACCGTAGCCGACTTCTTCTCATTCGGTACCAACGACTTGACTCAGATGACCTTCGGTTTCTCTCGTGACGATGCACCCAAGTTCCTCAAGTTCTACAAAGAGCACGGCATAATCAAGACCGATCCCTTCGAAGTGCTTGATCAGGAAGGCGTTGGACAGCTCGTTAAGATGGGCGTAGAGAAAGGCCGCGCAACCAAACCCGAACTCAAAGTAGGTATCTGCGGCGAGCACGGTGGCGAGCCCTCATCAGTTAAGTTCTGCGCCAAACTTGGCATGAACTACGTCAGCTGCTCACCTTTCCGCGTGCCCATCGCCCGTGTGGCTGCGGCGCAGGCTGCCATCGAAGACTAAGAGTTAGTCTGAAATATTGATAATATAATGTCGGGATTTCATTCATTGAGATCCCGACATTTACTTTTTAATTACCTACTGCACGGCATTAACAACAAGGCCGTTCCAGGGTCATTGATATGATTAGATTGGGCGTGAGAAGTTGATTTGGAATGTGGTTAGGTGTGTGGTGGTGTCGGTTGTGAGTGAGAATGTGGCACCATGTTTGCGTAATATGTCGGCTATCAACATCAGTCCGAGGCCGCGGTCAGGACGTTTGGTCGAGAAGAATGGAGTGAAAAGTCGCTCAGAATTTGCCTCACTTATTCCGCTGCCATTGTCGGTAATACGCAGGGTCATACCGTTTAGGCCGATAATAATTCGACCGTTGGCGGTATCGCCGATGCTTTCGGCTGCGTTTTTTACTATATTGATTATGGCCCGTTCNATCAGCATCATGTCGAGATTTAAATGCTGCNCATTTGTGTCNGCCTTCAGTTCCAATGNGATNTGTTCACCCACCAATAGTTGCAANGANGGTATCAGNCGACGTAGTTCTTCNNCCAAATTGACTNGTTCGCGATGAGGGCTTGGCAACTTAACAATACCGGCATATCCTCGTACAAATTCCAACAAATTATTGCAGCGAGTCCGTGCGCCACGTATTGCGTCGGANACTATTGGTTCGTCCTCATGNATCTCGGCAAGCGAGTCGAGAATTGATGTTACNGGCCCGAGTGTGTTACCGACTTCGTGACCAATTGTGCGTACGATGATAGTGAANATATTACGTTCCGATTCAATGATATCGTCAGTCAGNAGNTCGACGAGATAAAATGTTCGTCTGAATCCCGAATCCATAAACCACAGCCTGGAACATCGGTAAATCTGAGANGTTGCCAGGCGTATGATTCGAGTTTCNTCNGANGAAAGNGATGCTAACTGCGCGTCAAGTTCNGGCGATATAAATCGTCGAAATGCCGNGTTGGTTTCNATAACCTTATCGTCAAAGTCACACACGGCAATTCCCATCGGCGACACNTCTATCAATTTGGTTAGAAACAGNTTTTGTTCCATCANCTTNAGNCGTTCACCTTTCATAGTGTCCATAAGCCTATTGAACAGGTCGATGACCTTATCNGCGTCAGGTTGCCCTGTAGCACGTAGTCGACTGCTAAAATCNTGACTACGCAATAAATAAATGCCGTTTTGCACAGCATTGAGCGGAGATATNATTGCNCGTACTCCTAAAAACAACGANACAAGTGCTACAATTCCNATNGAAACAAGTAGNGTAGGGTTGTGCCACCACTGCGAAGCAACNGTAAGCGCAATAATTGATANAGCTGTTATTGTAAGATATATACGATAGGTCATANTCCGTATTTTTCGATGCGTCGATATAGTGCCTGGCGGGTTATACCCAGCTTTTGGGCCGCAACACTCAGATTGCCGTCACTTACTTCTAAGGCATGAATAATGGCTTGACGTTCTACCGACTCAAGACTTTCAACNTGGCGGCTCTCCTCGGCCGAACGATCGGCCTCCGCGATAAGTCGTCTGATCTTAGANCGCAGATATTCATTGCTCCACGGTTTGNTGATGAAATCTGATGCTCCATATTTCATACCCTCGACAGCGAGTGGTATAGTACCCCAACCTGTAATAAGTATTACGGGGANATCGGGACGCAATATCTTAATCTTGCGCAGCATCTCAATGCCCTGTTCGCCTGATGACGATAGGGTNAGGTTCATGTCAAGGACAACCAGCCGCACACGCGTGTCCCGTATGTGTTCAANCGCTTCNCGTTCGCTCGAAGCNGCAANCGNTTCAAGCCCCATGCGGGTAACGAGCAGACTTATGGAGAGTCTGACTGCCGAGTCATCATCAATTATCAGTACCATAGCTCCAAAATTAGTAAAAACTATCGGATTATTCAATATAGCGTCTCACATCGTTGTCAATAGGCATTCCCGTCTGATAATCATAAAGTGTAATTGACCTGATCTGATACCAGTAGCTCCAGAAANGATACAGCTCATTAATATAATTACGCATACATTCGTCCTTGCGCGACTGTGAGTCGTTAAGATCGAGCGTCGAAATCATTCCGATCATGTAAGTCTCAACATTGGTGTCATAACGACGTCGTGCTATCTCGTTGGCTCGGGTTGCGAGTTCAAGTTGTTGGCGCTGATTACAAAANCGTTCGACCAAAACGAACAGTTCTTGTTTGAAATCCATTGTTTCNTGACGCAAACGGCTTTCGGTGACACGCCGGTTGCTTTCAGCCACCTTCACGCGACCTTTGCGCTTTCCCCAGTCAACAAGAGGTANCGACATTCCTATCTCAACGAGCTGATTGCTGCCAAGACGCGAATATGCCTGGCTCAATGANGTGTCGGCGCCGGTGTATCCAAGCTGAGCAAATAGATTTATTTGNCTCATATCACCTTTTGCCTTAGCCACTTCATACTCGGCTTCAAGCTGACGCCGGCGTATATTGTNGGCAAATTTGTTGTTGGATAATGACTGTGACAAAGCATGGTCATAGCTGATATGAGCAATTGGCACNGCCGATGGTACCATTGGCACAATCTCGANATCATCGGTGAGATTNAGGTGAGAGCGCAACGAGAACATATTACTCTTGAGCGTGCTCTCACACTGGGTATACTCGGCATCGGCNTCAAGCAAATTCAGTTCCATCTGCAACAGGTCATTATTGCTGATTTGTCCCATTGAACGTTTCTCCTGAGCAACAGCGTAGAGCTTGCGTGCATTATCGAGATTCTGAGCAGCGGTAGCCAGATTTTCGCGACTTAATATGAGGTTAAAAAACAGGTCGACAGTGGCGAGTGCCACATCTTCGGTAGCNCTCATAAACTCGGCCTTGGCCTCNGCATATTTAACCGGCTCGATGCGTCCACGCCAGCGCATGTTATTCACTCCAAATATAGGCTGTGTCAGTGATAAGGCAACCGGGATAGTCATGTATCGGTTTGAACTTTCCGATCCGTACTGATGTAGGAAATCAAGCGATGATGCCAGCCTCACAGTACCACCGGTCAATGTAATGTTCTGAACAACTGACAGNTGTGCCACGGCATCAAGGGAATGAGANCTGACAAAACTATATTCACCATTCTCATTCATGTATGACGAGTAACGGTCNGCGTATGAAGGGATTGTCGCAGACANTGATATCTCAGGCAANCGGTCNGCCCGNTATGTGCGCCATTCCCAGTAGGCTGTGCGCAGCTGNTCAAGTGCAACTGCCGCTCCTACGCTGCCGGTGCGTGCCATCACGATGGCATCTTCGAGTGTCAACTCAAGCTCTCGCCCGTTTGCACCGGNAGGTAAGATTGATATGAAAAAGCATANAATGAACGGGCGGAGTTTCATAAATCTTTAAGAGCGTANGCAGGATTAATATTCATTCCCTTGCGGGCCGGGAACCAAATGCCNGCTACTATCAGCAGTACAAGTGTAACGAGAACCAATGCAAACGACTGATAAATCTCGATACTCGTGAATNTTATATAATCATAAGTCNTAATGAACGGNGAGATAAGGTCATAATGTACAATCATAATCTCGATTGGCAGTGTAATAATAGTGGCAATNCANAGCAGNAACATACCCTCACCGATAAATCGTCGGAAAATATCACTTCGAGTGGCACCATTGACTATTCTGACAGCTATCTCGTCAATACGTTGCTGGGTACGGAACCAGAATGTACCAAGAAATCCAAGAAAAATCACCAATAACAAGAATGTTGCGCAGACCAAGTAATTTCGCATTGCTATATTATCGCTTAGATGAGCGCTTTCCCGATATGCCGAGACTGATTGTAGCCCTGAGACATAGACATTCCCTGCACGTAGGTTGGTAGCCCTCAATGACTCTCTGAAATCCTTATCACTACCGGGCCGAACACGAATCAAGATTTGGTTGGGTAAGCTATTTTCGGGTAACGGGGTGTATATAGTTCCCCACTGCGGTTCATAGTCAAGGCGGCGCAGACCGTATGCCAAGGCTCCGACATGTCGTACTAACGAAGAGTCACAATACAAATAAACATCTTTATCAAGAAACTTCTCTACCTCTTCATTGTCACCATAGTCTGATCGAGAAATTATCATTTCTCCACGCTCTATCATTTGTGCAAGCTGTTCGGTGCTAAGACCGTCAGGCGATTCAAGACGGTACAAGCGAATGATATCGGGTGTCACAATACGCATATTGCCGCGATATATAATTGAATCACAGGCTATGGCTGTATTATAAGCACTTTGAATGTAAGTAACGGCATTAATTCCACCATCAGCCATTTCAACGTTAGGATTTGAACGTATCTTTGACAGTAGCAACTTGAAGTCAGTGATCATAGAGTGATCATTGTCGTACGGTTGATAGGCGCCTGATTCCTTAGGTACGGCTTTAATTTCACCGAAATAAAGATTACTAACATCATAGCCTCTGTAGCTCATACGCATATCTACGAGCGTCCAGATACCTATAAACATATACCAAAGTATTATACTTACTATCACCAACTGGATTATCATCCATATATTGCTGCGCCACTCATTGCGCATTTGTTTTAACAGACTTCTTTTCATATTCCGCTATTTACTGTTTAGAGCGTCAACAACATTCATGCGTGAGGCTTGCCACGCCGGAATAGATGCACTCAAAATGTTAAGAATAAAACAGATGACCAATGCCGCCACGATAGTACCCCAATTAAGCAGTGCGCTGAATACGGGTGTATCGCCTCGCCCAATATTGTTGTCATTTTCATATAAACCGCTGTAAGTTGCAGCGAAAATTACACCCAGCGTTACACCGACAATGCCACCCGCGAGAGTTACTATAAAATTTTCGGTAATGATGTCACCGATAATGCGGCGACGGGTGCAACCGAAGGCTCGCCTTACACCAATCTCGCTTACACGACGTCGTATGCGACTGTGTAACATACTACTGAGATTGATCGCCGGAACGAGGAGTAGAATGGCATATAATATCATTCGCATCTTACGAGGCGACTCAGTGTCGGGAGCATGATTACTGCCCATCATACCTGTGGCTATTATTTCCTGATCAAAAGGACTTCCAAAATAATTAGTTTGCATATCAGAGGCAGCAAGTTGAGCATCCAACTCAGAGAAGCGGGCTTTGACCTGGTCGCGGATATGCTGAAAGTCAACATCGTCAGCAACAACCATAGCGGCTGCAATTCGCCCCATGTAATCTCCCCACAGACCATCGCTATCGCCCGGGCCTGTCGGGGTGAACACATCGCCGTGAGCCGTCTCGGCCAATGTTGAGACATCGCGTACGACACCAACGACCGTAAAATTGTTACAATCAATAACCAAGTCGCGGCCTACCCACGGTGATGCTCCGAGAGTCTTTCGCGCCGTACTTTCTGAGATTACGGCCAACGGCATCATAGCTTCAGCTTCCTCGGCAGTATAATATCGACCTTCAATTAGCGTAAAATCAAAGACATCGAAAAATCCGGCATCGGTTTTACGGTAAATGCGTGTAATCATGTCGTCTCCTTGTGGAGCATAAACCTGTGCTTCATCGGTCCAATATGTAAAGTAACTTATGTGTTCTACACCATCAAGTCCACCATAGATTTGCTTTGCCGTGGCATACGACATACAGCCCGACGAACATATTTCAGGATTCTCGATTTCGCCGATACAAATATAAGGAGCTATCAATAACTTGTCTCGGCAGCTCTCGGGTGCGAACGGAACAATCTTGATCTGCTGCATCATCACTACTACTATTATCAAGAACACCGATAGTACGGTGGCTATGAATGTGACCCATGCAATGACGGGCTGATGACGCATGTCATAATATATCTGTCTTAATTTAGATTTCATATTTTGCTACTATTATTAAGAAATTACGCGTCCGTCAAAGAATCTGATTATGCGGTTTGTTTCACGTGCCTGGGCCTCATTGTGTGTTACCATGACTATAGTCGTGCCGTCCTCTTTATTCAGAGTGTGAAGCAGCTCCATTACCTCCGAGCCCATTTTACTGTCAAGGTTACCTGTAGGTTCGTCGGCAAGAATTATTGATGGTGTACCTACTATGGCTCGGGCAATGGCGACACGTTGACACTGACCGCCCGACAACTGTGATGGCATGTGCTTCAATCGGTGAGACATATTCAGTCGTTCCATCACCTCCTCGACTCGCTGACGCCGTTGGTGAGCTGTGAGTCCGCTACGGTATATCAGAGGTAGTTCAACGTTCGCGGCCACGTCAAGTGACGGGATAAGATGGAAACTTTGGAACACAAATCCTATATTTGTATTACGAAAATGTGATAAATCTGAGTCTGACGCATTAACGAACGTGCGGTCGAGCAATTCGACGGTACCTACAGTCGGACGGTCAAGTAAGCCTACGATATTGAGTAGGGTAGACTTACCACAGCCACTTGGGCCCATGATACTGACAAACTCGCCACGCTCTACCTCGAAATTGACATTTTCAAGTGCCGTGGTCTCTATCTCTTTGGTCTGATAGACTTTACTGATTTCTTTTAGCTTAATGATTGCCATGTTTGATGCTTTTATAATGAATTATTATTTAATTTTCAGCGAAGTTCGGGTCTCATAATCGTCCATATTACTGATGACAACGCGATCGCCGGGCTTAAGCCCCGAGATTACTTCGACATAATTGCGATTGCCTTCGCCTAATCTTACTTTACGGCGTTCAAGGCGGTCGCTACCTTCGACCACAAAAAGGAAATAATCGCCTGCACCCTTATAATACTTAGCGGCCGGTACTCTGACAACGGCATCGCGAAATCCATAGCCAACATACAACTCGGCTCGCACACCCGAGCGCAGTCGTGAATTGCGCGGATCGTCGGCATTAACTACAAATTCTACCACACCGCCTTTTGACTGCGGAGTTATATTTGTCACCGTACCTTCAAGNTCACTGCCACCTATGCGTATNAGCACTCGAGCACCCACCGTCATGCGTTCGCTCGCACCCTCGGCNATCTCGCCAAGTATCTTGAACGACGACAGATTAGATACCACAGCTACCTTTTGTCCTGCNGATACTTGTGANCCTATCTCGTTGGCAATGAAAGTCAGTATGCCATCATTGGGCGCTGTGATGCGACCGCGTTGCAGTGTCGAACGCATTATGCCNAGATCCTTTTCAATGCTGCTGACATGTAGCATCTGGACTTCTTCGGCAGCCTGACTGCGCAGTCGTTCATTCTCGATACGTTGACNCAGCTGTGCGAGTTCAAGTTCGGCCGTACGCAGGGCNGTCTCGGCTGTGCGNACCCGGTCNCCTGTGCCGCTNCCGAGGCTGTCAAGACGTCGCTCGTTGTCAACATCNATTCCGCGGCGGTTTACCTCCATTTCCTTGACCGAAATTTGCATTTCAAGTTCACTCAGATTGGTACGTGACTGCAACTGTAATTGCTTTAGTTCCTGTTGGCTCATAAGATGATTGTCGACCATCTTTTCATAGTTGGCCTGTTCGGCCTCCAAATCAAGCTCAAGCAATGGGTCACCGGCCCGAACACTATCACCGGCCATTGCATAGACAGNCAATAAGCGTGTAGTAACTGGCGAGTTAATAACTTCTTCAAAGGCCGGNACAACTCGACCTGTGGCCGGAACAGTTGTTTCGATGTCACCGTTATCAACTTCGGCAATAACCAGCTCCTTACTATTAATNGTCTTTTCGAGCGATGATAGCAATAAGGCAATAGCTATTATAATAGCAAAGCCAATGCCGCANAGGCGGATCAAACGATTGCGTGTTTGTCTNCTTAATATCTNTTTATCGATTTTCTTATCCATGCCCCAAAATTAGATTATTTTTATAGNCAAGTCAACANGNGTTGAAAATCAGANNATTATAAGCCTAATGATGTCCATTTTCGTACAATCAAGCAAAATAGTTGGCACNATGATGCAACTATTTGACTATATTTGCGTCCAATAAATGNAATTCAAANCCACCAANTAGCCATGCAGACAACATTTGTAATTTTAATGATAGTATTGATTTGCATCTCTGCAAANAACTTTGTGTATGTTTTCAAAAATAAAGGTCACAAATATCGCATGGATATGCTTATATTAAACGCTATCGGAATTGTGGGTTGCTTAGCGGCTTTGATTATCGGCACAATAATCAAAGACTGATTTACTTATTNTCTGAATATTTAATGCCGGGGTTAATTTTCAGTAATTCTGATATAAATTCTTGACGATTTTTTNGCGAAATTTCCAGTGGGGCTGCTGATTTTAGNATCTTGCGGTCTGAAAATTTTATTGCAATTCTATCAGTCGANAAAGCGGNNGATGCCGATATNCCTCTTGTTAATTTAATACTTTCAACTTTATCTATCGGGAACCAGTTCCACTTACATAGATACTTAACACCAAANTCATTACCGCGCACAGCATATTTGGTAGATATAAACATCGAACACACAAATATGCTAAATATCACGCCTAAAATACAGCCAAACCAGTAGTCTGTATCGGTCAGAATTGGGCCGAGCATACAACATATAAATATGAATGGGATAATTGCGTACACCCACNAATCAATTTTTGATTTGTATATTTTAGTCATTGACTGAATATTTATCTGTGTGTTATAAGTTAATCGTAGTAAATCACACTTTCGGCCTGATTTAAAATGACAGTACCACTGCCGAACATCGACGGGCCTACACTGCCNAATACACCGTCACAGTNATAAGTATTTTTCAGAAGTCCGANTGATATTCCTTGATTGGACTTGTCTCCTAACTTTAAATAGTCGGCATATAATCCATACCCTACAATGTTGAACGATTTATCCTGTGCNGGAGATACTTTCAATTTNTTGCTTTTAATAAACGGCGCAATGTTGTCCAGAAACAAGTATAATGCCGTACCGTTCGACATATCAAATATAAACTTACCGTTTGTTTGTCCGTNGTGCCCGTACGCATCGGCAATATCTAATGACGCTTCGAAAACAGGCCAAGGCTTATACTCNANNATATTGTAAGTATGCATCTTGTTAATATCAATAGCATCTTTGCCTACAAAATCAAGAGTTTTTTTCTTGAAATTAAAACGAATAAGATTGGCTGNTGTNTCTGCTTCATTTTTAAGAACATGNACCGGGACACATATCTGATCAAAATTTTCCAAGACATAGATATCACCGTCAAATGCCAAATCTCCGATTTTAACNTTACCTCTCAGNACCTTCTGAGTCTTATANCCGAATTCGTTTGATGTATAATCAGCATGATCACTATCAACCTCTTTGTAATCTGATNAATTAAANTATCNGTTAAAGTTATCCTCACCAACAAGCATTACTTGCATATTTGTCACCGTGAGAACCCGAGCGGTACCCATATCATTGACATTTGCCGANANATAATAATGCCCGGCCTTCTTATCCATTTTAAACGACGTCTGACAATAAACGTTCATTGAAATAAGCGCCATTAAACAAACTGACGTAATTNTATTCTTTAAGTTCATAAGGCTTATAACTGNGATTTAATATATTCAACCATAGTGTCGGGNNTCTCACAGCCGAGTACATATTTTGNNCCCTNNTTGGTGGTNACNAGAAAACAGTCGCTCGCTTTACCATAAAATGCTGTATATCGTCCTATATCACCTTCTGAGAATATGCCCCAATAACCCATGTAGCCACNTGATGCNCATATTCTTATTGCACCCATTGTGGGTTGAAATAATTCAACGCCCGCAACTTCANTCATAGGTATTGACCTGTTCTTCAGAATACCCACAATGGTAATCTTGCTNGAGTCGGCCTTGATAGCTGTTGGCGCATAAAANAGNCCACTAATGAGCANCACCAGATAAATAAAAAGNATTGANAAGAATGCCGGNAGTTCATGTACTGTACATATACAACCGACAAACAGTGCAACATTAATTATAGNGGTTAAAATTATTGCAAACTTNCTGAGTTTAATCTTCGATTTCATGTTATTTTAGATTGATTAATGCAAATATATAAACTGTTCAAATAAAATCAAACAATTGTTGAACTTTTTTNGGCCGGGGTCTCTTATATAGANTGTAGCATATNTGAATTGCTAACGATAATAAGACTTAATATGAATTCTAAAGTAAAAGGAAATCTAAGNATGTTCACTGCCAAGGTATTCTCGGGATTGAATGAGAACGCCTTGCGATATTTGTTGCCGACGTGGATGAGTGCTTACACGGGCGTGGTAATAAGACTGATATTCGGGTCTTTGTTCTTTTGGGGNGTTGGACTTGTTTCGCCAAAGAAATATGCACCACCNACGGTTAAAGATANATTGATNCTGCTTGNAGTCGGTATGGTCTTTGTATTCGGCTACATGTGGACGTTGCTNGAGGGATTAAGTTACACAACACCTATATCGTCGTCAATATTTATTAGCNTGCAACCTGTATTTGTTTACATAATATGTCTGTGTATAGGCACCGAAGCNCTTTCANGAGGCAAAGTCCTCGGTATTATNATAGGTGTTGGTGGCGCATTGCTGTGCGTACTTACCCAACATAGCAGCGATGTGGCATCAGATCCGCTTAAAGGCAACATGTTCTGCCTCGGTTCGGCAATTTTGTTNGCGTCTTACCTCGTGATTGAAAAAATCTACCTGCGNCGGCTCAGCAGNGCAACTGTTTCAAAGTGGACGTTCACCGGCGGTCTTATTGCAGCAGNTGTTACCNTCATTTTTACAGGGTGGCATGCACCAGTNTTGCATCAGGGGCTGTTCTCGACACCTATGTTGGTGCTGTTGTTCGTNCTTATATTTCCGACTTCGCTNAGCTATCTGCTACAGGATATTGGNCTCAAGAANCTNCCTGCAACTGTCGTGGCACTATATGGTGATNTNATTNTGATTGTAGCGGCCATTGCCAGTTACATTCTCGGACAGGATCANTTCTCGTGGTGGCAGATTATCGCTATAGCTTTAATGCTTACATCNGTCTANCTTGTCGAGNTAGCCGAGGCNAAGAAGTCNGCACCAGTTAGTAATAATGGTACTAAATAGNNCGNCNGANCTCTTGTTTTGATGAGATTAATGGCGTAATTTTGCGGCTNNATTTAACTNCCGAATATGTNACAATTTATACGCGAAGTCAANCCCGATACCGATGCACAGGCNATCGCCGCAATNTATAANCCGTATGTNGACAATACGACCGTTTCGTTTGAGANNGTAGCTCCCGATGCCGATCAAATGAGAANCCGCATACNGGACATGATTCCANGGTANCCCTANTNTGTATGGGAAGAGGAGGGCGCTGTACTTGGTTACTGCTACGCTCACCCCTGGAAAGAGCGACCGGCCTATTCACTGACACTTGAAACGACAATATACCTCTCACCCGTGGCTATAGGGCGAGGTATAGGCCGAGAGTTNATGAANAGNCTGATAGNNGAGTGTCGCCGACGCAAATTTCACTCGCTTATAGCCTGCATTACGGCCGAAAACACGGCGTCATGTGCCTTTCATGAGAATCTTGGCTTCACAAAGGTCTCGCACTTCCGTGAAGTGGGTTACAAACTNGGACGTTTACTTGATGTNGNCGACTATCAACTTATTTTGTAATGACGATAGATTTGAGTTATAATATCGCTCATCGCCNGTAACCTCCTCGCCGACAAAATCGGGTAGGGGGCCAACTTCTGCATCGGCATGTGGCAATTCGACTTCGGCTANTACAAGNCCGTCAAGACGCTCNTGAAATTCNTCNACTTCCCATGTGTACGCGCCGTGTCTGACAATGTAGCGGGTCTTGCTCAATATAGGTTTGACAGCTACGCGTTCAAGCATCTGCCGGGCATCATCAANATCAATTTCATATTCCCACTCATCGCGCTCACAACCGCNGGTGATNCCTTTGACAGTAATATATGCCTTGTCGCCCTTGATGCGGACACGCACAGTGCGTTCAGGATCCCGACTGATGTATCCTTGCAGTATGTCAATGGCACAAATTGCCACATTTTTATACTTTTGGTTAACTACCAGATATTTTCGCTCAATTTCTTTTGCCATAATATTGCAAAGTTACGTAAATTTGTCAGATGTTTCAGAGTTACATGGTTAAAAGATTGCTTTTCCTNATAATTGCTCTCACCCNGGCTATACTTAGTGCNGCCGGTTATAAATNTAGGGTGCAGGTAGTTGACTCGCTGTCAAACGAGCCGATACCNTANGCNGCACTCTTCATCAAGGATACNGGTAGCGGCACTCTCACCGACGANAATGGCCNGGCCGAACTCGGCACAACCACACCGTCATGCACCATCAACGTNACTATGATGGGTTACCGTCCGGCCGAACTTNCTGCTACCGCGACCGACTCGACTATTGTCATACGTCTTATACCCGACGGCGTNCAACTTGACGAGGTAGTTGTCAAGAAAAAGGGCGACCACTACTCAAAACGAAACAANCCGGCCGTNGACCTCATGGAGCGCGTGCGTCGTGAGGCTCATAACACTGATCCCAACAGGNNCCCTTATTACTCGTACAACAATTACGATAAAATAGTGCTNGCTATAAGCAATTTTGACNCTAAAGGTTCNACCGATGGTCAAAATAAGCAATCATCATTTNCATTCCTGAATGAATATGTTGACACAACATCAGTTCCNGGCAATCCNATNNTGAACATATCGGTCAAAGAGAAGTCCTCAACTGTTTACAACCGCGCCAACCCATCGTCTCACCGCGAGGTCATTAATGCCACNCGCCGTGTGGGAATNGATGAGATGGTCGATCANGCCTCGATGCAGACGTTNCTTGACGATGTACTGAGACAGATAGACATCTACGATAACGATATCAATATATTACAAAATCGTTTTGTCAGCCCATTATCTCACATTGCCGCCGACTTCTANAAGTTTTATATCACTGATACAGTNANATCTCCCGGTGGNAATCTCGTTGAACTGACNTTTGTGCCGCGCACGTCAAGCACATTCGGTTTTACAGGTAGGTTTTATGTAGCAGTCGATGANTCGTCCTACATGGTAAAACGTGCCGTGATGAGTGTGCCGGCTAATATAAATCTTAATTTCGTTGACAATCTCCACATCACACAGGAATATGACAAGTCGCCNGACGGTAACCGCTTAAANACTCTTGACGACATGTCAATGAATCTTACTGCCTTNTCTTCAAGCAAAGGGCTATACGTCCGACGCACCTCGGCATTGACCGATCACTCATTCAATGAGCCGCTNGANAGTAAAGTCTTCAGCAACAANGCTCCGATAGTTACTGTGCCTTATGCCGCACGTCATGACGACGATTACTGGACACGCATACGTCCTATACCTATAACCCGACATGAGAACAGGGTGGGGGAAATGCTTGTGCGTATGCGATCACAACCGCTNTATTACTGGAGCGAAAAAGTGCTTAAAGTGCTTGTCAACGGTTATGTAGCCACATCGGCGACCGACAGNAAAGTTGACCTCGGCCCCGTGAATACNCTTGTAAGCAGCAACGATGTTGAGGGTGTGAGANTCAGNGTCGGCGGTATGACNACGGCCAATCTCAGTCCACGCTGGTTTGGTCGCGGATACGTTGCTTATGGTACTAAAGACAAGAAGTTTAAGTATAAAGGAGAACTNGAATACTCGTTTATTGATAAGGAGTATCATTCGCGCGAGTTTCCGATACAGTCATTACGTCTTACNCATCTCTATGACGTCGACATGATTGGTCAGCATTATATGTTCACTAATCCNGACAACGTCTTCCTGACATTCAAACGCATGAAAAACCGTTTGATGACCTACCATCGCGTCACTATGCTCGAATANACNCANGAGATGGTCAACAATCTGACATTCAGCGCCACACTCAAGAACGAGCGTCAAGAAGCTACTGAATTTGTACCGTTCAGGACATTGGGCGGTGAGATATTTTCGCACTATAACTCATCGACTCTCAAGCTATCGGTCAGNTATGCNCCNGGAGAGAAATTTTTCCAGACCAAGACCTATCGCGTTCCTGTTAACCTCGATGCACCGGTCTTTCTGCTCGANCATACTTATGGGCCGAAGNATTTTGCCGGNAANACGTTCGAGACCAANTGTACCGANGCGAGNATTCAGAAGCGATTTTGGTTCTCGGCTTTCGGCTTCCTCGATTGTATNGTCAAGGGTGGNCATGTATGGTCGGCAACGCCCTATCCGTCGCTACTGCTTCCTAATGCNAACTTGTCNTACACNATACAGNCNGAGAGCTTCGCGCTCATGGANCCGTTGGAATTTNTTAGNGACAGCTATGTGTCATGCGACCTNACCTACTGGGCTAATGGTGNGATACTTAACTATATNCCATTAATCAAGCGCTTGAAGTTGCGCGAAGTNTTTGCATTCAGGGGCTATCTGGGTTCACTTAGCGATAAAAACACCCCTTCGGTTGAAAACGGACTGTACGAATTTCCGGCATTGGCCTTGGCAACGCCGATGCATGGACGTCCTTACATGGAAGCCAGTGCCGGACTCGATAATGTTTTCAAATGCCTGCGCATAGACTATGTGTGGCGTCTCACTTATCGTAACACTCCGGGCATAGACCGTTCGGGCCTGCGCATCGCCTTCCACGTCACATTCTGAAATCGCATTATATTAACACCACGATACAGTAAAAAGCGTTGCTATTTTTGTGTAGAATTCAAAAATAACGCTTATCTTTGCACCAACGGTCAGCCCGGAGGGGCCGGACCGGTTACATAACAATAAGCGTTTCAACGCGTTTTATCTTCTGCCACTTCAAATTCTCGCAAAATTTAAAGACAGAGAAGAGAAACAGCAACGAAACAGCTATTGCGCTAATATGGATTGGCGTAAGGAAATGTCTATTTTCCACAGTCTCTTCATAACCGTGCAGGTGCCGGAGCTTGCTCCTCCACTTGTATAGTTGTGTAGTGGACTTAAATCCATATTCAAGCGTGGGCTGACCGTCGTTGCTTATCCTCTGTCGATGGCAATGCGAGAAGCCTGAAGTGCGGGATAAGCATGGTGATGTAGGTCCTCGCTTTTTTTGTATTGTAACAGTTCATTTTTTTAGCTAAATATTTGCATGCGCCCCGGGACCTGTCGCAACTTAATCGTTAAAGGTTGTGCCCGACACGAACTCGCAGGGCAATTGTATTATGAACATTAACCGATTGTTGACAGTCTTGTTCGTCGCAAGTCTGTGCATGGCTGGTAATGATGCCATCGCGCAGAAGAAGAAAGAGGTCAAAGCCTGGGAAGAATCGAGCGCTCGAAAGATTGAGCCCGAGATTCGTATGTTTGTCACCCCTCAGATCTGCGACATGAAAATGTTAAGTTCTACACGAGAAGTATACGGCCCGTATGCTATGGACGTGAGACTGTTCTATGCCAAGTCATTTAGTGAAATGACCAACTCCCAGCTTGAAAACATGCAGAAAAACGCTGCCTATCTCGCCACTAAAGAGTCTGATGCCGATGCTATTATAGAACCGGTTTATCACTCGTGGGTAAATGAAAACGACGATAAAACTGTATATATAGAGATTTCGGGATACCCTGTCAGCTATTACAACTTTCGCCCGGCTACCAAGTCAGATATAGAAATGATTGGTGTAGTATATCCCACATCAGCCTCGTCAATAATGGTAAATACAGGCAATGCGCCCAATACCAACCAACAGTCACAGCCGACTAAATAACCCAATACACTTCACTTAAAGAAATATTATAACAATGAAAAAACTTTTTGCAATCATTATAATAGCAGTATCAGTACTCTCAGCATCAGCCCAGATGATGACTTCACGCACACTCATGAAACGTGAAAACCCGACGACGTGGTACGTGCGTCTCGGGTTGGGTATTAATTCACTTAACGGTCCTTCGGGTGACGACAAAGATTATTATGATGTTTCTACTGGATCTAAGGCAGGCTTTGATATAGACTTTGGGTTCAACAAGCCTATGGGTAAATCGGGCACCTACTGGGGTATGGACCTTGGATTGCTTAACCGTGGAGGAACGGTCACATCAGATGATTCAGACACCTCGATCAACATCAACACATGGTCTATCAAATATTCACCGCTTATGTTCGGATACAAATATTCGGTTACCGATGACATTAAGATTGACGGTCATATAAGCGGCTATCTCCTCGCGGACGTTTCGCAGAAAGCCAAGTATGGCGACAGGGAATTAGATAATGATGCGTTTGACTCGTCATTCGATGCCGGCGTCCAGATAGGTATCGGTGTTTGGTATAAGAAATTCAACTTTGACCTGTCATATCAACGTGGTTTCATGCCATTAACCGGCAGCCCGAATTTGACGACCTCAACATTTTTGATACGAGTAGGCTACGCATTCTGATGAAGCAATTTCTAATTATCAGTGTGGCAATCATTGCCTCAGTAACCGACAGTTTGGCAATCAATTTATTCAAGAAAAACGATGCTGAATATTTCGACTACACAGCGTGGGTGGATACGACAGAACTACCTTCCTCTGCCAATAATGGCAGGCCACTCTTTTATCCTGCCAGTGGAGCTGACGGTGCAATTATATGCGGACAAATTGATTTGCCGGGATTTAGTGCAGATAATATATTTCTTAGTGCATTGAATTACGCTACTGATAACCTCGATGCTACCGACAATCGTGAAATGATTGGCGATATTGATGCGACTGAAAACAAATTCGTGTTACGTTTATATTCAAAACAAGGCTCAAATAACACTGAGACCACCTTTACACGTCTCATGCTCATCAAGGCCGAAGATAACCGACTGTTGTTTACAGTCTATGAAATTGACGTCAGGTATCGCGAGAAAGGAATACTACCGCGCACATTAGCATTTGAAAAATTAAATCCTACAATCAATACGCGTCATCGCGAACTTGTCGAACTATTTGCACAAATCAATACCAATTATATTCATGACATGACCGATAATGTAAGTAAATGCGGCGTGCTTGAGGTTACGCATTGGAATGAAATTCGAGATAAAGTAGTTTCAGTAGGAATGAATGAGCTTGAAGTCAAACTGATTTTAGGCCGGCCCGTAACAACTCGCGATGCGGGAGACCGAACGCGGTGGGTATATCCTAACAACTATGTCATAATCTTTCAAAACAATATCGTATCGCGAATTGTAGAATAGAATTTTTAAAGACATATCAGCAATACAGGGATACATGGGCTTAAAACTCATGTATCCCTGTTTGTGTTTAGCAATAATGTTTTAACTAAAAATGTTAAATCATTCTTTGTTTAAATTTCAAATTATTGTAACTTTGTGGAGATTGTATGCAATCGTTAGATGTTATACATTCGAAACATCAGTAAAACAATAAATTAAATCAAATATAACAGTACCTGCGTTATGATGAAACGTTTCATATCAGCTTTGTTAGGTTCACTTGCCGCAATATGGATTTCGGTAATATTGCTTTTCTTCCTGCTGATACTGTTCATAGCCGCCATAATATCCAACTCATTCAACTCTCAGACAGTAGCTTTGTCATTCAAAGACAAAAGTATTCTTCATATTGAGTTGGCCGGCACATTCGTTGAACGTCCGGCTGAACCCGATTTGATGTCTGAGATTTATGGTACCCAGGAGTCTACTATACCACTCAATGACTTGATTGCATCAATCTCAGCTGCGGTCGATGATGACAAAATCGAAGGCATTTTTCTTGATTGTAAGGGCAGTTCGGGTGGAATAGCTCAACGCACCGAGTTGATTGAGGCTCTTGAAGAATTCAAGGAGTCGGGGAAATGGATTGTTGCCTATGCCGATTCATACACACAGGCCGACTACTATATAGCATCAACTGCAACTGAGATTTATCTCAATCCCGTTGGTATGCTTGACATTCACGGCCTTTCGGCAACAACGATGTTCTATAAAGGCCTTCTTGACAAACTCGGCATTGAAATGCAGATTATCAAGGTAGGTACGTTCAAAAGTGCTGTCGAGCCATTTATACTGACTTCGGCATCAGAACCCAGCAAACTCCAGCAGCAGGTATTCCTCGACAACATCTGGAACGTGATCACCAATCAGATTTCAGCTTCACGTGATATTCCGGTTGAAGAGATCAACACGTTAGCTGACAGCATGATGCTTACGTTCAAACCGAGTGACTATGTTGACTACAATTTTATTGATGGTCTAAAATATCGCCGCGAGGTAATCGATATGCTCAAGTCCCAGACCGACATCGACAATGATAAGGACTTGCGTCTCATTAGCCCCGAAAATTACGTTCTTGTCGCCGATGTACCCCATGCCAAGCGCAATGATAACCGCATAGCTGTCCTATATGCAGTCGGTGATATAGTTGACGAAGGTAACGGAGGTATTGTTGCAGCCAAATTAGTGCCTCAGATTCTGAAACTTAAGGAGAATAAAAAAATTGATGGTCTGATTCTCCGTGTCAACTCGGGTGGCGGCAGCGCTTTTGCCTCCGAGCAAATATGGGAAGCTCTCGAGCAGTTCAAATCGACAGGCCGTCCGTTCTATGTTTCGATGAGCGACTATGCTGCATCGGGCGGTTATTATATTTCGTCAGGTGCTGACCGCATTTATGCCGACCCGACAACACTTACAGGCTCGATAGGCATTTTCGGTATGATACCCTGTGCCAAAGAGTTCATGAACGATAAACTCGGAATTACCACCGACAATGTAAGCACCAATCTCAACGGTGACTTCCCCACACTGATGGAGCCAATGACTCCATTCCAACGCGAAGCTATGCAACGCGAAATCAATCGTGGCTACGAAACTTTTGTTGGCCGTTGTGCCAAAGGTCGTCACATGCCCGTTGACTCGATACTTGCCATTGCCGAGGGTCGTGTTTGGGACGGTCAGTCGGCGCTCCGCATCGGTTTGGTCGACCGTCTCGGCTCACTCAGCACGGTAATCGCCGACATGGCCAACGATCTTGATTTCGGCGACAAATATTGTGTGATAGAATATCCTGATCCGACACCTACATTGTGGGAAGCCGTAACTGGTTCTGAAGTTTCCGTGAAAGAACGTATCATACGTCAGGAACTCGGTGACTCATATCTCTTGTACAAACAAATTGACTACATTAGAAATGCTGCACATGTTCAGTGCCGTATGGAAGATATCATTGTAGAATAAAGCACCATTAATATATAATGCCTCGCAATAAATTCATAGAAAAAGCAATACTGTTACCCATGTCCAAGGTTTACGGCATGGTAACAGGGCTACGCAACTGCTTTTTCAACTGGGGCATATTCAAACAGCGTTCTTTTGATGTACCTGTAGTTGTTGTCGGCAACATAGCTGTTGGAGGCTCAGGTAAGACGCCACACGTAGAATATATTATAGATGCCCTTAAAAACAGTTATAAAATAGGTGTGTTGAGCCGCGGCTACAAGCGCCATACCAAAGGCTTTATTCTTGCAAGCCAACGGTCGACACCGCTTGACATCGGCGATGAGCCCTACCAGATTTATCAGAAATACGGAAACCGCGTTACGGTAGCCGTGTGCGAGGATCGCTGCAAGGGTATTGACGAATTATTGAAGTTAAATAACGGAATCAATCTTATACTTCTTGACGATGCGTTCCAGCACCGTTATGTCAAGCCGGCTGTTTCGATTGTACTCACTGAGTTTAACCGTCCCATCTTCTTTGACAAGATGCTCCCGCTTGGCCATCTGCGTGAGTCGGCACGAGCACGTTACCGCGCCGATATGATTATTGTGACTAAATGTCCTGAATCGATTAAACCTGTTGAATATCGCATATTTAAAAATCACCTGTCGCTGTACCCCTACCAGAAACTTTTCTTCTCGCGGTTCAAGTACAGCACGCTCAAGCCGGTATTCCCCGACAATGCCCAGCAGGTGCCATACCTTGAATATCTTAGCGACCAGGATCGCATACTGGCGCTCTCAGGTATTGCCAACCCCAAGCCCTTCGTACGCCACATCAAGAGCTTCAAACCGCTTGTTAAGGTTCAGGTATTCCCTGATCACCACAATTTTTCACGCAAAGATCTCGACCTTATACAGCGCCGATTTGACAGCATTAAGGCTCGTCACAAGTATATTATTACGACCGAAAAAGATGCCGTCCGGCTTGCAAACAACCCTTACTTCCCGCCGGCGTTACGTCCCTACATCTTCTATCTGCCAATAAAAGTAGAGTTTGACAACAACAGTGACGATACTTTTGTAGCCGATCTCAAGAAAATGATTAACCAAAATTCAAGAAGCGACCGTTAACGTTCGCCGGGCTTGGTTTGGTTTGACTCAATTAAATCAACAATAATACATCTTCGGGTGTTAATTATAAGTCAAAACAATACTAACCTTATATTAAACGTAATCAGATATGTTAGAAAAGATTAATCAAACAGCCGACTTTATCAGGTCAAAGGTTAACGATATGCCTCGCATAGCCATTATCCTTGGCACAGGACTTGGTGCACTTGTAGACCATATCGACGACAAACAGTATATTCCATATAGCGAGATACCCAACTTCCCCATTTCTACAGTCGAGGGCCACAGCGGCAACCTTATATTCGGTACACTCGGAGGCAAGCGCGTTATGGCCATGCAAGGTCGTTTCCACTACTACGAAGGCTATGACATGAAGCAGGTGACATTCCCTGTTCGCGTCATGAAAGCTCTCGGTGTAGAGACACTGTTCGTTTCAAATGCTGCCGGCGGTATGAACAAGGAGTTCGTTGTCGGTGATGTAATGGTTATCACCGACCACATCAACCTTTTCCCCGAGAATCCGCTGCGTGGCAAGAACTATAACGAGCTCGGCCCGCGTTTCCCTGCTATGACCGAACCCTACAACAAAAAGTTCATCGCTATGGCCGATGAAATTGCTGCTGAGAAAAAAATCCGTCTTATGCACGGCGTATATGTAGGCACGCCCGGCCCGACATTCGAGACACCTGCCGAATATGAATACTTCCGTGTAATCGGAGGTGATGCAGTGGGCATGTCGACTGTTCCCGAAGTCATTGTTGCCAAACATGCCGACATGCAGGTGTTCGGTGTGTCGGTAATCACTGACCTTGGCGGTAAGGACATCACCGAGGTTCCCTCACATGAGGAAGTTCAGAAGGCAGCAATCGTGGCTCAGCCCAAGGTAGTCGAAATCATCAAAGAACTCGTTGCCCGTATCTAACACTACTGCCTCATAATATCAATTATCAGGCATCTATAATTATGGAAACTAAAGCAACCGAAATATCTACACTTGGTGAGTTTGGCCTCATAGACCGACTCACCAAGGATATTAAACTCAATAACGAATCATCATTGCGTGGAGTAGGTGATGACTGTGCCGTCATGCACTATCCCGACACTGAGGTTCTCGCCAGCACCGACTTGTTGCTCGAGGGAGTGCATTTTGATCTCACGTACATGCCGCTGAAACACCTCGGCTATAAGGCCGCCGTGGTAAATTTCTCCGACATCTATGCAATGAATGGCACCCCGCGCCAGATTACAGTCTCACTCGGCATTTCAAAACGCTTTACAGTTGAGCATATCGACCAACTGTACAGCGGCATTAAACTCGCTTGTGAAATATATGGCGTTGATCTTGTAGGTGGTGATACCACTGCGTCTCGTCAAGGATTGGTAATAAGTATCACCTGTATAGGCGACGCGCCTAAAGACAAAATCGTATATCGCGACGGCGCCAAGGATACAGACCTGATTTGCGTATCGGGTGACCTCGGAGCAGCATATATGGGACTGCAGTTGCTCGAACGCGAGAAGGTCGCATCGGCCGGTAAGCCTGACTTCGTGCCCGAATTTGGTGGCAAGGAGTATATCATCGAGCGTCAGCTCAAACCCGAAGCTCGCAAGGACATCATAGCCGAGCTTGATAAGGCCGGTATCGTACCTACTGCAATGATGGACGTGTCTGACGGTTTGTCTTCAGAACTGCTGCACATCTGCCACCAAAGTCACACCGGCTGTCGTATATATGAAGATCGTATTCCTATAGACTACCAGACAGCAATAATGGCCGAGGAACTCAACATGAATCTCGTGACTGCGGCTATGAACGGCGGTGAAGACTATGAGCTGCTTTTTACCGTACCTTTACATTTCCACGACAAGGTAAAAGATTTACCCGGCGTGAAGATTATTGGTCACATGACAAAAGAAGGCCTCGGGTGTGCAATGATTACACGCGATGGCGAGTCTGAAATACCTATCAAGGCTCAGGGTTGGAATCACATGGCCCCAACATCAACAACTGAGTGAGAACTCAAATAGACACGCTCGAATACTAATAGCCGAACAAATGTTCGGCTGTTTTTTATTGTGTATGTTTGCTTATTCAGCAATTTTAACTACCTTTGTTGCGTACATATACCAACAAGGCTTTTAGGGGTGCTTGATTTTGCATTATAAAATGCTGTATCAGGCTGAGATTAGACCCATTGAACCTGGGCGGGTAATGCCGCCGAGGAATTGACAACGCCATTCGTCCGGCCGTTGCCTGTGCTGTCAAGGATTCTCTTATTCTTTCCCCGTTGGAAGTTTTTTATGAGGATATGTGACAATCACCGGCGACGGCCGGTGGCGTGTTTAATGTCATTAAAAGTCTCATGAAAAAGAAAAAATACAACGTCGTGCTCACCATAGCCGGATCCGATCCGAGCGGTGGAGCCGGCATACAGGCCGACATCAAGACATGTAGTGCCTTGGGTGCCTACGCGATGAGTGTCATTACGGCCATAACGGCTCAAAACAGCCGCGGCGTCATACGTTCAGAGGGCTTATCGCCCGATATGGTCGCGGCACAACTTGACGCAGTGCTCAGCGATGTTACACCTGATGCTGTTAAAATTGGAATGATACCTGACGCCTGCGTTGCCGAGGTCATCGCCGACAAACTGGAAAAATATCATGCCCGCAATATTGTTATAGATCCAGTTGCTATTTCAACCTCAGGCCACAGGCTATCAGCATGTGATACAATCGAGGTGATGCAATCGCAGTTATTTCCGTTAGCAACACTTATTACACCGAATATCCCCGAGGCGGAATCAATTTTTCCTGATATTAAAACTCTCCTTACCTATAATGTACTGCTAAAAGGTGGTCATGTTATTGGCGCTGATACGTTAACCGATCGTCTTTATATTAGAGGGAACAGCGAGCCGATACTTTTCACTCACCGCAGAATAAATACCCACAACACCCACGGTACGGGGTGCACGCTCTCATCGGCCATCGCTGCATATATGGCACGAGGAATGGATCTTGAGACGAGCGTTGGCAATGCTATTAAATGGTTGTCTGATGCCATAGCCCAAGGGGTCGATTACACCTTTGGCAGTGGTAACGGGCCTGTCAATCACATATATAATCAAATTGAACAATGGAAATCAAAGTAAACGGCCAGCCGTTAAAGGTAGCCGATGGCACAACGGTCGCCCAACTCGTTGAATTGCTGAGTGAGGACAATAAATCAGGTGCCGGAATGGCTGTTGCAGTTCAAGGCACTATTGTGCCCAAGAGCGAGTGGAGCACCCATGAGTTAACCCCACAATCTGATGTTATTATAATTAAAGCAGCCTATGGCGGATAATTTTAAAATAGTTGTATTCACCCCTCCAGCTCCAGTCGACAATGAGGCACAGAAGATAGAGCGACTTCTCGGCGCGGGGGCAAATATTGTAAGTTTACGCAAACCCGGTATAGGGGTGCGTTACATTGAGTCTGTGCTCAAGCAATTACGCCCGGAATTACGTCATCGAATCAGGCTACATGATAATCCAGAACTCGCAAGAGCATTCGGTACGGGATTTCAGCTAAATTCGCGTACACCCCAAGTGACTGATATAGACCACTCATCAATGTCCAAGAGTTGTCACACGATAAATGAAGTTCTCGAGACTAACGGAGTTGATTACGTTACATTATCGCCGATTTACGACTCCATATCAAAAGCAGGATATAAATCTCAGTTTGACTTATCTTCACTCGACCTTAGCTCGGTAGACGTAAGTGTAGTAGCAATGGGAGGCATGACACTTGACCGTATTCCTCTGATACGTGCAGCCGGATTTGCGGGTGCAGCATTTTTAGGAGATGTGTGGCGAGATACCGATTCATTCAATCGCTTCGTCCGCTACCTTACTATGCGCAATTCAAGACTGCAATATGTGACTGACGGAGATTCACCTGACGATACTGTCAATCTCGCCTTAGCAGCATTGAAAGGTGGTTGTCGATGGGTTCAAATAAGAATGAAAAACGACTCTCATGAAGCCGTGGCAGACGTAATGACCGAACTTGTACCTAAATTTACTGCACTTGGTGCCACACTCATAGTTGACGATCACGTTGATATAGCTGCTACAACCGAAGGCGTAGCCGGAGTTCACCTGGGACAGACCGACATGCCTCCTTCCGAAGCACGTAAAGTCCTGCCAGCCGACAAAGTTATAGGCTTCACGGTCAACTCGGCAATACAACTTAGAGCCGCTGCCCAACAATATAGACACAGCATCGACTACCTCGGCATCGGGCCGTTAAGATTTACATCTACAAAAAAGAAACTCGCAACACCACTTGGCCTTGACGGTCTCGAAGATATTCGGTTATTAATGACAAATATCGGCTTCATTCCGCCTGCTGTTGTAATCGGTGGTGTAATTGATACCGATTATAAACCGCTTGCCCAAATAGGTTACGGTGGGGTAGCCGTGAGTGGCGCTATAGGACATGCGGCAAATCCGGCAGCATCAGCACATCTTCTCACGACCACAGCGGCCGACCTGTTTGGCCATAGCATAGAAGACGATTACATAAATTTTGTACAACAAATCAAGATATAAATTAACGTATATGACTAACAAAGACGATATGCTAAAAATCGGCGATAGAAACTTTTCATCGAGACTGTTTGTCGGGACAGGTAAGTTCCGATCTCCAGACACTATGTTAGAGGCTGTACTCGCATCAGAATCTCAGATGATTACGGTTGCAATGAAACGCGTTAACCTGCTCAATGAGGCTACCGACGATATGCTCACCCACATTAATCGAGACAACGTTCAACTGTTACCTAACACCTCGGGTGCACGCGACAGCCGTGAAGCAGTTCTGGCAGCCAGACTCAGCCGTGAAATATTTGGTACCAACTTCATAAAACTTGAAATTCACCCCGACCCTAAATACCTGTTGCCCGACCCGGTAGAGACACTTCGCGCCACAGAAGAGCTTGCAGCGGAAGGCTTCATAGTTTTGCCATATATTCAGGCCGATCCCGTGTTATGTAAACGTCTGGAAGAAGTCGGTGCGTCGGCCGTGATGCCACTTGGCGCTCCGATAGGAACAAATCGTGGACTACTGACGCGTGATTTCATTCAGATAATTATAGAGCAAAGCAATGTTCCTGTTATTGTCGATGCCGGTATTGGTGTGCCTTCACATGCAGCCGAAGCGATGGAAATGGGAGCCGATGCCGTACTTGTCAATACTGCGATAGCCGTGGCCGATGATCCTGTATTAATGGCCAAAGCATTCGCTATTGCAGTGAAAGCCGGTCGCATGGCCTACCTCGCAGGCCCGGGAGCTGTAGCACCGTCGGCCCAGGCCTCGAGTCCGCTCACATCATTCTTGAATAATTAAACCAATCGATCATGAAAATATCAAATATCGACTTGTCATCATATCCTAATTCCACCAAAATATACGTTCAGGGCAAAATATATCCTGACATCAAGGTGGCAATGCGTCAAATCAATCAATATCCTACCGTTACAATCATTGACGGTCATCGTCATGAGGAATCCAATCCCCCTGTAACTGTTTATGACACAAGCGGCCCATACACGGATCCCGATATACCAACAAATATCAACAGCGGATTACCACGTATACGTCGACAATGGATTGAAGACCGTAAGGACACCGTCAAACTTGATTCAATTACAAGCGAGTACGGTCAGCAACGTCTTGCCGACAACACACTCGATGCTATACGCTTTCCCAAACAACACTCTCCACGAGTTGCGGCAAACGGAAACCGCGTTACGCAAATGCACTATGCCCGTCGCGGTATGATAACACCAGAGATGGAATACGTAGCGATACGTGAAAATCTTGACAATGAATCACGTGGCATCAAGTCGTATATTACGCCCGAATTTGTGCGCGATGAGATAGCGTCAGGCCGTGCAATTATACCGGCCAATATCAATCACCCGGAGGCAGAACCAATGATTATCGGTCGTGCTTTTGCAGTCAAACTCAATACCAATATCGGAAACTCAGCTCTCTCATCGGGCATAGAAGAAGAGGTTGCCAAGGCCGTATGGAGCTGCTATTGGGGTGGCGACACTCTAATGGATCTCTCGACGGGAGACAATATTCATGAAACACGCGAGTGGATCATACGCAACTGTCCTGTGCCGGTCGGCACTGTGCCCATATATCAAGCACTCGAAAAAGTTAATGGTGACGTGTCACGTCTTACATGGGAGATTTACCGGGATACACTCATAGAACAGTGTGAACAGGGCGTTGACTATTTCACAATCCATGCCGGTGTACTGCTTGAACATGCCAAACATGTAGGTAAACGCCTCACAGGTTGCGTATCGCGAGGAGGCTCAATAATGACTCAATGGTGCGTACTTCATAATGAAGAAAATTTCCTATACACACATTTTGATGAGATATGTGAGTTGCTCAGCCGCTATGATGTTGCCGTGTCACTCGGTGACGGAATGCGCCCCGGTTCAACCCACGATGCCAACGATCATTGCCAGTTCCTTGAGCTCGATATTCTTGGACAACTGACTACCAAGGCTTGGAATCACGATGTTCAGGTACTCATTGAAGGCCCTGGCCATGTCCCTATGCACAAGATTGCAGTGAATATGGAGCGACAGCTCAAAGCTTGTCACGAAGCTCCATTCTATACACTTGGCCCCATTACTACAGACATTGCACCCGGTTATGACCACATAACTTCGGCTATCGGAGCTGCCAATATCGCCTCAATGGGCACAGCCATGATATGCTATGTTACCCCAAAAGAACATCTTTCGCTTCCTAACCTTGAAGACGTACGCGAGGGGGTCATTGCCTACAAGATTGCAGCACATGCGGCCGATTTGGCTAAAGGTTTTCCGGGAGCCAATGTGCGTGATGACGCTCTCAGCAAAGCCCGCTATGAATTCAGATGGAAAGATCAGTTTAACCTGTCGCTCGACCCCGAAAAAGCGCGCCGATACTATATCGAATCACGTCGTGATGCCCCCGATGCCGATGACCGATTTTGTACTATGTGTGGCCCGAACTTTTGCGCAATGAGAATTTCCCAAAATATCGAATCAAAATGTCAGGATTAAAACAATCACCCTGGGGGCATGGGTTTGCTGACATCATAGATCAATGGGACTGGAATCAGACAACCGAACAGGTCTTTGCAGTAACTGAAGATGATGTCCGATCGGTGTTATCAAAGGCTCGACGCAATACACGCAGGCTTGAGCCGGACGATTTCATGGTGCTTATATCGCCTGCGGCCGTTCCTTTTATAGAAGAAATGGCCACACTGAGTCGCCGGTTTACACGTGAACGTTTTGGTAGTACCATCTCCATGTATATTCCCATGTACGTATCCAACGCGTGTTCCAACGCATGTGTATATTGTGGATTCAATCATGCCAATAAGTTGAAACGTACAATACTTACAATGGATCAGGTCGAAGCCGAATGTCGAGCCATAAAAGAACTTGGCCAGTTTGACAATCTGTTGATTGTTAGCGGCGAGATGCCATCGTTGTGTGGAACTGATTATTTTGAAAATGTACTCAGAACGTGCCGGCCCTACTTCAACAATCTGACCATCGAGGTGCAACCTATGAAGACCGAGCAATATAGCAGGCTTATTGGTGCGGGTTTAAACGGAGTTGTTTGCTTTCAGGAAACATATCGCAGGTCGACTTACCGCGATTATCACCCCCGAGGTATGAAATCGATTTATGATTGGCGTCTTAACGGATATGACCGAATGGGAGCTGCCGGGGTACATAAAATAGGAATGGGGGTACTCATCGGTCTTGAAGATTGGCGTACCGACATGGTCATGCTATCACGCCACCTGCGTTATCTGCAAAAACGATATTGGCGTACGCGTTATAGTGTTAACTTTCCGCGAATGTGTCCGTCAGAGAGTGGCTTTAATCCCAAGGTGGTGATGAGTGATCGTGAACTCGCACAACTGACTTTTGCGTTCAGAATATTTGACCACGACGTTGACATCTCTTTCTCAACACGCGAGAGCGAGATATTCCGTAATAACATGATGACTCTTGGTGTCACATCAATGAGTGCAGGCAGTCGTACCGAACCCGGAGGATATGCTCTTAGTAACGATGCTCTTGAACAATTTGAAGTGACTGACAGCCGCACACCTACTCAGGTTGCCGATGCAATCAGAGCTAATGGTTATGATGTGGTATGGAAAGACTGGGACGCAATTTTTGACTGAAGCCATGAATCAACAAATTAATCTAACAGGTGATATAAAGCGGCGTTACAGTCGCAATATTCTTTTGCCTGAGATAGGACGAGCAGGACAGCTTGAACTCTTGCAGGCATCAGTGTTAGTTGTCGGTGCCGGGGCTCTCGGATCGATTGTGTCAATGTATCTTGCAGGGTCGGGCATAGGTCGTATCGGACTGTGTGATTTTGACACTGTCGATATTTCCAACTTACAGCGACAACTCAGTTTTACAATTGACGATGTCGGTTGTCCGAAACTCGAAGCGACAGTCCGACGTTTGTCATCAATCAATCCTGATTTAATCATTGAGCCACATGACGGTTTCCTACGTCATGACAAGGCCCGTGAGCTTTTCAAGCGCTATGATGTTATAGTCGAAGGCTCGGACAATCCTGCAACAAAACACATGGTTACCGACATCGCCAATGAAGTAGGTAAACCATGTGTTTTGGGTGGGGTAAATGGTTTTGACGGACAAGTAATGACGTTCCTACCTGGAGGCAAACGCTATCGCGATATATTCCCTGATGCAGTTGCAGAAGGTGGTTACACACCGTGTAGTATTGGCGGTGTGCTTGGGCCACTACCTGGAATAATAGGGTCTATACAGGCAGCCGAAGTTATTAAGATAATAACCGGTGCAGGTACTACTCTCGCTGACACTTTACTACTTGTCAATGCCCTCGATATGACATTCACGCGTATAAAATTATAGCTAAATCAATGGCCCGTTCTCAATATCGAGTTCGGGCCATCATATTAATCAAGGTATCGTTGCGTAATACCACCATAGGCATCAATGCGCCTATCCCTAAGGAAAGGCCACCAGCGTCTCACTTGCTCGCTGCGGCTAAGATTGATTTCAACAATCTTTATATCTTCCTTATCATCGGGCGCTGTATACAGCAGTTCGCCTTGGGGACCGGCGACAAAGCTATGTCCCCAGAACTGTATGCCGTTTGTCTGACCACTCGGATCAGCCTCATGTCCTACACGATTTACTGTTATGACCGGTAGCCCGTTTGCTACAGCGTGACCACGCTGCACTGTAACCCATGCGTCCTGTTGGCGGCATTTTTCGTCAGGTGTATCAGTTGACTCCCAACCTATTGCCGTAGGATAGATTAACATCTCGGCTCCGTTCAATGCCATAAGTCTCGCTGCTTCAGGATACCATTGGTCCCAGCATACAAGCACTCCAAGACGTCCAACCGAAGTGTCGATAGGTTTGAAACCTATATCACCGGGTGTAAAATAGAATTTCTCATAATATGCGGGGTCATCGGGTATGTGCATCTTACGATATTTGCCAGCGACTGTACCATCTCGCTCAATTACGAGAGCGGTGTTGTGATACAAGCCGGCCGCGCGGCGTTCAAACAATGATATAACAAGAACAACGCCACACTCACGCGCCACATCTTTGTACTGCTCTACAATGTCACCTGTGATGTCGATGGCAAGATTACATTCATCGGGGTTTTCGGTCTGGCAGAAGTATAACGAGTCGTGCAACTCTCGATTTACAATGAGTTGTGCGCCTTGGGTTGCGAGGTCTCTGATTGCTGTAATGATGCGCTCACGGTTATACTGCGTGTCATCAGTGTTTGATTGCTGTATGATTCCGACTTTGAGTTTTCTATCTTCCATTGTATTAATTATTTGAATTAACTATTACACCGCGAGGCACCTGCATCGTCATACAGTGCAACGAGCCGTGCTGCTGAATAAGCGATGTGCAGTCAATGCAGCGCACTATGCGGTCGGGGAACAAAGATTGCATAATGAGTCGAGCAAGTTCGTCATTTTGGGGCTGGCCGTAGACAGGCAGCAACACCGAGCGGGATGCGATCAGAAAATTGGCATACGTAGCCGGCAAACGCTGTCCGTCATTATCAAAAATGGGGTGGGGCATAGGTAAGCCTACCAGATTGTATGGCATACCATCGCTGCGTCTCAGCTCGGTGAGTTGTTTCTCCATTTGACTGAGTTGCTCATAATGCTCGTCGGCGGTATCGTCACATTTAACGTATACGATGGTATCATCTGAAACAAGACGCGCCAGCGTGTCTACATGACTGTCGGTATCATCGCCTGCAAGATAACCATAGTCTAACCACATTACCCGCTCGGCACCAAGCGCCGATTTGAGATAACGTTCGATTTCGTCACGTGACAGATTGCCGTTACGATTGGGCGACAGCAGACACTCGCTGGTAGTCAGTATCGTTCCTTTTCCATCACTCTCAATCGAGCCACCTTCAAGCACAAAGCCGAGATGATTTTCTCTATTGCCGGCCATATATCCATTTTCGATCATATTGAGTGTGATAAGATTATCCTTGTCGGCAGCAAACTTCAGCCCCCAACCGTTGAATTTGAAATCACACAACACTGGGCTGTTATCGTCTGCAATACATGTTATTACGCCATAATCGCGGGCCCACGTGTCGTTCGTATCAATCTTACACAGTTTCAGGTAGCGCTGATCAATATGCTCGAGCATTGATTTAGGCTCTGCAGGGTCGGGTGCGACCAACACAACCGTCATCTCGTCGGCAACGAGAGTCTCGATAATCTCAACAACGGTGTGCTGTACCGTCTCAAGCATATAGGCCCAATCGCTGTCAGCATGTGGCCAACCAATAATAACGGCCTCATAGTTTTCCCACTCGGCCGGCAATCTTCTATTAGAATGTATCATTAATATAATTATTCCTGTTCATCATAGTCTCGCAGTTGATCCCAAATATCATCTTGCGATTCCATGTATTGTTCACAAAACTCCCGAAAGCCGTCGCGCTCATTGTAGCCCTCAGACTGGCACCAGTCCGAATAAGCCTCTCTCAAGTCGGGATCATCGTTAAGAATACGCTTGAACTCAGCTTGTGCAATGTCCAAACTTTTATTCTGCTCGATGAGTTGTGTAAAAAATTCGGTTATATCTTCCATAAGCAGTTCAATTTAGTCATGTACTATAACGCATAGTTGCACAAATGTAAAAACATTATTTGTAAAATACAAGCTACAAGACATTTAATACATAACATTCAACAATTCTTAAGATGTCATGTAGCCAACTTTACCGCTATTAACCAATATTTTGAATTGCATTAATAATATTTAAACAGCATGGGCTACCATCTTGCCCATGCTATTACTTATATTTGCAACGTAAAAATTAATAAACATAAATGCCATGTGTAAAACGATTGTAATCAGCGACGATGTAATCAACACCATCAACTCTCTCAAAGACGAAGACCGCATCATCATGTCGGCAGCCATAGCCGGCGAGCTGATTTGTGGTAAATCAGTCGAGCAAAATCTAAACTCGATGCAACGTATAATATTCTCGATTATACGTAACTCAGTTCAACGTTCTACCGCTAACTATATCAGTGCGGTACAGGCTACTGCCTGAAATAGCACTGATAACCCTATTTATAGAACGAGCCCCGACGATTAATTTCGCCGGAGCTTGAGATTACTTATGTATTAAGGTTTAGAGCAGTGAATATGAGCGTCGGATAAACTCGGTAAGTTCCTTTCCTTTGAGCAATCCATTACCTAATAAAGCCAGGTCGATAAGTTGCTTGACTACAGGTATGCCTGCACCATAAGCGCCGATAAGTTCAGCCTGTTTGTCGCGCGATGTCTTCACTTCGGCTTCAAGTTTATCAAGTGCGGCCTGCTGCTCGTCGGTTGGCTTACCGTCTTTTATTTCACCACGGGTCGCCGTTATCTTTGCATTAATATCATCAACGGCTTTCTCCAGAGGCTCAATTTCAGATGCAAGTGCCTTATCGGCATCAGCGATAATATTCTTGACAAGCTTGTTCTCGGTGTTTACAATTACATTATAGCTATCAGGCAATTCGCCATAGAAACTCATGCCGGGTTGCAGGGCAGCCATCTCCTTCATGCGTCGCATGTACTCATTCTGAGTAATTTCAACCGGATCAGAATTTTCACCAAGTGCTTCAAATGTCACCAGGAAGTTTGCTTCTTTTTCTTTAGGCAACTGATTTTGGAACATTGTGGTCAGAATATTCCGCTCTGTCGATGTCAGCTCGGCTTGTTTCCTATCACTCTTGGGTATGAGGTTCTCTACAATGTCGCTGTCAACGCGCACAAATCTCGACTGTTTCAGCTCTTGCTCAAGCATACCTACAAAGTGACTGTCAAGCTGTCCGTCCATTACCAATACACTATAACCTCTTGATGTTGCGTTGTCGATGTACTTGTATTGTGCTGTTGGGTCGGTAGTGTACAGGTAAACGACATTGCCGTCCTTGTCGGTCTGCTCGGGTTCAATGAGTGTACGGTACTCTTCGAGTGTATAGTATTTACCCTCGGTATCCTTGACAAGCATAAACTTCATGGCAGCCTCGCGGAACTTGTCGTCGGTGAGCATACCATACTCAATGAAGATTTTGATATCGTCCCATTTCGACTCATACTCGGCGCGATCATTCTTGAATATACTTTCCAGGCGTGCCGATACCTTCTTGGTGATATAACCCGAGATTTTTTTAACGGCGCTGTCGCTCTGAAGATAAGAGCGCGATACGTTAAGAGGTATATCGGGTGAATCAATAACTCCTTGCAACAGCATCATAAACTCAGGAACGACACCTTCAACCGAGTCGGTAACAAATACCTGGTTGCAGTAGAGCTGAATGCGATTCTTAGTAACCTCAAAATTATTTTTCAGTTTGGGGAAATAAAGAATACCTGTGAGCTTGAAGGGGTAATCTACATTCAAGTGAATCCAGAACATCGGTTCATCTTGTCCGGGATATAGTTCATTGTAGAACGCCTTATAATCAGCATCAGTAAGTTCTGACGGTTTACGTGTCCACAATGGTTCGGTGCTGTTAATAACATTATCCCTATCAGTATCTACATATTTACCATCTTTCCACTCCTGCTCTTTTCCCGAGATTACGGGTACAGGCAGGAAGCGGCAATATTTCTTAAGCAGGGCATCGATACGGCTCTGTTCAAGGAACTCCTTGCTATCATCATCTATATACAGCACCATGTCGGTACCACGCTCGGTCTTGTCTCCGGCTGTCATTTCGTATTCGGGAGAGCCATCACATACCCATTTGACGGGTGTGGCACCGTCCTTGTATGACAATGTGTTAATCTCAACTTTCTTGGCTACCATGAAGGCCGAATAGAAGCCAAGACCAAAATGACCGATAATAGAATTAGCGGTGTCTTTATACTTTTCAAGGAATTCTTCGGCACCCGAGAATGCTATCTGGTTGATGTATTTGTCAATCTCGTCGGCAGTCATACCGATACCATGGTCGCTGATAGTAAGGGTTCCGGCTTCCTTGTCGATTTTGACCTCGACTTTCATATTGTCCAATTCGCCCTTATATTCACCAAACGAAGCCAGCGTCTTTAGTTTCTGAGTGGCATCGATTGCATTGCTCACGAGTTCACGCAGAAAAATCTCGTGGTCGCTGTACAAAAATTTCTTGATGACCGGGAAAATGTTCTCGGTAGTTACTCCGATTGAACCTTTCTTTTGTTCCATATCTATATTGAATTTGAATTGTTTGTTATATTGCTTTTCAATGTATGCGAGCCTCTGATTAGCTCTCACCACTATAACAAACTGCAAAAAAAATGCCACATTAGAAATGTGACATTTTTACTAAAAGTATGTTAAAAATATTATTCACTGACAGTTTCAGATTCAATATGGCTGACAATCTTGTCATGCTCCTTGTCATAGTCTATGGTAATATGGTCGCCGGCTTTGAGGCTATCGTCTATTATGAGTTCAGCCAGTTCGTCCTCCAAGAACTTTTGTATTGCGCGCTTCAACGGACGGGCACCATACTGCGAGTCATATCCTTTAGCGGCGATGAAGTTGCGTGCCCCATCGGTAATAGTCAGCTTATAACCCAGTTGGTCGAGACGTTTATAGAACCCGGCCAGCTCGACATCAATAATGCGTGATATTGCTGCCTCGTCGAGCGAATCGAACATGATGATGTCATCAATACGGTTCAGGAACTCAGGCGCGAACGCCTTGTTCAAGGCCTTCTGAAGCACACTATGATTGTACTCTTTGTCGGCTTTGGGTGTAGTAAAACCTACGCCTGTACCGAAATCTTTAAGTTGACGTGTGCCTATATTTGAAGTCATGATTATAAGCGTATTCTTGAAGTCGATTTTGCGGCCCAGACTATCGGTCAGTCGTCCCTCGTCCATTACCTGAAGCAATAGGTTAAAGACATCGGGGTGAGCTTTCTCGATTTCATCAAGAAGAACGACCGAATAGGGGCGACGTCTAACTTTCTCTGTAAGCTGTCCGCCCTCCTCATAGCCTACGTATCCGGGAGGTGCACCCACGAGACGTGAGACAGTAAACTTCTCCATATATTCGCTCATATCAATCCTGATAAGCGTGTCGACCGAATCAAAAAGATATTCTGACAGCTTCTTGGCAAGGTGAGTCTTACCTACGCCTGTTGGGCCAAGGAACAAGAATGTACCAATAGGCTTATTGGGATCCTTTAGACCAGCACGGTTGCGTCTTATAGCTTTGACAATTTTATCAATAGCCTGATCTTGACCTATAATAACCGATTTGAGTTCGGGAGCCATCTCTTTGAGACGTTTGCCCTCAGCCTGAGCAATCCTTTGTACAGGCACACCGGTCATCATTGCAACAACCTGTGCAACATTCTCGCCATCGACTGTTATGCGGTTTTCATTGAGTTCGATTTCCCAACGCTCTTTAGCCTGATCGAGTTCTTCTTTGAGCTTTTGAGCTTTATCGCGATATGATGCCGCGCTTTCAAAATTCTGCGAACGAGCGGCTTTCAGTTTAAGCTCGTTAGTCTTTTGTACCTCATTTTCGAGCCGCTCAATATCTTCGGGCACAACAATATTCGATATATGAACGCGTGAGCCGGCCTCGTCCAGAGCATCAATAGCTTTGTCGGGGAAATTGCGGTCGCTCATGTATCGCTGTGTCAATGTCACACAAGCCTTGAGTGCATCGTCGGTGTAATTGACATTGTGGTGGGCCTCATATTTCTCCTTGATATTATTGAGAATTTGCAGTGTTTCTTCGGGAGTCGTAGGCTCGACCATAACTTTCTGAAAACGACGTTCGAGCGCGCCGTCTTTCTCAATATTTTTACGATACTCGTCGAGCGTAGTCGCACCGATGCACTGAATCTCACCTCGGGCAAGTGCCGGTTTCAGCAGATTGGCCGCATCCATTGAGCCTGAAGGATTGCCCGCACCGACAATTGTGTGAAGCTCATCGATAAATAGAATGATATTCGGATTTTTTGACAACTCGTTAAGTATCGCCTTGATTCGCTCCTCAAACTGTCCACGATACTTTGTACCTGCAACAAGCGATGCCATGTCGAGAGATATAACGCGCTTATCAAACAGTATGCGCGATACCTTTCTTTGTACGATGCGTAGCGCAAGACCCTCGACGATAGCACTCTTGCCGACACCGGGCTCGCCAATCAAAACAGGGTTATTCTTCTTGCGGCGACTCAGAATTTGGGCAAGGCGTTCAATCTCTACCTCGCGTCCTACAACCGGGTCAAGGCGTCCTTCCTCGGCAGCACGTGTCATGTCGTTGCCATATTTGTCAAGGGTAGGGGTTTCACCACTGCCGGCCTGGGTACGAGCGGTCGACTGCTGACGATTGCCGGTCGAACCGGTCGGTTCGTTGCTATATTCATCGTCGTCCTCGTCCATATCACCGTCGGGAGTAGTGTCGGCGCCCATGATGGGACGGCCTGACTCGCGAGTTATCTGCTGATACATACGTTCATACGAAATGCCTTCCTGTCTGAATGGCGCAATAAAATCCATGGCCTGCACCTCCGAGTTATGGAACAACGCGAGCAGCAGGTGTACCGGCTCAATAACATCACTCTTAAGCATACGCGCCTCAAGAACGCTTAATTTTATTAGGCGGTTCACAAGCTCACTGACAGCCGGCTCGTTTTGCTCACGCAGCGTCACTTCAAACAGACTGTCATCAAGCTGATGATTCAGACTGTCTACCGATGAGTTTTTACTGATGTCATTCATCAGTTTTGTTGTCTGAGGCTGTGACGCATCAGACAATACCAGCAGCAAGTGGGCCGGCGTGATAATATCATTGTTGTGCCTGATTGCCTCTTTGCGGCTGTTCTCAAGCACAGTTTTAAGTTGCTCTGAATAGTTTATGTTCATGCGTGTGTCCTGTATATAATCGTTTTATAATTATTATAACGACTGTAGATAGCAATAATTGTGCCAAAGAATACAATCACCGCGATTTACACATCATAATGTTTCTATAACATGAATTAACATTAAAATGTTCAAAAATCAAGCCATTTATCAATAGGGTTAAATTTAATACATTTGTGCAACCGTATAAGCTGATAAACTAATAGACAATAGCTTGCTGTTTCAAATGATTTTTACTAATTTTGCACTGCGTTCAAGAGTGAGCGTACATAATTTGAATGAGCATTTGAAAATTATCCCTGTTATGGAATCTGGACAATTTCACAACTGCGTAAGGATAATGGCAAGTCGCTCATGCTTTTGTAGTGTATATATTCAACAATATACATTATCGAAGCATGGGCTATTGTCTATTATTTACGCAAAGCAGTCCAGAGCTTCATAACGGTAATAGTCAATAGCTTCATGCTTTTTCTTTTTGTGTTATGTAAGTAACACCCTCAATTTGCTTCATTGGAGCTATGAAGCTATCTGAAATTTGAAATGAGACATCTAAGTATTACTATTTTTCTTTTTTGCACTTGTATATTGCGAGCGCAAGTACCATTTGTTGAATATAAAGTAGTTCCCAATTATCAAGTAAATGCACAAGGAGGGTTAGTGCCAATTGAAAGCGGAATGAATATACTACAAAATAATCAGACAAAGAAGCAAGGAGATTTCCCAGTTATTGGGGGCTATACCATTACGCAGAATGGCAAATTGAAGCGTGTAAAAATTAAAGTAAACCTTGCAACATACAACGGCATCGATTATGCTTATTTAAGAGGTGTGCAAACTCAAAATCCTAATATATGGAATGAGTGTAATGTACAGGCAATCAGGATTGACGAATATACGGACAGTGAATTTATAGTCAATAATTTTGAGTGGAAAGTAGATAATGCGATATATGGTACAATTTATTTTAACTACTGATAATATGAAAAGGCTTTTTTGCGTTTTAGTGGTTGCTGTAATTTCATTGTCTTGTTATGCACAAGGTACATTCAATTACTGCACGATGAGAAACGGAATATGGGGAGAATGGGAATCCTCGGTAAATCCCTTTGACCGTTATCTGATTAATAAGATAAATAACAATGAATGGATAATTTACAGATACTGTAATCATCCTTCAGACTACATATTTAAGCTAAAAATTAATAATTTCAGTTTTGATAATGACAAAAAATCTCGTAAAGAGCATTTGAAAAATAATCAGTGGTACGAATTTACAGGAAGTGTTGAAATATTCACTGATGCAGAAACATTTGCAAAAAAATTTCCTTATGTTCCAACTTATGACAAGCCCGAAATCAGAAAGCTAACTATTCCTGCGCGAATCAGAGTAGAGCCATATAAAAAGAAAATTCAAACTATAAACATTCTCTTTGATGAAATCGGATTAGGGTTAAGCTTTTGGTGAAATAGATAAAGACATCTTGATGCTCCATGCACAAAAGAACAAACATAAAATTAATAGGGTGGTTAGTTATATGTTTAAGTGGTTTTATACTCCTTATCTCGCAAATAAAATTGTATAAATGTAGAGATAGGAGTGCGACACCATGCGCCATTACATCCGACTTAAAAACGTCAATAAAGAGAATCTGTAAGTATTCTGATTCACCCGAAAAGATAATAAAGGATTGTTTGGAACTTGGCATGTAAAGAACTTTCTTTTACTGTAAAGAACAATATCCCAAACGGTAAAGCAAACTGTGTCGGACATGCTCAACCAACCTCTGCCATTATCAATTATGCCTTTCAAGTTAAGATGTTACCTTACAAGGCTAAACCTGTTGTTGGTAAAGTGTATTTGTTCGGAATAGACCTCAATAATGTTGCTCAAAAGATATTACCTAAAAAGCATAGACCCTTTTTCAAAGACAATGATTTTGTAGAAGTGGATTTAAAAGATAAGACTGTATTTGTAGATAGCTCCACATGACCTCACAGGATTATCTTTTATGCAAATCCAAAATCAATGAAGAAGTAGCATATAGCCTTATCTGAACAGCAGACCTCGTAAAAAACTCGGTTTTTCAAATCCAAAGACAAAGTTTTTCAAACAAATCGCTATTTTTGCACTTGCCAGCTGAACCTGCAATACATTGTGCTGCGAGCGGCCAAATAAATAATGAGAAAAAATTCCTCTTATTTTTTGAAAAATTATTACCTTTGTAGGATAATTGACACGTAGCTCCAAACCGCTGCCGGCGATAAACGTCAGGCAGTCGGTGGCCTCTGCGTTTTAACTGTAATAAAATTAAAAAATGATAGAAAACGATCGCATTATCAAGATCAATATCGAGAATGAAATGAAAACGGCCTATATCGACTACTCAATGTCGGTAATCGTTTCACGCGCACTTCCCGATGTGCGTGACGGCCTTAAACCCGTACATCGTCGTGTCCTGTTCGGCATGAACGAGATGGGCAACACATCATCTCATCCCCATAAGAAATCGGCCAACTGTGTCGGTGAAGTCATGGGTAAATACCACCCACACGGTGACTCATCAATCTACGGCACTGTAGTGCGTATGGCACAGCCTTGGTCACTGCGCTACACCCTCGTTGACGGACACGGAAACTTCGGCTCAATTGACGGTGACGGCCCTGCCGCCATGCGTTACACTGAGGTTCGTCTCGAGAAAATCGGTGAAGAAATGCTCAGTGATATAGACAGTGACACAGTCGATTTCCAGCCCAACTATGACAACTCACGCCGCGAGCCCGTTGTTCTGCCTACACGTATTCCCAACCTGCTGATCAACGGAGCATCAGGTATTGCTGTCGGTATGGCGACCAACATGCCGCCTCACAACCTCACCGAATCAATCAACGCATGTGTAGCTTTGATTGACAATCCCGACATGACCATTCACGATTTGATGAAAGTCATTCCGGCTCCCGATTTCCCCACCGGCGGCACGATCTATGGTTATGCCGGCGTAAAGGAAGCCTATGAGACAGGTCGCGGTAGCATCACTATTAGAGCCAAAGCAGAAATCGAGCAGCACAAGGATCATGAAGAGATCATTGTTACCGAGATACCTTATGGCGTCAACAAAGCCAAACTCATTAAAAATATAGCTGATCTTGTCAATGACAAGAAACTCGACGGCATCTCTGACCTACGTGACGGCAGTGATTACAAAGGTATGCGCATCGTTATTAAATTAAAGACCGATGCCAATGCCAACGTCGTTCTCAACAAGCTGTATAAGCTCACCCAGATGCAGGCGTCGTTTGCTGTCAACAACGTAGCCCTCGTTCAAGGTCGTCCCAAGACCCTTAACCTCAAAGAAATCCTTCAGGCATTCATCGACCATCGCCATGAGGTAGTGACTCGTCGCACGCAGTTTGAGCTCCGCAAGGCTCGCGAGCGCGCCCACATACTTGAGGGTCTTATCATCGCATCACAGAACATTGACGAAGTTATCGCCATAATACGTGCATCATCGACCACCGACATGGCCCGTCAGAAACTCACCGAGCGCTTTGGTCTCACCGATCCTCAGACTCAGGCTATTGTCGAAATGCGACTCAAACAGCTCACCGGACTTGAGCAGTCGAAGTTGCAGAATGAGTTCGATGAGATTCAGCACGAGATTGCACGACTTGAAGAAATCCTGAATAACGATGCCGTTTGTCGCCAGCTCATCAAAGACGAGCTCATTGAGATTCGAGAGACATACGGTGACACACGCGCTACCGTAATCGACTACACTGCCGGCGACTTCAATGCCGAGGATTTCTATGCCGACGATGATATGATTATCACAATCTCTCACCTTGGCTACATAAAGCGCACACCACTCTCTGAGTTCCGAGCTCAGAACCGCGGTGGAGTAGGGTCTCGAGGCAGTCACACCCGTCAGGAAGACTTCATCGAGTACATCTATCCGGCATCAATGCACTGCAACCTGCTTTTCTTCACTGCCAAGGGTCTTGTCTATAAGATGAAGGTATATGAACTTCCCGAGGGAGGCAAGAATACTAAGGGCCGCGCAATCCAGAATCTGCTCAACATCGAGTCTGATGACGCTGTAAATGCAGTAATCAGCTGTAAAGGACTCAACGACCCCGAGTTCACATCGAGTCACAATCTCATCTTTGCAACCCGCAATGGTGTGATCAAGAAAACATCGCTCAAAGAGTATGCCCGCGTAGATTCTCGAGGCAAGAAGGCGATTGTTATCCGTGAGGGTGACCGTGTGATAGGCGTAGACCTTACTGATGGCAATTCTGAGATACTGATGGCTAACCGTAACGGCCGCGCCATTCGCTTCCATGAGTCTAAAGTGCGTGCAACCGGCCGTGTATCGGCAGGTGTTCGCGGCATGACTCTGGATGATGAGAACGATGCTATCATCGGCCTTATCTGCATGGAGGCCGACTCAACCAACAACGTTATGGTTATCTCAGAGAAAGGTTATGGCAAACGCTCACTGCTCGAAGACTACCGAATCACAAACCGTGGTGGTAAGGGTGTCAAGACCATAAATGTTACCGACAAGGTTGGTTCGCTCGTAGCATTCGACAGTGTTAACGACGATAACGACCTCGTTATCATTAATAAGTCGGGTATAACACTGCGATTCCACGTAAGCGATATTCGCGTAATGGGTCGAGCAACACAGGGTGTGCGACTAATTAACCTCGATAAACGCGGTGACGAAATTGCATCAGTCTGCTGCGTTGATTCGGATCCCGAGGAGGAAGTTGAACAGCTCGAAGAAAATCCCCAGGAGCTCCCTTCTACCGACGATATCATTGACGACGTAGTCGATAACGACACAGCTGAAGTTGACGACGAAATCACCGACGAAGAGAACGAACAGGAGAATTAAATCTAAACACAATAACTAAAAACCAAAATCATGAAAAAGAATGTTATTTTGGGTTTATGCGTTTTTGCAGGTCTTTCTGCTGCCGCTCAGACCAGCCTGGTTAAGGAGGTTGAGCGCAATCTCAAGGCCAAACCCAGCGATTATCCTGCACAAGTAAAGAACCTGCAGCCCGCCTTCACTAACGAAGAGACTGCCAATACTGCGTACCCCTACTTTGTAGCCGGCAAAGGCGGTTATGACTATCTTGACAATCAGCAAGTAATGCAGGCCGCCGGTCAAAACGTTGACCTCAAAGCTATGGGTCACTCGGTTATTGACGGTTACGGCTATCTTGTGAAGGCATTGTCATGTGATACGGTCGTTGATGCGAAGGGAAAAGCTAAAACCAAATATTCGAAAGATATTATAAAGCTCATCAACAACCACTACAACGACTTCAACACTGCAGCCGTTTACTTGTGGGAAGCTCAGGACTATGATGGAGCATATCAGGCATGGGAGCTTTGCTTCAGCGCACCCGAGAACCCTGTACTTGGCGCCAATGCCCCCAAAGCATTACCCGATAGTATATTGAATGTATATGCTTTCAATCAGGGTCTCGCCGCATACAATCTACAGGATTGGGATCGCACACTGGTTTCATTTGACCGTTCGATTGCTCTTGGCAATACTTCAAAGAACGTATATGACTACGCCATCGCTGCTGCATACAACTATCCCGATAGTGTTCGCACTCCGATCATGGCCAAATATGCTCAGCAGGCACTGCCTCTCTATGGCGCCGAAGATAACGCTTACATCGGCTACATCATCAACGACATGCTTCAGTCAGGAAAATACAATGAAGCAGAGGCAATGGTCAAACAAGCAATCGCTGCTACACCCGACAATGCACAGCTCTACTACATTCTTGGCGTACTCTACGAAAACAAAGAGAACGATTCTGATGCAGAAGCAGCAGCACTTGAGCAATTTAAGAAATGTGTGTCTGTTGACCCCAATCACGCTAACGGTTATCTCCAGTTGGGTTATCTGACATTCCGCAAAGCCGAGGCTCTCGATTCTGCAACCGGCGAAATGACCAACGCCGAGTATAATAAATATAAAGATGAAGTGCTCTTCCCGGTTCTGCGTGAGGCAGCCAAGTACCTCGAGAAGTGCTACGAGCTCGACCCCGAGAATGGTAGCGGTGCCCTCGCCAACCTGCGCAACATCTACTATGCGCTCAATGACGCTGAAAACCTCCAGCGCATTGAGAATATCCAGAAAGGATACTAATCAACCAAACTGCGACATAAAAAAATCCCGGTGTAACATCTACACCGGGATTTTTTATGCTTTATAATAATACCAATCAATCGGGGAGCAATTCTATCGAGTCAATCTCGATGATTGTTTTACCATCTTTACCTTGACTCTCTATCTGCAAATAAAAAGTGTCACTATTAAATGGCCAGCCTTGGGCATACCAAGGTTTAGACGAGTCATACAAATCTTCCTGAATATTGACAACAGCACCATTAATCTTGAATATAATATCATACTCTGTCCACTTACATTCAAGATCTATCCATCGATCAATCAGCTTGTCAACTGCGACAATGGATTGCTTTATATTTTTTAGGCTATCATTCATCTGCATCGTTGAGGCTCCGCAAGCAATTTCATTTGGACACCTTCCATCATACCTAAGCATAAACATTTCTCCACTATTGGGTACCTTTCCGAGATTTTCATGAGATGGTAATAGACGCACAGTTGCCCTACTGTCTAAAGCAGCCGATTTGATTTTCACTCGAGCTCTGACTGTTCCATACTTAAAGGCATGTATATTACGAGTATCAGCCTGCGCATTCCCTTTCAGAACCATACGTTTTCCTTTAGATACCACACTTCCTGTAACATTCCAATCTCCGTCAAGTTTTTCAAATGTAAAGCTGGTTTTAAAATCAGGATTAGCACCCTCAATCATACGCCTGCGGCGCTCTTGAACAAACCATGCAACCGTGTCGATAAATTCACGGTCGCGCATATCAGTCTTACGAGAAAAATGATACATTCCCGCACCACCTTCATAATAAGCTAATGACGCGTTACGATATACTCCGTTTTTACGGAATGATGTCATGTATTTCAGACCTCGGTCTCGCAAACAGTTTTTTGAATCAACTGATGCCGCAAGATCAAACTCCATCTCTAAACCCATATGGTGATTATACGCTAACTCACAGGCACGGTCGACGCGATTATCAGGGATACGCTTATTCCAAAAATAAGTAGGTTGTATATAAGCTGCGTCAAAACCAAATTGTTTCCATTCACTAAAACCTTGTGCTGTATAATAAGGAATCCAATAGAATAGCTTGCCCATTGAATGAATATAATTACCAACAACAGTTGTAACCGGACGGCTTTGTAAAGCCTTCTCCGACATCCAATAGAATCCCGACAACTCAATATTATTTAAATCAAGAGAATCAAATCTTGCTGTCAATTGGTCAATATACCACTTACAGGCTGCAACTCGATCTTCATCTTTAGCAAAATCTAGCTGGCGTCCATTCAGTTCTCCCCAATCTTTTTGCCCTAAAGGTGGCTCAGGAATAGCTATAACTACCTTATGTTTGAATGATGGAATACCAATTTTTTCAATCTCTTGCCCAATACACTCGTCCAGGGCCTGAATACCCTTACCATCGGCAAAATGTCGGTCAGCAAGCCATATCCAATCCTCCTTCTTAGACAATGGTGCATCAAGACGTTTCTCAAACGACACGCCTCGTCCACTATCAAATTCCAGAAAAAGAAATCCATCAAACAACCAATCACGATTGCCAAATCTATTTTCATGTACAACATAGGGGCGAATCTGATCAACCGTAAAATCCATACGTTGAACTCCGCCTTGATAAATCAAAACCAGATCACGAATATCAGTTTTGAGATAATATCCGTCATCACTAAATTGTGCTACGCACTCACTTGCAGTAAAAATTGATAATGCAGCGAAAATTAACTTAAAATTATTTTTCATTGAGAGAGATATAAGAATATGATTGAATTTGCTAAAATAATCTCATACTTTACAAAAGTACATTAGATATTTTCAATACGTTATCACATTAATATATCTTATGATTTGTTTTAATTTTATAACTAAGTCATATATGAATATTTCAGCTGCAATAACTTATATAGTTACAGGTTATTTAAGAATTATACTTGCTGGCATCGATTATCGTCAGACTCTTGATATCAACACCAAATTCTCGGGCTTTCGCCATTATGGCACGTGCAAGCTTTGGCTTCAATTCTTCAGGACAGTATCTGAAATAAGCTTCAGCTGCTCTCACATGTGCAGCATCAGGCATAGGATATTCACGGCGCTCGGGAAGTCCATATACACTGTCAGGCAATTTTTCTCTTTCGGCTGTAGTTAATTTATCGTTACTCATAATTATAAATGTTTGTTTCTTGTAAATTTAACATATAATACAACTTTTTGTTTCATAATAATTGCATAATTAAATTTTATGTAATATTTTTGCATGGAATTTAAGAATAATGACGACCATTAAATCAATAAATATTATCTCATCTTTCGTGTCGCGCGATACTTTGGCAGTATTGCGACGACGATAATGGTCGTGTCAACATCTCTATTATTTCCTGATACATACATCTATTAAACTTAACCCTGACAATTATCAGGGTCAATGTGTATTCTTTGAGACCAGGAAATTTCCCAAATCAATTAACATTACACTTTATATCATTTATAAAACAAACATCAAGAAATGGATTGTTTAGTACGTGAAGCTACAGCCAACGATATCAAACACGCTGAGCACATTTGCGATCTTATTTACGAATCGGCACTGCAACGCGGTACCGGCATAGCACGCCGCTCACCCGAATACATTGCTGAAAAGATGAATGGTGGCAAGGCTATTGTCGCACTTGACGGCGATCGCCTTGTCGGCTTCAGCTACATCGAGAGTTGGGGGCATGGCGATTTCGTAGCAACCAGCGGTTTGATAGTCGATCCCGAATACCGCCATCAAGGTCTTGCTGAGAGAATTAAGCGCAATACCTTTGCATTGGCCCGACGCAAATTCCCTGATGCAAAACTATTCAGCATCACGACCTCATTGCCTGTTATGAAACTCAACACCCGACTCGGTTATGTCCCGGTAACCTTCTCCGAGCTCACTGATGATGAAGAGTTTTGGTCAGGTTGTAAAGGCTGCATAAACTATGATATTCTGCAACGTAACAACAATGTTCGTTGCATTTGCACCGGCATGCTGTTCGATCCTAAAGAACACACGACCGATAATAATATTGATAAACAATAAAAATACCTGCATTATGAGCACTCCCCAAAAAGTTGTTTTAGCATATAGTGGCGGCCTTGACACATCATTTGCCGTCAAGTATCTCACTCAAGATTTAGGCTATGAGGTGCATACAGCCCTTGCCAACACTGGAGGTTTCACCAAAGCCGAGTGTGAAGCCATCGGAGAGCGTGCCCTGCAATTAGGCGCCGCATCACATGTCACTCTTGACATCGAACAGGAATACTATAATAAATGTATCAAATACATGGTATTCGGTGACATACTGCGCAACGGCACATATCCTATCTCGGTGAGCAGTGAACGTACGTTCCAAGCTATCGCTATTATCGAATATGCCAAGAAAATAGGCGCTGATGCTGTGGCTCACGGTTCTACCGGTGCCGGTAACGATCAAGTTCGATTTGATCTTACATTTGCAATCCTTGCTCCCGAGATTGAGGTCATCACACCCACACGTGACATGACTCTCACACGCGAATATGAAATTGATTATCTCAAAAAACATGGTTATGAGGGAGACTTCAAACGTATGGAATATTCTATCAATAAAGGTTTGTGGGGCACGTCAATCGGTGGTAAAGAGACATTGAAATCAGAGCTCACACTCCCAGAGAGCGCATATCCATCACAAATTACCGAGCACGGAGAGGAGACTTTGAAAATCGGATTTGAAAATGGCGAGATTGTTAGCGTCAATGGCAAAAATTACGCTGATAAGGTCGACGCTATTCGTGAAGTCGAGGCCATAGGCTCACGTTACGGCATAGGTCGTGACATGCACATTGGCGACACAATCATCGGAATCAAGGGTCGAGTTGGATTTGAGGCCGCAGCTGCCATGCTCATTATCGGTGCACATAAAATGCTCGAAAAGCACACGCTCACCAAGTGGCAACTCTATTGGAAAGATCAGGTTGCAAACTGGTATGGTATGTTCCTGCATGAAGCGCAGTACCTCGAACCCGTCATGCGCGACATCGAGGCTATGCTCGACAGTTCACAACAACTCGTTACCGGTGAGGTTGAACTCACTTTGCGACCATACTGCTTCCAGTGTGTCGGCGTATCATCTCCCTACGACCTGATGAAAACCGATTTTGGCGAGTATGGCGAAGTCAACAAGGCTTGGACAGCCGACGATGTCAAAGGATTTACCAAAATCATGGGTAACCAGATGAAGATTGCCTACATGAAACGTAACAAGAAATGATTAACGTCGGCATAATAGGAGGCGCCGGCTATACTGCCGGTGAATTAATACGTATTCTCGTCAATCACCCCGAGGTTAACTTGGTGTGGATACACAGTAACAGCAACGCCGGACAGCCTATTACAGCTGTTCACTCAGGCCTTGTTGGTGATACTGATTTGAGTTTCATCGATACATATAACTTTGACAATATCGACGTTATGTTCCTGTGCTCAGGACACGGTGCAAGCACTAAGTTTCTTAATGAGCATACCGTTCCCGAGTCACTTCATATCGTTGACCTATCGCAGGATTTTCGCGATGAGACCAATAACTTTGTCTACGGCCTTCCCGAAGTAAATGCTGACCGTACAAAGGGGGCATTACGTGTTGCCAATCCGGGTTGCTTTGCCACGGCAATACAGTTGGCGATACTACCGGCTGTAAAAGCAGGGTGCATTGATGGCGAAATTCATGTCACTGCTGTCACCGGTTCAACAGGTGCGGGAGTTAAACCTACGTCAAAGACTCATTTCAGCTGGAGAACGGACAATATGTCGACCTACAAGGAATTTGAGCACCAGCATCTGCTTGAAATTGGCCGTACTATTAACTCGCTTACACCCGAAGGCACAGCGACTCCAGACGTTAACTTCGTCCCTGTGCGCGGTGACTTCGCCAGAGGAATCTTTGCATCGGTCTACTTTGACACCGAACTGACCGCCGAACAATTAATAGCATTGTACAAATCGTTTTATAGCGACGCCACGTTTACACATGTTGTTGATTTTGACCTTGACCTGAAGCAAGTTGTCAATACAAACAAGGCATTGATAAGCGTGACCAAACATGGTCGCAAGGCTCACATTGTCAGCGTTATCGACAATCTGCTCAAAGGCGCTTCAGGCCAGGCAGTCCAAAACATGAATCTGATGTTCAATCTCGACCAGGCCTGCGGTCTTAGACTCAAGGCCTCCGGCTTTTAGATACAAACAACACTAAAACTTTTTGACATGAATTGCTTTGATGTATATAGTTTATACGAAATAGAGCCGGTTAAAGGCGTGGGCTCATATGTGTTCGACGCCGATGGAAACAGCTATCTTGATCTTTATGGCGGTCATGCTGTGATTTCCATAGGTCATGCTCACCCTCGGTATGTCGAGGCCATATCCAATCAGGTCGCCAAACTTGGCTTCTACTCCAACTCGGTGCTTAATTCACTTCAGCAGCAACTCGCCGAGAAATTAGGTAAATTATCGGGTTATAGCGACTACAGCCTGTTTTTGTGTAATTCAGGTGCCGAGGCCAATGAAAATGCTGTAAAGCTCGCATCATTCGTGACCGGTCGTGACCGCATACTTGCATTCGCCAAGTCATTTCATGGACGCACGTCAGGTGCAGTCGCACTCACTGACAACCCGCGCATCGTGTCACCTTTCAACTCCACCGATAAGGTTACTTTTGTGCCGCTTAACGATATCGAAGCCGTCGAAAAAGAACTATCGACCCAACAGTATGCCGCCGTTATTATCGAGGGCATACAGGGTGTTGCAGGAATTTACATGCCCGATGATGATTTTCTTGTAAAGTTACGTGAACTGACACTTAAATACGGTACCAAGTTAATTCTTGATGAGGTGCAGTCTGGTTACGGTCGTACAGGTCGTTTCTTTGCCCATCAATACTCGGGTATTCGTCCCGACATTATCTCTATGGCCAAGGGAATGGGCAACGGCTTCCCAGTTGGAGGTATCCTTATTGCACCCGATATCAAACCGATCAAGGGCATGCTCGGAACCACATTTGGTGGCAATCATTTGGCATGCGCCGCTGCGATTGCCGTGCTTGATGTTATTGACAGCGAGAAACTCATTGAGAATGCGGCTGAAGTAGGACAATACGCAATCGAGCAATTAAATAAACTTGGCACACCGGTCAAGGAGGTTCGTGGCCGAGGCCTCATGATTGGTATTGAAATTGATGGTGACGCATCTGCCGCTCGTCGCAAACTCTTGTTTGACAACCATATCTTTACAGGCGGAGCCGGTGCCACAACAATACGACTACTGCCTGCTCTTAATGTCACCAAACAGCATATAGATCAATTTATTGAAGCTTTCAAATGAAAAAATTTACTACCGTAAACGATATAGGCCCTCTTGACAAGGCCGTTAAAGAGGCGCTTGAAGTCAAAGCCAACCGATTTGGCTACAGTGACCTGGGGCGCAACCGCACACTGCTGATGGTTTTCTTCAACTCAAGCCTACGGACACGCCTCTCAACTCAGAAAGCAGCACTTAATCTCGGCATGAACGTTATTGTCCTCGATGTCAACCAAGGCGCTTGGAAGCTAGAGACCGAACGTGGTGTGATCATGGACGGAGACAAGGCCGAGCACATGCTCGAGGCAATCCCCGTCATGGGTTCCTACTGCGACATAATCGGAGTACGTTCCTTCGCCCGATTTGAAGACAAGAATGCCGACTATAATGAGGAGATTCTCAATCAGTTCATAAAATATTCGGGTCGCCCCGTATTCTCGATGGAGGCAGCTACACGTCACCCTCTGCAAAGCTTTGCCGACCTCATTACAATCGAGGAATACAAACAAACCAAGCGTCCAAAAGTGGTGTTGACATGGGCACCGCACCCCCGTGCATTACCTCAAGCGGTACCGAACTCGTTTGCNGAATGGATGAATGCGGCCGACTATGACTTCGTCATTACCCATCCCCACGGTTACGAACTCGACCCGATGTTTACTCAGAATGCNCGAATAGAGTATGATCAGGACAAGGCNCTTGAAGGCGCCGACTTTGTTTATGCCAAAAACTGGGCCGCATACACCGACCCTAACTATGGTAAAGTGTTGTCAACCGACCGNTCATGGACAGTCGACTCTCGCAAAATGGNCCTCACAAACAATGCCTACTTCATGCATTGTCTGCCGGTACGCCGCAANATGATAGTCACCGACGAAGTGATTGAATCAGATCGCAGTATCGTAATACCTGAAGCCGCTAACCGAGAGATCTCGGCTCAGGTCGTCCTTAAACGAATGCTTGAATCACTCAAATGATAACCGTAGTAAAAATAGGGGGTAACGTCATNGANAANCCCGANCANCTCAAGTCGTTCCTCAANGACTTCGCGTCAATCGCAGGCCCCAAGATTCTNGTGCATGGCGGTGGCAAACTGGCAACACGCATNGCCGCTGATCTTNGTGTNGAAANCCGCATGATTGAAGGTCGGCGNGTCACCAGCCCCGAGATGCTTGAGATTGCAGTAATGGTCTATGCCGGCATCATCAACAAACGCGTCGTTGCATCACTCCAGGCTATTGGTTGTGACGCGATCGGATTATGCGGNGCCGACATGCACTGCATAACATCTGTCAGACGCCCGGCCANACCTGTCGACTACGGTGAGGTGGGTGATGTCGATACCGTAAACAGCTCGGCNCTNAAAATGCTTATTGATCNNGGCATGACGCCTGTAATTTGTGCCATTACGGCAGACTATGACGGCAATCTNCTCAATACCAATGCCGATACAATAGCGACTTGCGTAGCCAAGGCTATGAGCCAGGAAGCANTGACACGACTTATATTCTGTTTTGAAAAAGACGGTGTCCTTGCCGATGTAAATGATACNAACTCAGTAATAAGAACCATAACGCCCGAAAGCGTCGACGATCTCATAGCCGGTGGAGTAATTAGCGACGGTATGATTCCCAAGGTCACAAATGCCATTAAGGCCATAACCACCAGCGACCTTGACTCCGTAATCATCAAATCATCAAGCCGCCTGCACGACGACTCGGGCACGTGTATATCAAAATGATGCCACGATACATCACTCTCCTGCAACAATTGATTTCGACCGAGTCTTATTCACGTTCAGAACAAGCCTCGGCCGATATTCTTGTCCGATACCTGCACGAGAACGGCGTCTCGCCACAGCGCTATGCCAACAATGTCGTTGTATGGAGCCGTCAGTTCAATTCTGACAAACCCACATTGATGCTCAACTCTCATCACGATACCGTGAAACCGGCTGCCGGCTATACACGCAATCCGTTCACGCCAACGATAGAGGAGGGGAGACTATATGGCCTTGGCAGCAACGATGCAGGAGGCTCACTTGTGGCACTTATTGAGACATTTCTAAGACTGGAGAACACCGACCTGCCGGTAAATCTTGTTCTTGCACTGAGTGCCGAAGAGGAAGTATCAGGTATCAATGGCATGAGGCTGTTGGTAAACGAGCTTGAGCATATTGACATGGCAATCGTCGGCGAGCCGACTCAGTTGAAATGCGCTATCGGCGAACGCGGACTCGTGGTGCTTGACTGCGTAGCCACTGGTAAAAGTGGTCACGCTGCGCGTCATGAGGGAATAAATGCACTCTACAAAGCCGTTGACGATATCGACCGCCTACGCACATTGACATTTCCTGCCACTTCTGCACTGATGGGGCCTGTAAACATCAATGTCACAGGAATACAGGCAGGTACTCAGCATAATGTCATACCTGACCGATGCACCTTTATGGTCGATATACGCACCACCGACGCCTATACCAATGAGCAAACAGTTAGTCTCATACAACAGTCACTTACTTCTGAGGTAACTCCACGCTCCACACATATCAGAGCATGGGCCACCCCCGACGGGCACCCACTTCTAAATGCGGTTAAGGCCGCTGGAATTGAGACATTCCTGTCTCCGACTACATCTGACCGTGCCCTTATGCCATGGCCCGGTATAAAGATAGGCCCGGGCGACTCGGCCCGATCACATTCAGCNGACGAATATATTTACCTTGATGAAATAGAGCAAGGAATACAAACTTACATTAATATTATAAAGAACATCAATATATGAGCAATAAACTTTGGGATAAGGGCTTCACGCCCGACGAAAAAATAGAAATCTTTACCGTAGGACAAGACCGCGAACTCGATATGAAACTTGCAGCTCACGATGTTCAAGGCTCCATTGCCCATGTCACGATGCTCGAATCGATTGGACTAATACAGCCCGACGAATTACCGATATTGCTCAAAGCTCTCAACGAGATTGCAGCTGAGATTGACCGAGGCGAGTTTGAGATCGAGCCCGGAGTCGAAGACGTACACTCACAGGTTGAACTCCTGCTGACACGCCGACTCGGCGATATTGGCAAGAAAATACACTCTGGTCGCTCACGCAACGATCAAGTCCTCGTCGACCTCAAACTATACATGCGCCACGAGCTTCTCAACATAGTTGACCATGTCAACCAACTGTTCAACCGACTGCTTGAATTGAGCGATAGATATAGCGATATCCTTATGCCCGGATACACTCATCTCCAGGTAGCCATGCCATCATCGTTCGGACTGTGGTTTGGAGCATATGCCGAGTCGCTTATTGATGACTTGCGCATTGCCAAGGCGGCATTTGATATAGTTGACCAAAATCCGCTCGGCTCAGGTGCCGGCTATGGCTCGTCATTCCCGCTCGACCGTGAAATGACAACAAGCCTGCTGCACTTCGCCGATTTGCATTACAATGTGGTCGCCGCACAAATGAGCCGAGGCAAGAGCGAACGTGCTGTAGCAAGCGCTATGGCCGCAATAGCATCAACAGTCGGCCGATTTGCTATGGACGTTTGCCTGTACATGAGTCCCAATTATGGTTTCTTCAAGTTCCCCGACGAGTATACGACAGGTTCAAGCATCATGCCCCACAAAAAGAATCCCGATGTGTTCGAGATTATGCGCGGCAAGTGTAATCGTCTCCAGTCTATTCCTAACGAGTTGACGTTGATGATGGCAAATCTGCCNATGGGTTACCACCGNGACAACCAACTGCTCAAAGATGTTATTTTCCCGGCATTTGAATCATTGATTCAATGTCTTGATATGTGCGACATGATGTTGCAGCACATAATTATCAATCCCGATATTATTGATGCCCCCAAATATGATTATCTATTTACGGTCGAGGAGGTTAATCGACTCGTTCTAAGCGGAGTCCCGTTCCGCGAAGCATATCGTAGGGTAGGGGCTATGGTACAGAATGGCACATTCAAACCTGACAGGAATATACATCACACCCATACCGGCAGTATTGGCAATCTGGCCAATGACAAAATACGTGCAAAGATGTCAGCTGTCATAGAAGGTTTCAAAAAGGTCTAAAATCAAAACAAATTGACAGCAATACGAGATTTTTGTTGAAATATTGCTTGCAATTATTCAAAATTTAGTATCTTTGGAGTCATGAAGCTGATTATCCCACAAAACTACAGTAACAAACTGTTACCCGAGACTACCGAAATTGCTATCAAACTGATAAAGGATTACTTTCAGGATAGCCTGTCCAAAGAGCTCAAATTGAGACGTATTACTGCGCCGCTGTTTGTTACAGCGTCATCGGGTCTCAACGATAACCTCAATGGCGTTGAGCGTCCAGTATCTTTTAAAGCCCCCGCGCTCGGCAATGACGAGATTCAGATTGTACATTCTCTTGCCAAGTGGAAAAGGCTGAAGCTTGCAGACTATGATGTAGCACCCGGTTACGGACTGTACACAGACATGAACGCGATACGTGCCGACGAGGAACTCGATAACCTGCATTCGCTCTATGTCGATCAATGGGACTGGGAGCAGGTGATATTGCCTGAACAACGCACAGCGGCTTATCTTCAGGACATCGTTACAAGGATTTACAACTCGATTAGAAAAACCGAGTTAATGATTACCGAGATGTTTCCTCACATGCAGGCCTTTTTGCCCGAAGATATTACGTTCATTCATTCTCAGGAACTGCTCGACGCATACCCGGCTCTCACGGCCAAAGAAAGGGAAATAGAAGCCTGCAAAAAATATGGCGCGGTATTCATTCAGGGCATAGGCAACAAACTATCCGACGGCAAGAAACACGATGGACGTGCACCCGACTATGACGATTGGTCGACAACCGACGAAGCAGGACGCATCGGACTAAATGGCGACTTACTCGTATGGAATCCTGTGCTCGAAACTGCGTTTGAGTTGTCCTCAATGGGTATTAGGGTTGACCCGACAGCCATGAAGCGACAGCTTGAACTCGAGAACTGTACTGACCGTGCATCGCTGCCATTTCACAGCAAACTGCTTGCAGGCCAATTGCCGGCATCAATCGGCGGAGGCATCGGGCAAAGCCGCCTGTGTATGCTTCTGCTTCAGAAAGCTCATATCGGTGAGGTGCAGTCAAGCCTATGGCCCGATGAACAAGTCAAAGCATGCAAAGCTGCCGGAATAGACATTCTATAAAAAACAATTTGGATTAATACGATAGCGACCGCCTCCCTCAAATGGGAAGCGGTCGCTAATCGTTCTAATCACAATTTTCAAGTTTATTGATATAACTGTTTTACGCCTATAGTGGCATCGCCAATAGGTTTTACTTCATAATCTTTAAATCCGTCCAGGATAAAATCGACCGTACCGCCTGTGAGCACCAGAGATTTTACATCTACCGCGTCTTCGGCTGTAACCCAAGTTTCTCGACAAGCCCACACAGTGACTTCCTCGGATTCAAAATCATTGAATTCAATACGGCTAAAATTCAAACTGCTGAAATTGTTCCATGAGCATTGTTCGATGTTTAAATTCTGATCTTTATTTGAGGAGCACTTCACTGTCATATTATCCCCATTCATATAAGCTATCTTCAAATCACTCGCCCAGCAATGGTCAGATATCTCAATATTATTCACTTTCATACGGCTCGGAATAACTATCTTAACACCACCCGACTCAGGTACATTCTGCAGATAGGGCGACGTGCTGTTAATAGTGATTGACAGCGCTGTCGAATCCATGGCAAAGCTCTTTGATTCAACAAGCTCTTTAGGAACACACATGTAGGGCTTGACTGCGGAATCATTGCATATAAATGTTATTGGAAACTGATCATTACAATAAACTGCACCCACAGCCTCCTCATTATATTCATATCTCAAGTCGAACTTCACCGAATCAAATTCAGGCAAGTCATATCTGACAGTCTCGCTTGTAAGACGAACTCCTTTGATTGGAGTATATTCAACACCTACACTTCTGACGTACACAAATACTGATGCCATCAAGGCCACACCGGCCATTATCATTGTTCCCATTATATATGTTGAACGTTTCATTTCTTTATCTATTTGTTATTTATCATTAATAGTTGACTGTTGGGCGCAATATTGCGTGTACATGTCACTTAACTCAGTAGGAGTTATCTCGAGCAATTTCATTCGCTCAAAAAGATCAGGCAGTTCGTCATTCATAAACGTATTCAGACGATTGGTTCTGATAAGTTTTGATGCGCCATTGACAACGAAGTAACCGATGCCGCGCTTGTTGTAAATTACACCCGACTGTTGCAGGTAGTCATAAGTTCTCATTACAGTATTGGCATTAACTTCTACCGTAGCCGCAAATTCTCTCACCGATGGCAACCTACAGTCATCGCCATACTCACCGCAGATAATGTTATCACACAATCGGTCGGCCAGTTGCAGATAAATGGGTTTGGTATTATCTTTAAAATCCATAATTTATCACAGTAATTTTTGAACGACATCGGTTTCCTTCAATCGTATGTAAGCAATGGTATAATTTATCACAAACGTGGCGACCACAATTGCCCACATGATGGGTTCTGTATTTAACGGTTCGTCATCAAACATCGTCAAATGATAGCTATGGCTTCCTATAATCAGCTTATACAGGCACATACCAGTGAAAATATAGAACAATCCGAGTATAGTCAACGCCGAATAGGTCTTTATAAAAGAATTATGCGGCCATAATAGGGCACCAAGCCAATAGAACGATTGGAGGAACATATAAGCGGCCATTGTGTTAGCCGTATCTTCACACCACAGTGAACTGAGTTGCAGGGGATATATATCGACTTCTGCGCGTAACGGTAATACTGACATGACAATCATTCTTATGATGTCAGCTAAGTATACAGCCAACGCAAATATCACAACATACATGATGACATACACGATAAAGTTGGCAATGTACTTCTCAATCTGCAAGGCCGGTAGCATCAGTAGCGAGGTGCGCCCTTTCTTGTCTCGCATTTTCCCGAATGCAAGCGATGTGAAAATCATGCCATAAAACACAAAGATAATGTATATTGCAGCGCGTGCAGCTTCAAAGTCAGCGCTGGAATAGTTATATGTACTTAAATTTATAAACACGAATGCAAGTGACATCACTCCGAGAAGCAACAGTGACAACATCATAAATACGCGTGGCTGTTCAGCAATAATCATATTACAGAGCGACACTACACGCTTCAGATTAAAGTTATTTATATTATTCATTGTTGTGCAGTTTTTTATTTAGTTCATCTCCTTTTTCAAGTGCATATTGGAATAACAGCTCCAGTTCAAATCGAGTGTCAAGTGAGCCGTCGTTCTCAAGAATAACCTGAGTACCCTCAAGGCCGGGCTGTGTATACAGAGCTTTTTCAATCACTTCAGGACGTGTTGTTGTTATAAAAGCCAACCTATCGGTAATATCGTTAACGGTCGCCGCACATATCAGTTTAGAGCCATCAATCATGACTATCGTATCAAGCAGGTTGTCAATATCTCTAACCTGGTGGGTCGATATCAGCACCAGTCGGTCATCATTCATATTCGATGCTATAAAACGTCTGAATGCGCTTTTGCCCGGAATGTCAAGACCATTGGTAGGCTCGTCCATCAGCAGAACCTTTGTATTGCAGGCGAGTGCAAATGCCATAAACACTTTTTTCTTCTGGCCCATCGATAATTTTCCGAGGTTCGGATTATCTTCCATACCAAAAGTTGCAAGATGGCGCTTCATATCCTCAAGAGAAAATTCGGGATAATACGGCGCATTGATTTTGACATATTGGCTAAGTTTTATCGGAGGAAGGTCAAACTCCTCAGGCACGATAAATATATCTTTAAGAGTTGACGGTAGGCGCTTGCGTGTATCGGTACCGTCAAGCATTACATTACCCGATACAGGGGTCAATAAACCGGCTATCAGATAGAGTAGGGTAGACTTTCCCGCGCCGTTGGGGCCTAACAGTCCATAAACTCTACCGGGTTCCAACTCAAGTTCTAAGTCGTCGATTATCGGCTTTTGCCGCTTGGAATAACCGAATGTGAGATGTTCAATCGTAATCATCATATAGTGTATTAGTGTTGTAGTACACTGCAAATGTACAACAATTAATTTCTATAATACAAATATTTTCATAAAAATTTTCAAAAAAAATCGGAGCGTACTAATTCAGTACACTCCGATCATAGCAATAAAATACTGTATAGCAGCTTATAGCATATTAATAAGCGGGGTTATAAAGCCGTTATTAGGGTCGCCATTACTATCTGCAATAAACGTCCATACCAATACAAGGGCAATCAAAACAATTGCTCCGGCAATAAGCCAGATAGATGTCTTTGAGTTATTTTTCTTATCGCTCATAATCATAATAGTTTAAAACGTGAAACAATCAATGTAAGGTCGAGTTGATGCGTGAATTAACTCTTGTATTATTACAAACATACAAATCAGCTTTTGGTTCGCCCACTACGAGTTAAAATTAAATATTACTATCTAAGCTAAAATGTATGTAATAGTTTAAAGACACCATTGCTGTATTGTTAATTTTATAAAACGAGCGAATAAAATTAAAATACTTATTAAAATATATTCAAAATAATTTGGTGGTTTAATAAATTATCTCTACCTTTGCAATGTGATTAAGACGGAAAGATTAAAAAACAATAAAGGTAATTAAGATATTTAGTTGTTACACTTTTAAAGTGAGGATTATAATTGGGTATTAATTTAGACAACAAAAATAGCTGCGACGTGAGTCGCAGCTATTTTGTTTTAAAGGCCCCGGTTTTATTAACCGGCCTTATTATCATTTCTTCTTCAGTTCTTTCTCAATAACAGGAACAATGATAGATTCCATCACCTCATATCCGGCAGGGACGGGGTGTACGCCATCTTGTGAATAGTCGGGATTGATAGCTCCGTTTGGCATTGCCATCGCCTCATAGTAATCGACATAGGTTATACCTTTTTCGTCGGCATACTTCTTTATACGGGCATTGAGAGCCTTAATCTTGTCAGGAGCATCGGTAATGGCAAGATTCCAACCATAATATTCGACCGGAAGTACCGATGTCAGAATAACCTTGATGCCGTTGGCCTTTGCAAGCTGAGCCATTGATACAATGTTGCCAAAAGTAAAATCAGCATTATATGTACCAGTGTTCTCGGCAATGTCATTTGTGCCGCCATTTATAATTACGACTGCCGGATTGTTATTTATAACATCTTCCCTGAAGCGGTTAAGGAACTGGCATGTAGTCTCGCCACTTATACCTCGACAAACAAAATTAGGGTGGTTCTCAAAAAACTCACCATGTTTTATTTTCCAATGTTCAGTAATTGAATTACCGAGAAAAATTACACGGTCACCGTTGTTTTGAGTAGCCTGTAATGCTTTGTTTTCACCGGCATAGCGGCCCAGATGCAGCCATGCGGGATACTCGGCGCTGACCGACATAGCGATTGCCGCTGCCGCAGCAAATGTAAGAATGAATTTTTTCATTTTGGTTTGAAGTTATATTATATGTTAAACACGATATTCTTCAGGAACAATCTCACGTGCCTGTTCGACAAACACATCGGGCACAACGATTTGTACCGGCGCCCATGTAAAGGTCATGGGCAGCGCGCTCTGTAATGCGCTGTTAATAATCGTCGCCGGTATTTCGGCATTTTTGAGAGCGCCCTCTATTATCGAGGCATCTGCCACCGAGTTACACTCGGCAACAATCGTCCAGTTAGCGTCTTTAGCACTTTTCATATTCACTTTATATTACGTTGATTCAATGCCGCATGATACCGACGGGCGTTGGCAGCATGTTCGGCATTGGTTTTTGCAAAATTATGATAGCCCGAAAAATCCTCCTTGGCACACATATATAAATAATTATGCTCGGGGGCATCGAGTACAGCTCCGAGAGTCTGCTTATCTACAACCCTCAGGGGGCTTGGCGGCAGGCCGTCAATAATATATGTATTGTATGGTGACGGTGTTGTCAGATGCACATTGAGAATACGTTTCAATGTCGGGTCACCCACTGCGTATTTAACTGTGGGGTCGGCTTGTAGCTTCATGTGCTTAGACAATCGATTTAAATACAGACGGGCTATGATCGGGCGTTCATCAGCCTTGGCACTTTCTTCTTCTACAATTGAAGCAAGCGTACTGACCTCAATGGGCGTCAGTCCAAGTTTGGCAGACTTTGCGCGCCTGGTTTCAGTCCAATAGTTCTCCCACTGTTTATATGTCGAGGCTACGAAGGCCTCGGGCTTCATGGTCCAATAATATTGATATGTATCGGGCAGAATGAATGCAGGCAGATAACGCTGATCAATATTCTTTTCAGCGAGCATCTCGTTAAACGCAGCACGTAAAATGTCGGCCGAAAATTCAAAGTTTGACGCAATAGCTTCTATCACGCGGTCAGTCGACCTCAAATTGGGCACTGTGACATTGATAGGGTCTTGAGCGCCACCCCTCAACCTCATTGCAAGTTTGAATGCCGTCTCACCGGGCTTCACCAAATATGATCCGTGAGCTCTCGCAGCATTACCTCCGCGCAATTTCCATATAGTGCCGACATGCGTTCCGTACTCCTGCCCGAGACTGTCACACAGCAACTTCTCAATCGAGTTGGCATCGAGGGCTGCACCTATGTTGACACGCACTGCCTCATACTCATATTGTACAGTAGCATATTTATAACACCACCATGCCAACACACCACCAACAACGATTAGTGTTGCAAAAATATATATTAAGCGTTTAATCATACCACAAAAATAGTAATACTGACTCAAACGCCAAAATTGTTTTGCCTACTGTTGTCAGAGAGCGGCCTTGAATTTATTGACACAGTCGTTTGAAATCACCATAGTCAATAATTCATACCGCTGTTTGAAACTCAGGCCCTCTTTTAAAATCATCAGCAAAAGATCGCCAAGGACAGCCGTAGCTACTATATTCTGATTATCAGACTCGTCAAACATGCGGGAAAGCAATACGGCCTGAGACGCCGGCAACTTGATTACAACGATAAACCCCGACCGTTTTATCCATGCAATATCAGGAATAAAAGGCACATTTATAGGCAACCGTTTAACCTCAAGCAAATAGCTTGAATTTTGCCCGATGTGATAGCTGTAACCACCGTCCACATCGACCACCTTTGACACATTCATATTCCTCAAATCACGCGACAATGTAGCTTGCGTTATTTCACAACCTTCAATTGCGAGCTCATTGAGCAATTCCTGCTGGTTCCTGATTTTCTTTGTAGTAAGAATGCGGGCAATAATGGGTAAGCGTTGTTTTCTATTGTTCATAGTCGTAAGTATATGGCAACAAATGTAAGCATTCATTAAGTCAAAATCCAAATAAATATCAATAAAATTCAAATATTTCTTAAATTTTTATACAAAAATCACCGATTAATACACAAACAGTATATCGTAGATGCCGCTAACCACATAATATAAAAATATACCTGTTACGGCTGCCTATCTCAAAAAAAATGGTTAACTTTGTGCGTTGAACAAACTTCAATAAACACTAACTTAGAGTTACATGTTTCATATAAAACGTCTATATACATTCATGTTGCAGAGTTTTGTACCTCTGCTGATCATGACGTTTTTTATATGCCTGTTCATCGTCTTGATGCAGTTTTTGTGGCGATACATCGACGATCTTGTTGGTAAAGGCCTCGGATTTGATGTGATTGCCGAGCTGTTTTTCTATGCTGCGCTTACCATGGTACCCATGGCACTACCGCTTGCCATTCTGCTTGCATCACTGATGACATTCGGCAATCTTGGCGAATGTTTTGAGCTCACGGCCATGAAGGCAGGTGGTGTATCACTGCTCAAAACCATGCGACCGCTCATTATACTTATGGGTTTTATAGCAGTCGGCGCGTTCTTTTTCCAGAACAATGTAATGCCAATAGCACAAACCAAGATGTACACACTGCTGTTTTCGATGCGACAGAAATCACCAGAGCTTGAGATTCCCGAAGGCGTGTTCTACGACCAGATACCGGGCGTCAATCTCTATGTCGACCATAAAAACCGCGAGACAGGAACGCTCTACGACATGACCATATATGACGTGTCGCGCGGATTTGACAATGCACGCGTCATTTTGGCCGATTCCGGAAAACTTAGCTCTACCGAAGACAAGACCCACCTACTCCTTAAATTATACGATGGCGAGCAGTTCGAAAACCTAAGGGAACAAACTGCCGGCGGTCGTTCGCGCAACCAGCCTTACCGCAGGGAATCGTTCACTGTCAAGGAAATCCTGATTGGATTTGACAACAATTTCAACCGCATGGACGAAAACAACATGCGTAATCAATATGTGGGCAAGAACATCACCGAACTGCGTGCAACCATCGACTCGGTCGAGAACCGCGTTGATAGCGTGGGCGCCATCTATGCACGCACGCTGCTCGAAGGTCGATATTTCAACATGCCGCGCATGAAACACGTGTACCGTGACTCAATCTGGGTCGACGAGCCACAACAGCCTATCACACTCAATGAGCCTATCCCGCTTGACACGCTATTTAAGGGGCGCAACAACTCAATGAGCAAGTCATACATAAATCAGGCAATCACAAAGATAAAACATGTAAAACAGGATTACGAGTTCCGCAGCTACTCNATGCAGGACGACCGCAAGACTATACGCATGCACATGATAGAAATGCACCGTAAGTTCACCCTGTCGTTTGCGTGTATCATATTCTTCTTTATCGGTGCACCGCTTGGCGCCATCATACGTAAAGGTGGCCTTGGTACCCCTCTGGTCATTTCGGTACTACTGTTTATAGTATACTATATCATTGACAACTCGGGATATAAGATGGCACGTGACGCCAAAGTCGAGACTTGGATGGGCATTTGGCTCAGTTCAGCAGTCCTGTTCCCGTTAGGNCTTTTCTTTACCTACAAGGCCGTCAACGACTCGGCAGTATTCAACATGGACGCCTACAAGAACTTCTTTGCCCGTTTGACAGGACGCCGTCATCGCGANCTTGAACTTAAAGANATTGTCATGGAGCCNGTCAATGTACCCGAGACGATTAATGCNATCAAACGCTTCGATANCGAACTCAAGGCTGCCGACAGTCGNTTGAGTAAAAACAANCTTATGCGNCTGNTAANACGCTTTACATCGTGGGCAAAAACAGGCCGAGCTCTTGACCAACAAATGAACCGCATTGTAGANCATCTCTCAAATACTACAAGNCANAGCATTATCGCAGCGGTTAATTTATATCCTTATGCGATATATCCCTCAAACATCAATNTGGTAACAAATGCCAACACTCAGTTGTTATACCTACTGGAAAAATCNTTAAACGAGGATAGTCAAAATAAATCATGACTAACGACTCATAACCCATACTACCAATATATATAATGGATAATTCAATTAAGATAGATAGTGTTGCCGAGGCACTTGAAGACCTCAAGAATGGCAAAATGATAGTTGTTGTNGACAGCGAAGACCGCGAAAACGAGGGCGACCTTATCATCTCGGCCGAGAAAATCACCCCCGAAGANGTAAACTTCATGCTCCATCAGGGTAGNGGTGTACTTTGTGCTCCTATCACCAANGANCGTGCACGCGCACTCGACCTCGCNCCTCAAGTCGATGACAACACATCAATTCTCGGCACACCGTTCACTGTAACTGTTGACAAGATCGAAGGCTGCTCAACGGGNGTATCNACTCATGATCGTTGCGCCACAATTCGTGCCCTTGCCGATCCGACATCGGTTCCCGACACTTTCGGTCGTCCCGGACACATTAATCCACTCTATGCTCAAGATGCNGGNGTATTGAAACGCGCCGGTCATACCGAGGCTGCCGTTGACCTCATGCGATTAGCCGGATTACAGCCGGCAGCTGCGCTNATAGAGATTATGAACGAAGACGGCACAATGGCCCGTCTNCCACAGTTACGCAAGAAAGCCGATGAGTGGGGACTCAAACTNATTACCATCAGCGACCTNATCAAGTATCGCATTGANAATGAATCACTCGTTGAGCAAGGCGTCGAAGTTGACATGCCCACCGAGTATGGCCACTTCCGTCTCATTCCCTTCCGTGAGAAGGCNAATGGACTTGAACACATTGCAATAATAAAAGGNGAAATCAACCCTGACACNCCAACACTTGTGAGNGTACACTCATCATGTGCAACCGGCGACATTTTCGGGTCAAAGCGCTGCGANTGTGGCGAACAGCTACACAAGGCTATGCGNATGATTGAAAAAGAGGGTCGGGGAGTGGTACTNTACCTCAANCAGGAGGGCCGCGGAATTGGCCTTATGGACAAAATCAAAGCCTACAAACTTCAGGAACAAGGTCTTGATACAGTCGAAGCCAACATACACCTCGGACACCGCGCCGACGANCGAGATTATGGCGTCGGAGCNCAAATACTCCACAAGCTCGGTATCCGTGACATGAGACTGATGACCAACAACCCCGTNAAGAGAATCGGTCTGGAGGGATATGGACTGAAAGTTGTAGAAAACGTTCCCATCGANGTNGCACCTAACAGCTACAACCANTTCTACATGCACACAAAGAAAGAGCGCATGGGTCACACTCTNGACAAAGTNGACTAATACATTAAACTATAATATATAAACTATAATATATCAATTGACATGAAACAGCCCATCTCAACCAACGCCGCNCCNGGCGCNATCGGCCCCTATAGCCAGGCCATTGATGCCGGTGCATTTGTATTCGTNTCGGGTCAGATTCCNGTTAACCCCGCTGATGGAACGATACCNGCCACAATCGAGGAGCAGACCGCACAGTCTATCGCCAANCTTACAGCAATCCTCGCCGAGGCCGGTTTNACCCTTGACAANGTCGTCAAGACCACTGTGTTCCTCGCCGACATGAACGACTTTGCAGCCATGAATTCAGTATATGCNGAGAAATTCACAGCACCTTTCCCGGCNCGTTCGGCTGTNGCAGTACGCGAACTGCCCAAACAGGTACTTGTAGAAATTGAAGTAATCGCTACAAGATANNAATCANGATAGATAGTCGGCAACTACAAACGTACTGCCNCCTATAAANACCGAACCACCTGTGGCTCGAGCCCTATCTGAGGCTTGAGCCACAGCTTCTTTTACACCAACCGTGATTGTGCCGTTAAGNCCATANTTTNCAGCGTTTTCAGCNACCNGATTGGCGTTCATTGCTCGCGGAATTGAGGCTTGAGTGAAAATATACTCAGCATCGCGNGGCATCATTTCAAGAATATGGTCAACGTCTTTGTCGCTGACAAAGCCTATAACCATAANCAGCGGACGGGGAAGCGCCTGGAGACGATCCGATATATACTGCCAGCCACCCGTATTGTGCCCTGTGTCACATATTGTAAGCGGCGATTGATTTACAATAGTCCATCGCCCCATCAGTCCGGTCAGACGACATACATTGGCAAATGCGCCCGATACCGCAGCCGAATTTATACGNTTAAAGCCCAGACCAGGCAATAACTCAAGNGCNGCCATNATCGTTTGTGCATTCTTCAACTGGCATTNGCCCGATAGTGCGCCNGTAATNTCTCCCCAACGTGTTCCGTGATACACATTGCAGTCTACATTAGCTTCGGCNCNTTGCCACTGACATGTNTCCTCGGCAAAGACTATTGGTGAGCCTTCCGATAAGGCCTTTGATCTGAAAANNTCTGCAACGCTACCCGAGGCCTCACCTATNACNNCGGGCACTCCGGGTTTGATAATGCCGGCCTTCTCTGAAGCAATAGCCTCAAGTGTATTTCCCAACTGAGCGGTATGNTCNAACGATATGTTGGTAATAANCGACAGTTCNGGGGTGATGATATTAGTCGTATCAAGACGTCCGCCAAGGCCGGTCTCAATAACNGCGACATCGACCCCANTTGAAGCGAACCAATCAAATGCCATTATNGTGGTGAGCTCAAAGAATGAAGGGCGACACTCGGNATTCATCTCTTTATAACGTCTGACAAAGTCAACGACACCTTCATNAGATATCTTTTCACCGTTCACCCTGATACGCTCCCTAAAATCNGCCAAATGAGGCGATGTATATAGNCCCACCTTGTAGCCCGACAGCTGCANTGCAGCCGCTATGGTNTGAGCGGTCGATCCCTTACCGTTTGTACCGGCAATATGNATAGTCTTGAATTGTTTGTGAGGCTCGCCGAATGCACGGTCTAACGCATACGCTGTATCAAGACCGGGTTTATAGGCTGCCGCACCTATCAACTGAAACTGGGGTGTACTGTTGTACAAATATTCTACCGCTTCGGTATAAGCGTTATCAATCATAAATTCAAGAGATAATATACAATAAATCCTATCAGACCTGCACCAACAATTATCGCTATAGGGTGAACCTTAGTATACCTTACAACTGCAAACGATGCCACACACAACAATACACTTACGGTCAGTTCCAATGCACTGACACCAAAGTTGTCACTATTCATTAGCAACAATGCTGCCGATGCAATAAGTCCAACAACCACAGGTCGCAGACCACTCATCACACCCTTGATAATGGCACTATCCTTGTGACGTCTTATAAAATGGTTCGTGTATGAAACCAATACGAACGGGGGCAACACAACCGACAAAGTACACACAAGCGAGCCGAGTAATCCGAACCATATCGATTCCAGGCCGGCGTTACCCGGCACAACGTATCCAATATATGTTGCCGAATTAATACCTATGGGGCCCGGGGTCATTTGCGATATAGCTACAATATCTGTAAAAGTCTGCTCCGATATACCCCATGACGGATAACCATTATGCTGCACAATCTCATTTTCAATCAACGACAGCATGGCATATCCACCGCCAAAACCAAACAAACCAATCTTTAGATAACTCCAAATAAGGTGAAGATATACACTCATACCAATTTACCTGTTTATTTTGCAGTAAGTCTGCGACGTGTAAATATTATATAACCCATCACTCCACCTATGATGATATATATTATAGGGTTGGAGATCACAGGTAAGCCCGAGAATATGAGAAGCGCCACTGCGGCAGGAATCCACACCGTTCGCCATGTAATACCGGCCGACTTGGCCGATGACAGCACGGGGGCAATGATAAGTGCTACGACTGCAGGCCTTATACCTTTGAATATGGCACTTATTACCTCATTGTTCTTTATAACGTCAGGTGTTAGGAATATCGCAATCAGCAATATAATCAAGAACGATGGTAAAATGGTGCCACAAGCAGCCGCTATGCTGCCCTTCATACCACGAAGTTTGTCACCGACGACTACCGAGATATTCACGGCCAATATTCCGGGAACAGCCTGAGCTATAGCCAGCAAATCAAGAAATTCCTCACGGGCAAGCCAATGTTTCTTGTCGACAATCTCTTTCTCTATTATCGATATCATAGCCCAACCGCCTCCAAATGTAAATGTTCCTATCTTGAGGAACGTAAAAAAGAGCTGCAAATAAATATTCATTGCTCATAATTTTTAAACGACTGCAAAATTACGTACTTTTGCCTAAAAGTGAGCTACTAATAGTTCGTTTTTTGGACAAATCGTTAATTGTCGATATTAAAATTCAGCCAACCAATACATTAAGATATAATATGAAATTCTCGATATTACTCACATCTATATGTTCGTTCACTCTCTTGGTCTCGTCATGCGCTACGGTAAACGAGATTTTGGGTCGCGACACCGTCAAGTCAACCCCAAAAGAACAAAAACAGCAGACTACAAAAGACAAGCCGGCTAAATCAAAATCAAACAAACGTGGCAAGACAAGTGCACAAACTACAGCAACACATGAAGCGCGGCCAAGTGTCGGTGAAATCGCAGGACGATTTTCTGAAGCCGACAGCTTAGCTCTCATACAACGACTGTCGGGCGAGTGGTATTTCGATTCTGTCGACAACATAACAGTAAGTGGAGACGAAGATCGACCCTCACTCTCATTTGAACCCGGCACATGTCGTTTCTACGCCAACAATGGGTGCAATTTTTTCAACGGCACATACGCCATCTCTGGTCTAACATCGATTTCATTCGACAATGTGATTGAAACTTCCAATCTGTGTGGCGATTTACCGTGGGCCAATAGCATTGCGTCAATGTGGTATAACATCAAGGGCATGGAATTAACACTCAAAGGCAGCGAACAATATCTTGAGTTGCGCGATACCCGTAATCGCTCAGTTGCACGACTCAAACGTCACTCGTCAGCAATGATTAACGGACTGTGGTCGGTCGTCCAGATTGATGGACGTGCAATATCTGCCGACAATCCGACACTTGCGATTGATTTGATTGAGCGGCGCGTACATGGTAACACAGGGTGCAATCTCGTCAATGGAACCATATTTCAGGATCCCGACGTAGATATGTCGATACAATTCCAAAACCTGGCTGTTACACGCATGACATGTCCGTCAATTGCTACCGAAACAGCACTCCTCATTGGCCTGGAACAGGTAGAAAAAGCCGTCATTGACAACCCTGACCGTATCACACTCACCGACGCTTCAAATAATCCGATAGTTGTTCTCGAACGAGCACCTTTATAATTCGACCTATATTACTGCAATGATTGCATTTTTTTTGTAACTTTGTATTTGTATAACCGTTGAAAAGCAACAGACATGACAATTCAGGAAGCATACGACGTCATATATAAAAATAAAGTTCTCGTCATAAGCGATGAGGACATGCAACGTGTTGAGGACAGTTATGCCTTTCTCAAAGAGTTTGCAAGCGACAAGGTGATATACGGCATCAATACCGGATTTGGCCCGATGGCCCAATGGCGCGTTGCCGACCAGTACCTAACCGATCTCCAATATAACATCATTCGCAGCCATTCAACCGGTGCCGGCGACCCTCTTGACCTTACCGATGTTAAAGCCGCCATGGTTGCCAGGGTCGGAGTATTTCTGCAAGGCAAATCAGGCGTACACCCCTCTATAGTAAAGTTGCTCGTTGAGTTCATAAACCGCGGTATCTATCCGTACATTCCGTGCCACGGCAGTGTTGGAGCAAGTGGCGATCTCGTACAGCTTGCTCACATAGCTCTTACACTTATAGGCGAGGGTAGGGTGTATTATGACGGAATGTGGCGTCCGACAAGCGAGGCTATGAAAATGACAGGTCTGACCCCGATTGATATTCACATACGCGAAGGCCTGTCTGCAACAAACGGCACATCGGTAATGACCGGCATAGCGATCGTGAACCAGTACCTTGCCGAGCACCTGTTGCGTCTTGCCACTCTCGCCTCGGTGTGGATGAATGAGATTGCCTCAAGCTATGACGACTTGATGTCAGCTCCGCTCAATGAGTATCGCCGTCACCCCGGCCAGATAGAGATAGCCAGACTGATGCGTGACTATGCCCGAGGTAGCAAGATGCTTACAAAACGTGAGCACGAACTGTATGATAACGGACATAGCGACGAGTCAACTTTCGAGCACAAGGTACAGGCATATTATTCACTGCGCTGTATACCTCAGATTCTCGGCCCTATTAAAGAAACACTCGACAACTCACGCCGCGTTATAGACGAGGAACTCAACGCCGCATCTGATAATCCAATTGTCGATCCCACGACCGCCAACGTATATCATGGAGGAAACTTCCACGGTGACTACATTTCACTTGAAGAAGATAAGGTCAAAATTGCAATCGTACGTCTCGTAATGACGGCCGAGCGCCAACTCAACTACCTCTTCCATGACCGAATCAATAACATACTGCCCCCGTTCTTGAATATGGGCACGTTAGGACTGAATTACGGTATGCAGGCATGTCAGTTTACAGCCACATCGACAACAGCCGAGTGTCAGACTCTTGCCATGCCCAACTATGTACACAGCATTCCGAACAACAACGACAACCAGGATATCGTATCAATGGGAACAAATACAGCATTACTTACACGTAAAGTAATCGACAATGCGTATCAAGTTCTCGCGATACAGTTCATAGCACTTGCTCAGGCCACCGATTGCCTAAATATAACGACAAAGCTGGCCCCGGCAACGCGTGCCGCATACGATGCTGTGCGTAACCTGATAGAAACTCGCATCGATGACAAACCATTTTACGAAGAAATTCAGCTCGTCATCGACCTTTTAAAAGAACCTACTAAATTAGCTGTATAATGGCAAAATATGCACTTGTAACCGGAGCTTCTCGCGGCCTTGGCCGTGCAACAGCTATACAACTTGCCTCGCAAGGCTTAAGCCTGATCATCAACTATTGCTCACGCGATGATGCCGCTATTGAGGTCAAGCAGATAATCGAGTCACAAGGCGGCACAGCCGAACTGATGAAGTGTGATGTGAGTGACCCTGCTCAAATTGAAGCTGCCATAGAGCACTGGGAGGCATCGCATCCAGACGATTATATTGATATTCTTGTCAACAACGCCGGCATACGCCGCGACGCGCTAATGATATTCATGCAGAATGATCAGTGGCATGACGTTCTCAATATAACACTCAACGGGTTCTTCTATTTGACACGTCGGGTTCTTAAAAATATGATGACCAAACGCCATGGTCGCATCATTAACATGACGTCACTGTCAGGCATCAAAGGACTGCCCGGACAGGTCAACTACTCGGCAGCCAAGGCGGCTATAATAGGAGCGACCAAAGCTCTCGCTCAAGAGGTCGCACCCCGTCGTGTCACAGTAAATGCTGTTGCACCAGGTTTCATTGAAACCGATATGACTGGCGATCTTCCTGTCAACGAGCTCAAAAAGATGGTTCCGCTTGGACGCTTCGGCAAGCCCGAAGAAGTTGCGGCACTTGTAGGCTTTCTTGCATCTGACAACGCTGCATACATAACGGGTGAGGTAATATCGATCAACGGAGGCCTATACACCTGAGAACTACGACACAAAGTTACAAACACAACGCCAACTTCCACAAAATGCACTTATCAAAGGCTCTTTTAGATAAATATACCACCGAGCAGCTGTCGGCGCGCGATGCTCAGCGACTCGCCGAGTTCATTGCTTTCTCTCCGATGGTGTTCCAAGTATCGCGGGTTATGGTCGAGAAAGGTGTGCTTGATGCATTGCGCGACAGTAATGACGGCCTCACTATCGACGAGGTCGCCCAATCATGCAAGCTGTCGACCTATGCGGCTAAGATACTCCTTGAAGCCTCATTGTCAATCGGCACAGTGATTGTCGACCCGGCAACTGAGCGTTTCAGTATCACAAAGGCCGGTTGGTTCCTTATCACAGACAAACGTACACGAGTCAACATGGCTTTCAATCACGATGTCAACTACGAAGGCCTGTTTGTATTGGATAAAGCGCTCGAGGAGGGCCGACCTGCCGGCCTGGAGCATTTTGGTAACTGGCCCACTGTTTACGAAGGCCTTTCTCAACTACCACCTAAAGTTCAGGAAAGTTGGTTTGGTTTCGACCATTTTTACAGCGACGGCTCTTTTAATCAGGCTCTTGAAATCGTTTTCTCCCGCCCCACTCATAATCTGCTCGACGTCGGCGGCAACACAGGACGTTGGGCAACACGTTGCGTTCAGTATAATACTGATGTAGAGGTTACAATCGTTGACTTGCCACAGCAACTTGAACTCATGAAGCAGGCTACAGCCGATATTCAAGGAGCAGAACGTATTCACGGTTACGGAATGAATCTGCTCGATGCCGAAGCCGCATTTCCGACCAACCATCGTTGGGACGCTATATGGATGAGCCAATTCCTCGACTGCTTTGGCGAAGAAGAGATTGTCAGCATTCTGACCCGGGCATCACGTGTAATGGATCCCGGTACCCGTCTATATATAATGGAAACCTTGTGGGACCGCCAGCGCTTTGAGCCGGCGACACTATGCCTAACCCTCACCAGCGTCTACTTCACAGCTATTGCTAACGGCAACAGCAAGATGTACAACACCGACGATATGTCACGACTCATCAGCCAGTCGGGCCTGGAGATAGTCACCATACACGACAATCTCGGGCAGGGACATAGTATAATTGAATGTAAAATAAAGTAATAATATATCACATATCTTATAAGTATGAAACGTGAAGAAATTGAAGAGAAAGTAAAAAACTTCCTTATTGACGATCTCGAAGTTGACGAGGCTGTCATCACTCCTGATGCAAAGCTGAAGGACGACCTTGGCATCGATAGTCTTGATTTCGTCGATATCGTTGTAATTGTCGAGCGTAACTTTGGGTTCAAAATCAAGCCTGAAGAGATGGCCGGCGTAGTCACCCTCAGCGACTTCTGCGACTATATCGAGCGTAACGTGTAATACAGGAACCAACGTTCTCTAAGCCGACGTGACCAAGACAACTCGACAGTGGACAGGGACGACATCGGGTAGTTCGTGGATGCACCGCTCGCTCATACAGATGCTACGGTTCTTACCGTTGCGTTTTATGTACGGGTTTGCAGCCGTTTTTGTATTGCCTTTTTGTATTGCGTTCAACCGCAAGCCTGTAAAAGCTATCAGTCAATATTTCAAAGGGCGACACGGACTTCGTGGAACGAAACTCGCAATGGCAGTTTGGAAAAATCACTATCTGATGATGCAAGTCGTCATTGATCGTTTTGCGGCCTATGGCGGAACTCGTTTCAGATACGAGCTTGAGGGTAACGAGGCGTTCAAAGAGCTCGAATCACAACCTGAAGGTTTCATTCTACTCACATCTCATGTCGGCAACTCCGAGATGGTCGGCTATTCGCTCGGTTCCTCAGTCAAGCCAATGTCAGCACTCGTATATGCCGGCGAGGCAGCATCGGTCATGGAAAATCGCCGTCGGTTGCTCGAACAGCACAATATACACATGATTCCTGTCAATGAGACTCTTGATCATCTGTTTATGATTAACGAAGCTCTTGCCAACGGTAATATTGTAGGTATGCCTGCCGACCGTATCATTGGGTCACAAAAGGTATTCGACACCACATTCCTTAATACTCCCACTAAGTTCCCGCTCGGACCATTTGCAACGGCCGTACAGCGTGACGTTGCAGCCGTGGCAGTATTTATGATGAAAGAGTCAGCCAAACAATACCGTTTAATCGTACGTCCCATAAAACTGGACGGAAAGGAACAGACATCACTCAATCGCCGCGAGCGCATGGTAGCGATGGGACACAAATATGCCGCAGCACTTGACGAGGTGGTAAAACGCTACCCCTGCCAGTGGTTTAATTACTATGACTTTTGGAACGAATTGAATGACAACAATGAATGAACCCATAGCCAATCTATATGACATTATACCACAACGGCCGCCGATGGTAATGATCGACAGTCTTGTTCAGTGTGACTCCGATGCGACTGTAACCCTGTTCACAATCCCGAGCGACTGTATATTGGTTGATGACAACTGTTTGACAGCCGAAGGCATGCTCGAGAATATTGCACAGACATGCGCAGCACGCATAGGCTATCTGAATTTACAGGCTGGTGCGACTGTCAAGCTTGGATTTATAGGTGCAGTCAAGGATTTTACCGTAAGTGAACGTCCCACTATAGGCCGTTTAATTCGTACAGTTGTCACTGTCCGCGAGGAAATTTTCGGCATAACACTTGTCGATGCCGACATCTACCTCGATGATCGCCTTATTGCTAACACAACAATGAAAATAGCACTTAGCGATATTGATGCAGCAAAGTAATGAGAACAGGTAAAAAACATAACAATGATAGTAATATACTACGCGCAAGCCGCGAGATTACCGTACGATTCAGTGAGGTCGACTCAATGAATATCGTATGGCATGGATCATACCCGTTATACTTCGAAGACGCACGCGAAGCTTTCGGGCATAAATATGATATCGATTACCTCACCATCTTCGGCAATGGATACTATGCACCGCTCGTTGACCTCAGTTTTCAGTATAAGCGTCCCATTGTGTACGGTATGACAATACGCGTAGACATATTCTATCGTCCCACCGACGCAGCCAAGATAGTATTCGACTACGAAATTTACAACGTAGCCGATGACCAGCTCATGGCTACCGGCTCGTCAACACAGGTGTTCCTTGACAAGCAATATCAACTTGTATGGACCAATCCTGACTTTTATCAAGAGTGGAAAGTCAAACAAGGTTTATGTTAGAACAGTGGTAGAGATAATCGGTCATAACATAACATGTGCGCTTGGCATCACGTCCCGCGATACCTACGAGGCTGTCGCATCGGGACAATGCGGCATACACTTACACCAAGCTGCCTCGCTTGGTGTGAATGAAAATTTCATGGCCTCTGAGGTAGATACGTCTGCACTACAGTCATACGGTAATCAACCGATGACTCGACTTGAACTTATGGCCATACATTCGGTAAACGACGCCTTATCACGTTGTGATATTGATGTTAAGTCTCCCGGCACTCTGTTTATATTGTCATCAACCAAGGGTAATATAAATCTGCTTGATAACGTAAAATCAGGTTGTGATATTCCACACGATCGCATCAGCTTGCCGGCAATGGCAACATTTATTGCCCGTCATTTTGGAAATTCACGACAACCTGTAGTGGTTTCTAATGCGTGTATCTCGGGGCTCTCAGCTCTCATATTGGCTAAGCGACTGCTCGACACTCATGCTTGTGATACCGCAGTAGTTATTGGAGCCGATGAGCTGACCCGTTTTACTGTATCGGGATTTCAATCGTTCAAAGCACTGTCACCTAATCTTTGCCGACCATTTGACAAAGACCGCCAGGGCCTTAACCTTGGCGAAGCAGCCGCGACTATGATACTTCGCCGCTGCGAACAAACGACCAATGGGCAATGGTATATCGAATCTGGTTCAGTACACAATGATGCAAATCACATTTCGGGCCCGTCAAGAGTTGGTGAAGGTAGTTTTAGAGCATTAGCATCTGTGACTGCCGGTATCAAGTCAAGCGACATAGCCGTCATCAATACACACGGCACCGCGACATTATATAATGACGAGATGGAATCAATAGCCATTGACCGTGCCGGGCTTGGCAGTGTTAACATCAATGCGTTCAAAGGCTACCTCGGTCATACGCTTGGCGCTGCAGGCATACTCGAATCTATACTTTCAATGATGAGCATTGACAACCAAATGCTGCTGCCTACAATGGGCTTTAGTTCATCGGGCGTGAGTCGGTCCATCAACGTTGTAAGTGAAAAGCGTCACACTGACGCGACCATGTTTATAAAATTGCTGTCAGGATTTGGCGGCTGCAACGCCGCCGCACGTTTCAGAAAGGAGGTGCGGTCATGAAAAACATTGTCATTGACAACAATCGAGTTCTCGTCGACGGACGACCGATTGAAACACAAGGCACTTCAGGTCAGGCAATGCTAACACATCTATACAAGATGTGTGATTTTGCCTATCCCAAATTCTACAAAATGGATAGCCTGTGCCGGCTCGGATTTATTGCGACCGAACTCCTCCTCGGAGACAAAACCGGGGTAGAAGGAGACACTCATGCAATTGTCGCTATCGGATACTCAGGCTCGCTGAACACCGATGCGCGTTATTGTGAAACGATATGTGACACCGACAACTATTTTCCGAGTCCATCGGTATTTGTCTACACGCTTGCTAATATTGTTACAGGCGAAATTGCAATACGCAATAAAATATATGGCGAGACATCAAGTTTTCTCGTAGACTCTTACGACCCAACTATAATTGTAAATTTGCTGTCAACGGCATTTGCCGATCCGGGCATTAAAACCATCACAGGAGGTTGGATTGATGTGCCGCCGGGCGAGAAATCGTTCTCGTTACGATTCGTAACAGTCAATCGAGATACATCACACCAACAAATCATAGACTTTTTTAATCAATATCCTGTTGAAATCAACCGATAATTAATAATAAAACTCAATAATATGGACCAGTTAATCAACCAGCTTAAAGAAGAAATAATCGAAGTTCTTAACCTTGAGGAGGTAACTCCCGCCGATATTGACAACGACGCACCGCTCTTCGGCGACGGTCTCGGTCTTGACTCTATCGACGCCCTTGAGCTCATCGTCCTCATGGAAAAGAATTACGGCATACGACTCACCGACCCTGCACAAGGCAAGGAGATTTTCAAATCGGTAGCCGTCATGGCCGACTTCATCAGCAAGAATCGCACAAAATAATCAGCAACAAGTTGTTCGTTCTATGCAAGAAGATCCTATTGTCATAACAGGATATGGTATATTGTCGGCTCTCGGCAACGACCACACGGCGACCTTGTCGGCCTTGACAAGAGGCGTCAGCGGCATCGCAGACATACGACATCTTGCCACATCACACACCGAATTTCCTGTTGGCGAAGTCAAGATGAGCAATGAGGAGATGGAACACCTGCTCTCGCTCCCCGACAATTCGGTCACGACGCGTACTGCACTGATGGGCATGATTGCACTTGATCGAGCTGTTGACATGGCCCGACTCGACCACTCGGCCGGAACACAAAACGGCATTGCATTTATATCAGGCACAACCGTTGGTGGCATGGATCGCAGCGAACAACACTACCTCGACTTCCTATCAGGCGACGACTTCAAACAATACATCTCAACTCACGATTGTGGTGCATGTAGCGAGATGATCGCGTCGCGTCACGATATCTTCAACTTTGTAGCCACACCGTCAACAGCATGTTCATCAGCCGCAAATGCCATCATTTTGGGTGCGCGAATGCTGTTGTCTGAACAGTCTGATGTTGTCGTTGCCGGCGGCAGCGAGTGCATCACCAAGTTTCATCTTAATGGCTTCAACACCCTGATGATTCTTGACCGCGAGCAGTGCCGCCCGTTTGACCGCGACCGCGCTGGCCTTAATCTGGGCGAGGGTGCTGCCTATGTTGTCATGGAGCGTCTGTCACACGCAATTAAACGCGGTGTCACTCCTATAATAGAGCTTGCGGGGTGGGGCAATGCATGCGACGCTTTCCACCAGACTGCGTCATCTGATGATGGTGAGGGAGCTTATCTTGCCATGAAACAGGCCGTAGACCAAGCCGGTATTAGTCCGGGCGACGTAGGTTATATCAATGCCCACGGCACAGGTACACCCAACAACGACATCAGTGAGACCCATGCAATGCAACGACTATTTGGCAACAATGTACCACCTGTATCATCAACAAAGTCATCTACAGGTCACACCACCAGTGCATCAGGTGCCATCGAGTCAGTCATTACTATAATGGCTGTCACAAACGATTTTCTACCTGCGAATGTCGGATTTAACACTCCAATCGAGGGTGGAATATCACCCGTTGAAACCCCATTGATGAATAAACGCGTCAACTACGCTTTATGCAATTCGTTTGGATTCGGCGGAAATGATTCATCACTCCTATTCAAACGACTTTGAATTCTATGAAACCGGCTATACCTATATATATAACAGCGGCAAGCCAGATATCCATTCAGGAACCTCTTTGCGACAAGTGGATGTCTGAACCTCGCATCGGACTGTCCGGCTACAACGAAGCTATAGATCCGGCATTCAAAGAGTGGATGTCACCGGGTGAGGCTCGCAGGCTTGGCAAGATAATGAAACGGGCAGTAGTTACATCGACCGAATGTATGAAAGCATCGGGTGTTACAATGCCCGATGCCATTATTACTGCGACAGGCCTTGGCTGTGTAAAGAACACCGAACTGTTTCTGACCGATCTATGTACTCAGGGTGAATCGCTACTCAAGCCGACACAATTCATGCAGTCGACTCACAATACAATAGGCTCGCTTATTGCCATACTCAACAAGTGTCATGGCTACAACGTCACATACGCTCAAGGTGATATGTCGACCGACGTAGCTCTTCTTGACGCGGTCACACAGCTGTCTCTCGGCGATATTTCGACAGCACTCGTGGGCGCACACGATGAAATGACACCTAACTACTATACACTGCTTAAGCGCAGTGGTTATTATGGTGTAGAATCAATGGTGTCATCGGCCGAAGTTGCCGTCTCATTTATGCTGTCAACTCAACACGGTAAACACCCACTGTGTACCATCGACAGTATATCTGTATTGCACAAACCTACGGTTGAATCAATCCGCACATGTACTGAGAAGTTTGGACAAATCGACTGCATTATCGCCGGTTACAACGGAAAATGTGATTATGACAGTAAGTATGATGATATTATATCACATTTAACCGATGATGATACCCCGGTGCTACAATACAAAAACCTTTTCGGTGAGTCTATGACAGCATCAGCATTAGGCCTATATGCAGCTTCACGTATCATCTCTACCGACAAAATACACGATTCGATGTTGCGTAGTGGCCGTAAGCCATCAAATATCAACTCAATACTTGTCATAAACTCCTCAGGTAACGATGTATCATTCATAAAGCTATCCAAGGTATCGCTATGAAACTTGAACACGACATATACGTAGTCCGATCTATTGACTTTGATGACTCATATTGCGATGCAGTGATTGAACTTAACCCCGAGTCAGACATCTACAAAGGACATTTCCCTGGCAATCCAATCACACCCGGAGTGGTAATGATCGGTATTGCACGCGAACTGCTCGCACGCGCTATAGGCACTCAGCTCACCCTCACAGATGTTTCTTCGGTTAAATACATGTCAGTTCTCACACCTGTAGCATCGCCATGCACTACATACATTATTACATATACCGTAGCCGATGGTAAAGTCAAGGCCAAAGCTACGGTAAAAAATGATACCACGACATTTGCACGCATTTCACTCACACTTGATGCTCAATGAGACCTTGTGCCGTCATACCAACCTATAACAACTGCACGACGCTGAGACGAGTTGTTGAAGAAGTTGCTACCTACGTCAACGACATCATCGTTGTCAATGACGGCAGTACTGATTCAACGGCCGATATTCTCAATAACATTGCCATGCCTGTTGAAGTAATTACATTCGACCACAACCGTGGTAAGGGAGCCGCACTCAAGGCAGGTATCGAACGAGCACGGGCCCTCGGCTATACCCATGCCGTGACTATAGACTCTGATGGTCAGCATTATCCGTCTGATATTCCGGGGCTGCTTGAAGTTGCAGAGGCGGCTCCACATGCCATCATACTTGGCCGCAGGGGCACACGCCACGAGAATATGGCGGCATCAAGTACCTTTGCCAATCGCTTCTCCAATTTTTGGTTCACAGTTCAAACATTCAAATCGCCCGGAGATACTCAAACGGGATTTCGCGTCTATCCGATTCATCGACGGCTGCACTTTGTCACATCGCGTTATGAGGCCGAGTTAGCCGTGCTCGTCGACGCATGTTGGCGTGGCTTCAGTCTCATATCAGTGCCCGTTAAAGTTTATTATCCGCCTGTCGATGAGCGTGTATCACATTTCCGACCGGCACGCGACTTCGCACGCATTAGTATTCTCAATACATGTTTGTGCTTCCTTGCTGTCATATATGGCTATCCATCAATGGCATGGCATAAATTCATAAAGAAGAACCAATGAGTCTGCCCGGATTGATAGCACTTGTTCTGACTGCCGTTCTTCTTACAGCCATAGCACTGTGGATGAGGTTCAGATGGTTCCTGTACAACAGCGGACATCGTCGCGACGTGCCGGTTACTCCGCTACGCTTTCTCGCTTCAATCTACAGTCTACTTTTTTTCATTTTCATGGTTTACGGCTGCGCTTTGCCTGTTACCATTCTGCTATACCTATTTGTTTGGTCAAAGCAACGCCGACTAGCTTTGTTTCATCAATTTTTACAAAAATCGGCCAAGTTCATTCTTAAAGCTATTCCGCTGATTGACTTCACCTATATAAATAAGGTTGGTGAGACATTCTCACCTCCGGGCGTCATAATCAGTAATCACCAAGGACATCTTGACCTTATGTGCATCATGATGATGACACCAAACCTTGTTGTGCTAACCAACGAGCGCGTATGGCATAACCCATTATATGGTTGGATAATACGCTTAGCCAAGTTCTATCCCGTAACCAACGGCCTTGAGTACAACATATCACGACTGCGGGAACTTATAGATAATGGCTATTCGGTTGTAGTATTCCCTGAAGGTACGCGTTCACCTCACTGTGACATACTTAGGTTTCATACAGGCGCATTTTATCTCGCACGCCAACTCAATGTCGACATTATACCTGTAATATTGCATGGAGTGGGACACTGTATACCCAAAGAAGACTTCATGCTACGTCCGGGGCACATGTACCTTGAAGTGATGGAACGCATAAAGGTAACCCAAGACGACAATCCATTGTACCTTAGACATCTCGCCAAGTCAACGCGCGGCATCTACCTCGACCGCTTTGCCGAATTAAAACACGAACGCGAGACGGCCGACTACTTTGCCAAATACATTATCAATAAATACCGCTACTTGAGCGGTAACACTGCCGGCAAAGTCTCTCAACTACTACGTGATCATAAGAATTACACGGCAACGGTTGATACTGAGATACCAATCGGTGAGACCATTATTATTAATGACAACTCGTTTGGAGCGGAATCATGGCTCATGGCACTTGTTCACCCACAAATCAACGTGGTAGGTGTAATTGCCGACCAGACACAATTGCATCTGGCTCAAGCAACACCGGCAATACCTCATAATCTGAAATTCACCGATTCATTCACCCACTCAATCGACAATCATCATGGGCAATAAAATAATCATCGTAGGCAGCGGTCTCGGAGGCTTGACATGTGGTCTCATACTTGCACGCGAAGGCCACGACGTCACTATCCTTGAGCAACAAGCGCGTCCGGGAGGTTGTCTCCAGTGTTTCAGCCGTGCCGGTGTGAAATTCGAAACAGGCATGCACTTTATCGGTAGCGCAGCTCCTAATGAATTACTCGGGCTTGTGCTTCGTTATCTCGAAGTATATGACAATCTGCGACTGCAACCGCTCGACCAAGATGCCTATGAGATTGTTGTGATTGGTGATGAAGAATTCAAATTTCCACAGGGATATGATGCGCTTGTCAAATCACTCAGCGAGCGGTTTCCCGACGAAGCGTCAAATATCGCAGCACTTTTCAGATTGATAAAAGACGTGGCCAACGCGTCAGCAATGCACCGTCTGTCGGTCGACGACAGCGACTTTGTACTCACTACACGCTACCAGATGGAGAGCATCAACAGCGTCATCGACCAATATATCAACGACCCGCTGCTCAAACGTGTACTCGTCGGTAATCTGCCTTTATATGCCGGCATCAAGGATAAGACGCCGTTCTCGACCTACGCGTTCATTACCGATTTTTACCTCAAGAGTGCCTATCGGTTTGCCGACGGTAGCGAGGCCCTAAGCAACGAATTGATAAAGAAATTCACCGAATATGGTGGCCGGTTACTGACCGGTAAACAGGTATCCCACATTACATGCGACAGCACACATGCTCGTACGGTCGAAACCACCGATGGTTCTTGCTACGAAGCTGATTATATCATTTCGACAACTCACCCCGCACGCACAATCGAGTGGTTGCGTGACACTAAATTGCTACGACCGGCCTATAGACAACGTATCAGTGGATTACCCAATTCTCTCGGCGCATTCAGCCTATACTTAAAGTTTAAGCCTGGCAAGGTACCCTATTTGCGTTCAAATATTTATGAATATCCGGCAGGTGACCCATGGGAATGTGACCGCTATACAACGTTAAACTGGCCTCTCGGTTACCTGTATATGCACTTCAGCCGTGACGAGGCAACCGATACCGCTCTTACCGGCGTTGTATTATCGTACATGCACTACGACGAGGTAAAACAATGGGAGGGCACCGAACCTATGCGTAGAGGCCCTGCATACGAGCAATTCAAAAAAGAACATGCCGAACGCCTCATTGACCTGATTGAAAAACGTCACCCGGGCTTTCGCGACACCATACAGGACTATTACACATCAACACCTCTCACATATCGCGATTATACAGGTGTAGAGGGTGGGGGAATGTATGGCATCGCCAAGGACATAAATCTCGGTGCCGCAGGACGTGTCACTCACGCCACACGCATTCCCAACCTGTTCCTATCGGGCCAGAACATTAACTCGCATGGCATACTCGGAGTTATCGTCGGNGCAGTCATTACATGCTCCGAATTTATTCCCATCGACACCATATTCAAGCAAATTAAGGCATTTTACGAGCCAAAATTTGCACAATAAAGCGGTTAGTGGTATCTTTGTTAAACCGATTAAAACATTATGATGGAAACAATCAAAATGAAACTCATATACCCGCGTTGGCAGAAGCTTCGCGGGCAAACGACGTTCAATCTCCCTCCCCACGGGCCGGTGGCATTTGCNGCCACATTACCCGAATGGGTTGACATTGACTTCGTCGACGAAAATGTNGAGGAGCTCAACTTTGACGACCCATGCGACATTGTNGCNATCTCAATGATGCTGTCAACTCAAGTTAAACGAGGNTGGGCTATAGCCGATGANTACAGGCGCCGTGGCATCAAGGTTATTGCCGGCGGTATCTCTACAATGCTCCATGCCGAGGACACAGTCAATCATGTCGACTCAGTATTCCTTGGCGAGTCTGAAGGCCGTATGGACGAGGTTCTCAACGACTGGAAAGAGGGTAAACTCAAGAAGATTTACAACTACATGGGCCAGCAGCCCCCGATAGAACTTGTGGGCCCTTGCCGCCGTGACCTATACAAACGTGAACTGTACAATCACAAGGGAGTGCAGATGGTCGACCTGTTTCATGCCAGCCGCGGCTGCCGTTTCAGCTGCTATCCGTGTGCAGTTTCTTACCTTGGTGGCCGCGTGTTCCGTCCGCGTCCCATCGACAAAGTAGTCGAAGATATGGCCGGCATAGACAACAATCGTTTGTTTATCGTTGACAACTCGCTCGCTCAGAACAAAGAGTGGGAGAAAGAGTTGTTCCGCGCCATAGCACCATTGAAAAAGAAATGGATTAGCCACACAATTGAAGACGACCCCGAGATTCTTGACCTCGCCGGTAAAGCCGGAGCATGGTACGTTTATCAGGCAGTCTATGACACCAGCGACTATATCAAAGAACGTATCAAACGTTATCACGACAACGGTATCGGCGTCGAAGGCACAATTCTGCTAGGTCTCGATAATCAGACCGAGGACGACATCAAGCGCCTCATAGACTTCTTGGGTGAGATTGACCTCGACCTTGCCGAGTTCACAGTTATGACACCATTCCCCCACACTAAGGGTTATGATGATCTGCTGCGCCAGGGCCGCATATTCGATTTTGACTGGGATCACTACAATGCCGGTCAGGTTGTATTCCAGCCCAAACACATGAGCCCCGAAAGGCTTCAGGAGCTCTATGACTACGCATGGAAATCATTCTATGCCGATGAGAGCCAGGAGCAGAAGATGTTCCGCCTGTTCTGCAACGTAGCACTGCGCGAAATGCAGGAGGGCACATACCGTCCACGCGACCGCCGACTCGCCAACAAGTCGTTCGGCCGTGATGTGGTACGTAATATCAAGAAGTAATCTAAACTGTGCACGTAAAAATCTATGAAAGTTTCAACAGACTATTACGACGAACTGTTTGATTTCAAAGGACAATGGGATATGCCGTCGCGTTGCGGTCTCAAAATACGCAACGTCCACGGCACGCCTGTCATAATCGTCACCGAACTGTATCAGGAAAATCCCGGTACATCGGTAACTTATGCCGGCGAATCACTCGCACGTCAGATATGCGATTCAAAAAATCTCGATTTTGACAAGATACGATACATCGAGTGCACTCCCGACACCAACTCCAAACTGTCTTTTTATGACGAGGAGTTTTATGAGGTCGATTTCAAAGCTACCGATCTGACCAAAAAGTACACCCGACTTTCGCCCGAACAAATCGAAGATATAAAACTGTCATGATATTTACGCCTCCGATACCTGATATAGAATTTGAATCGGCCGAGACAATCGCCCGATATCAGGATCAGCGTCTTGTGCAGGCTATTGAGTATCTGGCGACCCGTTCTCCATGGTATCGCGAGATGTTCCGAGCCAACAACATTGACACTCGGTCAATAACTTCGGTTTGCCATCTCGCCGACATACCTTTCACAACCAAGGCAAACTTGCAGCAGCACAATGACGAGTTTTTGTGCGTACCGCGCTCGGCTATTGTAGATTATGTAACGACATCAGGCACATTAGGCGATCCTGTCACATTTTGCTGCACCGAGAGCGATCTGCAGCGGCTTGCCTACAACGAGAAGAAATCGTTCATGACAGCCGGACTCGGTCCAGGCAACATAGTCCAGCTCATGACAACCATTGATAAGCGTTTCATGGCCGGACTCGCATACTTTCTCGGCATCAGGGAGCTCGGCGCGTCGATAATACGCGTCGGCAACGGTGTTCCCGAGTTGCAATGGGACACGATCAACCGACTGCACCCTGACACCATAATGTGTGTTCCCTCGTTCATTCTGCGCCTGCTTGACTATGCCGACCAGCACGGCATTGACTACCGCAACTCATCAGTAAAACGCATTATCGGTATCGGCGAGGGACTGCGCGACGCCAATCTCGACCTCAACCTGCTTGGTAACGCAATCAAGAACCGATGGGACGTCGATCTGTTCGCGACCTATTCATCAACCGAGATGGGTGCGACATTTGCCGAGTGTCCTCACGGTTGTGGCGGCCATGTACACCCCGAGTTAATTATCGTCGAAATCATAGGCGAGAACGACCGCCCCGTTCCAGATGGAACTCCTGGCGAAATAGTGGTCACGACACTCGGTGTCGAAGGCATGCCGCTTTTGCGCTTCCGCACAGGCGACATTGCCGCCCGTATTCCCGGCCAATGTGCATGCGGACGTAACTCCTATAGGCTCACACCGCTCATTGGCCGCAAGAACAATATGATAAAACTTAAGGGCACTACTCTATATCCACCGGCCATCAACGATGTTCTCGACAACACCCCCTGGGTGGCCAACTATGTGGTCGAAGTGCGTGACTCGGTTGCCGGTACCGACGAGGTAGTAGTATATGTAGGTCTCAACAACGGCCACCCGGACGATGCTGTCAAGGAACTCAAGGACCGATTCCGCTCCCGACTGCGCGTTGCGCCTATGGTCGAGGTACTGCCTGTTGATGCCGTGAACCGTATGCTGCTACCGCCGACAGCCCGTAAGCCTATTAAGTTTGTCGACACACGATGCAAGAAATAATTCAACCTCAATAATAAAAACATCACTAATCGATGCAACAAAAAATTATTATTCTCGATTTCGGCTCTCAGACCACTCAGCTCATCGCACGCCGCGTGCGCGAGTTGAACATGTACTGCGAAATCGTACCTTACAACAAGTTCCCCTACGGTGACGAGTCGGTCATCGGCGTTATTCTATCGGGATCGCCATTCTCGGTCTACGATGAGAAAGCTTTCAAGGCCGACCTGTCACAAATCAAGGGCAAACTTCCGATTCTCGGTATCTGCTATGGCGCTCAGTTCATGGCCTATACCGGCGGTGGAACAGTCGAGCCGGCCGGTTCACGCGAGTACGGCCGTGCCAATCTCACCTATATNGACCCCGAGTCGCCCTTGTTCAAAGGTATCGAGACAGGCGCTCAGGTATGGATGAGCCANGGNGACACAATCACATCAATCCCCGCCGACTTCAAGGTTGTAGCTTCAACCGAGAAAGTACGNATCGCTGCCTACCAGTCACAGTCACTNCCCCTGTGGGGCGTGCAGTTCCACCCCGAGGTCTTCCACTCGACATGTGGCCTTCAACTGCTGCGCAANTTCGTAGTTGACATTTGTGGNGGTCGTCAGGACTGGAATGCCGACGCGTTCATTGAGACAACCGTNGCTCAGTTGCGCGAGCAGCTCGGNGACGACAAGGTTGTTCTCGGTCTCAGCGGCGGTGTCGATTCATCGGTTGCAGCCGTTCTGCTCAATAAGGCTATCGGCAAGAACCTCACATGTATTTTTGTTGACCACGGCATGCTGCGCAAGGACGAGTTCAAAAACGTTCTTCGCGACTACGAGTGCCTTGGNCTCAATGTTATCGGCGTTGATGCAAGCGAGAAATTCTTCAGCGAACTCGCCGGAGTCACCGACCCCGAACGTAAACGCAAAATCATCGGTGCNGGNTTCATNGANGTATTCGATGNNGANGCNNNCAANNTCAANGATGTNAANTGGCTTGCNCAGGGNACNATCTACCCCGACTGCATCGAGTCACTGTCAATTACCGGCATGGTTATTAAGAGCCACCACAACGTTGGCGGCCTTCCCGAACGTATGAATCTGAAACTTTGTGAGCCACTTCGACTGCTGTTCAAAGACGAAGTTCGCGCCGTTGGTCACCAGCTCGGCATGCCCGACCACCTCATCAAACGTCACCCGTTCCCCGGCCCCGGCCTTGCAGTGCGTATCCTCGGCGACATTACCCCCGAAAAGGTTGCTATTCTTCAGGAAGCTGACAACATCTTTATTCAGGGCCTTCGTGATTGGGGACTCTATGATCAAGTTTGGCAGGCAGGCGCAATTCTGCTGCCCGTTCAAAGCGTCGGCGTAATGGGCGATGAACGCACATACGAGCGAGCAGTCGCACTCCGTGCCGTTACATCTACCGATGCCATGACAGCCGACTGGGCACATCTCCCCTATGAATTCCTGGCAAAAGTATCAAACGACATCATCAACCACGTCAAAGGTATCAACCGCGTTTGCTACGACATCTCGTCAAAGCCACCATCGACCATCGAGTGGGAGTAAACGCCACAAAATAATCAATACAAGATAAGATGCCGTCAATAGTTTAAAACACAATACTATTGGCGGCATTTTGTATGCTTAATTTCCTAATGACTAAATTTATGATTCACGTATAAAAACATCTTACTGTATGCTAAACAATTCAGAAAAAAATACAAATCTCTGAATAACAGACACTTATTAGGCATTGTAAATATAGCTATATTTGTTAATATCAAAACAATATCTCGCATTTACCCCTAACAAATAATTTATCAACTCGTTCAAGTATATTATTAAAAATGCAAAATCGCTTATTAAGCGATTTTGCATTACGTGACAAAGTTAGTCATTTTATCTGAAATTCAGCACATTCGGTGTGTTAAAATTACGGGGAATTTTATCAAAAAGATCAAT
>JAAVCJ010000026.1 GCA_014802385.1 Bacteroides sp.
ACGCACGATGAAAAATGCCTTGATACGGTGTATCATGTACAGACTTGCCGTCTTCACGTATGCTTTATCAAACAGATACAGACATTCCGGAATATAATTATAATCATCCATAAATGTCTGATCACGCTCCTCATTACCGGTGACGATACAGGTCACAGGGATATTCCTGAGCACATCCAACATGGTATGTATCTTTACGCCCCCACCATTCCTTTGTGGTACAGACCACGGATACCTTGATAGAGGCAGATGTACAGTGGTTGAATCAACCGCATAAAGTCCGGCTAAAGCGAGTCCGCTGATTATTTCGTTCAGATCAGTGCGCACGATGGAAATATCTGCCACGCTCCGCATCATTCTTTCAGACATACCCCTGAATATGGCGACATCTCTCGTGGCATTTGCATCCGCAATGGTGGATCGGCACATACTCTTACCTATACCAAGACGATAAATCTTATCCCTATGTGCTCTGAGGGAGAATTCTATATCACGGAGACTTTTTCTTCCTGTAAGCTGCGCCCATATCATGGTCAGAAGATGATTCCAGCAGGAATAGTGCTTTACATAGCGGTTTCCGTTATATTTCTTGACAAGATAATCAAAGTAATTACGGTCAAGGAATATACACAGCTCATTGAAAAGATATGGAATCTGACTCATTTGGTAGCAATTTGCAAGTTGATTATTGAGGCTTGCAAATTTAGGCTGAAAATGGTCGGAGTACAAATATCGCTCCTAACACATTGAAAATTCACGTATTAGGAGCAATTGTTAAAATTTTCCCCGGACAGCTGTGCGAAAATTCGCGTCCCTACTGTCTTTTAGCGCTTTACCTGCTATCACGGTGTGGTTCTCTTGCTCGACATCGGCCAATTTAAAAATTTTAAAAACTGAGTGTTAAATTAGGGATTTTTTCGCAAATTCTTGCGTAATTCATTTACTGTTTATATATTTGTATTATTGTCTCGCGACAATAAAATGAATTTGTGCTGATATTCAAGTTGTTAATACGAAATTAACTTAATTTTTAAACCAATCATAACTGATATTTACCAATCATTATTTATAATTAAGACCATGAAAATTCAAAAAATGAACATTAGGCTAATGGTCGCCCTGTGGTGCTTTATCGTCGCTGTGTGTGTCAACGCACAGGTGTCAGTGACCGGTACAGTTACCGATAACACAGGTGATGGACTGCCCGGTGTCACCGTTCGTCTTGTCAGCAATCCCTCAGTGGGTACGTCGACCGATCTTGACGGTAACTTCGCCCTCAGCGTCCCCGACCTTAACCAGTCGCTTGAGTTTACTTACATCGGTTATCAGAAACTGACAGTTGCCCTCGCCGGCAAGTCGAACATCAGTGTCAAACTTAATGAGGATGCCGAAATCCTTGATGAGGTTGTCGTTGTGGGTTATGGCGTGCAGAAGAAGGTTTCGCTCACCGGTTCGGTATCGACCGTGTCGGGTAAGGATCTTGTCAAGGCCCCGATGCCCAGCATGTCGAACATGCTCACAGGTAAGGTGTCAGGTGTGACAGCCGTTCAGTCGACCGGTCTGCCCGGTGCCGATAACGCCGCTATCCACGTGCGTGGTATGAATGACTTCGCCGGCTCAGGCCCTCTCGTTATCATTGACGGTGTACCTGCCGACATGAACAGTATCAACCCTCAGGACGTAGAGTCTGTATCGGTACTTAAAGACGCTGCCGCCGCCATCTATGGTGTGCAGGGTGCCAACGGTGTCATTCTTATCACCACCAAGAAGGGTACCGAAGGCAATGCCAAGATTTCATACACCGGCTCGGTTACCTGGACCCGCAACACGGCGATGCCCGAGTATCTCAACGCCGAGGAGTATATGTACTGGCACAACACAGCCCGTGCTATGGACGGTCTGGCTCCCCTCTTCGATGCCGATTTCCAGAAGAAAGTGCTCACCGGCAACAGTGACCCGACGAGCCCCTTCGGTGATACCAACTGGATTGACCAGACTTTCCGCACAGCCATGATGCAGAATCACAACATCTCGGCAAGCGGTGGCTCGGAGAAGACCCACTATTATGTATCGGCCGGCATCATGGACCAAGAGGGTACCATGCGTCACACCGATTACCGCCGTTACAATCTGCGCTCTAATCTTGACATCACCGTTGCCAAGAACATGCGTTTCACCAGTAACATTTCGGGATTCCGCACCGAGCGCACATGGCCCGGCCTGAACATCACTAACCAGCAGGATGAGTTCAACCCCGCCCGCCATGCTATCACCGCTCTGCCTATTCTGAAATCAGAGTACAACGGTTATCCCCTCGCCTACAAGGCCAGCTCGCTCCAGGCTAACCCCATTCACTTGCTCGAGAATTCGGGTTACACCAACCTCGTGTCAAACCAGATATCGGCCAGCGGTCAGCTGGAGTATGACTTCAAGGACGTTCACCCCGTGCTCGACGGCCTGCGCATCTCGGTGTGGGGTAACTATGTGTACTCACACACACTCACAAGCAACTTCAGCAATAATCCCCAGAACTATGTCATCGACAATTCGTTCGGTGAGCCTGTCCTGAACTATACCCCCGGCTTTGGCGAGAACAACGGTTTCTTCCGTGGTTCGTCATGGGGTAGCAACTGGATTTTCCGTCCACAGGTGAGCTACAACCACAAGTTCGGTAAGGCCGACATCGGCGCCCTCTACCTGTATGAGGCAACCAAGCACACCGGTGGTGTGTTCCAGGCATCGTCAAAGGACTATATCTCGGACGATCCTGTTGATATCTCGCTCGGTACGGTGATACCTACATCGGTGAGCGGCAGCCACCAGAACACATCGGTGGTGTCACACGTAGGTCGTTTTAATTTTGCGTGGGACGACAAGTATCTGGCCGAGTTTGCCTTCCGTTGTGACGCTTCTTACAAGTACGCTCCCGAGAACCGCTGGGGCTTCTTCCCCTCGGCATCGGCTGGCTGGGTGATTTCGCGCGAGGGCTTCATGAAGAACGCCCACTGGCTCGACCTGTTGAAGCTGCGTGCCAGCTATGGTGAGTCGGGTAAGGATAACCTTGATGCGTTCCTATACAATATGCTCTTCACCCCTGTGCCCAACGCCACTATCATGAACGGCACACCGCTCACACTGTACTATACAAACAGCTATCTGGTGCGCAATCTCAAATGGTCGAATACCCGTACATATAATATAGGTGTCGACATCGATGTGCTTCAGCGCAAACTCGGCGCCGAGATTGACGTCTTCTATCAGCACACCAACAATCTGCTCGAAAGCATCAGCGGCTCTTTCCCATCATCACTCGGCGGTAATGTTCCGTCGATGGAGAACTCGGGCGCTATGGCCAACCGCGGTATCGACATCGTGCTGAAACACAATCTCACTGTCAACAAGGACTTCCACTACACCCTGCGCGGAACATTCAGCTTTGCCCGCAACAAAATGCTGAAGATGAAGACCAACGACGATCACCCCAACTTCCGTAGCAGCCTGGGCCAGCCTATGGGTGCCCGTTATGGCCTGATTGCTACCGGTCTGTTCCAAACCCAGGAGCAGCTTGATAACGCTCCGGCACCACCCTCGGGCAGCATACGTCTCGGCGATATCATGTACCTCGACACCAATGGTGACGGTAAGATCTCGTACAAGGGCACTGAGAGTGACTATGTCAAGATTGGTTACGGTGCGTTCCCCGAGATTACGTTCGCCATGAACATGGACTTCTACTATAAGAACTTCAACCTTAACCTCCTGTGGCAGGGTGTAGGTCATGTTGACTATACCCTCAACGGTGCATGGGGCAACGGTCACACTGACAACACTCCTTACACGATGCCTTTCTACGGCGACGGTAATGCGCCCAAGTATCTCGTAGAGGACGCCTGGACTCCTGAGAATACTGATGCACGCTATCCCCGTCTGTCGACTGTCGTTAACGGTAATAATGCCGTGTCATCGACATGGTGGCTCATTAACGGCGAGTACCTGCGTCTGAAGAACCTCCAGTTCGGTTATGACGTTCCTGAAAATGTACTCCGCAAGACTCCCTTCTCGCGTTTCTATGTCTATGTAGCCGGTACAAACGTGCTCACATTCAGTCACTTCAAGTATGTAGACCCCGAGTCTCCATCGGTCAGCGCCGGTCACTATCCCCAGCCTTCGACCTGGAGCTTAGGTCTCAACGTTTCATTCTAAATGTTATTAAGGAATATTGCAATGAAAAAGATATATAACATATTAGCATCGGCTGTTGCTGTCCTGTGCCTGTCTTCGTGCAATGACATCATGGACGTCAACTCGACCACTAAGCTGTCAGATGTCGCTATATGGAACAGCGAGGAAGCGGCCGAGGGCTACATCATAGCATCATATCAAAGTTTTACCGACCATGCCAACGTGTTCGCAGTCGATGGCAACCGTTTCTATGATGCTTACAGTGACCTTATCAAGTCAACATCATACGATCAGTACGGCCACCTGTACAACAAGACATGGTTGCTCACCACGTCGTTCGGCAAGAACAACGGCGGCAACTTCGGCATCTGGGGTGAGGCCTATGGCCGCATCAAGCGCGCCAACCTGCTGCTCAACGACCTCGACCGTTATGGCGTTCCACGCTATGGCGAGGACTGGGCTAAGGTGCGTCGCGCCGAGATTCGCTTCTGCCGTGCCATCAACTATTGGTTCCTGGCCCGTGTATATGGCGGTGTAATCATACGCACCGACAAGTCGGGCAAATCAGGCTATACTGACGATGGTGCCTATCCCGAGGATTGTAACCGTGCCCGTGTGTCTGAGAAAGAAACTTACGATTTCATCATCAAAGAAATGCAAGAGGCTATCGAAGACCTGCCCCTGACATGGAAGACTGACAAGGACGGTGACCGCTGGAACGGTCGTGCAACCAAAGGAATGGTCTATGGCTTCCTGTCGCGTATAGCACTGTATGCCCACGAGTGGGAGATTGCAGCCGATGCCGCCGAGCAGTGCAAGACACTGGGTGGCTATCAGCTCGTAAGTGACTATGCCAAGCTATTTAACAGTGCATTCGAGGCTGACAACCGCAAGGAAATCATCTATGGTATCTATGGTCTCAAGGAGTACAAGACTCACCAGTATGAAATGCGCATACGCCCCATAGGAGATGCGAGTGTTTACAAGTGTGATCTCGAGACTCGTTTCGTGCCTACCGCCGAGCTCGCTGACCTGTATGAGTTTAAGGACGGTACAGAGTTTGACTGGAGCACATGGAACCGTACAACTGTCAAACATGCTGACCCGTTCACCGACCGTGAACCCCGTTTCCAGGCCACGATACTCTATAACGACGCTGCCTGGGAGGGACGTAAGATAGGTACATATGTAGGTCAGAACGAAGCCGACGAGAGTAAGCGTGGTCTTGACTACTTCATTGCCTACGAGAACGCCGGTAGCACTAAGGGCCACACCTGCACGGGCTACTATCTCAAGAAATTCCTCATCGAGGGTAACAAGGACTTCACAACCGACGGGTGCTGGAACACCGACATCATTTTGCGTTATGCCGAGGTGCTTCTGAACAAGGCTGAGGCCTATGCCGAGCTGGGCAAGTTAGACAAGGCGCTGGCTGCCATCAACGAGGTTCGTGCCCGCGTTAATCTGCCTGCCAAGAGCGCTGCAAGCTATGGCGACTATGAGTCGGTGATGAAACTACTGCGTAAAGAGCGCTGCTGTGAGCTCGCCGGCGAGGGTCTGCGTTTCTGGGACCTGTGGCGCTGGCGCATGTGTGGCGAGGTAATCAACGGCCAGAAAGTACACGGTGTGAAGGTAGTGCTGCGCAACAACGGCGCTTACCGCTATGACAAAGTCGAGGCCGACGTCGATGAGCGCATCTTCCAGGACCGTTACTACTACCTGTCGCTGCCCGCTGTCGAGCTTACCAACAATAACCTGTGTGTCGACAACCCCAACTGGTAATACTCTAAAATCAAGTATAAAGTCATGAAACTTATATATCGCAACATAATCGCGCTTATGGCATTCGTTGCCATGGCAGTGGGTTTCACAGCATGTGATGCCGATCCGGATTTTGAACACCCCAACAACCTCATCTCGGACGTGCGTATCAAGTCCAACCCCACTGCCGACGGTATAGCCGGAGTGATAACCGAGTATAACGCTGCCGGTGAGGTTGTTCCTGCCGATAAAGTGACACTCGAGGCCGTCAAGGGCGGCTATGGCAAGGTTGAGTTTATTCTCAGTCCTGCTCTTGAGGGATCGCTCGACCCCGAGCGATGCTACCTCTCGGCCTCGCTCACATTTGACGAGATTGTGACACCAGGTCTCGCAGGCATCAAGAATATTACCAACCGCGACGCTCAGGGGGTGGCTCAGGGCATCGAGATAACCGTGACTTCAGGCACCGGCGACACCCGCCGTTATCAGATAATCGGTTACTACGAGGGTCAGTATCAGTATATCCCCGAAGATAACGAATAATACACATAGCCATGAAACTACAACATTATATATTAGGAGCTTCAATCCTTGCTATCGGTGCCACCGTGGCATCGTGCAGCGACGATATCACCGAGCAGAAACGCTCGGAGGCACGTATCGAGAATTATGGCTTCATAGTTCGAGGCGAGGACGGTACCGTCTACCAGACCAAGTTCTCGGAGGACGGCCACACCATCTATATCAAAATCAACCCGTTTGTTGACGCCTCTACAGCTCTGAACAACGCTACGCCGACATTCTTCCTGTCGATGGGCGCCACTGTAACACCGCCCATGAGCGAGCCTCAGAACTTTGCTGATCCCGACTCGCCCGTCGAGTACACCGTGACATCGGGCGACGGCAGCCATCAGGACAAATTCTATGTAACCTACACCGTCACCGACAAGATTCCAGTTGGCGAGGGTTATACACACGGCGACCTCATAGTCTATAAGAACTATGGCCAGATGGGCTATCCCGGAGTATTCGGTTCGCAGGTTACCTGGGAGACTCATGTAACCGCCACCTATGGCGACCTTCTCGCCTTCCCGGCTTTCTGTGGCAAGGATAAGCTCGTCATGTTCTCACGCCGCTATGCGTGGGGCGACGACGGCGCGAGCGATCCCAAGTGTAAGATGGAGCCCAACCACGCATACGCCTTCATGGTATATGATACCGAGACTCTGACACTCAACGGCACACTCAACACCGGCAACATCGACCTGTCACAGGTAGTGGCTACCGCGTCTGACTTTGCCGGCAACATGGTTGCAGCCGTGGGTCGCAAGGCCGGTGGCAAGACCGACTTCTACTACTGGACATCGCCCGAATCGGCTCCCGTACACATGGGTACAGTCAACGTCAGCGTCGACATGTCTAACCACGACACCGACGGCGGCCCCTACATCAGCGTGTCGGGCGACGTTACCACCAAGGCTGTCATAGCCGGTGCCGCTCCCCGAACAGCTACCGGCGACCACTACAAGTTCCAGGTCAGCAACGGCGCTGTATCAAGCAACTATGACATCATTCACACCGGTCACGATGCCAACGACAAGGGCTGGTTCCAGATGGTATCGTTCTACGGTGCCGGTAAGAATGATCCCTATCTGGTAGGCGATACCGAGATCAATCTCGAGACGACCGGCACAGCCAATGACTCGGGTCAGCCTCGCGTATATCTTAACAATGCCGACGGCACCAACGCCGCCACCATGGACTATCACACCACCGGCGTCAACCTGTGGCGCTTCGACGACAACGAGGAGTGGGCCGTGCGTTCAGGCGGATGGCTCGAGCGCGGCGGCGGCCGCCGACCTACCGTTCATGCTATGGTGCTCAACGGTAAACGCTATGCCTACTGGACAACCGGCTCAGACTGGCGCGACCGCGGTATCCTCATGACCGACGACCTCACAGCCACCATACAGGAGTATCCTAACTTTGGCTGGGGTCTCACCGTCAAGGAGACCAACCTGACAGGCGAGGGCAGCTCATGGCTGAAATACTCGTTCGGTATGATGGTCGACTGGATGTGGGACGACGAGGAACAGGAAGGCTATGTGGCCGTGTGGTCAGAGCGCTATGGCGTCCACATGTTCAAGCTCACCTGCTACGAATAATCCACCCTATCGTACATAACCTATACAGATGGCGTCGCACCCCCCTCGCGACGCCATTTTTTTATGGTAAAAGTCGTGCAGGTATGTCGAAATTGGGCCGAAAATTTGCGAATGACGTAAAAAGGTCGTAAATTTGCAACGCTTTAGGTGCAGTAGTGCACTTGGGCACGAGGATTGTCTTATGGTGTAATGGTAGCACTGCAGTTTTTGGTTCTGCCTGTCTAGGTTCGAATCCTGGTAAGACAACACTACAATCAAGGAGCTGTGACCCCCAAGGTCGCGGCTCCTGTTGTTTTCAAAGCTACAATTATGGGCCGTCGGGAGGTTGTTTTACAGCAAATTTAGTATCTTTGTAGCTTGCAAGCACTGTCGGCCGGATAATATGAGTGCGGCAGGTGCGATTTGAACGTTTAAAATGAGGACTATGACCCCTAAATTAATGCTCATAATCAATCCCATCTCGGGCACAGGCGACAAGGCCGGTCTTGCCGGCATGGTCACTGAACGTCTCGGTGCCAGGGGGTGTGATGTCGACGTGAGGTACACCACATGCAGCGGTGATGCCACACGGCTTGCGCGCCAGGCCATCGATGGCAAGTATGAGGCGGTGCTCGCGGCCGGCGGTGACGGTACTATCAATGAGACGGCCCGCGCTCTGTGTGGTACCGATGTGGCTCTGGGTATCATTCCGTTGGGCTCGGGCAACGGCCTGGCCCGCCACATAGGCATACCGATCGATGCCGGGCTGTCGCTCGACGTTATCGAGCAGATGCACGTAGAGCAGGTGGACTATGGCACGGTGAACGGCAAGGAGTTTTTCTGCACTATGGGTGTGGGCTTTGACGCGGCTGTGAGCCATCGTTTCGCGGCCCAGCGACGCCGTGGCCTCATAATGTATGTCAAGAGTGCCATCGACGAGTACAAGACGTTCGCTCCACAGCGCTACACGCTGAGTGCCAACGGCCGCATCATCACGCGTGATGCGTTCATCATAGCTGTGGCCAACGCGTCACAGTACGGCAACAATGCCTACATAGCCCCCGAGGCGTCGATTGTCGACGGTCTGCTCGATGTCACGCTCATTCATGCCGGTAATCCGCTCGACACGATGCGCATGGGTATCGACATGATGACAGGCTATCTGAACAAGAATATGCTTATCGAGACGTTCCGCACGCCGTCGGTGGTGATATACCGCAGCGGCACTGGTGCGGCTCACATAGACGGCGAGCCGGTGGAGCTGGGCTCTATTCTCGACGTGCGCTGTCACCGCCATGCACTGAAGGTGCTGACGCCGGTCAAGCAGGCCGAGTTCAAGCCCCTGCTGACGCCGATAGCTTCACTGATGCAGGACGTCGGCATCAAGGTGGGCAATATTTTCAAACCAAAGATTAATCACTGTTAAACTGAAGACGATATATATATATGGAGAACCGTCGTGTAGTTATCACCGGCATGGGCATATGGTCATGTCTCGGAAAAAATCTCGATGAGGTCAAGGATTCACTCTATAATGGCCGCTCGGGCATCGGTATCGACCCGCAGCGCTATGAATACGGTTACCAGTCGGCGCTGACGGGCATTGTCGAGCGTCCCAAACTCAAGGGTGTGATTGACCGCCGTATGCGCATAGGTATGCCCGAGGAGGCTGAATATGCCTACATGGCGGCCGCTCAGGCGTTCGATCAGGCCGGCATCACGCCCGAGTATCTCGAAAACAACGAGGTGGGTATCATCTTCGGCAACGACTCGTCGGCCAAGCCTGTGATTGAGGCGGCCGAGATAATGAAGGAGAAACACGACTCGGCTCTGCTGGGTTCGGGCTTCATATTCCAGTCGATGAACTCGACGGTGACAATGAACCTGAGCACGATATTCCGCCTCAAGGGTGTCAATTTCACCGTAAGCGCGGCGTGTGCCAGCGGCTCACACTCCATAGGCCTGGCCTACATGCTCATAAAGCAGGGCTTGCAGGACGTTGTGCTGGCCGGCGGTGCCCAGGAGACCAACCACTACTCGATGGCTACATTTGACGCGCTGGGTGCGTTCTCGAAGCGTATGGACGACCCCAAGGCGGCCTCTCGCCCGTTTGACGCGGCGCGCGACGGCCTCATACCGAGCGGCGGCGCGGCGGCCCTGGTCATCGAGGAATATGACCACGCTGTGGCGCGCGGTGCCAACATTCTGGCCGAGATTACAGGCTATGGCTTCTCGAGCAACGGCGGCGGCATATCGCAGGCCAGCGACGACGGCTCGGTCAAGGCCATGCAGCGTGCCATGGAGTGTGCCGGCGTTACGCCTGACGAGATTGACNANATCAATGCTCACGCCACCTCGACGCCCCAGGGCGATACGTTCGAGGCTCTGGCTCTCGACCGCCTGTTTGGCGGAACGAAGGCCCTGATAAGCTCGACCAAGTCGATGACGGGTCATGAGTGCTGGATGGCCGGTGCGAGCGAGATTGTGTACAGTGTCATCATGATGCAGAACAACTTCGTGGCCCCGAACATCAACCTCGAGAATCCGTGTGAGGCGGCTGCTAATCTGAATATAGCGCGCGAGACGGTCGATTGTCCCGTCAANGTGGTGCTGTCCAACTCGTTCGGGTTCGGCGGTACNAACAGCGCACTTGTCATNCGCAAAATCTGACGGNCGGCGTGATGTTGAGGTGTCAGGCCATATTGCTCGCCATGGTGCTGTGNATAGGCTCGCTGACGGCGCGTNCGCCCGGCGGTGGCCGCGCGTCGGTGTCTGATGACGTGGCGGCTGCGATGGCGCGCGTCAACAGTGTGGCTACGGGCATCAAGTCGATGACGTGCCGTTTTGACCAGACAAAGCATCTGGCCATGATGCGCGACGAGATGAAGTCGTCGGGCTCCGTGGCGTTCGTCTCGCCGTCGTGCCTGAGGTGGGAGTACACCGCCCCCTACAGCTATCGGTTCATATTCAACGGCGACCGCGTGTATGTGGGCAACGATGCCGGCGGCAATGTCATAGATGCCAAGACCAACCGCATATTCGGCGAGATAGCGCGCCTGATGATAAACACGGTCACGGGTCACATCATGGACTCGGCCGACGATTTTGCATTCGAGCTCAAGGCCGGACGGCAGACGTCGACCTTCACGCTCTCGCCACGCAAGCGCGAGCTGCGTCAGATTATCAGTTCGATCGACCTGACGTTTGACAACTCGACCTACAACATACAGTCGGTCACACTGCACGAGAAGAACGGTGACCATACCGATATACACCTGTACGATATACAGTTAAACAAGCCTGTCAATGAGAGCCTTTTTGTTATTGATTAGCTTGATAGCCGGGCTGGCCGGCATGCGTGCCGATGACGGGAATGCCGCCGCCGTCGGTCGCTATGACTTTGTCATGTCGTCGCCTCAGGGCGAGGTGACGGGCATACTGGTGGCCAAGGACGCGGGCGACGGCACGGTGAGTGTATCGGTTATCAATCCGTTCGGCTTCTCGGCCATACAGTACAGCTATGATGTGGCAAAAAATAAGGTTAAATTACACTACGTGATAAGCTTCCTCGACAGCTGGCGTGTGAAGTACGTGCTAAAACGCGACCTCACAGTGCTGACCGGGCTACTCGTAGGTAGCGACAGGCCGCTGCCGTCGCGATATACCGAGGTGTCGACCGACGACTGCCTGACACTGACCAATACGCGCTATGGCCTGAGCTATGGCCTCAAACCGTTAACGACACGACCATGAGACGCGGCTTTATGGCAATAATGGGGCTGATGATGGCCTGTGTGCAGGCCAGGGGCTACAGGCTCACGCCGTTTCCGGCCGACGGGCCCGACAGCACGGCTGTAATAGTGTGTCCCGGAGGCAGCTACTTCTGGCTCGACCGCCAGACCGAGGGCTATGATGTGGCCCGACGGCTGCAGGAGGCCGGCATCAGCGCGTTTGTGCTCGAATATCGCGTGGCCGGTGTCCCTGAGTTCATAAGCCACTCGAGGCTGCTGAGGCGCGGCGTGCGCTATCCCGACATGCTCGACGACCTGCAGCGCGCTATTCTCGAGGTGAGAGCCGATGCCGACCGCTATGGCATACGTNCTGACCGNGTGGGGGTGATGGGCTTCTCGGCCGGTGGCCATCTGGTGGCTCTCGCGGGCCAGCAATTTGACCGTTGCCCGGGAGCGCGTCCCGATTTTGTGGCNTCAATCTACCCGGTTGTGACTTTTACCGACGAGTGTACNCACCGGCGCTCGCGGCGCGGCATCATAGGCGACCGTCCNGACCGNTATGCCGGCCTTCTNGACACGTTGTCGCTTGAGCGTCACGTGCGCCCCGACATGCCACCTGTGTTCCTGATNAACTGCATGGACGANCCCGTTGTCGACCCCCGNAATGCCGTGTTGCTCGACTCGGCGCTCACGGCCGGGGGTNTTGATCACACCTACATACAGTATGCNACCGGCGGCCACGGTTTCGGCGCCACGGCGGCCAAGACATCGCCCGAGGCGGCAGGGTGGNTTGATGCGTTCGTGAAGTGGCTCGCCGAGCGGTTTAAAGACGATTCGGGCCGATGACGCGCATTGTCCTGTCGATTAATGCGTGGCTGTCACGCCACCGTGTGATGGCGTTGCTGCTGTTCNTGGTNCTGACGGCGCTGATGGTGTGGCCTATCACTGGAATGCGCTATCGCGAGAATATCACCGACTTTCTGCCACACGACAACGACCTCACCACCGTCATGGAGGTGTACAGCGATTTGTCGGGAGCCAANAATATATATGCCGTCGTGGCTCACGNCGATGNNGGTACNCGCGACCCNNACGTGCTGCTCGACGGGGTCGACGCCCTCGNTGAGCGCATAAATGAGGCCGACACGGCCCGNTNTATCANNCAAGATNACGNCCACGGTCGACCCCNNGGCGTTNGNNGNTGTNACCGANCGCGTNTNCGGGCTGATNCCGCTGATGCTCGACGATGCCGCATACGACCGCATAGACTCGCTGCTTGACGTTCCGNGCTACGTTGGTGCACGCCTTGAGGCCGACCGTCAGATGCTGCTGACACCGGCNTCGGGCATGATTGCCGNCTACNTAGCNNGCGANCCGTTAGGGCTGTTTGCCCCGGTGACCGACCGCCTGAGCGCGTCGATGCCGGCCATGAGCTACACGACTGTCGACGGCTACATACTGTCGCCCGACTCGNCNCGTGCGTTCGTGCGTATCGTGACCTCGATACCGTCCAACGAGACTGCCCTGAACGGTAGCCTCGTGGATATGCTTGAGGCACAGGCACAAGCGGTGAGCGAGGAGTTGCCTGTCGAGGTGGTGTTCACCGGCTCGCCCGTCATCGGAGTCGAGAATGCCCGCTGTATCAAGCACGACAGCCTGTGGAGCGTCGGCGTGGCGGTCGTGGTTATCTTAGGGCTGTTGATTTATGTATTCGGCAGCGCGCGCAACATTGCGCTGATATTCCTGTCGGTGGGGTGGGGCTGGCTGTTCGCGCTCGCGGTCATGGCNCTGCAGCGAGACACGGTGTCGATAATAGTCATAGGCATCGCCTCGGTGATGCTCGGTATCGCCATCAACTATCCGCTGCACCTGATTGACACNCTGAGCCATGCNGCCGACCGCCGCCGTGCGTTGGGAGCCATAGTTGCCCCGCTTGTTGTGGGCAATGTCACCACGGTAGGTGCATTCTTGTGTCTGGTGCCGGTCGACTCGCCAGCGCTGCACGATCTGGGGCTGTTCGGNGCGNTNCTGCTTGTGGGTACNATACTGTTCACGCTTGTTTTTCTGCCACTCGTAGTGCGCCGATCCGGGCACTGTGAGGCTCATAGAACCAATATTATCGACCGCGTGGCCACTTACAAGCCAGGTAACCGTAAGGCGCTGTTCGGGGCTGTGGTGGCGCTTACGGTGCTGTTTGCCGTATGTATTCCCGACAAGCTCTTTGATCCCGACCTGCGCAATATCAACTATCTGAGCCGCGACCAGAAGCTCCTGTTCGACGAGATGAGCACAACGCTGGCGGCCGGACAACCGGGTGAAGGGTCGCTATTTGTAGCTGCGAGCGGTGAGACGGCCGATGAGGCTCTTGAGCGCTTTGAACAGCTTAATCGTGCGGTCGACTCGCTGACGGCACCCGACCCTAAGGCTCAATATAGCCTGCTTGTAGGTCAGGACGCACGAAATCACCGACTTGAGAGATGGCGCAGGCTGACTCAGCGCCTCGACTCGCTGAGTGGCGAGATGGCCTGTCAGACAGCTTTGGCAGGCTTCAGCCACGACGCATTCGCGCCATTTGAGCAGATACTGACCGCCGACTATGATACATTGACCACGGCATCGTATGAGCCGCTTTACAGCACCGTTTTTGGCGGTGCCGTGAGCCGGGGCGAGGGGCGGACGACGTTTGTCAGACGCCTCGCGCTTGACGACGCCGATGCGCGCCGTGATGCCGCGGCCCGTATAGACAGCCTGGCGATGCCCGGCACGGTGACGTTTGACGTCAGCACCATAAGCCACTCTATGGCGGGAATGTTGGCCGACAATTTCAATTATATAGCCACCGCGTGCGGCTTTATCGTGTTCCTGTTCCTGTGGATTTCGATGGGTCGGGTCGAGCTGGCTGCCATCTCGTTCCTGCCAATGGCTATCAGCTGGGTGTGGATTCTCGGTGTGATGGGGCTGCTGGACATGCGTTTCAACATTGTCAATATCATACTGGCGACATTCATATTCGGTCAGGGCGACGATTACACAATCTTCATAACCGAGGGTTTGTGCTATGAGTATGCCTACGGGCGGCGCGTGGTCGACAAGTACAAGACCGGCATCATAGTATCTGCACTGCTGATGCTGGCCGGAATCGGCGTTCTCGCGTTCGCGACACACCCCGCCATGAGGTCGCTTGGCGAGGTGACGGTTGTGGGTATGCTGTCGGTGCTGTTGATGGCTTGTGTGGTACCAGTGTTTACGTTCGGTTTCATGACGCGATGTGATGGCCACAAGCGCCTACGTCCGGTGACGGCCTATAAGTTAGTTATCAATGCGGTGGCTGCCGTGTTGTGGCGACTTGGCGTTAGGTGGTGTCCCGGTATCAGCATCACAGTGCGTGAGGAGGATATGCCAGATGGCATGGAACGGCCTGTTATAATATATCGTTGCGACCGATATATCGACCGTCACATAGTCGCTGCGGCCACTCGCAGTTATCGTCCGCGGCTTGTAGTGAGTCAGGACGAGGCTGTAGGTATCGACTGCTGGGAAATCCCCGTGGTATATGCCGCTGTGGTCGGGTCTGAGCTACTTGTATGTCACGGTGAGCGCATATTCAGTCAGGGAAGTGTCTCCGTCGTGTGCAGCCGTCAGCCTTTAGAATGGTCGACTGTCAGACGCCGCTATCTCGAACCGTCGGCAGTAACGCGGGCAGTTGCCGACATGTACCTCTACAAGGGCGTCGAGGTGGCTCGTAACGCTCGCCGCAGGTTGCGACATATTGCCGGTCGACCGGCGTCAGAACTCGTTCTACCGCCCGAAGTGACGACCTGTGACATCACCGACCACGGCAGCGGTGAGTTGGCATTGACACTGGCTATACTCAATCGCCACACCGTTTATAATGTCAGGGTCATAGGTCAGGACAATCACGATTTGCTTGAACAAAACAGGTATGCCGCATCTAACATAGCAGCAATTTCAGTCACATAATTATCAAAAAGTTAAATAATTATGCAGAATTAACAAAAGTTAACTGAAAATCTAAGATTTTTAGGTGAAAATTCTTGAATTGGGAGATAAAAAATATGTAATTTTGCGTCGGTAAGCTGATAATGGATATGTACCGCAAGGTACATAAAGCTCAAACCTGCCCCCGTGAGGTGTCCAGCCACTTGAGTGCCGTTGTCATAATGTAAGTATGATATAATCTCTACACTTGAAGTTGTATTAGCAACTAAATTACAGATCACAAATCATGCCTTTTGGCTTTAGTCCCGGTATTCCCTGTTGAAGAGAGTCCCGGACTAATTTTTTATTACCCTATCCCTAATTCGCTTTGATTTATTGCGGCGGACGCGAGGCACTTGTCGGTATTGCAATTTGATTTATTACGGTAGACGCAAAAAAAATCGCGTCCCTACTGATTATCAACATATTACCATATGAACACCAAGCGAGGCGCTGTCATCACGACGCGCCTCGCTTGATAAACCAATCATTATCACATTATATCTTAGCAATGAAAAAATTCTCTCTTTCTTTGTTGCTTACGTTAATATAACACTCGGCTGATTGTATTGGTTCACGTGGTGTGAATTTTTTTTGATTATGACGTCGCACCTGTCTGTGCACACCCTGCTGTCATGCATGTATAACTGATTGGTAGGCGTTGTTGCTGCGTACGCTAATCAGTCGATGCGTGCGGCAAATCCGCCACCGGGAGCGAGGTGTATGGTCAGTGGCTGGTCGGGGGTGACGGTGGGCTGTGTGCGACGGTAGTCGCGGCCTGTGCGGTGGGCGTTGACGCCGTCGGTAAACAGTGTGGCCGGGTGTTGACCGGGGGTGATGAAGCTGAGGTCGACGGTGAGGTCGCGCGGTGTACGGTCGGTGATGCCGCCGACGTACCATGTGTCGCCCTTGCGGCGTGCAGTGACGATGTATTCACCCATCTCGGCTGCAAGTATGCGGGTCTCGTCCCATGTGGTGGGTATGGCGGCTATGAAGTCGGTACATTCTTGTTCGCGCTTGTAGTTAGATGGATTGTCGCACAGCATGTTGAGGGGTGAGTCGTAGATCATGTAGAGTGCGAGCTGGTGGCAGCGTGTGCCCTGGCTCATGGGCGCGCTGTTGCAGGGGTAGTAGTTTTTGATGCCTCCGTTGAGCATGGCGCCCTGGGTGTAGTCGAGGGGGCCTGCTACCTGACGCAGGAAGGGTAGCATGACGTCATATTCCATCTGGTCGCGGTCTTTGCCTATCCATTTCATGTTTTCGAGGCCGAATACGCCCTCGAAGTTGAGCAGGTTGGGGTACGTGCGGTTGAGTCCGGCCGGTTTGTACATGCCGTGGAGGTCAAGTACGAGGTTGTGGCGTGCGGCTGTCTCGGCGGCGCGTTCAATGAATTCGGTGAGTGCCTGGTCGTCACGATCCATGAAGTCGACTTTGAAGCCTTTGATGCCCATGTCGGCGTAGTGTTGGCAGACGTGTTCCATGTCTTTATCGAACGCGCGGTATCCGGCCCACAGTATGAGTCCGACGCCACGGTCGGCGGCATACTGTGCGAGCATGGGGAGGTCGATGTCGGGGTTGACGTTGAAGAGGTCGGCGTTGCCGTTGTCTGACCAGCCGTCGTCGAGTATGACGTACTCGATGGCGTTGTCGGCGGCAAAGTCGATGTAGTATTTATAGGTGTCGTTGTTGATGCCGCTCTCGAAGTCGACGCCGTCGATGTTCCAGTCGTTCCACCAGTCCCAGGCTACCTTGCCGGGGCGTATCCATGAGATGTCGTCGAGTCGCGAGGGCTCGGCGAGGAGGTAGGTCATATTGGTGGTGGCGAGGTCACGGTCGTCGGCTGTGACGACGGCCATGCGCCATGGGAAGGCACGAGGGCCGTCAACGCTGGCTATGTAGCTCTCGGGCTCGTCGACGAGCCACTGTATGTATCCACCTGCTTTGACTGTCTTGGGGCGGGGTGCGAAGACGCCTTGCAGGGTGGTTGAGGGGGCGGTGGAGTTGAGGTACATGCCGGGGTAGTTGTTGAGGGCTGACTCGGTGATGCACAGGCGTATACCGTCGGGACGGTCGATGACGACGGGCAGGAAGGCGAGGCGGTCGTTGTTGAGCTGTGAGAGAGGTGCCACGGTGTAGGTGTTCTCGAACGAGCTGGCGAACTGTGAACTGAAGTCGCCGTCGTTGCCTTTGGAGACGTAGGGCACGGTGGCTGTGGCGTCGTCGGGAAAGATGAAGGATACTTGCTCTGACTCTATCTCAAATGGGCGTTTCTCGGTGGTCACGAAGCGGTAGGCGACGCCGTCGTTGAAGGCGCGGAATTGTACGCTCCATCGGTTGTTGAGCTTGAGGGTGAGCTGGTTGTAGTGTTCGTGCAGGCTGTCGGCGCGGTAAAAGGGTGAGGCTATCATGCGGTCGACGGTTGTGCGTGAGATGCTTTTGGCCTTGGCCGGGGTACCTATATGTGTGCCGTCGGTGAGTGTCAGGCCTATGGGTGAGGGCTCGAATGCTACGATACCGTCACGCTCGACGGCCCATGTGAGCTGTTGGCCGGTGGCGATGTTGGCGGTGAGGTGTCCGTCGGGCGACGATAGGACGTAGTCGGCGGCATTTAGCGTGAGTGTAAAGAATGTGGTGGCAAGGATTAGGGTTAGTTTTTTCATTTATAATGGATTTATTGTGATTGGTTTACTTATAAGGCGATTAACTTCTATGAAATAACTAAAGAATTTTCATATTTTTTAGAGTCGGGTGATGAGTATGAATATATAACCTACGTAGGCTGCGGCCAATAGTGCGCCCTCGGCACGGGTGATGGTGCGTGATTTGAAAAACCACCCGAACAGCAGGAATGCGACCGAAGCACCGACAAGATACAACAGGTCGAAGTTGCCTATGGTACCGAAGGGTAGCGGGGTAATAGAGGCTGAAAGTCCGAGTACCATAAGGACGTTGAAGATGTTGCTGCCGATGACGTTGCCCACGGCGAGGCCGGGCTTGCCCTTAACGGCTGCTACAATCGATGTGGCGAGTTCGGGTAGTGATGTGCCGGCGGCGACTATAGTGAGGCCTATAATGGCGTCGCTGACACCGAGTCCGGCGGCAATGCCTGACGCACCGTCGACAAATCGGTCGCCGCCCCAGATGAGGGCTGCCAGACCGGCGGCGATGTAGACTATGCTGCGCCACACGGGCATAGGTTTGGCTGTCGGGGCGTTGTTATCGCTGTCGGTGGCGTTGTCTTTGTGTTTGGCGCTTGCAAAGGTGTAGCGCATGAACAGCAGGAAGAAAATCAGAAGAAATAGTCCGCTGAGGCGTGACACCTGGTTGGTGCCGGTAGGGTCGCCGTTGATGATGGCGCTGTTGCCAAGCATCAGTAGCACGACCGACGATAGTATGACCATCGGGATCTCCATCGTCATGACGCTGCGCTCAATCACGATGGGGCGTACCAATGCGGTCACGCCTATGATGACAAGTATGTTGAAGATGTTGCTGCCGACGACGTTGCCTATGGCCAGCGGTGCGTGGCCGACGACGGCTCCCATCACCGAGATTACAAGCTCGGGGGCTGATGTGCCGAATGCGACTACTGTCAGGCCGACGATGAGGTCGCTGATGCCCATGCGGCGTGCTACGGCCGACGCACCGTCGGTCAGCGCGTTGGCTCCTGCGAGAATCAATACCAGGCCTATTATAAGCCAAACAACGTTCATTAACATACTCAAGTGAAGCAATTAAGATATTATTTACAAATATACGTGTTATCCATTAAATAACAACGCCTGCCGGGGAGATTGTTCGGGAGTATTAGTTGTACTGTCTATTAAAATGACTATTTTTGTCAATGAATATCAATAAATTTTAATATGGAGCATGTTATACCGTACACCGACGAATTAAGTTATAATGAAGTGTTGCAACAGGCCGTTGCAGTTATTGAGAATGTGCGGAATAAGACTGCCCGTACTATTGTTAGTTCGTCAAATGAAATGCATTGGGAGATAGGCAGACTTCTATGCGAACGTAAGCTTGACAGCAAACATGGCGATAGTGTTGTGAAGCGCTTATCGGCCGATTTAAAGGCTGCTTATCCTAAAATGGGAATGTCGGTAAGTAACTTATGGAACATGAAGCGTTTTTATCTGAGATTTCATGAGTCAGATAAAAAACTACAACAGGCTGTTGTAGTTTTACCTTGGGGCCATATTAATTATTTGATTACCAAGTTTAAGGATAATGATAAGGAAATATTGTATTATGCTACTAAGGGGGTTGAAAAAGGTTGGAGCAGAGAGCTCTTAGTAAATGCGGTTTCAATGGAGATGCATAAGCATGTGCCGGAAACTAATACCTCAAATAATTTTGTAGCGACATTGCCAGTTGCACAAGCCGCTTATGCCAATGAGGTCTTTAAAAATTCATATTGCATGGGTTTTCTTGGAGTTACTGAACCTATACTCGAACTTGAGCTTGAACGGCGATTAGTAGATAAAATTAAACAATTTCTTCTTGAATTGGGGCAAGGTTTTACCTATATAGGAAACCAGCATGTGCTGGCTTTTAATGGAAAAGAATATAAAGTTGATATGCTGTTCTTTCATCGCGGGCTACGTTGTCTGGTTGCTATCGATCTGAAAATTTCAGAGTTTAAGCCTGAATATGTAGGTAAAATGAATCTCTACCTATCCTTACTTGATAGGTTGGAAAAGGGAAAAGATGAGAATCCATCAATAGGAATAATTTTGTGTGCCGAAAAAGACAATGTTGAGGTAGAACTTGCCCTTGATGGATTTACAAAACCTATAGGTATTGCCGATTATAAGCTAATAGTACCGCAAAAGGAATTGAAGCGTCTTATAACTGACGAAATAAAGGATTTTAAAAAAGAAATAGCCGCGCACGATAGATGAATGAAACAACGCCTGCCTGGGAGATTGTTCGAGGCAGGCGTTGATATGTGGTAGCAGCGGGGGCGATGGGTTATCGCTCGGCGCGCATGGGGTTGTTGAGGAAGTCGTCGTAGGCGAGGCGTATGCCGTCTGCAAGTTCGGTCTTGTATGTCCAGCCGAGGCGGGTGGCCTTGGATACATCGAGCAGTTTGCGCGGGGTGCCGTTGGGGCGTGTGGAGTCCCACTCGATGCGTCCTTCGTAGCCTACTATCGATGCTACAAGCTCGGTGAGGGCTTTGATGGTGAGTTCTTTGCCGGTGCCGGCGTTGACGGTCTCGTTGCCGCTGTAGTTGTTCATCAGGAAGACGCACAGGTTGGCCAGGTCGTCGACATAGAGGAACTCGCGCAGTGGGCTGCCGTCGCCCCAGCAGGTGACGCTCTCGAGGCCGGCTTCCTTGGCTTCGTGGAAGCGGCGTATCAGGGCGGGCAGCACGTGGCTGTGCTCGGGGTGGTAGTTGTCGTTGGGGCCGTAGAGGTTGGTGGGCATTACCGAGATGTAGTCGGTGCCGTACTGGCGGTTGAGGAACTCGCAGTATTTGAGGCCGCTTATCTTGGCGAGGGCGTAGGCCTCGTTGGTCTTCTCGAGCTCGGACGTGAGCAGGCACGACTCGGGCATGGGCTGGGGTGCCATGCGCGGATAGATGCATGACGAGCCGAGGAACTCGAGTTTCTTGCAGCCGTTTTTCCAGGCCGCGTGTATTACGTTCATCTCGAGCATCATGTTGTCGTACATGAAGTCGGCGAGGGCTGACGAGTTGGCGATGATGCCGCCTACCTTGGCGGCTGCCAGGAAGACGTATTCGGGTTTTTCCTGTTCGAAGAACTCGTTGACGGCGCGCTGGTCGATGAGGTCGAGCTCTTTGTGGGTACGGGTGATGATGTTGGTGTAACCCTGGCGCTGAAGCTCGCGCACGATGGCCGATCCTACCATACCGCGGTGGCCGGCAACATATATCTTACTGTCTTTCTCCATCATTTTACGATACCTTTTTCGAGATATTCGGCGAGGTTGGTGCGTACGTGCTCGCCAGCACGTTCAACGGCTACCTTGGCCATATCGGCGTCGACCATGAGGTTGACGAGCTGTTCGAACGAGGTCTTCTTGGTGGGATCCCAGCCCAGCTTCTGCTTGGCCTTGGTGGGGTCGCCCCACAGGTTGACAACGTCAGTGGGACGGTAGAAGTCGGGTGACACCTCGATAACGACCTTGCCTGTGGCCTTGTCGATGCCTTTCTCGTTCTCGTCTTCGCCTACGAACTCAAGCTCGATGCCTGCGCGACGGAAGGCGTAGAGGCAGAACTCGCGCACCGAGTGCTGTTCGCCTGTGGCGATGACGAAGTCTTCGGGCTTGTCCTGCTGGAGAATGAGCCACATGCACTCGACATAGTCCTTGGCATAACCCCAGTCGCGGAGTGACGAGAGGTTGCCCAGATAGAGTTTATCCTGTTTGCCCTGGGCTATGCGGGCGGCGGCGAGGGTGATTTTGCGTGTGACGAAGGTCTCGCCGCGGCGCTCAGACTCGTGATTGAAGAGGATACCCGAGCAAGCGTACATGTTGTAGGCCTCGCGGTATTCTTTAACAATCCAGAAGCCGTAGAGCTTGGCAACGGCATAGGGTGAATAGGGGTGGAAGGGTGTATTCTCGTTCTGAGGCACTTCCTCGACCTTACCATAGAGCTCGGAGGTAGATGCCTGATAGAAGCGGCAGGTATCAGCGAGTCCGCACTGGCGTATACCCTCGAGCAGACGCAGCACACCGGTAGCATCGACGTCTGCCGTGAACTCGGGCGAGTCAAAGCTCACCTGAACGTGGCTCTGGGCCGCAAGATTGTACACCTCGTCGGGACGAACCTTGTTGAGTACCTGTATGATTGACATTGAGTCGCCGAGGTCGGCATAGTGAAGGTGGAAGTTCTTGTGACCTTCAAGGTGTGCGATGCGCTCGCGGAAGTCGACCGATGAACGGCGAATGGTGCCGTGGACGTCGTAACCTTTTTCAAGAAGAAATTCTGCCAAGAACGAGCCGTCTTGACCGGTAATGCCGGTGATAAGTGCTGTCTTCATAATGTATAAGTAGTTATTTTCTAAAAATCAGATTGGCTTCTCGGGCTGATTAGGCCTATTAATGAGTTTCAGCTACAAAATTAGTAATTTTTAGCTAAATTTATACTATTTATTATCAATTTTATGATTTTGTGTTCTGAAACGGGATTGATGATGCTATTTTCCGGTTAGAATGGAGCGTATATCGTTGAGTTTATTGAGGGCGGCCATTGGGGTGAGATTGTTGATGTCGATGCCGAGCAGCTCGTCGCGCACCTGTGCCAGTATGGGGTCGTCGAGCTGGAAAAATGACAGCTGCATGCCGTCGGTTGAGTCGAGTGTCGACATCGTCCCTGAGGTGGGAGCATCAACGTGAACTGAGTCTTCGCCACGACGGGCGTTTGACTCGAGGTGTTTGAGCACTTTGTCGGCCCTATCTACGATGGCACGCGGCATGCCGGCGAGCTTGGCGACGTGGATACCGAACGAGTGTTCGCTGCCGCCCTTGGCGAGTTTGCGCAGGAAGACGACCCTGCCATTTATCTCACGCACCGACACGTGGTAGTTGACTACGCGCCCGAATGTTTTCTCCATCTCATTGAGCTCGTGGTAGTGGGTGGCGAACAGCGTCTTGGGCTTAAGGGGACTCTGATGTATGTATTCGACGATGGCCCATGCTATCGATATGCCGTCGTAGGTCGACGTGCCGCGGCCTAGCTCGTCGAACAGTATGAGGCTGCGCTCGCTCATGTTGTTGAGAATTGACGAGGCCTCGGTCATTTCGACCATGAATGTCGATTCGCCCTGTGAGATGTTATCGCTGGCGCCCACACGTGTGAATATCTTGTCGACGACGCCTATGCGGGCCGCGTCGGCAGCCACGAAGCTGCCTATCTGAGCCATGAGCACGTTGAGTGCGGTCGACCTGAGCAGGGCCGATTTACCCGACATGTTGGGGCCGGTAATCATCATTACCTGTGTGCCGTTGTTGTCGAGGTGTATGCTGTTGGATATGTATTGCTGTCCGGCCGGCAGCTGGCGCTCTATGACAGGGTGACGGCCCTCGGTAATGTCGATTGTGAGCGAGTCGTCGACCACGGGGCGGTTGTAGTGGTTCTCGACGGCCACGGTGGCGAGTCCGAGCAAGCAGTCGAGCGTGGCGAGCGAGGTGGCGTCCATCTGTATGGCGGCGGTAACGCGGGCTACGGCCTCGACGAGGTCGTTGTAGAGTCGGGCTTCGAGTATCTCGATTTTCTCCTGAGCACCGAGTATCTTGTTCTCGTACTCCTTGAGCTCCTCNGTGATATAGCGNTCGGCGTTGACNAGCGTCTGCTTGCGAATCCACTCGGCGGGNACTTTGTTCTTGTGGGTGTTGGTGACCTCGATGTAGTAGCCGAAGACGTTGTTGAAGCCGACTTTGAGGCTTGAAATNCCGGTGGCGGCGATTTCGCGCTGCACCATGTCGTTGAGGTACTGTTTGCCGCTGCCNGAGATGGCGCGCAACTCGTCGAGCTCGCGGTCNACNCCGCTCTTGATTACCGAGCCNCGGTTGAGGGCTATTGGCGGGTCGTCGACTATCTCGCGCTCGATGCGTTCCCTGATTTCGGGNCAGGGGCTGAGTCTGTTGCCGAGGTCGGCAAGCGGCTTCAGTGACGACTGGGTGCANATTTCCTTGATGCGCGGAATGACCTCGAGTGCGTGTTTGAGCTGTATGAGGGCGCGNGGATTGACACGGCCGACGGCCACGCGCGAAATGAGTCGCTCGAGGTCGCCTACCTGTTCGAGCAGCTCGCGCANGGTGTCGCGCTCATCGGGGTGNCTNAAGAAGTGCTCGACAACGTCAAGTCGCTCGTTGATGGCCTTGACGTCCTTTAGCGGGAACANNATCCAGCGCCTGAACTGGCGGGNGCCCATCGGTGTGAGTGTGCGGTCNAGGACTTTGAGCAGGCAGGTGCCCGTGGGGCTGTTGCTGCCGACGAGCTCGAGATTGCGCACGGTGAAGTTGTCCAGGCGCACGAANCGGTCGGCCTCGATGCGTCTTAGGCTGTTGATGTGGCCGGTCATCGTGTGCTTGGTATCATCGAGATAGTACATGATGGCGCCGGCGGCGACGATGCCGAGCGGTATNTCGTTGAGTCCAAAACCCTTGAGCGTTGTGGTCTCGAACTGCTTGAGCAGGCGCTCGGTGGCGGTGCCCTCGGTGAATATCCAGTCGTCGAGCTGAGTGGTGAGGCAGTTGGCTGTCAGGCTGTCGAGCTTGTCTTTGGTGCCGCGCTCGATGAGTATCTCCTTGGGCGAGAAGTTGGCTATCATCTTGTCGATGTAGTCGCTTTCGCCCTGTGTGGCCAGGAACTCGCCGGTGCTGATGTCGAGCAGCGACAGGCCTATGGCTCCCTTGCCNAAGTGGAGAGCAGCCACAAAGTTGTTCTCGCGGTTCTCGAGAATGTTGTCGTTGATTGACACGCCGGGCGTGACCAGCTCGATGATACCGCGCTTTACGAGNCCTTTGACGGTCTTGGGGTCTTCGAGTTGCTCGCAGATGGCGACACGCTTGCCGGCGCGTACGAGCTTGGGCAGGTAGGTNTCGAGGGCGTGGTGGGGGAAGCCTGCGAGCTCGACCGACGATGCNGTGCCGTTGGCGCGGCGCGTGAGCGTGATACCCAGTATCTCGCTCGTGGTGATGGCGTCGTCGCTGAAAGTCTCGTAGAAGTCGCCTACACGAAATAGAAGCACAGCATCGGCATGCTTGCTTTTCAACTCGTAGTACTGCTTCATCAACGGTGTCTCGACAACTTTCTTGGCCACGGCGGTAGGTTTAGGGGTTAGTGTTTAGCGGAGCTCGTTTAGGCGGCTGATGTATTTGCCGATNATGTCGAACTCGATATTGACCTTTGAGCCAACTTTGATGTCNTGAAAGTTGGTGTGCTCGAAGGTGTAGGGNATGATGGCGACNCGGAANCTGTCGCGCTCGCTGTCACANACGGTCAGGCTCACGCCGTTGACGGTNACNGAGCCTTTCTCGACGGTGAAATANCCCTTGGCGATAAGCTCGGGGCTGACCTCGTAGTTGAATTTGAAGTAGCGGCTGCCGTCGACGTCCTGAATGTCGGTACAGGTGGCCGTGCAGTCGACNTGGCCCTGCACGATGTGGCCGTCCAGNCGACCGTTCATGAGCATTGAGCGCTCGAGGTTGACGTGGTCGCCGGGTTTGAGCAGTCCGAGGTTCGAGCGGTCGAGGGTNTCGCGTATGGCTGTGACGGTGTANGTGTCGTCGTCAATGCTCACCACAGTGAGGCAGACNCCGTTGTGGGCTACNGACTGGTCGATTTTCAACTCGGGCACGAAGCTGCACTTCAAGGTGAGGTCGATGTTGTCGCCCTGACGCGGAGTCACNGCTACGAGTGTAGCTGTTTCTTCGACTATTCCTGAAAACATGGTTAATTTGTATATAGGTATATATGTCAAGTTTTCAAGGCCGGCCNNGCGACCCTGAAAACTTGAATTTCTTATTGATAAGATATGAGGGNGGNAGATTACTCCTCGTCTTCCTTGATGTTGTGGAATACGTTCTGAACGTCCTCNTCTTCCTCGAGTTTCTCGAGCANTTTGTCGAGAGTGGCACGCTGTTCGGGAGTAACCTCCTTGAGGTCGTTGGGAATGCGTACGAACTCAGATGAGATGATTTCGAAGCCGTTCTCCTCGAGGTACTTCTGAATGTTAGAGTAGTCCTCGAAGCCGCCATAGAGGGCGATNTACTGGCCCAGCTCCTCTTCTTCCTCCTCGATGAGCTCGTCTACACCATAGTCGATGAGCTCCAGCTCCAGGTCGTCAAGGCCNATGCCGTCTTTGGGNCGGATNTTGAACAGGCTCTTGTGCTCGAACAGGAATGTGAGTGAGCCCTGTGTGCCGAGTGAGCCGCCGTGCTTGGTGAAGTAAGAGCGCACGTTGGCAACCGTACGGGTGTTGTTGTCGGTAGCGGCCTCGACGAAGATGGCGATGCCGAAGGGGCCGTATCCCTCGTAGGTGATTTCCTTGTAATCGCTTGAGTCTTTATCGGTAGCTTTCTTGATGGCACGCTCAACGGTGTCCTTGGGCATGTTGGCAGCCTTGGCGTTCTGCATCAGAGCGCGCAGACGGGGGTTGGTGTCGGGGTCGGGACCGCCGGCCTTGGCGGCGATGGTGATTTCCTTACCAATGCGGGTAAATGTACGTGACATGTTACCCCAACGTTTCAGTTTGCGTGCTTTGCGGTATTCAAAAGCTCTTCCCATAGTAGTGTGANTATCTTTATGTTATGAATATGTAATGTTTNGATTGTATCGTTGGTCACGGGTTAGCGCAGTTCGGCGCCAAGCTGTTTCTTCAGGTTNTCGACGATGCGGGTCATGGTGGCGTCGATGAGTTTGTCCTGAAGGGTCTTCTCGTCGTCCTGCAGGGTGATTGAGATAGCNTATGACTTCTTGCCNNCGGGCAGATTCTTGCCCTCGTAGACGTCGAACAGGCTGACGCCTTTGAGCAGGCGTTTCTCGCTGTCGCTCACAACCTTGATTACCTGGTCGAGGGTGACGGCGCTGTCGAGCAACAGGGCGAGGTCGCGGTTGACTGGCATGGTCTTGGGCAGCGGTGTGTAAAGCACGCTCTTCTTGAGCGCCAGCTTGACGAGAGCTTCCCAGTCGAGCTCGGCGAACATAACGGGCTGTTTGATGCCCATNTCCTTGAGTGTCTTCTTAGAGAGGACGCCCATAGAGCCGAGCGATTTGCCCGAGCGTGTCTCGATTGCGAGCCATGCGCTGTAGATGCCGTCGGCAGGGCGCTGTTTCATGGCAATCTCGCGNGGCGAAATGCCGATGCGGGTCAGNACGTTGGCAACGACGGCCTTGAGGTCGTAGAACGATNCCTCGACGGCGGCGTGATTCCATGACGCGCTGCGGGCCAGGCCGGTGAGCCACAGGGCNANACGGCTGCCCTCGCTGTAGGGTGCCAGGGGTTTCTCGGCTGTAGACTGTACTGNCGGATTGAGGCGNTAGACGTTGCCGAACTCATACATCATCAGGTTCTGGGCCTTGCGGTTGATGTTGTGCTCGATCGACTCGAGACCNCCGTACAACAGGCTNTGGCGCATGACGTTGAGGTCGCCGCTGAGCGGGTTGAGGAGTTCGACNCAGTTNTCGGCCGGCCACACGGTGTTGTCGGTGTAGTATCGGCGCGCGGTGAGCGAGTTGTTGAGTATCTCGTTGAAGCCCTCGGCGGTGAGCTGCTCGCTGATGAGGCGGCGCAGGTCGTTCTCGCTGTCGGTGAATGTCTTGTAAGAGAGCGACGAGTGAACGCGGTCGCTGATCTCGANATTGTTGTAGCCGTAGACGCGGAGCACGTCCTCGACAACGTCACAGGGNCGCTGTACGTCAACNCGGTAGGTNGGCACGAGNAGGTCGACCTCGCCGTCGCGACGGCCTACAATCTCAATCTCGAGCGATTTGAGTATNGAGTCGATGGTCTCGGCGGGTATGTCCTTGCCTATAAGNCCGGTGGCGTATTTGTAGCTGAGTGTTACAGGGAACGGGTTAATCTTGACGGGGTAGAGGTCGATGANATCGCCGCACACCTCNCCGCCTGCAAGCTCCTGTACCATGAGAGCGGCGAGCTTGAGCACATATAGNCAGCCGTTGGGGTCGACACCGCGCTCAAATCTGAACGANGAGTCGGTGTTGAGGCCGTGACGGCGGGCTGACTTGCGCACGGTGGTGGGGTTGAAGTAGGCGCTCTCGATGAANACGTCGGTGGTCTCCTCGGTCACACCCGAGTCAAGGCCNCCCATAACGCCTGCTATGCACATGGGCTCGGCGGCGTTGCATATCATGAGGTCGCGGCTGTCGAGAGTGTGCTCGACACCGTCGAGGGTTACGAATTTGGCGCCCTCGGTGGCATTCTTTACCACTACCTTGCCGCCCTCGATCTTGGCCAGGTCGAAGCAGTGAAGCGGCTGGCCNATGGCGTGCAGCAGGTAGTTGGTTATGTCNACTATATTGTTGATGGGGCGCAGGCCTATGGCGGTGAGGCGCTCTTTGAGCCACTTGGGACTCTCGGTTACCTTGACGCCGCGTATGGTGACGCCNGTGTAGCGGGGACAAGCCTCGGCGTTCTCGACCTCAACGGCTATCGCGCCGTCGGTGCGGTCGGTCTTGAACGCGTCGACAGCCGGGCGATGTAGCTCGGCACCGTCGGCATTGCGGTCAAGCCATGCCTTGAGGTCACGTGCCACGCCATAGTGTGAGGCAGCATCGATGCGGTTGGGGGTCAGGTCGACCTCGAGCACGAAGTCGCTTGTCAGGCCGAANTATTCGGCAGCCGGAGTGCCGGCCTTGACGTCGTCGGGNAGCACCATGATGCCGTCGTGAGAGGCACCGACGCCAATCTCGTCCTCGGCACATATCATGCCCAGCGACTCGACGCCACGTATCTTGGATTTCTTAATCTGGANCTCATTGTCGCCGTCATAGAGGGTAGTGCCCACGGTGGCGACTACAACCGTCTGGCCGGCAGCTACNTTGGGAGCACCGCACACAATCTGGGTGGGCTCGCCGTTGCCNAGGTCGACAGTAGTGATGTGAAGGTGGTCGCTATTGGGGTGCTCGACACATGTAAGCACCTTGCCCACAACGATGCCACGCAGGGCGCCGCGTATGCTCTCGACCTCCTCGACACCGCCGGTCTCGAGGCCGAGCGACGTGAGTGCGGCAGCAAGCTCATCGGGCGTTAAAGAGAAATCGATGTATTGCTTAAGCCAATTATACGAAATATTCATAGCTATGTGAAATGTTATAACGTGCAAAGATACCTCTTTTTTCCCATACCCACAAATTTAAAGTGATCACCGCCTCGTGGTGGTGGTCACTTTGTTAAATTGCTTTAACAATTAAATTGGTAGTGACATTGCGGTCGCGCCCTATTCATTGTGCCCCAACGACGAGTGTGTTAAACACAAAGTACATTAATTCAATGAGAAATGTTTATTGCCACAATAAGATTTTTTTATATCTTTGTGCTCAATAAACTATCAGATAGCCGAGAATATCGGCAATTATGTAAATTAAACCTCAGCCCATAAAAATGCCATGTGTGACCGAGCCGAATGTATCGCAAAACTCAAAGACGCTATTCCCTATATCCAAAAAGAATTTGGAGTGACCGGGCTTGCGATTTTCGGGTCAATGGCCCGGGGTGACAATCATGCGGACAGCGATGTTGATATTCTTGTCGATATGCCGCCCAAGATTTTTCTGATGTCGGCCCTCAAAGAGTATCTGGAACATTTGCTCAAAACATCTGTAGACCTTATCAGACGTCATTCTCATTTATCACAAAGATTTATAAATCAAATATCTGATGATACAATCTATATACTCTGACTCTGATTTGCACCGCGCAGCACAAACTAATAACTGCTATCGGAGAAGGCATCAATCGTGTGAATAGAGTGTTGCCCGATTTTCTTACTTCAAATTTCCCTGATATACCCTGGAGAGCAATTATCGGAATGAGAAATCATATTGCTCACGGCTATTTTGAACTTGATGCCGATGTCGTCTTTCAAGCAGTGAAAAATGATATTCCGCCGCTACAAGAGACTATTCAAAAAGCCATAGATATATGTCGGCACAAAATTTGAGATAATTATTCAAATATTAGTGCCCTCTACTTAAAAGTGAGGGCGCTGTTTTGTGTTTTTGGGGTGTTTTACTTTGTTGAATTGCTTTAACGGTTGGTGCGGTGATGGTCTTTGGTGAGGGAGCCGAGGGCTATGTTGTAGCTGTTGATGGTGGCGTAGACGGTTGTGGCGCCTATCAGCAGCCATGCCAGAAGCCGGTAGTTGTCGGTGATGATGCGTAAGACTGATTCGGAGGGTAGGGTCGACTGCAGGGCATTGACGGCGCTGCCGATGTAGGGTAGGGCGAGCGAGAACATGAGTCCGACCACAAAGCCGACACAGGCGGCTATGGCGATGGCTATCCTGTTGCGGGCATGTAGTCGGGCGTTGTGCTGACGTATCATCTCGACCGAGTCGAGGTTGTCGCGCAGGCGGCTCATAAACGCGAGGTCGGACGACATCTCGGGCTCAAAATCGTTGAACAGTTCTTTGAAATCTTTATCTTCCATAATATTATTCTTGTGAGGTTTTCAACAGGCCGCGCAGGCGATTGCGTCCGCGCGACAGGTGTTGTTTGACGGCGTCCTGTGACGCGCCGACAATATCGGCAATCTCTTTGATGGAGTAGTTTTCGATGTAGAACAGCAGTATCGACGTGCGCTCTTTGGCGGGGAGGCTGTCGAGGGCGGCGTACAGTTCCTGGTAGCGGTAGGTGCCGTCGGTCTCATTGTCTGAGACTATGTCGCGGGCCTCGTCATAGCCGGTGGTGAGGCGTGTGGTGCGCTTGTGGTTCAGGAATGTGTTGTAGCCTATGCGGTAGATCCAGGCGTTGAATTTGTCGGGGTTGTTGAAGCCGTCACACGACATATAGGCTTTGATCAGCGACTCCTGGGCGATATCGTCGGCTAGCTGGGCGTCGCCACAGCAGAGAGCCACAAGGAAGCGCCTGAACGCTCGTTGTGAACTCTCTACATGGGCTATGAATTGCTCGCGGGTCATTTTTTTTATATTGNGTGCGTGTTATTTATCTTCAACCTGTTTGCGGGTGACGAAATACACCACGAGGTAGCCTATGCCGATNGCCAGNATCGGGGCGCTAAATATAAGGGGAATAGTCACGACGTCNGACGAGACATNGCTATCGCCNGAGCATAGGTTGAAAATGGCGACTATATCCAGGCCGAGGCCGAGTAATGTGAAGATGCAGCCGCGCAGCAGGCGCAGGTTGANAATCTCGCGCGGCGATTTCTTGGGTTTGCGCAGGGCTTCGGCCAGCTTGTCGGCGTCGATGTTGTTGCCCGACTCGATAGCCTTTATGAGAATTTGGGCGCGTTTGTTGTCGTTGTTTATCGTGGTGAGCGCCAGTATGAGGACGATTGCTACCGGCAGAACTACACAAATAAAGATAGGTACTAATGTTGTAGTCATAATCTTTGAAGAGTTTTTATTGTTGATTACAGGTGTTGTTTTCGAGACATCTCAATTGATAGACACATCAGNGCCNCGATAGGTGACACACGACCATGAANTTTTTTTCTAAAATTACGATTTTTAAACTGAAAATATGTGACGAATTGTTGTAAAATCACTTGATAACGGTAAAAAATNCAGTTTGTGTGCTTAAAAAATNGACNTAATTGACGCTTTTTTACTATCTTTGCGAGNCATTAGGCNAAATGGCTCTGCCCGATGGNACANAGACAATAAATGAGCCGCTAAACCAATCATTACAAACAATTTATGGGTAAAATTACCCCTTATTACTTTAGAACCGGTCTGATAGCCATAGCTTTAGCNGCTACGGTGACGTCTCAGGCCGAAATTAAATTCAACGCGGTGGCTTCGTATCCGACACACAGCGCCGGTGTGTACAGCTTCACGACCGACAAGTATAGCCCCGTGCTTATCAAGAACAATGTGTTTGCCAGCGGCGGCGGTGTGGCATACGACAACGGCTATTTCTATGGCACGCGTGTCGAGACTGTCATGGGCCTGACAGCNGTACAGCAGAACAGNTATGANATGAACAATGGCTGGGAAATAGACGATAATTATANCGGCTCGGTCGAGAATGTTGCAACGGCGATAACGTTTGATCGTGATCTGGGACTGACGTTCGGCTGCTATTTCAACAGTGACGGCGAGACATTCCGCTTTTGTTCAGTCAATGTTCCATATTTCAGTGCTACCACTATCGCTAACCTGCCCAAAGGCTGGGGAGCCTGTGGCTTCAACAAGAACGGTGTCCTATATGCTATCGACGAGGACGGCGANCTGCTGACGGTCGACACTACCTACGGCACACTTACCAAGGTGGGTGAGACCGGCCTCAAGAATGACTGGATTACCGGCGGTATGGTCGACAAGGAGAGTAACACCATGCTCTATGCCATCAAGACCGACACAGAGAGCGCGCTCTACAGCATCGACCTCGCTACTGCAGCCGCCACCAAGCTCTACGATCTCGAGAATGAAGAGCAACTCGGTGGTTTCTTTGTTCCCGAGCCCGAGTATGCAGGCANCTTGCCCGGCAAGTCGACATATTCACCGTCGTTGTCGGTGTCTGGTACCAACCTTAACGGCACATTCGCTTTCTATGCNCCCAACTACAGCATTGACAGCAGNATCGGCAGCGGTGACCTGANCTACAATGTATACATCAACGGCGAACTGTACAAGACCGGCGCGTCGGCATACAAGGCTGGCCGTATCTCGGTTCCGTTCGAGGTCGAGAAGAGCGGTTACTACTGCCTGTCGGTAAGCTTCAGCAACGAGTTTGGCGAGGGCCCCCGTCAGCGAGCCGATGTCAAGTACATGGGTATCGACGTGCCCAAGGCTCCTACAGCGCCTGTTATCTCGGCATATACTGATGGAGAGGTGAGCCTGCGTTGGTCGGGAGTTTCGTCGGGTGTGCACGGTGGTCAGATTGACCGTACCAACATGATTTACCGCGTGACCCGTTATCCCGAAGGCATTGTGGTATCGGCTCCCGATCTGAAAACGACATCTATGAAAGACGCACTGCCCTCGCCAGCCACACGTACCGATTACTGGTACACCATAGAGGCCGTCACCGGCGACATGGTGTCTATGCCTGTAACCACGGCCAAGTTTGCTCTTGGTGCAGCCGAGCCTCCTTACACTTTCAAGTTTGAGCAGGCTACCGACTTCTTTGAGTTCTCAACACTGAACCCCGGCACCGACACCCAGCAGTGGAGCTATAACAGCTCAGATAAGTGTATCTATGTACGCACAAGCTCTAAACCCGCCGACAACTGGCTCATACTGCCGGCTGTCAATGTAAAGAACGGCATGACCTACGCGTTCACCATGGCGGCCAAGGCGTACAACAGCTCTTATACCGAGCAGTTTGAGGTGTTTGCAGGCAATGCTCCCACCGTCGAGGCTCTCACACAGCCCGTTGTCGCGTCGACGAGCGTTAGCGACTCGCAATATACCGAGTTTGAGGGTGCATTCAGTGCCGATACCGACGGCACCTATTATATAGGTATACATGCCACTACACCCTCTAATGGCGGTTACCTGTATATCAACTCAATGAGCATCGGTGCCGGTAAGACCGACAAGGCTCCCGCCACTGTCACCGACCTGGCCGGCACTGCCGACGAGACCGGTGCCCACAAGGCGACCTTCACATTCACCGTTCCCTCGACCGACATGGCCGGCAACGCTATCGACGCTGTTACCAAGGTAGAGCTTACGCGTGACGGCGAGGTTGTCAAAACCATCACCGCAGGCATTCCCGCCCCCGGCGAGACAATGACCATTGTCGATGATACCGACCCTGCTGCCGGAGACCATGTGTATGGCATTATCACCTACAACAGCTTTGGCGACAGCGCCGAGGCTAAAATCAATCTGTTCATAGGTTTTGCCGCCCCCACTAACGTAACCGAGGTTAAGATGACCGAGACCACCGAAGGTCATGTGGTAGCCAAATGGACAGCCGTTACAGCCGACATCAAGGGTCAGACACTCACGGCCGACGATGTTACTTATAATGTCTATGAGTATATCGGTGGTGATATCTATCTGCTTGCCGAGAATGTCAAGGGCAACACCTATGAATATGATGCCTTTGACGGCTTCACCAACCATGACGGCAGCCAGCGATTCGTTCAGACCATCGTCGAGGCTGTAACCGAGGGCGGTACATCCAAGAAAGTTCCTTCGACTCAGACTCCCGTCGGCAAGGCTTACACCACACCGTGGGCCGAGTCATTTGCCGACTGCAAGGTAAGCTCGATCTTCGCCAATCAGGTAGTTAAAGGCGACGATGTATGGTCTATGGTCGCTTCAGATGATTTCGGCACTACACCCTATGACAACGACGGCGGCATGATGTATTTCGAGGCCTATGGCGGCGGAGCATGCTCGCTGATTACAGGTAAGATATCTCTTGACGAGACTGTTGAACCTGCGTTCATATTCTACGTCTATAACTACGCATCATCGTCGCGTAACGAGAATATCGTGGAGGTTGACGCACGCATCATGGGCGAAGATTATGTACAGGTTTACCAATCGGATATTGCCGACATGGGTGAGCTTGGCCAATGGTGCAAGGTGACCATACCTCTCAATGACTTCGAGGGTCAGACCATACAACTGCGCATCACAGCCAATAACAAGACAATCGCTTTCACTCACCTCGATAACTTCAAGGTGACATCCAACGCCCAGTACAACCTGGCTGTAGCTACCATGACCGCTCCTGTAAGCGTTGCCCCCAACACCGAGTTCACAATAGGTGCCACTATCGANAATCTCGGCTGGGAGAGCGCCCGCGGCTANAGGGTCAACCTGCTGCGTGACGATGAGGTGATAGCCNTTAAGTCGGGCTTGCCTGCCCTCGATANCAACGCTGTCACAAACATCGAGTTCACTGACTGTCTCTCGGCGCTGATGGTCGGNGAGCACACCTACACTGTCGAAATCGAGTATGGTCCCGACCAGTTTGTCAACGATAACAGCAAGAGCGCTACCGTTGTTGTAGAGTCNAACGCGTTTGCCACAGTCAACGACCTCCAGGCAACACAGACCGCCGACAATGTGACCCTGACATGGAGCGTACCCGAGGCGCCCAGTATGTCAGTTGCACAGACCGAGAGCTTTGACGGTATCAGTGCGTGGGCAACCTCTATTCCCGGTTGGAAATTTGTAGACAATGACCACGCTACTATCGGCGGCATAGGCAACAAGCAATTGCCCGTGAGCGGTCAGCAGTCGTTCTTTGTGTTCAATAACACTCTGCCCGCACTCCAGACAGGTAATATAGCGGCGTTCAGCGCACATTCTGGCAACCAGTATCTGTGTGCCATGTATTCGCTTATAGGTAAGCAGGAGGTTCAGAACGACGACTGGGCTATCTCGCCCGAGCTCTCAGGCGAGCCTCAGACCATCTCGATGTGGGCATCAAGCTTCCCATGCGACCCTGACCAGCCCCAGTACTACGAGACATTCCAGATACTCTACTCGACTACCGGTAATAATCCCGAAGATTTCACCCTCATTAGAGAGTATGTCAACATACCCCAGCAGTGGATCGAGTATTCGGCCTATCTGCCCGAGGGTACCAAGTATTTTGCAATACGCTGCGTGAGCCCGTGCCAGTACATGCTGTTTGTCGACGATGTGACCTTCATCGCTAAGAACGCTGCAACCAATACTATGCAGGTTACAGGCTACAATGTATATCGTGACAATGTGAAACTCAACGATGAGCCCGTTGAAGTAACCACCTACACCGATGCCGATGTTGACAATAACTCGGTCTACAAATACAATGTAACCGCACTGTATGCCGAGGGCGAGTCGCTCAAATCGAACGACGTTCAGGTTGACCGCAGCACCAGCTCAGTCGATGCCGTCATGGCCTCATCACTCCGCATCTATACTATCGCCGGCAGCGTAGTAGTAGATGGCGCCGAGGGACTTGACATCAGCATCGTCACCCCCGACGGCAAGACAATACGCACCGTCAAGGGCGAGACACGCACAGTGATCACGCTCTCGACCGGTATGTACATCGTCAAGGCAGGTGACACTGTTGCCAAGGTGACCGTGAAGTAAGCGGTTCACATAACCACTCATTAAGAAGGAGGCATGCACCCGGGCGGTGCGTGCCTCCTTTGTGTGTTGTATCAGTAGGTGTTGTGGTGAACGCGGTCGGGCTGCCACTTATCCCTCGGGTGATGGTGTCCGGCGGGATAGCCTACTGGTATAAGATTGAAAGGTACAACCGAGTCGGGGATATGTAGCAGTTGGCGAACTGTATTGACACGGTCGGCGTGGGGATAGAGGCATGTCCATACGGCTCCGAGACCGAGGGCGTGGGCGGCGAGCAGAATGTTCTCTGATGCTGCCGAGAGATCTTGTTCCCACAGCGTCGAGTCGTCGCCGTCAAGAAAGCGCTCGGTGTTGCCACACACTACGATTGCCATCGGCGCGTGGGCCACCATCTTGGCATAGGACAGCTTGTCGGCCAGCTGTCTGAGCATGTCGCGGTCATCGACAACCACAAACTCCCAGGGCTGGCGATTGACGCCTGAAGGGGCGCTCATGGCGGCATGCAGCAGGGCCGATCGGATAGTGTCTGAGACGTAGTCGTCGGTAAATTCACGTATGCTTGTGCGTCCAACAATATTGGCGTAGGCCTCGTTTTCGGCAATAATCTTTACAATCGATTCAAATTCCATAGTAGGATACATTTAGTTGTAAAGACAACAGCCCGGAGACGGTAATTGTTGGGCGAGGAGGCTATAAAATGAAATGCACCGCAAACGCATAAGACGACGTTTGCGGTGCATTCTATCTGTTGATTACCTGCCTCGGTGGGCAAGATTTAGGTATTTACTCGGCAGGAGTAAGAGTGGCGCTTGAGAAATCAACGTCGAGAACCATACCCATAGCCTGACAGCCGAGGGTCATATCAGAAGTGAGCGTTCCGTCCTCGTTAAGAGTAAACACGAGGTCGGTAATACCCTCCTGAGGCACAAATGATACAAGGGTATAGTTAGGAACGTCCTTGAGTGTGAGCGTATTGTCCGAGAACTCATAGTTTACCGTCTTGTCTAAGAGAGTTGTACCGGCACCTTTAATGAGAAGTGTTGCGATCGAGTTTGCGGCGTCGATAGTTAGAGTAGTCTCGGATTCACCCATCGTCATACCCATAGATCCCAATGCCGGCTTGCCGGTGTACTCGGGTGCGAGCTCAACTGACGTTGCAGGTGCGGGAGCGGTTAGGGTGTTTGTCTCGCCGGTGAGCACGTAGCTGCCGTCGCACGATGTGCTGTAGATGCGGTCTTCGGTCGAGTCGTCAATCCACATCGAGAGCATGTCGTCAGAAAGCTTGAGGGTGAGGTTGCGCTCGCCTGATGTGTAGGCCGAGGTGCCCATGTAGATGTTGGTGATTACAACGGTCTTTGTCTCGGCCGAGTAGATGTACTTACCCGAGCCTGACACGCCGATCGGACGCGAGAAGCCGTCGGTGCGCCTGATGTTGATGTTGACACGTGCTGTACCGGGCTCGTCGTTGCCCGAGAAGTTCTTGTCGAAGCTGATAGTGATGGTGTTGTCACTGTTTTCGGCACCACGTGCGTAGGCGCCGATGGCGTTTGTGCAGGTGTACTCGGGCTGGCCGGTCCAGGGATCAGATACCATCTCGTTGTATGTGCCGGCAACGCGGTCAACGACAAAGATGCGCACCTCTGAACCGAAGGTAGCTGTTACCAGACCACCGTCGATGGTATAGGTGCCGTCTGAATCGCCGAGGGTACACTTGCCATAGCCGTCGAGGCTGAGGGCGTCGCCCGAGCCGTTGTAAGTGCCGTATTCAACACCACGGAAGGTGAAGGTGGGTTCCTGGCCATGACCGTAGCAGACATACTTGAAAATCTTCTCGCCATTGAGCACGCAGAAGGCCTGGCTGTCGCCAGCGAGGGTATTGCCCCATGAGTAGTCCATGGTGACCTCGTTTACCACCCAGGCGTCGTTGATGTAGAAGTAGCGGCATGTGCCGTCGGCTGCCTTGGCCTCGATGAGGCGGTGGTTGCCGTAGGTTCCACCCACGGCCATGGTGAAGGCCATCTCCTCGCGGGCTGCGATATAGGGCACGGTGTTGTCGGGCTTGTCCTCGTGAATGTCATGGAACCATGCTATGACGATGCCGTCGTAGAATGTACCTGTGAGGCCGGTGTCAACGGCTGTGAGGTCCTCGTACTGAAGTTCGGGTGCGGGTACGTAAGCGAACGAGTTGTTGGCCTCGTTATAGTCGTAGAGGTCGAGGAAGTCGTAGGCTTTGTCNTCGGTCGACTTAATCACGTAAGTACCGTTGTATTTGAACTCGGCCTCGAGCACGGGGGCGTCGAATGTGGTGATTCGGCTGCCGTTGTAGCTCACNCAAACACCCTTATAGGTGCCCAGGAAGGGAGCGCCCATGTAGGTCTCGAGCTCGACTGATGTTGTAGCGATGGTGATGGGCTCGAAAGGCATGTCGAACGAGTAAGAGTCGATACCGAGCAGGTTGTTCTCGGCAAGGCTCCAGAAAATGAAGTTGGGGTTGTCGGTGTAGACTGTGCCGGTGTATCCGCCNGTGACTGAGAACTCTGATGCGTAACCCTTGTCGGTGAACACCAGGAAGTGNGGCATCTCGTCGGCGAATGCACCGTGCCAGTCGGCGGGCTTGGTGGGATCAATCTGAGCCTCGCCCCAGTAGTCGGTGTTGTTGCGGCAGTCGAGCAGGCAAATGCTTGAGTGGGCCGAATGTACGGTGTCAATCTGGTGNGCTTTTTTGTAGTCGACCTTGACATAGTTGATATCGCCCATGCCGGCGATGGCGCGGGTGCGCATGCCTGTGGGGGTCAGGACGTTGATAGTCGAGTATCCCTCGCCTGTGGGGTTCTTGCCGACGGTAATTTCCTGAATGTCGTCGGCCATTATTGATACAAACTTACCGTNCTTGTCGAATATGTCGATACGGTCTGATGCGGCAAAGAGCGCGCATGTTGCAGCGGCGGCAACGCCTAAAGCTACGATTCCTTTTTTCATCGGTTTGCGGCTATTTTGTAAGCTACTCCGTTAACATTCACTATGAGAGCGCCGTTGACGCCCGAGAGGTCAAAGCGATACTCGCCGGTGGCGACAGCGCTGTCAATGAGGACACCGGCGACGGTGTAAACCTCGATTTTTGAATCGGNGGGCAGTCCGGTGAATATCATCGNNCCNCCCTCNATGCGCTGTGAGGGTGCCTGAGCGGTGACATCGGNTATGCCGGCCGACTCCTGAAATGTGAACGAGCGTATGTCCTTGCGCGGAACCTCTACGGTGCTGGTTCCGTCTTCGACTACGAGATTGGTGGGCGTAAATGCTGCTGTGAGCTCATCGGTGAGGTTNATCTCGACCTTGTTGCCGTTGGCAAGATTTATCGCCACAGAACGGTATGCTTCGGCCTGTGCGCCAAGAGCGACGGCACCGAGCATTACCACTGCAGTGTAAAATTTTTTCATGAAAAATAAATAATGTTATTGAGTTTCTATANTNTGTTTTGTNAGNGTNGNNTTGNAACAANNNTAATTGATTTNACCTAAAACGNTNGCAAAATTACCAANTTTAAGTCNGTTCNCNTNGNCAAAATGNNTNANTTTAACATNNTTTANNANNNTGAATATTCAAAAANNTTGCTATGGCANNNTTGNNNAAAANATATTGAGATAGTAATTTTGCTGTCGAAATCAAATCATTCCTTATATATATAAATGAANAAAACTGTTTATGCGCATATTCAGCGGCTGGCACTTGCNGCCGTANCCATCATGTCGNCAACCGNGNGCCAAGCTGAGGTACTGTCACCCGAGGCGGCNCTCCAATCGGCCNTGAGTTCNGGCTCGTCGTCGGGCCGCATGTCGGTTGTAAACAACCGTCACTATAATCTGGCCTATACNGTCGATGCTCCNGGCGACAACATGGCGGCGCTATATGTGTTCAACAGCGACAAGTCGGGNTACATGTTGGTGAGNGCCGACGATAATGTGACNCCGNTTNTGGGTTATGCCGACAGCGGCTCGTTTGATGTGGCCGACATGCCGCCGGCCATGAAGTGGTGGCTCGACGAGTACGCCCGCCAGATTGAGCAGAGCCGCTCTGTCCGTNCACTGGCTCCNGAACGCCCNGAGCGTGCGCCCATTGAACCGCTCGTAACCACACGCTGGAATCAGGACGCGCCCTACAACTCGATGTGTCCCAAATATAACGGGTCGCGCAGCATGACNGGCTGCGTGGCTACNGCTATGGCTCAGGTGATGAAGTATCACAGCTGGCCGGCGACAGGACGAGGTGAAAACAGCTATTATTATCAGAATGAGTGGATATCGATGGACTTCTCGACNGTCAACTTTGACTGGGCACGCATGCTCGACAGCTATGCCGACGGCGCGGGCAACGAGCGCGAGAAGTCGGCCGTGGGGCAGTTGATGTATGCGTGTGGCGTGAGCACCAACATGCAGTACACTCCGATCGAGAGCGGTACGGCCGACGTGTATGTGGCGTCGGCACTGGTCGACTATTTCAATTATGATTTGAATATACGCTATGCCGAGCGCGACTACTTCGGCATGCTCGACTGGGAGGAATTCATCTACAATCAGCTTAAGAACTATGGCCCGGTGCAGTACTCGGGCTCGTCGGACATGGGTGGCCACTCGTTTGTGTGTGACGGCTACAGCGGCGACGGCTTTTTCCATATCAACTGGGGCTGGGGGGGCACGAGCGACGGCTATTTCCTGTTATCGGCTCTCGATCCGGCACAACAGGGCATCGGTGGCTCGACATCGGGCTTCAACTACAATCAGGCCGTGATTGCCAACATACGCAAGCCCAAGAGCACGTCAAAGATGTATCTGAACCTGATGATGGATCAGGGCTTCAGTATCACCCCGACCAAGAGCGGCGATACACGTCCNGGCGATCAGATAAAGGTTGGTGACCGTATNGTGAACTACTCGATCGACACGGCTTCGGGCTCGCTGGGTGTGAGGTTTACNAACGAGGAGACCGGCGAGGTGAAGTATGGTTCGTCGTCGACACGTTTCAANATGNGTAGTCTGACTCTGATAAGTGACTACGTGACCCAGATACCGTCGACACTCCGCTCGGGTACCTACATTGTCGAACCGGTGATGTGTGGCACCGATGGCGTGTGGAAGGATATCCCCGTGAAGCTGTCGACCAATCAGAAGATTATCATGACCATCAAGAATGGNATCTGCTCGTTTGCCGAGGGCGACCGCGGTCGTGTTTATAGCGACGATGTGACACTGCTATCGCCTGTATATCTGGGNAATATGTTCAGCCTGACTGCAACTGTGACCAACAGCGGCGATACAGAATTTGTGGGTACACTGGTACCGACACTTGCCAGTGGCTCACAGCCCGTAGCCAAGGCGTCGGCTATAAGTATCGACCTCTTGCCCGGCGAATCGACCGAGTTAAACTATACNGGTATTTTCAATCACTTCGCTACNTCGGCTTATCCTGACGCCGGTAAATATACCCTATATCTGGTGTCTGAATCAAACAATGAGATAATGTCAAAGGGTGTTGAGGTTGAGCTGTTTGCTGAGCCTGAAAATACCGTGCTTACAGTCGATGACTTTGACCTGGTGGGCGATATACGCAACGTTGACAAGTCAAATATGGAATTTACCGCTAANCTNACATGTGAGGAGGGCTTCTTCGGCCGCAACCTCATGGTGGTAATCTTCCCCTANGCCCAGGGCAGNGTCTCGGCGGTAAATTATTTTACGACCGATTACTTCTTCTTAGAGGCCGGTGAGAGCACCGAAATCAACGTCAAGGGATCATTCCCGGCAGCCGAGCCCGGCAAGATATACTTTGCCGTGCTGTTTGACGGNCAGACACCTGTAAGTACCTCGGGTCAGGAGGTTGTCTTCATGATTGCCGAACCATCGGCGGTCGATGAGGTTNAAGNTGACGGAGCCGATGTAGCCAAAACCACNATTTACACTGTCGATGGCCGCGTGGTGCTCGAAGTAGCCGGTAAGGCCGATGAGACAATGTTGTCCAAGGGCATCTACATAATACGTACCGAGAACAGCAACGGTACAGTAACTACCCGTAAATCAGTGAAATCATGAATAGGCTAATGTGTCGCAAGGTCGCGAAGCGTGTGTTGATGAGTGTGCTGCTGCTGGCAGCGTTGTGTGGCTGTGGTGAGTCACGGGGAGCTGGTAATGCAGCCGAACCCGAGGTGTACGTCAGCATTGCGGCCGATGCCAACTTCGTGCGTTTTGCCGACCGCGACAGCATTGCCATCTATCTTGACCGTGCCCACGAGGCCGGTTTCAACCATGTGGTGCTTGACGTGAAGCCAAACTATGGCAAGGTGTTGTATTACAGCGAGTATTTGCCATATCTCGACTATATAGAGGGTATTACACCCGAACCGCTGGGCCGCGACTGGGACTACCTGCAGGCGTTTATCGACGAGTGTCACAAGCGCGGCATGCGCCTGTCGGCGTCGTTCTCGGTTATGCCCGTGGGGTCACCCTACTGGCAACGCGGCTACTGCTATCAGGACTCGATATATGACGACATGTTGTGCATCGAATACAAGCCCGACGGCACGATGGACGACATCAGGCATTCGCGTAAGGCGGCCGCATTCCTCAATCCGGCCCGACCCGACGTGCAGGAGTACGCGCTGACACTCATCAAGGAACTCGTAGGCAAGTATGACGTCGACGGTTTCTCGCTCGACTACTGCCGTTTTCCCGATGCCGAGAGCGATTTCAGCGACTTCACCCGACGGGCGTTCGGCGACTATCTGGCCGAGCGCGGCGACTCGATAATCGAGTGGCCGGCCGACGTCATGAGCTATGACGCCGATGGTAACCGCATAGACGGCCGACTGATAAACCAGTGGTGGGCATGGCGCGCCAATGTCATCAGCGACTTTGTCAAGACGGCATCAGAGGCTATACATGAACTGAAACCCGACGTTGATGTCGAGTATTGGGCCGCGACATGGATTCACGCNCTCAANGGNTCGGCTCAGAACTGGGCCTCGCCGCGTTCGTCGTGGTGCATGGCCTACAGCTATGGCACACCCGAGTATNAGGNNGCCGGCTTCGCACCATATCTGGACGTGTTCGCNGCCGGCGCATATCTCGAGGAGGTACATGGTGCCGACAACAACGAGTCGATAGAGTTCGCCTANGAGCGAGCCGACTCGCTGCTCAAGGGTGACTGCAAGCTCGTGGGATCACTCTATGCTATCAATCACGACACCATTCCCGACAACCCCAACAACATGTACAACGCCGCCATGATGAGCCTGAACAAGACCGGTAATCTGCGCGTGTTCGATATNTCTCAGATTGACCGCCTCGGCCTGTGGCCCTCAATCCGCCGCGCCCTNGAGGACTACAANTCNCAGGAATAAGCANACATGCCGCGTCGAGATGGTGCGGCATGTAATTCAGCATATTTCTTTGCAATATCGAATTATATTTGCATCTTTGCGTTAGCATCACCGTTAAAGTGCAAATCATAGCTATNGACAAGAAAGAAATATTTAACTGAATANAATATGAAGCATCAGACTGCAATTTCAAATAGTTTGGCTATGAAATTAAAATCTGAAGACGATAATATCTCTATCGGATTAATCAAGGATATTAAAACNATCCTTGATGCGGCTCGTAGCCAAGCTGCATCGGCGATAAATGCGGCGATGCTTAATGCTTACTGGAAANTTGGCGAACGTATTGTTCTGGAAGAGCAAGGTGGAAAATTGCGGGCCGAATATGGTGCTNCTTCTCTGAAAGAGCTATCTAAGCAACTNACNNTCGAATTAGGAAAAGGATTCAGCCCGCGAAATCTTNGAAATTACAGGCAGTTTTTTATCCTTTTNCNCGATTGGGCGATTTGGAACGCGCGCGTACCAAATCTGAAGTNGACACATATACGCGCCATCTTGCGTGTTACTGATAAAAAAGCCCGGGAATGGTATCTTACAGAGGCATCTTCTCAAATGTGGTCGTCAAGGACGCTCGACCGCAATGTTTCCACTCAATATTATCACCGTTTGCTCGCGTCTTCCAACTCAGAGGAAGTAAAGAAAGAGATGGAGATTAAATCATCCGGGAAAGAGTATGGTAATATGTCGCCCGCTATGTTTCTTAAATCTCCATACGTGACGGAATTTCTCGGTATCTCAAAAGATCAAAAATATACAGAAAAGGAACTTGAAACCGCTCTAATAGATCATTTGCAGCAGTTTATAATGGAACTGGGTAAGGGTTTTGCTTTTGTAGAGCGTCAGCAACATATAGTCACCGAGACCGACGATTATTACATAGATCTTGTATTCTATAACTACATATTAAAATGCTTTGTACTGATTGACCTTAAAACAAATAAGATAACACATCAGGACGTGGGCCAAATGGATATGTATGTTAGAATGTATGATGACCTTAAACGCACGGAAGGCGACAATCCGACATTGGGCATTGTATTATGCTCTGAAACCGATCAGGATATTGCAAAATATTCTGTACTAAACGGCAACAAACAGCTTTTCGCCTCTAAATACCTTACACTTCTGCCCTCAGAGCAAGAGCTTCGACAGGAAATTGAGAGTCAAAAGGTTCTATTTTATCTTCAACATGAAGATACACAAGATGAAAACGGATAATCAGGGCACTATATATCTATATAGAAGTTACTGAAAATCCAAATCGCGATTTATATATAGAAACTCCTCAAATTCGAAATCAACTTCATTGAGGCCTTCGNAGCCGGGCAAAAGAAGTTCCNGGGTAAGTGGGGGTTAGAATTTGAGGGAGATGCCGGCGAGGCCGCGGAGGCGCTGGCCGGGCATGCCTGATGAGAGCAGGTAGCTGCGCTGGCCGATGCCGTCGAGGCGTACAAAGGCGCCTAACTGGTCGGTGAAGGCGTAGTTGACTGATATGCGTCCCGAGCTGATGCGTCCGAGTCCCATGAAGTCGTAGGCTGTGANTATGGGTTCGGTGGGTTGGGTCTGCATGGTGGTGACGGTGCAAATCTTACGGTCGGTGCGCAGTTCGTAGCCNCCCTCGAGTGTGAGTTCGTCGATGGGACGCCACATGATGTGGGCGTCAAGCACGAGGCGTGCNCGGTCGGCCCACTTGTAGTAGGCGTGGTTGAGGGTGTTGCTGACGACGCCTTGCAGGCCGGCTCCGATGCCGAAGCGATTGCCGTTCTGGTATTCAATGGTGGCGTTGTAGTAGGCNGTGTTCAGGCGGCTTGAGGCGAAGGTGCTGACGCCGTCGGTCAGGGTAGGCAGTGCCCAGCGTGAAGCTTTGGCAAATCCGCCGGCCANTTTGAGCGAGAAGCCTTTGAACGGGCCGATGTTGAAGCCTCCCTGCAGGTCGCCGTCGAGGAATGACGGGCCGGCTGCTGACAGCGGTGCTGCATAGCGGCTGCGGTCATAGAGTGTGGCGAGGGTGTTGAGGTCGGTGCCGCTCTCGACGGTGCCGTATATTACGATGTAGGGTGATAGATTCCAGCTTATGAGTCCCTGTGCACCTGTGCGGGTGGTGTTGTAGTCGCCGGTTCCGAAGTCGACTACCGGGCCTATGTGTCCGTTGAAGCTGTCGTAGACAAAGCGGAAGGCGCCGCCGACGCTCAGCACTCCGCGCGAGTTGCGCCCGTTGTTGTGGAAATCGGCTTCGCCGGGCATGTAGACATACCGGCGNTTGAGTGANGCTGCCTTGTAGGAGACGCTGACGCCGATGCCGAACTGACGCGAGAACATGTACTGTCCCGAGGCGCCGGCGTTCCATGAGAACTCGGCGAGGGCCGGTGTCTGCTCGGGTATATCAAATTCGACGGGGAAGCAGGCTTTGCCGAAGCCGAAGCGGTTGATGCCGGCCTCGATGTCGTAGCGTGACAGTGTCTCGTCGGGGGTCGACTGCCACTTGGCGTCGAGTCGGTAGTCGCTGACGTTCTGGGTCGACGGGGCCATTGTGCCGCCTGGATAATTGAAATGGGACAGGTAGAGCGAGGTGGCGGCGGTGAGCATGCCGGCGCCGGCTGTGTGTGACAGGTCGAGGCCGAGCTCAAAGTCGGTGGTCGACAGGCGCGCACGCTTGTCGGTGGCTGGGTCGCTGCCTGGCATGTAGCCCTTATAGGTATTGCGGTTGAGCTGTGTCATGGCGTTGAGCCGTGTCGACTGAGTGCCTATGAGGCGGTAACCGGCCGAGACGCCGAAGTCACCCATGGGCATGTAGCCGAGCACGAGGTAGCCGTCGTAGGGCGACGGGGTGTATATGGGGTTGACGCCTACGGGTTGTATGGCGGGCAGCATCGGGGTCACGGGCATCACGACGGCTGTGCCGCTGTATTGCAGGGTGGAGTGGGGAAAGTTGCGTATAATGGCGCGTGGCGCGATGTCAAGGCGTGAGGCGGCGCGCACCAGGGGCTGTAGCTCGACGGTGACGTCGACGTCCTTNGTGTAGTCGCGTGCTGACAGTGCGGGGCCTGCGAGCAGCAGGGCTGCNAGTGACAATATGGNGGTTTTCATCTTCATCTGCTTTATTCTTTGTTAAGACGTGAATCGATCATGCTGAATATGTCGGGCTCGTTGCCGGGATAGTTGGCGCGGAGGCTCTTGAGGTACTCGTCGGCCTCGAATGTGTCGCCGCGGTCGCGATAGAGGTCGCTCATGAGTATGTAGCCGCGTGCGAGCCAGTAGCTATGGGGTGTATTTGAGTCGACAAGGGTGTTGACGGCCTGCCAGGCGCGGGTCTTGTCGCCTGTCTCGTAGTAGTGACGTGCCATGTAGAACAGGCTCTTGGCACCGACAAGGTCGGCCGGATTGTCAGACAGCGAGCGCCATATCTCGACGGCCTCGTCGCCGCGGTCGATGTTGCTCAGTGCCACCGCCTTGGTGAAGCTGACCTCGCTCTGCTGGCCGCCGCCGAGTGACGACGATGACAGGAGCATGTCGGCCAGGCGCACGACGTCGTCATAGCNTCCGAGGTCGCGAGATGCGCGCAACATGCCCATGCGGCTGTGGTTGAGCTGGTTCTGGGTCGAAGCACGTGCTTCGAGGCGACTGTAGCTGTCGAGAGCCGCCGGTATGTCGCCGGCCTCCATCTCGGCGTCGCCTTTGACCACGAGAGCGTCGGCCACGTACTCGCCGTCGGGATAGTCTGTCACAAGCCGCGAGGCATATTCAAGCGCGCGGGGCGAATTGCCGGCCGAGGCATAGTGCTGGGCAAGCAGCAGNAGCGCCTGTGGGGCGTACTCGCCGGCGGGGTAACGCGACAGATATTTCTCCCAGCCGTCGGGGGTGTGGGCGGCGGTGAACGTTGCGCGGTCAATCTCGGACGGGTCGATGGCCGGAGCGTTGGGCACCGAGTTCATGAACGCGACAAACTCGTCGAGGCGGCCTTGCTCGGCTGCGAGCGCCTGCATGTAGCGCACGGCGAGGGTGGCCTCGGCCGACGGTGAATTGCGCTTTATAAGGCGGCTGTAAGTGTCGTAGGCGTCGGCCGGCCGGTCGTTGCTCGACTGGAGCGAACCCATGAGCAGAAGCGCCTGACGGCCGTGGCCTGTGCCGCTGAAGTCGCGCTCGACNCGGCGGTAGACCGCGATGGCATCGTCGACACGGCCTTGCTGNGTGTAGCTCTCGGCGATGTCGAGCAGGGCCTTGGGCACCAGGGGCGATGTGGGATAGCGTGCTATCATGGCGTTGAGGCCGTCGACGAGGCCGCTGCGGTTGCCCTGCCAGCCCTTGATGACGGCGAGCTGATACAGGGGGTAGTCGGCCGTGGCGGGGTCTATGCGTACAGCCTTGTCATAGTGGCTGAGCGCGTCGTCAAGGCGCCGTGAGGCATATAGGCAGTCGCCTATGCGGCTGTGTGCATCGGCTTGCATGGCGGCCGGNACGTCATTACGGCCAAGCAGTTGGTTGAAACTCTTGAGCGAGTTGTCATACTGGTGGAGGGCAAACCTGGCATAGCCGAGGTTGTAGATGGCCACCGAGGCGTTGGGAGCCTGTGACGAGGCGCGCGACAGGTAGCCCGAATAGCAGGCGGCGGCACGCTCGTAGTCGTTCTTGTGATAGTAGCAGTCGCCCAGCAGCAGCTCGCACTCGGCCGATACCGAAGAGTCGCCACCGCTGATGGCACGNGCCTGGTTCAGATAGTCGATGGCGCGGTCATAGTGTCCGGCTGCCGTCTCGCGGCTGCCGAGCATGTAGAGTACCTGCTGCTTGGCTTCGGTAACGGCCTGTGAGGGGTGGGGTATCTTGTTGATGCTGACGAGCGCGGCATCATAGTTGTCGTCGTTCATGTAGCCGTAGGCGAGATACTCGGAGACGTTGGCGGCGTAGCGTGAACGCGGATAGCGCTTCAGGAACGCTTCGAAGACGGGTACCGAACTGCCGAACGGCATACGGCCACCGTCACAACGGGCCACACAATAATTATAATAGGCCTCCTCGGTGACACGCTCGTCGATGTTGAGCTCGACGGCACGGTTCAGGGCTATGATGGCGGCGCTGACATCGCCGAGGTACATGTAGCTCTGGCCTATGGTGAGCAGGGCGCTCTGACCCATAGCGTCGTCGAGTGTCGATGGTGAGCGCAGGCTCTCGATGGCGTCGCGGTAGTCGCCGCTGCGGTAGTAGCTCATGCCCAGAATGTAGAGCGCCGACGGGAGCGGCTCGCCGGGGGTGGTGGCGACATAGCGGCGCAGGTATTCGATGGCGCGGTCGGTGTCACCATTGTTGTAGAGGGCCTCGCCGGCTATGCGGCAGGCCTCGGTGCGGTATTCGACTGGCATGTCGCGGTCGTCGGCAATGCGTCGTGCGCCACGGTAGGCACGGGTATAGTCGCCCTGCATGTAGTAAATCTGGCACAGGTAGTAGGGTGCGAGGGCAGCCGGCATACGGGTGTCGGTGACGGCTTCGAGCAGTGAGCGTGCCTGTGAATAGTCGCCGCGCGAGTAGGCGATGTAGCCGCGGTAAAACAGTGCGTTGGCGCCCTGTGATGTGGCCGCGAGGGTGGANAGTATGGAGTCGGCGCGCTCAAGNCGGTCGAGTCTGATGAGGGCTATCGCCATGTTGAGGTGTCGGCTGGCATCNGTGTTGTCATCGAGCGCCGAGNCNGGCACCCGAACGTACCACGACAGCGCTGTTACCCACTCGCTGCGATCCATATAGCAGTTGCCGATGACGTTGATGACNCGGTANCGTNCCGTNGACTGCGGATANGAGGCGAGAAAGCCNGTGAGTGATGNGAGCGCGCGCGGGTCGGCGTCGCGGGCCTCGGCGAGNGCAGCCATCAGCGTGCTCTGCTCGTTGGGGTCGGNAATGTCGTCGAAGTGAGANAGCTGGTCGACGGCTGCTGCCGATAGNGAGGCATCGTAGTAGAANACGCCGCGGTCGAGGTAGCCCGAGGGTAATCCCGAGTTNACCGACGGCACGTCGGCGACGGCAGCNAGCGACGCCTGTGCGAGTATGGCTAACAGTGTGATGTATTTCATATTAAGTAACTTACAAAGGTTGTGGGCTTATAACTCAAAGGCTACTTCCTTGAAGGCGTGGGTGGTGGCAGTGCCGTCGGCATGNCGCAGNGTGAGGTGGCCGGTAGGNGCTACGCTCTCGATGGTGGCGCTGAAGCGCGTACCGTCGGGCATGCGGTANGGGTGCAGGCCATCACGACGCCACAGNCGCGACATGTAGTCGTCGGCGGTAGTGCGGCGTCCGTCGGGGGTGGCGATGGCTGCCACACGGTCGAGCACACGGGTCACCACGTCTTCAAGCAGCGGCCTGAGAGGGTAGGTGAGGCCGGTGAGCATCGAGAGGCTGACGGGGTTGGGTGCGTCGCTCACGAAGCGCGTCTGGTTGATGTTGATACCGATGCCTGCTATCGAGCGGCTGACATTCATGCCCGANAGGGTGTTCTCGATGAGTATNCCGCAGATTTTGCGGTCGTCATAGTAGATGTCGTTGGGCCACTTGATGGCAAGACGGGCCGCGTCGGGTACCAACGGGTCGAGCGCCTCGACGATGGCCAGGGCTACCGCCTCGCTGACGGCATACTGGGTCGTGGCGTCNATGCCGCCGGGTCGTAGCTGCACCGAGAAGGTNAGGTTNGCGCCCGGCTCGGCCTCCCAGCTNTTGCCGCGCTGTCCGCGTCCGGCACTCTGGCAGTCGGTGACGACGACAGTCCCCGCCGGTGCGTCGACAAGCTCCTGACGCATGTAGGTGCTTGTCGAGCCTACACGTGGCAACGCGATGATGTTCATGACAGGCGCGATAGCTGAATGGTGCGTGAGTCGTCGTCATTGACAAAGAGCTTCACACGGACGGTGTCGTCGGGCAGCAGCTCCTCGACGCGCTCGGGCCATTCGAGCAGGCACAGCGCGCCCGAGTCGAAGTAGTCTTCGATGCCCATGTCGAGAGCCTCGTCGAGATTGTCAAGACGGTATAGGTCAAAGTGGTATATGAGTTCGGCTGTCGTGTCCGAGCGATACTCGTTGACGATTGAGAACGAGGGCGATGTGGCTATGTCCTCGCTCACGCCGAGCTCGCGGCACAGGGCGTTGATAAATGTGGTCTTGCCGGCGCCCATGTCGCCGTANAATGCAAATACTGTCGAGTCGTCCATCAGCTCGANAAACTCGCGGGCCGCGCGTGGCAGGTCGGCGAGGCTGTTGATAGTGATTGTCTTCATCGTGTCTTGGGTGAAAGCGTTACAAGCGGTATGAGCATCTCNTCCATCGAGATGCCNCCGTGCTGGAACGTGTCNGTGTAATATTGAACGTAGTGATTATAGTTGTTGGGNTAGGCGAAGAAGTCGCGGCCGCCGGCAAAGACGTAGGTCGACGATATGTTGGGCGACGGTAGTCCGTAGGCTGCCGGTGTCTTGATTTCAAACACCTGCTTGGGGTTGTAGCTCAGGTTCTTGCCCACCTTGTAGCGCAGGTTGGTGTTGGTGTTCTTGTCGCCGACTACCTTGATGGGGTTGTCGACGCGTATGGTGCCGTGGTCGGTGGTGAGCACTATGGTGTAGCCGCGGGCCGCGATGGCACGGAACAGNTCGATNGTGCCNGCGTGCTTGAACCACGAGCCGGTNATGGCGCGGTAGGCGGCNTTGTTNGATGCCAGTTCGCGTATCATTTTGAGCTCGGTGCGGGCGTGTGACAGCATGTCGATGAAGTTGAGCACCACGACGTTGAGGTCGTTGTTCTCGAGGGTCGACANNTCGCGNGTGAGTCGCTCGACGCCCTGCGAGTCGTTAATCTTGGTATAGGAAAAGCGGTCGCGGCGTCTGAAACGGTCAATCTGGGTGCCTATNAGNGGNGACTCNTTGAGGTTCTTGCCCTCTTCCGATTCCTCGTCGACCCACAGCTCGGGGAACATCTTCTCAATCTGCAACGGCATGAGGCCCGAGAAGATGGCGTTGCGGGCATACTGTGTGGCGGTTGGCANTATCGANGTGTAAAGCGACTCCTGTATGGTGAACGTGTCGGCCAGCATGGGCTTGATGGTCTCCCACTGGTCGAGTCGGAAGTTGTCGATGAGCACGAAGAATACTTTCTCGCCGCGGTCGAGGAGCGGGAATACACGGCGGCGGAACACGTCGGGACTGAGCAGCGGTCGCTCGGGGTCGTCGCTCTCCATATCGAGCCAGTCGCGATAGTTGCGCTTGACAAACTTGTTGAACTCGCCGTTGGCCTCGATGCGCTGCATCTCGAGCAGGTCGTCCATGTTGGTGTCGGTCGATGCGAGTTTCAGCTCCCACTCTACGAGCTTAGAGTATAGCGACTGCCAGTCGGCGAGCGACGAGGCGCACGATATGGCCTGGCCAATCTCGGCAAACTCCTGGCGGTAAGATGTCGACGCCTGTTCTGAGACGAGACGGTTGCTGTGCAGGTTTTTCTTAATCGAGAGCAGTATCTGGTTGGGATTGACGGGCTTGATGAGATAGTCGGCGATGCGGTTGCCGACGGCCTGATCCATGATGTTCTCTTCCTCGCTCTTGGTAATCATGATGACGGGCACGGCGGGAGCCACGCGTGCCAGCATGGGAAGCGTCTCAAGGCCAGTCAGGCCGGGCATGTTCTCGTCGAGTATAATGAGGTCGAACGGCTCGTGCTCGGCCAGTTCGATGGCGTCGCGGCCCGAGCAGGCTGTTACTACATCATACCCCTTCGATTTAAGGAACATGATGTGAGGTTTGAGCAGGTCGATCTCGTCGTCGGCCCAAAGTATGCGGGAGTTGGTCATAAACAATCTCAGTTACATTGTAAAGTGGCGTGTGAAAGCCACATTACAAAGATAGAGAAAAATTTTGTGTGTATGAAATGTTTTTTGTATGTTTGCGTTCTAACAATGCCACATGTATAAAACCAATAACCCGTATGACCCAAGCTCAGAACTGCTATAACGTTTTTGAACGCGCCACAGCCGACTATCACGTAACCGACCACGTTGACGCACCCCACACCAACCCTTATGCCGAGGGTGAGTTCGAACATACCCTATATGAAAAGAACTGGATTGACGCCGTGCAGTGGCATCTTGAGGACATCATACGCGACCCCGAGATTGACCCTGTTGAGGCGCTCGCGCTCAAACGCCGCATTGACCGCTCGAACCAGGATCGTACCGACATGGTCGAGGAGTTTGACACATACTACCGCAACAAGTATGCAGGCGTAGAGGTGCAGCCCGGCGCGACAATCAACACCGAGAGCCCGGCATGGGCGCTCGACCGCCTGTCGATTCTCGCTCTGAAGATTTACCACATGCAACAGGAGGTGGCCCGCACCGACGCGTCGGCCGAACACATAGCCAAGTGCCGTGCCAANCTCGACATTCTGCTCGAACAGCGCGCCGACCTTATCAGCGCCATCGATATGTTGCTCGACGACATCGCAGCAGGCCGCAAGTACATGAAGGTGTACCGNCAGATGAAGATGTACAACGACCCGGAGACCAACCCGGTGCTTTATGGCTCAAAATAAGAAAAANGTAATACTCGCGACGCGATTNTCGGCGCTCGGCGACGTGGCTATGACCATACCGGCATTGTACGATGCCTGTGTGTCAAATCCTGATGCCACGNTCGTGATGCTGACGCGCGCCTCGATGACCGGGCTGTTCATNAACCGTCCTGATAACCTGGTGATTGAGGGNGTCAACCTTGACGACTACAAGGGCGTCGGCGGCATGTGGCGCCTGATGGGTGAGATGATTGCCCGTCACGGTGTGACAGCTTACGCCGACCTGCACGACGTGTTNCGCACCAAGATGATGCGCGTCGCTGCCCGTCTGAAAGGCATACCGACCGCACATATTGACAAAGGGCGCAGTGAGAAGAAACGCCTCACCCGACGCACCCGCAAGGTGATGCTGCCGCTCACCAACTCGGTCGACCGTTATCGTGCCACCCTGGCCGCCGTCGGACTGGAGTCCCAACCGCGGTTTGTGGGGCTGTTTGACGGTTACGCGACCGACCCCGCTGTGTATGCCGCCATAAAGTCGCCGAGACAGCCCGGCGAGACGTGGATAGGTATAGCGCCGTTTGCCAAGCACGAGGGCAAGATTTATCCGCCCGCACTGATGGAGCAGGTGGTGCGCGAACTGTCGGGACGTACAGGCACGACAGTGTTCCTGTTCGGTGGTGGCCCCTATGAACAGAAGATACTGGGCGAATGGGCCCGCAAATATCCCTCGACAATATCGCTCGCCGGTCAGCGGCACGGGTTTGGTGTCGAGATGGCGCTGTTTCATGACCTTGACGCCATGATAACGATGGACTCGGCCAACATGCACATGGCTTCACTGGCCGGAGCTCCCGTTATAGCCGTGTGGGGAGCCACACACCCCTACTGTGGTTTCGGAGGCTGGCGTGTGCCTGACGACCATAATATACAGTTGCCGATACCGTGCCGGCCGTGTTCGGTGTTCGGTAACAAGCCGTGCCTCACGGGCGACTATCGTTGTATGACGTCGATTAAGCCCAATTTTATCACCGACAAGGTTGATGAAGTTATTGCGGAGTATCGTAATAGTTAACAACTGTTAATGAAAGCCTATTTAAAGGCTTGTTTCTTTAAAATGATGTTAAAGCATAGCATTTTGTTGCTCAAAAATTATGCTGAATAACATAAAAGCTATACCTTTGCATCAGTTTTTCATGGTATTAGATTTAAGGTAAGAAGATTATTCGTCGTGATGACGGATAATTTTTTTTTATCCTTACACGTACGAGCCAGCATGAGTTCGCCGAAAAGTCGGGACTGGGCGACAATCGGTGGCATGAGACTTTGGCGAGTTCGGGGGTTATTTGTATCTTTGTCGGTGATAATTATTAATATGTCATATTCTATGAACGAAGAAATTAAAAAACAGCTTGCCGCCGACCCTGACGGTCTGCTGACTTATGAATACATTGCCAATCACATCGATTCGTGTGACGACTGCATCGAGTTTCTTATCGATAACATGATCAAGGTTGACCTTACGGGTCAGTTCATATCGAGCGCTGCCCGCTACCTGTCGGCTATCGACAAGAGTGGTTTCAAGCCGTCGATCGACCGTTTGGTGGCTGCGGCTATTGACAAAGACCGCGAGCACCGCTATCTGCCCGACTTGCTTGAGGGTGTATACGGCGCCGATTATCGTGAGCGCGCCGCCGAGTTGCGTGCCGCCGATGACAACTTCCGTCGCATCGAAAAACGCCTCAATCCTCAAACTTCGCTTTAAGATGAAAAAGATACTTATGGCTGCCGTGGCTGCACTGTCGTTTGTGGCATGTGGCAGCACGACATCAACTACTACCAATAATCAAGATTCAGACACTATGGCCAATAACGATTCGACCAACGTTACCGTCGATCTGGAGACCTCGGCGGGTAACATACGTGTGTTGCTCTATGGCGACACTCCAGCTCACCGTGACAACTTTGTAAAGCTCGTGAACGAGGGCTACTATGACGGTACACTGTTTCACCGCGTTATCAAAGACTTCATGATACAGGCCGGCGACCCCGACTCGCGCGGTGCCGCCAAGGGCCAGATGCTGGGCATGGGTGGCCCCGACTATACGCTGCCTGCCGAGATTGTGTATCCGGCCCACTTCCACAAGCGCGGCGCGCTGGCTGCCGCACGCCAGGGCGACCAGGTGAACCCCGAGCGCCGTTCGTCGGGCTCTCAGTTCTACATCGTCACCGGCCAGGTGTATAACGACTCGACGCTCAATCAGCTCGAAAAGAGCCTGCGTGTGGGTCGCATCAACGAGATTTTCCAGCGCCTGCGTGCTGAGAACCGTGACCAGATCATGGCGATGTCGCGCAACAAGGACACCGAGGGTCTGAATGCCCTGCGCGACCAGATGGTGGCTGCTGCCGAGGCTGAAGCCGACCGCACCCCGGGTCTCACTGCCGAGCAGCGCGAGGCTTACACCACCGTCGGCGGTACTCCCCACCTTGACGGTCAGTACACTGTGTTTGGTGAGGTTGTTGACGGCATGGACGTTGTCGATGCCATTCAGCAGGCCGAGACCAACCGTCAGGATCGCCCCGAGGAGGATATCAAGATAATCAAAGCCACTGTGGTCAAGTGACACACGAGTACACGACATTTACCCTCGCCAACGGTCTGAGGGTCATTCATCAACAGGATAGCGCTACCGCCATGGTGGCGCTAAACTTGTTATATAACACCGGCGCGCGCGACGAACGTCCCGAGCTGACCGGCCTGGCCCACCTGATAGAGCATCTGATGTTCAGCGGGTCGGCCAATGTGGCCGACTTTGACGGTGAGCTTCAGCGTGCCGGCGGTGTCAGCAATGCGTGGACGAGCAACGACTTCACCTGTTTCTATGAGATTGTGCCGGCTGTCAATGTCGAGACCGCGTTCCGCATAGAGAGCGACCGCATGCTCGCGCCCATCATCACGCCGGCCAACATCGACGTGCAGCGTTCGGTGGTCATCGAGGAATTCAAGCAACAGTGCCTCAACCGCCCGTACGGCGACCTGTTTCATCATCTGCGCTCGCTGGCNTATAGCGTACACCCNTATCGCTGGCCTGTAATCGGCGTCAGCCCCGAGCACCTTGAGCGGGTGACGGCCGACGACGTGAGTGCATATTTTGCCGACCACTACTCGCCGTCGAACGCCGTGCTGGCCGTAACCGGCAATATNTCGGCCGAGCGATGCCGAGAACTGTGTGAACGCTGGATGGCCGACATACCGTCACGCCCGGTGGCACCCAGGCTGTATCCTGCCGAGCCTCCCATTGCCGACGGGCCGCGACTGGTCACGGTGTCGGGCCACGTGCCTCACACGGCGGTGACGCGTGCCTACCGTATGGATTCATACGGCACGCGCGGNTACTATGCGGCCGATGCCATAACCGACATACTNTCCAACGGCAAGTCNTCGCGATTTGAGCGCGAACTGCTGCACAACGAGCTGTTTATCGAACTTGATGCNTCAATTCTGGGNTNGGAGGAGCCCGGATTNCTGATTATCGACGCGCGCCTNAGTGAGAACGGTGCTGATGCCGAGCGTCGCGCCGTCGAGACTATCGACCGTCTGACGGGGCTGCTTGTGAGCGACGGCGTCACGGCNCACGAGGTTGAACGCGCCAAGAACAAGTATGAAGCCCAGTACACCTACTCNAACGTTCACTTTGCACGCCGTGCNTCGACGCTGGCTATGGCCGTGATGCATGGNGAGAAGCCCGGTGACGCTGTCGANGCCTATCGTTCGCTCACGGGGAGTGAGATCGAGTCGACGGCGCGNGCCATACTCNCTCCNGAGAGGTCGGCCACTGTNATATATCGCCCTATTTTGTAGCTGTACTATCAAAATTATTATTAATTTTGCATTATAAAGAANANAGAGCACTATGGCGCGAATCAATCTCACCGGCATGGGCGTTGCCCTTATTACCCCTTTCAAGGCCGACAAATCAATCGACTTTGAGGCCCTGGCACGTCTAATCGAGTATCAGATAAGCAATCAGGTTGACTATATCGTGGTGCTGGGCACCACGGCCGAGACGCCGGCGCTGACGGTCGAGGAACAGGCCGAGGTGAGGGCGTTTGTCATTGACCGCGTCAATGGCCGCGTGCCGCTGGTGATAGGCATAGGCGGCAACTGTACGGCCGATGTCATCAGACGCATCACGTCGACCGACCTGTCGGCGTTCAGCGCCATACTGTCGGTAGTGCCCTACTATAACAAGCCGTCACAGGAGGGTNTCTATCAGCACTATCACGCCATAGCCGAGGCGTCGCCGCTGCCCATCATATTGTACAATGTACCGGGCCGCACGGGTGTCAACATGACCGCCGAGACTACACTGCGNCTGGCCNGTGACCACCCCGGCNCNATTATCGGTATCAAGGAAGCGTCGGGCAACATCAACCAGATGGACGACATCATCAAGCGCAAGCCGCGCGACTTCATGGTCATATCGGGCGACGACGGTATCACNTTCCCGCTCATAACGCTCGGCGCTGTCGGCGTCATATCGGTGGTGGGTAATGCATTCCCCAAGGAGTTCTCGCGCATGGTCAGACTGGCGCTGGCAGGCGACTTCGAGAAGGCCCTGCTCATACACCATCGCTTCACCGAGCTGTTCAGCCTGCTGTTTGTCGACGGCAATCCGGCCGGTGTNAAATGTCTGCTCAATGCTATGGGCTTGATTGAGAACGAGCTCCGTCTGCCCCTTGTGCCCACACGNATCACCACCTATCAGCGCATACGCCAGGTGTTGCATGACCTCAACTATTGACCTCAGACGGCCGTGAAANCACTATTATCAATGACNTTGGCGCTGCTCGTGGNTCTCACGGTGCGGGCGGTCGAGACACCGACCATGGGCTGGAGNTCGTGGAACACCTATCGCAACAACATCAGTGCCGACCTTATCAAGTCGCAGGCTGCCGCTATGGCCGCCAATGGGCTGAAAGATGCCGGCTATCTATATGTCAACATCGACGACGGTGCGTTCAATGGCCGTGATGCCGAGGGGCGATTGCTGATTAATCTGACACGTTTTCCCGACGGCATGAAGCCGGTGGTTGATTACATACACTCGCTGGGGCTTAAGGCCGGAACTTATTCTGACGCGGGCCGCAATACGTGTGCGTCCTACTATGACAACGACACAGGCGGTGTGGGCACCGGCCTGTACACCCACGACCGTGAGGATATGGCCTACCTGTTCAATGACCTGGGATTTGACTTCATAAAGGTCGACTTTTGTGGCGGCGATCCGGGCCAGAACTCTGAGCACCTTGACCTCGACGAGCGCGAGCGCTACACGGCCATAGGCGAGGCTATCAAGGCTACCGGCCGTGACGATGTGCGCTACAACATCTGCCGCTGGAACTACCCNGGNACNTGGGTGGGNGATGTNGCCTCGTCGTGGCGCACTACATGGGACATTTATCCNGAATGGGACGCTGTCATGAAAATCATAGCTCAGAACCTTTACCTGTCGGCCTATGCCGGCGGTGGGGCCTTCAATGACATGGATATGCTTGAGGTGGGCCGCGGAATGAGCGACGANGAAGANAAGACCCACTTCGGAATGTGGTGNATNATGTCGTCGCCGNTGCTCATAGGCTGTGATCTCACTGCCATCAGCCCTGCGACGCTCGAATTGCTCANCAANAGNGAGCTCNTAGCNNTGAACCAAGANNCNCTCGGCNTGCAGGCCTATGTGGTNAGCCAAGANGCCGGTGCCTATACGCTGGTCAAGGACGTGGAGACACTGCATGGCACNACACGTGCCGTGGCGCTGTANAATCCNACNGANAGNGAGCGNACGATGACGCTCAGTTTTGCCGACGTAGATCTGGGTGGCNATGTTAAGGTGCGCGACCTGTTCGGGCGNNTCGATATGGGCCCNATGACAGGNGCTATGACTGTAACTGTACCGGCTCACGGCACACGCATATANCGNCNCGATGGCNCCGAACGTCACGANCGNCAACTGTACGAGGCCGAGACAGGNTGGATAACNGCCTATCAGGAACTCGAGAATAATCANACTGCCCGGTCGGGCATNTACGAAGAAGANCCTGAANTGTCGGGCGGGGCCAAAGCTACATGGCTGGGCATNCGTCCCGACAACGACCTGCAGTGGCGTGACGTCTACTCGCGTCAAGGCGGCGAGTANAGGCTCACGATAGCCTGTATATCAGACGANGACCGNACGTTTGATGTCGAGGTCAACGGTACCACCGTTGGCNCCGTCACNGCTAACTCGGGTAGCNCNNCANCGCCGGTCACAAAGACNCTCGACGTCAAGCTCAACCCAGGCAGCAACACCNTACGCCTGTACACCACCACAGGNCGACGCATGCCCGACATCGACTACATGAAAGTCACNCCNATTTAAAACCCACTAAACCTACCTGTAAGTTATGGCAAATATGTTGTCTGCATTCAGNAAGTTCGGCCAAAACCTCAAAAGTTACTTCAACATCACCCCCTTCCTCGTTCCGCAGGCCGAAGCCGAGGCCGCCATACGCGAGGGCGTCTCATTTCGCGGNGTCAACCTGCTCATACTCATCGTGGCCATCTTCATCGCCTCGCTCGGTCTCAACACCAACTCGACAGCCGTCATAATCGGCGCCATGCTCATCTCGCCACTAATGGGCCCCATCATAGGCATAGGCCTCGCNGTCGGCATACACGACTTTGANCTCATCAAGCGCTCGTTCCGCAACCTGATGATGGCCACCGCCTTCAGTGTCGCNACGTCNTGCNTTTACTTCCTCATCTCNCCCGTCAACGAGGGCCACAGCGANCTGCTGGCCCGTACATCACCCACCATCTACGANGTCTTTATNGGCTTCTTCGGNGGTGCGGCCGGCATACTCGCCATCGGNAGCAAAGTCAAAGGCAATGTCATACCCGGCGTAGCCATCGCCACCGCCCTGATGCCCCCGTTGTGCACCGTAGGCTACGGNATNGCCACNCTGCAGCTCCACTACTTCATCGGCGCCCTCTACNTGTTCTTCATCAACTCGGTATTCATAGCCACAGCCACNACNGTCGGCGTCAGGCTCATGAACTACAGCTACCGCGACTTCTCCAACCCCGCACGCGCCCGTCGCGTCAAATACACNGTNTATGGCATCGCCATGTTAACCGTGCTGCCAGCCATCTACCTCACNTACAGCATGATTACCACTGAGGCCTANAANAACAACTGCTCACGGTTTGTCGACACCGAGTTCCGCTTCCCNGCCACNCAGGTNGTNAAATACCACACCGACATGCTNGACGGTCAACGCACACTTACGGTCACCCTCATGGGNGAAGTNCTNCCACAGGACTCGCTGCTCACCGTCATGGACGGCAAANTGCANTACTACCACCTCAANAACACCCGCCTGCGCATCATACAAAGCAACGCCATGGGCTCGCTGCAAAGCGCCTCGACCGCNATGCTGCGCGACATGTACACCATGACCCAGGCCACGATAGACAGTCAGCGCCGCACCATCGACTCGCTGCAGCGCATAGCCGCATCGACCACACGTATCGACACAATGTCAATCACCGTAGCCCCCGAGCTTAAAATCATATATCCCCAAATAAGCGACATAGCCATAGCCCACACCACGCGCGCCAATACCCTAAGCGGGCAAAACGACACCCTGAATGTTGCCCTAATCAGCTATAACACAGCGATAAGCCCCGAGAAGCAGGAGCAGCTAACACGCTACCTTCGCACCCGCCTCGGACTGCCACACCTAAGGCTAATCACCCTAAAAGAGTAAAAAATTAACATATAGCACTGCAAAAAAGCCGTCAAACGCTTGCACAAATCCCAAAACTGTAGTATCTTTGCACACACAAAAGCCCAGGTGGCGGAATGGTAGACGCGCTCGTTTCAGGTGCGAGTGCTGCGAGGCGTGCAGGTTCGAGTCCTGTTCTGGGCACAGACAAAGCGAGATAACTCATTGAAAATCCAATAGTTATCTCGCTTCCCTTTTCTCCAAACCCAGAATTTGGTCACTTTTGGTCACCTTTTTCAAAAATTGATTTCCACTCGCGACACACCCATATCTAAAATCAAAATGGGAAGATAGAGATTTTCATACTCCACCTTCCCATTTTGAGACCATTTTATATTGTTCAAAATAATCCATCTACGGCTGCTCTTGCAACCTCGTCAGCCTTTTCATCATTTGACAGTCTGACGTACTTTTTAAAAGTGTCTTCCTTCTTATGTCCACTGACGCTCATCATCTGCTGCGTTGTAAATTTCTGAGATAAGTACATATTGGTAATCGCAGTGCGACGTGCAGTATGACAAGCTACAAGTTCATACCGCGGTTTTACTGGATAACCTTCTTCGTC
>JAAVCJ010000027.1 GCA_014802385.1 Bacteroides sp.
TGGGAGAGTAGGTAACCGCCCCCTATCCGACGAGAGAGTCCCTGCACAAGAGCCGACAGCTCACTGCAGGGACTCTCCTCTTTTTTATACCCCCTGATGCTTTGTAGACTCACTTTTTTGAATTACCTTTGACTTATGGTACCAAAGAAACTGTTATATCTTCTTTTTGGCAGTCTCCTCACCCTTGTGGCTTGTGGNGGAGGCGACAACTTTACAGTCATAGGCGAGATTGAAGGTCTCGGCACGCAGAACCTCCACGTCGTTTATCGTACTAACGGTAAGTACAATCACCTTATCACTGCGGCTCTTGACAGTAANTTTACCTTCATGGGCGCGTCTGATAAGNCGGTNGTTATTGACATTTATACCCGTACTAATGTCCCCGTNGGTTCNCTCGTAGCCCGNAATGGNGAGACCNTAGAGGTAAAATTNAAGCTCAATGAACCTGGCTATATGCAGNCCAAAGGTGATGACATCAGTGAGCGNCTTGCCCGCTTCCGTACAGACAATACCGNAGCCTTGAACTCAACCGACATCTCAGCNGTCAATGCGGCCGTCGCCCGCTATGTTTCGNGCAACCCTAANGACCCCGCCTCGGCGTATATTCTCACCTCATTTTTTGACTCAATGGCCGATCCACAGTTGGCCGATAGTCTTGCCTCACTTCTCGACCCGCAGGCCATCACCGAGAGCGGAATGATTACAGCGTTCACCTCTTTGCTCTCTGTTGCCAACGATACACTGCCCAAATTCAATCCCATTACATTATACACNACNGGCGACAGTATTACCACCGTTGCCCCTGGTGGCTCTAAAGGCATTTTTCTTGCCATCTTTGATAATGATGGCTCAGAACCCTACGACTCGGTCGCTTCACACNTAAACGGGCTTCANNANGCTAATAAGAAGNCNNTGCGCGTTGTTGAATTATCNGTTGCCNCCGATACGGCTNCTTGGCGCAATCAGCTTGGCGCAGTCAAGCCGGTTTACACNCGCTGTTGGGAGCCTGGCGAGGTAGCCTCACCCTCGCTTGCACAATTCGACATTCGTCGCCTTCCATGGTATGTTCTTGCCGATTCGACGGGTACTATCCTTTATTCAGGAAGCGTCTACCGCGACGCTATTCGTGGCATTGACAACCGATAAACACCCCAATCTTCCCACGCTATGTTGGTAAAAACCTACGGAGCCGCCGTTCAAGGCATTGATGCTATAATGATAACCGTCGAGGTCGTCGTCGACCGTGGCAGCGGCTTTGTGATTGTCGGCCTACCTGATACAGCAGTCAAGGAGAGTGGCGACCGAGTGCAGTCAGCTATTAAGCAGAGTGGTGGCAACTTCCCGCGCGCCCACGTTATTGTAAATATGTCACCCGCCGATGTCCGCAAGGAGGGCGCAGCCTATGACCTACCCATTGCCGTGGGCATACTTGCCGCCGACGGCAAAATTCCCGCCGACCGACTCGCGCGCTTCATAATCATGGGCGAGCTGTCACTCGACGGCTCGGTGTTGCCTATTAAGGGCGCACTCCCTATGGCCATCATGGCACGCCAGCACGGCTTTGAAGGTATGATTGTGCCACAGGCCAACGCCACCGAGGCCGCCGTCGTCAACAACCTCGACGTCTACGGTGTCGACAACATATCTCAAGTCATCGAGTTTCTGTCAGGTACCTCCACATTGACCCCCACTGTCGTTAATACCCGTGAGGAATTTGCCCGTGCAGCCACGGCCACTACCCTCGATTTTTGTGACGTCAAAGGTCAGGAGCACGTCAAGCGAGCCCTTGAGGTAGCATGTGCCGGCGGTCACAACATTCTCATGGTCGGCACTCCCGGCTCAGGAAAATCCATGATGGCAAGACGGCTCCCGTCGATACTGCCACCGCTTACACTCGCCGAGGCCCTCGAGACCACCAAGATACACTCCGTTGCCGGCAAACTGCGTCGCGGTTCCATGCTCATGACCGAGCGCCCGTTTCGCTCTCCCCACCACACCATCTCTCCGGTTGCTCTTGTCGGCGGAGGCACCAACCCCATGCCGGGCGAAATTTCTCTCGCCCACAACGGAATTCTGTTTCTTGACGAGTTCCCCGAATTCTCGCGTGGCGTCCTCGAGGTCATGCGCCAGCCACTCGAAGACCGCCACATCACCATCTCACGAGCACGGTACAACATAGACTATCCCGCCGGTTTCATGCTCGTAGCATCAATGAACCCATGCCCGTGTGGCTACTACAACCACCCGACCAAACAGTGCACCTGTGCGCCAGGCCAAGTTCAGAAATATCTTAACCGCATATCCGGCCCCCTTCTCGACCGCATCGACCTTCAAGTTGAGATACTCCCCGTCGCATTCGAGCAGATGGCGTCTCTGCGGCCCGGCGAATCATCGGCTACTATACGGGAGCGCGTCATTCGTGCACGCGAAATACAGACCGAGCGTTTCGCCGACGAACCCGAGGTGCACTGCAACGCCCAGATGGATAGCCGCCTGCTCACCCGCTATGCCCGCCCCGATGCCGATGGTCTCAAACAGCTGCAGGAAGTCATGACCCGCTACGACATGTCGGCACGCGCTTACGACCGCATACTAAAAGTTGCCCGCACCATCGCCGACCTCGACGGTTCACCCAGCGTCCTCACTCCCCACATCTATGAAGCCGTCAACTACCGCAAGCTCGACCGCTCCTCTTGGGGCCGCACCTACTAACTAAGTGCTCGCACGTGGTGGCTACAGTCCTATGAATTTTTTGATGCGTGGGAAGCGNCTCTCAATCAAGCGCGCAATCGCAACGGGTACGTATATGCCGGCAATGACGCTGACAAGGAACAACATGGGGTAGATAAATGAGCCCGTATGGCCAATGCGGCCATATAATATCCTGACTGCAATCTGAAAGAAGATACCCANTAGGAATATCTGGAATGTGTAGCGACTGAAACTGTCAAATGCCGAGNGCCGAATCTTCACCAGATAGCAGCACAGGCTTGTGGACAGGGCGATACCGGCCATACAGCCGATAACGTAGNTNGCATNNGCGGGAANNATNTCACTCGTGAGTTCCAAGCAGTTTACACATATAAACAATGCGAGCGACATGATTATCGTGTACCATCGGGAGGCATATTTCTCTACTATTTTGTAGTGACAGCATATTATGCCCATAATAAAGTAGACCAGCAATCGGACGGCCTTACTGAGGTTGAAGTAGCTGATATCCTCAGGTACCACGATGAACAGTAGCAGTGAACCGCATAGTCCCCATATCAGCGCATTATTTTTAATCAACCACTTGTAAACCGGAAAGCATAGCATNAGAATCAGCAGTACGATGATGAACCACATCTCGCCGAGCGGATTGGAGCGGAACAATATGAACGTATCGATTAGTTCTTGTGCGTCGACAGGGCGTTTGACAAAGTGTGACAGGCCCAGTTTTATAACTATCGTTACGACAGTGAAGGCAAGGAAAGGGACGCCAAGGCGCAAAAATTTCTTGCGCATGGCGTCCTTGTATGAGATCTCCNTGTCAAGGCACGTGAGGCAGAACANCCAGCCCGATATGAATATGAACAACGGCATGTGGAACGTGTANATNATNCGTTCCAAAGCNGCTGCNACNGGGTGNNNNGGGTCTTGAAACTCGTTGCTGAGNGTAACATGNCCCANCACNACNAGCAACATGCTGAAGCCCTGCAGGGCCGACAGCCACTCAATTCTGTTCTTTACAGGTTGCATTAGNGGCCGAGGGTGAGCTTGCGGGTCGATGAGCNTTGCTTCACGATGTATAGGCCTGCCGGCAACGTCGTGGTGTCGAGCGAGCCGTGGCCTTGGGNGGCGATGCGGCCGTCGATNGTGTAGACGGTGTATGAGTCGTCGGCNGCATCGGCTGTNACGTTNTCNATGCCGCTACCCTCGCCCTCTATGTCGATTGTGGTCAGTGCTATGCCGCTGCGATAGGGCTCNCTGCACGCCAGGAAGCCGATGTAGTAGATGCCGTCATGATCGACAGNTATGTCGAGGGTGTGGCGTGTGGGCAACAGCGTTGTTATTTCGGTCGGCTTTTGCAACTCAGTAGTCATACCATCGACGGTCGGAGCCTCGCCCATGTAGATGGCTAACAGCGGAGCNTCGCCGAGGTAGTCAGTNAGCGACTCGTAGGCGAGCGTGTAGGTCTTGCCNNCCTTGAACTGTACCGGGGGTGTGATGAGCCAGTCATCGGCAGNCTGTGACGATGAATAGGGATAGCAGACAACGGGGATCAGTTCGTCGGTNTCCTCGACATAGAATTCCCACTCGCGATACCACTCGATGTGGTCNCTGTTACAGTCAATGCGAGTGAACAGTTCGAGCGAGTTTTCGGCCTCAAAGTCGGTGTGATANGGCAGCGACACAGTGCCAAGACGCCAAATGTTTGAGCTTACAGGCGACATCGGTCGGCCATCATAGTTCATTGTGACCATGTACTGATAGGTAACAATCTCGTCGGGTACGGCCATCGGCTCGGTCAGCGATGTCGCTGTCATATTCTCGGCCAAAGTGACATTACCTGGTGAGCGGGTCACAGTGTATGTCACGAGTTCTGTGTCAAAATATCCGCCGTGCTCGCCCTCGGTCGGCGCCGTCCATGACAGATTGAACGCCCCGTCGGTGTACGACAGCACAGGCTGTGCAAGCGGTGTGGGCGTGTCGGGGCCAAGCCACGTTTTCAGTCGTGCACGCGGGCTGCGTCCCACGCCGTTCGATAGTGTCACAGTGATGTCGTAAGTGTTTGCCGCACTGATCTTGGCCGGAGCCTTAACCTCCGAGCCGTAGGTTGCGCTGCCCTCGGCAAGCAAGTCGCCGTTGGCGCGCACAAGGTAGTTAACCACGCCGGTAGCCGGCTCGCCGTCGAATGTAGTGGCCGGCACCGTGAAGTTGACCGAGCCTGTCAGTGAGCCTTTGGGGAAATCAACACTCAGATCCTCGGGCTGGGCCGGAGCACCATCGGGTGCTACAGGGCCCGGTATGAACATGCCGCCAAGAGCCTCGCCGTCGCCAAACTCATAGAGGCAGCTTGCAGTGGCCGACGCGATGTCGACCGCCCACAAGTGGCTGACATTGACCGTGTAACTGAAGTATGGATCGTCGTTCTCACGAGTGGTAGTGACCACGACATAGAATGTGCCCGTGCGCGGGTCGATAGCACCCGTTGAACGGTTGGTGGCCTCAAATCCCAGGTTGCCAAGCAATGTTGTCTCACCGTTGATTTTGTTAACGCTCAACAGATTGCCGTTCATGTCGACGGCATACAGGTTGCCGTTGTTGTCGACACTGCACGCTATCCACGGAATGTCGATTGTGCTTATGGCAAATCTCTCACCGTTGGTGACATTGAGTGTGCCGAACACCATCGAGCCACCGTCGCCGTTAAAGCAGCCGTAGACCTTGTCGGTCGTCGGATCATAGGTCATGTCGGTAGCCACCGAGCCTTCCGAACCGTCGCGCAGGCTCGAAATCTCGGTCCACGTCTCCGGGTCGAAGAAGTAGTGGGTGATGTCAATCCACATGTCCCCATAGTTGAGTTCCTGTGTGCAGAAATAGAAGTCCTCGGTCATCACACCGCCGCCGCTTGCGTCCAGATAGGGGTCGATCATTACCGTCGTGCGTTCATAGCGGTCGGCTGCAAACCGATACATGCCTATATCTTCCATGCCATGTTCCTTCCACGAGTTCGCACTGTACACCGAGGCATAAATCTCGGGCACGTAGTCAGTAGCCGGGGCTGCGACCATCGACATGGCCGGCAGCAGGGTCGCTATCAGTGTGATGTTCTTTATCATATATAAGTTAATGGTGAGTATTGATTACAAAGATAATAAAAATCATATATACAAAAAAATATGACTGTGAGCCTCACCCCCTGATCATCGGGGACTGTGACTCACAGTCATTGTTATATTGACTTGACAGGCGTCAGTTGCCGACGCTTTCAATCTTAGTCGTTGTCACGACGCTCGCGGCGCTCACGGCGTTCGCCGTTGTTGCCACCCTCGCGGCGGGGACGACGCTCACCGTTGCCTTCGCGGCGGGGACGGTCGTTGCTGCGCTCACGGCGCTGGGGCTCGACATATCCTTCGGGCTTGGGCTGCAGTGCGCGCATCGACAGACGGTACTTGCCGGTCTTCTTGTCGATCTCGATGAGTTTCACCTCCACGGTGTCACCCTCCTTGAGACCCGATGTCTCCATGTTCTCGAGACGCTCCCACGATATCTCAGAGATGTGGAGCAGGCCGTCACGGTTGGGCATGAACTCAACGAATGCGCCGAAGTCGAGAATCGAGCGAACCTTGCCGGTGTACACCTGACCCTCCTCGGGCAGCTGTACGATAGCGTTGATCATCTCCATAGCCTTGTCGATCGCAGCCTTGTTGGCAGCCGCAACCTCGATATAGCCGCCCTCGTCGATCTCGTCGATCGATACGGTAGCACCGCTGGCCTCCTGGATACCCTGGATAACTTTTCCGCCCGGGCCGATAACTGCACCGATGAGCTCCTTGGGAATAATCTTGGTGACGATGCGCGGTACGTGAGGCTTGTAGTCCTCGCGTGCAGCAGGGATAGTCTGCTCGATGATATTGAGAATGTGCAGACGGCCGTCGCGAGCCTGATTGAGGGCGCGCTCCAGAATCTCATACGATAGACCGTCACACTTGATGTCCATCTGGGTTGCGGTGATACCCTCGCGGGTGCCGGTTACCTTGAAGTCCATGTCGCCGAGGTGGTCTTCGTCGCCAAGGATATCAGACAGAATAGCATATTTGTCGCTGGCAGTGTCGGTGATCAGACCCATGGCGATACCGCTGACGGGGCGTTTCATCTTGACGCCGGCGTCGAGCAGGGCCAGTGTGCCGGCACATACGGTAGCCATCGACGACGAGCCGTTGCTCTCGAGGATATCGCTCACGATGCGGCAGCAGTAGGGGAANTCATCGGGGAACATGCGCTTGANGGCGCGGTGAGCCAGNTTGCCGTGACCTACCTCGCGGCGGCCTACGCCACGCTGGGCCTTAGCCTCGCCGGTCGAGAAGGGCGGGAAGTTGTAGTGAAGCAGGAAACGCTCCTTGCCCTGGTTGAGCACGTCGTCGAGAATCTTCTCGTCGAGCTTGGTACCAAGGGTTACAGTCGAGAGCGACTGGGTCTCGCCGCGGGTGAATACAGCCGATCCGTGGGGGCCCGGCAGATAGTCAACCTCACACCAGATGGGGCGAATCTCGGTGGTCTTNCGGCCGTCCAGACGTATGCCCTCGTCGAGAATGCAGCGGCGCACAGCCTCTTTCTCAACNTCGTGATAGTAGCGTTTTACGAGCGGAGTCTTCTCGTCGCGCTCCTCTTCGGGCAGCGACTCGATGTACTCCTTGCAGATAGCGTCGAACGAGTCCTGACGCCAGTGCTTGTCGGCCGATCCGGCCTTGGCAACGGCNTANGCCTTGTCATAGCACTTGNCGTGAACGTCCTGGCGCAGNGCCTCGTCGTTCACCTCGTGGCAGTACTCGCGCTTAACCAGCGAGCCAACCTCCTCGGCGAGCTCCATCTGGGCCTTGCACTGNTCCTTGATGGCGGCGTGNGCGGCCTTCAGNGCGTTGAGCAGGTCGGTCTCAGACACCTCGTTCATCTCGCCTTCAACCATCATGATGTTNTCATAGGTTGCGCCGACCATGAGCTCCATGTCGGCCTTCTCGAGNTGTTCGAAGGTGGGGTTGATTACGAACTCACCGTCGATGCGTGCAACGCGCACCTCTGAGATGGGTCCGTTGAAAGGTATNTCGCTGACAGCGATGGCAGCCGANGCGGCCAGGCCGGCCAGAGCGTCGGGCATGTCTACGCCGTCCGACGAGTACATCGTGATGTTGACAAATGTGTCAGCGTGATAGTTGTCAGGGAAAAGGGGACGAAGCACGCGGTCAACGAGACGTGAGGTCAGAATCTCGTAGTCGCTCGCGCGACCTTCGCGTTTAAGGAATCCGCCGGGAAAACGTCCGGCCGAAGAAAATTTCTCTTTGTACTCTACCTGCAGGGGCATGAAGTCAACGCCCTCACCGGCCTCCTTGGCCGATACCACGGTAGCGAGCAGCATGGTTCCGCCCATGCGCAGTTCTANAGCTCCATCAGCCTGTTTTGCCAGCTTGCCGGTCTCGAGAGTGATNGTGCGACCGTCGGCCAGNGTGATGGTTTTTTTAATCGGGTTCATAAAATGTATTTAGTTTTTAAAACGTCGTAAATCGCGCAAAGATAACAATTTCTTGCGAAATATGCAAATCTCGGCTTCGTGNCAGTCAAAACAGCTTCGCGATGTGCGCTTTTNGCNTACGAATTAANTTTAATTTTACGACTTTNAGTCAAAATATAATAAAATTGTATGNNATTTATAATAAAATATATAATTTTGTATTCTAATTATTAAGCGACCGCTGATATGGTCATATAATTTTTTTATAGGTACAACATGGTTCGTTTCGTCATCGCGTTATACATTCTGCTTGTCTACGCTTGCTNTGGCAGTGCGCAGAATGCCGTGTACGACTACGACCAGCTTTCGAAAAAGACTTCGCGACAACTCATGACCGAGGGTTGTGAAGCATTTGAAGACCGTCTGCCTGCCAAGGCTCTATCATGTTTTGGTGTAATCATCGACAGGTATAATTTGGGGCGCGAGACCGACGATATGCACGAGTTTATCGGAGCCCTTAACAACAGTGGCTGTGTCTATAAATACTTCTATTATGACTACCCCGAGGCCTACCGCCGGCTGTCACGGGCCTACGAGCTATGTGAGAAGGCCGACATGGACAGTATACTCCCGGTAATTCTTGTCAATCTCGGTGACCTGCTCAATGACTATAACACCATTTATAAGTCGGCTGCAATGAAGCGGCAGGCCGACAGTCTGCTCAATGTCTGTGTTGACCGGGCGCTCGAAAAAAAGAACTGGGAACTGCTCACCTATGCGTTCTACAATCTTGCCAATAATAATTCAGACATTGATTTGGAGCGGTATGATGCTATATTCTCAGACGAGATTCCCCATGACACGCCGTCGCTCGAATATGTCCGTCTGTTATACAAGGGGCGCGAGCAGATGCAGTCGGGCAACTATGCCGAGGCACGTGATTATTTCAACCGCCAGCTTGCCGCCGTCAACACCCGATGGCAGGCCCCGCGCGATACCATCGCTGCCTATGTCAATATTGCCCAAGCCTATAATCTGGAGAAGAATTATCCAAAAGCGGCCGAGAATTTGCTGAAAGCCCTACAGGTAACTGAAGCCGAGGACATACGAGATCTCGAGGCCGAGATTTACAGGCAACTGAGTGATTTTTACCGTCTGATTGACGACACGGCCGCCGCCCGACAATATCGCATCGGCTATCTCGAGAAACTTGAGGAGATGCACAACGCGCGTCTCAGTAATATTGCCGAGCTGAACTATCTCGATCAGCTCAACAAGGAGGCGGCAAAGGCACACGAACTTGCTTATCGCGAACGTTCTAACCGTATAATTATCGCAGTGATTGCCCTGGTGCTCATAGTGGTGGTGATATTTCTGCTACTGCTGTGGCGCACCAATAAGAAATTGCACGCACGTGTCAAGAGTCTGTTTGAAAAGTACCGCGAGGCGCTCGAACGTGATGATCGGTCGGGCAACCAGGCCGAGTCAAAATATAGTCACAGCAATCTCAACGACATGCAACGCGCTGAGCTCGTTAACCGCATCAGAGCGGTGCTTGCCGATCCTGATGTTATATGCCAGCAAGGTTTTTCGTCGACCCAGCTTGCAGCCATGGTCGGCTCCAATACTACCTATGTGTCACAGGTCATAAACGAGACCTACGGAGTGTCGTTCAGTATTCTGCTCGGTAACTGCAGGGTGCGTGAGGCATGCCGTCGCATCAACGACAGCAATCAGTTTGACAATCTTACAATCGAGGGGATAGCCAACAGTGTTGGCTTCAAATCGCGCACGGCGTTGCTCAACGCGTTCAAGCGCGAGGTCGGCATAACGCCGTCCGAATATATACATATAGCTGCCGAGGAGCACCGCCGCACGGCGTCAGTCCATTCGGCTACCGATCATCAGGNGTAATTGATCTTGCAATCGTGCCCAAATTTACAAATATGGGCGAGCCTACCNCTACATTATGAGGCTNTTCGGCCGTTTTTCACGATATTTGTACACAAATGAAATTTAAAAAATTCCAAAACACGATGACCAAAAAATTACTCACATTAACAATGCTGGCCGCGGCTGTGACCGCGACTGCCGGCGCCGAGACAATCAAGTTCAAAGGTACATTAAACAACAACCGTTATGACGACGGTGATCAGTTGAAGTCTCAATANGTAGGCTGGAATACCGACCTCCAGAAAGGCATCTTCATTGTCGACTACGGCATCTATGCAATGACTTGGGACGGCAACACATTGTCGACCCCGGTGAAGGAACCTGCAGTGAACCGTGCCGATCTCACAGGTAATAACGAGAAGCAACTATGGGCCAATAACTTCAACCTCATGTATGGAAACTCGGGTGCGGTACACGTTGGCGACAAAATCGTTACTGTGACATCGCGCGACTATGAGTCGACCGAAGATTACGAACTATTCGCCGTTCGTAAGTGGAATGCCGAGACCGGCGACCTGCTCAACGCTACCGACGAGTACATGCCCGTGTCGGCCAATCTGGAGTCGGCCGGTATGAGCTACAATCCTGTTGACGGTAAGGTGTACGGTTTCTTCCACCTCACCGATGCCGAACTCATGGAGGATATTACCGGCGATGAGGACTACTACTATGACGAGGACGATGTCGACTCGGGCCGCGAGGGCCTTGACGACGGCTACTGTCTCGCCACCATCGATCTGAACACAATGACGGTAACACCCATCACTCCCGGTCTCTACTATGGTAACTTTGTAGCCTTTGCCATAAACAGCGAGGGGCGTGCATTTGTGCTCACCAGCGGCGGNACCAAGGGATTTATCGGCCCTGATGACAAAATGTACAATCTTGACGACGAACTGACCGGCGCCCAACTCATCGAGATTGATCTCGCCACCGGCCTTATGGTGCGTGACGCCACAGAGGTGACCGACGCACAGACCGGCGAAGTGTTCATTGAATATTCATATCCTCTGCCTGCAACCGGCTACTGCTCACAGGTGCGCCGTCAGGCAGCATGCTTTTCAAAGAGCAATCCNGACAAATTCTATTGGGTAGGCTTCTACAACAGTGGTAAGGGCCTTAATGCCTGGGGTTCATGGTCGACACTCGACAATCGTGAGTGGCGCACTAACGGTCTCTATGACACCGCCCTCTATGAGATAGACATTGTAACCGGCGAGTGCAAACGTCTGGCCAAGGTGCCCAACCGTGTCTCGTTCTCATGCCTTTGGGTTGACGGCGACGATCCCAGCGAGAATGCTACCCTTGACTTTAGCGGTGTCGACGAGGTAACAGTGTCGCCCGACAATGCCAAAGTTCAGATTTATGATGTCTATGGCCACGAAGTCCAGACAATGGGTACAGGCCTTTATATCATCAAGCAGGGTGACGAAGTTCGTAAAGTTATGAATAATTAATCGGCAAATGAAAATCGTAGTAAAAAAGCTTAGGGCGGCACTGATTGTTGCGGCTGCCGTCCTTGGCTTCGGCTCTCAGATGAGTGCCGAGACTNTTACNGCGACATTTGACAATGGTCTGCCCGACGGGTGGGCCATTATCGGTGCGTTGAACAACAACAGTGACCGCGCACGGTCNGGAAAAGGCATCTGGACTTCGGCCAANAGCGANAANACCAACTATCTGNTTACNACCGACATCGAGGGNGATATCGAGCTGTACGGTCGTACGTACAATACAAAGTCATNCGGTTATATAACGCTATTTAAAGTAAACGATGACAACTCGCTCGGTGAACAGATTGTAGAATTTCGTACTGACAATGTTTCGTNGGGGCAGATTCCCTTCAAAAAATATTCATACACTCTTGATACTCCGGGGCGTGTGGCTATCGCTTTATACTACGCGTGCATAGACGATATGACCTACACNANNGCCGAGGTTGCCGATGGTGCCATGCTGTCGATCAGTGGCCTAAAATCGGGCGATACGTTCGATTTTGGCGGTGAACCCGTCAGCGCCGGNACTGAGGCTGTGTTCACATTGCTCAACAGCGGCAGTGCCGACATGACGATAACATCGATTNATGTAACANGCGGATATANANTNACCGACGGTNCCGACCTNACCGNNCTGGCTCCCCGCCAATCGGCTACAGTCAAGGTNGCNACTCCGGCCNNCNATGCCAACGGTGTTCTGACCATTGANTCAGATGCCGTCAACACCCCTTACACGGTCAATCTCACCAGCTTGTGGAAACAGCCNGTGCCGGTCATGAACATNGATACNGAGGTTGTTGACTTCGGCAAGGTCGATGCCACGCTCAGTCGNGTGGTTACAATCGCTAATGACGGAGATGCTACATTGACCGCNCGCCTGGCCATCGATGATGCCATGTTCACGGTCGANCCGGCNAANNTAGCNGTCGAGCCNGGNGANNAAGCNACCGTCACNGTGACATTTAATTATGACGCCGAACAGTATGGTGCCCATGCGGCCACTCTCACGGTTACTCCCAACNNCGGTGAGACAGTCAATGTGTCGCTGCTGGCCCGAATTGCCGACCCCAACGCGTGGTTTGAAGACTTCAGCGNCGCCGGGCTTCCGGCCGGCTGGGAGACNACCGGCAATGCATGGAACGTGACCGACGGTGTGGCTAAGGCTGCTTACAGTTACAGCGAGCGTAACTCGACACTGATTACCCCGACGCTCGAGGTTATTGCCGGTGACGAACTGACATTCAACTACCGGGCTACGGCCAGCTATGTTACCATCACGGTGAAGGCTGCAAAAGATGGTGGCGACTTCAAGGATCTTGCCAAAATCTCGGCCAATAAGATGTCCGAATTTGAGCCTTATACAATCAAGGGTCTTGCCGCCGGCAAATATCGTTTCAGCTTTACCGCCGACGACTATGAGCTCGACGACTTCGATGGTTTCAGACTCGATAACAATGCGCCCAAACTGGACGTTTCGCCGGCTACGGCGGCCGACTTCGGTAAGGTCTATGGGCGCCCCGAGGTGTTTACATACACAGTGGCCAATGTCGGCACCGGTAGCATGAATGTCGAGATTGAGTCAGACAACAGTTGTTTTGTTGTCTCGCCCTCGACCCTCACCGACATAGTCAGCGGAGAGCCACGGACATTCACCGTCAGCTTTGAGTATGACGGTAATGACCTCGGCGAGAAAAACGGTACTATTACTGTCACACCGACNTACAATGCTGCCGAGGCGGTGTCGATAGCCGCTCATGTGGTGGCCCGCGATCCCAACGTATGGGAGGAAGACTTTGAAGATGGCGTGATACCGGCCGATTGGGAGGCCGGTAATGGCTGGAGCGTCAGTGTACCGACAATGTCGGGTAACAACGGCACCAAGATGGTCTGGTTGCGTCAGCCGTCAAAATCGTCACTCATTACACCCCGTCTGTATGCTACCGATGGTCAGGAGCTCAAATTCTACATCGGTATGCCCTATGACGACGAACCTCTGACTATTGAATATTCGGCCGACAAAAACGGTTGGCTGCCAATTGATGACAGCGTGACCGACGGCTATATCGAGTCGGGTGAAATCACATTCAAAGCTCCGGCCGACGGCTACTATTACATACGCTTCACCGGCACATACGTCATGCTTGACAACTTCGTAGGCTTCAAACCGGCCCCCAGCACACTGGTTGTGACCTCAAGCGAAATCCCTTCAACAGGCTATCAGTATGCGCCCTACACAGCTACCGTGACCGTTACCGAGACAGGGGCTGCCGCTGAGGTCGTGTCGGCCCGACTGTATGTCGATGGAGTTGAGGTTGCAGCTGCTCAGGCCTGTGAGGTCGCAGTTGACGAGTCAGTTACATTCGCTCTGACTTATGTTCCGGCCGAGGCTGTCAGCGGTGGGCAGGTTCAAGTCGAGCTGACCATCGGTGACGCTGTAATGTTCCTTGACGCTGTAAGACTGAACATAACTGAGGCTACCGTTGTTGGTGATGACGGTGCCGGCTCATTCCTGCCAGGAACCTTGCCGTCGCTTGTGATACGCTATACTGCCGTCAAGGGTTGGAACACCATCGTGTTGCCGTTTGCTCCGACCGACGAGCTGTTTGAGCGCATCTTCGGCGCTTCGTTCGAGGTGTTTGAGCTGAGTGGTGTCGATGCCGACGGTACGATACTGTTTGAGACTCCCGGTATATATGCAGCCGGTAGACCGTATGTTGTTTATGCGCCCACGATTGCAACTGAGGGCGATGTGACTGCAATGGCTGCCGCTGACGGCGACATTATACTGAATGATGTCGAGATTGAAGCTCCGCTGGCCGGTAAAACCGAAAAAGACGGTGTCAGTCTCAACGGCTACTATGCGGCCGCTGTGCCTGACGATTTTGACAATGCCTATGTGCTCAACAGTGGTACGACCGACCTGCGNAAAGCCGCCGCNTCGGANTTTGACAAGGCTTTCCGCTGCTATGTAAGCCTACCGACACTGACCGGCGAAATTCCGCCGATACGCCTTGGCGATTACACCATCACCGGCATCGATGCCGTNGTGGGCGATGCCGCGAACGGTGAAACGGTTATATACGACCTTGGCGGACGNCGCGTCGATGGNGTTCCNGGCCCCGGTCTGTATATTGTAAATGGCAAAAAAATGTACCTGAAATAATACCCGAAGGTAACAATTTCTATGGTTCGAGGGTGCCGGCCGATACTGAGGCCGGTGCCCTCATTGTTTTTTACANAGGGGTGACGAGGACGATGCACTCGGTGTGGTCGGGNAGCAGGCGGGTGCTGAGGTCGGTGTAGCGCANGGTGTGGGNGCCGGCGGTGACGGTGGCGTGGTCNGGGTCNATGACGATGTCGGCGCGCAGGTCGAGTCCGGCGGTGCGGGCGGCTTTGTAGGCGGCCTCTTTGATNCACCAGGCTGTGAGCAGTTGGCGGGGGGTGGTGAAACGGTCGAGCTCGGCGGCCGANAGGTAGCGCTCCCTGATGCGGTCGAGCTGGTCGCGCCACGTCTCGGTGTCGATGCCTGTGGCGGGGTGGGGCGANAGTGCCACGGCGGCGNGGGTGGCCGAGTGGCTGATGGAGATGTACAGGTCGGGGCGGCCGTCGATGTAGGGTGCGCCGTCGGGGTGATGGCCTATAACGGTGTCGGGACCCAGCAGGCGGTCGACGATGCGGCTCACGGCGGCGCGTTCGCGCGTAGAGCGGTCGGCGCGTGTTCCGGGCTCCACGGACTCGACGGCAACGGTGACATTGTGGTCGGTGAGNTGTGTCATCGGGCGCTGAGGTTGGTGGTGAGGCGTGTGACGTCGCGTTNGAGCATCTCNATAACGGGGGCGAGNGAGTCGGCCGGGGCTGTGGCGGCGTCGCGCACGTGGGCCGTGCCGCTCACAAGCAGTGAGGCGTGGTCGGTGACTATGAACTGCACCGGGGTGGGGGTGAGCCGNGGGGTGACTATGACGCGCGCGTCGAGTCCGGCGGGTGTGGTGAACGATGACACCTGTGACTCGGCACCGCCGGTGTTGAGCGACAGGCGTTCGACGCGGTTGTCAATCATGGNCTCAAGGCGGTCNCGGTCGGCACGGTTGACAGTGATGTACAGGGTGGCCATGCCGTCGGGGTAGTGGGCTGTGAGCCATGCTGTGCCGTCGTTGTCGACGGTGCCTGTTGTGTCGGCGNCGGCATTGAGATCGAGTGTGGTGCCACCGATGGTGACGGGGTGGTAGCTGTCGGGTGGCAGTTGCAGGCGGCTGTAAGCCGTGCGGCGCGGTACGGGCAGGTCGCGGTGGCGGCCGTCATGGCAGGCTGACACGGTGNCGGCAAGGGCGAGCGCGGCGGCGATGATGTGGTGGCGCGGCGGTGTCATTGCTGCTGTATGTCGGGCATCACCTTGACGCGCACGCTGGTGATGCGGTGNTGTTCGATGTCGAGAATGAGAAATCGGCAGCGGCCGTAGACTATGGGNTCTTTCTCCTTGGGGAAGTCGCCCTTGATGGCGAGCAGCATGCCGGCGAGGGTCTCGCAGTCTTCGATTACGGGCGAGTAGTCTTGCTCGTCGAGGTCGGTGACGCGGAAGAAGTCGTTGAGCAGCGTGCGGCCCTCGAATATGTAGGTGTCGTTGCCCAGGGCCTTGTAGGTCTTTTCTTCCTCGTCATACTCGTCGTTGATGTCGCCCACAATCTCCTCGAGGACGTCCTCCATGGTCACGACGCCGCGTGTGCCGCCATACTCGTCGACGACGATGGCTATGTGTTTCTTGAGCTTGCGGAAGTCTTCGAGCAGGTCGTCGATCATGCGCGATTCGGGCACGAAGTAGGGGTCGCGTATGAGCGTCTGCCAGTTGAAGCCGGTGGCGTCGGCGTGGCCTATGTAGGGCAGCAGGTCGCGGCTGTACAGGACGCCGCGTATGTTGTCCTGGGTCTCCTCATATACCGGCAGGCGCGAGTAGCCGCTCTCGCGTATGACGTCGAGCACTTTGTCAAATGTCCATGACAGGTCGAGGTCGGTGATGTCGACGCGCGGTGTCATAATCTCGGCGGCGGTGGTGTCGCCGAATTTGAGTATGCCTTCAAGCATTTCTTTCCTGTCGCCCTCGGCCACGTCGGTTATCTCGAGGGCCTGTGACAGCTCGTCGGTCGAGATGTTCTCCTGTTTCTTGGTGACGACTTTGTTGACAATGGTGGTGCTCTTTACCAGTATGCCCGACAGGGGGGTGAGCATCTTGCTGAGCAGGCTGACGCCACCTATGGCGTTCGAGGCCCATTTTAATGGGTTGCCGTTGGCGAGCAGCTTGGGCAGTATCTCGCCGAACAGCAGTATGAGGAATGTGAGCAGTACGGTCTGCAGGACGAAGCTCCAGACGGCGCCCATGCCCTCGAACACCGGGCCGAGCGCAAAGTTACACAGCACGACGATGCTGACGTTGACGAGGTTGTTGGCTATCAGAATGGTAGCGAGCAGCCGCTGGGGCTGTTTGAGTATGTCGCGTATGCGGCGGTTGACGGGAGTGTCTTCAAGTTCTTCAAGCTCGTCGGGGGTGAGTGAGAAGTATGCAATCTCGCTGCCCGACACGAAGGCTGAAATGAATAACGCCAATAGGGCGATGATGAGTGCGATAATTTGTCCGAGGTTCATCTCGGGAGCCACTATGGCGGCCTCTATGGCCGGTAAAGGATCTATATCCAAAACTGTAACTTGGTTGGTTAGTGATGGTCGGGCCGGTGCAAAGTTATGTCTGTCAGCCCGGCAGACGGATTTTCCGCTCTGCGTTGCAAAGATACTAAAAAAATGCACAATGCACAATGTACGATGCAGAATTGGGGCGCGGACAGCGTGAGAGTGGTGTTTGTGGCAACGGTGCGGCATTTCTGCGGCGGACGCGGTGTGTGTAACTCGCTGATATGCAGTAGGGACGCGATTCATCGCGTCCGCGAGCGGTTATCCATCGGCACACAGCGCAATATACCATACTAACTTTTTGTGGCATTTCTGCGGCGGACGCGAAAATTCGCGTCCCTACAATGATGTGTGTAATCTACTACATCGATAAATTGCGGATTGGTGGAAACGCAAGACGGGCTGTGTCGGTGTGACACAGCCCGTCGGTGTTATGTGGGGAAATCAGTCGGTGTGATTAGCGGATAACCACTTTGCTGACTTTGTTACCCTGTTTCTTGATGTAGAGGCCGTTGGCGGGGTTCTCTACGCGTACGCCCTGGAGGTTGTAGTAAATTGCGGGAGCGTCCTGGTTGTCGTTGTCCACTACTACGTTGTCAACGCTTGCGATCTGGGCGTCGGTCATCCAGTTGAAGGTAGGCATGCCGTTGAGCTTCTTGCCCTCAAAGAATGCGTCCATGTCGAGAATGCAACGCTCGACTGTATCGTCGTAGCTGTCGAACTTGGGTGATTCAATCTCGTTGATGTCAACGTCTGTGGTAGCGAAGCGCTCGCCCTGACCGATGGTGATGAAGTTGTAAACCTCGGCAGTACCGTTACCGCCGGCGATGAGGCCCTGGGTAGAGGGTGTGCCGGTGATGGTGGCAGCTACATAACCGCCGTCAAGTGTCAGCTTGTTGTTGTTGAGGGTACCAACGAGACCACCAGCGGGAGCGTTGGTTGAGTTAACCTCAATTACAGCGTAAACATCGGTGTAGATGTTGTCGGCAGACATGGTGGCAGCGATAGCGCCGTTACGTTTGTTACCTGAAACCTTACCTGTAACGAATACGTTGGTTACAACTGCGGCCTCACCGCTGTGACCTGAGTAACCTGCGATAGCAGCGGCACCGCCGGCAGTCTGGTCAACGCCCTCGTAATTGATAACGCCAAGGTTCTTAACCTCGCCGCGGAGTACACCGAAGAGTGATGTGTCGTAGTAGCCACCGAAGCCTTCGATGTCTTCCATAACGGCATTGCCGATAGACTCTTTGTCGGTGGGTTTGAAGTTGCGGATAACGTGGTAGTCACCGTCATATTTGATCTTACCTGCGTAAGCACCATACCAGCCGAGGAGAGCCTGCCACTTGGTGTAGTCGGCGTTGGCCATGTCGATGTCGGCGGTCTGCTTGAAGTGTACGTAATCACCGGCTACCTCCTGGTTGATGAGGTTGTGGGCCTCACAGAGGTCGGCAGCTGTAGCTATGAGGTAGGGATCTTCAAGAGTACCTGAGCCCTTGATGTCGGCTACGTCGTCACCACCCTGTGACTGGTTAGATACCCAGTTGAAAGTGGGCATGTCGTTGAGCATCTTGCCGTCGCTGAAAGCTGCGATAGCTACGATAGCGTTTTTAGCCTCGGTGGTGTATGAGTCAAATTTAGACGCATTGTTCTCTACTACGTCGATGCCGCTTGCATAAGCGTCACCCTGACCGATGGCAACGAAGCCGTAGGTGTCAACTGAGCCTGCTGTACCGCCGGCAACGAGGCCATTGGCTGAGTTAGCACCGGTGATGACAGCTGAAACGTAGCCACCGTCGATTGAGAGAGACTTGCCGTTGAGGTTACCTATGATACCACCGGCGGGGCAGTTCTCGGCGTTGATTTCAACAACTGCGTATACGTCGGTGAGGCTGTTGTTGCCGCCAGCGTGTGCGAGCATACCGCCGATACGCTTGTTACCAGCAACCTTACCTGTAACGAATACATTGGTGATCTCGGCGTCAACGCCACCCTGACCTGAGTAGTCGCTGATGATGCCGGCACCGTCGAAGCCGCCGTTGCTCACTGAGGTGGCATCGATTATACCGAGGTTCTTGACTGTACCGCGGAGCACGCCGAAGATAGAAGCTTCATAGTAACCGCCTTCATTGTCAACGGGATCTCTATCGGTAGTACCGGGGTTGAAGTTCTTGATGAGGTGGTTGTCACCGTCATAAACGAATTTACCATTGTACTGACCGCCCCAGCCGTTGAGGGCCTCCCACTTGGTGTAGTCGGCGTTGGCCATGTCGATGTCGGCAGTCTGCTTGAAGTAAACATAGTCACCGGCTACGGCCTGAGGAATGTAGAGGTGAGCGGCGCAAAGGTCTTCGGGGGTAGCAATCAGATAAGGATCAGCCTCGGTACCCGAACCCTTGAGTTCGGTCTTGGGATCCTCGGCCTGCTCGTTGAGAGTCAGCCTAACCATAGCGCAGTAAACGCCGGGCTCGGTGGGAGTGATGGTGGTGTTGATGTTGCTCTTAGAGCCGGTAGCTGCATAGGTGTAGATGTTGACAGTCTTATCGTCAACTACCTCGGCAGTGAGAGTACCCATGCCGAAGCCGTTAGAGTACTCAGACTCCTGCCATGTGGCTGCAATCTCGGCTGTGTTGTTTGTTGCGTCGTATTCATATACGGCGAAGTTCATAGTAGCCTGATATTTGCCGAACGCTGTTACAGCGGGGTCTTCGGCATTGGGGTATTTGGCCTGGAACTCGGGAGTGATGTAGTTACGGACGATGTAGCTTTTGCCACCAAGTTCGAAGTAGGCGATACCGGCATACTGGCGGTTGCCCATTGCAGGCTCTGAGGGAGTCCAACCGGGAATGAATTTGCCTACCCAGCCGTCTTCAATTGAGGGGCAGTTTTCTACGGCGTTACCTGTAACACCGAGGGGAATGATGAATGCGGGACCTTCAAAAGCGTTGATCTCGGCAACAGTGGTGAAGCGGGGGCAAGCCGATGCTAACTGAGAGCTGCCTGCCATTGCGGTCAGGGCACCCAAAGGATAATCGTAGGCCTTGACGCAGTCGAGCTCGGTGGGAGTAGTGCCGTTGCCTTTGAATATCATTTTGATAACGGAACCTGAGTTCATGGTGGTTACATAACCGATGGCGCCCTCGGCGCTTGTTACGTCGCCCACAACGTGACCCATGATGTCAACGCGGCCTGTACCGCCTTGATTGGCCAATGAACTCGAGCATGTGAGGTTGTAGAGGTTGCCGTCTTTGGTGATGACAGCCCACTCCTGAGCCGAACCGGTGGCATTGGTGAAGTTATAGTTGATGATAACGTTGCCGGCATCGTCGGTGGTAACTACTGTGCCGTTCCAACGGTCGGCTGTACGGGCGGGAAGTTCCTTGAATGTAGTCACGCCGTTCTGGTCGATAGCGATAATGGCATTCTTGATGTGGTCGGTGGTAAGGATCTTACCGTTGCGGCCTACGCCAAAGCGTGAGCAAGTGGCGGTAGCGGGGTCTAACTTTGTGGCACTGAAGCCTGACCAACCACCGTCAAGGCCGGGAACGTTGTTGGACTTGCCGTCCTTGACGTCATAGCTCCAAACGGTCTCGGCGGTAAATGTCTGGGCAGACATAGCGCCGGCGAGCAGCATTGCTGCAGCTGAGAAGAGTAATGATTTCTTCATGTTAAGAGATTTGGTTAATAATTATATGGTTACAGTTAATTATAATCTCAAATTGTTGTATGCGAGACATGGTATAGATTTAAAAATGCATGCAGCATGCCTTAGCGGGGCAAATATACGCCAAGTTTTTAATAATACAAAATGTTTTAATAAAAATTTTAATCAAGTCGCATAAAAGGTGGCTACCGGGTAAAAATAAAATCGATTGGTGATAACATCGCCTCTCCTTTCCGGGCACTCCCTACGGTTGTACCCGGTTAACCACGACAATGCCGCTCCGCGGCTCACGGGTGTGCTACGGATTGCAGGGTGCGATGCGTCTCATAGGGTGATGAGATATGGAGGCTGGCTGAGAGTGCCGGAGGCACGAGGTGGTGGTTAACCGTGCATGACCGTAGGGAGTGCACGGAATCGGCCGTCCTCCACCGTCGTGAGTCGCGGAGCGACGATGTAGTCGATGCCTGTGGGTACAGTATGGGCTATGAGACGGCCTCAGAGCATGTCGCGCACGTCGTATTGAATGTTTGCTGCCATGTATAATCGCTTCATTTCATCATCAATATTATGGTTGAGGTGATGTGTCTCTTGATTTTTGATGTATTCGATGACTCTTGGCCTTTCGTCGTACGATACGCTACATGCGAAATAGCCTGACGCCCAGCCCTCAAAGTGGGTAAATCGGTGATCTTTGGCTATCCAACCGCTTGAAACGGATTTGATAGACTGTATCAGGTTGGATAGTGCGACGTTGGGGTGAAGGTCTAAAAGTATGTGAATGTGATTTTGTATGCCTCCAATTCGTATTAGTGTGCATTTTGAGTCGGAGATTATTTTCCAAATGAAGCGATAGATGTCTTCTTTATATTCAAGGGGTATGGTCATTTCCCGCCTTTTGGTGCAGAACACGATGTGATAATAGGCTGCTACTTTGCTCATGGCCAGATTTATTATTGCGCAAAGATAACAATAATCTTCGTAATGTCAAGGAATAACCACAACGTCGCCGCTCCGCGGCTCACGGGGTGTGGGGGGCGTATCCGGGCACTCCCTACGGTCGTACCCGGTTAACCATGACAACGCCGCTCCGCGGCTGGGTGCGATGCGTGATAGGGTGTCCGCGGCGCGGGGGCGGGATCAGGCGTACATGGCTTCGATCTCGCGGGCGTAGTGGCGGTTGATGACGGGGCGGCGTATCTTGAGGGTGTTGGTGAGCTCGCCGTTCTCCATCGTGAATTCTTTGGGCAGGAGGGTGAATTTCTTGATTTTCTCGAACGAGGCGAAGCTTTCCTGGAGTTTATCGATGCGCTCTTGTATGAGCGAGCGTATGTCGCTGTTGCGTACGAGCTCGTCAAGGTTCTGGTACTGAATGTGTTTCTTGCGGGCGTACTCTTTGAGTGCCTCGAAGGCGGGTATTATGATGGCGGTGACGTACTTGCGGTTGTTGCCGATGACGGCTACCTGTTCGATGTATTTGTCTTCGCCGAGTCGGGTCTCGAGGGCCTGTGGGGCGATGTACTTGCCGTTTGAGGTCTTGAAGAGGTCTTTGATGCGTTCGGTGATGACGATTGAGCCTGTGGGGTCGATGTAGCCGGCGTCGCCGGTGCGGAACCAGCCGTCGGGGGTGAATGCGGCGGCGGTCTCGTCGGGTTTGTTGTAGTAGCCTGTCATGACGGTGGGGCCTTTGACGAGTATCTCGCTGTCGGCGCCTATCTTGACCTGTACGCAGTCGATGGAGGTGCCTACCGAGCCTAACTGCCAGCCGGTGAAGGGGTAGGCCGAGACGGTGGCTGTGGTCTCGGAGAGTCCGTAGCCTATGATGACGTTGACGCCACAGGTCTGGAAGAATTCGATGATGGAGGGGCTGAGGGGTGCGCCGGCGGTGGGGAACATGTTGCCGCGGTCGACGCCCATGGCACGGCGCATGGTGGAGAGCACGAGGCGGTCGTAGAAGCGGTAGCGGGTCTCGAGCCACTTGGGGACGGGGAGTCCGAGACGGCGGTAGTGGAGATTACGTCGGCGGCCTACGGCGAGGGCACGTCTGACCATGAGTCGCTGAACGGCGTTCATTGACGAGATGCGTTCCTGTATGGCGGCGTAGGCTTTCTCCCAGAAACGGGGCACGCTGCACATGAGGGTGGGGCGCACCTGGCGTATGGCTGTCTGTATCTCGCGGGGGTCGGTGTTGATGTAGACGGTGACTCCGCGCCACAGGCAGAAGTAAGTCCAGGCTTTCTCAAAGATGTGGCTCAGTGGCAGGAAGCATAGCGAGATGTCCTGTTCGGTGACGTTGGTGAGCCAGTCGCGGTGGGTCAGTAGGCAGGCGTTGAAGCATGAGTGGGGCAGTATGGCGCCCTTGGGCTCGCCTGTGGTGCCCGAGGTATATATCAGGGTGGCGATGTCGGTGTCGAGGGCTTCGGCACGGCGACGTTCGACGGCGCGGTGACAGTCGGCCGAGGCGGCTTCGCCGATTGCGAGGAAGTTGTCGATTGACAGGTAGCGGGGCTCGTCGGCGGGGGCGGTGATTGAGCTGGTGAGGCCGATGATGTGCTCGAGGGCGGGACAGCGGTCGGCGATCTCGAGGACGGTCTGGAGCTGGGTGGTGTTGCCTACAAAGATGAGGCGTGCGCCCGAGTCGTTGAGTATGTATCTGACTTGTTCGGCGCTGCTGGTGGCGTAGAGCGATACGGGAACGGCGCGCAGTGCATAGGCGGCAAAGTCGGCCATGAGGCAGCCGGCACGGTTGGCCGAGAAGATGGCGATGCGCTCGGCGGTCTCGATGCCGAGGGTCTCGAGCGCGGCNGCGGCATTGTCGACGGTGAGGCCGAACTGACGCCANGTGACGGGTTGCCACTGGCCTTGGCGCTGCTCGTAGTAGGCTGTGGCGTCGGGTCGGGTGGCTGTGGCGTCGGTTATGAGGNTGGTCAATATATTGGGCGATTTTGTAGTCATGTCTTGTGTAATTGGTTGATATTCAGCTAATATGTGATGCGAAGCGAGCCTCGCNAAAGNGCATATCGGNGACAAAGTTACGCAATTATGCTATGGNNATAACAATCNGGGNCGCTAAAACAGCNGCCTNNTTAACATTTATTAATTAAACNGACGNCGTCATCTGGTCGAAAATTTGAACCCGGCAGNGGTTTGTGTGTTATATTTGCAGTAACAAATTGTATGCTTATGAAAACGATGAATTTTATTGTGGCCGCGGCCATGTTGTCGGCTGTACCGGCGATGGTGTCGTGTGGTTCGAAGTCAAAAAGTGCGACCGATGTGCTGACCGATGCNATTGAAGGCGCCGAAGATGGTACCGGGCTGAAAGTCAAGGCTAACGCGACGACCGACACGGTGCTGATTATAGACGGACGCAGGGTNGAATTTTGTGANGTGGCACGCATATTTGATGTCGATGAGTCGGGCGACTTCTACATGTCGGCCCGTGCNATAGTGCCTGCGGCTACGAGCGGTGTCACNGCCGACCTATATAATAAGGTGTCNGANTACTTCAGCGCNNTNGTCGAGTCCNGACNCNGTGAANGCTGTTGTGGCCGANACNCCGGCCAAGTTTGCCGCCGGACTGGACGCCATGGGGNGTGACTTCGTGGCNNCAGTGTCGCCGATGGTTGGNGACACGGTGACGGCCGGCTACATGATGGACGTTGACATAAGGCCNGTGTACGGNAAGGTGGGTTATACGACATACGCCGTGTATGCCGATTATTATACCGGCGGCGCCCACGGCACGGTTGACACTTATTTTGAGACATACGACAACGCGACGTCGGTGCCGTACTCGTTCGAGACNATGTTCACGGCCGAGGGTCANCGCCAGGCGCGTGTCAAGNTGGTNGATATGATTGCCAAGGANAAGGGGCAGACGGTCGATGANTATCTCGCGTGGGTNAANGATTTCGTGCGTCCCGACGTGCCTATNANGGTCGACAATTTCCCTGTGTATCACGTGGGTATGACCGGCCTNGGTGTGGTATTCACCTATCCAAAATACAGCATAGCAGCCGGCTATGAGGGNTGTCCGGCCTACGTGTTGAGCTTTGACGATGTGTCGGGGCTGCTTGTNGAGTCGCTGGGCGATTAGTGGCGGCGCCGCGACCGCAGTGCGATAGCCGCGAACGTCCAGAGTCCCAGCGCGATAGTTAGCAGTGTGCTGGACGTGAGAATNAGATTTGCAAAGGCTTTTGAGTCAAGCTCAAAGGCCTTTGCTGCTGTTGTGCCGGCGGCGTCGGGGCAGTAGAGCATGAGNCCGAAGATGATGGCTATCTGATAGGGGCCTATGCCGCCGTTGCTGGGTATGCCCATGGCGATGGTGCCNAGGGTGAAGCAGATGAGCACCGCTGTGAAGCCGTGGGCGCTGAGTATCTCGCGTGTGAACGGGAAGGCGAGAAACGCCAGGTACATCTGTAACAGGTAGCAGCCCCACAGCATGAAGGTGAGCGCGAGCCANAGGCCTTTGTGGCGTATGCTGATGATCGATGCGAAGCCTTTCCAGAGTTCGAGGGCAAATTCGCGGGCCTGGGATACGATGCGGCCGTGGCTGTGCCGCACTATGATGACAACAGCGATGACCGACACGGCTATGGTTCCCCACAGCCACGGCGATGTGGCGAGTGAGAGCATCTGGCGGTAGCCGTCGGGGTAGAGCTCGACAAACGAGGCGATGGCCGAGTAGCCTATGACNAGGNTGATAAGCGTGAGTGTGAGGCCGACGATGAGGTCGGCGAAGCGGTCAGCTATCATGGTGCCGAAGACGGTGCCGAAGTTGGCGTCGCGTCGCTGGGCGATGAACCCCGTGCGCCACACCTCGCCGAGTCGCGGAAAGACAAGGTTGACGGCGTATGTGCCGAAGATGCTGTACAGCAGGTCGNTAAAGCTGCAATGTATGCCTACGGCGTCNAGCTGAATGCCCCAGCGCAGNGCGCGGAACACGTTGCTGAGNAGGGCGACGAACAGCATGACGGCTATCCATGNGAAGTCACACTTGGTGTTGATNACTTCGAGCATGGCGCCGAGGCTATCGTGGCGGAACATGAGCCAGCANAGNCCGGCGCTGATGATGACCGGGACGACAAATTTGAAGAAGATNCCGAGNGGGCGCGAGCTGCTNCCCGNNCTGTTGGTGTTATGTGATGACGTGTGGTGCATTATAAGTATAGCCGGCACACCCCGGGGGNGTGTCGGCTTTATGTTTTATCTTATCAGGGGGTGGGGGTGATTACTCCTCGGTGGCAGGGGCCTCGGCGGCTGTTTCAGCNGCGGGCTCGGNTACCTCGACTGCCTCGACGGTCTCAACAGCNTCGTCGGCGCNGAGAACGGGGGTAGCCTNGTCGGTAGCGGTGGTGGTGTCGTAGCTGCCGGGGAACTGGTCGAGAGCGTTCACCTCTTTAACGAGGGGCTGGTCGGCCTTGTTCTCGCCGCGCATGAGAATGCCCGAGAGCAGCGATGTGAAGCAGATGATGATGGCGAGGGTCCAGGTGGCCTTCTCGATGAACGAGTTGGTGCCGCGAACGCCCATGATCTGGTTTGCGCCGGCAAATGATGAAGAAAGACCGCCGCCCTTAGATTTCTGAATGAGGACTGCGCCGATAAGAACAATCGAAATGATTACGGTGATAACGATTAATAATTGTTGCATTGTTTATTTTTTGTTTGCTGTTACGTTTTTCTGTTGTTGCGCCTCGCTGTTGATGATTAATTTGCGAAGAAAACGCAATTGGTCTGCAAAGTAAATACTTTTTTCCGGATATTTCAAACTTAGAGAGCTTATAATTTCGTATGCACCCTGATAATTGTGCTGTTTTATGAAAATTTTGGCCAGAGACTCGCTCAGCAGTGAGCCGGCGGGGGCGCGCGGCGTCTCGACGGCGGGAGTTTCGGTCGGTTTTGGTGCTGGTGCCGGGTCGGTCGGTTCGGGGGCGCTGACGGGCTCGTCGGCAGCCTCGGGCTCGTCTGCGGGACGGTGCAGCGAGTGGTCAGCGGCGATGAAAGCGTCGAGCAGGCGGTCTTGGTTGTCGACGGCCGGCGCCGGGGTGGGCATGTCGCGCTCGAGGGTAGCTGCATAGTCAGGCACGGGGTTGAATATCATGCGGTTGAGCAGTTCCTCCTCGGCCGGGTCGATGTTGCCGTAGTTGGATAGGAATGTGTCGATGGCGTCGACGGTGTCGGGGGTGTTGTTGACCTGGACGGTGGGGTAGAAGTTGTCATATCTGCCCGTGCCCTCTGGGTCGATGAGTATGCGGGTGCGCGAGGGGTCGGGAATGGAGAGTGAAATGAGGTTGACGAGGCGCCTGACGGCATCTTCGGTCATGTCGGGGTGTGGGTGGCGCAGCTGCAGGACGACGGGCAGCAGGAAGGCCGGCGTGCGGTCACACAGCTGGCTTACGATCGCCGGGTCGACGGGGGTGTCGGTCGGCGTGGCAAGCAGGGCGTTGAGCGGTTCGAGAGACTGTTGCATATTGATTACCAGTTGCCTAATGTTGCGTTGAATATCAGTTCGACAAGCTCTTTGGCTATGGTCTGGCACAGCTCGTCCTGGACGTCGGTGAGCAGCTCGCTCGAGTCAAAGTCGCGGTAGGCCGAGAATGTCTGGTCAACGTCGTTCTTGTCGTTCTTGGTGTCGGTGTACTTGATGCGTACGGTGATGGTGAGTCGCGTCTTTGAGGCGTAGGCGTCCTCGGTGACGGCCTGGGGCGACAGGTTGTAGCCGGTGATTTCGCCCTCGAGCGAGAGGTCGCTCGAGCCGTCGGTGGTCTGCAGACGCGTGTTGCGGGTGATATAGTCGAGCAGCTCGTTCTCAAATGTCTGCTGCAGCGGTGGATAGACGAGGGCCGCGCGTATGGGGAAGTCGCTGACGTGAATGGTGCGGTAGACGGTATAGTCGAGCGCGGCACCGTTGAGCTTGTAGCTGATGCGGCACGACGGCGTCGCGAGCATGAAGGTCACGAGCAGCAGGGTGCAGATGTGTTTGAGTTTCAGGGTCATGGGCTGGTGTTACTCGAGGTTGTATTCTTTAATCTTGCGGTAGAGGGTGCGCTCTGAGATGTTGAGCTCGGCGGCGGCATTGCGACGGCGACCCATGTTGCGCTCGAGGGCCTTGCGTATGGTCTCGCGCTCGGTCTCCTCGAGGGTCGAGGCTATGTCGGCGGTGGCGGGCACGGGCTGGGCGGGTGTCGCAGTGGCCTCCACGGCGGGGGTGAAGTCGATGAGGTTGTGGCCGGGTGAGGTGTAGCGCACGAGCGATGTGGGGGTGTCTGCAACGTTGGCCGGCGCGGTGGTTGCGGTGTCGCTGACGTCGATGTGTCGTGTGAGCGGGGCGGTAGTAGCATCGCGGCTGTCGAGGCGTGAACGTAGGTCGTCGATTTCGCGCTGTAGCCTGAAAATGAGGTTGAAGAGCATGTCGCGCTCGCGGTCGTATGCGCTTGTCGATGAGGCTGCCGATGGGGCCGCGACGGGAGCGAAAGTGTCGACCATGTCGGGCAGATAGGGCGCCAGCAGATCGGCGGTGACGGTGTTGCCGGCCTGGAACAGGGCGAGCTGCTCGGTGACGTTCTTGAGCTGGCGCACGTTGCCGGGCCACTGGTAGTGAAGCAGCAGGCGCGAGGCCGAGTCGTCAATGGCGATGCGGGGGGTGCGGTAGCGTTCGCTGAAGTCGGCGGCAAATTTGCGTGCGAGCAGCAGTATGTCGTTGCCGCGGTCGCGCAGTGGCGGAATGACTATCTGGACGGTCGAAAGACGGTAGTACAGGTCTTCTCGGAACCGGCCGGCGCGTACGGCCTCGAGCATGTCGACGTTGGTGGCGGCGACGATGCGTATGTTGGTCTTCTGGACGGTCGATGAGCCGACTTTCAGAAATTCGCCGGTCTCGAGCACGCGCAGCAGTCGGGCCTGGGTGGTCAGCGGCAGTTCGGCGACCTCGTCGAGGAAGATGGTGCCGCCGTCGGCCTCCTCAAAGTAGCCCTTGCGGGTGGCGACGGCGCCGGTGAAGGCGCCCTTCTCGTGACCGAACAGCTCTGAGTCGATTGTGCCCTCGGGTATGGCGCCACAGTTGACGGCTATGTAGCGTGCGTGTTTGCGCGAGCTGTATTGGTGTATTATCTTGGGAAAGAACTCTTTACCTGTTCCGCTCTCGCCGGTGACGAGTACCGAGAGGTCGATGGGAGCCACGCGCACGGCCCGCTCCAGCGCCATGTTGAGCGCGGGTGCGTTGCCAACGATGCCGAGCCGCATTTTGACGGCCTGGAGCTGACTGTTGTCGCCGAGTGTGATTGAGTGGTCCATTGTAGAGTGTGTGAAACTGCTGGTGGGGAGGGTTATTTCTTGTCGCGGAGCTCGTAGGTGCGCTGGCGCAGGAAGTCGCCGAACTCGTCGAGCGAGCCTTTGTGCAGGGCTTGTTCCTCGACCGAGATGGGGTCACCGACCGTGACGTGGAATGTCTTGCCGCGCTTACGGAACACCTCGCGGGGGTGGCATAGCGAGCGCAGCTGCCAGCATGTCACGCCGAGGAAGTTGAACCACCAGCTGTTGCTGCCGTGGAAGAAGATGGGTATTACCGGCACGTTGAGCTGGTCGATGAGGCGTATGATGTTGGGCTGCCACTGGCGGTCTTTGAGGCGCAGGCGCCAGTTGACCTTGCCGACGGCGCCGGCCGGGAAGAAGCCCACAGGGTCGCCGCTACGCACCATGCGTATGGCTTCCTTGATGCCTTTCATGCTTACAGCCTTCTTCTTGGGGTCGTTGCTGGCCATGGCGTCAACGGCGATGAAGTTAGGGCGCATGCCGCTGATGTAGTTGAGAAACATATTGACCATGACCTTGTAACGCGGGCGTCGCGAGGCCACGAGGTCAATGAGTATGATGCCGTCGAGTGCACCGAAGTGGTGATTGCTGACGGTGATGAACGCTCCCTCGGGCAGGTGGTCGAGCACCTGCTCGTTGTCGACCTTGAGTTTGATGTCGAGGTCGGTGAGCAGTCCGCGCACGAACTCGGGGCCAGGGTGGTCAATATTGTGTTCGTGCAGGGCGTTGACCTTATCTATCTGCAGGAAGTGAAGCAGACGCTTAATGAGCTTGGGGTGCTTGGCAAGCTTCGGAACCATGCGTGCGACATCGTCGGCGTTGAGCACGTCGCGTTTGATCGGTTCCTGAGCCGTTGTAGTTTGGTTAGAATTTTCCATACGAGTACAAAGTTAATATTTCTTCAGAATATTAACTACCCTCTCAATGGAAATTGTTGTTAAATACTACTGAGCTTGACCGGGCCGTGGCCGTGGATTAGCGAATGGTGCCGACGGCGCGGACGATGGTGGTGGCGTTGCGGGGGTCGTTGACGATGAGCGATATGCGGCCGTTGAGTATCTCGGTGGGGACTGAGAGGGGGTCGACGGTGACGGTGACGATGGCTTCTTTGCCTTTCTTGAGCTTGTCGGCGGTAGTGGTGACTGTGATGCCGGGGTCGGTGGTGTAGACTCGGCGTATGAGCATGGTGCTGTTGCCGGCGTTGCGGAAGGTGAAGTTGCGGGTGACGGGGCCGCCGTTGCGGTCGATGTCGCCGAAGTCGAGGGTGCTCTCGCCGAGCTCTATGGCGGGGGCGTCGCGCAGCTGGCCTGGGGTGAGGCGCGAGAAGTCTTCGTCGACGATAGCTATCATGCTGATGTTTACGGACTCGTCGTCGGGTGTAGCGCGCAGGCTTAGGCTATCGGTGTAGATGCCGTACATGTCAGGCTGGGGAACGAAGAACAGTGTGTAGGTGAGCTGTTCGCCGGGGCCTACCTTGGGCACGTTGGTGTTGATCTGGACGCCGCGCGGCACTCGTGTCCACTCGGGGGTGATGGAGTCGGGGGTGGCGTTGTAGACTTCGAAGAATACTGATTTGCTCTTGCCGTTTTTGATTTCGCCCATGAGGATATTGTCCTGTCTCAGTTTCAGGGCGCCGGCGTCGACGGGGTAGCGGCCGCGCAGGGTGTTGCCGGCTCCGATGACGACTCCTTTGATAATCAGTGTGTGACGGGGTGTGTCACTGTTGAAGTCGACGTATACTTTCTTGCTGAAGCGGCCGGGGCGGCCGGTGGGATTGTAGGTGACCTCGACATAGCCTGTGTCGCCGGGCTCGACGGGGGTCTTGGTATAGGCCGATGATGTGCAGCCGCATGTGGCGCGTGATGCCACGATGACGAGGGGCTCGTCGCCGGTGTTGACGTATGCGAAGCGACATTTCACCAGGCCGTCGTCCTCGTCGAAGGCGCCGAAGTCGTGGGTCTCGGTTAAGAATTTTGCGTCTGGGCCTGTTGCATTGATGGCTGTGACGGCAGTGATGACGGCAGTGATGATGAGTGATGCAATTCGCTTCATGGTCGGATAGGTAGTGGAGTGATTACTTATTGGCGGGAATGACGACGCCGGTGATGTTGAGGTTGATGCGTTTGGGGCGCGGTGCGTTGGTGCGCACGCGGACGGTTTTTGAAAACTCGCCGGGGCGACCTGTGGGCAGGTAAGTGACCTTGATTTTGCCTGTCTTGCCGGGCTGGACGGGTTTCTTGGGGTACTCGGGGCGTGTGCAGCCACAGCTGGCGTTGGCCGATATGATGACGAGGGGCTCGTCGCCGGTGTTGGTGAATTCGAACTCGCATGACACGGGGCCGCCGTCCTCGCTGATGTTGCCGAAGTCGTGTGACGTGGTCTCGAGTGAGATGGCGGGTTCGCCTGCCATCATGGTGGCAGCGCCTACCAGCAGTGCGACTGCTGATGATATGAGTTTTTTGTGCATAACAGGTGAGAATAGTTGTTAAATAATAGTCAATGACAACATGTTGTCATTGACTATTATTTAACATAACGTTTGTAGTCGTGTGAATGTTCAATCAGAGCTTGGCGCGTATGGCCTCGGTCTCTTTCTCATAGCCGGGTTTGGCCAGGAGGGCGAACATGTTGCGCTTGTAGTCTTCTACGCCGGGCTGGTTGAAGGGGTTGACGCCGAGAATGTAGCCGCTGATGCCGCAAGCCTTCTCGAAGAAGTAGATGAGCTCGCCGAGACACTTCTCGTTGAGGGCGTCGATGGTGATGTGCAGGTTGGGCACGCCGCCGTCAACGTGGGCAATGCGGGTGCCGAGCTCGGCCATTTTGTTGACCTGGTCGACGCGCTTGCCGGCAATGTAGTTGAGGCCGTCGAGATTGGCGGCATCGGTGGGTATGATGACCTCGTGCTGCTGGTTGGCTACCGAGATGACGGTCTCGAAGATGGTGCGCTCGCCGTCCTGAATCCACTGGCCCATCGAGTGGAGGTCGGTCGAGTTGTCAACGGCTGCGGGGAAGATGCCCTTGTGCTCCTTGCCCTCGCTCTCGCCATAGAGCTGTTTCCACCACTCGGCGAGGAAGTGCAGTTTGGGGTTGTAGTTGACAAGTATCTCGATTTTCTTACCGGCGTTGTAGAGGGCGTTGCGGGTCTGGGCATAAAGCTGTGCGAGATTGTCGGCACCGGCCTCGGCTGTGGCTTTCTCCATCTCTTTTGCACCGTCGATGAGGGCGCGAATGTCGAAGCCGGCCACGGCGATGGGGAGCAGACCCACGGGGGTGAGCACCGAGAAGCGTCCGCCGACGTTGTCGTCGATTACAAATGTCTTGTAACCCTCCTCGGTGGCGAGCTGACGCAGGGCGCCGCGCTTGGCATCGGTGATGGCCACGATGCGTTTAGAGGCCTCGGCCTTGCCGAGCTGTGACTCGAGCTGCTCTTTGAGCAGGCGGAAGGCGATGGCGGGTTCGGTGGTTGTGCCTGACTTAGAGATGACGATGATGCCGAATTTCTTGTCGGCCAGGTACTGCTGGAGCTCGTAGAGATAGTCCTCGCCGATGTTCTGGCCGGCGAAGAGTATGGGGGTGCGGGTGGTGTCGTTGATGTAGGGGGCAAATGAGTTGCTCAGAGCCTCGATTACGGCCTTGGCGCCGAGGTAGCTGCCGCCGATGCCGATGGCAACAACGACGTCACAGTCGCGCTGCATGGCAGCCGCGGTGTCGGCGATGTCGTCGATGAGTGAAGCTGAGAGTTCGCCGGGGAGTTTCACCCAGCCCAGGAAGTCGTTGCCGGCACCTGTACCGTTGTTGAGGTGGCCTATGGCTGTAGCGGCGGCGGGCGCGAGAGCGTCTACGTCGGCGCGGTTGATAACTGTACCCAGTGCGTTGTCGATGTTTAGTTTGATATTCATATTCTAAATTATAAAAGGGTTGTTTTGGTTATTTGGCTTTTAGGATGGAAACACTTATTCGTTAGATTTCTGACGTCCGGCGAGCATGCCACAGGCGGCCATGATGTCTTCGCCGCGCGAGGCTCGTATGGTGGCTATGAAGCCGAGCTCGTTGAGGCGGTCGCGGAAGGCCTCCATCGTGGCGGTGGTTGACGGGCGCAGGTCGCTGTCGGGAATGACGTGGAAGCGTATGAGGTTGATGCGGCAGTCGAGTCCGCGCAGCAAGCGGGCCAGCGCGTCGGCATGACGCAGGTCGTCGTTGACGCCGCGCCACATGGTGTACTCGAACGACAACCGGCGTTGGTGGCTGAAGTCGTAGTCGCGCAGCAGGGCGATGATGTCGGTGGCGGGGTAGGCGCCCTCGACGGGCATCAGGCCACGGCGCTCGGCTGCAAACGGTGAGTGGAGGCTGATGGCGATGTGTACACGGGTGACGTCGAGCAGCGTGCGCAGTTCCTTGAGCTTGCCTATCGATGAGACGGTGATGCGTTTGGGGCTCCAGGCCAGTCCCCACGGGGCGGTGAGTATCTCGATGGCGCGTAGCAGTTCGCCGAGGTTATCGAGCGGTTCGCCCATGCCCATGAACACTATGTTGGTGAGCGACTCGCTGTCGGGAATGGAGAGCACCTGGTTGATGATGTCGGTGGTAGTGAGGTTGCCGTGGAAACCCTGTCGGCCCGTCATGCAGAACGTGCAGCCCATGCGGCAACCGGCCTGTGACGACACGCACAGGGTGGCGCGGTCGCGGTCGGGAATGTAGACCGCCTCGATGTCGCGGCCGCCGACGCCGTCAAACAGGTATTTGGCCGTGCCGTCGACCGAGCGAGTCTCGACCTTGGGGTCTCGGCGACCTATTATATAATGTTCGCGCATGCGCGCGCGAGCGGCAAGTGACAAATCGGTCATGGCGTCAATGTCAGTAACCCGCGCGACGTATAGCCATCGGGCTATCTGCTTGGCGGCAAACGGCTTGAGTCCTACCTCGGCAGCAACCGAGCGCAGCTGTTCAAGCGTCATTCCTAACAGTGGTGTAAGAGTGGTGTTCATGTTACTGCAAAGATAGTAATTTTGGCTTTCACGCTCAAATTTTTTATCATCGGTCAGTGTATTAACCGCTAAAGAAACAATATGCCCTATAAATATGTTTTAAAACACATTTTTTAAAAATGTTGAATAATTGAGTTGTAATTAACACATATTAACCAAAATGATAGTGAGAAGGAGAATTGATTGCCTATATTTGTAAAAAAATATTAACAAATAGAGGTTGTATCGCTGCCACAACAGGCTTTACAGTCAGAGCTAATACCATTAATAAACTAATTATCATATTATTAACCTTAAATTTAAATTCTATGCGCGTTAAAAGCGAAAAAAGTACGAAAGGCATAGTCGCCCGCATGCAGATGCTGCTGGTGTCTCTCTCTATGCTTTTGGTGTGTTCGTTCACCGCAGCAGCGCAGGTTACAGTAACCGGTACCGTCCAGGACGAGACCGGCGATCCGTTGCCCGGTGTTACTGTTATGGTGAAAGGCACTTCAACGGGTACATCGACCAACATCGATGGCCAGTACACAATCAACGCCCCTGCCGACGGCACGCTCACATTCACCTATGTGGGCATGAATCCTCAGGAAATTAAAGTTGCCGGCAGGACCACAATCAACGTCACCATGAAAGAGGATACACAGATGCTCGACGAGGTAGTCGTTGTGGGTTACGGCCAGCAGAAAAAGGTAACCATGACCGGTGCCGTTTCAGCCGTCGGTTCAAAGGAAATCGTGAAAACTGTAGGTACAAGCCTCTCACAATCACTCGTCGGTAAGCTCCCCGGCCTTATCACCATGCAGTCGGGTGGTCGTCCTGGTAACGACGGTGTAACCATTCAGGTGCGTGGTGCTACGTCTTATAAATCTGGTGGCACGACTCCACTTATTATTGTAGATGGTGTTAATCGTGGTAGCGATGGCTTGGCAGCCATTGACCCAAATGAGGTCGAGTCGATATCAGTGCTGAAAGACGGTGCGTCGTGTGCCGTGTACGGTATGGAAGCTAACAATGGTGTCATAATTATTACCACCAAGCGTGGTAAGGAAGGTACGGCCAAAGTAAGCTACCGAGGTACTGTAACCCTTAATCAGCCTACCGCTCTGCCAAAGATGATGAATGGTACCCAGTACATGGAATGGTATAACAAGGCCCAGATTCTTGACGGTGTAGATCCGGCCAACGTTCTCTTTACTCCCGATATGATTGCCGCAACTACCAACGGCGATCTTACCGATGGTATTGAAAATACCGACTGGCTCTCGACCATGAAAAAGACCACGCTCAATACTCAGCACAACATCACCCTCACAGGTGGTTCGCAAAATGCCCATTATTTTATGTCGGGCGGTTTTATGAAGCAAAACGGTAACCTCAAGGGTCAGAGCTATCAGCGTGGTAACTTCCGTACCAATGTTGATGCTAAGGTGGTTAACTCATTGACCGTACAGTTCAGTGCCGCCGGTATCGTAGCCGACAGCTACTATCCCTCGGGTCAGACTTACGCTACTTCGTATGGTGGCTATTCACTCGAGAACCAGATGCTTTATTCTGCGCCCTATATTCCTAAGGCTTACTATATGTGTGATCCCAGTGATCCCCACTATGGCATGCCTACATCGGGTTTCCGTAACATCGGTCAGAATCCCGAATATGCCGCCGGCCACACCGGTTTCATGGAGTCTCGTCGCGTCACCATCAATACATCGGGTCGCGTTGATTGGGATACTCCTTTTCTGCCCGGTTTCAAGGCATCGTTCTTCTTCGCATGGGACTGGTATGATCTGCGCAGCAAGTCATTCAACTACACATATCAGCTTATGGCATGGAACCCCGGTACCAAAAAGTATGTCGAGCAAACGTGTCCTAACCTTACTCCTACCGGTAACATGGCAGTAGGCGACGGTAAGAACCAAGATATCGTTCTCCGCCCCTCAATCAGCTATACCAATACATTTGCAGGTAAGCATAATGTTGATGCAATTTTCCTCTATGAAGAGCGTAAAAATAGTTCATCGTCATTAAGTGCCAATAGTAATACATTTGCATTCTTTGAGCTGCCTTATCTTAGCCAGGCTACTAAGGTACCTGACAATGTCAGACAGGTACATTCTGAGTCGGCCGGTAAGTCGCTCTACAAAGCATGGATAGGCCGTGTTGCCTATAACTACGAAGAGAAGTACCTCGCCGAATTCTCATTCCGTTATGACGGTTCATTTATTTTCCAACCTAAGAAACGTTGGGGTTTCTTCCCTGCCGGTTCATTAGGCTGGGTACTCTCAAGAGAGAACTGGTTTAAAGATTTTGCCGGTGATAATGTGAACTTCCTAAAAATACGTGGTTCAGTCGGTGTCACAGGTAACCAGCGTGGCGTAGGTGGTTGGCTCTATCGTCAGAATTATTCAGCCGGCTTGGGTAACGCAGTGTTTGGTACGACACCTACAACAGCACCTATCTTGAGTTCCGTATATGCATATCTTCAGGATAACCTGACATGGGAGAAATGTCGTCAGTTCAACATCGGTGCCGAGTTGACAATGTGGAACGGACTCTTAGGCGTTGAGGCAGATTACTTCTATAAGTACACCCACGATATTCTTGATACTGTATCGACATTGGCTTTCGCACCCTCTCTTGGTGGTAACTATCCGACAATTGATCCTACCGGTCGTTTCGACAATCGTGGCTTCGAGCTTGTTCTGCGTCACACCAACCGCATAGGTAAGGTAGGTTATAACCTTAATGCTAACCTTACATGGGCTCATAACAAGACTCTCCGTAGGACTGAGAGTGCCGGTGTGTTGCCATGGCAGTCGAGTCTCGGCAATCCTCTCGGTCAGGTGATGGGCTTCCGTGCTCTTGGCCTGTATCAGACTCAGGAGCAGATTGACAATATGCCCAAGCCTATAGGCCAGACTCCCCGCATCGGTGATATCATGTATGAGGACTTGAATGGTGACGGTAAAATCACGTCAGATGACCAGACATGGATTGCCCGCAGTCAGATGCCTGAGATGATGTTTGCCCTCAATGGTGAGGCTAACTGGAACGGCTTTGATCTTTCATTCCAGTTCTCTGGTGCCGCTCTTTGTGATAAGATGCTTGGCTCGGGTATGGCTGACTTCTGCCCGTTGACCCGTCCCTGGTATGGTAACTGGGATAACTCTCCCCTTTATCTCGTAGAGGGTTCATGGACTCCCGACAATGTAAATGCCGAGTATCCTCGACTCTCAGTTGTTGGCAACGCTCAAAATGCCTATATATCAACTTTCTGGAAGCGAAACGGCGCCTATTTGCGTTTGAAGAATCTGACTGTAGGTTACACTATTCCTACAAAGATTACCAAAAAAGCCGGTATCTCAAATGCTCGTTTCTTTGCATCTGGTGTGAACCTGTTCACTATTACTGACTTTAAATATCTCGATCCCGAAGGTGGTAACTTTGCTTGGTCGTTCTACCCCCAGCAGCGTACATTTACATTTGGTCTCGATCTCTCTTTCTAATGTTGTTAAACACATTATAAATAGCTAATTATGAAAAAATATATATTAGGTCTTACCGCAGCAATTGCCATTGTGACTCCATCGTGTGAGAGTCTCGAGGTTGCACCAACAGGCTTTTTGGCATCGGAGGTAGCATACTCGTCGGTCGACCATCTCGATATGGTAGTCAAGAATTTCTACTCAACATTCCATGCTGTGGCCGATATCGAAACCGGTAAAGGTTTGACTGCAATAGATGATGGAGTATCCGATCTTTTGAAGTCGACATGGTATAACGTAGATGGCGGTGCTTTTAATAAGTTCTTCTTTCTGGATAATTATTTAACAGTTGAGAGCAACTTCCGTTCTAACTGGGGAACTATGTATACCTACATACGTATAATAAATCAGTTCTTTGACGATTATAACGAAGGTACAATCGCGTTGCCCGCCGAAGAAGTCGCTCCCCGCTTAGCCGAGGCTCGTTTCATCCGTGCATTCGCTTATCATCAGCTTGTCACTCGTCATGGCGGTGTTATTCTGCGAGATGAAGTGGGCGGTACCGACGACCACCGACAGAATAACAAGTCTCGCATGTCGACCGCCGACAGCTGGGAGTACGTTATCAGTGAGTATAAGAAGGCTGCCGCTGATCTGCCCGATGCATGGCCGGCTGCCGATAATGGCCGTATTACTAAAGGCGCTGCTTACGGTATGATTGCCCGTGCCGCTTTGTATGCCGAACGTTGGAATGAGGCTATCGAGGCTGCAAATGAGGTTATCGGCTCGTCACAGTATGCACTGTTGCCCGGAACCACAGTTACTGACTATAACAAAATTTTTGAGTTGCCTGCCAATAAAGAGTTGATCCTCCCGGTGTACTATGAGGTTGGTAACAAACAGCACTCTTGGAATACTTGGATTGCTCCTAACACCGACGCTGTGCTCGCTACAGGTGCTGAGGCCGGTGCCGCCATCTCACCCACTGAGGAGTATGTATCACAGTTTGATATCAAGGTAAACGGTACATGGGAGTCTTTTGACTGGGACAATCTTGCTAAATATGGTAATGATCCCTATGCTAACCGAGATCCTCGATTCTATGCCTCGATTCTTTACAACGGCTGTACATGGAAAGGCCGTAAGCTCGAGTTCTATGAGGGTGGCAGCGATGGTTTCATGCCTTATACCGGTCTTGGTAGCCGTGATAATGTGCACTACACCTGCACAGGTTACCTGATACGCAAGTTCTTGACAACCAAAGAGTATACTTATACATATACTCTCAGTGACCAGCTTTGGCCCGAGATGCGTCTTGCCGAGGTTTACCTCATCCGCTCGGAGGCATACGCCCGTACTAACAAATGGTCTGAGGCGTACACTGATCTGAATACTATCCGTGGTCGTGTAGGTCTTTCTGCCAAAGCTCAGAAGTCAAACTGGACTGATTATCTCGTTGATCTTCAGAAAGAGCGTATCTGCGAGCTCGGTATGGAGGGACATCGCTATGACGACATCATGCGTTGGAACATCCATCAGCAGGTGCTTAACGGTCAGCGTGTTCATGGTGTGAAAATCACTAAGGTCGGCGATAATCTCAATTATGAGGTTGTAGAGTGTGATCTTCAGGATCGTAAGTTCCCTGTTAAGTACTCGATTTTCCCCATTCCTTACAGCGAGATTCAGGCCAACCCCTTGTGTGAGCAAAACGAACTTTGGAAGTAATCTATTTAACAAAGCAATTATATGAAACTTAAATATTTATTCGCAGGGCTCGCCGCCTCGACCGTCATGCTCTCGAGCTGTGTTGAAGCTGATGAAGTAGCTCCGAAAGATGGTATTGGCGCTCAGCAGCTCGACGTGAAGGGTTACCTGGTAGAAGATGCTACCAACCTTTACGGTTCGGTTATTGATCCCGAGGCAGGCACAATCACAGTTCAGGTGCCCTACTATATCAGCGACACCGAGCCTATAATGGGAGACATTACCCAGATGAAACTCGAGGCTGCAATGCCCGTAGGCTACAGCTTCAATCCCTCTATCAGCGGCATTCATGACCTGAGCCAGGGCTTCCGCACCAATCTTCTCGATGACAAAGGCCGTGCTACCTCATACACAATTGTTGCAGCTTATGTCAAGAATGCCGAGTCGCGTATCGTATCGGCCAAACTGACTGAGAGCGAGCGTACTGCTGTTGTAGTGCGTGAGCCTGCGAATGCGGGCGAACATGGTCAGGTTATAGTGGCCAAGACGTCATCGGCTATTGACGGTGCACTACATGAGGTGGCTCTCGTTACCTCACCGTGGGCGACAGTGACATGTAGCGCACTCGATTCCGAGACCGGCTACGTAGACTTCTCGAATAAGCCCGAAATCACTGTAACATCACAAGATGGTCAGCACAAGACTGTATATGACGTTGATATCCAGGTGCCCGATGTACTCTCTTCAGGTATCGGTTACATCTCATCGATGTGGGCCAAGCAGCTCTACGTGGATAATGATGAGGGCTGGGAGACCGGTGCCAATGCCGGTATAGCAGTCGTTGATGACTATCTGATTGTCAGCAACGCCAATAATTTCAATGGAATGCTTGTATTCGACCGTTTCAGCGGCAAACGCCTCAATGATGTGAAAGTTAATACTGACGGTATTCCTGACGGCCGTATTATCCGTGCAATCACAAACGACGATGCCAACCATCTGGTAGCCGGCGTACTGACCAGCAACTCGTGGATGGTTACTCCGGCCAACGTGCTGATTTACGTATGGAAAGATGGCATAACCAGCAAGCCTACTTGTGTGCTGGATGCTAATCTGGCCGGTTCATACTTTACCGGCGTACCGGGCTTGACGGCAATTGATGTATTCGTTACAATGGATTGTGCCGGTGATATGACGAGCGGAAATGCTGTGGTGACCAATGTGTACCGCGCTCACTATGGTGGCGTGATGCTGATGCCGTTTGTTGACGGTAAGGCTGACGGTAACTGCATCTATGAGGGTAACCACGGTGCTCTCGGCTCGACATGGGACGCATCGACCGCTGTGCCTTTGTCTACCAAGGCACCCTGGGGTTATATAATCCACAGCGGTAATACCCGTGGTATTGTAACCTATATCCCCATTGGCTCAGGTAAGCGCGCACTTGAGTTCACACGTCCTACATCGCACTGGTGGGGAACAGCTGCCGGCAATAACTGGACCAATGGTGGCACATTAGGTATGGACTACATAGAGTTCAATGGCTGCAACCTGTTGGCTATAGCGAACTGTAATGACACGCAGACTGCTACTCGTCTATATGTAACCGATATCACTGCATCGCCCTCGGCAACTTCACTCATGGACGGCTTTGTCTTTGACTCACGCGAGGGCAGCAAGGTGGGTGACGCAGCCAATGGTGGCCCTGCCGGTACAGGTTATAGTGTAAGCGGTATGACTTCGCAGTACAGCTATGAGAGTGGCAAAGTGGTGCTTGGTGATAACCTCGGTTCGGTTAACCGTCGTACAAGTCCCGTGCTGTTTGCCCGCTCGGCCGACGGTAACGCCGTACAGGTGTATATGCTGACTCCTGACCAGGGTGTTCTCGCATACGAGATAACCCGCTTCGATCTCTAAATCCTCGTTAATATAAAGTAATCTCTCTAATGGGGGTGAACCCTCGGTGGGCAAACCCCCATTTAAATTGATTCCTTTGATATTGACCATCTCTTCTCTCTCAATTTTGCTCAGACTCTTCTCTCTCCATTTTTCATTCTCCTCCCCTCCCTATTTTTAATATATAATCATTTAAAAGGCTATATATGACTCAGTTCCTTCAGGAAATCCTACAACAGCCGGAAGCTATAACTAATACTGCGGCTTATTATGATACGATGGCCGGTGAAAGTGCGCTAAGGCAGTTTACCGATGCTCTCAGCAGTGCCCGCAAGGTTGTCGCTACGGGTATGGGCAGTTCTTATTTTCTGGCCAACGCGATGCAGGTTTTCCTCGCTAAGCACGGTATCGCCGTGACCGTAATAAATGCCGGCGAACTCTTACACTACGAACTCAATGTAGTTGATAATGACACGTTGCTTGTGGCTATATCGCAAAGCGGTGAAAGCTATGAGACGGTCAACGTGGTCAATAAACTGGACGAGGCCGGCGTCAGGCCGCGCGTGGCGGTTATCACCAATGAGCCATCCAGCACGTTAGGTCGTAGGGCCGATGTTCTGTTGCAGACGGTGGCCGGTGTTGAAAAAAAGACCTCGACCAAGACATTCATAACAGGTTTTCAAGTATTATATATGATTGAGAGGTGTTTGGCCGGCGAGACTGTCGGTGCTGACGTGTGGAGCAGCCTGTCCGGCTGCATCGCCGAGACACTCAATCAACGGAACAACGTGTTACCGGGCATGCTTCGCGCCCTGGGCGACGCGTCTTATTTGCAACTAATAGCGCGAGGCACGGTGATGGCATCGGCGTCGCAGTCGGCCCTAATGGCGATGGAGGCAAGCCACACGCCATCGCAAGCGTTGGCTGGCGGCGAATTTCGCCACGGACCGCTCGAGATGGTAGGCCAGGGATTCACGGCTGTGGTACTGGCACCGACGACGTCGGGCACATGGGCTCAGACGGCGCGCCTTGTCGATGACATCATAAATTTTGGCGGCAGAGTGCTGCTGGTGACCGACCGTGACGATGTTTTAGAGTCGCGTGAAGGTCTGACGGTGGTTGCCGCACCGACGCCGCACCCCGAACTGTTCGCTATCACATCGATAATCCCGGTGCAGGTAGCTATCGAGGCCTGGGCACGCGAGTATAGGGGTATAGAGCCGGGTATATTCACTCACGGAGCTAAAGTAACGGCCCGAGAATAATTCAGAATATAAAACAATTTATAACCAATCATAAACGATTACGATATATGTCACCTATAGGAACACGTGACCTGGCGATAGGTCTTGATATTGGCGGAACAAAAATGAAGTGTGGTGTCGTTGATGCCGGCGGCAACGTTGTGGGTACGCCCCGCGAGGTGCCGACCAATGCACGTGGCCCGCGCGAGAAGATTGTGGCCGGCATACTTGATTTGCTTAATGAGGCGCTTGCCCAGGTGCCTGAGAACCGTCTGCGCGGTATCGGTATCGGCTGTTCGGGTCCGCTTGACATTATATCGGGTACGATACTGAAGTGTAACACGTTGCCGACGATGCACAATTATCCGCTTAAGCATATTATAGAGCTCACGACATGTAAGGAGGTGCGCATGAATAATGACGCTAATGCCATGATGCTGGGTGAGGCTGTATGGGGTGCGGGCCGTGGCCGTCAGTCGCTGCTGGGTATCACGCTGGGCACGGGTATAGGCTGTGCGTTCATCAACAGCGGCCGTATCTGGACGGGCTTTACGGGCAATTCGGGCGAGATATGGCAGTCTCCCTATCGTGAAGGTGTGATTGAGGATTATGTGTCGGGTCCGGGTCTGAGTCGCATGTACAAGGATCTGGCCGGCATTGAGATTGGCGGTAAGGAGATTGCCGAGCGTGCGCGTGCCGGTGAGGAACTGGCACTGAAGGTGTTCGAGCAGTTTGCCGATGGTCTGGTGTTTGCGCTTGCGTGGACGTTGAATACGATCGACCCTGATGCCGTGATACTGGGTGGTTCGGTAGTGGATTCGAGCGACTTGTATCTGACGCGTGTGAAGGGCTTGCTGCCCAAATATATAACTCAGGAGGCTGCCGAGCATATCGAGATACTGACGGCTGGCCTGGGCAACAATGCCGGTTTCATTGGCGCGGCTGCCCTGATGTTTGAATAACTGAATTTTTTATTAGTGAGAATCAAGAATATAATATTAACTCTACTGGCTGGATGCGTGGCTTTGGCCGGGCATGCGCTGGTGCCTGACGGCTGGTATCTGTATCATTCGGGTGGCGTGGCTGAGGCTGACAGCGTGGTGGCTACGGTGGGCTATGATGACTCGGGGTGGCACGCGGTGTCGCTACCGTCGACGGTGCTCAATGCCTTGGTGTGTGAGGGTGTCTATCCCGATCCGAGGGTGGGTATGAACAATTACTTGATTCCCGATGTGAGCGATGCGTTCAATGCGCGCCTGGGGCTTGACAGGTACAATCATCTTGACGATGGTTCGAATCCGTGGCAGCAGCCGTGGTGGTATCGTGCCGAGTTCAAGGTGCCGGCGTCGTGGCGCGGTAAGTTTGTGTGGCTCAATCTTGACGGTATCAATTATCGTGCCGATGTGTGGGTCAACGGTCACCTTGTGGCCGACCGTGACAGTGTCGTGGGCATGTTCCGACGTTTCAGGTTTGATGTCACGCCCTACATTGTTTGTGGCCGTGACAATGCTGTGGCGGTAAAGATATATCAGGTTGATCATCCGGGTGACCCGTCGCCGGGTACTCAGTTTACGCTGTTCGGGCCCAATCGCGGTAACGCGGGCGACATTCACCGTGATGAGACTCTGAAGATGAGCGGCGGCTGGGATTGTGCTCCGGTTGTGCGTGACCGCAATATGGGCATTTATCTGCCTGTTACGCTGGATGCAACCGGCCCTGTGACGTTTGATGACCCTCATGTGGTCACTGAACTGCCGGGGCGTGATACTACGATGGCTCGAGTTACGGTGACTGTTCCGCTGGTGAACAATTCGGATCGTGATATCAAAGGTTGTCTCACGGCGCGCATCAGTTCGCTGTCTGAAATAGATTTTGTGACTTATAAGAAGAAGGTTTCCACTCTCATATCTCCCATCACGATAAAGCGTGATGTAACCATCGGCGCGGGCGACACGATGACGGTGACTCTGACTCCTGAGGAGTACAGGTCGCTGTCAATCGTCAATCCGCCGCTGTGGTATCCCAACGGTTATGGCCAACAGCCGCTTCAGCGGCTTGAACTGGTGTTCAAGCCGCGCGGTGGTGCCGAGAGCCGCTATGAGTGTGACTTCGGCCTGAGGCAGGTGGAGACACGTCTGATGGAGCGCGAATATGAGTCACATCTGGGCGCTGATGTCGAGCATGGACTGGTGTTTATTGTCAATGGCGTCGAGGTGTTCGCGCGCGGTGGCTGGATTCAGCCCGATATGCTCCTCGATAATAGCCGGCGCAATATCTATGATCAGGTGAGACTGATGGCCGAGCTTGGCGCGAACACGATAGGCAGTGAGGACATGCCGACACCCGACGATGCGTGGCTAGATGCATGTGACAAGTATGGCCTGATGTGGTGGCATGTGTTCCATCAGTGTTACCGCATGTTCCCCGGACGTGCCAATCAGAACAATCCCGACGACCACTCGCTGGCGGCGGCCCACGTCAGGGACGAAATTAAACGTTACCGCAATCACCCGGCCATCGTGGCCTGGGTGGGTGTCAATGAGGTTTGTCCGGCGCGTGACCTTTATGTGGCCACGCGCGATGCGGTTCGCACGCTTGATCCCTCAAGGCCGTTTATTCCCACCACCTCGACAAGCTGGGACGTTGAGAAACTCACGCCGTGGCTTGCCGAAGATATGCTTATCGGTACGACCGACGATGGTGCCCCTGACTACAACTGGGCTCCGAGCGACTATTATTTTGATAAAATCGACGAGGTGTATACCCAGATGTTCAAGAACGAGCTTGGTATGCCTGCTCCGCCGGTATATGAAAGCATAGAGAAGTTTATTCCAACCATCGGTAAACCGTTCGATGTCAGAGATCGCCTGTGGCCACTCGACAGTGTGTGGGCCGAGCATGGCGCGTGGTGTGTGAACAACTTCGTCTACCGTGGTTTTGACAATGCGGTCAGGACGCTGTACAGTGACCCCGAATCGGCTCGTGACTATGTGTTTAAGTCTCAGTTGCTGAGTGCCGACGGTTATCGGGCCATGATAGAGGCTGCCAATCACCGTGCGTGGGATATCACGACAGGTGTGATGCTGTGGAAGCTGAACTCGTGTTGGCCCGATGTTGCGTGGCAGGTATATGACTGGTATCTGACACCAAACGCGGCCTACTACTATACAAAAAAGGCTATGGAGCCGGTACACGCTCAGCTCAATGCCAATACCGAGTGTCCGGCGGTTGTCAACAACACTCAGCGCCCGTCGGGGCCGCTTGTGCTTGAGACGCGCATACATGACTTCTCGATGAAGCAGCAATGGAGTCGCTGTGACACTGTCAGTCTGGAGCCTAACAGCTATCTTCAGCTACCGGCCATACCTCGCGGTCAGAAGCTTGCGGCAGTCTACCTGGTGACGATGTCCCTGACTGATGCTGATGGCAACGAGGTGTCTCACAACACCTACTGGCGATATAGCCAGCACCAGAATTTCTATTGGTTGCTGAGGCTGCCGCAGGGTAATCTCACCCATGAGGTCGAGACTGTGCGCGACGGTGACGAGTGGCTGGTGACTGTCACGCTGATGTGTGACACCGACGGGTGTGCGTTCTTCAAGCATCTGACTATCGGCCAATCGCCTGATGGGCCATCGGTGAATCCTGTGTTCTGGAGTGACAATTTCATCACGCTGCTGCCCGGCGAGACTCGTACGGTCACGGCGCGTGTGGCTGCCGACATGCTTGATGGTGCTCCGATTGTAAGAATTGAATAACAGTATATCAAAATGACCAATATGAATCGCATTATATTTTTTCTGATATTTATGGTGACAGTGTGTGGCGTGGCGAGTGCCGATCGTCTGCCTGTCATACCCTATCCGTCTGATGTGAAGGCGGCAAATGGCTTTTATAACGTTAAAAACGGTTTCGATATCACGGTTACCGATTCGGCCTTTGTCTCGGAGGGCTCATTCCTGTCCGAGAAACTTGCAGCTGATGGTAAAATCGTTGAAATGAAATTTGCCCGTAAGGCCAAACGCGGTATTGTGCTTGCTGTCGATGATGCTATCGCTGAGCCTGAGGGGTATCGCCTTGAGATAGGTCGTGATCGCATTGTCATAACTGCACGTGAAGCATCAGGCGCTTTTTATGGTTGTCAGACCCTTCTGCAACTAATAAATAATTGCAGGCAGCTGCCGTGTGTAACTGTTACCGATGCTCCACGCTATGGCTGGCGAGGTTTCATGCGCGACGATGCACGTCATTTTACGGGTGTCGAGAGTGTAAAGCAATTTATTGACCTGATGGCTTATTATAAACTAAACCGCTTTCACTGGCATCTGACCGATGCTCAGGGCTGGCGTGTGGAGATTAAGAAGTATCCCCGACTGGCAACGGTGGGCGGGGTGGGCTCGCACAGTGATCCAGATGCACTGTGTACTTATTACACTCAGGACCAGATACGTGACATTGTCGACTATGCGTCGCGCCGTCACGTCATGATTATCCCTGAGATTGATATGCCGGGCCATGCTACAGCGGCCAACCGTGCATATCCCGAATATAACGGAGGTGGCGAGGGCATATTTCCTGACTTTACTTTCAATCCCGGCAAGGAAGGTACCTACACCTTTCTGAGTGATGTGCTCGCCGAGATTTCAGACCTGTTCCCCGGCCCGTATATTCATATAGGCGGCGATGAGGTGGCATACGGTATCAATGCCTGGAAAGTTGACCCCGATGTCAACGCTCTTATGGAGCGCGAAGGATTCAGCAATGTGAAACAGTGTGAGCGTTACTTTATGAACCGCATGATTGCCGAGGTAGCTCATTTGGGCAAGACGTTGCTTGGCTGGGACGAGTTGATTGACCTTGATGTGGATAAGTCGACCCACATCATGTGGTGGCGACACGATAAACCCCAGTATCTGACCCGTTCACTTGTGGCAGGTTACACCACCGTGCTTTGTCCGCGCAAGCCGCTATATTTTGACTTCGTGCAGCACGATACTCACTCGGTGGGGCGCATCTGGGACGGTTTCTGCCCACTCGATGATGTATATGCTTTCCCCGATCCCTGGTTTGAGTCGATCGGTGTCACTCCCGACATGCAGCAGAATGTCTCGGGCATGCAGGCCAACGCCTGGAGTGAACTCATGCACAATAGTGACCGCGTCGACTTCATGACTTGGCCACGTTTGTGTGCGCTGTCTGAAGCTGCATGGACACTGCCGGCCAACAAAGATTTTAACTCGTTTGAGCAGCGTCTTGACGATGCTTACAGGTTATTCGACAGTCTGAATATTTACTACTTTGATCATCGCGTCCCTGAGCATCATGCCGAACCTGTCGGTCCGGTAATCAAGAAAAAGGTACGTGAGAGCGAGACCGAGTATCGTGATTAGTTGCGTTTAATTGTTCTGTTGTACAATAATGAATATAGGTAAATATATGTTGACGATGGCTCTGTCGGTAGTGATGTCACTGCCGGCGGTTGCCGATGTCATATTGCAGAATGGTGAGCTGTCACTCACCATAGGTAATGACGGTCTGGTGAAAAGCCTCGTGCAGAAATCGAACGGTCGTGAGTGTCTGCAGTCTGGTGTCGATGCTCCGGTGTGTGTCATCACGCAGTATCGACCTTATGATAATGAGAATTTTCTGATGTTTCCGGCCAAGCCCCGTTCGTTTCCGTCTAATAAATGTTATATGTCGGGCGATACGCTTTGTGTCGAATTCAATGATACATATGATATTGTAAAAATCAAGGTCGATATTACCCCCGATTATATTGCGTTTACGCCGGTTGATCGCGATTACCGCATAGAGGACTATGGTGTCAAGCGCAAGACCGAGCTCGACGAGCTTACAATTATGCAGCTGCCTCTGAAGAAACTCGACCGCTTCGGCGAATGGCTCAATGTCATGTGGGACGACGATGTGGCTATCGCTCTTGTGGGTACGCACCCCACTACCTATATAGACTCGCGGGTGGAGCGCGACAACACCACACTGCTCGCCGCCACACACACGGCTGTGAAACTCTTTGATTCGGGTGCCGCACTTATGGTGACTCACCCCGACAGTCTGCTTGACCGAATTGATGTACTTGAGCGTGACTATGACATGCCGCGAGGTGTCGAAAGCCGCCGCCGGGCTGAGTATCCCATGAGCTACTACGAGCTGCGCGATGTCACAGTCGACAACATCGACCGAAATATTGAACTCGCCCGTCAGGCCGGACTAAAGACCATGGTGGTGTACTATGTTGATTTTGCCAAAGCGTGCGGCCACTACGAGTGGCGCCCAGAGTATCCGCGCGGTATGGCTGACCTGCAGGAGATTACACGAAAGATTACCGAGGCCGGCATGATTCCGGGTATACACATTCACTACTCCAAGATAGCGGTTACCGACCCATATATCAATGACGGCACGCCCGATCGTCGTGGCAATGTTGTGGCACGCTTCACGCTGTCCGAGCCTATAGACGATGCGGCTACTGTGATAACGGTTGAAGAGTGTCCCGAGGGCGTGCGCATGGAGAAGGGACGCCGACTGCTGCAACTCGATGATGAACTGATAATGTTCACCGATGTTACCAAGACTGCCCCATATACATTTACAGGCTGTCAGCGTGGTTACTACAACTCAAAGGCCTCTGCCCATGCCGCTGCATCGGAAGCTCGCCATCTTGATGTCGATGACTGGCCATTGTTCATAAGAGTCGACCAAAACAGCGGTATACAGCGTGAAATAGCCGAACGTCTCGGCAAGATATATGCCGACTGTGGATTTAAGTTTGTCTACTTTGACGGTGCCGAGGATATACCGATGCCTTATTGGTATAATGTGTCTCGCTCGCAACTTGAAGTGTATAATGCTATGACCCCGGCACCTATGTGGGCTGAGGGTGCCCAGAAATCACACTATGGCTGGCACATACTGTCGCGCGGCAATGCGTTCGACATCTTCCCACCCGAGCGCATTCGGCCTGCCATGAAGCGTTACACCCTGCGTTGTGCCCGTCAGGTGGCATGTGACTTTACGTCGGTCAACTTCGGGTGGGTCAACTATCTCGCACCAAGCGATAAGACCATAGGCATGCAGCCCGATATGTATGACTATATCTGCTCAAAGGCACTCGCATGGGACTCGCCTATATCGCTTGTTGCCAACATGCCCGATCTCGAGATTCACCCCCGTACCCCCGACAATCTATTGGCAATCAATCTGTGGGAGACAGCTAAACTTGACCGAACCATTCCTGACAGCGTGAAACTCGCGATGCGCGACCCCGATACCGAGTGGACTATAATACCACGTCGCGGCGGACGTGTTGATGTGCGTCGCGTCACCCAGCTCACCCCCGACTCGCTCAACGCCACGATGCCGGTGAGGGCATTTACCTATCCTGTCGATGCTGCTCACACTGCTGTAATTTACTGGAACGGCAACGGCGAGTCTACTGTGACGTTACCGGCCGATTCACCGTCGGTTGAGTTGTCAACATTTGACGGCAAGCGCATCAGGACTCACCGCGACAAGAATGGCCGCATCTTGCTGCCGGCTTCTGAACGTCGCGTACTCAAAGTAGCTATGCCTGACGCTGAGGCCCGTGAATGGTTCCTCGAGGTTTTAACCAGTCAACAAGAATCACAAATATCAAAACAATAAGTATAACGAGATGACAAAATCACCGATTGTAGCTTCATTGCTTATTGCCGCTCTCTCCTTTGCGGCCGAAGCCAAGACAACAGCCAGTCGTACATCGGCCGGAGATATCGTCCTGGCTAATGAGAACGCATCACTCACATTTGGCGGTGGAAAAGACTTTCAGTTCAAAGAATTTAATATGTCGGGCAAGGATTTACTGCCCGCTGGTGGCTCAACGACTTATCCCTGGCAGTTGACTTATCGCGGCCCCGTGGGTGAAAATCCTCAGTTGCGTCCTCAGTGGGGCGTGTACCGCGGAACCGAGATTACCGATCGTGACGGTGTTCCCGCCGTGAAGGCAACCTGGGACATGGTTCTCGATGACACTCCCCGCTGGCCAGTCACCGTTACTGTAACCTTAGCCGATGATGCCGCCATGCCGTCATTTTATATTGATGCATCGCTGCCCGACGATTGGGTGATTACCGACGTCGAGTTTCCGCGTATAACATTTAAGCAGATAAAAGGTGGCAAAGCCATAATGCCTATTGCCTATGGCTGTGAGTACAATCTCAGCCGCGAGGGACAACTGCAGACACGATACCCGTCGGTAACAGGCTCGATGCAGCTCATGATGATGCACGATCCGGCCGGTAACGAGGGCACGGTCTTCTTTGCTCCGCGTGATGCCGAAGGTGGCAACAAGGTTATGCGCATGAAGATGGAAGGTGACAACGTGACATTCCAGCAGGAAGTCACGGCCAATTATGACTGGAGTAAAGGTGGACAGTTCAGTCTCCCTTACGCTGTCGATGCCGGCTATAACCCTGCCGGTTGGCATCAGACGGCACTCGAGTGGTATCGCCCGTGGGCGCTCGACACCAAATGGGCGTCACAAAATCTGCGTGACCGTCACATCGCTCCTTGGGTCGAGCACGCCGACATGTGGCTGCGTCCCGGAGACGTCGACGATGCTACTATGAATGCCGTGCGTCAGGCCCTCAAGTATTATGGCAAGGGAGTCGGCCTACACTGGTACTATTGGCACAATCATCCGTTTGATACTCATTATCCCGAATATTTCCCTGCCAAACCGGGTTTCAAGGATATGATAGCTGAGGCACAGCAGATGGGAGCTCATGTCACACCCTATATCAATGGGCGCCTGTGGGATCCCGCTATCGACAGTTACAAAGCCGAGAATGCCAAAGAGGCATCGTGCCGCAAACCTGACGGAACTCTCTACACTGAAGTCTACAGCTCTAAGGTCCTCAATACCGTTACATGTCCTGCAAGTCAGTTGTGGCAAGACAAGCTGCACTATCTCAACCGCCACATTCTTGATAGCCTTGGTACCGATGGTGTCTACATGGACCAGATAGGTTGTGCTGCCGCTGAACCGTGCTACGCCGACAATCACGGGCACGGCAAGGGTGGTGGCTCATGGTGGCCCGAGGCTTACCGCAAGGTGCTTACCGATATGCGCCAATCCTTCTATACCCCCGACCAGGCTATGACAACCGAAGAAAATGCCGAGCCATATATCGACCTTTTTGATATGATGCTGGTGGTCAACTCACCCCATGCCGCATATATGCGCATGGTACCTCTTTTCCCGCTCATATACAGCGACCGCTGTGTCTATAGTGGTTTTACCTACGTGCCTTGGAATATAAATGACGGCTCGCTGCGCTATATGACCATGAAGTCGCTCCTGTGGGGGGCGCAGCTCGGCTGGGTTGAGCCCAAACTGCTTATGAACGAGGCCAACCGCGATGAGGCACTGATGCTTAAAAATTTGACGAAATTCCGTAAGGATAACCATGACATCTTCTTCGGCGGACGTTTTATGTCTGAGTTTACTCCCGGTGGCGATAACGTTACGTTTGATGTGCCAAACTATCAGCCTACCCCGGTTGTGATGGGAGCCGAATGGATCGACGTCAAGGGCAAACGGTTTTATATCGTAGCCAACATGAGCGATACTGACCGTACGGTCACGCTTCCAGACGGAAAATCAATCAAAGTCAAAGCTTTTGATGCTGCTAAAAAAGCTATCTAAGTTATTTAATGAAATTTCGTACTATAAAATTTTTGATAATCAATTAATTTGAATATATTTGTCAATACTTTTTAACACTGTGAGAAGTAATTGGCACAGTAATAACACAAAATAGAATAAAAACCTTAAAATAAGTTAACATGAAAAAGTTATTTATCACATTAGCAACGAGTATGGCCGTTTTGGCTGCATGCTCTGATGGCTTTGATGCTGTAATCAGCGACATGCAGTCACCGTCTGATGTCGCAGTAGAGCGTCTAAGTGCTACCGAGATTAAACTCACATGGACTGATAATGCTACAGCCGAGACCGGTTATGTTATCATGGCCCGTCGTGCCGATGAACCGGCAAGCAATTTGAAATCGATTGGCGAAGTTGCCGCCAATGTGACATCGTTCACAACAACCGATTTGGCCGAGGGCTATAAATATTATATAGGAGTGAAAGCCGTTAACGGTAAAGAAGAGTCACGTGTTATCTCGGTTCTATTTGACATGGCCACTTATGACCTCATGGGTAATGCCAGGATTGATGAACTAAAGTCGGGCACAAACTGCATCTATGGTGAGTACACTGTTTTGAACAGCTCTAAAGTTACTGAGTGGGGTCTTTGTTTGAGCGCCGATGGTACTCCCACTGTCAACGATATTCACATTTCAGGACCTAAGCAGGCTGATGGTGGCAAGGTGTTCCAGGTAATACCCAACACTCTCCTCGAGTATGGCGTTGAATACAACGTGCGTGCCTATGCCGTTACAGCCGACGGTATCAACTACAGTGCTACTTCTAAAGCTTCGATGACAAAAGAGTACCCCGCTATCACCCTTGAGTGGACTAAGGTGTCAACTCCCGATATTCCCTCGGCAATCGAGGTCTACAGCACCACCAGCAAACTCAATGGCCTTGCTTTCGAAGCCTGGTATGCGATCGCTGATGTTAAAAACAGCGACGTTGAGTTCCGTGTGAATGTGCCCGCATCGGCTCAGACCATCGATGACCAGGCAGCTTCGTTCAACGGTGACTGCTACATCATGGTTAACGGTGGTTACTTCTACAACGAGAAACACACCGGTCTGGCTATTGTTAACGGCAAAGCCGAGGGTTCGATTAACGAAGTGCGTGGCTCACTGCTCACCTCAAGCCCTGAATATTATGAAATGTACAACGTTACCCGCGGCATCTTCGGTGTTGACGCTGCCGATCAGCCCCGTGCATTATGGGCCGGCACTGATGGCGACAGCAAAACCAAATATTACACTACTCCCGCGCCTTGTGTAGTAGGAGAGAACAAGTATGGTAAAGTTAGCGCCAAATACCCTGTTGAGCCCACCGCCTGGACTCCCAAGTTTGCCCTCAGCGCCGGACCGCTGCTTCTTATCGACGGTAAGATACCCTTTGACTTCACCATGCTGCCTGCCGGTGAGGGTTACTATCTGACCAACTATGAGGTTATCGCTTACGATATCTTCGGCACCAATGTATCGCCTGACCGTACTGCTGCCGGTTGTACTGCCGATGGCAAGATAATCCTGTTTATATGTGACGGTCGCACTGCCCAGTCGGGCGGCGCTACCCTACTGGAGCTTGCCCAGATCATGAAGGGTCTCGGTTGTGTGGACGCTGTCAACTTTGACGGTGGTGGCTCAACAGGTATGATGGTAGGTGACAAGCACATCAATAAGGCTGTCATCGAGAATTCTAACGGCAGCCAGTCGCCCTATAACCGTGCCGTTGTATCGACTATGGGCTTCTTTAAGAAATAATAAATAACTTACCCTTATATCAGGGCGGTGCTGCATAACCGATATCAGGTATCGACACATTATCTTCGTCAGCGAGCGGAGTGAAGTTATATGATGTGTGAGCTGTAAATAATTGATATCGAATGTCGGCACCGCCCTCTCAAATTATACTGAATATATGAAGAAGTTTCTGAGTTTGTTGCTTTTTGCCGCCATGTTGCCATTGACTGCCTGTGGTGACAAGGAGCCCGACTATATAATCGTTCCTACTAATCCCACATCGCCTGACAATCCCGACGACCCGACGACCGGCGGTGATGAGAAGTATTTGTGGGAAGAAGAACGTGTAGGACTGCTCGACTATACCGACATGGTGCTATTCTATGGCGGAGGTACTCAGCGCTACATTCCCAATTGGGATAAAGACCGTCTTGAAAGTTATGTCACTTACACCGACAAGAGCGGCCGGGAAACATGGTTCTTTGACTCGTTCCTGTTCCTGGAGTTTGCCGACTATGGTACAGGATCCCAAATGGTGACCTATGCAACCGGTTATAAAGATCCGAGTGGTACTATTCTCAGTTCGGCTACAAAGTATGACTGGGAACGCCTCATAAATTATTACTTTCTAAGAGGACACAATCTGTATGCTCTCGATGAGACTGTAGGCGATGCAATCAAACGCCTCGGCGAGCCTTCTTACAAGCGTCGTGTTGTGATTACGGTTCCGGAGCCTATCACCCGACAGAACTGGAATGTCGCTACCTCGTCGACAACTTACTGGGGGCGTGTAGATGGTGAGCAACTTGACTTCGCCAGAGATGCCGACCGCGTCACTGCGTGCAAGTGGTATATCAACCGCGTGCGCGAACTCTTTGACAAGGCCAATTTCAAGAATCTTGAACTCGCCGGCTTCTATTGGATTGCCGAAAAGTCGACCAATACATCGACCATACTGCCTCGTGTTGCCGAGTATGTACACAAGTTTAATTACACTTTTAACTGGATTCCGTACTATACGGCCGACGGATACTCACAGTGGTCAACATGGGGATTTGATTATGCCTACCTGCAGCCCAACTACTTCTTCAATGAAGATGTTCCTATAAGCCGTCTTGATGAGGCCTGCAACATGGGCCGCAATGCCGGCATGGGCATGGAAATGGAGTTTGACGACAACGCATTGGCGTCGCGCGGTAAGGCTTACCGGCTGCGCAACTATATGGACGCGTTCAAGCGCAACAAGGTGTGGGATAATCAACGCCTCGCTTATTATCAGCATAATAATACCGTTCACACTCTAAAACACTCGTCCAACTCGGCTGATGTTGAGTTGTATCATGAATTTGCTACATTTGTGACCACACGTCCTTATCGCTACCGTTGAAAAAACTGATGTTAAAAACAATATTATTAACAGCCGCCGCGTCGATACTATCAGTGTCGGTCTCGGCGGCTGTGCAGCGTCATGGCGTTGCCGATTATCACACCATTCCGTTACCACATGACGTCGCCATGCGGCATGGGCGTCCGTTCCTGTTGGGGGAAGATGTGTCAATTGTTGCGCCTGACAGCCTTGATACTGAGGCTCGTATTTTGCGTAGCCAGCTTGGCGTTTCCGGCCATGGCGCTTCATCGGGGCCCATAGTGCTATCGGCCACGCTCGCCGATTTTAACCCTGAGGCATATACTCTTAATGTGACCGGCGACAGTGTCGTTATCAACGGCGCATCACGAGCCGGGGTTTTCAGAGCTATAATGACCTTGGTCAAGTCACTTCCATCTCGGACTGATGGCGAGGTGCTCATGCCGGCCGTAGGCATATATGACCGCCCCAGATTCGCCTACCGCGGCATGCATCTCGATGTAGCCCGTCATTTTTTCCCGGTGTCAGACGTCAAGACCTATATCGACATGATGGCTCTGCACGGTATGAACACGCTCCATCTGCACCTTACCGACGATCAGGGCTGGCGTGTCGAGATTAAACGGTACCCGCGTCTGACGACAGTTGGCTCACACCGCGACAGTACAATTATCGGTCGCACAGGCCCGGGCTATGACCACACCCCGGTTGACGGATTTTACACTCGAGCTGATGTTGACTCGCTCGTGAGATATGCGGCCGACCGGCACATTCAGATTATTCCCGAGATAGACTTGCCGAGTCACATGCTTGCGGCGCTTGCAGCCTATCCTGAGCTGGGTTGCACGGGCGGCCCGTACAGCGTTTGGGGTAGATGGGGCATTAACGATGACGTACTGTGTCCCGGTAATGATCTTACGCTTGAATTTATTGCCGATGTGCTTGAGGAGGTAATGGATATGTTCCCGGCGCCATATATACATATAGGTGGCGACGAATGTCCGCGTGTCAGGTGGCAGGCTTGTCCCAAGTGTCAGGCACGCATTGCCGAACTTGGTCTCGTGGAGAAAGATGGTATTAGCCCTGAGGCTCAACTTCAGGAGTTTATAACGCGTCACGCTTGTGAGGTCGTGCGCCGTCACGGTAAGAGTCCGATAGGCTGGGACGAACTTCTTGAGTGTGAAGCTCCGGCCGATGCCATCATAATGTCGTGGCATGGTGTCACTGGTGCGATCGAAGGAACGCGTCGCGGTCATCGTGTCATTCTAACACCGTCACAGTATTGTTATTTCGATTATTTTCAAAGTCCTGACGGCCCCGATGAGCCGTTTGCTGTGGGAGGTCTTACCTCGGTCGAGAAAGTCTACTCGCTCGAGCCTTGCCCCGCCGAGTGGCAGGGTGAGCGTGCCGACCTCGTGATGGGCGTACAGGCCAATCTATGGACTGAATATATCAAGACATTCGATCACGTATGTTATAACGTGCTGCCGCGCATGGCCGCGCTGAGCGAGGTGCAATGGGTCGATGCCGACCACAAGGATTATGAGGATTTCAGATCTCGTATTCCTCATCTCATGGACACATACGAAGCCCGCGGCTATAACTATGCGCGTCACGTGAGCGATGTAAATGTCAAGTATCATACTAACCATGCCGACCGTTGTCTCGAAATGACGTGTACGGCACTCCCGGGTTATGACATACGCTACACTCTCGATGGTTCGGAGCCAACGATGGCCTCAACACGATATGTCGATACCGTGAGGCTTGACGCCGATTGTATTATCAAGGTCAATAGCTTCGCAGCCGATGGACGTGCTGGTCGAACTGTGTGTGATACTCTCGAAGTCAGCAAACTGACATTCGGCGTCGTCGAGCTCGTCGACCAACCTTATTATGTGTATGCGTTTCAAGGGGCACCACAACTTGTCGACGGATTGAAAGGTACGCGATATTTTCGAACGGGCCGATGGCTTGGTTTCTCGGTTAAAAATCTTGATGCTGTCGTGACGCTGCCTGAACCTACCGAGCTATCTAAGGTGTCGTTCCGTACGGTGGTTAAGCCTGTTGATGCACTTGCCGATGCAGTTGATGCCTGTGTGTATGGGTCGGTCGATGGCGAGATATTTACATTGCTCGCTACCGAGACTTATCGTCCCGACGACCCAGCTTCAGAGCATCACATAGAGAGTCATACACTCACATTTGACCCTGTGGAGCTGACCAAAGTAAGAGTAGTTATACGACCGGTTGCTAAATTACCTGCCGAGCATCCGCAGGGCGGCTGGCCTGCGCTTATGTTTGTTGATGAGTTGCGGGGTTGGTAGCAAAATGTTGTTGAGTGGGGTGTATTTATGGAAAAATTGCGGATATTCACAAAATTTTAGTGAAAAAATTTTGTGAATATCTGAAAGTGGTGTATCTTTGCGTCATAATAATCCAAGTTGATCTGATAGGACACAATTTCTAATGTAAAAAAGGTTTTTTCACACTCGTGGGGGACAGGGGATTTTTTTACATCTGAATGGCGAGAAGTTCGCCGAGCGTTACGGGGCGCGGTGTGTCAATAAGCCGTGCTGCGTGGGCTACAAGACCCAACACATCGGTAGGTTCGTAATCACGTCTCAATGCCTCCATGCTCAAACTGTTATCGCGTTTGCTCAGGCGCTGGCCGGTCTCGTTGGTGAGCAACGGCAGGTGGGCAAATCGCGGCGGCTCAAATCCCAACAATTCGTATAGATAAATTTGCTGTGCGGCTGACAGAAGCAGGTCGCTGCCTCGCATCACCTCGGTGACGCCCATGAGTGCATCGTCGACCACGACCGCGAGCTGGTAAGACCATGCGCCGTCGGCACGACGCAGTATAAAGTCGCCACAGTCGCGTGCCAGATTGAAGCGCTGCGGGCCGGCGAGCAGGTCGTCAAACTCGATGTCGCGATCGGGGACGTACAGGCGTGTGGCGCCGGTGGCTGTATGGTCGGTGTCGTGGCACGGCATCGCGGCCGGGCGGCAACGGCCCGAGTAGATGATGCGGCCGTCCGACTGGTGTGGTGCCTGTGTGGCCATGATGTCGGCGCGTGTGCAACGGCACTTATAGGTGTAGCCTGTCGCCACGAGACGGTCGATATACTGCTCGTAAATGTCGTGTCGCTGACTCTGAACGTATGGGCCGTGTGGGCCGCGATTGTCGAGTCCTCCCTCGTCCCAGTCGAGTCCGAGCCATTGCAGGTCGTCCTCAATCATTTGGGCGTGTGTGAGTTTTGAGCGCTGGGGGTCGAGATCCTCGATGCGCAATATCCATCGGCCGCCGCGTCGGCGCACCGATAGCCACGACATGACGGCGGCATAGATGTTGCCAAGGTGCATGCGACCTGAGGGTGAGGGGGCAAATCGACCTACTGGTACCTGTGTTGATGACATCGCGAAGTGTTATTTACGGCCGAAGTCGGCGGGGATTTCACCCCAGTTTTCGGTGTCCCATTTAATGACGGGGTTGAGTATGTCGTGGGTCTGCACCCAGGCATCGGCGCGGGCCAGGAGCTCAAAGATGCGGGCATTGCGGGGTGTGCGGGCCAGTGTGCTTTTGTGGCCGCGGCGTCTGAGCCATGATTGTGCAGTGCGGCTGTCGCTGTAGACGGGGGTGAGGTGGTCGCCCTGCTTGTCGAGCATGGCGAGGGCGTGTACCAGGGCGAGGTACTCACCGATGTTGTTGGTGCCATCGTCAAGCGGGCCCATGTGGAACACCTCCTCGCCGGTACCTACGCGCACACAGCGGTACTCCATCGGGCCGGGATTCTTGGCACATGCGCCGTCGACGGCGAGTGCGTCCTGTCTGATGGCCGGTATGGCGTCGTAGTTGACGGGGGCTGTCGGGTGGGTGAAAATCTTGCGTATGATGCCTATGTACTCTGAGGGGTCGCCGCGATAGGCTTTGACGGCGGCCTCTTTTGAGTCGAAGCTTTTGTAGCGGGCGCCGGGAAATCCGTTAATCTGTTGCTGACAGTCGTCCCAGTTGTCGAAGACGCCTGTATCGTGACCGGCCCACACGACGTAGTATTTCTTGCGTTGTGAACTCATGACAGTTGTAGGAATAGGGCCAGGTCGGTGGGACGACAGCCGGCTGTGCGTGCTATGTCGGGGTTGACGGCGTGACCGCCGAATGTGAGTGTGGCGCCTTGCAGGCCGGGAGTGAGTTTGACGGCATTGCTCATGCCCTCACATGTGATGACGTCGTGGAGCATGGTGACGAGCGAGTTGCTCAGAGCCATCGCGGCGGTGCGTGGCACGGCGCTTCCGGCATTGATGTAGCAGACGCGGTAGCCGTCGAGGGTGTTGTCGCAGCTGCGTGCGACAGCCAGGTCGACGGTGGGCAGCGAGGGGAATATCTTGCCGGGGGTAGACGAGATGTCGAATGTTATGACGCCACGTTTCATGAGCTCGACGCGGTCGCTGTCAATGACCGGGGCGTTGTTCATGGTGGTGGCTACTACGATGTCGGCGCTGCGCAGGGCGTTCTCGACGACGTGGGGGTGGGGAACTGAGCCTGCGACGCCGGGGCCAAGCGCGGCGAGCGCCGAACGCAGCGAGTAGGTGTCGCCGTCGAACATGCGTACCTGGGCTCCCAGTCCGATGGCCGACATGGCGGCGGCGCGGGCAGCCAGTCCGCTGCCCAGTATCATTACCTCACATGGCACGATGCCGGCAACACCGCCCAGCAGTATGCCCTTGCCACGAATGGCGTCGGCCAGCAGCGACGAGGCTATGGCTATCGAGGCACGGCCGTCAATCTCGCTGAGTATGTCGGCAAACAGCGCGTGCCCCTGAGGCTCCTTGATGAGGTCGAGGGCTATGGCTATGATGCCGTGGCGCATGAGTGCCTCGACGAGCGGACGTGTGAGTTTGGCCGACGAGTGGAACAGCGTCAGCAGCATGGCGCCTCGTTTCATGTCGTTGACATCGGCCACCGACAGTGGCGACAGGTGTATGACGAGGTCGCACTGCAGTGTCGAGCGTCGGTCGACAATGGCGGCGCCACAACGCGAATAGCGGTTGTCGGTATAGTGAATCACATCGGCGGCTCCGCGCTCCATCTTGACGGTGAAGCCCTGCTCGACGAGTATGTTGACGGCCTCGGGTGTGAGCGGGAAACGGCGCTCGGCGGCCTGGGCGCTGCGCGGCAGGCCTATGGTGAGGCGCCGGCGCTGTGTGGCTACCTGTGCGGCTTGCTCAATCGGTGTCGTGAAACTATCGGTCATTTGATAATGAATTGGTTTATAAAACGTTGTGTTGTTGCGGCAATCTGCTGTTCGTCTTCGAGCATGGTCGAGTCAAAGCGGGCGGCAGCGCGGGTGTAGTGTGGCAGGCGTTCACTGAGCGACGCGGTGATGAACTCGCGCAGTTCGTCGTCGTTTAGACGGGCTATCAGCGGCCTGGTAGCGCGTGCGACGGCGAGGCGCGAGTGCAGGCGGTCGATATCGGTCTCGAGATAGACCGGGGTGCCGGTGGCGAGCATCAGTTCCATCATGCCCTCGCGGCAGGGTGTACCGCCGCCGGTGGCGATGATGACGTCGCTGAGTGTTGACACTCGGGTGAGAGCTTCGCGCTCGAGCCTGCGAAATGTCTCCTCGCCGTGTTGGGCGAATATCTCGCTGATTGTCATGCCCTGTTCCTGCTCGATCAACTGGTCTAAATCGACGAACTGCATGGACGCAGCATGAGCCACGGCATGACCGAGAGTGGTCTTGCCGCAGCCCATGTAGCCTATGAGGTATATAGGGTGCATTTATATGTTCGGGGCGATTATTTCTTGTCGGCCTGCTGTTGGAGCAAATCGCGTATCTCGGTGAGCAGAACTTCTTCTTTGGTGGGTTCGGGTGCGGGAGCGGGTGCTTCCTCCTCTTTCTTCTTGAATTTCATGATAACTCTCAGTGCCACGAAGATGCTGAACGCGATAATCAGGAAATCAACGATATTCTCGACGAAGATGCCATAGTTGACGGCTACCTCCTGAGTGGTTACCGAGCCGGCTGCATCTTTAACCTCGGGTGTAATGATATACTTGAGGTTCTTGTAGCCGTCGCCGCCGGTTGCAAGCGAGATAACCGGCATGATAATGTCGTTGACGAGCGATGAAACGATTTTACCGAATGCTCCGCCGATGATAACACCGACTGCCATATCGATAATGTTGCCCTTCATGGCAAATGCTTTGAAATCAGAAAGAAATTTACCCATAATCAGTAATTAAATAAATAGTTGAAAAAATTTGTCTAACAGTTATAGAACACCATCACGTCAGTGAAAGTTTAAGCGCCTTGGCAAACTTTTTGAAATTTTTGTTTTCGGTCATCAGGTATTCTATAATTTCGCGTTCGTTCCAGGTCGACGGGCTTGAGGCTCCCTGGTTGAACTCGATGTCAAACGTGACGTGGTCGTTGGCAAGATGGTCGTGTATGAACGTCAGCAGCGCCGGCATCTCGCGGTCAAGCTCTTCGCGCTGAGTCTTGTTCTCGATTGTGACAACGAACACGTTGGGGTGGTCGTCACTCGGCACGGGCAGGCTGGCACGCATGGTGTTGTGCAGTATGCGCTTGGTTGGGTCGATCATCATGTACTCTTTCCACGCGGCTACGAGCTGGTCGGGGGTGTAGGCCGAGTCGCGCTTAGGCCTGTTGTCTTCGACCGGGGTCGTGTCGGTCTGCTCCTGGCGCATGGCGGCGCTGCCGTTGCGTATGCTGATAGTGTGCATCAGCGGTGTGCGTGTGCGGCGCGGTGTCGCCGCCGGGGCAGGGGGTGTGTAGGCCGGCGTGGCTGCTGATGATGGTGTGACCGGGGCGGTGGCCGTCGGTGTCTCGACGGCGCGGGGTGCTGATGCCGGTGCCGGGGTCACGGGCGTGGCGGTCGCGGCAGCATCGGTCGACGATGTCACAGCGATGGGTTGCAACTGCCCCTCTCCGTCGCCACTAAAGATGGGGGAGGGGCTGAGTAGTTGGCACAGTTTGATGAGCAGCAGCTCGACGAGGAATGTCTTGGCCGACGCCTGACGGTAGTTGAGGTCGGCATCGTTGCACAGGCTCATGGCCTGATACAGGAACGTGGGTGTACACTTTGAAGCCTGTTCGCTCATGAGCTTGAGCGTGGCCTCGTCAGTGTCGACGAGCGAGCGTGTCGACTCCTCGCGGGTCACCATGAGGTCGCGAATGTAGGCGGCGAGGCCGTTGACAAATGCGTGCGAGTCAAAGCCGTGGTCGCGTATCTCCTTGTAGGTGAGCAGCGCTGCAGGCACGTCACAGGCCAGGAAGCTGTCGACGAGCCGGCTGAAGTAGGCCGCGTCGAGCACGTTGAGGTTGTCGATGGTGCTGCGGTAGGTTATCTCGCCGCGCGATGAGGCTGCCACCTGGTCAAATATCGATAGCGCGTCGCGCATGGCGCCGTCGGCCTTGGAGGCTATCACACCGAGGGCCGAGCGCTCGGCCTTGATGCCCTCGCTTTTGGCTACAAACTCCAGGTGATTGACCATGTCGCTGATGGTGATGCGGTTGAAATCGTATATCTGGCATCGTGACAGTATGGTAGGTATGATTTTGTGCTTCTCGGTAGTGGCGAGAATGAACACTACATAGCTCGGGGGCTCCTCGAGGGTCTTGAGGAAGGCGTTGAACGCGGCCGACGACAGCATGTGAACCTCGTCGATGATGAAGACACGGTAGCGGCCGTTGGTGGGAGCCACCTGCACCTGGTCGACCAGGGCGCGAATGTCGTCGACGCTGTTGTTTGACGCCGCGTCAAGCTCGACGATGTTGAGTGAGCTGCCGGCGTTGAAGGCGCGGCACGAGTCGCACTCGTTACACGGGTCGCCGTCGGGTGTGCGGTTCTCGCAGTTGATGGTCTTGGCAAAGATGCGCGCACACGACGTCTTGCCCACACCGCGCGAGCCGCAGAACAGGTAGGCGTGAGCCAACTTGTCGGTAGCGATGGCGTTTTTGAGCGTCGACGTCAGCGCGGTCTGCCCCACCACGCTTGCGAACGTTGACGGGCGGTACTTGCGTGCCGATACGATATATTTATCCATGTATAATAATGTATATGCTTATAACGGCAAATTTAGCGAAATAAATCCAATACGAAAAATTTTTAACCCAAACCCACTGGCCGATTACTGAAAAATAAATTTTGCTAATTCAAAATTATACTTTAAGTTTGCAACTGTAACGAGAAATATTGCTTATTATGAGACTATTGCTATTGATATCAATTGTGCTTTTTGAGGTAATGAGTTCCCAGGCCTTATCACTCACCTCTTATTATACAGCCACGCAAGAGAGAAATAGTGATATGCACAAATCAAATAACGAAAATCAACTGGTTCAAGATATCTCATATAGTTATGAGCTGGTGTCAGATAATGGGAAGCTTAACTGTATCGGTACTCTAAATTTTTCATTGAATCTACCATCGGGTACAAGTCATTTGATTTTAGAAAGGTCAATTCAGCGTAGTAAAATTGATATACCAGGAATGATAATTTTTTCATTAAAATCTGTTTGGCCCAACACTACAACCAATATAACTAAACAAGATATTTATTGGGGTACATATTTTAGAATTCGTGTTGTATTCGAAGATAATACAGATGTATACTCGCCAATATATTCGGTTAATGATTATATTGAGACTTCTGATTTGGAATTGTTGCAGAGTCAAGAGTCGGCAGCTATAGATAATATAGAAGCTGATGACGACAATGTTTGTATTTATATTAATAATAAGAATTTGGGGATAGACTCTAAAGAGCCAATTTCGATAAATGTATTTGATTTATATGGCAGAAGTATTTTTAATAGCGATATGGTAACAACGGAAACGATACCGCTAAATAATGTTGCCTCTAAATTCATCATTGTCAGATATCAAACATCAAAAAATATTATAACTAAAAAATTCCTTCTACAATGATTCGTTGTATCGCCGGGTGGCTCATACATCGAGAATAATTAGATTTTTTTTATGTCGGTTGGTTTGCTTATACTGCCCATTCAGTAGATACACTAAGCCCTGTTCTGAATATACCCACTGCGTTAGATATACGTTTTGTTTCATGATACAATTGGTTTATCGGGTGCAAGGTGGTGGCAAATTTCGGTAAATCCAAAAGCCGTTCATAATAAATGAGTGGGTTTTGAGTTAACTATATAGGGTATATTGTATGACCTATCACACACACTGACATGAAAAAGTATCTCTTATCTCTTATAGCATTGCTGGCCGTGGCTGTTGGTGCCGTGGCTCAGAAAAATGAGTTCAATCCCATTGAGACGGGTGTCACGTCGCTGTCGATTGCACCCGACGCCCGCGGTGCGTCGATGGGTGACACGGGCGCGGCCACCGATCCCGATGCAAACTCTCAGTTCTGGAACCCGTCGAAGTATGCGTTTGCATACAGTCAGGGAGCGGCTTCGCTCAGCTACACACCGTGGTTGCGCAAGCTGGTCAATGACATCTTTCTGGCCAATCTGGCCGGTTATTGGAAGGTTGGTTCGGGTGACAATCAGGCCGTGAGTGCCTCGCTGCGATATTTCTCGCTCGGTGAGTTTACATCGAACGACCAAAGCGGAGCTGTGGGCCAGAGTCTTAACCCCTACGAGCTGTCGTTTGACGTCGGCTACTCGCGCAAGTTGAGCGAGAAGTACTCGATGGGTGTTGTGTTCCGNTACATATACAGCGATCTTGGCTTCAGCGAGTCGTATGCCGGCGANCAGACGGTTGGCNCATCGGCTTTTGCTGCCGACATCGCGGGTTACTATACATCATATCCTATNGTTGGCCGCAATGAGTGCCAGTGGTCGCTGGGTTGGAATATCTCGAACATCGGTTCGAAGGTGTCATATAATAATGGTGAAAATCCGGCATTCCTTCCCACCACCCTGCGTGTGGGNACGATGTTCATGTTCCCGCTGGCCGACTATCACACCCTGGCCTTCGCGCTNGACCTNAACAAGCTGCTTGTGCCTGCCAAACCGCGTCAGAGCGACTATGGCGACGACACTGACGGCCAGGTTGAGTATCTTGACGCGCTCGAGAAGTGGGAGAACATGTCGCCNATAACGGCTATCTTCAAGTCGTTTACCGACGCGCCCGGCGGTATGAAGGAGGAGATACGCGAAATAAACTGGTCGCTCGGTGCCGAGTANAGCTACAANCAGCAGTTCTTCCTGCGTGCCGGCTACTATCACGAGAGTGCCTACAAGGGNAACCGCCAGTATTTCAGCGTCGGAGCCGGTTTCTCGCTCAATGTGCTGCGACTTGATGCCTCATACATGATGGCGACGGCTCAGACCTCGCCACTNGACCAGACGNTGCGTTTCACGNTGACATTTGACATGGACGGCTTGAAGAATATGTTCGGTGGCGGTCGCCGCTAATTTCAANGCTTNCAATTGAATATGAATATAAGAATAGGCAANGGTTTTGATGTGCACCGCCTGGTGCCTGAGCGACGCCTGGTGATGTGTGGCGTTGAAATTCCCTANGAACTTGGCCTGCTTGGTCACAGCGATGCCGATGTGGCGTTGCATGCGCTCGCCGATGCGCTGCTGGGTGCAGCCGCCATGCACGATATAGGTTACCATTTTCCCGACACCGANCCCGAGTACAAGGGNGCCGACTCNCGCCGGCTGTTGCGCCGCGTGGTNGAGATTATCGGCGAACGGGGTTATAGTGTNNGNAATGTCGANGTTACNATCATAGCCCAGCGCCCCAAGATGCTGCCCTACATTGAGCAGATGAGGCANAATGTGGCTGCCGACCTCGGTATCGACGTCGATGCCGTCTCGGTCAAGGCNACAACCACCGAGCGGCTGGGCTTTACCGGCCGTGGNGANGGTATCGCCGCACAGGCCACTGCCTTGATTTACAAATAAATGATTTTTGATTTTTAGCTGAAAAAACGCGAGCCCCGGGGNTTGTCCTCACGAAGCTCGCGTTTTTTTATNGTTATNGNGCACGTGGTGGTTACACCAGGTGGGCGATGTGGCTGTCGCGGTCGCCGGGCAGCAGGTCGATGACCGGAATCTCGATCATGGTGTAGCAGCCGGGCTGCTGGCGCATTGACGCACGGGCCACGCCGACAAGAATCTGGGCTGTCAGCGCGGGNTTGTTGATGGTCATNCTGAAGTCAAAGCGCTGTGAGTGGGTGCGTCCCGACACGCCCTTGCGGGTCATGTGTACGCCGTGGCCCATGTCCTTGACCTGGTCNACNGACTCGACCTCGATAACGTGGGTCTCGTCGCTCGCAAAGTAAGGGTCGGCCTTGATGGCTGCGGTGACGTCCTCGAGCTTTGCACCGGGCTGCAGCTCGACGTACACCATGCGNCGGTGTATGCCTGTNCCCAACGGTATGGTCATCGAGAGGGCGTCCTTGACACCGGCCTTTGACTTTACACACACGGTGTGGCCCATGCTCATGCCGGGGCCGAAGTTGGTGTATGTGATACCCTTGGGGGCGGCTGCCTCAAGCAGCGTGCGCACTACCGAGTCGCTACCCGGATCCCANCCGGCCGAGATGATGGCGACGGTGCCGTTCTGGCGTGCNACCTTGCCCAGATCGGCACGCAGTGCGGGTATGAGCGTNTGTATGTCGAAGCTGTCGACTGTGTTGATGCCCATGGCGAGGTAGCGCTCGGCGTGAACCTGAACCTCGCGGGTGGGGGTNCACAGAATGGCGACATCGACCTTGCCGAGTTCGGCGATGTCGGTTACTACTTTATAGGGAGCCAGTTCGGCGGGCTGATNGCCGAGGCTGCGGCGCACGATGCCGGCTACCTCCATGTCGGGGGCCTCGACGAGGGCGTCGAGCACAAATCGGCCTATGTTGCCGTAGCCTACGATGGCTGCACGTATCTTGGTCATGATGCAGTGGTGTTGTTTATTTGTTAATATTTTCAACAATCGCACGGGTGTCGCGTGCAATCATCAGTTCCTCGTCGGTGGGTATGACGCATACTTTGACACGCGATGCAGGGGTTGAGATTACGGCCTCCTCGCCGTGCACGGTGGCGTTGTAAGCCTCGTCGAGCTCTACGCCCATGAACGCGAGCGGACGGCACACGTTGGCACGCACGCCGGCCTGGTTCTCACCCACACCGCCGGTGAACACGATGATGTCGACGCCACCCATCTCGGCAGCATATGCGCCGATGTATTTGATGATGCGCTGCTCGTACATCTCGAGTGCTACACGGGCTTTCTCGTTGCCCTCGCTGATGGCTGCGTCAATCTCACGCATGTCGCTCGAGGTCTCGCTGGCGCCTAATAGGCCGCTCTCCTTGTTGATGACACGCTGCAGGTCGTCGGCGCTCCAATTGTATTTTTTCATGAGGAAGGCGAGCGCTCCGGGGTCTACGTCACCCACGCGGGTGCCCATCATCAGGCCCTCGGTGGGAGTGAGGCCCATCGAGGTGTCGAGGCTCTTGCCGTCGAGCACTGCCGTGATTGAACCGCCGTTACCAACGTGGCAGGTGATGATTTTGGTGCCCTCGGGCTTGATGCCCAAGAACTCGCACACGCGGGCCGAGACATAGCGGTGGCTCGTGCCGTGGAAGCCATAGCGACGCACGCCGTCGTTGGTGTAGTATTTGTAGGGCAGGGCATACATGAAGCTCTTGGCTGGCATAGTCTGGTGGAAGGCGGTGTCGAACACTGCCACCTGCTTGATGCCCGGCAGTACGGCCTCGATGGCCTCGATGCCGGTGACGTTGGCGGGGTTGTGAAGGGGGGCAAGGTCATAGCAGTCCTTGACCTGGTCGAGAACCTCGTCGGTGATAAGCACGCTCTTGTTGAACTTCTCGGCGCCATGTACCACGCGGTGACCAACGGCGTTGATTTCGCTGTAGCTCTTGATGCAGCCTACCTCGGGGTCGGTGAGGTTGGCCAGGATCGCCTCGACGGCACCTTTGTGGTCGATGAGGCCCAATTGCTGAATTTGTTTCGAGCCGTCGGCTTTCTTGAATTTCAGGAATGCGTCGGGCAGACCGATTTTCTCCACGCCGCCCTCGGCCATTGTCTTGTCGTTATCGGTGTCGATAAGTTTGTACTTCACCGAACTGCTGCCGCAGTTTAATACGAGAATTTTCATTATGTTGAGGTATTAATGTTTTAGTCCTATAGCCTGGTTGCAGGTCATGATGATAGTCTTGTAGATGTCCTCGGGATAGCAACCGCGTGACAGGTCGTTGACGGGGGCTGCGAGACCCTGCAGAACGGGGCCTACGGCCTCGACGCCACCAAGACGCTGAACCAGTTTGTAGGCAATGTTGCCGACTTCGAGCGACGGGAATACAAGCACGTTGGCGCGGCCGTTCAGGGGCGAGCCGGGTGCCTTTGAGTTGCACACGCTCGGTACGATAGCAGCGTCGGCCTGGAGTTCGCCGTCGAGAATGAGTTCGGGAGCCATCTCGTGGGCCAGACGTGTAGCCTCGATTACCTTGTCGACACGTTCGTGACGGGCGCTACCCTTGGTCGAGAAGCTCAGCAGGGCCACGCGGGGCTCGATGCCGGCGATGTCGCGGGCAGTCTGTGCAGCCGATACTGCAATCTGTGCAAGCTCGGGAGCGGTGGGATCGGGCACCACGGCACAGTCGGCAAACACCATCACGCCGTCAGTGCCATAGTTCAGACCGGCGGGGAGCAGCATGATGAATGCACCCGACACGACGCTGATACCGGGCTGGGTCTTGATAACCTGGAACGCCGCGCGCAGCACGTTGCCGGTGGTGTTCATTGCGCCGGCCACCTGGCCGTCGGCGTCGCCGGCCTTGACCATCAGACAGCCCAGATAGAGGGGATTGGCGGTAGTCAGGCGAGCCTCTTCCATCGAGATGCCTTTTTTCTTGCGCAGTTCAAAGAACAGCGGCGCGTAGCGGTCAATCACCGACTCGTCGGCCGGATTGACAATGCGGGCTTTGGCTATATTGTTGAGTTTAAGTTCTCCGGCAAGTTTCATAATCTCAGCAGGGTCACCGATGAGAATGATGTCGGCAATGTTATCGGCAATGATACGGTCGGCTGCCGTCAGTGTGCGGGGTTCGTTGCCTTCGGGAAGTACAATGCGCTGTTTTTGAGCCTTAGCGCGTTCGGTCATCTTTTCAAAGAGTTCCATGACAGTATGTTAGAGTTGTTATTTGATATTGTTGCTACACGTCATGCAGGGCTGGGCCCTTAGGACTTACAAAATTACCTAAAATAGCCGAAAATGTACTCACTCAGAGCATGTTTTTATAGATAATTTTTGCGTGACTTCGTTGGGTCCGGCTATTAGCGGGTGGCCTGGAATGAGATATGCTTGAGGAGGTATATGGGCAGGTTGGCGCCTATTACCATGCCGATGACTATGGCTATGCATGTGAAGCCATTGAAACACAGCAGGTAAAGGTTATGCAGTACGGCCGGTTCGCCGACGTCGGTTATGCAGTGCATGAGGGCCGTGATGGTGCGGTAGGCATACATGCCGGGTATCATGGGGAGCAGGGCCGGGTAGAGGCACGACTCGGCCGGCACTTTGATGTAGGGTGACAGTATGACGGCGGTGATGCCGACTATGAGGGCGGCGAGGGTGCTGGCTATGATGATGTTGCCCATGAGTGAGTCGGTGTGCATCATCATGAACCGTGAGGCATGGCCCAGGGCTGCGGCCAGTCCGCACACGGTATAAGCGCGAGTGGGAGTGTGGCTTATGCTTGAAAAACCAATGGCTGCCATCGCTGCGAACAGTCCGTCTTGTATCAGTGCGCTCCAGTCAATCATCACAGTTCCCAGATGGTGTTAATATTCATAATGTACAGTCCGAGGCACAGGCCGGCCGAGAGCATGGCGGTGAGCACAACCGCGTCCATAAATCGGCCGAACGCACACACGTAGTGCTTGGCTATCATATCGTTGGCCGAGTTGAGATAGGGAACGCCGGGTATGAGGTACAGGACGGCGGTGGCCAGAGCCACGCGGGGTGTGTCACTGTAGCCGAGCGTGAGGGCCGCGGCGCACAGTATGGTCGAGATGAGGGCGCAGAAGAAAAACACCGCGCGTACGTCTATGTGGCGTGCGAGCATGAGTTGCTTGCACAGGTAGCCTATGAGTGTTGTGCCGAAGACGATGGTCATGGCGCTGAGGTCGCCACCGAACAGACGACAGAATGATGCGTTGGCCAGCGAAGTGAGCAGGCAAATGCGGGCGCTGTCATTGTAGGTCTTGCTCACGAGCTGTCTGAAGCGGGTCTGGGCGTCGTCGAGTGACAGTTTCTTGTCGCTGATGTTCCAGCTCAGTGTGCTTAGCGACGAGTTGAGGTCGAAGTTGATGCCGCAGTGAGCGGTCGAGTTGTTGAACGTGTGTACCGACTGTGTGCCGGGCAGTTTGAGCGCGACGGTTATGTGGCGGGGCATCATGGTGAGGTCGGCTTCATAGCCGTATGAGGCGGCTATGCGGCCCACGTTCTTGTCGATGCGCTCGCAGGTGGCTCCGCAGCCCCACAGCCATGATGTGTACTCGGCCAGGAATTCGCCCAGCCGCTGTACGGGAACTGCCTCGTGGGTATGATTATGTGTCGTCGGGTCGTTCATCAATGATATAACGTCCGATAGTTGACGTGTGTTTAATATTTTTAAGAAAAAAAGTAAGACGGTGCCTCGGCCCGCGTTGCCGAGGGGGGCGAAGCACCGTCAATAAGGTTGGTGTGCAGCTATCTATCAGTCGATGATGTCGAAGCCGGTGTAGCGGCGCAGGCACTCGGGTACGACGATACCCTCGGAGGTCTGGTTGTTCTCGAGCAGGGCTGCCATGATGCGGAATTGCGCTCCCTGATATTCAACATCGACACCTAATCGACCAATCAGCACAGCCGGATAAGTTCGGCCTTGTTTGTTATATGCGATAGCTTTGTGAAGATGGCGTTTGGGATTGTTTGGTAAAATGGGTAGTTTGAATATCGGCATTTGCGAGGGTAATCATGGCTACGATTCTTCGATTATTGGAATTGTTCAGCCAACAATAAGTCTTGCCCATGAGATCTTTCTCGTAGGTAAGCGCATCGTTAATGAAGAAATCGTTTAAGTCATCCACCCCACAATCAAAGCTGACATAGTTCTGAAGTATAAGCTCGTTGAGTTTATACAAAGTGCTGTCGGTAGCAAGATTGAAACGGATGCTATCCATTATTTGAGCCACGAGGGAACAAACTCACGCGAACGACGCATTATGTCTGCGATGCTCTTTTCTTTATCGGCCGAAAGTACACGACGAGGTTTACGCTCGTTTTCTTCGGCCTGTCGCACAAAATCATCGGCTAAGGAGCCTGTAAGAATAGGTACTGCTTTAATTGGTGTTGCCACATTAGATTTTATTTAAGAGTATAAAGTTACAACATTTTGACAAATTATATATGAGTCAGATTGTTAAAGGCTCATAAAACATCATCATTACACGCTCAACATCAGTTTCATTTTAAATTTTTAGTGTCAGTGTAATTAAATCTGAGATATTGTGCATCTACAAGTCGGCCGTTGTTGATAATAAGCCGTCCAAGATAACTATGGTAGGTTAACGCATTGATTCTTGCTGTGTCATCGGGTGAAACTATTACACATATTGAGTCAAGAGCAATCCTGTCCCAGTTTTTAATGGCTTCGCGGAACTCACGTTTGTTTCTTAATTTAAATTTGCGTTTATGATCCAGCGTTTGCAGTTCAGAGTATGCATTAACTGCAATTGCCGAATCCATAGATGATATTATCTCGCAAATGTCAGCATTACCGGTAACCGAATTGACATATATGATAGTGTCTTTCACCCAATTGAATTGAAATGTATCGGTAACGCCGACTCGCATATCGCTGTGGAATAATCTCGGGTACACGTCTGAGACGGTGTCATTTCCAATCTCGGCCGTATTTATGTACTCTTTTGCCATTTGCCTAACGATACTCAGTAACCCCGGTTGCACTTTGTCGTAACAAATGCCCGTATTACGGTAAACATCATAGTTATAGCCCATATAAGGTATTCTACATTCACCAATCTCAGTAGTTGCAAACAATACAAGGGCCAATAATGCGCCCAACACTAAATATATCTGCTTCATAATATGATTCTATTCTATATGTGAGACTGGTAGGACAATGACGTCGGGTTGAAATAGAGGGGTGTCTGTTGACTTGATTGTTGACAGCGCATGGAAGTATTGTAGCATTTCATCGTCAGGAATAACCCGTATCATGTCCAAAATCTTTTCGTTGACCGGCTCATGTAATGTTACGATTGAGAAAGTCTCACTGGGTGGGATAATCTTAATAAATGACTCCATGTCAAGTACAAAACCGTCCCAATTAACATTGCCGTCAACAATCCACTCAAACATACTCATCCCACCCTCGGGTCGATGCTTTAACCGATTGTATATTAATTGGTTGTTGCTAATGGTAGTGTCCGCTTCAAAAAACACCCATACTCTTTGTTCTGAATTATTATGAATAGTGTTGATATACTGTGATGTGATGTCGCCCGACACGTTTAACGATACACGCGTCGTAGTTATCGGGGCCACCTCACCGGCCTTAGTCAATACTGACCCCAATACAACCATCAAAACACTGAAAATAAGTCTATACATCGCTATTCGTTTTTATTTTCCCGATACTTTGGAATAGAATCATTGAGAGTATATACTCGTTTAAAATCACGATTATAATAGTACGGAACTAACACTGAGTCCTGATAGACCCCGACAACTTCTGACATTAGGTCGAAGCCAAAAGTATAAGAATTGGGAACAAACTCATAGTCGTGTTTTACGGTTATTGAATCAGCTCTCTTGATAAACATATTTTCGATCTCCTGTCGGTGATACAGCGAGTCGCCTATGATGACTAAAACAGGCTTGCCGTTTAAAATGAAACCACCGTATATATTGTCTTTGAATTGATCATCTGACGAAAAGCCCCAATCGTAGATTATAAAATGGTCATACAGTTTTTTATGGACGAACGCCCAGATAAACATATTGGGGCGTCTCTCGTGAGTCATACTGTCTAACATGTCATAAATGTCAAACATTGTCGGGAACCACTTTGATGAATCATCAATCGCTTGATTATTTGTAAAATCAACATAGGGGAACGTATACTGAAAGGCATCAGGTATAGGTTGGCGTTCTTTATATTCAGTTACATAAATGGTGTTGTTAGATGAATCCAATTCTAATTTATAATATTCTATAAAGTTCAGGGTATCCGGCTGCACAATTCTCTCATTTTTAATAGAGTCAGTATTATCCTTGCCATGTACAAACAATGCCGATGCTGCTGCCAGTGCCAATATTATAAATAATAAATTCCTCATAACGTGATTGCTTATTTGTTAAGTTGGTGTCAGATTGGTTAATCGGGTGCAAGATAGCGACATTTTGTGGATTAGGCAAATTGTTAGNNGACAATTTGATACGGCGGTTTAANGTGATGCAGATTGAGNGCGAGTGAAAAATTTTTTTCTGAGTGTGTGGGATTTTTGCATGGTTTCGGCCCNGGCTCATATTATNTTTGCACCCGAAAGAGATTTAAACAAAATTTTAATTATGAAAAACATCACAATTCCCGCTCAGTTCTTTACCCAAGTGCTCACACTCAGCCCCGNGAAGCAGCAATACGTCCTCTCAGTCTGCCAAAGCCTCGTCAACGCCGACGAGGGCACAATCATGCGCTTTCAACTGTCNGACGNCGCTCCCGANGTGCTCGTCGACTTCATTGAACGGCTCAAACGCCGCATCATCAATTCACGTCGTCGCCGCGAGCGCCGTGCCGCCGCCAAGCAAACACCCAAACAAGCGCCCAAAGCAACCGACAAACAACCNGCAGCCACTCCCCATGCCGACGACACGCGCGCCTCGGCCGACGCCGTNGTCGAGATGTATGAGAAATCTGTCGACCTGGTAGTCAACTCAAGCCGGGTGTTGAACCGAGCCGACAGGGCGCGCATACGTCAGCTCGCCAAGGCCCTGATGAAACGCATGGACAACATCTCGGCCCTCCCCGCCATATCACTCGGCCGCCAACACCGCGCCTGACGGGCGGTAATAAAACAAGGGAGGCCGCGCCACGTTGGNGATGGTGGCACAGCCTCTCGAAAATAGTTGCTGTTAGACAGTCTCTTAGTCGATGATGTCGAAGCCGGTGTAGCGGCGCAGGCANTCGGGAACNANGATACCCTCGGGGGTCTGGTTGTTCTCGAGCAGGGCTGCCATGATGCGGGGCAGCGCGAGGGCCGAGCCATTGAGGGTGTGACACAGGCGTGTCTTCTTGTCCTCGCCACGGTAGCGGCATTTGAGNCGGTTGGCCTGATAGGTCTCGAAGTTTGATACCGACGATACCTCGAGCCAGCGTTTCTGGGCGGCCGAGAATACNTCGAAGTCGAATGTGATGGCCGAGGTGAAGCTCATGTCGCCGCCACACAGGCGCAGTATGTGCCAGGGCAGGCCGAGCTCGTCGAGCAGNGACTGCACGTGGTCTTTCATCTCCTCGAGGGCTGCGTATGAGTTCTCGGGCTTCTCGATGCGTACAATCTCGACCTTGTCGAACTGATGGAGGCGGTTGAGGCCGCGGACGTCCTTACCGTAGCTGCCGGCCTCACGACGGAAACATGCCGAGTAGGCACAGTTCTTGATGGGGAGTTGTGAGTCGTTGAGTATGACGTCACGGTAGNGGTTGGTGACGGGAACCTCGGCTGTGGGTATGAGGTAGAGGTTGTCGAGCTGGCAGTGGTACATCTGGCCCTCCTTGTCGGGGAGCTGACCTGTGCCGTAGCCTGANGCCTCGTTTACTACATAGGGNGGCTGAATCTCGAGGTAACCGGCTGCACCGGCACGGTCGAGGAAGAACTGAATGAGGGCGCGCTGCAAGCGTGCACCCTTGCCGATGTAGACGGGGAAGCCTGCACCGGTTATTTTGACACCGAGATCAAAGTCGATGAGGTTGTATTTGCGGGCGAGATCCCAGTGGGGCAGGGCGTCAGCGGGGAGCTCGGGCATCGGGCCGCCGGTCTTCTCGACTACGTTGTCTTCGGCGGTGCGTCCGGCGGGTACCATGTCACAGGGGAGGTTGGGCACGGTGAGGAGCAGGTCGCGAATGGCGCGCTCGGTGTCGGCGAGCTGGTCGGCGATGACGCGCTGTGACTCCTTGATGGTGGCGACGGTAGCCTTGGCTGCCTCGGCCTCCTCGCGTTTGCCGGCCTTCATCAGCGAGCCTATCTCGGCGGCTTTCTTGTTGAGCTCGGCGGCCTGGTTGTCGTTGTTGAGCTGGAGCTCACGGCGTTTGTTGTCGAGCTCGAGCACTTTGTCAATGGCCTCGCGGCCGTCAAATCCCTTGATGGCGAGTTTCTCTACCACGCGGTCGGGATTTTCCTTGATTTGCTGTATTGTTAACATGGGGTGATGATGATTTTGTTCTCTTGCTGAATGTATTACACGTGGCTTACTTGTTGAGGAGCTCTTTCACCTTGGCCTGAATGGCGCGTCCGTCGGCACGTCCGGCGAGGGCTTTGGTGGCGGTACCCATCACACGGCCCATCTGTGAGGGGTCGGTGACGCCAAGCTCGGCGATGATGCGGGTGAGCTCAGCTGTGAGTTCCTCGTCGGTGAGCTGTTTGGGCAGGTATTCCTCGATAACCGCTACCTCGGCTAGCTCGTTCTCGGCCAGGTCGGGGCGGTTCTGTTCGGTGTATATGTTGGCGCTCTCACGGCGCTGTTTGGCCATCTTGACCAGGACGCGGGTGGCAGCTTCGTCGGTCAGAGTGCCGTCGCCTCCCTTGGCGGTCTTGGCTTCAAGAAATTCTTTTTTGATGCCGCGCAGGGCCTCGAGACGCACGCGGTCTTTGGCTAACATGGCCTTCTTGATATCGGCCGATATAGTATCAAATAAATCCATAATAATATGTTCAGTAGTATGTTCCTGTTTAAGTTGCAAATTTAGTGAGAATATTGCAATGTAAGTACAAATATTCAGTATTTTTGTGGCACAAAATTTATTTAGCAGAATGATTATAACGCCAACACCTGATATTAGAGTGACCGATGATGTGAGAGAGCTGCTTGACAGCGAGGCTCTGCGCATCAACAACAAGTCGTTTATAGCCAACGATCCCGTTCAGTTTCCGCGTCGCTACAGCCGGCTGCCCGACATTGAGATAGCCGCTTTGCTGTCGGCTACGATAGCCTGGGGCAACCGCACGATGATATGCCGCGACTGTGACCGCATGCTGTCATTGATGGAGTCGTCACCTCACGCGTTTGTGATGGACGGGGCCTATGAGCAACTCGACCCTGACCGCAATGTTCACCGCACGTTCTTCAACCGCAATCTGCAATATTATCTGCGTGGACTGAGGGCAATCTATTCGCGCTACCCGTCATTGGCCGATTGGGCGCACGACCGCGGTGTCGCTCTCAGTGAGGCCCCGGCATGGAAACTGGCCCGATGCCTGAGTGCCGAGCTGGCCGATGCCAATGGAGGCATGCCCGACAGCCGCTGCCTGCCCGTAAACATCGACAAGACGGCTTTGAAACGCATCAATATGGCGCTGAGGTGGCTCGTGCGCAACGACGGTATCGTCGACATGGGCGTGTGGACGTTCATGAAACCGTCACAGCTGTACATTCCGCTCGACGTCCATGTAGGCAATGTATCGCGTGAGCTCGGACTCCTCACCCGCCGCCAAGATGACCGCAAGGCGGTCGACGAACTCACGTCCGTGATGAGGTCGCTGANACCCGACGACCCGGCGATATATGATTACGCACTCTTTGGCATCGGCATCGGTGCCAAGGCTACTGCAGGTGACACATCTGGGCAGACAGCACCGTGATGAAGTCCCGAGCTAAATCATACGTGACGGGCTTGCTGACCCTGTCGCCGGTAATAGTATTCCTGGGCATCTACCTCATAAGCTCGATTGTAGCCGGCGACTTCTACAAGATGCCTATCAGTGTGGCGATGCTTGCCGCGTCGGTATGGTCGATAGTGATTTACCGCGGCAGGCCCCTNATNGAGCGCATCGAGACTTACTCNCAGTCGGCCGGACACAGCAACATATTGTACATGATATGGATTTTTGTGCTTGCCGGCTCATTTGCCGCGCTTGCACGCGAGCTTGGTGCCGTCGACGCGACTGTGAAGCTGANGCTGTCGTTTTTTCCGGCNGGATTTATCGTNCCTACACTTTTCTTTGCNGCCTGTTTCATCTCGTTGTCNATAGGCACGTCGGTNGGNACNGTGGTNGCTCTCACGCCTATAGCNGTNGACCTGGCCGAGACCACNGGCGACAANGTTGCGTTCTANGTGGCTGTGATACTGGGTGGNGCATTCTTTGGCGACAACCTGTCGTTTATATCTGACACCACNATAGCNGCNACGCGCTCGCAGGGTTGTGNCATGAGCGACAAATTCAAGGCCAACCTGTGGATNNCAGTNCCNGCCGCACTCATAACGCTCGGCGCCTACATCATCATGAGCTACGATACACCNGCTATNACGGTCGATGATCAGTATAATCCGTGGCTCATTTTACCNTACATGATNGTAATNNTGACAGCCGCCATAGGNATCAACGTCACCATTGTGCTCTCGCTTGGCATCGTTTCGGCTCTGATACTCGGTGCAGCGACCGGAAATAATATCATGGAGATGGCTGTGTCGATGGGNAANGGCATNGGCTCGATGGGNGAACTGATTATNGTGACNCTNATGGCNGCAGGTATGCTCGGCATTATCAAGGCGGCTGGTGGCATNGACTTCCTNCTCAAGATAATGACCGCGCGCATCANNGGNTCGCGCGGTGCTCAGGCTATCATTGCGGCGCTCGTGGNTATAGTCAACCTGTGTACGGCCAACAACACTGTTGCCATCATTACCGTGGGTGACATTTCTCGTGAAATTGCCGGACGATTTGGCATCGCTCCGCGCAAAGTGGCTTCGNTGCTCGACTCATCNTCGTGCATAGTGCAATGTCTCATACCCTATGGAGCCCAGACGTTGCTGGCTACATCGCTTGCCGGCATCTCGCCCGTGGCGCCGTTTGCCTACCTGTACTATCCCTGGGTGCTTGCCGCTATGGTGGTGTTGTCGATTGTGTTTCGTTTTCCGCGCACAAAGTAGAAAAGTATACATATATATATAAATGTAGCGGGGAGCCACTCGGTGTGAGGGCTCCCCGCTGTGTTTGATGTTGATGCTGTCCTGAAATTATTCGAGGTCAACGGGTACGGCAACGATGCGCAGGTTGTTGCCGTTGATGAAGTCGAGAATGTTCTGGCGTATCGGCGAGTCTTCGATGTCGGCCTGAATGCGCTTGAGCGCATTGAACACCGAGGTGCCACACTGGTAGATGTGACGGTAGGCCTTGGCCACGTCGTCAATCTGGTCGTCGGTGAAGTTGCCCTTGCGCATGATGTGGGCGTTGATACCGAAGTACGATGCGGGGTTGTGAGCGATGATAACGTATGGAGGTACGTTACCGCTGATGCGGCAGCCGCCCTTGATGAGCACCCAGTCACCGATTTTCGAGCCCTCGTGAATGACACTGTTTGACGACAGTATCGAGCACGAGCCGATCTCGATGTTACCGGCCATAGTGACACCGTTGCCGATGACACACTTGCCGGCTATGTGGCAGTCGTGACCTATGTGAGAGGTGGCCATGATGAATGAGCCGTCGCCTATGAATGTGCCCTGTGTCGACATGAAGCCGCGGTTGATGATGACGTTTTCACGTATCACGCAGTCGTCGCCAATGGTACATGTGGCGGTTTTGCCGTCCCAACGGAAGTCCTGAGGGTCGGCGCCGACGATGGCCCCGTTGTAAATTTTGGTACGTGCGCCGACGCGGGTGTCCTTCATGACACTTGCATAGGGCATGATGACGGCGCCGTCGCCTATGACGGTGTTGGCGTCAACAAATGCGAACGGGTGAATGGTGACGTCACTGCCAATCTTGGCGGTGGGGTCGATGTGGGCTAATGGACTTATCATAGTAGTTCTCAATTTGGTATTAGTTCATTTTAACGTCCGCCGCCGAGCGACTGGTAGAGGTTGATGACGGCCTGCGCGCGAGCCAGGTCACACGAGAGTTGTGACATCTGGGCCTGGAGGAGGCTTGACTGGGCTGTCAGCACCTCGAGGTAGGTGGCGTCGGCTGTCTTGAAGAGCTCGCCAGTGTAGTCGGTAGCCTTGATGAGGTCGTCGACCTGAGTGGCCAGGTAGTTTGACTTCTCGTTGGCCTTTGTATAGACGGTGAGGGCGTTGCTGACCTCGGCCGATGCTGACAGGAGGGCGTTCTCAAAGGTGTTCATTGCCTGCTTCTGCTGTGCTTTGGTAGCCTTGAGGCGGGCTATGTTCTGACCGCGCAGGAACAAGGGGGCTGTCAGTGAGCCTGCGAGCGATGCAATCCAGTCGCCGGGATTTTTAATCATGCCGCCGAACGAGTTGGTGAAACCATAGTTGGCGGTGATTGTGAGACCGGGATAGAAAGCCGCGCGTGCCGAGTTGGTGTTATAGTAGGCAACTGCTACGGCAAGTTCGGCAGCCTTGATGTCGGGACGTGCTGCGAGCTGGCTCATAGGTACGCCGCCTTCGAACATAACGGGCAGGCTGAGCGAAGCGGGGTTGATGGCCCAGACCTGAGGCTGGGTCTTGAGCAGCACCGACATGGTGTTGTGAGCGTGGTGGAGCGATGCCTCGAGGTCGGTGATCGACGCGAGAATGCTGTGATAGTTGGCGTCGGCCTGCATCACGGCTGCCTCGTTGGTACGTCCGGCCTCCTTGTAGTCGCGCATGACGTCGACATTGCGGCGCCATATCTCGGCTGTGGCACGGTTGAGGTCGAGCTGGGCCTGCAGGGTGGCAATAGAGTAGTAGCAGTTGGCGACGGCGCCTATTATCTGCGACTTGACAGCCTGTTCGTAGGCCTGAGCCTGAGCGTATGATGTCTCGGCGGCACGTTTGCTGTTGAGTGTCTTGGCAAAGATGTCCACCTCCCACGATGCGCTCAATGGTATGGTGTANTTCCAGTTGGTGAGCTTTCCGTTTGATACCGACGAAGCNCCGCCGTTGGGGGCNAGCACGAGCGATGGCAGGTAGGCCAGACGGGCACCCTGCATGTTGGCGTGGGCAATCTCGACGTTGAGGCGTGCATTGTCGAGGTCGACATTNGCCTCGAGNGCACGGTTAATGAGGTCGGCGAGCATGGGGTCGGTGAAGACCTGCTGCCAGGGCAGATTGCCGAGGTTGTCATTGTCGAGCTGTTGCTGCTTGGCCTCTACATACTCGGCCTGGAGGTTGTCCTCGGTCGGCATGTCAAACTTTTTGTATATGTGGCAGCTTGAGAGTGCCGGCAACACGAGTGCCGACACTGTCAAGTTGATTACGGTTGACTTTTTCATTATCTATGAATGTTGTGTAAATGTGAGTTTACTTCTTTGAATACTGCTCNATCTCTGANTCGATGCCNGAGTTGTCGGTGTCTTTNAANTTCAGGGGNGAAATCTTCTCCTGAANGTACTGGAAGGCACAGAACAGTGCNGGNACCAGGAANATCTGGAAGAGCATACCGATAAGCATACCGCCTACCGAGCCAACACCGAGGGCGCGGTTACCGTTGGCGCCTACACCGTGCGAGAACATCATGGGCAGCAGACCGATGATGAGGGCGAACGATGTCATAAGAATGGGTCGCAGACGGTCGACACCGGCAGCGATGGCGGCGTTGAATATCGACATGCCCGTGCGACGGCGCTCAATAGCGAACTCGATGATGAGGATCGCGTTCTTAGCAAGAAGACCGATAAGCATGATGAGTGCGATCTGCAGGTAGATGCTGTTCACGACACCGAAGATGCCGGCGAAGATGAACGTGCCCATCAGACCGAACGGTACTGACAACAGTACAGCCAGGGGCAGAATGTAGCTCTCGTACTGTGCCGACAGGATAAGGTAAACGAACAGCAGACACAGACCGAAGATGATAGCGGTCGAGCTACCCGACTGGCCGGCCTCTTCACGGGTCATGCCGGCGTAGTCATAGCCATAGCCCTGGGGGAGTGTCTGTGATGCGACGCGTGCAACGGCTGCGAGTGCCTGACCCGACGAGTATCCGGGGGCGGGGGTACCGTTGACCGAGATCGACTGGTACATGTTGAATCGGTTCAACAAGTCAGGTGCATAGATGCGGGTCAGAGTGACGAAGTTTTCAAGTGAAGCCATCTCGGCACCGTTGCGCANCTTGATGCTCGAGNGTGTCTCGGGCGATACGCGAGCCTCGGGTGAAGCCTGCATCATTACGCGGTAAATCTTACCGAAACGGTTGAAGTTTGATACATACATACCACCGTAGTAACCCTGGAGGGTAGACAGAATGGTCGAGGGGCTGATACCGGCCTGTTTACACTTTGCAGCATCGATGTCGATGAGGTACTGAGGGAAGGTGGGGTTGAAGGTCGAGTAGGCCACCTGAATCTCGGGCTGCTGGTTGAGCTGACNGAGGAAGCCCTGTACGATANCGAAGAAGGTGTTGATGTCGCCACCAGTACGGTCAAGCATCTTGAGCTCAAAACCGTTTGTCATCGAGTAACCGGTAATCATAGGCGGTGCGAATGCTACGACGCGGCCATCATTGATGCCGGCAGCGATGCCGAATATCTGCTTGACGATGGCGTCTGAGCTCATCGAGGCGTCGGGGCGCTCGTCCCAGTGGTCGAGTTTGACAATGAAGGTGGCGTAGGTGGCACCCTCACCGGCGATGAATGAGTAACCGAGAATCTTCTGGGCATATTTCACACCGGGAATTTTTTCGATCTTAGCACCTACCTCATTTGCAACCTCGTTTGTGCGCTCCTGGCTGGTGCCGGGGGGCATGTCAATCATGGCAAACAGGACGCCGGTGTCCTCATTGGGCACGAGGGTCGAGGGCGTATTATTCATAAGGAATACAAGGGTTGCCGATGACAGCGCAACGAGTATGAATGTGGTAATCTTGTGCTTTGCCATGAATGATGTGGCCTTGCGGTAGCCGCCGATAGAATTGTCGAAGACTTTGTTGAAAGCATCTTTAAACGCTTTGCTGAAGAGGCCGATTAGGGTGAACACGGCGACAATACATGCGATGATGCTGTTGGCGACATTTTCAAAGTCAAACCAGCCGAGAACCATGAATACGACGGTAGCTACAAGCAGAATGAAGGTGACAAACGGAGGAATGATAAATTTTTTCTTTGTCACCTCGGCTGCTGCCTTGTAGGCTGTGCCCATGCGCTCTTTGAGCGATGCGTCGCTGTCGTGGGCTTTAAGGAACACGGCACAAAGTGCAGGTGACAGGGTCAAGGCGTTCAGCGCCGAGATACCGATAGCGATAGCCATGGTGAGACCGAACTGACGGTAGAAGATACCTGATGTACCGGGCATGAACGACACGGGAATGAACACGAGCATCATTACGAGCGTAATCGAGATGATGGCGCCGCCTATCTCGCTCATGGCGTCGATCGAAGCCTTGCGGGCGCTCTTGTAACCGACGTCGAGCTTGGCGTGTACCGCCTCGACGACCACAATGGCGTCATCGACCACAATGGCGATGGCGAGCACGAGTGCCGACAGGGTGATGAGGTTGAGTGAGAAACCGATCATCGACATACCGAAGAATGTACCGATCAAGGCCACAGGAATGGCGATGGCGGGAATGATGGTCGAGCGGAAGTCCTGGAGGAAGACGTAGGTAACGAGGAACACGAGTACGAATGCCTCGATAAGGGTCTGGATAACGTGGTGAATAGAGGCGTAAAGGAACTCGTTGTTATCCATGAGGACAGCAAACTCGAGGCCCTCGGGCAGGTCGCGCGATAGTTCGTCGATAGTAGCTTTACAGTCGTTGATAATCTGGGTAGCGTTCGAGCCTGCGGTCTGATACACCATACAGGTTGATGAGGGCATACCGTTAAGAGTATTCTCAAAACCGTATGTAAGCTTACCGAGTTCAACGTCGGCAACGTCCTTGAGGTAGAGCACTGAGCCGTCACTGTTGGCACGCACTACGATGTTCTCAAATTCCTCGGGGGTTACGAGACGACCCTTGTAGCGCATTGTGTACTGGAAGGTCTGGTTGCCCTGCTCGCCGAATGCGCCGGGAGCGGCCTCGATGTTCTGCTCTGACAGTGTGGCTGCTATGTCTGAGGGCATGAGGTTGTACTGTGCCATCACGTCGGGTTTGAGCCAAATACGCATCGAGTAGTCGGCGCCGAACGACATCACGTCACCTACTCCGTTGACACGCTGCAGAAGGGGTATGACGTTAATCTTCATGTAGTTGTCGATGAACAGACCGTCATACGACTTATCGGGGCTGTAGAGCGAGAAGCCTACGAGCATCGAGGTCTGACGTTTCTGGGTGAGGACACCTACCTGGTTAACCTCAGAAGGGAGCAGGTTGGCGGCCTTGGCTACACGGTTCTGGACATCGACGGCGGCCATGTCGGCGTTGAAGCCCTGTTTGAAGTACACGCTGATGCGGGCCGAGCCGGTGTTAGTGGCTGTCGACTCCATGTAGGTCATGCCCTCGGCACCGTTGATCGACTCCTCAAGGGGGGCGATAACCGAGTTAAGCACGGCCTGGGCGTTAGCACCGGTGTAGGTGGTAGACACCGAGATCGTAGGCGGCGCTATATCAGGGAACTGTGTGATGGGAAGCGATGCAAGGCCTATGAGACCGAGTATCACGATGAATATCGATATAACGGTCGATAACACCGGTCGATTGATAAACGTATCTAATTTCATTGATTTCTAATGTATAAGGTGATACATGATAGCGTGGCGGCCATTACTGGGCCTGCTGCTGGGCAGCTGCGGCGGCAGCCTGTGCGGCGTCGACAGGCTGGATCTGCATGCCGGCACGCAGCTTGCTGCCTACACCCTCTACGGGTATGCGGTCACCTACCTTGAGGCCCGAAGTCACAACATAGCTCTTGCCGTCGTTCTCGGGTGCCACGGTGATGTGTGTGGGAACGAGGGTGTTGTTCTCGTCGAGTGTGAACACGAAGCGCTGATCCTGCTGCTCGAAGGTGGCCTTCTGGGGGATAATGATTACCTCGTCCTGAGATGTGGGGATAAGAATCTGGCCGGTCGAACCGCTGCGCAGCATGCCGTTGTCGTTTTTGAACAGGGCGCGTACGGTCGATGTGCCGGTATTGTTGTCAATCACGCCAGACACGGTGGCTACTTTACCTTGGGTGGGGTAGATGGTACCGTCGGCAAGACGGAGGTTAACGAGAGGCATCTCGTTGATGCGCTGTGCGAGCGAGAACTCACCGTTGTTGGTGAGCTTGAGCATGTCTTTCTCGTTGAGCGAGAAGTAGGCATAGACCTCGTTGTTGTCGCTCACGGTGGTGAGGGGCTGTACCATAGAGGGCGATGCGAGTGAGCCTTCACGGTTGGGAATTGAGCCGATGACACCGTCACTGGGAGCTGTTACCTCGGTATAGGTCAGGTTTTTCTGGGCCGACACGAGGGCTGCCTTGGCAGTAGCGAGCTGAGCTTTGGCCTGGGCGAGAGTGTTTTTTGCGAGCTGATTCTCGTACTCGCTGATAATGTTGCGTTCAAAAAGATGCTGTTTTGAGTCTGCTGTGAGCTGTGCGGTCTGTACGGCGGTCTCGGCCGAGTTTACAGATGCTTTGGCCTGGTCAACGGCAGCCTGGAACTGTACCTGGTCGATGGTGAAGAGGAGCTGGCCCTTGCGTACGTGCTGACCTTCGTCAACGTGAACCTTGGTGATGAATCCCGATACCTGGGGGCGAATTTCAATGTCGGTTTTACCCTTGATGGTGGCAGGGTAGGTGTTGTTCAGGTCGATGTGGCCTGTCGACACGGTTTCGGTAACAATCGGCAATGCCTGGGCCTGCTGCTGGGCCTGAGCATTGTTGTCGTTCTTGCTGCACGATGTGATGATCATCGCTGCGGTGGCAGTCATGATGACTGCTGTGGCTTGCATGAATGTCTTTTTCATCTTTTTTTCTTGCTATTATCGTTTGTGTTTCTTTGTGTTCAATCGTAGCGGTAGTGTACCCTGGAACGTTAAGGTGCTGATTTAGCGGTGCAAAGGTACAATTTTTTTAATAAAGTATAAAAAGTGTGATGATTTGATTTGGTATTTTTAACGCAAAATATGCCAAAAAGGACACATTAGGTATGAATTTGACCACATTATAAATCGCGCGACCATGAGTTGGCCGGGTGGGCTGCAAAAATGCACCATGCGGCTGTGGCCTCGTGACCTGCATTGAGCGCGCCGATGGGTATAGGCAGCGTGTCATGGTCGGGTAACGAGTTGTCGAGATCAATAATCAGTTCGGCCGGGTCTCCGGCGGTGGAGAGGCGTTCGAGAGCGCGTTCGGCAGCGCCTGGGTGATACTGAGCACCTGTCTGTTGGGCCAGTCTGTTGGCAGCGGCGCTATCAGTGGCTGTGAAGGCTACCCGACAGGCGAATTGCCTGAATGACTTGATGATGGCCTGGCCCGACGGGCTCGTGCCGTCGGTAACAAGCACACGCATGGCGGGGTAGTCAACGGCGACCTGTCCCGGTCGCAGGGTCGATAGGGTGGGGCGCACATGTTTAACCGTCGCTCCCTGTTGAGAGCGACGGTATTCGTCCATGCGGCGTTCAAGATAGTTGTCGGCCATGATTGCTATGTTTGGTAATATTTCTTAGTTTCCGAATGTGAGTGTTGTGTAGTAGCCGTACATGCCGTTTGAAGCATAGCCGGGTGCATAGCTGATGGTGACAAAGCGTCCGTCGTAGCCAAACCATGACGCACTCATAGAGTTGCCGCTGTTGTTGACCGACGCTGGCATTCCATACTGGTTTATAAACGTATTATACAGCGAGTTGTAGCGGCTGTAGTTGTTATAAGCCGAGTGGTAGATGTAGCGTGACGATGACAGGTGTCCACCATTGTAGTACAACACCGCATCAGGCCACGTGTAGTTCATCTGCATCACGTTGCTGAGATAAATCTCGTTGTTGGCGTAGCCTGCTACCTGATAACCATTGTTGTACAGGTGGTTGAGCGACGCGTTGATGGCCGAACCGAGGGCTATGCCCAGTATGGTGCCGAACGAGGGGCCATGTCCGCGGTATACATATCCGGGAGGCGGCGTCGGCCTGTGATACACGGGCCAGTGATCGTGGCGCGGCGGTGGCGGCGGAGTGTGATGCTGTGGCGGCCTGACGTTGTGTGAAGGCGCGGGTGGCGGCGGGGTGTGGTGTCCATGCCCGGGATTGTTGTTGCCCGGGCGGTAGTGGGATGTATTGCCCGTGGGCCGTTTCCCGGGCTGGTTGACCTGGGGTGGACGTGCGTCAGGAGTGTTGCCATGCGTCGGCCTGTTAGATGGCTGATTGCCAACTTGAGGCGGCCGGTTGCCGGTCGATGGCTTGTTGCCCGAAGCTGGACGGTTGTTGTTGCCGCCGGGGCGATGTCCGGGGTTGGCGGCAGGCTTGGTGGTAGGCTTGTGGGCACCGCCACCGTTGTTTTGCTGTGTGGTGGTGTTATTGCCACGTCCAGTGCGGCCGTCGCGGGCTTCAACTACGGGAGCCGACAGTGCGGCTATGAGTCCTAAAGCAACGATGTATCTTACTATCCGTTTCATGACTGTAGTTTTTTAGTTGTTATAACTATTAGAACAACTCGATAGCCTAAAGTTTAATCCACTTCCATAAAAGGACAGCAATGTGGCGTTAATCGTTATAAACCTGCTTCACTTTGAGCGATACAGCCATCACCACGCCAAGGGCTATGAACAGTCCGATGGTGCCTGTGAGTAGTGCATAAGTCTCCATACACATTATTATATATAAGAACGCGTAGACGATGGCCAGCACCGAGCCGGTCAACAGCGACATGCGCGTTTTTCTGATTACGCCCTGAACGTAGGCTGTGACCATGCCGATAGTCACTATGGCCGAGATTAGGTAACTCCACCCGAACGATGTGTGCTCGACAAGCGACAGCAGCAGCGAGTAGAACAGAATCAGCGCACAACCTATGAGCATGTACTGGAACATGTAGAGCGGTGTACGTGCTGTCAGCTCGCAGAATAATATGGTGATGAAAGTTAGCAGAATAACAAGGTAGGCATACTTGAGCGACCTGTCTACCATCTTGTAGCCATCGACAGGTACAAGCATGTTGACAACCACAGCGCTCTCGGCTATGGCCCTGGCCTTGGACTTGAAGAATACCTGTGGATAGTCGCGGTTGTTTGAGTTCAGGCGCCACTCGGCACTGAATTTGCCGTCGTTGACCGAACGCTCGCTCGGCAGGAACATACCACCGAANGACGGTGCATCGCTGTTGCCGCTCACATTGATGAAGTTCTCACCGCCTATCGGTGCGAATGAAAGAGACTGAGAGCCCTTGAGTCGCATTCTGAAACTGAATTCGATTAATTCACTGCTGTCATCGGCCATCAGATCGCCTAATGGTATGGTGACCTGCAGGCAGCCGTCCGACGAATTGCCGAAATAGCCATCGTTGCCCGACCACACCGTGTCGTCATCGTCATCGGTCGATACATATACCGTAGACGAATAGTCATATTTCGACATATTCNTGTACACATCTGNNTCAGAACTGCCCGATAGCTTGAACGATTTACCGCCGATAGTCAGCTCGCTCATCTCCTCAAGGCCCTTCAGGTCACCGATGCCTATGGTAACAGTNGCGTTGTTTTTTTCATTNAAGNTGCAACNGCNNAACTCNGACTTGTCGAAGTTGCCTGACANCTTCACCTCGCTCGTGTAGACCGGAGCCTCATANATGCTNCGTCGCAGTGTCTTNGANTCGACTTCGGCCACCGCAGTCAAGCTCGANGGCANTATGTATNCGGTCTGCTCATCATTGTCATCATTTCGNGTATTGACAGTCAGTATAGGGCCCGATATGAGCTGTGGGCCGCTCCACGANCTNTTGATNTCATCGATAGTGTCGCGTCGAGTATCCTCGCGGTCACTGCTCATGCTGTAGATAATGAGGTCGGGAATCATCAGGCCGGCCGTAATCAATACCATGAACAGCAATTTTAGACTGATGCGCATACCGCCACGCTGCTTGGGGNCGTTGGAAGCTGCATTTGGAAGTGGAGGAAATTCGGGAGAGTTCGTCATAAGCGATTATTTTTTAGTTGTTTGATGGCAAAGATAATAAAAANCNCCNATTCNAATNGNCCGANNTGATAAAAAGTGGTGCTNNAAGNTNTNNAANNNTATACTCTNATANNTCAAAAANCANCGNNCGTNAAAAATAAATNTAAAAAACATCAAGAAAAATTTGGTAGGAATAAAAAAACACCGTACCTTTGCAACGCAAAAGCGGGAAAGCCCACGGGAACTGCCAGGCTGATGCACCAAAAGAAANATGACTCCGTAGCTCAGTTGGTAGAGCAACTGACTCTTAATCAGTGGGTCGAGAGTTCGAGCCTCTCCGGGGTCACTTAACAAAACGGCAGAATGCCGCAGATCGCTGAAACTAAGACCGTTTCAGCGATTTTTGTAATACCCCTATCCGGCAGAATTGTGAACATTGTGAGGTTGCCGGGTGTACAATTCGTGAACAAGCTTTGCCGTGAACAGTTTTGTTCACGATTTACATTTACAAAACGCAACTTCTTAATATTCTGCATTTTTCTGTGTTTTATCGTTCACAAAATGGGGTTTTAGTACGCTTCATCGGGTCCTAAAACCCACTTTCAATTGAAATTGCCTTAATATTTAACGCATTTTCACTCTTGAAGGTGCTTTAGCCTATATTTATACATATTTTAACTACACTGGAGGAATGAGAGGGTGATATTGACGCTGTCAGTTGTGAACAGAAACAGTAAATCGCGGAAAAATGATGAATTTCACGGAAAGTTTTTAGTGAACAGACTGTACTGAAGAGTGTACGTTCACGGCTTTGCTCACGTACTTCTGCACACGGGACTGATTTCCTTGCTCTTGCCTATTGCAAAATTGGGGAAAAATGATTATATTTAAGTAACCATTAATCCGCAATTTATTTATGTTACACGATTCTTATTTCACTCTCTCCTTCATCGCAAGGAAAGCCCGTGCTCTTCGCAA
>JAAVCJ010000028.1 GCA_014802385.1 Bacteroides sp.
GAGGCCTTCCGCGTACTGCGCACCAACGTGGAGTTCATGTGCAGCGGTACCGAGGGTGCCAAGGTGATAGCGCTCACATCGTTCAACCCCGGCTCGGGTAAATCGTTCATCTCGGTGAATCTGGCCATGTCGATAGCCCTCAAAGGCAGGAAGGTGCTGGTGATTGACGGTGACATGAGACACGGTTCGGCATCGGAGTATGCCGGCTCACCCAAACTCGGCCTGTCGAACTATCTCAGCGGCGGTGAGACAAACCTGCAGTCACTGATAGTACAGAGCCAGGCGTGTGAGAACCTCAGCATACTTCCTATCGGCCCCATACCGCCCAACCCCACCGAGCTGCTCGAATCACCGCGCTTCGCCCGCCTGATCAGCGACCTCAAGCAGCACTATGACTATATCATACTTGACTGTCCTCCCATCGAGGTAGTGGCCGACGCCCAGATTATCAACCAGTATGCCGACCGCACGTTCTTCATCGTGCGCGCCGGACTGCTCGAGCGCTCGATGCTCACCGACCTCGACCGCCTGTACGAGGACAGGAAATACCGCAATATGGCATTCATTCTCAACGGCACACGCACCGCACAGGGCCGCTACGGCTATGGCCATGCCTACCGTTACGGCTATGGCTACGGTTACTCTTACGGTTACAACTACAACAATTCTAAAAACAAGTAATCAATCTTTCTATATAATCTTTAAAGTCCGATTATAATAGATTATGTCAACCTCCAATCGAATAATTAAGAATACGATGTTTCTGTATATGCGCACAATAGTTTCGCTACTATTGGGGGTATTTACAACGCGTATTCTTTTGGAAGCTCTTGGCGAATCGGACTTTGGATTATACAATGTAGTTGGTGGCTCGGTCTCAATGATGGGCTTCCTGAGTGCATCATTGAGCAGTGCGACGCAACGCTTTTTAAGTTATGCTGAGGGAGAAGGCAATAAAGATAAGATTAAAATATATTTCAATAATGCCATTATCATTCATTGGGTATTGGCATTATTGATGATCATAATTTTTTCGATTGCTGGAATCTTCTTTTTTAATGGAATACTTAATATTCCTGACGGCAAATTATCCACCGCAGTTATCATCTATGTTTGTTTGCTTATAAGCACCGTGTTCTCTATCACCATCGTGCCCTATGAAGCCGAAATAAACGCACATGAAAATATGCTGTTTTTTTCTATTATTGGCGTTATTGATGTAATTGTAAAATTCGGAATTGCATGTCTTGTGCTTTATCTTAAATCAGATAAGCTCATTCTATATGCAGTGCTTATGGCCGTGGAAAGTTTCTTATTAAGGAAGGCAAGTCAGATTTATTGTCAACGTAAATATCCAGAGTGTCGCAAAACTGAATTGAAGGCTAATTTTGATAGGAGTGCAATCAAAGAGATGACTTCATTTGCCGGGTGGAATATGGCCAACATTGCCACAGGAATGATCTCATTGTTCGGAATGAATGTTGTTGTCAATCACTATTTTGGTACTGATGCGAATGCTGCAATGGGAGTCGCAACCCAATTATCAGGAATTATGATGGGATTGTCTGCCAACATGCTTAAAGCAGTGACTCCTGTAATTGTGAAATCAGAAGGTGGTAGTCAACATTCAAGAATGTTGGAATTTACCTATGCAAGTTGTAAATTTTCCTGTCTAATTTTTTCATTTGTTTGTATTCCTGCAATTATCTATATTGACCCGATACTTAATCTCTGGTTAACTGTAGTTCCAAAATGGACATCAATAATGTGTGTTATTTTGATATTATCGACATTGATAGAGCAGTTATCAGTTCCTTTGTACCAGGGTATAATGGCAGTCGGAAAAATAAAAGGATACACCGTCTCAAAATCAATTGCAAATATTCTGCCTATTATAATTAGTATACTGATGTTTCAATTTGGCGATGTTCAACCTTATTGGGTCTTCATCAATTGGGGATTATGGAAAAGTTTCATTGGCGGATTGGTAAATGTATATTACGCATATCGTTTGATTGGTCTGACATTTAAGGATTATAAGACGAAAGTATTTATACCCGCTATCACTCCAGTTCTTGTGTCATGCGCTGCTTATTATTTAATCTCACTGATTAACACAAATTGGTTCGTATGCCTATTGGTCGGAGGTATATGTTCTATTTTTATATACTATATATTTGCATTGAATACATTGGAAAAATCTAAAATCCTATCATTTATACGTTTTCTCAAGTGAAGTTGCTAAGAAAGATCCTCGGTAGTCTTGAGGCCCGTTTAAGTCAACCAAGACTCAGCCTATGGCGAACTATATATGTCAATTTTCGGTTGCTCCCATTCCGAAAAGCTAAGAAGTTTCCGATATTCATTTATGGTCGTGTGCGACTCTTCATGCTTAACGGAGATATTTCTATCGAGAGCGATAAGATTTGTAAAGGAATGATAAAGATAGGATTTAATGGAGATTCATTTTCGCTTGTCGATGGAAGTGGGTACATTCAAATCGCGTCTAAGTCGTCGCACATTATCTTTGAAGGTCCTTGCCGCATTGCGCTAAATTCAAAAATCAGAGTTGTAAATGGAACTCTGAGATTTGGTGCTTTAAGTAGAATTGGCTCTGATAGCAGAATCATTTGTAATGGTGGTAATATAAGTATAGGTACTTGTACCGGAATAACTTTTGGGTGTACAGTCATGAACAGTAGTTTTCATTACACGTATGATTTAGAGAATAGTTGTTATCGAAATCGCACTAAAGATATTCGTATCGGTAATTATAATTGGATTGGTAATCAAACTACAATCTTGGGAGGGACTGTAACACCAGATTATGCCATAGTAGGATCAGGAAGCTTACTTAATCGGTCTTATGCAAATCTCGAAAATCAATATCCTTTGATTGCCGGCAGACCGGCCAAACTTGTCAGAACAGGTATTAAAAGAGTCTTTTCTCCAAATACTGAGGTTAAAATTTCTCGACTGTTCAAAACAAACAACGCAGATGCAATTCATCACGAAGAGATAATTGACTCTCAAGATGATATCTTAATTGAAATGTAAAATAAGCATTACAATGAATACCAAGGATTTTACAATAAAAGGGTTACGAAAGATATACAGAAAAATATTTAAGCCTCAGTTTGTCAAACCTTATTGCGAAATGGATCGTCAAAAAGCCAATGACCTTATTTACGATGTTCTGACGAATGACAATCCGTGTATGATAAGTCGGTTTGGAACGACTGAAATCGGTATAGTTAATAATTATCTGACGGCTCACAGTTCCGAACCAATGTCAAGACGTATGATCAATTATATCAAGGACAATACAGGTCTTCCATGGTGGGATACGCTAATATTTAAATTTATGCATGTATATTCCGGAATATTTCCGGAGACAATAGATACACTTGATAGGTTTTCAGAAAGATATCTTCAGGATATTCCGGAGATAGATTTGCTTGGGTCGTTCAACTATACTGAACGATTTATGCCTTTGCGTAAAGACGTTATTAACGTGCATCTTGAATGTTTATATCCTTTCTTTGTAGAGCGTCCATGGACTCGTGCCCTAAAAGGGAAAAAGGTACTTGTTATCCATCCCTTTATCGATACTATAAAGCAGCAGCACGCTCGCCACGATAAGGTTTTTGAAAATAAGGAGGTGTTTCCGGAATATGAATTGCTGACAGTGAAAGCTGTGCAGTCAGTCGCAGGTACGAAGGTTCCATTTAAGGATTGGTTTGAAGCGCTTAAATATATGGAGGATGAAATCTCAAAGTTGGATTTTGACTTTGCTATAATAGGGTGTGGAGCTTATGGATTGCCATTGGCTGCTCATGTGAAACGCATGGGAAAGAAGGCCCTCCATTTGGGTGGAGGCTCTCAACTTCTTTTCGGAATAAAAGGTAAGCGCTGGGATAATAATAGATACCATTGGCGGGATTTACCACAATTAGATACAAATTATAGTAGGCTTTATAACGAGTATTGGACAAGAGCCAACCAGAATGAAACGCCTAAGTCAGCGACTAAGGTAGAAGGTGCATGCTATTGGTAACTAATTTATGACTACTGATTCATACATACTTTTCACAGCCATAATCAATGGTTTGTACCTATCGTGGTTACTTAGCCATAGGCAGTATCGGTTGGTGTTACCTTCAGTAATGACTTGCTTCACATGGTTTGTTGCGACTATACTGATGTATGGCGAGTTAAAGGGGTTGATAATAGAATTTCCATTGTCTGCGTTTAGATATGAAAGAGTTGCCCCGTTTATTTTCGGAATGAACCTGTCGGCAATCGTTTGCTTTGTTGTTACTCATAGTTTGGTTGAACATCATTTACCACCACAGCCTTCACAAGTTTGCCCACAAGACACACTTGGGATGTGTAATGAGTTATTGTATAGGTTCAAATGGGTACTATGGGTATGCGTTGGAGTTGGAGTCACGTTGGTTGTATTCTTTCTAACTCTCGGCATTGACATCACTTCATTTTCCGACTATAGAATAATGGCAGTAACCGTAGAAAAAGTCGGCATAGCAGCATTAGCAAAACGCATTGGTGGCCATATTGGCATTATTGGAGGATTCTATCTGATGATCTTAGGATATAAGCAGGCTCAAACCGAATTAGATATTAGGGAATTGCTTAAATGTATATTAATGTACTCGGCCGTCAACCTTTCCATTGGAGGTAGGGTATGGCTATTGGCATCGACTTTACCTTATGTTACAGGTTATATGTTTGGAAAATCACAGCCGATTGTAGAACGCTCACAAGAGCTATTTGAGCAATCAAAAGCTAATATGAAAAAGCTTGGAATGGTTCTCGTTGTATGGGTAAGCCTTTTTTCTATATTGGGAAATCTACGGAGTGATGAGTCGTATCAAAAAGGATTCTTTGAGAAGTTTCTATATTATACTGATGGAGCTAAAGTGTCGAATATAGTACTAAGTATGTATCCAGACGGGTCTTATCCCTTGGAATATGGTCAGGCCAGTATATTTAATTCTATTAGTCCATCTAACATGACCACAAAGTTCAAAGATGCTATTAAAGATGATATTGGCCTTTCTGTTACTGTAAGAAGTTGTATCCCGGCCTTATATTACGACTTTGGTTTTTGGGGTGGAATGATAATGTGGGGAGTGTTATGTGGAATATTGGAATTGATATGTTTAAGAATACAATTCAAAGGTACTCTATTTAGTATCCTATGGTTTTGCACTTTAGCAGACCTTCCGTTTCAGTCGCCCATAGCACCTCCATTCCTTTTAGCTTTTCCTGCATTTGAATGGCTTTTGCTCTTATGGCTACTAAGGAAATATATCTTTGTGAATTATAATCCTAAAGTTGTTTAGCTTTTTCCACGGTTACGAGATAAATACGAGTAAAATTCGATCAATAGATTTGATGCTTTTTATAAACTTATTGAATAAACTGAAATATGGTATCATATAGAACGTTAAAACACGCCTTAGGGCGTTTGTGGCATTATTATATCAAGCCACAAACATGTGAGTTTGGTAAAATTGGTACAAATTCAGTTGTGGGTATTCCTGCTGATTTAAAATGTCCTAAGAATATTTTTATCGGAAATAACTCTCGTATTGGTCCGAGAAGTACTATCCTCACTGTAAGAGATGGTAAATTTATTTATGGAAACAATAATGGGGCAGCCGAAGGTTTGGTTGTAATTGCATCAAATCACAAGCAAAAAGTCGGTGTATTCCGAACCGGTTCAAATACTGATAATATTTATAGAGATGTAGTAGTAGAAGATGATGTGTGGATAGGAATAAATGTGACATTGCTTCCAGGTACGCATATTTCAAGAGGATGTATTGTTGGTGCAAGTTCTGTGTGTGCTGGCTATTATCCTCCCTATTCAGTGGTAGTTGGTAATCCGGCCAAGGTCGTAAAATTCAAGTTCTCAATCGACGATATAATAAAGCATGAAAAACTTTTATATCCCATAGAGGAAAGAAAACAAAGATCTGAATTAGTCGATATATTTGAGGCATATCCAGAAGCTGCAGAAAGAAAACCATATTCTAATTAAAATATATACATTTATATAAATGAGAATCTTTGTTACCCATATTTGTCCTAAAGATAAGATTATCGAATATGGTTTGTCGATATCGGCAAGTAATTTTAACTACAACCTTATAGAGGGTGGTGGATTTGACAAAGTATTTTCGATCTATCCCGGTTTTTCACGAGGAAAACTTGATAAGGTTGACAATGAACAATTTGAGGCTGTTTACTCGTCATGGCGTTCAAAGGGAGGACTTCGTCAAAGGTTAGCGCGATTTAGGGAACAGATATCACTATTTAAAAAGATAAAAAGTGGGTCGGATGTTTGGTTTTATAATATGACAACCATCAACGCACTGCTTATTGGACTTTTAAAGGTGTTTAAACCATCCTGTGGATTAAACATAATTATGCTTGATTATGATCCGGACCAGTGGTTTCCAAGGATGATGCTCCCCTTAATCAACAGCCTGAACGGCCGCATTTGCCTTTCAACTTATAAAGGATTCAACCGAGACAACTATGTGTGTTTACCTGGCGTTGTTCCAAAACACCAAAAGCAATATAGCAAGATTATTAAGGAAGTAAAGAAGGAATTTTTGCTTTCGGGTGCATTGAAAGAGAATATCACTATGCATTCAATGGTTCTTGACGCTTTTGCGGAAATGCCTGACCTAACTTTGCATATCTCAGGCTCTTTGATCGACCATAAGGAAAAGGTAATGGAATATTCAAAGAAATATCCTAACATAATTTTCCATGGTAAAATGCCTTTTGACGAATTTGAACGCCTTTTGGAGGAGGTGCCGTTCTCTCTGAATACAAGAAAGCCTACAGCTATTGAAAATAAATGCAACTTCCCTTCAAAGGTTATCGAGGCTTTATGCAACAATAGAATTGTAATCTCCACAATAGAATATCCTCAGATTGAATCCTTTAATTATTTACATGTCGGTTCAGATTTGGAATCGTTCATAAAGGATATAAGAAGAATTGCGGATATGCCTCAATCAGATTTATTGAATTATGCAAACCAAGGAGAAAAAGCAATTGAATTATATAGTCCGCTCCGATGGTTTGAGGAAATGTCTAGACTAGAAAATCATAAAAAAAGAAATAATTGAAACAACAAGATGAAAAACATTGTTTTTCTCAATTTGGCTGTAATGCCATATCATGTTGTGGTCTTCAAGTCTCTTGTTGAGAAGGGCTATAACTGCATAGTCTATTGGTATGGAACGGCACCTAAGACTGCTTATCGTGCACCGAAATTCGAAGGTCTGACCCAATATAATAGGTTTGATTTTAAAGATGTAGAGGATCTTTATGAACATTCCCGACAGTTTAACCCATGTGTTGTTGTGAGCAGCGGATGGGTCGACAAGGGATATAACAAAGTGTGTAAGAAATATAGGCAACAGGGGGTAAAGACTGTTACAATGTCCGATACTCAATGGTGTGGAGGGAAACAATGGATCAACCGTCTTTTATCTCCATTTAGACATAAGAAATACTTTGATTATATCTGGGGTGCAGGTATTCTTCAATTCGATTACGCACGTAAACTCGGATTCAAACCCGATCAGATCCTTCTGAATTGTTTTGCCGGAGATACTGATACTTTCTCAAAAGTTTCCATTGAAAGGAAAAAGACATGTTACCCCAAGCGTTTCCTCTTCGTCGGGCGGTTTGTGGAGGTTAAGGCAATCGATGTCTTATTAAAGGCATGGGCAAGTATTGAAGATAAAAAAGGATGGGAACTGGAGCTGATCGGAGATGGCCCGTTAAAGGAAAGATTCCGTAAAGAATACACGGAAGTCATTATTAAGGACTTCATGCCTCAATCACAGCTTGCTGAGGAAGCTCTGAATGCAGGGTGTTTTGTGATCCCTTCTCGATTCGAGCCTTGGGCTCTTGTGATTCAGGAATTTGCATCTGCCGGACTTCCGATCATTGCCACACGGCAATGCGGGGCGGCTAAACACTTCGTGCTGAATGGATATAATGGATATACGGTCGAGGCCGAGGATGCGGAAGCATTAAAAAATGCAATGATTAAAATTATCTCATCTTCTGATTCCGATCTGATAAGATTATCTGAAAACAGCCGTGAGATCTCCAGACTCACGACTCCTGAATATGTTGCAGACACACTTTTAAGTATCTTATAATGAACTGGGAACTTATTAATAAACTACGTAGATTCTGTCGCACAAGTTGGCTGAAATCAGCCTATCTTAACTTCTCTATGCTTCCATTTCAGGAGGCGATCAAGATGCCGATATTAGTAACTCGTTACACTTATTTCTATTCATTAAGTGGTAAAATCAAGCTATCTTCTCCTGCGCGATTTGGCATGATAAGATTTGGTTATTTTGGAGAAGATGTTATAACACCTAAAGATGCGAGAACTTTGCTGCAGATAGAAGGTACAATGATTTTGGCATCAAATGTCCATTTCGGAAATGGAGTAATCATTAGGATTGAACCGAACGCAACTCTTGATATACAGAATAATGTGAGAATAAGCAATCGCACAAAGATAATTTGTTACGATAACATCAACATCCATCACGATTCAAGAATTGCGTGGGAATGTCAGATTATTGATACCACCTTTCACTATATGCGTAATATAGCGGATAACTCAGTGACAGAACTTACTTCACCCATTACTATCGGTGCACATAATTGGATTGGCAATAGAGTAAGCATTATGAAAGGTGCATATATTCCCGAATATACAATTGTCGCGGCTGGAAGTTTGTGTAATAAAAAATATGATTTCCCGGAGAAATCATTGATTGCTGGCTCTCCTGCAAAACTTATAAAGACAGGAATTTATCGTTGTCTTGATGCCGAAGAAATAGAAATTAAGAAAGAAAAAGGTTTACTATAGGGATATATCATGAGGGTATTGCAGACAATAGGAGGATTCGGTGCTAAAGGTGGAGGTACCTCCACATGTACATATGACCTCCTTTCCGCTATTCATAATATAGCATCTGATGTGTGTGTCGATTTGCTTACACCTTCAGTAAAGGATCCCAGTGATAAGCTTATGGGGGATAATGAAGAGTGGATTAAATCTGTAGAAAACGATTATGTAACTCCTATATCGTATTCGCGTAATATGTCTAAATTCTTGCGCGATACAGACTATGATGTGTATCATACCAACGGTATGTGGATGCATATAAATCATGCAACATGTGCTGAGGCACGTAAGAAAGGGAAGCCATATGTTATTACCCCTCACGGAATGCTTTATCCAGAAACACTCGCAAGAAGCAGTTGGAGAAAATGGCCTGTACGCAAACTATGGTTCGACCGTGATATCCGTGAAGCAAGCTGTATGCACGCCACTTGCGAAGATGAGATGATGCATTTGAGAAATCTTGGGTATAGAGGACCGGTTGCCTTAATAGGGAATCCTGTTCAGGTGCCGGATTACACTGCTCAAATGATAGACGCCCGTCAAAATGGAGATCATATTATAATCGGATTCCTTGGGCGCTTGCATCCGAGGAAAAAAGTTGAGAATATATTTCGAGGACTTGCCTTATCTTCCGACAAATCGGTAAAAGCGGTCATAATAGGTCAAGGTGATGAAGCTTATGAGTCTTTTCTGCATCAAGAAGTTGAACTTTTGCATATTTCAGATCGTGTTAAATTCGCCGGCTTCCTCAGAGGAAAAGAAAAGTTTGAAGAGTTGTCGAGACTATCAGCTCTATTTGTGCCAAGCGATATGGAGAACTTCGGTATGATTATTCCAGAGGCCCTTATTGTAGGGACACCTGTTATGGCATCGCTCGGCACACCTTGGGAGGCACTTAATACAGTGCGTTGTGGCTGGTGGCGAGATAATTCACCTGAAAGCATAGCTGCTGTGATTGATGAATTGGCTTCATTATCTTCTGAAGAGCGTTTGCTGATGGGTAAGCGTGGCAGGGAGTATGTGATTCAGGAATATTCTGCCAATAAGGTTGCACAACGTATGTTGGCGCTGTACCAATGGCTTTGTGGAAAAACTCCTCAGCCTGAATTTGTGTATACATTATGATGGCAAAATATTCAAAAAATGGACAGTAAATATGTAAATAGACTCGGCCGCAAGCATCAAATTGTTAGGTTGTTGTATGGCATTGTTTGGACGTTAAGTGCACGCTGGCTGCCACGTTCAGTCGGTTCGGGTTGGAAACGGATGCTTTTAAGGGCTTTTGGCGCTAAACTATCACCTACAGCCGTAGTTTATTCGTCGGTTAAAGTATACTATCCGGCTAATCTTGTGATGGACGATTATGCCTGCCTCGCTTCAGACGTCGATTGCTACAATGTCGCACCTATACATATTGGCAAATATGCAACAGTAAGTCAGGGTGCATTTCTATGTACAGCTTCACACGACATTACCTCTTCTACTCATGATCTAATTACAGCTCCAATCACTATTAAGGATCAAGCTTGGATTGGAGCTGAAGCCTTTGTCGGCATGGGAGTCACGGTCAACGATGGTTCGGTTGTCGGTGCAAGAGCAGCTGTCTTTAAGGACGTCGAACCGTGGACTGTAGTCGGTGGTAATCCGGCAAAATTTATCAAAAAACGAATAATTAAAGATGCTTGATCTTACCGTAATTATACTTACTAAAGACGAGTCGTTGCATATCGCTCGGTGTTTGGAGAATATCAGAAAAATTGCGAAACAGGTTTATGTCGTAGATAGTTTCTCTACCGATGGAACGCAGGATATTGCAAGAAGTCTAGGTGCGGAAGTCGTGGAGCATGAATGGCCTGGAAATCAGGCAGAGCAGTTCAACTGGGCATTGGAAAATCTTCAGATTACTTCCGAATGGATAATGAGGATAGATGCAGATGAATACCTGTTGCCGGAGTTGATAGATGAACTGAAGGTGAAACTACCTTATATTGACAAGGATATAAACGGCATAATCTTCAACCGACGACACATATTCCTCGATAGATGGATGAAGTGGGGAATATATCCGGTCAAGATGCTACGGACATTCAGAAGAGGCCATGCAGAATGCGAACAGCGTCTTATGGACGAGCATATTGTCCTTACACAAGGGAGAACGATTGATTTTGAGAATGATTTCTGCGATCATAACCTGAACAATATATCATGGTTCTGCAAGAAGCATGTTGACTATGCTGTCCGCGAAGCGGCTGAAATGCTTGATCTGGAATATGGACTGTCACATGCTCAATACACAAACGGGGTGCTGAGTCAGCAGGCTTTGGAAAAACGCAGTAAGAAACTCAGATATGCCAAAAAACCGCTTTTTTGGCGCTCAGCGGCGTATTTCCTTTATCGTTATATCCTAAAAGGTGGTTGGCGCGATGGAAAGGAAGGATTTATATTCGCTTTTATTCAGGGCTGGTGGTATCGTACCCTTGTCGATGCAAAGATCTATGAGATAAAGAAAAAATGTAACGATGATCCTGAGCGCATACGTCAAATTTTAGTAAAAGAGTATGGCATTAAAATTTAGATACCACAATGAAGATTAGCATTATCACAGCTACCTATAATAGCGGATCCACTGTGCGCGATACGATGGAGAGTGTATTGGCTCAAAGCTATGGCGACTGGGAGCATATCATAGTCGATGGTGCTTCTAAAGATAACACGGTCAATGTAATCCAGGAACTCGAACCCAAATACAACGGACGCCTCAAATGGATCAGTGAGCCTGACAAAGGCATCTATGACGCCATGAACAAGGGTATCGCTTTGGCCTCGGGTGATGTGATAGGCATTCTTAATTCAGATGATTTTTACACCTCGCCAGGCATACTCTCAAAGGTTGCGATCGAGATGCTTGACGATGACATTGATGCCGTGTATGGTGACATACACTTCGTTGACGATGCCGACTTGACACGATGTGTGCGTTACTACTCATCTCGATTCTTTCACCCGTGGATGATGAAACTGGGCTATCAGCCTGCCCACCCATCGTTCTATTGCCGTAAGAAGCATTATGACAACTATGGATCTTTTGATCTAAGGTTTAAAATCGCCGCAGATTTTGAGCACATGTTGAGGCTGATTTATGTAAACCGAATACACACACGCTACATTCCTTTAGATTTCGTAACCATGCGTACGGGCGGCGCCTCGACCAACGGTTTAGAGAGCCATCGCCGTATACTTAAAGACCATTATCGTGCATACAGGAAACACTCCATACCGATAGGATTTTTGACCGACTTAGTGCGTTATCCACTCAAACTTATTGAAATATTGAGTATGCGCTTCTCATCAAACAACAAGTCGCATAATCAGAACTAATCACGTATTGAATTGTACCGATCTTTGAGCAGGTGGTGGAGTGATGGAATGCTCCATCACCTGCTTTGTATTGCGATGGCGTGGGGTGGGTAGGAAATAAAATCGGCTTGCTGAGATTTTCAGCAAGCCGATTGGTGGCGGAGAGGACGAGATTCGAACTCGTGGTAGGATTGCTCCTACGTCAGTTTAGCAAACTGGTGGTTTCAGCCACTCACCCACCTCTCCTTTCCAGCGGTGGTTTCCGCTTTTTGCACTGCAAAGTTATGATTTAATTTTGTCCTGTGCAAGTGTTTCGCCGAATTTTTATGTGTTTTTATTTAGCTGCTTCTTTAATGCTGTGATAACTAACGTTGTAGCGACGATGCTGATGATAACTAACGGTAGCTGGGGTATGGTGCTATCGACTGTCTGTCCCAGCGTGTCAAGGTTTATTGATGAGCCTTTACGCTCACTCATCCACATGGCTGTCACTGCCAGTATATTATTAGTAGCATGCGCTATTACGCAATACCATAGGTTGTTACCCCATAATAGAATATAGCCGAAGAATAATCCGAGAATCAGGCGTGGAACGAATCCGAAGAACTGAAAGTGCATAAAACTGAATATGAATGCCGCAATCCAAATGGCTACCTGTGGGTTGAGACGTCCTGATGCCAAAATGCGTTGCAATGCACCTCTGAAAAACAATTCCTCCGACAATCCAGCCATCACACCGACTATAAGCAGTGCTACGATAAATGAACCTACCGAATTGGTGCCCATCAGAGCTTGTGTAGCGCTGGCTGCCGACTCTTCAAGGTTGCGTAGGGTACTTTCAAGCTCGGCCATCGATTCGGGTAGCGTCAGGTTGTTATTCCACTCTATTATCATGTTCATGGCTGGAATGGCGGTCACCAGGGCAAGGATTGTCAGCAGGGTAGGGTATAGCTGTGGTTTGTGGTCAATGGCCAGCATTGTGGCGGGCAACTTGGTCGATAAGACTGCTGTTATGAGAGCCGGCACTATGAAAATGAAAATTGTCTGAAACAGTGTGAGCACTCTCATCAGTGTGGTAGGGTCACTGATATGTGGCGTCAGCAATGAGCTGATGAGCGAAAACAGGCACATGAAGAAGAAGAATGTGCCGAACAATATTGCTAACGATGCGCCTGGTCTGGCAACGAGTCGTTTGTTAATAGTGGTTTGCTTTAACATATAATGGTTTGGGTTAATATTATCAATCAAAGGTCGAATCGAGGTAAAAAGCCTCTGTCAGTGACCTGTACTCTGCGGTGTAGCGTTTGTGGTCGTCACACCTTATGGCTAATGACTCGGTATGGTAGCTGTTAGACAGCCCCTTGGTAAGTTCAATCAGTACCCTTATAAGTGCCGCGTCGGTGTGGGGCTGTACGTCAGTCAGGCGTGCACAGTCAAGGTGATTGACCAACGCATTGTACACCAATTGGTCGGTCTGCTCGGCAGGTGCTATCAGTGACAATGTCCCGCCGTCGGGCAGAATTGCCGCGGTCCACTCAATGAGGCTCGTAGGGTTCAGTTCGGCCTGATGTCTGGCCATGGCGCGTTGTTTCAACGGCGACTTCAACGGTTCGACAAAGAATGGCGGATTGCTGACTATCGAATCAACAGGCCCGGTGGGCGTATAATCGGCGAAATTGCAGTTCACGACCTCAATGCGTTCGGCCCACGGCGATTGAGATACATTCTCCCTGGCCTCATCGGCCGCCAAGCAATCAATCTCTATGGCCGTTATCTCAGCCTGTGGGAATCGCTGAGCCAACATCATCGAAATCAACCCTGTGCCACAGCCCACATCAATTATGCGCCGTGGTTGTCGTCCGTTCAGTGCCCATGCTCCAAGCAATACTCCGTCGGTACCAATCTTCATTGCCGAAGAGGTATCGCTGATGGTAAATTGTTTGAATCTGAACATTTTGGTCTAATTTGGGGTTAACATGAGTGTCTGCCTGACAGTCCGAGTCAGTCGATTCTGAAAGCAAAGGTAGCTACAATTTTTGGGTTTTAGAATTCAAATTTATAATTTTGTGCGTAATACCACATATACTAAATACTAATATGGACATAAATTCAGCTCGATTCATAACCAGTTGTCCCGATGTATCCAAGTGCCCCGCCGGCGACAAACACGAGTATGCCTTCATAGGTCGCAGTAACGTCGGCAAGTCGTCACTCATCAATATGCTCACCGGTCGCAAGTCGCTCGCCATGACATCGTCAACTCCGGGCAAGACAATGCTCATCAACTACTTTCTTGTCAATGACGAGTGGTATATAGTCGATCTTCCCGGATACGGTTATGCCCAGCGCAGCAAGGACAGCCGCGTGGCACTCGAACGCATGATCAAAGGGTACATTGCCGGTCGCGAGCAGATGACCAACCTTTTTGTGCTTATTGACGGTCGTCACAAACCACAGTGCAACGACCTCGAGTTCATGCAGTGGCTTGGCGAGGAGGGAGTCCCGTTCAGTATCGTCTTCACCAAGCTTGACAAACTCAGTTCTACGGCCGCCAAAAAGTCGGTCGCTGCCTATTGTGAGCAGCTGCTCGAACAGTGGGAGGCACTACCACCTATATTCAAGACATCGAGCGAGGACGGTCGTGGCCGTCACGAACTGCTCGACTACATCGAGGAACTGAACAAACTGCCCCACGCACCTGAAGTTGTCGAATAACTCGCCGAGCCGAACAAATGGCAATAACAGCTTGTTATACTTGTATAATACGAACCTTTAAACATTCAATCACTATGGATACTAAGAAAATCACCAAAGAGCAGATTGCAAAAGCCCAGCAGAACTATTCGGGTATGACGGCCGATGCTGCTGATAATGACAAAGTCACCGCCCAGGAGGTGAAAGATGATGTCAAGCAGCTTAATAACAATCCGCGTAACAACGACTTGTAATACTCCGTCAATCGGAATTACAGCTACGTCCGAGCGTCTCCTGTCAAACGAGGCGTTCGGACGCAGTTGTTTATTAAATATTTTTTCGTAACTTTGAATTGATGTAAACGTTTCCACCAGTGGTTATGTCTAACTTCAATACTTATTACGATAACATAGATTCAGACTATTGGCGCCGTCTTTGTATTGATGAGGGCGAGATACGTCATTATGACAGAGGTGAACTGTTCGTCGAGTTCGGTCGCGTAGCTGATTATCTCGGATATGTCAAGTCGGGCACACTGAAATATGTCGCATATGCGGCCGATGGCACCGAAAGCGTTGTCGGCCTTGAGTTTGCCGGAGAATTTGTGGCCGACTTCCCATTTTCACTCTATGGCCACAAGTCGCGTATCTCTATTGTCGCTGTCACACCATGTGAGATTTATTGTGTACCCTCACGCGAGATAGGGCGCCGCATGATGTCAGACATGGAACTCTATGCCGCCATAGCCGATGCTACGGTCGCACTGTTTGACACGACCTATAACCGTTACGTTGACTTGCATACCAAAAATGCAGAGGAACGTTATGATGATTTGGTAAAACAGCACCGAGACATATTCTCATTGTTCCCTCTCAAAGATATTGCTTCCTATCTCAATATCACTCCGACCCATTTGAGCAGGTTGAGAAAGTTGTAATTTGCAAGTTGGCGAAGTGTCGGTGTGACTAAGCAAAATATATCGTATAGTTTTGCAGATTGTACGATAATATGTAATTTTGATAAAAATATACAATCATGGCACAACTGACATTTACACCCGACGAACGACTGATTCTTCGCGACAACTATAGGCGCCTTGTCGCTTTGTGTGCCGATCTTGAAGAACCTATAGATTTGAAGGAACTGAAAGTGGTTATTTCACGAGCTGTTTCTGATGACCGTTGTTTGCGCGACAAGCATGGTATCAATCCGGTTGTGCATGACATTTCGACCGCGGTCACATTTTGTGAACGCGTTAGTCCCGACCGCAATATTGTGATAGCCCTGCTGGCCTACCGCATGTGCAGCATAGGTGCAATGACAGAGGCCGACACCGAACGCCGATGGGGTAGTGATGTCGCCAAGCTCGTACATGGTCTGCTCAAGGTTTCGACCTTGTATGGCAAGAATGCGTCGGCTGCGGTGGTCAGTGACAACTTCCGTCGCCTCCTTATGACATTTGCCGAGGATATACGAGTCATCATTATGATGATTGTCGAACGCTTGACATTACTCAAATCTATCAATCATCACCCCGACGAGAGTTTTGTGCGTGACATCGCCTACGAGGCCAATTATCTTTATGCTCCGTTGGCACACCGACTCGGACTCTATTCAATTAAATCGGAGCTCGAGGACATGTCGCTAAAGTACACCAATCGTGATACATACACCGAGATTGCACGTCAGCTCAACGCTACCAAGACCAAGCGCGACGCATATATTGCCGAGTTCATCAAGCCCGTCAAGGAGAAACTTGAGCAGGCCGGCCTGACATTTGACATCAAGGGGCGCACGAAGTCGATTTACTCGATATGGAATAAAATCAAAAAGCAGAAGGTCGATATGGAGCACATTTATGACCTTTTTGCCATACGTATAATACTTGATACACCACCCGAACGCGAAAAGAGCGACTGCTGGATGGTCTACTCGCTTATTACCGACATGTACCAGCCCAATCCGTCGCGCATGAAGGATTGGATAAGCATACCCAAGAGCAACGGTTACGAATCGCTTCACATCACTGTCTACGGGCCCGAGAATAAATGGGTCGAGGTGCAGATACGTACACGTCGCATGGATCTTGTTGCCGAGAAAGGCCTCGCGGCTCACTGGCGCTATAAAGGCATCAAAAGCGAGAGCAACCTTGATGCCTGGATGAACAATGTGCGAGACATTCTCGAGGCCGGCGAGAACGGCCCGATGGAGCTGATGCGCAATTTCAAAATGGATATTTACGACAAGGAGGTGTTCGTGTTCACTCCCAAGGGCGACTTGTTCAAGTTGCCTCAGGGTGCCACGCTGCTTGACTTCGCTTTCAATATCCACTCTAAGCTCGGCTGTCAGTGCACCGGCGGCCGTGTCAACGGTAAGACCGAGAAACTCGGTTACAAACTTCAAAGCGGTGATACGGTCGAGATAATGACGTCATCGTCACAGCAGCCCAAGCTCGACTGGCTTAACATCGTGGTCACATCTAAGGCCCGGACAAAGATACGTCAGACCATCAACGAGCAGCGTTCGCGAGGCACCGAACTCGCCAAGGANATGCTGCANCGCCGCTTCAAGAACCGCAAGATTGAGATGGACGAGTCNACTCTCATGAAAGTGATTAAAAAGATGGGNTANAAGATGGTCACTGACTTCTTTACCGAGGTGGCTGAGGANCGTCTGGACATCAACACTATCATAGANCGCTATCTCGAGTTGCANGAGCCTGTCGCCGATGAGGAGGCCGTGCGTAGCGCCAGTGAATTTACGCTACAGGACAACGAGGTTGCCGAACGCACTCATGCCGATGATATTCTTGTAATCGGTGAGAATATAAAAGGCCTGAANTATCGCCTGTCCAAGTGNTGTAATCCCATCTATGGCGACGACGTGTTTGGTTTTATATCGGCCGAGGGNGTTGTTAAAATCCACCGGCACGATTGTCCNAATGCCCATAATATAAGGAGTCGCTATCCCTACAGGGTTATCAAGGTACGTTGGTCNGGAAAAGCCGGCTCNCAGTTTATAGCCGTNNTACGTGTTGTTGGCAATGATAATATAGGCATTGTCACAAANCTCACGTCGATTATTAATAAGGAGAAAAGTGTCANCCTGCGCAGCATAGCCATCGATTCNAATGATGGNATGTTNCANGGNAATCTTACGGTCGGAGTCAATGACCTGTCGGCNCTCAATCAGCTNATAAAGAAACTTATCACAGTAAAAGGTGTAAAAAATGTACAACGCAGCAACTAAACTTATTGCGGGTGCCGTATGNGTGCTCGCCATCACGTCATGTAACAGCGAGAGCGAGTCGGCACGTGCAGCCCGACTGCTCTATGAAGAGGCNGGCAAGGCCAATTTAGCGGGAGAGCCNGTGCGCGCAATCGCATTACTCGACTCGTTGAAGAACAACTATCCTGCCGAGACCGAGTGGCAGCGTGCNTCGATGAAGTTGCGTCCCACTCTTATCATCAATGCCAGTGACGAGCAGATACGTGCTGTCGACGACTCGCTGCTGGTGCTTGAACAAGANCACAACNGCCTNCAGGCTAAGATGAAGGTGATTTCAAATAAACAGCTTGTCGAGCCCTATTATGTTGACGCTGCGAGCTATGACGCACAGTTTATGAACACAACCGGTATTCAGCCCCGTGTATCGACCATCGGTCAGATGTACTTCCTGTCGTCGGCCAACGGTGGCNCGCTCAAGCACACAGGCTTCACTATCACGTGTGANGGNGAGAGCGTTCAAGGTGGCCCTATTGCTTACGACGGCGAACTCAACTATCGCATTGACGGTAGCGAGATTGTCACATATCCGGCCGAGCAGAGTGANGCTATCGGGGCGTTTGTAAAGGCTCATCAGGGGAGTCCGATGACGCTGACACTCACAGGTGCCAAGAATAAATCNATGAAACTGACACCCAAGCAGGTCGATGCCATTGTCAACTGCTACGACTACTCGCACACCATCATGGANGCACGTCAGNTCGCGTTTGAAAAAGAACGTCTNAACCGNCAGCTCGATATTGCACGTTCACAGGCCGAGCGTCTTGCCNGNCAGTCTGACGACTGATATCACAGACCGAACTGCNTGTCGAGCCACCTGAACATCGACTCATAGACNGCTTTTCTGACGCTCGGTGACGACAGTATAAGGTCATGAAGNCCNCCGGGTACCGTCACCNNGGTGACGTCGGGGCCCAGACGGCGTCCCCACTTGCTGATNTCNGCCACGTTCAGTACCGCGTCGCCATCGCTCACATGCTTGCTGTCGANGCTCTTGTCGCTGTGCATCAGNAGGATNGGCACGGTGATGTCTGAGTGCTTGCGAAGATACTGCTGCCCCTCTTGTATGGCTCTTATCCAACCGCTTGTAACNGGCGGTGACACGAGTAGTTTCTTTGATGTGTCAAATTGCCACTCGCCGTTATAGTTGGCATTGAGGCTCTCGCCATAGCTTGGGTCGTTGCCCTGGCTTATTGATATATTGGGGAAGTGCGAGCCCAGACAGCTTACGGCAGGTATAAGGACATTTCGGGTGAAACCGTTCATGTTCCAGCCTAAGAACGGACTGTTCAGTATCATGCCACGTATGTCGGCCGACGGGTGGTTGTTCATGTACAGCGATGCTATCAATCCGCCTGTCGAGTGGCCGATTATCACGATAGTGTCGATGCCNGCCTTNGTCATGTCNACTACCGTTGAGTCAATATCCGGGAAATACTCGTTGAGGTTGCGGGCTTGGTANCGCTTCATTCCGGGACGCAGTGAGCGACCGTATCGTCTGAGGTCGACGGCGCGGAAGTTCCATCGGTGAGCCACAAGGCTNTCGCCGAGAGCACCCTGAAAGAAATAGTCGTTGAAGCCGTGTATATACACTACGCCTCGACCGCCGGGTACTATGCTGTCGTGTTTTATTATGGTCGATATTACTTGGCCTTGATAATCGTCGGGTTGCGTGACTGNGCGGTAGCTGTAGTGTGATAATAGCGAGTCGGGTAACCACTGCCCGAACATATTGCCCGAGCATAAGACNGACAGTATNAGTGCAAATATAAANCGCATAATGAGTCCTGAATTTAGTTAACTATATAAAGTCATAACTCATTACGCGCTTGTATTGTTCAGTGGTCGNGTNNGGNAGATNTCGCGTTTAGTCAAANTTCTTGCGGTGGAACTTGAAGCTCTCGGTCAGGTATTTCTTTCTAACCATNGGATTTTCGGCCAGNTCCTCACTTGTTCCCTGAAAGAGAATCTTACCTTCGAACAGCAGNTATGCGCGGTCGGTGATAGACAATGTCTCGGGNGCGTTGTGGTCGGTTATCAGAATACCNATATTCTTGTCTTTAAGTTTGTANATAACNCGCTGAATTTCTTCAACCGCGATAGGNTCGACGCCNGCAAANGGCTCGTCGAGCATTATGAATTTAGGATTGATGGCCANACAGCGCGCAATCTCGGTGCGTCGACGTTCGCCACCCGAAAGCTGNTCACCAAGGTTCTTNCGTACNTTCTCAAGCGAAAATTCACCTATCAGTGACTCGAGCTGCTCACGCTGCTGCTGCCTGTTTAGNTCGGGGCGCATCTCNAGCACGGCGCGTATGTTGTCTTCAACCGACAGTTTGCGGAACACCGATGCCTCCTGAGCCAGATAACCGATGCCATGCTGTGCGCGCTTGTATACAGGGTAGGTGGTGATGTCAAGGTCGTCGAGGTAAATGTGACCCTCGTTAGGGGTTATGAGGCCCACTGTCATGTAGAACGTGGTGGTCTTACCAGCGCCATTAGGACCCAGAAGACCTACGATTTCGCCCTGCGTCACATTGATCGACACATGGTTCACCACTGTGCGCTGATGGTATTTTTTGACAAGATTATCGGTGCTCAGTTTCATGTTATCGTTTGTTGAGGCGTGATTCGATATAGTCGGTCAACAGTCTTATTGCCACGGTGTTGGTGCCACCCTGCGGTATGATGAGGTCGGCAAACCGTTTCGTGGGTTCAATGTACATGCTGTGCATAGGTTTGAGCACATCTTGATATCGGTCTATGACCATCTGGGGNGTGCGTCCACGCTCGATGCAGTCACGNGATATCACACGTATGAGACGGTCGTCGGCATCGGCATCGACAAAGCATTTCACGTCCATCATATCGCGAAGCACAGGGTCGGTGAGCACGAGAATNCCTTCTACAATGACAACGTCGCGGGGCTCGACGTGCACNGTCTCGGGCTGGCGTGTACATGTGAGGTATGAATAGGTCGGCATCTCGACAGCTTTACCTTCTTTTAACTGTTTCAGGTGTTCTACGAGCAGTGTCCACTCGATTGCNGCCGGCTCGTCAAAGTTGATTTTGCTGCGCTCCTCGACCGGGACATGGCTCGAGTCTTTATAATAAGAGTCCTGAGGTATGACGGCAACCTCACCGGCAGGAAAGCTGTCGATTATCTTGTTGACTACNGTCGTTTTGCCTGAGCCGGTGCCACCGGCAATTCCTATTATCAGCATGGTCGTGATATTGCGTTGAAATATGTTTTTAGTATATTTTGGCACGAAGTTACAAAAAATTCACGATGTATAAACCTCTACTCACGAATATTTGTATTATATTTGCATTAGCAGTTATCGCTAATTACCATATTTGTTTAACCGAAATTTAAGGATTATGAAAAATCACAACATAATTTCAGCAGTCGTTGTGGCTTTAGGNATCGGGCTTCTCGGCCTTTTCATTAAGCAGGGTATTGATAATTATTCTTACCGTGACCGCATCGTGTCGGTAAGAGGTCTGGCCGANCGTGAGGTGAANGCCAACAGCGTTACGTGGCCTGTNGTGTATCAGTGTGCCGCCAACGACCTCAATACCATTTATAGNGATATNACNGCCNAGAGCACTGCGATAGTTGACTTTCTTAAAGCCAACGGCATTGAGGAAAATGAAATCGAGGTTATAGCTCCAAGCGTTACCGATAATCAGGCCAACCCCTATGTCAACNNGGCACCACTCAACCGCTATACTGTCAATGGCGTCATAGTAGTGACATCAAAGAATGTTGACCTGGTGACATCGCTTGTCAAGCGTCAGAGCGAGCTCTTNAAAGAGGGGGTCGCTGTCGTGTCGGGCGGTTGGGATAACCGTATTACCTACGACTACACCGAACTCAACACCATCAAGCCCGAAATGATTGCCGAGGCAACAGCCAACGCACGCGAGGCNGCCAAGAAATTTGCCGATGACTCGGATAGCAAACTCGGTAAAATCAAGACCGCCTCACAGGGGCAGTTTTCAATCACCGACCGTGACTCATATACCCCTTACATCAAGAATGTNAGGGTAGTGTCGACCATTACATATTATCTTGAAGACTAAATGGATTCATCAAATATAGAAATCAAGGGAGCGCGAGTCAANAACCTGAAAAATGTTGATGTCACGCTCCCTCGCAATAAGTTTATCGTTATAACCGGTTTGTCGGGTTCCGGCAAATCATCGNTGGCCTTCGACACGCTGTATGCCGAGGGNCAGCGTCGCTATGTTGACAGCCTATCGAGCTATGCACGCCAGTTTGTGGGGCGCATGTCCAAGCCCGAGGTTGACTATATCAAAGGCCTGCCNCCGGCAATAGCCATTGAGCAGAAAGTAACTACGCGTAACCCGCGAAGCACTGTGGGNACGTCGACCGAAATATATGACTATCTGCGTCTGCTGTATGGTCGTCTTGGTCGTACAATCTCGCCTGTGTCCGGCCANGAGGTAAAAAAACATACCGTCAACGATGTGGTTGAGACTGCATTGGGTTTTCCCANGTCGACACGGCTGGCCGTCACCTCACCGATAACATTACCCGAAGGTCGCTCGTTTGCCCAACAGCTTGATATTTTTGCCAAGGAAGGCTATTCGCGNNTNTTGGTNAATGATGAGTTTACNGACATTGANGAGNTAATGGCTAAGGCTGATACATNTAATGTNGCTGACTGCTATCTCGTTATTGACCGTCTGATGGTNAGCGACGANCCTGACGAAGTCAGCCGACTGGCCGACTCGACCGAAACGGCNTTTTTTGAAGGTCACGATTTCATGCGGCTTGTGGTCTGGAGCGATGGAGTGGTCAGACACTACGATTTCTCGAAGCGTTTTGAGGCCGATGGCATAACGTTCATGGAACCCAACGACCAGATGTTCAACTTCAACAACCCATACGGCGCATGTCCTACGTGTGAGGGCTTCGGCAAGACAATGGGTATTGATGAAAACCTCGTTGTACCCAACAAGGCATTATCTATTTATGAGGACGCTGTGGTGTGCTGGAAGGGTGAAAAGATGAGCGAATGGAAAAAAGAGTTCATACGTCACGCTTCATCAATCAAATTCCCTATTCATAGGCCATATAATCAGCTTACTCCGGCTCAGATAAACCTGTTGTGGCACGGTGACGGTCGTTTCAGCGGTATTGACGGATTCTTCAAAATGGTCGAAGATAATCTGTACAAAATTCAGTACCGCGTGATGCTGTCACGTTATCGTGGTAAAACGGTGTGTCCTACCTGTCACGGTAACCGACTTCGTCCCGAGGCAATGTATATTAAGGTAGGTGACAAAAATATTACCGAACTGGTTAAAATGCCTATAACCGATCTGCGACAATGGTTCGATTCCCTTCAGCTCACCGAGCGCGAACTCAATATAGGCAACCGACTTATTACCGAGATAAAGAACCGTCTTGATTACATGATAAACGTAGGCCTCGGCTATCTCACACTCGACCGTTTGTCAAATACCCTGTCTGGTGGCGAAAGTCAGCGCATAAACCTCGCGACATCGCTCGGTAGCAGCCTCGTAGGCTCACTGTATATTCTCGACGAGCCGAGTATTGGTCTTCACCCTCGTGACACTGACCGTCTGATTCATGTTCTCAGGCAGCTTCAGGAACTTGGAAATACCGTGATTGTGGTTGAGCACGACCGCGAAATCATGGAACAGGCCGACTATATTGTCGACGTAGGCCCGCTGGCAGGTCGTCTCGGCGGTCAGATTGTTTACCAAGGCGATTATGGTCATTTGACCGATGCGACCGATAGTTATACGGCCAAATATTTGACAGGTAGCCTGAGCATACCGGTCCCTGCATCGCGTCGCAAGTGGAACAGCTACATCGAGATTAAAGGTGCTGTGCAGAATAACCTTAAAGACGTTGATGTCAAGTTCCCGCTTGGGGTCATGACTGTGGTAACGGGTGTCAGCGGCAGTGGTAAATCGACGCTGGTTCGCGATATCCTGTACCGTGCGATGCTTCGTCAGATTGGTGAGGCCGGTGATGCACCCGGTGCTTTCAAGGAGCTTTCAGGCGACTATAAGCGTGTTCAAGGCGTCGAATTTGTCGATCAGAACCCGATTGGTAAGTCTTCGCGTTCTAATCCCGCCACCTATCTGAAGGCCTACGATGAGATACGCGCACTGTTTGCCGACCAGCAGGCGTCAAAGCAGATGGGCTTCACACCGTCGACCTTCTCATTCAATGCCGATGGCGGCCGTTGTGACGAGTGTAAGGGTGAAGGTACAATCACTATTGAGATGCAGTTCATGGCCGACATCACCATACAGTGTGAAGCCTGTCACGGCAAGCGTTTCAAGCGCGAGGTTCTCGAAGTGAAATATCACGGTATGTCAATAAGTGATGTGCTCGACATGACTGTCAATCAGGCCATAGAGTTCTTTGGCGAGCACGACGGCACCATTGAGCGCCGTATAGTGAAACGATTGAAGCCGTTGCAAGATGTCGGACTTGGTTACATAAAGCTCGGTCAGTCGTCATCGACCCTGTCGGGCGGCGAGAACCAGCGTGTCAAGTTGGCCTATTATCTCGCCGATGAGAAGGTCGGTCACACGCTGTTTATATTCGATGAGCCCACAACCGGATTGCACTTTCATGACATAAACCGACTGCTCGATTCGTTCAACCGTCTTATCGCTAACGGCCACTCGGTTGTGATTATCGAACACAACATGGACGTAGTGAAGTGTGCCGATCATGTGATTGACATCGGTCCCGAGGGTGGTGACCTTGGTGGCAACATCGTCGCTACCGGCACGCCTGAACAAATCGTCGCTCAGAATAAAGGCTATACCGCCCGATTTCTTGCTGATGCGCTAACTCATTAAACGAACAATGGCACGTCAACTCACAGTAGTCGACGTGCCATTATTGTATCGATATAGCTCGTTATCAGCGTAGACGGTCGTAGCTACGCAACTTCTTTTCGTCTTCACCCATGCGGTGGCGTGCGAGCAGTGTGCAGATAAATGCACAAATTATGCCTACTGGAGCACCATACCAAGTCACTTGCCACAGGTCACCGTACGATGTCAGTACAATGGCAGCAGTGGCGGCTGAGGCGATGATGAGCAACAGGCATATTGCCGCAACCATGCGCTGCAGTTTCAGATTCTTGAACAGGAAAATGTCTATGAGCAACAACAATCCGGTGAGAATGTTGACGATTAAGAACACGGGATAGTCGAGTGCTACGAGTTCGGCATCAATAGCTCCATCGGGAGTCATTATCATGCCAAAGGGGCGTATACACACGAGAATCATAGCAAAAAAACCTAATAGCAGGTAGACCGATTGCCAACGTTGAATTACCATAGTAGTTTCAGTTATTAGTTTTATTCTAAAATAGCTCCGGGAAGCGGACGCATGTTGTATTGTGATGCCATAATTTCACCGTACGCTCCCGCCGACCGTATGGCGAGTATGTCGCCTCGTTTGAGTTCGGGCAGTTCCACATCGGTATCGAATACATCGCTCGACTCGCAGATGGGGCCGACCACATCATATTTCAGCATCGGGCGGTCGGAGTTGTCCTCACCGACAAGCTGAATTGCGTGATGCGCCTGATACAGTGCCGGCCTTATCAGGTCGGTCATACCGGCATCTACTATGGCAAAGCGGCGTGTCGGGCACTCTTTGATGTAGAGCACTCGTGTGAGCAGTGAGCCACACTGTGCTACAATAGCCCTTCCAAGTTCAAAGTGAACCTGCTGCGATGCCTTGATTTTAAGATGCGTTTTGAATAACTCAAAATAGGCCTTGAAATCGGGAATAGGATGCTGGTCGGGATTGTCATAATCTATACCAAGGCCACCACCTACGTTTATNATCTCAAATTCGACACCACGGTTACTGAAGTGTGCNGTAAGTTCGTTAATCCTGTCACACAACAATCTGTAGCTATCGAGTTCGGTGAGTTGAGATCCTATGTGGAAGTGTAGTCCCTTGAGTCGCACGTTGGGCAGACTGAGCGCGAGATTTACTGCCTCGTCAAGCTGAGACATCGGTATGCCGAATTTATTTTCACTCAGTCCGGTAGTTATATACTTATGAGTGTGGGCATCAATCTCGGGGTTGACNCGCAGGGCAACATTGGCCGTTGATCCCATCTTTGCGGCCANTTGATTGATGACNTCAAGTTCGGGCATTGACTCGACATTGAAGCACTCTATNTCGTGGCTCAGGCCAAGTTTAATCTCCTTNTCAGTCTTGCCGACACCGGCAAATACAATCTTATCGGCCGGAAATCCGGCATTTACAGCNGCCTTTATCTCNCCNCCGCTTACACAGTCGGCACCGAGGCCGGCCGAGCTGATAATGGCAAGAATTTCGGCACGGGTGTTAGCTTTGACGGCATAGTGAACCTTGAAACGGTGATCAATCGAGGCTGCTGAGAGCAGCGTCTCGATTGTACGTCTCAACAAAGCTATATCGTAGTAGTAAATGGGNGTTGAAGCGCTTTTCAGCAGGTCATTTTCCATCTTTAGTTCTTAAATAGTTTGTCGCTGAGGGCGTTGAGCGCTTTTACTTTGTCGTCCTTGCTCACAAGGAACGATATGTTGTAATTGCTGCCTCCATACGAAATCATTCTCACCGGAATATCTTTCAAAGCCTCCATAGCGCGAGTCTCGAAGCCTGTATTGTGCCACTCAAGGTCGCCGACCACACATATAATGACCATATCGGTGTCGATGGTCACGGTGCCAAATTTCTTGAGNTCATTGATAATGTCATCAAGTCCCTTGGTGCTGTCGACAGTAACNGATACGCCTACCTCNCTGGTGGCAATCATGTCGATTGANGTCTTGTGAGTTTCAAAAATCTCGAAGACTTTGCGCAGGAATCCGTATGCGAGCAGCATGCGGCTTGACTTTATCTTGATGGCTGTGATGTCGTCCTTGGCAGCGACGGCTTTGATACGGCGTGAGGGTAGGGTGTTGTAGATTACCGTACCACGAGCCTCGGGATCCATGGTGTTGAGCAGACGCACGGGTATGTTGTTGAGCTTGGCNGGAAGCACGCATGTCGGGTGCAGTATTTTGGCACCGAAGTATGCGAGTTCGGCAGCCTCTTCAAAGTGCAGCTCGTCGACAGGCTTGGTGCCTTCTACAAATCGGGGGTCATTGTTGTGCATGCCGTCGATGTCAGTCCATATCTCAATCTCCTCGGCACCGAGAGCCGCGCCGATAACCGATGCGGTGAGGTCGCTGCCACCGCGTCTCAGATTGTCAATCTCGCCATACGCGTTGCGGCATATATAGCCGTGGGTCAGATATAGCGATGCGTCGGCATTNCGCTCCAGCAGTGTCTCAAGNTTNTGCTTGATNTACTGTGTGTCNGGCTCGTTGTTCTTGTCGGTTTTCATAAATTCGAGAGCNGGCAGCATNGCCACATCGACATGCTTCTCGCGCAGGTAGTGATACATCAGNGCTACCGACATTATCTCGCCTCGCGACAATATCTCTTTCTCTTCAAATAGAGTGAAAATATCCTTGCTGAAAGAACGTATGTAGTTAAAACAGTCACGTATCTCGTTTTGTGCGAGCATCTTGAACTCCTCGGTCTCGAACAGTTCCTCTATCACGGCCCTATACTTGTTTTCAAGGGCATTAATCACCTCTTTNGCGCCCTCGATATTGCGTTTGTACAGGTAGTCTGATATTTCGACGAGCGAGTTGGTAGTACCCGACATNGCCGACAGTACAACGATGTTCTTACCGCGATTGGCAATGAGGTCGGCGACGTTCTTGATGCGTTGGGCCGATCCTACCGATGTTCCACCAAACTTTAATACTTTCATTTCGGTATTTGAATAATTACTTACGTTTTTTGAAATTTGTTTTTATTGATTTANGTATACGACACGATGCCGTCATCATATACGCTGCCACGGTCACAACGNAGCACCCTGGCGGGGAACTGTTCGACCATTGCGAGATTGTGTGTCGCCATCAGCACNGTAGTGCCTTGNGCGGCTATGGCGTGCATCAGTCGGGCGATATGCTCGCCGGTTGTTGGGTCAAGGTTGCCGGTAGGCTCGTCAGCGATAATCAGACGCGGACTGTTGAGCAGCGCGCGGGCAATGACGACACGCTGTTGTTCGCCACCCGACAGCTCGTGAGGCATCTTGTAGCACTTGTGATCCATACCAACCTCTTTGAGCACTTCGTCTATGCGCTGGTTCATTGAGCTAACACTGTTCCAGCCTGTAGCTTCGAGCACAAACCTCAGGTTATCGTAGACCGACCTGTCGCTCAACAGCTGAAAGTCCTGGAATACAATGCCCACACGACGTCTCAGAAAAGGTATCTCCTTGAATGTTATGTGCTTGAGATCGAAGCCCAGCACACGGGCATCGCCGTTAACGATCGGAACCTCGGCATACAGTGATTTCATGAGGCTGCTCTTACCGCTGCCCACACTGCCTATAAGATATACAAATTCACCGGGTTCGAGCGTGAACGTGACGTTGCGAAGCACTGCGTGCTCCTTACGGTTAATTTCAACGCCTCTATAGTCGACGATGCTCATGATTGCCTGATTAATGTTGACTGTGTTAATTGCCTAATTCTGAGAGGAACTTGATGCGTACGAGCCTGATTTCCTCCTCCGAGAACTCGTTGCCGAGCTCTTTGATAGCCTCGTTGAGGTCGTCGCTGTCACTCTCTTTGAAGTATTCGAATATATCTTCCTGGCGGTCGTCGTCCATGACTTCGTTTAGGAAGTACGATATGTTGATTTTTGTACCCGAATATACGATTGCTTCAACCTCGTCGAGCAGTTCGTCAAACTCGAGACCTTTTGAATTGGCGAGTTCGTCAAGCGCTATCTTGCGGTCAATGGCCTGAATTATTGAGATTTTCAGTCGGCTCTTGTTGGGAACTGTGCGTACTCGTAGGTCTTCGGGGCGCTCAATCTCGTTCTCCTCGACGTGGGTCTTGATAACCTTCAGGAAATCTTCGCCATAGCGTTTTGCCTTGCCTGCACCTACACCTGTAATGTTTTGGAGTTCGTCCATGGTGATGGGGTAGGTGGTGGCCATCGCTTCGAGCGACGGGTCTTGGAATATGACGTAAGGGGGCAGATCGAGACGCTTTGCAATCTTGCGGCGCAGGTCTTTCAGAATGCTGTACAACTCGGGGTCAACAGCACATGAGGCACCGCTCTTGACGGGGACTTCTTCCTCTTCCTCAAAGTCGTTGTCTTCAACTATCTTAAATGATACCGGCTTGTTAAGGAACTTCTTGCCGGCAGGTGTAACTTTCAGCAGGCCATAGTTCTCGATGTCGCGGTCAAGATAGCCGGCGATGATGGCCTGGCGTATAACGGCATTGAGATAGCGTTCATCTTGTTTTGATGTACAACCGAAAACCTCGAGGTCATCGTGACCGTAGCTTTGGGTTGTGGCATTTGAATGGCCTAACATCACGTCAATTACGTAGTCTGATTTAAACTTCTCTTTTAAAGCAGTAACAGTTTCTATGACTGCACACAAGTCATCTTTTGCTTCCACTTGTTTCTTAGGATTTAAACAGTTGTCACAGTTTCCACAGTTCTCAATATTGTATATCTCGCCAAAGTAGTGTAACAACGAGCGGCGACGACACACCGACGACTCGGCGTATGATGCCGTCTCAGACAATAGCTGACGCCCGATTTCCTGTTCGGCAATTGGCTTGCCTTGCATGAATTTCTCGAGCTTTTTCAAATCTTTGGCCGAGTAGTAGGTTATACACTGGCCTTCGCCTCCGTCGCGGCCTGCTCGGCCGGTCTCCTGATAGTAGCCTTCGAGCGACTTGGGCATGTCATAATGTATGACAAACCTGACGTCAGGCTTATCAATGCCCATGCCGAATGCTATCGTGGCGACAATTATGTCGATTTTCTCGAGCAAGAACGCGTCCTGGTTGGCCGAACGTGTCGCCGAGTCCATACCGGCATGGTAGGCCAATGCCTTGATATTATTGACCGTAAGCGTCTCGGCAAGTTCCTCGACCTTCTTGCGGCTCAGGCAATATATAATACCCGATTTGCCGGGATTAGCCTTGATGTATTTGATAATATCTTTGTCTGTATTGGCGTTTTTGGGCTTGATTTCGTAGTAGAGATTTTCGCGGTTGAATGACGATTTGAACACTACTGCTTCGTGCATGCCCAGGTTTTTCTGAATATCGTGTTGTACCTTTGGTGTCGCTGTTGCAGTGAGGGCTATTACTGGGCGCTTGCATATCTCGTTGATGATAGGGCGTATGCGCCTGTACTCGGGTCGGAAGTCGTGACCCCATTCCGAGATACAGTGAGCCTCGTCGACTGCATAGAACGATATGGAAACTGTTTTTAAAAATTCAATATTATCTTCTTTAGTCAGGGATTCTGGCGCTACATACAGCAGTTTGGTCTTGCCCGACAGTATGTCGGCCTTGACCTGATCAACTGCTGCCTTGTTGAGCGATGAGTTTATAAAGTGAGCTATTCCGTTATCCTCACTGAAGTTGCGCATCGCGTCAACCTGATTCTTCATCAAGGCTATGAGTGGGGAAATGACGATCGCCGTACCTTCCGATATCAGCGCCGGTAGCTGGTAACAAAGTGACTTGCCACCGCCAGTAGGCATTAGTACGAAGGTATCATGTCCGTCAAGNAGTGACAGCATGATGCTTTCCTGATTCCCTTTGAACGAGTCAAATCCGAAGTAAAATTTCAAAGCCTCGTTCAATTTAGTTTTGTTACTCATATCTTGTGAAGAGAGGGGTTAGTAGCTGTTGGTTGACTGGTTAAATATAAGGGGGTCNGTCTATTAGCTTATTTTATATTCAGTTTTACTCGTTACTGATCATGTCGGGCCTCATCTTGGCAAGCTTTTCGGTGACATAATCGGCTGTGACATTGAATTTCTTTGTTTTGGTCTTTGGTATCTCAAACATGGGGTCCATCATGATTTCCTCNACGATACCTCTTAGTCCGCGGGCTCCGAGCTTGTATTCAACAGCTATATCGACAATTTTGTCAAGCGCTTCGGGCTCGAATGTGAGTGTCACACCGTCCATCTTGAATAGCTTCTCATACTGTTTGGTGATAGCATTCTTNGGNTCGGTGAGCACACGTCTCAGTGCTTCGCGGTTAAGCGGTTCAAGGTGNGTCACGATGGGAAGTCGGCCGATAATNTCGGGAATGAGACCGAACGATTTCAAGTCTTGTGGCGCAACGTACTCCAGGAAGTTTTCGCGGTCTATGCGNTTCTTGCTGTTGCCTGTCGAGTAGCCCACGGTGTGGGTGTTCAGGCGCTGGGCAATCTTACGTTCAATGCCGTCAAATGCACCGCCGCAGATGAACAATATGTTCTTCGTGTCGACCGGAATCATTTTNGCCTCCGGGTGCTTACGACCACCCTGTGGGGGGACATTGACAATCGAGCCTTCNAGCAGCTTNAGCAGGCCNTGCTGTACACCCTCNCCGCTGACGTCGCGGGTTATTGACGGGTTGTCACCCTTACGGGCTATCTTGTCAATCTCGTCAATGAACACAATGCCGCGNTCGGCGCGTTTCACATCATAGTCGGCCGCCTGAAGCAGTCGGGTGAGCAGGCTCTCNATATCCTCGCCCACATATCCTGCCTGTGTCAGCACAGTAGCGTCGACGATGGTGAACGGCACGTCAAGCAGNCGNGCTATCGTCTTGGCAAGCAGNGTCTTGCCNGTNCCTGTCGGGCCTACCATTATGATGTTGCTTTTCTCTATGTCTACGTCATCGTCCTGGGGCTGGGCGAGTCGTTTNTAGTGGTTNTACACCGCTACCGACATGTATCGCTTGGCCGAATCCTGACCGANTACATATTTGTCGAGAAAATCTTTTATCTCGCGTGGGGTGGGGACGTCCTTGAGGTTTATNCCGTCACCCAGACCGGCTTTTGACTTGCTCAGGCCGCTCGATGTCTCGTGGCGGTAGCCTGTGAGNAGCTCATGTATCTGGTCGGCACACTCGGCACAAATGTACGTGCCGGTCTCGGTAGCTGANGGTATGAGCACCTCTGACATGTCGCCNGGGCGGCCGCAGAATGAGCATTTTTGTATGTTACGTTTTGCCATCTGGCTTTGTTATTTAGTGCTTGGCCTTNGTGAGTACGTTGTCGATCATGCCGTATGCGAGTGCTTCNTCNGCGGTCATCCAGTAGTCGCGGTCTGAGTCGCGCTCAACCTTGTCNAAGGGNTGACCCGAGTGGTCGGCTATGATTGTATAGAGCTCCTTCTTGAGTTTCTGTATCTCACGGGCTGTAATCTCGATGTCGCTGGCCTGACCCTGCGCNCCACCCATCGGCTGGTGAATCATGACGCGGGAGTGTTTCANGGCAAAACGCTTGCCTGCGGTACCCGATACGAGCAGCACTGCTGCCATCGAAGCGGCCATGCCGGTGCAGATGGTAGCNACGTCGCTCGATATGTACTGCATGGTGTCATATATGCCCAGACCGGCATATACCGATCCGCCGGGCGAGTTGATGTAGATTGATACATCTTTGCCNGGGTCGGCCGAGTCAAGATACANNANCTGNGCNTGAATTACGTTNGCTGTGTANTCGTTGACGTCGGTACCGAGGAAGATGATGCGGTCCATCATCAGTCGCGAGAATACGTCCATCTGTGCTACATTGAGTTGGCGTTCCTCAATGATGGTAGGGGAGATATAGCTCGAGGTGATTGTACCATTGGTTGCTGCGGCATATTGGTCGAGGGCGAGGCCGTTCATACCAAGATGCTTCACAGCGTAATTTCTAAAATCGTTATTCATAAATGTGTTTTAATATTTTTGAGCTATTTTGTGGGGTGGCTCGAATATGTCTCTTACCACTTATTCATGTATCAAAATTAATAAAAAACAAATCAACAGCAAAATTTTTTCATTTTTTTTGCTGTATAAAAACAAGATGGGCCGTCACCATTCAGTGACAGCCCATCAAGATATTATCATTTTGTCAATCGGCGCGATTATTTCTCGGCGTTGGCAAGTGTCTTGAACTCATCAAGGCTGATGGTCTTCTCTTCGGCGTTAACGAGCGAGCGAATGCACATGAACAGCTTGCGGGCTGCAACCTGCTCTACAATCTGACGGCCAAAGTTCTTGTCCTCGAGGAAGCGTTTTGCAAATCCGTCAACCATCTCGTCGTCGGCGTCAACCATGCCATACTGCATGAGCTGGCGACGGGCATAGTTCTTGGCATAGCTCTCAACGTCTTCCTTGGTGGGAGCGAGCTCGTTCTTCTCGGCGATGACGTCGCGTATGAGCTGCCACTTGATGGCGGGCTCCATGCGGGTGTACTCCTCGTCAACGGTCTCCTCGGTTACGCCGTCCTGACGTGATACGAGCCATTTCTTGAGGAAGTTGGCAGGCAGCTCCATGTTGCCGTATTTCTCAACGAGAACTTTCTCGGCGGTCATGTCGAACAGTATCTGGCTGTTGGGAGCAAGCTGAGCGGCGATGAATTTCTTGAGCTCCTCTTTGTACTCCTCCTCGCTCTTGATCTCTTTCTGGAATACCATCTTGTAGAATTCCTCGTTGTGCTCGGCGGGTTTGATAACCATGATTTCGGCGATGTTGAACTCGAAGTCGCCCTCTACGCCGGCAGCAGCCTCGGCGCTGATGCCGAGCAGCGATGCAAGCTCGTTGGTGTTGCCGTTGGTTGCCTTAGCGGGGTTGAAGATAACCTTCTCACCTACTTTCTTGCCGATGAACTTGTCAGCCTCTTCCTTGGCGATGTGGTTCACAAGAAGCATACCGTTGTTGTTCTGAATGGCGTTCTCGCCCTCTTTGACTGTACCGTCGGCGTTGAGCTCCATGATAGTGCCTTTAACAAAGGCGTCGGCTGTAACCTCATCGTTCTGCTCCTGTTTGCCGAAACGACGACGCAGGTCTTCGTCCTGCTCGTTGATCATCTCGTCGGTAACCTCGATGTTATAGAAGGGGATTGTGATATCTTTGTTGAGCTCGATGTCGAGTTTGGGGCCGATACCTACTTCATACTGGAAGGTATAGTCGGCGTCGGTGAGGTTGATTTCCTTAACCTCTACAGGGAGAATCTCGCCGAGGCAGTTAATCTTGTTCTCACGAATGTAGTTCAGGGCAGCCTCGATAACCTCGTGGTTGATGACGTCGCTCTTCACGTCGCGGCCAAAACGGCGACGGAGCTGGTCGATCGATACGTGACCTTTACGGAATCCGGGGATTGTGTGGGTGCGACCTATGTGTTTGAGGTTGTCGGTGACCTTCTGTGCGTAATCTTTTTCTTCGATGTTCACTGTGATGATGCCTGTGCCATCATCCTTTTTTTCAAGTGTAACGTTCATGATTGTTATATTTCTTGTTTAGTGTATATTACGTATGAGTTTCAATTTTTCAGACTGCAAATTTAACGTTTCTTCCCGTAACTTGCAATTTAACCACCTAAAATATTTAAGTTTTCAATTTCTTAAGTTAATATTTGGTTGCTATTTTTATAAATTTTAAATTTGTAGTCTGAATTTTTAATTCTAATCTTGTATCGGGAGATTATTCATTACTACATTTATTATATATAGACCATGAAGTTGTTGAGTTCTAAAGCTCTTTTACCACGTTTTATGTCAAACGGGGCGTCGCTGTCGACGGTCGTGCTGGCCGGTACACTCACTCTGATGTCGTGCGGTTCAACGCCACACACACAGGTCGACGTGTTGATTATTGGCGGTGGCGCCAGTGGTGTCAGTGCCGCTGTGCAGGCATCGCGCATGGGAGCTACCGTGTTTGTCGCCGAGGAGTCGACTTGGCTTGGCGGTATGCTCACCGGGGCCGGTGTGAGTGCTGTTGACGGTAACTATCGTATGCCGGCCGGACTGTTCGGCGAGTTTCGCGAGCGCCTTGAAGCGCATTACGGCGGCCCCGAGGCTTTAAAGACCGGCTGGGTGAGCAGTATCCTGTTTGAGCCGTCGGTCGGTGACAGCATCTTCAAATCTATGGTCGGAGCCGAGTCAAACATCAGCGTGGCTTACAATGCTGTTCCCACCGATGTGAAACGACTCGACAACGGTTGGACTGCCACGTTTGAGAATTCCGACGGAAAGAAATTTATAGTCGATGCCAAGGTTGTCATTGACGGAACCGAGCTTGGCGACGTCGCCAAACAGGTTGGCATTAAATATGACATCGGCATGGAGAGCCGCGACATAACCGGCGAGGATATCGCTCCCGAGCAGTCGAACGGCATTATACAGGATCTCACTATGGTCGCTATCCTCAAAGACTACGGCCGCGATGTCACCATCGACGAGCCCGAGGACTACGACCCTGACGAGTTTGCATGTACGGCCATCAATGACCTGTGTGTTAATCCCAAGCAGCCTAACCGCATGTGGCCGGTCGACAAGATGATTACTTATGGCAAACTGCCCAATGGCAAGTATATGATCAACTGGCCCATTGAGGGTAATGACTATTTTGTCAATATCATCGAGATGAACCGCGAGCAGCGCGACAGCGCTATCGCCGAGGCTAAGGCTCATACCATGCGCTACATTTATTTCATGCAGAAGGAGCTCGGTCTCAACACCCTCGGTCTTGCCGACGACGAGTTCCCCACCGACGACCTTCTGCCGTTCCTGCCATACCACCGCGAGTCACGCCGCATTCACGGCAAGGTGCGTTTCGACCTCAATCACATCATGTCGCCCTACGACACGGCCGAGCCGCTTTATCGCACGACTATTGCTGTCGGTGACTATCCGGTCGACCATCACCATCATGCCTATGATGGCGTTGAAGACCTCCCCAATCTCTACTTCCACCCCGTGCCTTCATTCGGACTTCCTCTCGGCGTCATTATTCCCGACTCAGTCGAGAACATGCTTGTAACCGAGAAGTCTATATCGGTGTCAAACATTGTCAACGGAACGACACGCCTGCAGCCCGTTGTAGTACAGTTGGGTCAGGCCGCCGGAGCTTTGGCTGCGATTGCTGCACGTGACAATGTCGATGTCAGCGATGTCAGTGTGCGCGATGTCCAGTCGGCCATACTTGACGCCGGTGGTTACCTGTTGCCGTACCTTGATGTCGAGAAAAACGACCCTGCTTTTAAACCCTACCAGCGCATCGGTGCTACCGGCATACTGCGCGGTGACGGACGCAGCATCTCATGGCGCAACGAGACATGGCTGCGTGCAGCCGACCCGTTGAAAGCCGGCGAACTCAACGATTTTGCCGATTTCTATGGCGTTGGTTATGATGCCGCCAATGACGATGCCGAGGTGACTGTTGCACAGGTCGCCGAGCTTATCAACACCGTTAATGCTGATATTAATGTTGCCGATTGTCTCAAAAATCTCGGCATTGATAAACATGATAGCGATGTTATCACACGCGGCGAGTTCGCGCTGCTTGTTGACTCGGCTCTCAATCCGTTCTCACGCGACGTGACAGTTCATGGCCTATTTGTTGACTTCGAATAAATCAATCACATATTATATATAATTAATTAAATGAAAAATTATCTACTTGCAGCTGTCGCTTCGACAGCAATCGCAGCCGGTTGTTTTTGTTCATGCGGTAACAAGAACACATCAGCTACCGACGAGACACCGCGTTATCTTTGGATGTGTGCCGAGGCTAATTTCGAGCGTTTCGGCAACCGTGACTCAATCGACTTCTATCTTGATAAAATCAAGGAGACCGGTTTCAATCACATTGTTGTCGACATCAAGCCTATTCAGGGCAAAGTGCTCTACGATAGCGACATTTGCGAGCAGCTAACCGTCGTTCACGACGACACTATCGTTCGCGACTGGGACTACTTCGGTTACTTCCTCGACAAGGCTCACGAGAAGGGTATGAAAGTTGTTGCATCGGCTTGTGTATTCCCAGCCGGTTCGCCCTGGTGGCACAAGGGCCTGTGCTATGACGATACCACCTTCATGTCACGCACATGTGTTGAGTACAAGGAGGACGGTACTCTCATGCCCATCTATGAGGACGGCAAGAAAGTTGCAGCGTTCCTTAACCCCGCACGTCAGGACAACCGTGACTTTGCTATGGGTATCCTCACCGAGATAATGCACAAATATGATATCGACGGCCTCGCTCTCGACTATTGTCGTTATCCCGACACTGAGAGCGACTTCTCGCCCGAGTCAAAGGCTCTCTTCGAGGAGTACCTCGGTGAGACGGTCGAGAACTTCCCCGAGGATATCTACTCTTATCGCACCAACCCCGGCACCAACGACAGCATACGCAGCGCCGGCAAGTACTACAAGCAGTGGTGGGCATGGCGTGCCAACGTCATCAGCAGCTTTATCAAGCAGGTTAGCGACTCGCTGAAGGCTATCCGACCCAATGCCGAGCTCAACTACTGGGCTGCATCGTGGATTCACGCCCTTCAGGGACACGGCCAGAACTGGGCCAGCCCCAAGAGCAGCTGGGTCAAGGCTTATCCAGAATATGGCAGCGACGAGTATCAGGCAGCCGGCTTCGCTCCCTACCTCGACAACTTCATTGTCGGCACCTATCTGGAGCGCGTTTATGGCCCCGATGACAACGAGTCGATTGAATATGGCCTGCACCGCGCCGATACCCTTCTGCATGGCGACTGCGAACTCATCGGTTCGATCTATGCCATCAACCACGACACCGTCATGTCTAACCCCCAGAACATTTACAACGCCGTTACCTGCTGTCTTGACATGACAGGTGGTGTTATGGTGTTTGATGTCGTTCAGGTCATCGACCTCGATCAGTGGGACACTATCAAGAAGGCATTTGACGACTACGAGGCACGCAAATAACGTTAGTTAAACCAACACTTTAAGAGGCTACATCAGGCATTTTAGTCAGATGTGGCCTCTTTTGATTAGTGGTATTTTAAAATATTTTATTAATCATATCGGCTCTTTGATGTCGATTTTTTTTTTGCTATTAGATATTAAATTTTTTAATAAAGTTTGTTTATTTTATAAAATTTGTCTTACATTTGTAGTGTGCCATGAGAACACCCTTTAGCGAGGGTAATTTTATACCATGAATTTTTAAAAAGTAGAGAGATTACTAACTTAAATATTTACCAACCAATTATCTCATGAAGAAACTATTTTCTCATTCGTTAAGGCTACTTGCCTTTACGCTCTGTTTCTGCTTCACGCTTTTGGCCTCTGCACAGAGTCTTAAAGTGTCGGGAACAGTAATTGACGAGAATGGTGATCCATTGGCAGGTGCGACTATTGCTGTCAAGCAACAGCCGTCTATCGCCATGGCAACCAATCTCGATGGTGAGTTCACTCTCACAGTTCCGTCACCCGACGTTGACCTGATAGTCAGCTACATCGGTTACACAGCCCAGACAGTGGCTGTAAAGGGCCGCACAGAGCTGACTATTAAAATGAATCCCGATGACACTATGCTCGACGAGGTCGTGGTCGTAGGTTACGGCGTTCAGAAGAAAGTAACACTTACCGGTTCGGTATCATCAGTAGGTTCAAAAGACCTGTTGAAAGCGCCGATGCAGAACGTGTCTAACCTGCTCACAGGTAAGGTAACAGGTCTTACATCAATTCAGTCAAGCGGTCAGCCCGGTTCTGACGGTACGTCAATGTATGTACGTGGTGGTACAGCCGTCGCTAACAGCAGCGGTACAGGCTTCGTGCTCACCGGCCCGCTGGTGCTTGTTGACGGTGTTGAGCGTTCAATGGACTATGTCAACCCCAACGATATCGAGTCAATCTCGGTGCTTAAAGACGCTGCCGCAGCCATCTACGGTATTAAAGGTGCCCAGGGTGTAATCCTTATTACCACCAAGAAGGGTGAGGGCAAGCCCGTAATCAGCTACAGCGGTTCAATCACTGCTACTCACAACACTGCGTTCCCCGAGCTGCTCAATGCTTCTGAGTACATGTATTATAAGAACAAAGCTCGTGAGATGGACGGCCTCGCACCTCTCTACACAGCCGATTTCCAGCAGGAAGTTCTGGCAAACGATCCCAACAGCCCCTTCGGCACTACCGACTGGGCCGATTTGCTTTTCCGCACTGGCTGGACTCAGCAGCACAACGTCTCGGCTTCTGGTTCGAGCGAGCGCACCCGCTACTATACATCAGTAGGTATCATGGACCAGAGCGGTACTATCAAGGAGACTGACTACAAGCGTTACAATGTTCGTGCTAACCTTGACATCACACTCGCCAAGAACCTTACTTTCTCTACCAATCTTTCGGGTATCAGAACCAAACGCCATTGGCCCGGTTCGTCGTTCTCGGCTCAGGGTGAAATCAACCCTGTCCGTCAGCTTCTGAATACCGCTCCTATCATCAAACCCTATTTTGACGGCTATGATCAGGCATGGATGGACGGCGACGCCATCAACGTCAATCCTATCGCTGCCGTTCACAACTCGGGTTACATGAATCAGGAGCGTTATATTTTTAACTCGTCGTGGAAACTCGAGTACGATTTCAAAGACATCTGGAAACCCCTCGACGGCCTGAAAATCTCGGCATTCTTTGCCTACGACTACAACCAGACCACCGACCGTAACTTCACTTCGTCATACCAGCTGCGCAGTTTTGACCGCAATACTTGCGAGCCTAAGCTCATGTGGGCATATGGCATCGGTAAGGACGGCGGTTTCAACCGTTCGTCATCAGGCGGTGAGTCTTGGCAGTTCCGCCCCTCGGTTTCTTATAACCACACATTCGGCAAACACTCTGTAGGTGCTCTGTTCCTTTATGAGGCATCTAAATACTACTCAGAGACTATGACTGCCTATGCAATGGGCTTCATCGCTACCGATCCCGTTGATATCTCGCTCGGTTCAGACAAGGTGAACGCAGCCAATCCATCAGGTTCACACCAGCACACCGGTATCGTATCTTACGTAGGTCGTCTTAACTATGACTACGATAACAAGTATCTGGTTGAGTTCGCCTTCCGTCGTGATGGTTCTTACGTGTTCTCACCCGACAAGCGTTGGGGCTTCTTCCCCTCGGCATCACTCGGTTGGGTACTGTCACGCGAGGACTTCATGAAAGACATTCAGTGGATCGACCACCTCAAGGTGCGCGGCAGCTATGGTCAGACAGGTGATAACACCACACGTGCATTCCAGTACAACGCCCTCTTCTCACAGTGGAACAACAGCTGGATGCTCGGCGGTGCTCCAACATCACAGTTCAGCTACACCAACGCCTACATCTACCGCAACCTCACATGGGCTACCACCTATACCTACAACCTGGGTATCGAGATGAACACATTCCAGAACAAACTCAATGCCGAAATTGACCTGTTCTACAAAGACACTCACGATCTGCTTGAGCAGACTTCGGGTGCCTATCCCGGCTCACTCGGTAGCTACTTCCCCGCATATGCCAACTCGGGCCGTGTCGACAGCCGCGGTTTTGAAATCGCCCTCACTCACACCCTTGCTCCTACACGCGACTTCAACTACCGTCTGCGCGGTACTATCTCTTATGCCCGCAACAAGGTACTGAAGAAAAAAGTATCTGACAATGCTCCTTACTATCGTCAGCAGCTTGGTAAGCCTCTTGGTGCTGTCTACGGTTTCCGCACCGACGGTCTCTTCCAGAGCCAGGCCGAGATTGACGCTTATCCCGCAGCTCCTTCGGGCGAGACACTGCTTGGCGACATCAAGTATGTCGACATCAACGGTGACGGTATCATTTCGGCCGACGGTGACTATGTTCAGATTGGCTACGGCCGCATTCCCGAGTTCAACTTCTCGCTCTCGGCCGACTTTAACTATCGCGACTTCTACCTGACCATGTTGTGGCAGGGTGTTACTCACTGTGACTATGCCCTCCAGGGTGTTTATGACACCGGTGTTACTGCAGCTACTACCTATACTAGCGCATTCACCACAGGTAACTCGCCTCGCTATCTTATCGAGGACGCATGGACTCCCGAGAACACTAACGCCAAGTATCCCCGCCTCAGCTCGGTATCGCGTTACAACAACGCGTGGGTATCTGACTGGTGGATTGTCAACGGTGAGTATCTGCGTCTCAAGAACATGCAGATCGGTTATAACCTCCCCGAGAAGGTACTTGCCAAGACTCCTTTCAGCCGCGTGAATGTTTACCTCGCAGGTACAAACTTGCTTACATTCAGTCACTTCCCCTATGCTGACCCCGAGTCGCCCTCAGTATCAAACGGTTACTACCCCCAGCAAAAGACCTACAGCTTCGGTCTTAATGTAACATTCTAAAATTCAGACTAAGATGATTAACAGATATATTTTAAAATCAATCGGTATAGCTGTCTTGTCATGCTCGGTAATGTCATGTAACGACGTTCTCGACGTCAATGACGAGGCCAATCTCTCCGACCAGGCCGTCTGGAGTAACGAGACTGCGGCTGACATGTACATTACAGCTACCTATAAGACATTTACCGAAGACGCTATCTTCTATGGCGACGGAGGCGACCGTTCACACTTCTGGGACAGCTTCTCCGACATCATGAAGTCGTCGTCGTGGGACCAGTATGCTCACCCCTACAACTCGACTCTGCTTCAGGGTAATATCGTAGCCGACTACGGTGCTGGTGCATTCGAGTGCTGGAACAGTGTCTACGACCGCATTCGTCAGGACAACATTCGACTCCGCGACCTTTATACCTATGGTACCGGCTTCAGCGCCGAGTGGGTAGCCCTGCGTGATGCCGAAATTCGCCTGTGCCGCGCCTACAACTACTTCAAACTTGCCCGTGTGTACGGCGGCGTTGTACTGCGCACCGATAAAACGGGTGTGACAGGTGTCGATGACGGCGCTTATCCTCAGGATATTGTACGTCCTCGCATCACCGAGGCTGAGACATATCGTTTCATTCTCGACGAACTTCAGGCTGCTGCCGAGGTTCTTCCTAAAGAGACTTCTGACTCATGGCAGCGTGGGCGTGCCACCAAGGCTCTAGCTTATGGCCTTATCTCGCGCATTGCTCTCTATGCCAAAGAGTGGAAAGAGGCTGCCGAGGCTGCCGAGAAGTGTGGTGCGCTTGATGCCGTTGATCTCAATGCCGATTATGCATCACTTTTCACCAGCGCCAGCATCGGTACTCCCGAGATGATTTTCCAGATTGAGTTCCAGAAGGGTGCAATCACTCACCTGTTTGACGTTCACAATGCCCCCGGCGGTGACTTCAACATCAGCAATCAGAAGACCTATGCCGAGCACCAGCCCACAGCCGAGCTCGCCGACATCTATGAGTGGAGCGATGGTACACCTTTCAACTGGAACACATGGAGCGCTGAGGGGCACGCCGATCCTTACACCGACCGTGAGCCCCGTTTCCAGGCTACTGTGCTCTACAACGGTGCCCCCTGGCGCGACCGCTTTATCGAGTCTTATGCCGACTACACCGACATCAACGATAATAAGGTAAGCTCGTACGACGGTTTCACCGAGTTTGTCAAGACTGGTTCAACTGGCGGCAAATCATGCACCGGCTACTTCCTCCGCAAGTTTGTCGATGAGGCCAACAAGGACTTCACCACTGACAAGAGCACAACACCGTGCCCCATAATTCGATATGGCGAGGTTCTGCTCAACCAGGCCGAGGCTTATGCTCAGTCTGACGTTATCGGCAACCAGCAGAAGATCCTTGACTGCATCAACCGTCTGCGCAAGCGTGTAAACCTTCCCGAGAAGACCGTTCAAGATGTTAAGGATCTCGAGACCGCCATGTCACTCATTCGCTCTGAGCGCATCAAGGAGCTTGCTGGTGAGGGCTTCCGTTTCTGGGATATACGTCGCTGGCGTTTGGGCCAGGCCATTCTCGACGGCAAGACTCGTCACGGTGTGAAGATTGTCAACAACCAGCGTGACAGCTCACTCGCTCCCGAATTCACCTACGAAGTGTGTGATGTTGACGCCAACACGCCCATCATCTTCCCCGAGCGCTACTACCTGTTCTCAATTCCTATCTCTGAGCGCAACAACAATCCCGCTTGTACTAACAACCCGCTGTGGTAATTAAATCTTTACAAGTATGAAATTCTTAAAGAACAACATATTAATACTTGCATCACTGTTGGTGATGCTGGGGCTCCAGGGTTGTGCCGAGGCTGACCCCAATTTCAAACACGACGACTGCTTCATCTCACAGCTCATCGCTCGTGGCTCGCGTGCCGGAACCGATTTTGTAGGTACCATCTATGAGTATGACAAGAACGGCAACCTGCTCGAGCCGGGATTTACCCCCGAGGAAGCTGCCGGCGGTTCGGGTGTAATCACGTTTGTCATCGGGCCCTCCGATGCCAAGGTCATTGACCTCACCGCATGCTACCTGCGTGCCACTTTGACCTATGACGAGTTTGTCACCCCTTCGATGTCGGGTATTCACGACATTCTCGTTACCGAAGAGAAACCCGACGGCAAGGTGTTTACCGTTGTGTCGGGCGAGAAATCGGTACGTAAGTATCGTGTCATGGGTGTATATGAATAATATGGTAAACCTGTAAAATGAATTATTTTATGAAACTGAATAAATTGTTATTTGCCGCGTGTGCACTGTCGCTCGGGCTCGGGTTTACAGCCTGTGACGACGACGATCTGTTCACACGTGACGGTCAGGAGGCATTCATAATGGGCTCGAACGACCAGAACTGCCTCAAGGTTACTGGTAAATCGGGTATTATATGGAAGTCACGTATGGAGGGCAACACCATCTATATCCAGGTGAGCCCCACAGTCGATCCCACCGAGGAACTCGATGGCGTCGTGGCTAAATTTTATGTGTCTAAGGGTGCAACCGTTGATCCCGATCCTGCGATACCTCAAAACTTTGCTCAAGAGGGTGGTGTGCAGTACACCGTTACTTCTGAGGATAAAAAGAAATCGGTTACATACACCGTTACTCACGGTCTCACCGATATGCTCGAGGACGGTCAGGGCTTCTCGCTTGGTCTGCCCCAGGTAACCAAAACGTTCCCCGAACTCGGATATCCCGGTGAACTGGCTAACTACAATCTTGCCGACTCTCGCCAGTATGGCGACCTCAACGGTTATGTTGCATACTGTGGCCACAATCACGTTGTGCTCATGGCAGGCCAGTACTCTAACCCTCATTTCGACAATGCGGCCATGAACATTCCCAACACTCAGCTTGCGTTCAAGGTGTTCAATGCTGCCGACTTGTCAGAAGCCGGTAACCTCAACCTCGGTTCTATCAATATGACCGACGTCCGTGCTATCACATCTGACTGGAACGGTGTTCTCGTGGCTCTCACCAACACCAACGGCAAGGGTGGTATCTATTACTGGACTTCATACAGCGACGCTCCCCGTCTCGTAGGACAGGTGAACGAAAATCTCGGCGCAGCAACTGACGGCTCAAACTACATTCAGATTGCCGGTGACATCACAGGTACTGCAAACATTACCACCGGTGCTCCTCGCGATGCCGAGGGCTCTCACTACATGATTCATCTTGAGAACGGTCAGATTACTGACACGCAGATTGTCGCTACCGGCTATTCAAGCAATGACGGTGCCGGTTTCCAGATGATTTCGCCCATCAAGCCCGACGCTAATTCGAGCTATCTTGTTGGTGATACCGAGGGTTCGGGCAACAATACACTCAAGGTCTATGCCAACACTTTTAAGGGCAATACCAAGGTTATCATGCCCAATGTGCTTCAAAGCGACTGGCAGACATGGTGGGTTGGTACAGGCTCACAGCTGTCACGTACCGGTGCACGTCGCCCCTACGTATCGTCAATGTATGTAAATGGCAAGTATTATGCCATTCTTATGCTCGGTACCGGCTGGTGGTGGCACAATGACATCGCCGAACTCGACGACTTGCACGCTCGCGTAACCGGCACGTCGGTTGCCTACTCGGTTAACTGTGCCTGGAGCTTTGGCGGTTCGAGCGACTGGTACTGGGATCCCGAAATCAAGGAGGCCTACTGGGTTGGTTACACCGACCGCTACGGTATGTTCACCACACGTCTCACCTGTTATGAGTAATCCAAAAAATAAACTTGTATGAAACTTAGAAAATATATAATGGGAATAGCGCTTGCAGCCACCACTATGACTGCATGCAGCGATAATGAAACATTCGACCCCAGCGGTCTGGCTCCCGAGCCTCCCATACCCGATATTGTTCCTGAGGCTCCTTCCATCAAGCCTAAAGCCATGTGGATTGACGCTCACGCTAACTTCGAAAAACTGTCTACTAAAGCAGGTATCGATGCCGAGCTCAAGAAAATCAAGGATTTCGGAATGAATATGATTTATCTTGATGTAAAGCCCGGTAACGGTTATGCACTCTACAAGAGTGATATTCTACCTCCGTGCAATGCCATCGGCAACACCACGGTGACCCGTGATTATGATGACTACCTCGGCTACTTCCTCGAGAAGTGTGATGAGCTTGGCATTGATGTCGTGGCCTCGGTTGTTGCAACAGGTTTCGGTCATCAGGAGAATGGTGTGCAGCAGGGTTATATATACGACAATCTCGCCGAGTGGTACGACAAGTGTCAGGTTCGTTCTGACGAGAATGACCCTGATAATACCGTCAATATCGCCGACGACCCCGCTCAGAGCGTCGTGATGCTCTCGCCCGCGTCGCCCGAGTTCCAGGATCTCATCGTCAATGTTTGTACCGAGATTGTTACAAAATATCCTAAGATCAAAGGCCTCAGCCTCGACTACCTGCGTTATTGCAACAACGATGGCGGTTGGTTCGGTATGGGCGCGCTTGACTTGAATGGATACGCCAACTACTGGAATGAGAGCGTGCCTCAGCGCACTGAAATTGTTACTGCCACCGGCGGTATCGGTCCTAAATTCTCTAAGTGGGTTGAGTATCGTTCGATGATGGTTAAGCAGCTCCTTGCCCGTATTCGCTCGTCGGTCAAGGCCATTAACCCTGACTGTGAAATTCACCTTTGGGCATCGGCTCAGTGGAGCTCTCGTTACTCAATCGGACAGAACTGGGCCAGCACCAAGTACAAACCCTCGGGCGCTCAGTACACTGACACATACAGCAACACCGGCTTTGCCGACCTGCTTGACGTATTTGTTACCGGCGCATACGCATCTAATGTTTGGATTGCCGATAATCCCGCCACCGAGTGGTCAGTAGAGAACTTTGTCAAGAGCTGGAATAACTACATCATGGGCGACTGCAAGTGCTATGGCTCAATTGCAGCCTATGCGCTCGACAACGAGCAGAATTGTGATGCTACCTATCTGTGCCTCAAGAACACCGATGGTTTCATGACATTCGAGCTTTCACATGTCAACAACCGTGGTATGTGGCAGTCGACTCTGCAGGGTATCAACCGCTATGAAGATCCAACTTCTTACACCGAAGACAGCGATCCGCTTTATTAATAGCTAATAACACTAAAAACTTTATGATAGGGGCACCCTTAAAAAGGTGCCCCTATTCTTTTTAATTTTAAAAAATTATATTAACTTTGAACGATAAAACTGATTAATTTTAATATCAAGAATATCTGCTTACAATGAAAAAAATTCCAGTGATTTTAGGTGTTGCCGTGCTGGCCAATTTCGCCGTTTTTGCACGAGAATACACCCTTTCGTCGCCCGACGCTAAAGTCAAGGTGACGGTNGATGACAACAAGGAGCTAACATGGAGTGTAGAATTTAATGGCGAGACGGTTGTCAATCCGTCACGTCTTGCTCTCGACATCGACGGACTGAAGACCCAGCCCGGTGTCTCTCCCAAGGTCAAGAAGGTGTCTCGTCGTCAGGTCGACGACACCANCGTGTCCGACGTACCGTTGAAATTCCGNGAAGTGCGTGAACTCTACAACGAGATGTCGTTGAGCATGGCNGGTGGCTATCAGGTTCAGTTCCGTGCCTATAACAATGGCGCGGCCTATCGTTTTGTCCTCGACATGAAGGGCGACNTCATTGTCAANAACGAGATTGTCGAGCTNAATATGCCCGACGGCACAGTTACATTCTGGCCNATGGACGGCTATCATGACTTCAAAACCCCTCAGGAGGTTAAATTTGAGAAACGCGCTCTCGCATCGCTCGACGACAACATGAAGGGTTTCCTGCCCATCTATATGAACACACCCACCGGCTCNCGCGTGGTCGTTACNGAGGCCGATGTCGAGGACTATTCCAACCTGTTCCTCACTGCCGACTCTTGCGATACTCTTCTTGGCGAATTNCCCCNNGTAGTGAAAGANACAAAGCTCATCGGCGACCGNACNGANNAGTTNGTNGANCTNGCACCNTANATNGCNNNNATCANNGGCAAGCGNCCNNTGCCCTGGCGTGTGGTGATGCTGGCCGACGGTGANGCNCCTCTGCTNGAGAACGANCTCGCCTGGCANCTGTCACGTCGATCGGTCATCGGTGACGCGTCATGGATTAAGCCCGGTAAAATCTCATGGGACTGGTACTCTAAGCTCAATGTATATGGCGTTGACTTTGAGGNNGGTGTGAATACTCCNACCTANAAGTACATAATCGACTTTGCTGCNGACAAGGGCCTNGAATACATTCTGCTCGACGAGGGCTGGAGCATGGGCACATGGGACATTACCCACTACAANCCCGAGGTAAATGTCGAGGAACTCGTGAAGTATGCNGCCGACAAAGGNGTNGGNATCGTGCTTTGGGCGCTGTGGAATCCCCTCTATGACAANGTCGAGGAGGTGTTTGANGTCTACCAGAAGTGGGGCGTCANGGGNGTCAAGATCGACTTCATGAACCGCAGTGACCAGGACATGGTCAACTTCTANGAGCGTGTGGCCAAGGCTGCTGCCGACCGTCACCTGCTNATTGACTTCCACGGTGCCTACAAGCCCTGTGGTGTTCACAGCAAGTATCCCAANGTGATGACTTTTGAAGGCGTNCTCGGAATGGAGCATAACAAGGACTCGCGCGACATCAGCCCCGATCACAANCTCACCCTCCCGTTCACCCGCATGATGGCCGGTCCGATGGATTACACCCCCGGTGCTGTGAACAACAAGACTGCCGCCGACTACTCAATCAACTTTGACCACCCGATGAGTCTTGGCACACGTGCCCAGCAGGCTGCCCTGTTCGTTATCTACGAGAGCCCGCTCCAGATGGTGGCCGATTCTCCCAGCAACTTTGGTCTNGCACCCGAGTATGCCGACTTTATNGCCTNAATACCTACCGTGTGGGACGAGACCATAGGCATTGACGCTCAGATTGCCGAATACCTGCTCATGGCTCGCCGCAANGGTGANAACTGGTATGTCGGAGCNCTTACCGACTGGACTCCCCGCGACATGGAGTTCAAACTCGACTTCCTGCCTGCCGGCGAGTATGAGATGACTGTCTTTGCCGATGGCCGCAATGCCCACATCGAGGGTACCGACTACAAACTCTCGACCGTTANAGTCAAGAGCGGCGATACTGTTAAATTNCACATGGCGCCCGGTGGTGGCTANGCNTCNGTAATTAAGCCTGTTAAAAAATAAATTTATATAAGTTTAATAATGAAAACCGTAAAATTATCAGCCTTTGCAGCTTTCCTGTGCCTCGCACAGTCTCTGTCGGCCGGTCAACTTTCCGGCAAAGTATTGTCTCAGGGCAAGCCTCTNGCAGGCGTTCCTGTCACCGACGGTACAACAATTGTTACTACCGACTCCAAGGGTCGCTATGCCTTTGATGCCGCCCCCGACGCCAAGTACGTCTATGTTACACTCCCCGATGGTTATGAGGTGCCCATGTCAGGCGGTACTCCTGTCATTTATGCCGATATAACACCCGACAAAAAGGGAAACTTCAAGTATGACTTCAATCTAACCCCGAACGGCAAGGACATGACCAAACACATACTCTTTGTCATGGCCGACCCCCAGGTTTACTTTGATCCCAATATGTCCGAGGTCGAGAAAGCCGCTCTCGAGATGAAACAGACCATGGCTACCGACTATGCCGGACAGGAAGCCGTCGGCATCATGGTCGGCGATATCGTTGGCCAGATAAGTCAGGGCGAACATTACTTCCCCTGGATGATTAAGGAGATTGCCAAGTGCGATTTTCCCTATTTCTACTGTGTCGGCAACCACGACATCGAGATGGACGCCGCCACTAACGAGGACAGCCGCAAATCGTTCAACCACTACTTCGGCCCGACCTACTACTCGTTCAACCGCGGTAAGATTCACTACGTTGTTCTTGACGATGTGTATTGGATGGGACGCTACTATGCAGGCTATCTGCCCAAACAGCAGCTCGAGTGGCTGAAGAAAGACCTTGAGCTCGTGCCCGAAGGTTCGACAGTCATCGTTTCGATGCACATTCCCTGCTACTCGCGCGAGGCTCGACACAAACAGTGGGGCAAGGAGTCTTATCACAAAGTGCTCAGCAACCGTCAGGCGCTGTTCAACTTGCTCAAGCCCTACAATGCTCATATCATGACAGGCCACGAGCACTATAACGAGAATTACATTTTCAGCGATAAGCTCTACGAGCACTGCCATGCCCCGTTGTCAACCCTCTTCTGGTGTGCACCCTGGGCTATGGACGGCACACCCGGCGGTTATGCTGTCTATGAGATCGATGGTGATAACCTCAACTGGTACTACAAGAGCGTAGGCCGAGACAAGGACTATCAGTTTGAGCTCTATCCGCGCGGACGTTCACGCGAGCATCCCGAGGCTGTTGTCGCCAACATCTGGAACGTTGACTCGTCATGGAAAATCGAGTGGTTTGAGGACGGTGTTCTCAAAGGCGAGATGACCCGTTATACCGGATATGACCCCAACATCTGGCAGGACGTCAGCGAGCATGGCAAGGACTATGCCTTCCCCTATGTAGGCTCTGACCTCACCGAGCACATGTTCTATGCCGTTCCCGAGAGCGAGACCTCGGTTATCACAGTCAAGGCCACCGATCATAATGGCAACGTTTATACTCAGACATTAAATCAATCAGATTATATTACCAATGAAAATTAATTTGCTTCTTGCCGCATCGTTGACAGCTCTTGTCACGTCATGCGCTACCAACAACACTCAGGTTGCATCGCCCGACGGTTCGATCGTGTTCAAACTGTCAAACACCGACTCGGGGCTCACCTACACCGTCAGCGACTCTGACGAGGTTGTTGTCGACTCATCACGTCTGGGTTTNGTGCTTGCCGGCGATGAAATGCTCGACAAGTTTGACATCACAGGCTCGTCGACATCAAGTCACGACGAAACTTGGGAAACCCTTTGGGGCGAAAGNCGGTTTGTGCGCGACAACTACCGCCAGCTCACCGTCGAGATGAAACAACGCGGGGGCGACCTGCTTGTAAACCTCGAGGTTAGAGTCTTTGACGATGGCTTCGGCTATCGCTATGTATTCCCCGAGCAGCAGCGCGATTCACTGGTTATCATGCAGGAACTCACCGAGTTNAANCTTCCTCAGCAGTCTCAGGTGTGGGCNATGTCAGCCGACGATGTCTACTACGAGGGNTACTTNAACAAGAGCTCGATTNCCGAGATTGACACTGTGCGTACACCGCTGACAGTTGAACTGCCCGGCAAGTATCTCGCTATCCACGAGGCNGCGCTCACCGACTTCCCCAAGATGAACCTCATGCGCACCGATGCCTCCAAGTTACAGGCACAGCTTGTGCCNTGGAGCAATGGCGTNGCAGCCTACGTCACCACTCCGTTTGCAACCCCCTGGCGCTTCATGATTATNGGCGACGAGCCCGGCGATCTGATNACATCTTACTTGATGCTCAATCTCAACGAGCCATGTGCCATCGACGACCCATCGTTCTGCAAGCCTATGAAGTACATCGGCGTGTGGTGGGAGATGCACCTNTTCAATACCTACTGGTATCAGTGTGAGCGTCACGGNGCNAANACNGCCAATGTTAAACGCTACATTGACTTTGCTGCCGAGCATGGTATTCCCNGCGTNCTTGTCGAGGGCNGGAACAAAGGTTGGGAAGGTCACTGGCCCTCAAACGACCATTTCAGCTTCACCGACCCNTATGATGACTACGACATTGACGAGCTCAGCCGTTATGCCGACGAGAAGGGTGTACAACTCATCATGCACCACGAGACAGCCGCNTTCTCAACCAACTATGAGAATCAGCTTGACACTGCCTTCCAGTACATGAACGACCACAACATTCACAACGTCAAGACCGGCTATGTCAACCNGCTCATGGACGGAAAGGAAGACCACAGCAGCCAGTATGGTGTACGTCACTATCGCAAAGTCATCGAGACCGCTGCCAAGTATAAATCAAATGTCGACAATCACGAGCCCGTTATGCCTACAGGTTTGCAGCGCACTTATCCTAACCTTATGACTCAGGAAGGTGTGCGCGGTCAGGAGCACAGCGCGTGGGACACCGATGGCGGCAATCCTCCTTANCACACTGTTGTAATGCCGTTCACNCGCGGTCTCGCCGGCCCGATGGACTTCACTTTCGGAACATTCAACTTCGACAATCCCAACAGCCCCCATGCNCGCGTTCAGACCACNCTCGCCAAGGANCTTGCTCTCTATGTCATCATCTACAGCCCCATGCAGATGGCCTCAGACCTGCCCGAGAACTATGCCGCACACCTCGATGCCTTCCAGTTTATCAAGGACGTGCCTGTTGACTGGGACGAGACTGTNGTGCCCGACGCTGTAATCGGCGACTANGTGGCNATNGCCCGTAAGGATCGCAACTCGACCGATTGGTACCTTGGTGTAGCCACCAACGAGGAGGCCCGCAATCTCGACATCGCNCTCGACTTCCTTGACGGCGACTCTGAGTACACAGCCCAGATTTATGCCGATGCACCCGATGCCGANTGGAAGACCAATCCCTCGGCCTATGTTATCACCGAGCAGACTGTTACTGCCGAGGATATTCTCCCNGTGCGTCTCGCTGCCGGCGGTGGTACAGCCGTACGTTTCATTAAAAATAACACAGCCGAGTGAATATGAAGCNGTCAGTTAAATTTCTAACATTGTCGCTCCTTGCTGCAGCCACCACCGGGTTGGTAGGTTGCACGGGGAGCGACCCTGATGTCAAGGCAGCCCGTGAANTGGCCGGNCGTGTCATTCCGGCCGCTGCCGACCGTTTTGAGTTTGTCAGGAGCGAGGGTGCCGATTCAATCGACGCCTTTACACTCGGCAGCAAAGGTAACAAGATTGTCATTGAGGCCAACAATGCCGGCTCTATGGCAATGGGTCTCAACTACTACCTCAAGAACTACTGTAACACCGAGGTGTCATGGTATGCTACCGACGAGGTGGTTTTGCCCGACGTGCTGCCTTCAGTGCCNGAGAGTGTGACCGTNACCGCGCGTGTTCCCCAGNGCTTCTNNCTTAACTACTGCNCGTNGGGTTACTCGATGCCGTGGTGGAGCTGGGCCGACTGGGAACGCTTNATCGACTGGATGGCACTCAACGGCGTCAACCTGCCGTTGGCNACCACCGGCCAGGAGGCTATATGGTANAACGTGTGGAGCAAGATGGGTATGTCTGACGAGGAGATACGCAGTTACTTCACCGGCCCCGCTCATCTGCCCTGGCACCGCATGTGCAATCTCGATGGCTGGCAGAGCCCGCTGCCCCAGTCGTGGCTTGATGACCAGAAGGAACTCCAGAGCCGTATCGTTGAGCGCGAACGCGAGCTGTCTATGCGTCCCGTGCTCCCCGGTTTTGCCGGTCATGTGCCTGCCGCGCTCAAGGAACTATATCCCGACGCCAAGACCACTACCGTGAGCGAGTGGGGTGGATTTCCTGCCGACTACCGTTGTACGTATCTCAGTCCCGACGACTCGCTGTTTGCTGTCATACAGCGCGAATACCTCACCGAGCAGACCCGCCTGTATGGCACCGACCATATATACGGTATCGACCCGTTCAATGAGGTCGATCCGCCGACATGGAATCCTGACTCACTCGCTATGATTTCGCGTAGCATCTACGAGTCGGTAGCCGACGTCGACCCCGATGCCGTTTGGTTGCAGATGGCATGGATTCTCTATGCCGACCCCGANCACTGGACTCCCGAGACNGCCAAGGCCTATATTCAAGGCGTTCCGCAGGGCAAGATGATGTTGCTCGACTACTATTGTGAGTCGGTCGAGGAGTGGAAACTCTTTGACAGTTTCTACGGTCAGCCCTACATCTGGTGCTATCTCGGTAACTTTGGTGGCAATTCGTTCCTCGCCAGNCCCATTCGCGACGTCAANAATCGCATCGACGATGTTCTGGCTAACGGAGGTTCCAACCTCATCGGACTCGGTTCGACNCTTGAGGGCATNGACCTCAATCCCTATATGTACGAGTTTGTACTTGACAAGGCGTGGCACATGCCCGTGTCGGCCGATAGTGCCATGATGGCTATCGTTGACCGCCGTGTAGGCTATGTCGATCCTGATGCCCGCCAGGCATGGTCGCTGCTGCTTGACAGCATCTTCGTCGAGCCAGCACTGTGCGGCCAAGGCCCCCTTGTCAACGCGCGTCCGTCGCTCACCGGCTTCAGCTGGTGGACAACCAAACCCAATGTCGGTTATGCCAATGCGCGTCTCGTTCAGGCNTGGGGCGATATGCTCGCNGTCAAGTCTCCGGGTCGCTATGAGCACGCGTTCGATTGTGTCAACCTTGGTCGTCAGGCTCTGAGCAACTACTTCATGGCCTTGCGCGACGATTTCACTGCCGCATACGAGGCCGGTGACACTGCCNCTCTCGTGTCTAAAGGNAATGAGATGAAAGAGCTGCTTGCCGACCTGACCACTTTGCTCAATTCCAATCACGGNACTCGCATGTCAAAGTGGATTGCCGATGCACGAGCCAAGGGAACAACCGATACCGAAAAAGACTATTACGAGCGCAATGCACGTACCATCATCAGTATCTGGGGCCCCTCAAAAGACCTTAACGACTATGCCAACCGTCAGTGGGCCGAGCTCAATGCTACCTATTATGCACCGCGTTGGAATATGTTCATTGATCGCGTCATTGACTCAGCACGACAGGGNAAGCCGTTTGATGCCGATGAGTTCTTCACAGCCTCTCGCGAGTTTGAGAATAACTGGATTGAGCCNCGTCCGTTCGAGGTCGAGACCGTTGAGCCCACCGATGACATAGCCGAGGCACGCCGACTCTATGCCAANTATGCCGACCGCATTGTCAAGCACCCGGCCAGTGGTGCGGCTACCGACTGCATCTCGCTCCATCATTGGTAAGTCAGTCATATCATCATTTATAACCGAAACCGCCCTTTCAACCGAAGGGCGGTTTTGNTGTTTNATTATAGTTAACGAGTGTTAAATCGGGGGGGGGGTAAATATCATCTATAATATTAGGATAATCAGGTATTAATTACTACTTTTGCTCTTGATAGACCGAATTTGAACATATATTCCTATACCATGATAACTAATTTCGAGCGATTGGCTTACAGCGCGGCCCGTTTTATTGTAATTTTATCCTTATTATGTGTCGCTACTGAGGCTCAGTGTGGCGACAAGATCTATCTAAGGGGTAAAGTAAAAGAATCGCTTGGCAAGCACGATCTCACCAATGCGTACGTGTTGCTGTATGATGGTAACGGCAATGTCACCGATAGTATCAGGACAAATATGGGGCGTAAGTGGGATAGGGGGCAAGGGGTTGTCGAGACCTCGGTATTTGCGTTTCAGGTTCCACGCGTCGATTCTGTCTATGTATTTGATGTCGTGTGCGATCGCTATCAGACCAAGACCGTGACCTATACCGTCAGTAATGTAGGTAAAAGGGAAGAAGGCCGTGAGATACCCATAATATTTCTTGAGCGCGCACCACATAAACTCAGCGAGGTGACGGTTACCACCTCCAAAATTAAATTTTATAACAAGGGCGACACCGTTGTGTACAATGCCGATGCTTTTCAGTTGGCCGAGGGGTCAATGCTTGATGCTCTTATCTCGCAGCTGCCCGGTGTTGAACTTACCAACGACGGCCAGATTAAAGTCAACGGTGAGTTTGTCGAGTCGCTGCTGCTCAACGGCAAAGACTTCTTTGATGGCGACAAGAACCTGATGCTCGATAACATCGGCGCCTATACAGTCAAAGATATACAGGTGTATAAAGGTGATACCAAAGATGTCAGACGCGGTCTTGCTCTTGGTCAGCCTAAGGTTTTGACTATGGACGTGAGGCTCAAACGTGAGTTTATGGCTGGCATGATTGTCAACGGTCAGGCCGGCTATGGCAGCGCCGACCGATACATGGGGCGCCTGTACGCGTCGTGGTACACCGGCACCACGAGTGTCACCCTCGTCGGTAACGCCAATAATCTTAATGACAGCCGGGCACCGGGCCGCAATGACACATGGACTCCTGACCAGATGCCGACGGGACGCCGCGATTTCGGTATGGGTGCCGTCAACTACAGCTACGAGTCGCCCGATGAGAAGACCAACGCCGAGGGTAGCGTAACCTTCAATTACGGCCGCAACAATGTCAACACGACGGTAGGCCAGTCCAACTTCCTGCCCGGCGGCGACACCTATGAGAACGCCTATGGCCGCGGACGCTCACGCGATATATTTGTGACGGCCAATAACTATTTTTATCGCCGATGGAACTCAATAGGCACCACCAATAGTGTGCGAGGTGTCTACCGCAATTCACACAACTCGTCGACCAACCTGTCGGGCTCGTTCAACACCGAGCAGACCGACATGACGATGTCAATGCTCGACGCCATATATTCAGACGGGTCGCCCGAGCAGCTTCAGAGCTTGATAAACCGTTCAAAGACCATGCGTGATTCACGCGTGCGCATGTTTAAAGGCGATATATCCCAAAGTGCCATGTACGCGCTGCCCAAGAGCAGTAGCAGGTTCATTATGCGCGTCGGCGCGGAATACATGTCGGAGAAGAACAACGTATGGGACGACTACGATATACGCTACGGCCTTGACGCGGCCAACGCTACGCGCCGTCGCCAGTACACCGACAACACCCCCAATCATGATCTCTCGCTCATCGGTAACTTGGGATATCATACACAGATAAATCGTGCTTATTTTGGCCTTATGTATGACTATATGTTTATGGATCAGACACGAGATTCATACATGTTCGCTCTCGATCGTCTCGCCGACATGGGTGTATACGGCGAACTCCCCGACGGCTACCTTGAGTGTTTCGTGCCTGAGTGGAGTAACACATCGCGCACAATCTCAAACAGACATAGCATATCCCCCTCATTGAACTATCATAATACGCTTAATGATAACCTACTGTGGGTTATGCTTTATCCAAATCTGTCGTTCAATCACCGCCACTTCAGCTATCAGCGTGCCGGGCGAGAGTATCCGCTATCGGTCAGCAACACTTACTTGTCAATATCATCTCAGGCTGAGTTATCGTTTGACGGCGAGGGCGATGATAATCAACGTAAATACCGGCACAAACTCAACTATCGGTTCAGCATGTCGTCGTCGCTGCCCGAGTTGGTCGATATGATCGATATCATCAACGACGCCGACCCGCTGAATGTATATCTCGGCAACCCCGATCTCAAAACCGCTTACTCATTTACCAACGAGTTGAAATGGACACTCACACCGCGCACCAAACAGCAGCTTACAAACACTGTAACGCTCAACTTCACCAACAGCATAAATGACATTACACGTGGCTATAGTTATGATATGGAGACAGGTGTNCGCACGAACCGCACGTATAACACGTCGGGCAACTGGAATGCATCGCTGCGCAACGACCTCAACTGGCAGTTCGGCTCCAAGAAGCAGTTCACGCTCACGAGCGCTACTTACGGTACACTCTCGCGCTATGGCGACATTGTCGGCGTCAACGGCAATTTGCCGCANCTCAGGCATGTCGATTTCAGGTCAATCTCTCAGAAGATGACACTGGCATGGCACGTAGGCGAGCAGACGCTCACACTGCGCGCCGATTACACTCGCCGTAACACCACCTCACGTGAGGCAGGCTTCAACACCATNAATGCCGACATNNTCAACTATGGTCTGTCGGGTGTATTTAAGCTGCCCGAAGGATTCGGTATCTCGACCGACTTTGTGTGCTACACGCGNAGCGGCTACGGCATGAGNNAGCTCGACACCACCGANCCGGTGTGGAACGCNCGTTTGTCATATACACCCATGCGACACACCCGATGGACGTTCATGCTCGATGCCTTCGACATGCTCCACACGCTCACCAACGTTCACTATGCTGTCAGCGCCACCGGCCGCACGGTTTCGTGGTCAAACACCCTCCCGCGCTACGTCCTCTTCTCGGTTCAGTTCCGCTTCAACAAGCAACCNAAGAAATAGTCAATCCCCATTAACGACAACTGCCCGATACTTATCATTGAGTACCGGGCNGTTGTNGTAATATTGTTTCAANTCANACGGGAACGGCCATTAGCGGAATNTCGGCGTGGAACAGCAGTTTGTGGGCCAACGANGGATTAAACAGNCGGGCCAAAATATTTTTCTTCTTGTTGGGTATGACTATGAGCGACACGCCTTTGCCTGAATTAATGTTGTTGAGGTAGTCGATAGCATGGTTGGTATCGAGGCTATCCATTGTGAATGTGCACACGGGGTAGTGTGTACGGCAATATTCAAGCATCATTTCGCGNTCAGNATCNGTCGCAATTCCTCGCAGACGTTTGCCGGCTATGTGTACGATATGGACGTTCATNGCCGTACGCGGTGCCATGCGCGACAAGGCGTCGAGTGCCAGCATGTCGTTTTGGTCAAGGTTGCTTATCAGTATCACCTCACGCAGGTCGTCGATCGACTTGAGATTGCTCTGCTCGGGTATTGTGAGCACGGGCTGGCGGCACGAGTCGAGAACCTCGGCGGTGACCGANCCGATGAGGTCGCGCTCTTTCTTGTCGGCACCACGTGTGCCCATNACTATNANATAAGGCTTCGTGCGCTTTGNCAGNTCGAGGATAGCGTCTTCGGGTACNTTGGGNATAATCTCGGTCGAAAATACAACCGGCGGCAGTTGTCCGCCTTTAATCTGCTCGCGCAGGGTGGCGGTGAAGTCGTCAAGACGCTTGCGTGCGGCCTCGGCCATCTCATCGGCAAACATTTCATCGGCGACNGGGTCTTCGGCCGACTCNCCATTGTCAAAGTCGAGCGAGGCATTNAGCTGTATGTTGATGCGCGATGGCGGCACATAAGCGTGTAANAGTATTATGCGGCCGTTNTGTCNGTTTGCTATATCAAAGGCCAGCGAGCAGGCCTTCATCGAGTAGCTGCTGAAGTCGACAGGNACGAGNACCACAGGTTGGGCTGCCTGACGGCTGTTGTCTTCGGGCACAATGAAAATCTCACTATTCTCGATTATGCGCAGCGCGAGCGGCAGGTCTGATTCCTTGATGCGCACTCTGACGCCCGATGAGACATTAGGCTCNGTNAGGTTGACATTGTGCAACACCACTGTTATACCCTCGTGTTCCAGAATAGACTTTAGTTCGAGAGCTTTCTCATAAGTGTGTATTGCAACTGTAAGAAGTCGGTCGNTAGTCATATTCGTGTGTCTTTGTAGGGTTTAACAGTGGTGTTTCAATAAAAAATGTGAAGTAAGAGCGTTTTCTAAGTCAGGTGGTTGTTACCGTGACGGCGCACTCTTACTTCTCTTTGTCTTGTTCTTCCTGGAGTATCTGAACTGCCATGTCATAGATGGTNGTGTCGTCAAGAACCACGATGCCACCATCGGGGCCGGGCTCGATGTGAACTCCACANTTCTTACCAAACTCATAGTTTACACCTCCAAAATAATTGCGGACGGTCTGAACTGTGATATTGAGCTTATCGGCGATGCGGTGAGTTGCTCCGTCGGGCAGGCTGTCTTTGAGACGGCGAAGATCGTTAAATGAAATTGTTTTTGTCATGACTCTATAATTTTTGGGGGTTAATAATTACAATATATCTCTATTTCTGCCCTAATTTAATGAGTATATCTGAGCTATGCAAATTTTTGGATAAAATTCAGCCAAAAAATATTGCAAATGTTGAATACATGACTTTATATGCGTTCCATGTCATTGCCGTTTATCCATGCACGCGCACTGCCAGCGACTTTTACCTCATACCAGCGTGTCGCTCCCGGTGTCGAGGGTATGACTGAGTCGACGACTTCGACTTTGGTCCCCTCGTGAAGCAGGAATGCCTGAGTATCGGCATCGACCGACTCGCGCGGCGCTGTCGACAACTGGGCCGACGGTGACGTGATGATGGCATAGTCGTGATTAGATGAACGAGATGCCCCGGTCAGGGTCAGTGATAGGGCGCTGATAGTCAAAATCAAAACAAGACCTCCGCCAAAGAAGCATACCTTGCGGACGATTACCTGACGTGTCACAAGATAACCCGCAAAGGCTATCACAGTGACAGTGAACAACGCGAACGTAATCCATGCCCAGCTGTCGGGGTGGGCAGCATTGACCATACGGTCATATATGCGGGCTAATAGCAGACGGTCGTTGGCAGGCTTGTCGGTGATGCGTGTGTTCACGAATGTGAGATTGTCACGGGCGTCACTGTTGGTCGGGTCGAGCTGCAATGCGCGCTCGTACCACAGCACGGCACGACCGAGGTCGCCGAGTCGGTAGTAAGTGTTACCTATATTATAATAAAGGTGTGTCGATGCGCCTATCGAGTCGAGTGCCTGATTGTACAGGTTGAGTGCCTCGGTATAGGCCGTCTCGTTGTATGCCGAGTCGGCGCGCGCGGTTAGGTCACGGGCTGTTGCGGCCGATGATGCTGTCATCAGCAATATAACCGGCAATATGTATTTAATGAGAGTCTTCATTTTACTTTCTTAATGCTTTCAAGTGTGTCCATTGCTCTGGACGCGTCATCATAAATCTGGTTCATAGAACGCATCGATGCGTCGGGGGTGTAGCGAGCCATCTCACACTCGTCGAGCAGGTCGATTATGCGGTTGATGTCTTCGTCGGTCATGCCGCGGGCCGATAGCTTGTCGCTGACATTGCTGCGGGTAAGGTCGGCAACGGGTATCACCAGACGATCGCTGATGTAACCCCACAGTGCGCTGAGAACCTCAGCATAGAACTGTTCCTTGTCGCCGTTATCCATAAACGACTTGGCGCGGCGCAGGCGCTTCTTGGCAACACGGCCGGCTCGTGCCGTCTTGCGACCGACAACATCGGCCTCGAGTCTGAGCTGTCGGCGATACAGGAACAAGCCTGTGACAGCAACGGCTATGACGGCGAGCCATGCGAGCCAGAATGACGCACGGTATACGGTCGGTGTCGATTGACCGCTGAGTGAGTCATCGGTGAGCTGATGTATGTGCAGTATGTCGGTGGCACGCTGCTTAATCTCGTTCTGCTCGGTGACACCTACTGTTGTCGAGGCTCCGCGGGCCACTTCGAGTTCATAACCGCCTGCCGTGAGGGTAACATATTCCTTTCGGGTGGGATCGAAGTAGCTGAACTCAATCGGTTTGATATTGAATGTTCCAACGCTCTGGGGTACGAATGTGTACTCTGATGTTACGGTGCCGGTGACAGTGTTGCCGGTGACATGNGTACGCACATCTTCGCTGGGTGTGTACTGCTCGAAGTCTACCGGNAGGTNGAGTTCGGGACACTTGACATACTTGATGTTGCCGGTACCGGTTATAATNGTTGTGATAGANGCNGCCTCGTTTGTGCGCAGGCGGTCATTGTTGAGACGCGACTCGAGTGTGAACTTGCCCACTGCGCCGTTGAACGATGCCGGCTGNGGCTCGGGTAGGGGAGTGATGTTAAGTGTCGAGNTGGTNGGTGANAGTTTCACNTCCTGNTCGACGGGTACGCTNGTCGTGCCCCAGAAGCCGTGTGACACGCGCTGCATNGTGGTGACACCAACGTTATACTCGCCCGAGGTAACAGTCAGNTGGCCCGATTTCTGAGGGAAGATGATATACTTCTTGAGCACAGCTGTNAGGTAGTTCTGACCATTNATGTGCTCGATNTCGTTGTTCTGAGANGTCTGAGACAGCTCTTCAATAAGAAANCCGTCAAATGTCGGCAACTTCAGAGGCTGTATGCCGCTGATGCTGTTNTANCGTGTGTACAGNTTGAGTGTACATTCAACNGCCTCGCCCTGATACACGTGTGACTTGTTGAACAATATGCGGACAAAGATGTCTGACGACGATATCTTCTGGCCGGCATCNGGAGTCTGACGGTCAGGGCTGNTGGCTCGTCCNGAGTAGGGGTCGGGNGNGTTNGACACGGGGTTNGAGTCGGGCGGTAACACCGTTATCTGAGTGGGNTGTGANTGTATCGTCTTACCGTTGACAACAAGTGTTGCTGCCGGTATAGTATATGTGCCGGCCTTGACCGCACGGTAGGTGTAGGCNTANCCTGTGCTCGATGACGATGTGCGCTGACCGTTGATTATCGTTACCGATGAGCTTGANGTGACACCGGGGCCGTTTAGNTCGGTACAACCCTCGATTTTGCCCACCTTGATATCCTCGGCTCGTGCGTCACTGAGCTGAAACACGACCTGAAATAGGTTACCCTCGACNACCTGACGCGGAGCCTGAACGGTAACCTGCTGTGCGACACCCCATAGGCACGCAAGCATGAATGTGAATGATGTTATGAATTTACGCATTACCATGGCTTATCAGTGGTTCGACGTTTGGATGCGCGTTCACGCTCGGCCTTTTGTTGGGCTTCGACGCGACGGCGGGTTGCGTTCTCTTCATTCTCCATAGCTTTCAGAATCTGNTCGGCATTTGACTGGCTCATGCCACCCTGTTGCTGCTGCTTGTCGTCCTTGCGGTCTTGCTGGTCGGGGCGTTTGTTGCCTTGTTGCTGGTCTTGATTCTGGTCCTGTTGGTCTTGCTGCGGATCCTGATTTTGTTCGTCCTGTTTATCCTGGTTTTGTTGATTTTGNTCCTGCTGTTGCTGGTCTTGCTGTTGCTCCTGTTGCTGCTGATCCTGATTTTGGTCTTGGTTTTGATCCTGGTTTTGCTGTTCCTGCAGTTTCAGTTGAGCAAGNCGNAGGTTCTCGCGCGCATTGTCGTCGGCGGGATTGCGTCTGAGAGCGTCCTTATATTTTTCGATNCTACCCTGGTAGTCCTCGCTGTTGTATGCACGGTTACCGAGGTTGTAGAANGAGCGCTGTGAGGCGTCGATGTTGGNACCCTGGGCGAGNTCGTTGAATATCGAGTCGGAGTAGGCGCGTGCCTGCTCTCCCTCCTGATGGGCGAGTGCNGATGCAAGATTGAAGCGGGCCACGTCGCTGCCGCCATTCTCGGCGANAGCTTTTGAGTAGCTTACCTCGGCTTGCTGAAATTCCTTGCGGTCATAGCTGCGGTTACCCTCCTTGATGAAATTGCGCTCATGGCGGGTCGAGTATTGCTCGCCCTCACGGGGTTCGTCGCCACACGACACCANGGCCGGTGTCATTGCCAACGCCAGTGATGCGGTAATTGTATATTTATTAAATCTTTTCATAGCTGTTTACTTGGAAAAGAATGTGTACTTTTTGAGCCAACCTATCTTGCGGTTAAGCACAAAGATGTCAATCACGAGGAAGATGAACGCCAGGAACACGAAGAGTGTGAACTGTTCGGCGCTCTGCTTGTAACGTACGTTCTTGAGCTCGGCTTTCTGAAGGTGATCAAGCTGGTCTGTGAGTTCTGACACGGCTTTGGAGCTGCCTCCGTTGATGTAGATGCCACCACCTGCCTGAGCTATCTCGCGAGCCATATCCTCGTTCAGAGCCGTGGTTACGGGCTGGCCGTTGTAATCTTTGAGGTATTCACCACGCGCAGCATTGACAGGTATAGGGGCGCCTTTTATTGAGCCTACGCCAATGACGTCGACCTCGATGCCGGCCTCATGGGCCTGGTGTGCCATGTCAACGGCGTCGCCTTCGTGGTTTTCACCGTCGGTAATTACCACAATGGCGCGGTTTATATCCTCGTCGGGCGAGAATGAGTTCATAGCCTTGCCGATAGCGTTACCTATGGCTGTACCTTGGGTCGAGACCATGTCGGTGGTGATGTCGTTGATGTACATCTTGGCCGACACAAAGTCGGTGGTTATGGGCAACTGTGTATAGCTCTCGCCGGCAAAGACGATAAGACCTACACGGTCGTTGTCAAGTGCATCGACCATTTTGCCGAGCAGAAATTTGGCCCTGTTGAGTCGCGACACACCGGCGGGGTCGTCGGTCGACGATGCGTTCATTGAGCGTGACACGTCAAGTGCTATCATGACCTCGATGCCGTTGGTGGTCTCCTGTGACTCGGTCTCACCATATCGTGGACGCGCGACGGCGATTATAAGCATGGTGACGGCCAGCAGTTCGAGGCTTATTTTAATCCAGGGTGTGTAATTAGATGCGTCGGGCATAAGATGAGCGAGCACCTCGGGATTGCCGTATCGGCGGAGGCGGGCACGTCGGCTGATGCGTGACCAGTANAACAGTGCGAACAGCACCGGCACCAGTATCAGCAAGTATAGTAGATGTGGATATGCAAAACTCATAGTCGTGTATCGTTAAAGTTAACGTGTTATCAGGGGATAGAACGCATTACCGTGTGGCGNAGCAATATATCGAGGGCTACAAGNGCCAGTGCGAGGCCTATGAGCCAGAATGTAAGCGTGCTGTCCTCGGTGTGGCTGAAGTTNCGTACGTCNATGACNGTCTTCTCAAGGGTGTCTATCTCGTCAAATACTTGTTTCAGAACTTTATTGTCGGTNGCGCGGAAGTATCGGCCGCCGGTCATTTGTGATATCTCCTGTAGTGTGGCTTCGTCAATNACTACAGGNTGGGGNGTGTAGGTCATACGGCCGAAGTAGTCGATTGTCGGCATCATGGCATTGCCGTTGGTGCCNATACCGATGGTGTAGACNTTGATACCAAGCTGATGGGCTATCTCGGCGGCCGTGAGCGGCGCTACGTTGCCGGTGTTGTTCGATCCGTCGGTGAGCANTATGATGCTCTTGCTCTTGGCCTGTCCGTCCTTGATGCGGTTGATGGCNGTGGCAAGTCCGTCGCCTATGGCNGTACCGTCTTCAAGCATGTTGAAGTTGAGCGACTCAATGTAGTTGGTCAGTGTGGCGCGGTCGGTGGTCATCGGTACGCCTGTAAGGCTCTCGCCGGCAAATATAACCAGTCCCATGTTATCGTTNTCACGTCCNTTGACAAACTGTGTCGCTACCTGTTTGGCGGCGCCGAGACGGTCGGGATCGAAGTCGCGCGCAAGCATACTGGTCGANATATCCATCGCGAGNACGATATCGGTACCTTCGGTTGTTGATTCACGCCACGAGTCGTGTGATACGGGGCGCGCCAGGGCCACAATCAGTGCCGCTAAGGCTATCAGCCTCATGCCGAAGATGGCATGGCGTATNTAGTGCTTGAACGGACGTCCAAGCTGTGCGAACGGCACGGTAGTCGATACATGCATCGCCGGATTCATGTGCCGGTGCTGGAACACATACCACACTATGATGNGTATGAGCACCAGAGGGATAAACCATAATATGAAAGGATGTGCAAATTGCATGGTATTTTATTCAGCTTTGTTAGATTTTTCAGTAGGTATGGCTGGCGGTGTCACCGAGTCGCCANNGTTGTCGTCGGTTTCNTCTTCCTCCTCGACAGCCTGAGGCTTGGTGTCTTCAACAAACTGCATGGCGCTNTTGAACGACTTGACGTTGTCTTCGGGCATGGGACGCATCTTAGCGAACTTGACNAAGTCGGCTACCTCAAGAATCTGACGCATCAGACGCTCGGACGGACGGGTAATTTCGTTAGCGCTGAGATGTTCAAGTATCTGTCGAGATGTCATCTCCATAGCGTTGATGCCAAATCGTTTATCAATATACTCACGTAGAATGTCGGTGAGCTCGGTGTAGTATTCGCGCTCCTGGCCTTTCTCACAGTAATGCTGCTCGCGCAGTGTGTTGAGACGCTGACATGCCATCTCGTAAGGTGGCACAGGTTTCTTGGCCGGAATGAGCGATATGGGTATGCGTTTCTGGTAAATGAGTATNGCGCAANCTGCTCCGGCTACAATCACGATAGCAAGCAGCAGCCANGCCCAGTAGTCAACGAGCCAGTCGGGCAGAAAGTCATACCAGCGCGACGCTATGCTCATGGTGTCGGCATTGGGGTGAATATCCTCGAGATGGCTGACGTCGACCGGATTAACTTTNAGTGTNACCATGTTTGACAACATNGTGTCGCCGGCGTTCTCCCAAAAGATAGGGGGCAGGGTGTATGCACCCGAGTCAAACGACTGCAGAATGATGCGGCGTGTAATNTGCCTNATGTTGGCATCGAGGTCAACGGTGTCACACGATGCCTCGCCNACGATTTCCACTTCAGCAGGCATCGTGCCGGGCAGAAAGCCTACCTGAGAGTGTGACTCGCGTGGTTCAACGATGTCGACCGTCAGGCAGGTGACATTACCCATGGTTATGTATGACGAGTCGAGCGTCGCTGTGACCGACGATTTGGCGCTTGCGGCGCCAATNGCGGCGGTTAGNAGTGTTGCTGACAATATGTATCGAAGTGATTTCATATATCGTTGTCTCGTGATTATACTTTAAGTTAATTAACGTGCGCCGCGNGCCTGGAACAATGTCTTGAGTGCGATTACATAATTCTCGTCNGTAGCCACCGATGCGAGTTCGACGCGGCTGCGTTTCAGTGCCGTATTCATTATCTGCTGTCGGTCATACCACCATTTGTTATAGGCTTTGCGGGTGGCCGACGACGATGTGTCNACCCAGCATTCNNTNCCTGTCTCAAGGTCGGCGACTCTCATCAGTCCGACGTCGGGCAGCTGGGCGTCNCGTTTGTCATATACCTGTATGGCATAGACGTCGTGTTTGCCCGAGGCGATAGTGAGTGCACGGCTGTAGTCGTTGTTGTCGATGAAGTCTGATATTACGAACGCCGTGCATCGTTTCTTCAATGCGTCGGTCATGTAGCGCAGTGCCAGCGATATGTCGGTGCCGCTGCTTGTAGGCTCGAAGTCGAGCAGTTCGCGTATGATGAGGAGTATATGCTTGCGACCTTTCTTGGGCGGAATGAATTTTTCGATTTTGTCGCTGAAGAATATCACGCCTATCTTATCGTTGTTGGTGATGGCCGAAAATGCCAATGTAGCTGCAATCTCGGCTATCATCTCACGTTTCTCGGCACCGACGGCTCCAAACAGGCGACTGCCCGAAACGTCGACAAGCAGCATGACAGTGAGCTCGCGCTCTTCTTCATAGACTTTGACAAACGGCTTGTTGTGTCGAGCCGTGACGTTCCAGTCGATGTCGCGTATATCGTCGCCAAACTGATATTCGCGCACCTCAGAGAACGTCATGCCACGACCCTTAAAGGCCGAATGGTATTCGCCCGCAAAGATGTTTTGAGACAATCCACGTGATTTAATCTCAATTTTCCTTACCTTTTTTAATAGTTCGTTTGCGTCCACTGTTGTCAGGTGTTGAGTTGGCCTGTTGTGTTTGGTTCAGGCGTTGGTTTGTGTGTTGATATGTAGGGTGGGGGACTGGGTCGCAATCCCCCACACGCGGTATTGTTTTTGAGTGAGCAATCAAGGCACCTCTACCTTGTTGAGTATCTCAGAGATTATCTCGTCGGCGGTGATGTTGTTGGCCTCGGCCTCATAGGTGAGTCCGATACGGTGGCGCAGAACGTCGTGTGCGATTGCGCGTACGTCCTCGGGTATCACATAGCCGCGCTGGCGCAGGAATGCATAGGCGCGTGCCGCCTTGGCAAGGCTGATTGATGCACGGGGCGATGCTCCGAATGAGATGATGCTTGAGAGGTCTTTGAGACCGTAGTCGCCGGGGAAACGTGTGGCGAAGACGATGTCTACAATGTAGCGCTCGATTTTCTCATCGAGATATATCTGCTCCACAACTTTCTGTGCGTCGATAATTTCTGACGGGCGCAGAATGGGTGTCACTTTGGTACGCTGGTTGGTGATGTTCTGGCGTATGATGACTTTCTCCTCGTCGCGGGTGGGATAGCCTATGATGACTTTGAGCAGGAAACGGTCAACCTGTGCTTCGGGCAGGGGATAGGTACCTTCCTGCTCGATGGGGTTCTGGGTTGCCATGACGAGGAAGGGCTCGTCGAGACCGAATGTGTGGTCGCCGATGGTGACCTGACGCTCCTGCATGGCCTCGAGCAGTGCACTCTGCACTTTGGCAGGGGCACGGTTGATTTCGTCGGCCAATACAAAGTTGGCGAAGATGGGGCCGCGCTTAACCTGGAACTGCTCTTTCTGAACGCTATAGACCATTGTACCGATTACGTCGGCCGGGAGAAGGTCAGGGGTAAACTGTATACGGCTGTATCGTGCGTCGATAAGCTGTGCCAGAGTCTTGATGGCGAGGGTTTTTGCAAGGCCGGGGACGCCTTCAAGCAGTACATGGCCGTTAGCCAGCAAAGCCACGAGGAGTGATTCTACCAAGTGCTTTTGGCCGACAATAGTCTGGTCCATACCGCGTGTGATCATCGTGATGAAGTCGCTCTTTGAAGCGACGAGATCGTTAAGTTGTCTGATATTAACAGATTCGCCCATGTTTTTCAGTTTATGTTGAAATTATTAATTATTACTTGATTTTTCTAAAATGCTGTATACTATAAACAAACATTCCTATTGCAAAGTTAGACAATAGGAATGCTAAAGTGTTAAATTGTTATGTTAATTTTGTTTATTAACTGTTTATCAATGGTTAATTTTAGTGAGATTTAAACATCATTATTACTTGCGATAAGGCGCATAAATAGGGCCGTTTAGTTTCTTGGCTCGTCTTATTGACTCGGGGTCGTTGGCATCAATACCATATTTTGATGCGGGAGGTATAACCACTACCGTACCGGCCGGTACGCGGTCGGGGTGGCCGAGTATGGCCTCGTTTTCTTTGTATATGTACACCCAGAACTCGGTGTTGCCGTAATACTTGCGTGCCATTATCGCGAGATAGTTGGTTGACGATACGGTGTCGGTGATTACACCTTTGCTGTCAGTCTGGTTGCTGTTGGAGTTAGCTGCCGGAGCTGTCGGTTTTGTTGTTGGTGCAGCATCAGTGGCCGCCACAGCCGGTTCGGCTTTGGTTTCAGTTGGCGTATCGTTAACGGTATTGGCATCATCGGTCAGTGACGGTACTGTTTCGGCGTCGACGGCGCTCTCCTCGTCATCAAAGACGTATTCCTCGTCGTCCGAAAGGTTTAACGGCGGATAAAGGAAATAGACGGCTACACACATCAGTATCATGCCCGTCAGTATGCCGAGAATATATGCAATAAGCGGACTCATACCATTGCGTGATGTCTCGTCATATTGCTCGGCCGGTTCGCCGTTGTCGTGCGGCTGGTTGTAGTCAGCTGGTGTGGCAGGCTGCTCTTCGTTCGGCTCGGTTTCTGCCGATTGTTCGGCTACGATAGGCTGTTGCTCGGTAGCGGCTACCTCAGTTGTTTCGTTTATCGGTTCGTCGGCCAACGGCACTGTGTAGTGGTATCTGACAGGTATCGGTGCAGCTTGAGTCTCTTCTACAGCTTCGGGTTCAACCTCGGCGGGTGCTTCTACTATGTGTTCCTCTATGACAATCGGTTCTTCAGCTGTGATTTCCTCAACGACCTCGTTGTCAGATTCTTCCGCCTTAGTTGTCGGTTCGGGTTCAGTTGCCGGTTCTACAATGCTGGTATCTGCCGTGTCAATGCCATCGGCATAGAGCTGTACCGGCTCAAAGAACGCAAAAGGCTCATTGATGGTTTCGGCCATCTGGCTGTCGGCTATAAATTCGATAGTCCCGTTATGAGTATCGGTGACGGTAAATCGGCCTATGTGCGGAACATCGGCAATGCCCGACGGCCCGATTAGGCTGTCGATAATCTCCTGCTGAAGTTCCATGATTGCCGCGCGGGCTTCGTCGGTTGTAATGTTGGCACGGCGTGCAAGCTCGATGACTAATTGGTCAAGGGTGATAATGTTATTCATGGTGCCTGCTTTTGATTTGTTTTACGAGTTTGAGAGCTGGGGTGAACTCAACCTTTATTGACGGCGGAATGAGCATGTTGTTTCCTGTCGTCGGGTCGGGCTCCACGTGTTCGTCAATCTTATTGGCACGCATGGTACCGAACGCCGGCAAAGCGACTTGGTCGCCTTGAGCCATAATGTCGGTCATAGCCTCGCCTAAAGCCCGTAATATATTATTGTCTATTTTGGTCATGGCAAATTATTAATTGTTTCCAACAAAGGTATATATAATATTGATTAGAAACAAGCGGCCGATTGCCACCGTTAACATATTTATACTAAAAAAGCCGGAAGCAGTTTTATGCTTCCGACTTTTTAATATTGTTAGTTGTGCGGGTGGACGGGGATTAGTAGTTGCGGGCGAAGATTACGCGGCGGGCTGAGGGTTTGCCTGTAACCATGCACTTACCGGGTGTGGTGTCTCCTTCCAATGGGATGCAACGTATGGTGGCCTTGGTCTCTTCCTTGATTTTCTCCTCGGTCTCTGGGGTGCCGTCCCAGTGTGCGAGTATGAAGCCACCTTTTTCGATTTCGGTCTTGAACTCGTCGTATGTCTCGACGGTGCGGGTCATTTCCTCGCGGTGTTTGAGGGCCTTCTGATAGATGTTCTCCTGAATTTCCTCAAGCAGGTCGGCTACAAACTTGGCTATGCCCTCAAGTGGTTCAATCTGTTTTTCGAGAGTGTCGCGGCGCATAACTTCGACGGTGCCGTTGGCGATGTCGCGGGCACCGATTGCAAGACGCACGGGGATGCCTTTGAGCTCGTAGTCGGCAAATTTGAAGCCGGGGCGTTTGTTGTCAGCGTCGTCATATTTTACGCTGATGCCGAGTGAGCGGAGTTCGTCGACAATGGGGTTGGCGGTCTTGCTGATTTCGGCAAGCTGCTCGGCGTTCTTGAAGATGGGCACGATGACAACCTGTATGGGTGCGAGGTGGGGAGGCAGTACAAGACCGTTGTCGTCGCTGTGGCTCATGATCAGAGCGCCCATCAGGCGGGTTGATACGCCCCACGAGTTACCCCATACGTATTCGGGCTTATTGTCTTTGTTGACAAATGTTACATCAAATGCTTTACCGAAGTTCTGACCGAGGTTGTGTGATGTGCCTGACTGGAGTGCCTTACCGTCCTGCATCATAGCCTCGATGGTATAGGTGTTGAGTGCGCCGGCAAAACGTTCGTTGGCGCTCTTGACGCCGGTTATAACGGGCATGGCCATGTATTTTTCGGCAAATTTGGCGTACAGGTTGATCATTTGGACTGTGCGGGCCTCAGACTCTTCGGCGGTAGCGTGGGCACAGTGACCCTCCTGCCACAGGAACTCGGCTGTACGCAGGAACATGCGTGTGCGCATCTCCCAACGCATCACGTTGGCCCACTGGTTGCACAGCACGGGGAGATCGCGGTATGACTGAATCCAGTTTTTATAGGTGCCCCAAATTATAGTTTCGCTGGTGGGTCGTATTATAAGTTCTTCCTCAAGACGTGCGTCGGGGTCAACCACAACGCCGGTGCCATTGGGGTCGTTTTTGAGACGGTAGTGAGTTACAACGGCACATTCCTTGGCAAAGCCCTCTACGTGTTCTGCCTCGCGACAAAGATATGACTTGGGGATAAGGAGCGGGAAGTAAGTGTTCTGCACGCCGGTCTCTTTGAACATAGTGTCGAGGGTGTGCTGCATTTTTTCCCAGATAGCATAGCCGTAGGGTTTGATTACCATACAGCCGCGTACGGCCGACTGTTCGGCCAGGTCGGCTTTAACAACCAACTCGTTGTACCACTGCGAGTAGTTCTCGCTGCGTTTAGTCAAATTTTTTAATTCAGTAGCCATTGCTGATTATGAAGTGATAATTTTTTTTGTCTTACAAATAATATGTCATGTCAAAAGCACGTGCAAAGGTAATAAATAGGACGTAAATATTCAAACAATAGTGCATTGCACAACAAAAAAAGCTTAGCCCGATTGAGCTAAGCTTTTTGTTGCCTTGGAAGGATTCGAACCCTCACAGGCGGAACCAGAATCCGACGTGCTACCATTACACCACAAGGCAATTTTTCGTTTGTCAAACGGTGTTGTTTTCGTTTGACAGTGCAAAGGTAGGGACTATTTTTGAACTGACAAAATTTTTAGACACTTTTTTTCAAAAAAATCTTTTCCTATCTTTGTAATCGTTTTTAAATCAATCAAAACAATGGATACAACAATTAAGCAGTTTGATGCGGCAATCAAACAGTGTCGCGATTTATATATTAAGAAGTTGCACGACTACGGGCCCTCGTGGCGTCTGATGCGGGCAATCTCAATNACCGACCAAATCCTNATAAAGGCTACNCGNATACGTACNCTCGAGACCAAAGGTCATGCTATGGTNGACGAGGGNATACTGCCCGAATTTATAGGTATNGTCAATTATGGTATCATCGGNTTGATTCAGCTACAGCTTGGGGNGTCTGATAAGAAAGACATCACGACCGAGCGCGCCATCGAGCTGTATGACGATTATATGTCGAAGACGCGCACGTTGATGCTTGCNAAAAATCATGACTATGANGAGGCNTGGCGTCTGATGCGTGTGTCGAGTTACACNGATNTGNTACTGACAAANCTCATGCGCACTAANGAAATTGAAAACAACGCCGGCGAAACTCTCGTGTCAGAGGGTATCGATGCNAACTATATGGACATGATNAATTATGCAATCTTCGGAATTATCAAACTCACCGAGCAGAGTGAGCGTGCCGACTGAGCAGCCGCCCCGGGCCGAANGTAAAGCCGGAAATTTTGTANNNCTGNTTGTATGGCTGTTTCGCCTCATTGTTGGCGGTACGTTCATTATNTCGGGTGTCACTAAGTTGGTCGACCTGTGGGGCACNGTCTTTAAGATNGAGGACTATTTNACTGTATGGCAGTGGGAGGTGCCNCGCACGGTAGTGCTNATAGGNGCAATGGCGCTATCTACATTCGAGTTCATATCGGGACTGCTGGTGCTGACCGGNTGTTACCGTCGTGTGCTCACGTGGCTNGTNGGNCTGCTTATGGCCNCCATGTTGGTTCTGACTGCTTATATNTGGTATGCCGACCCGGTGAGCGATTGCGGCTGTTTTGGCGATTTTATCATTTTNAGCAANGGTGNGACGTTTGCCAAGAACATCGTACTGATGGCGATGATCATATATCTNATACNATATAATAGAAGGTGNACATCACTGTTNAAAGCCCCGATACAATGGATAGTGGTGACNGCTGCCGTTTTCTATTCCATCGCCATATCGCTTGTTGGNTATAANATACAGCCGTTNCTCGATTTCAGGCCATACCCTGTAGGAGCACCNTTGCTTGGCGACGAATCGTCTGATGGCGGTGATGTGCAGTTTGTATATAGCCGNGATGGNGTNGAGAAGGTTTTTGGCAGTGATGAGTTGCCNGATGAAGATGCNGGNTGGNNNTATGTAAGACGTATNGANCCNGAAGCCGATGANAGCAAGACGTTAACNGCTTATGACCCNNTCACGGGTGANGATGTTACATTTGACTATCTCGAAGGTGCTGACTCGTTGCTCATTCTTGTGCTACCCGAGCCAAGCCGAGCCGACTTGTCAAATACATATCTGATTAATGAGTTGTCNGACGCAATCAGCCGTGACGGNTCGTCGATGGTAGCGTTGCTTGCGACTTCANAGCGTGGTATTGAACGTTGGGTCGATCACTCGATGGCATCATATCCGTGTCTGCAAGTCGAAGANACATCGTTGAAACAGCTGTCGCGCGGAGNGATGTCGATGGTGTGGGTGACCGGCGACACTGTGAGGTGGAAACGTACCGTGTCATCGATTACTATGGACGATGTNGATCGGNTTGTTTCGGGCAAAGCGTCAATGTCCNCGTTGGCTATTGACGGCCCTAAAGAGTTTATGCGGGTAACAGTCGTTTTCGGTGGATTTCTTGTCGTNCTGTTCCTGTTGCAGACNATAATCATCAACACGTGGCAACTNATCAAGAAAAAACGCACNTCNNNCGGCNNNCAANCCGCCAANGCTCAATAAGNGTCNCATTTATCNGANCGAAAGCTTCACGTCANGNCGAAATAGACCTACTTTAAATATTATCGTGTGTGAAAGCGGTTGCAGATAAAGAAAATCTTCACTAACTTTGCAGTCACTAAATAAGATAATATCATTTAACCAATTTACTAACATGAGAAAAAATATCGTTGCCGGCAACTGGAAAATGAACACCACTCTTCAGGAGGGTGTTGCTCTTGCCAAGGAAGTTAACGCTGCCCTCGAGGGTGTACAGCCTAAGTGTGATGTAATCATCTGCGTACCTTTCACTCACCTCGCATCAGTTAATGATGTAATCGACGCCAACAAGCTCGGTCTCGGTGCTGAGAACTGCGCTGACCACGCCAGCGGTGCTTACACCGGTGAGATTTCAGCAGCTATGGTTGCTTCAACCGGCGCTAAATATGTTATCCTCGGCCACTCTGAGCGTCGCCAGTACTATGGCGAGACCAGCGAGACTCTCAAAGAGAAAGTTGCTCTTGCATTTGAGAACGGCCTGACTCCCATCTTCTGCATCGGTGAGGTACTTGAGGAGCGTGAGAACGGCACCTTCTTCGACGTTGTTAAGGCTCAGATTGAGAGCGCACTCTTCCATCTTTCAGCCGAGGACTTCGGTCGCATTATCCTCGCTTACGAGCCCGTTTGGGCTATCGGTACCGGCAAGACTGCCACCGACGACCAGGCTCAGGAAATGCATGCATTCATTCGCGGTGTCATCGCCGACAAGTATGGCAAGGAAGTTGCTGATAACACCTCTATTCTTTACGGTGGCAGCTGCAAGCCCTCTAACGCAGCAGCTCTGTTCGCTAAACCCGACGTAGACGGTGGCCTCATCGGCGGTGCAGCCCTCAAGGCTGACTCGTTCATGGGTATCGTTAATGCTTTTTAATTAAGCTCTGAATGACACGACCAACTCTAAGTATTGCAGTTGCCGTGATAGCAATAAGTCCGTTGGCCGCACACAGTGCGGTCAACGTGACTTCATTTATCAATAATGATACTACCTCGACAATACATGTCATACAGCCGGCGGCTCTGACCACATTGTTAGAGCGCAACGCCGTCGTTGTCGATGAACCCGCAAATGTCGCCGACGGTGATTCTGACGACGAGACCGCAGGTAATGCGTCTCACCGTTCGGCCGGCTATCGTGTACAGGTATTCTCAGACAACAATCAACGCACGGCTAAGGGAGAGGCTCGCAGCAAGGAAATGCAGATAAAAGAAGCTTTCCCCGAGTATGGCACATATATTGTCTACAACAGTCCGTTCTGGCGTCTGAAGGTCGGCGACTTTAAAACGCAGCATGAAGCTGAGGCTGCGGCCGATGCAATCAAAAGTCGCTTTCCTGCGTTTGCGCGCGAAGTGCGTGTAGTGCGCGACCGCGTTAATGCCCGTCGCTAAGATTACTATTATATATGAACGACACTCAAGATAAGATATCACAAATAGCCGAACACTACCGTGCTATTATCGAACTGCTTGGTGAAGATCCCAACCGCGAGGGTCTTGTTAAGACTCCGATGAGAGCTGCCAAGGCTATGTACAATGTTACCTGCGGTTATCGCGAGAATGCCGATGAGGTGATGAGTCAGGCTATATTTGAATATGCCGGTTCGCAGATAATTGTTGTAAAAGATATCGAGTTTTACTCACTGTGTGAACACCACATATTACCCTTCTTTGGAAAAGTCTCAATCGGTTATATTCCGAATGGAAATATGATTGGACTGAGCAAACTCGCGCGTGTGGTTAACGTCTTTGCCCGTCGACTGCAGGTTCAGGAGCGTCTCACGTCACAGATATGCGAGGCGGTGATGAGCTCACTGTCGGCTCACGGCGTTATTGTCAAGTGTGAGGCCGAACACTTATGTATGAAAATGCGTGGTGTCGAGAAGCAGGATTCGAGTACGGTGACAATCGATTATGCCGGCCGATTTGCCGACAGCCCCGAATTGCGCCGCGAGTTCTATGAGATGTTAGGACGCTGAACGGCTATTCAGCGTCGTCATCGTCAAAATCAAATTCCCAATCCCAACCCAACGAGGTGTCAGTAAACTCCTGTAACTGGCGCCCTTCTTTTTTAGTAGGGCGGCCGAGACCCTTGCGGCGGTCAATAAAGCCGTTGATCTTAACAACATCGAGCAGGTCATACTGGCTTTGGGGTGTTATGTTTTCCAGATATTCGGGCACAAATTTGGCACCGAGACGGTTCTCGGTGAGACGAAGCACACGGAAACTGTAGGTTACCGGTGGTTTGCGCACGTTGACAACATCGCCTGGCTTGATTGTGCGTGAAGGTTTGGCTGTGACCTCTTTGTCGCCCTGGCCTATGGTTATGCGACCTTTTTTGCACGCATCGGTCGCGACGGTGCGGGTCTTGAATATTCTCATGGCCCATAGCCATTTGTCTACTCGTTCTTCAGAAGCTGCCATAGTCGGTATGTGTGGTTATTTATTATTGAATTTACACATAGCGTTGCCTATTCCCTCCAGGCAGAAAGCCTTCATGGCGTCGATTGCCACTGTGATGCGGTCGGGCAATTCGCGCTGTTGATCTTTCGGAAAAGTACCGAGCACATAGTCAACTTGCATTCCGGGATTGAAGTCGTGGCCAATACCGAAACGCAGCCGCGGGTAGGCCTGTGTGCCGAGCATCTGGGCTATGCTTTTCAGTCCGTTGTGACCGGCATCACTGCCCGATGGCTTGAGGCGTATGGCTCCGAACGGTAGAGCGAGGTCATCGACAAGCACAAGAATGTGATCGGTAGGTATGTTCTCTTTTTGAGCCCAGTATCTTACCGCGTTACCGCTCAGGTTCATGTAGGTCGATGGTTTGAGCAGTACAAGCTGTTTGTTCTTGAGACGGCACGTGGCTACGTCGCCATAACGCTCGGTTTTAAAAGAGATATTGGATGCCTCGGCAAAGGCATCCAATATCATAAAACCAATGTTGTGACGGGTATCGCTGTATTCATAACCGGGATTACCGAGTCCAACAATAAGGTACTTCATTTCTAATAGTCTATGCTATATTATTGAAGTTATTACTTGCCGGCGTTAGCCTGAGCACCACGTGCGGCACGGGTGAGCTGAACGGCGCAAACAACAGCGTTCTTGGCGTTAACGAGCTCGAGACCCTCGAAGCTGAGTTCGCCAACCTGCATTGTCTTGCCAAGGCCAAGGTTGTCAACGTTGATAACGAGACGCTCGGGAATTTCAGTGTAAACGGCTTTAACTTTAAGCTTCTTCATTGAGAGGCTGAGCTTACCACCGGCCTTAACACCCTCGGCGTGACCCTCGAGAGCAACAGGTACTTCCATAACGACGGGTTTCTTGTCGTTAACTTCGAGGAAGTCGAGGTGGAGGATGGTGTCTTTAACGGGGTGGAACTGAATCTCTTTGAGAACAGCCATTTTCTTCTGTCCATTGTACTCGAGCTCAACAGCAAAGATGTCGGGAGTGTAGATGAGTTTGCGAACTGATTCGTTGGTAACGGTCAGGTCGGTAGTGATCATAGCCTTGCCATCGCCGATTTCAACGATTTTCTCGCCAGCCTGGAGGGTACCGGTGTAGGGGAGGGTGAATACCTCACCGCCGTTGAGGACTACGGGAATTTTGCCTTCGCTGCGCAGAGCCTGAGCAGCCTTCTTGCCGAGGTCAGTACGGGGCTCGGCTGTCAACTTGAATGATTTCATTGTTGGTGTTTAGTTTAAATTGTGTTACTCAAAATTAAGACGCTTCTTAATTTCCCATCACACGGGACTGCTAAAAAGCGGTGCAAAGTTACGAATAATTTTTGAATTAACAGTACAACGTCCTTAAAAATGTGTCATTATGTATAAAATAGAGTTGTTTATTCGGCGGTGAGTACAACTGAAGCATTGGAGAAATCGATGGCAGCATCGCGCAGATCAAGGAACTCATTCCACATTGAGGCCGGGTATATGCGTCGGTTATTGCGGTGATTTGTTTCAATGGTTAATGTCTTGTTGTCTTTATTATAAGTAGCTTGCACGAAGTATGAACCGCAGCGAGTTGCCTTATTAACCTGTAGCTGTTCGAGTGATGCCGGATCTACCGTGTATCCGTCAGGGACATCTATTGTCAGTCTATAACGCAGATTGTATGGGTTGCTGGTATAAATGTCGAGTTCACGTGGTTTGGTGCGATCAATTTTAGTGTAATTGGTTGCGCCGACAAGATTGCCGATGTTTATCAGTATGTCATTGCCTGCATTGGTTATCAGGCCATCTATCGAACCTGTGATGTAGTATTCGAATGTGTCATTGTCGGGCAGAAAGCCTGGCGAAGTTATTGATGCACTGTCGACTGTGAGATTTTCTTCAAGGTCGAGGTCAATCTGAGCCATTGTTTCAAGTGCCTTGCGTCGGTTGTCGTCAATTGCTATGAAGTCAAATTTGCGCTTAGAGCGTTTATTCTCTTTTATACCAAGATAGTCTTCAGTAAGTTCAATAATATCACGGCTGTTCAGGAATGCCGAGCCCGGTGATTTTCGTGCACCTGTTGTGGTAGATGTATATTTGAAGTTGAGCTGGTCTTCGTTATCGGGATTAATTGATGCGAGTATGTTGATAATCTCAGTGTTATTACGTGTGCGCGAATCGGGTAGGGTATCAAGCTTGAGATCAAGGCTTTCGAATATCTTCTCACGGGTACCCTCGAATGTGATTGCGAGTTCACCCTGATATATGCCCGGCAATTCGCCGGGGCGATATACGAGGTTTTGGTCGTGAAGATAAGTGCGGTCACCTATTATTACCAATGGAGTAGCATCACGGTAACTCGAGATGAATCTTACAGGTACATCATATCGAGATGATGTTACAGCTAATTTTGCCGGAACGGGCAGTTTGGCTTTGTCGATAACGTCCTTGAATAACGAGACAAGTTCCCACTGTCCGTACATCTCTTTTGATTCGAGCGCCGTGTATTGTGTGGCGAGCCATGCTGCATCGGCAATATTTTCCCAAGAGGCTTCGGGGTTTGCCTTGCGATAGTTTTTTACCAGCCCCCATGCTTTGCCGGTGTCAGCTGCATCGATAGTGCGTCCGGCCAAATGTTCAGCAACTTCAGCCATAAGTACGGGAGTTGTGAGATCGAAGTATAATCCCGGTCGGCGTGAACTTTTGGCATGACCGAATACGCGTGAATAATTGTCGGCGGTTTTGATATTAAAATAAGGTATCTGACGTCGTTTGTTACTGAATTTAGGTGTTTCAAATCCTTCAAGATTAAATATTTCGAGCGAAATGGTATCGCGTTCACTGCCATAACTTTTAGTGAAGATGTCGGAGGTGAGACCGTTGAATGTGCTTACCTCATTGGTTAGAATTTTATCAAATATACCTGTGAATTTGTAATAAGCTGTAGGATAATCCTCAAAGACATCAAAACTGTTGTGAATTTCCTGATCGCCGAGCCAGTAGAGGCGTGTGTATTTAAAGATGTCCAGAACATCGCCTGGCTCAAGTTCGGGTATTGCGAGTTTGAATTCATAAGCTTTATCTTTTTTGCCACCTGTTTTAGGCAGAGCAGCCGACATATCAACCTCTATCATAGATCCATCGGGTTTATAGATGCGCGCGCCGGCGGCTTGCTGACTCTCAAACATTACGATGCCGATTTTTAGTTTGTCGGTTTTTTTTGCCCCGAATGATATTTCCGAAAAATCTTCGACGGCCTTAGCATCATTGAGTTTGACCATTTTGTGGTAATATGTATCGATCGTCGTTTCTCCGAGGTATTCGCGGTTAACTCCTTTGTATACTCCGAATGGTGGTGCTTCACCGCGTTTTGTGTTGTAAACTCGTTCAGAAGCTATACATACCACAGAGTTACCATCAAAGATGGAATCGGTCAGATCGGCTTTAGGATTGAAGTGTTCATTTGCCGAGTTCCATACGATTTTGGCCGTCTCGGTTATGAATTTCATGTCGGGTTTCTGATCGGCGGCTGATGCTGATGCAATCGTAGTAATGATTGTGAGCAATGAGGTAAGATGTTTCTTTAGCATAATGATAAGTATATGGATTATTGTGTTACTGTGTTGATAACAAGTGTCATACTGGCGCCCTTGGTTACTTGTTTTATGTCAGTGTTATATCTCTCTAAGTATTCTAAGGGTATCAGGTGGCTCTTAAATGTAATCTCAGCCTCGGCGGTTAGTGTGTCGTCTGACAGCTTGCACTCTATGCGGGCAGTAATCCATTGGTTGTTGATTACAATCGGTTCAGGTAATTCAGACGGTATCATGGTCCTGTCAAACTTAATTGTGACTTTGGTCATTGTGCGTCCGAATGAGTTGATCCAGCCTCCATATTTACGATTTTTGGAATTGAATTGCATTGCCGATATGCCCGGCAGCAATTCGAGCGTAAGATATTGTTTATTGCCTGCACGGCGTATTACATTGTCGATTTTAACATTGGCGGTGAGAATTGCGGCACCGTTGCCAGGTGTGCCATTGGTCAATGTGGCATCAGTAATGTGCCATGACTTGCGACGTCTCGTCAGGCTATTCTCAAGAATCTCGCGATACTTGTCGGGGGTGTTATCATTGAGTCGGTTAAGCAGGCTAGCCTTATCGCTTCCGGTGAGAGTGCCGGTCACAGTCCCTGTCAGGCTGTTGTCTGCAAGCGTCAGGTTCAGATCCGTCACATCGTCATTGGTAAGTGGGTCTTGAACAGGAACTCGTCCAACGATGCAGTTGTCACCGTTTTCAACAAGTGTTTGTTTTCCCTGAATGCAGGCACCATACACACCATAGTCGGCTAAACCGACAGTGCCGTCAAGATAGATTATAGAATCATTTGGCAGTATCGTTGCTGCTATCATGTGGTTTCCGGTTGGAAAACTTGGGCGGTCAGTGAAATCGTATGGAACCGATGACGTGCCTATCCACACAAGGCGTCCGTCCATACCGATAGAGTTGAGCATCGCTTTGATCAGATTGGCCGAACCTTTGCAGTCTCCATAACGCTTGCGTAACACTTCGCTCGCGTGGTCGGGGATACTACCGAGATCGCCGTGTTCGATGGCTACATATCGTATGTTTTGGTGAACCCAGTTATAGATGGCTTCAATGCGTGCTTCGTCGTCGTTACAACCGGCTGTAATCTCTAAAGCTTTGATCTTGACCGACTCCATGTCTGGGTCGGCTGAGATGGTGAAACTGTGGAGGTGTCGATATAGCTCCTGAGCATCGGCAAAGTTACCTATGAACTGTATACTCGGATAGATATAACGTGCGGGAGGTGCATCTCCTGAAGAGTCGAGTGCCGGCATGTCGTGGTAGTCAATCGTTATCGTCCAGTCTCGACCATTGGTCGAGACACCACGGCTTACCGACACATTGTCGCCGAAATTGGAGGTGCATATGTCAATATTATCCTTGAACCCGACAGGCATCGTGATATTAATCGTACCGTGTTTGATGGGATATCGGCTGCCGAGAAACATAAACGGCTCGAGATCGGGTCGTGATGATGTGGTTTCAAACTCGGTCTTTACAGGTTTGTTTATCTCCTCAAGCGGCACTGTCACTGCACATATTTTGGAGTCGTCGTAGAAAATTCCGCCCGAAATAGCTGATTGATAGACCGGTTTTACACCTTTGGCCTTTACATTGGCCTTATTGACTTTGGTGAACGAGTCATAAAACACGTAGTCCAGTGCCGCGCCAGGTACACGTGTAGCCATGAATGTATTTGATGAGTTATGCTTGATACTCGCAATGCCAGTACCATGCTTGTCGGGAATAAACGTGTAATTATCAATCGATTCAGTGATGACAATATTGTTCTCGACCTCGGCTACGGACACCTGATAGCCGGCAGTGATGAGTGCGATTGATAAGAATATTTGAGTTTTCATGGCCTGACGGTTTGTAATTTGTTGCAAGTTAGTATTAAATATCTGATTTAACAAAATTTTATATATAAAAAACGGGGCTATGCTTGTTGCATAGTCCCGTTCATGTCATATAGGGTTGATATTATGTGTTACTCGAAGATGTGTTTGAGCTTGCTGAAGATGCGGTTTTTTACGCTCTCGGTAGCCTTGATGTTGGGCTCGTCTTTGATTGATTCAAAGGCTGCCCGTTCACGCTCGTTGAGGGTTTCGGGTACGTAGACCATAACGTTGATAAGCTCGTCGCCTGTACCTGATCCTTGAGGCGAGGGGAGGCCCTTGCCGCGCATGCGCAATACCTTGCCGGGCTGGGTACCGGGAGCTATGTTCAGTCGGGCGCGGCCTGTGATGGTCGGAACCTCGACCGAGCCACCCAACGCTGCCGTCGAGATGTCGAGCATGAGGTTATATATGATATCCTGCCCGTCGCGTATGAGCTCGGGGTGCTTGATTTCTTCGATAACGACGAGCAGATCGCCGTTTACACCTCCACGTCGGGCTGCATTACCTCGACCGGGCACAGTCAGTGTCATGCCATCTTCGACACCGGCGGGTATGTGGAATGATATGGTCGAGTCTTCTTTGACCACGCCCTCGCCGTGACAGTGAGGGCACGGGGTTGAGATGATTTTACCTTCACCTTCACACTCGGGACACACGGCCGATACCTGCTGTACGCCGAATATTGTCTGCTGGGTATGCAGTACTGAACCTGTTCCATGACAGGTGTTACAGGTAGTGAATGCGGTGCCGTCTTTGGCACCGGTGCCGTTACATTGAGTGCATTTTACCATTGTAGGTATCTTCAGGGTCTTATCGACGCCTGTGGCTATCTCGGCAAGGGTCATCTTTACTTTGATACGCAGGTCGCTGCCCTTGCGCTGAGCGCGGCGACGTGCACGACCGCCACCAGTAGCGCCGCCGAAGCCGGTACCACCGTAGCGTCCGCCGAAGATGTCGCCGAACTGCTCAAATATATCCTCCATGGTGAAGCCACCGGCCGAGAATCCGCCGAAGCCTCCTGTACCGCCACCGCCGGGGAAGCCCTGCGGCCCCATATTGTGGCCGAACTGGTCGTACTTGGCACGTTTCTCTTCGTTGCTGAGGACATCGTATGCCTCGGCCGCCTCCTTGAATTTTTCCTCGGCTGCTTTATCTCCCGGATTTTTGTCGGGGTGATACTGCAGTGCGAGTTTTCGGTAGGCTTTTTTTATGTCGGCTGCTGATGCGTTTTTAGCGACGCCCAGCACTTCATAATAGTCTCTTTTGTTATCCATAATATGGTTTGTGATTATTGTCCTACGGCAACTTTAGCGTGGCGTATTACCTTGTCGTTCAATGTGTATCCTTTTTCTACGGTGTCGATTACCTTACCGCGCTGACTTTCATCGGGGGTGGGTACCATGGCTATGGCCTCGTGCAGGTCGGCGTCAAACGCAGCGCCTGTCGACTCGATCGGTTTCACACCGTTGGCCGCAAGATACTTGATGAGTTTGTTGTAGATGAGCTCCATGCCCTCTTTGACCGATGAGACGTCGCTCGAGTCTTTGATGGCATCGAGTCCGCGCTCGAAGTCGTCGACAATCGGCAGCAGGCCTTTGAGTGTTGACTCTGCGGCGTTCTTGAGCAGTTCGCTTTTCTCCTTGAGAGTGCGTTTTTTGAAGTTGTCAAATTCGGCCATCAGGAACATGTAGTCCTTTTTCATCGACTCGTTGGCTTTGAGTGCCTTGTCGAGCTGGTCTTTAAGAGCTTCGTCTTCGTTCTCGTCTTCCGACTCCAGAACATCGTCCTCGACTGTAACGCCTTCCTCGGCTGCGACATCGTTCAGTTCAACTTCGGGTTTCTCGTTGTCGTTGGGTTGAGCATCATGCTCATACTTATTCTTGCTCATAGTAAATATCCTTTCTTGTATGTTATTTTTGTATTATCTTGTCATAAGTTTTCAACGGTATGTGTATGCAAAAACAATACCAAAAGAGCCATTGCGTGCAAAAACTCTTTATTTTGATAACACAAAAAGCGGCTTTCGGTTCATACGGGGCGGCAAATACGGGTTATCCCATGACATTTCAGTCTCTCGGCTGCTTGTGCGACCTTGTCGGTGTTGTCAAACATGCCGAACACCGATGACCCCGAACCTGACATGGATGCGTAGACGGCGCCATGGTCGGTTAATTCCTGTTTGATGGCTTGTAAGCGCGGGTGACTGGCGAATACATTCGTCTCGAAATCATTGGCCGGAGCGGCTGACACGATGTCGGTAAGCATCTCTTTGAGTGGCGTACTCCAGGGNGCGGGTGTNACNCCGGCATAGGCCTCGCGAGTCGGCACTTTGATATCGGGTTTGACTATTACTATATAATAATGTGTAAGGTCGATGTCGACGGGTTGCAGANTTGTGCCNGTTCCNGTAGCNAACATGGGCCGGTTGTAGACAAACAGCGGGCAATCGGCACCAAGTGTCGCAGCNATCTCAGCCAGNCGNTCTTTGCTCAGTCCCAGCGAGAACATCTCGTTGAGGCCCGTGAGTGTAAACGACGCGTCGGCCGATCCNCCGCCAAGGCCGGCCTGGTCGGGAACAATCTTCTCGAGGTAAATGTCGACCGGGGGTAGGGGAGAGACCGCATCAAGAGCACGGTAAGCCTTCATGACGAGGTTGTCTTCGGGGGCGCAGTCAACCTGTCGNCCCANNACNGTCAGGGTTGTCTTNTCGCCCTTNGCCGGTACGATCTCGAGCACGTCGTGCCAGTCAATAGGTACCATCAGNGTCTCGATGTCGTGGTAGCCGTCCTGACGNCGGGCAACGATGTTAAGGCCTATGTTGACCTTGCAGGTNGTAAAGAATATCATGATGTGTTTAGNGTGTCATGAAAATTTGTTCATAAATCTGAAATGCAAAATTAGTGAAAATCGGCCGTAATATTTACCTTTGCAAAAGATAATTATTAGAAGTATGGAATTTACAGGAAATAGAAGTAGCGCCGGATCACGCAACCGTCAGCCGTCACCCTATGACACTATAGGACGTGTGCCGCCGCGCGANAAAGACCTCGAAGAGGCCGTGCTCGGNGCNCTGATGCTTGAGCGCGACGCCTANACNACGGTCTGCGATATACTGAAACCCGATAGCTTTTACGAGCCTGCCAANCAAAAAATATATGCGGCNATACAGTCGCTCGGTGCGTCTCAGAAGCCTATTGACATGCTTACCGTCACNGAACAGNTGAGGCTTAACGGCGATCTNGANGCTGTCGGCGGCCCTGTGTTCATCTCNGAGTTNACATCGCGTGTGGCTTCGGGTGCTAACGTTGAGTATCATGCCCGCATCGTTGCTCAGAAATANCTTGCCCGTGAGCTCATCAANTTTGCATCGACTATNGAGGGAAAGGCATTTGACGAGAGNAACGANGTCGACGACCTGCTCCAGGAGGCCGAGGGTAAGCTCTTTGAGATATCNCAGCGCAATGTCAAGAAGGACGTGACGCAGATNGACCCCGTGATTGCNCAGGCTATCGAACAGATTCAGAATGCNTCNAACCGTACNTCNGGTCTNAGTGGTCTCGAATCGGGCTTCCACGAACTTGACCGACTCACATCGGGTTGGCAGAGCAGNGACCTCGTCATCATCGCGGCCCGACCGGCTATGGGTAAGACCGCATTCGTCTTGTCAATGGCCAAGAATATGGCCGTGCATTACAATATTCCGATTGCGATATTCTCGCTCGAGATGTCCAATCTTCAGCTCGTCAACCGTCTCATAAGTAATACATGTGAGATTGAGGGCCAGAAGATTAAGAGCGGACAGCTGAATGATCAGGAGTGGGACGCGCTCATGTCGCGCATACGTAACCTGTACAGCGCGCCGCTGTATATTGACGACACGCCGTCGCTGTCAATCTTCGAGTTGCGTACCAAGGCACGCCGACTTGTGCGCGAGCACCAGGTCAAGATGATTATCATTGACTACCTGCAGCTCATGAACGCATCGGGTATGAAGTACGGCAGCCGTGAGCAGGAGGTGAGTATGATATCGCGAAGCCTCAAGCAGCTCGCCAAGGAGCTTAACATTCCTATCGTNGCGCTGTCACAGCTTAACCGTAGTGTCGAATCNCGTGGTGCTGAGGGTGGCGATAAACGTCCCCAGCTGAGTGACCTTCGTGANTCGGGAGCCATCGAGCAGGACGCCGATATTGTCTGCTTCATTCACCGTCCGGAGTATTACCTGCACAGCGANACCGACGCCGAGGGCCGTGACATACGCGGTCTGGCGCTCTTTATNGTTGCAAAACATCGTAGTGGTTCGGTCGACGATGTGAAGTTGCGTTTTAGNCACAATTTTGCCCGCTTCGAGAACTGGACCGAGAACTCGATGTCGTCGGTATCAAAGGGTACTGTGGGNTCNAANCTCAATGCCGCNACNGGTGGTGANAACGCCACNGCCACNGTCGANGGCCCNATNAATACNGCNGATCCGTTNGCNGGTTCAAATCCGGCACTCCCCAAGGACGATGTACCATTCTGATGCGAAATACTGAACATAAAANTATGTTATAGCTCGGGTCATGGCGACTCGGGCTATTTTTTTTAAGAAAAAATTCACAAGCNGTAAACCTTTTTAGCATTGGNGNTGTTTNAATAGTACAAAAACGAAAAAACACAAACAACACACAACAATTCATCAACCAACAAAAAACTATTATTATGAAAAAAGCTGTATTAATGATCGCTCTCGCACTGGTAAGCACGAGTGCTTTCGCTCAGAAAATCGCCAAGAACGAAATGAAGCAACTCAAGGCCTTCCTCGAGCAGCCCGCCGAGAAGGACGGCACCAACGCCCAGGCCCTGAAAATCGTAGATATGAATGCCCCCGCCACCTGGGAGGGCGTCACCATAGTCGACGGCCACGTCACCGCCATCGACTGGAAAGACAAGAAACTTGCCGGCGACCTCGA
>JAAVCJ010000029.1 GCA_014802385.1 Bacteroides sp.
CCAATCTGTCTCAACTTAATGCTGAGGCTCTAATGAAATCTCTGACTGAAAGTTCAATGGCTATCCTTAAAGCATCTTTAGCCAAACGATATAAGGAGGAACGCCCGATCATAGCTTCTGTTAGGGATTTATTTAATAATGGCGAATCTGTATTAGCGGATTATCCTATCGTACTTAGCACCACATTCTCATCCAAGAGCTGTTTCAATAGCGATACACTCTTTGATTATGTCATTATGGACGAGGCATCACAGGTGTCGGTTGAAACCGGCTTATTGGCTCTTACGTGCGCGAAAAATGCTGTTATAGTTGGAGATACCATGCAACTGCCAAACGTTATTACCGAGGATGATAAAATAAAATTAGATGAGATAAGGAAGTCCTCAAACATACCCGATTCATACGATGCCGCCCATCATAGCTTCTTAAGTTCTGTATTAGCGACAATTCCAAACGTTCCGGAGACACTTCTTCGTGAACATTACCGTTGTCATCCCGATATAATTAATTTTTGCAATCAAAAGTTTTATGGTGGGAACCTGCTCATCATGACAAAACGGTGTGACAATGAAAAACATCTGCTCGCGCTAACAACAGCTCCCGGACAACATTGCAGAGGACATTATAACCAACGTGAAATCGATGCTGTGAAAATTGAGTTGATGCCTTTGCTTGATAATTTCGAGGAGACCGGCATTATCGCCCCATACAATAGTCAGGTTAAGCAATTCAGCAATCAGATTCCTGACATTGAAGTCGCCACAGTGCATAAATATCAAGGGCGGGAAAAAGATACCATCATTATGAGCGTCACAGATGATTTGATAACTGAATTTGCTGATAATGCCAATCTTCTGAATGTTGCGGTCTCACGAGCCAAAAACAAATTTTGCCTTGTTGTTTCCGGTAATCCACAGGAACTAAACGGCAATATTTATGATCTAATCAATTACATCAAATATCAGCAAGGGATCGTTATACAGAGTAAACTTCGCTCAATCTTCGATTATCTTTTTTCTCAAATTCATACATATAATCGCGAAAACGAGCCAGTATCTGAATACAATTCAGAGAATTTGACTTTTGATTTAATTGAGAATATTCGAGTAACTTACCCACATCTGTCTCACATCAAGGCTCTTTGTCATTATCCAATGCGTTATATGATAAACGATACACAAGGCTTATCAGAGCGGGAAAAACAATACGCCCTGCATCCGTCAACGCATATTGACTTCTTGGTCATCAATCGAGTAACGAAAGAACCTCTTCTTGCTATAGAGACTGATGGCTATAGTTTCCACAATGAAAAGACTGAACAGTTTCAAAGAGACAGGATAAAAGACAAAATCCTTGAATTATACGGTCTTCCTCTACTGCGACTCTCAACAGTTGGTCATAGTGAAGAGCAAAGAATAATTGATATGCTAAATAAGAAATAAATAACAATCATGGATTATAGTGAGAAATATAGAGAACTTGTGGAGTTGTCGCATAGCGAAAACTCTGAAATAAAAGATAAAGCTGATGCGTGGCTTATCAGTATCGGGCTGCAAGGAGCAGCGGAACTGAAGGTTTCAGCGTTTCTACTTGATTTGGCAATCAGAAACGTAAAGGGCGAAATAACACGTGACGAAGTTAGTCAGTTGTTAAACGCCCATTACGCCAATATGCCGAAGGACGAGACAAAGCGCAGTCACGGATAAGATGGAGATTACGAAATCATACCTCCCGATTCTCCAAGAATAAAGGAGATTGAAGAATACAACCGCAAACTGCGCCCTGCTCTATACACAGAACTTGATAAAAAGAGAAAGAGAGAGGAACTTTTGTTGGGAAAATCCTCTGATAAACTGATTTTTATCAACATAAAGAACTCATACGAGGCTATGCAACGAAATGATAGAAAGCATCCGTTATACCGCAGTAGTCTTTATGATTGCACAAGAAAGTATTGGCCTATTAAGGAGGAAAATTTTGATGTTGCGACTCATATACTTGGGTGCTATAAGGGTAAAGTCATTGAGGTAATATACATCAAGAATCGCTATATTGAGCCTTCTGGAGAGTATGCCGGAAGAAAAGTATTTGAAGGAGTTGAACAATCTGATTCTCCATATATGGGAATGGATTTACATGAGATATTTGGCACTTTAGCCAATTTCCGCGTAAAGTATTGGAATATCTAATCGAGAATCTTGTTGTCACAAAGGGCGAATTTTGCACTTTTGATTATATTCACAGAAAGTCTATTATAACGTACTTTGATTTCTGGTAAGGTCTTTGGTAGGTAGGTTCCTTGCCCAAAAGTTTATTATATTATACTTCAATCACTGCGGAATCATCGAAGTTGGTATTTTCGCCACAGAAGACGTATCCGAGGGGATTGCTGACGAGATGGGTGTTGCCAATCATTAGATCAGTGCGATGATGTGAATGGCCGTAAATCCATGCGGTAATTCGACTGTCAGCAATGTAGTTGCCTAGTTCAGTGGCGTAGGCAGCATTAAGCACGCTTCCCTTATGTTTATCTTCAATAGCTGCGAATGTGGGCAGATGGTGTGTGACTATAACGATTCTTTCAGCTTCACTCTCCATAACGGATTTCTTAATAAACGCGAGATTTCTCTCAAACTCATCATTGATGTTCTGAGGAATTAGACGACGCTTGTTGTAAAGAATCTGGGCGTAGTCATTCATCCCGTTATGAATTGCGAATTCGTCAACAGGCGCAATCCTTGACCATAAAGTTGAGAGAATAAAATCTACGTTATCTATCCTTACAACTTTGTTATGATAGTAACCGACATTTGGCAGAAACATCTTTTGCCAACTCTCGCCTTGTGCTGCTATATCTCCGTTGTTATAGTATTCGTGATTTCCAGCAATCATAAGCACCTGACGGTAGTTCTCAGAAGCCCATTTCCAAAATCTTAGATGAGGGATTGTCGTGTCAATGAGATACCCGACATCGCCGGCAATGACAAGCACATCACCGACCACCTCCATTGGCAGTGATTTCATAAAACGCATATTGTCATGAAACTCCATGTGCAGATCCGAGCAATACTGTATCTTCATAGCCACTTTTATTGATTCAAATAATCTGCAACTATAGGATAAATCTGAGCATCTGCTGCAGCCCAATCTAATTCCGATAATCTGTCTAATGGTATCCAGCAAAGTGCATTATGTTCCAGGCACTTTGGTGCTGTAGCCCCAACGAGATGACAGATACATATAATCATTCTTAAAATGAAGTCAGAATACTCATACTCTATTTCTGGCAAAAGAATATCCACCTCTATTTCGCAATCAAGTTCTTCTCGAATTTCACGCCTTATAGCAGCCTCTTCAGTTTCTCCATATTCAATCTTACCTCCGGGAAACTCCCATTTCAGAGATTTGTAGGCCTTGTCGGACATCGGTCTTTGTGCGACTAATATCTTTCCGGAATCTACAATAGCAGCCCCTACAACTTTTATTGTACTTTTTGTCACACTCATACATTAAACGGCTTTTGCTGATTCAAGAATAAATCCGGGAATAGGTTCATGCATATCCCACACAACGTTCATTGGACATTCGCCATGGCTGGAATTAAAGTCCATCATACCCAAACAATAGTAACCATTAGTATTACCAAATTCGTCTGTTTTTGAGTCTCGAACAAAAAGAATATATTTCCAACCATTCTCTTTCTGATTGATTATACGTTGTCCTTCCTCGCTCTGCTCCTGTGTTTTATTCATAGATTGCCAGTGAAACTGAGACTGAGAAATTGCATAATCCTCATATAAAGTTGAAGGAGAGTATTCTTTATCCGATTTATTAAGAGTCACAAATACCATTGCAAACTTCTTATCCTTATTGTATTGTGTGCCTAGTACCTGCCACCTGCCAGGTTTATCTTCTAACAGCAGATGAATCTCATCAGCAGAATAACAGCCATAAAGTTCTATTTCTGAACCATCAGCTACATCAAACCATCTTGTTGTCTTGCTAAGCGATTCTATTTTAATATCTATAAGCGTCTGTAATTCTTCTACTATCCAAGCCTGATCTTTAAGAGATGCAATCACATCTTCAATAGAATTAAAGGATTGGGCATATTCCTTATTCAGTTTATCCAAAGGGTTAAGCCACATCGTATAATAGAACATTTTAGCGAATTTACGTTCTCTGGCGTTTTTGACGGAAACTTTGAAATTATTATTCAATAATGATTTTAAGAAATTCAGGTAGTCGTAGCTATTGACATGATAAAGCCTGGCAATTCCTCCTTCTATGCGTTCCATATATTTCGAGGCGGGATCAAAGGTTGGAACAGCGATGCCCGCGAGCTGCTTCAGTCGAGCCCACGAGCCGGGAGTCTTATAAACAGTTCTTATATCAAGACTAAAGTTCTCAAGAAAATTTCTTAAACTTAAAGTTAGACCAGTGTTGTGCTCAAATCCGGCCACTTCCTGTATTAGCCTCCTTTTATTAAATATCGCGTCATTGATATTTTGAAGAATATACTCCTGAGCTTGGCGTTCCATGGTAATAGAACAACCACGCGGCAGGAATTTGAAACCGGTTTGAATCTCGTGAGAAATACTCTTCATTGATCTACCGACAAGAGCTCTGAATCTACGCTCATAATTATAGCTTTTATTTGCCTGAGCGACAAAATCCAGCACTGTAAGGCATGATTTCCCGTCAGCGAGACGTAGGCCACGACCAAGTTGTTGTAAAAATACGGTCAAGGATTCCGTCGGTCTTAAGAACAACACAGTATCAATTTCCGGAATATCAATACCCTCATTTAGAATATCCGACACACAAAGGTAATTAATCTCATCACGAGCCAGCATACTGGAAACCCTGTCAATATCTGCACTGTTGCGAGATGTGACCGAAACTGCTTTATAACCTGACTTATTAAACATATCAGCCATCATTTCCGCATGTTCAATTCCGGCACAGAAACATACAGCCTTACATTCATATGGATTGGTTACATAATTGTCAAGAGCTCGCTGGATTAAGCTAAAACGCTGAGTATTCTGAGCCTTATATAACGATTGCAATATGCTTTTATCATAGGCATCGCCTTTACATGGTACCATTGACAAGTCCACGCTATCGTCAGTAATACAGAAATAATCAAAGGGCGAAAGTAATCGCTGGTCGAGAGCTTCCTGAAGTCTTATTTCGGCAGCAAATCTATTATTAAAGTCTGGTTTAATCTCCTTCCCGTCCATTCGTTCCGGAGTTGCCGTAAGCCCTACAAATATTTCCGGTGTGAATCTTTTGAATATATCTCTGTACGATCCTGCCTGACTATGATGAACCTCATCTATTACAATATAGTCATAATACTCCTTACCGAGGCGCTCAAATGTGTCCCAGTTATTATTTAATGTTTGAATTGTGATAAACAAATGGTCAATATTCGACCTACTCCCTGGCGATATTCGTCCTGTCCAAATTTCTCCAAAATTTGCATCAACCATTACAGAACGGAATGTCGATCTTGCTTGTTTGAGAATCTTTTCCCGATGTGCAACAAATAAGATTCTTGCACGCCGATTCTTTGTTCGTTGGATTATCTTATTGTAATCCTTGAAATCGAATGCAGAAATTGCCGTTTTTCCAGTACCGGTTGCTGCAATGACAAGATTTTTATATGATTTTATCTGACTCCGCTCAAACTGCAATTTTTCGAGCACTTTAATCTGATGGGTCTTACGTTCAAATCTAATTAAATACTGCGTCTCTTCAGAATCACGCGAGCCTTGTCCATGCTGTTCTCTAATGGCTTTCTCAAAAGCTATAAGTCGTTCTTCAGTATCAATAGCCTCGAAATCCTCACTATTCCAATAACTGTCAAAGGTAGCTTTCGTCTTATTGATTATATGAGAGTTCTCGATGGAAGTGACACGCATATTCCATTCAAGTCCTTTGGTCAATGCCGATCGTGAAAGATTACTTGAACCAATGTATGCAGTGTCAAACCCATTATTTCGGCTAAAGATATATGCCTTAGCATGTAGGCGTTCCTGATTAGTATTAAACGAGGCGCGAATCTCAACGTTACCGATCTCCTTTAGCTCGAATAACTTCCTTATAGCTTTTGGATCGGTCGCTCCCATATACGTCGTTGTCAGTATCCGAAGTTTTGCACTGGGTTGAGTCAAAAATTCTTTCAGATATTGATAAATTAAGCGGAGTCCCTCAAACTTGATGAATGATACAACAAAATCAATCTGATCTGCGGTCTGTATGTCTCGTTTGATTTCATCATCTATAGAAATATCATTTCCACCTGTAAACAGGCTACTGACACGATATCCTGAAATCGGATGATTCTTTGACCGTTCTTCAATTTGAGACTCTGTATATCCAACCTTATTATAAATACCTCTCAAGAATTGCAGTTTGCTTTTTTCACTTAGTTTATAATCGGATGTAATAACTTCCTCGTCTTTCCATTCTGACTCTATGAACTGGAGAACCCGATTCACTACTTCTACCTGCGCGGAAATTTGTTTTGATGTAGTTTGTTCTCTAAAATAATTCTTAAGAATCTCGCACACCACTTCAGCAAGATAATCTGACAGCATCTTACAAGATTCAGCACTGTCAATATCAACTTTCTTTACAAAATATTTATCGGCTGGTAACGCGGTGAGTTTCTTTTCTATCGCCGCACTTACCAGTGTTTCATATACTCCCGGAATAAGCTCCATAGCTGTTAATTCTCCTTATATTGGATTTATCATTCAAACCTTACCATATCAGCAAGCTGAACAAAATAATCATTTGACCATATCTCTAGTTCACGAGGGTTTCTTACAAATGGAAGCACATCGCTCTTTACTTGATTCATATTGGCTGACACTAACTTTTCTTTCAGTCGAAGAATAAATGCGTCCTTGTCAAGAACTTCATTGTTAAATTGCAAAGTTCGCTCGGCAAGATGTGTAAAACTCAATGGTACGTTATGGCGGACATACCATTCAAAGTCATACCAATCACGCCCCTTCACGCGATTCTTCCATGCACGATAGACCAACGCGTGCATTTTGCCAGCGAATAAATCCGGCAGTGTAAAGCATCGTGTCATAAACGAGTGTGGCTGCAATAATAACTTCTGCTCAGTCCTGAAATTCAACGGAGGCAAAGTATCAACCTCAATCTTTATCTTTATTGATTTGTCGGTCTGGAATGACACATCATATACATCAGTGGTATCTTTCAGAAATGCAGACTCTACTTTTCCAAAATTCTTCTTATCCTTTTTCGTAATCTCCACTTCCCTGCCAACAACAGCAAATTCATCTATGATTGGCTGGAAATACTTCGTGAAATCAAAATTTTCATCAGGAGTAAGGAGAGAGAAATCCATATCTTCCGAGAACCGTTGAAGTCCATGGAAAATTCTTAAACAAGTACCTCCATAAAAGGAAGCCACATCAAAGAATCCACCATTATGAAGACCGGCAAGTATCACCTGCTGATTGACCTCGAAAATTGCATTCCGCTTTTGCTGCTCTGTTGATAAATCGTATGCGGAAAGCATATTGTCATATATATCATTCTTCATTGCTTCAATAATTTTAATAATGTACGGATTGAATCGGCCTTTTTGCCCACTTTTGCGTATTCGTCCAGAATTGCGGGATTCATTTGCTTGAAATCGCTCAACTCCATTCTGATATCTTCCTCCAAATAAAGAGCCGCATCTTTTGGATAGCGAAGATTCACTCCGGGAGAGTTGGCAATCAAGTCGCACAATGCCTTTTCTGGCGTTGCAATCACAAAGGCATATTCATTTTTTTTGATACTGGATAACCCCACTGAAAACGCATCTTTGGAAATATAGGTGTATTCAAATCGTCCCACAGGTGTATCGAAATCACGGGAGTGCTTCAGCGTCATGGACTGCATAACGTAGACTTCTTCCGGTATCAATCCATAATAGCGTAGAGCCGACGACATGGAAACATACGAAGGTGTATAGAGATGATTCGCAATCAGCTCTGTTGACAAAGGGATGCCCGTCTCGTTTGGACTACACACATAAAGTCCCCTCTTGAGCCGAATGACCTGTTTATCGCGCTCAAGTAACCTGATTTTCTGGTTACCACCTTTGATATTGGGGAATAAAGATTCCAAGGCAGCCGCAGTGACAGGTATGTTTCCTAAATGTTCCAATGGACTTTTCACAGTGCAAAGATAGTGAAAATTTGAATACTAAAACATATTTGATATACTTTTTTATTCAAAATTTTACGGCAGGCCCATATTCTAAGAGTTGTTTTATTTACCAAACATTAGAACGGATACTACTTATTAAATCGGCTCAAAATAGAAGTAAATATGGCATGAATCAGCTCCCAATGATCCGATTTTCCATATTTATGCGACTATTTTGAGCCGATAATCGCGAGAAGAACAGCTTGTTTAAGGTCATTATCACGACAAGATAGCGTGTTCTTCAAGACATATTTAAGACATTTGTCGCGATAACGAGACAAGCGGATTTTTACTGATTTTGTACGGCGCGGCGCATAGTCGAGAATGTTAAAATTTGGATATTGCTTTGATAATCGGGAGATTATCGCTAACTTTGCATTGAGTCACTGTTGTCAATTTGGCAAATGCGGCTTGTAATGTATTAAATCGCAGTAGGTTAACCACTTACAAACATAGAAAATGTACGATGCTTGTACGGATTTGATTTATAATCTTTTGTAAGTCAATAAATTAACCGCTTCTGCATCGGCAAATGCACCTTTGGAGATGTGACAGTGGATCTTTGCAACAAGTTCCGTGACTATCTTCTGAAAGCAAAGCAGCTCCGGCATCCGAAACAAACTATCTCCAGAAACTCAGCCGCCGGCTACTTCTCTACTTTCCGCGCATTGCTGAAAGCGGCGTATAAAGAACGATTGCTCAAAGAGAATTTGAATGACTTTATCGAGGAAATTGAATATGAGGAAGTCAAGAAG